>JAHHIC010000109.1 GCA_019359035.1 Scytonematopsis contorta HA4267-MV1 | reverse complement strand
AATTACCAATTACCAATTACCAATTACCAATTACCAATTACCAATTACCAATTACCAATTACCAATTACCAATTACCAATTACCAATTACCAATTACCAATTACCAATTACCAATTACCAATTACCAATTACCAATTAACATGGCAGAACTTCCTAAAACATTAGAAGACGCTATCGCTCAAGCCCGTGAAGCTACTCAATCGGCTATAGCAGATGGGTATAATAAGGTGCAAATTGATTTGCTGTTTCCTGAACTGAAAGTCATGCCAGTAGCAAAGGACTTTTTGCCTGCGTTGGAGCAATACGGTAACCAGCTTAAGGTTTTCTTTGCTGATGCTGGTAGTGCTGGACTTGCTCGTCGCGATTGGGAAAATGTCTCCTTTCAAATTACAGATATAGGTACGGGTAGAACCGCTTCGATTCAGTCAAAAGTACAACCAGAAGACGAAATTTTCTTATTCGTTTCTCCCACCTCCGTAGAAGTACCGCAGCTAGAAAAAATTTGTGAAATTATAGGAGAACGTCCCTTCATAATGTTAAATCCCCGCTTGGAAGATTCTGGAACAGTGGGGATTGGTTATACAGCGAGACAAACCCGCGAACGTTTTATTAGCACCATTGAATCCTGTTACTACTTGCGTCCTATATATGACGAGGCGGCAGTATTCCGTTGTTACCCAGGTCTGTGGGAAGTTTGGGTCAAAAATGAAAGCGGTGATGATTATAAAAAGCTGACAGAATTATCCAAAAAACCTTCGGGTGATGATTTAGATATGATTTTGGCTGGAAAATCCCCAACCGGAACCACGTCAGAAGGTGAAATGCAAGCAGCCACGCAATCTAACTTTCCAGGAAAAAAACCAAATATGTTGCGTGGGTTGCAAAGATTTTTTAAAGCATTAAGTAATTAGTTCACGAATGTAGAGACGTTACATTTAACGTCTCTACACGTAACGCATAATTAATTTCCAAAGCTAAGCCTAATAAGTATATAGAAGTAATATTCAGATATCTATTAATTAATTGGTTGTACTTAAGTATTTTGCGTAAGTGAAATTCATTTTGACCTTATCAAAGTTTGTTATTGCCTTAAAAGGGTATTCAATACTAAGCTCTAAGTAAATTCAATGTCATGAATCCCCATTTAAACTTCAATATTTTCTCATTAAAACTTTATGCTTTACCAAATAATCACTTAATTGTTAGAGACTAAACATGTCTAGTCTCCAAATCTGGGTTACTTTGATTTAATTGGAGTTAGGGCTACTCCTCGGAAATAGTAACCTAAAATTTGCAAGTGGTTAGCCCCACGTAATGCTAATTGCTGGGCACCCCACTGACTCATTCCTAAACCATGACCAAAGCCACGTCCTTGGAGTACAAAATTTCCACCTGCTCTATTAATAATAAAGCGGGTACTTCTTAGCTTCAAAGCAGTGCGTACTTCTTCCCCTCTCAGGACTTTACTACCCTTATCACCAATTATCCTCAAAGTTGTTACACTTCGGAAAGGAGAAAAACTTTCTAATTTTATATCTTTAACGTTACCTATCCCTGGAAATCTTTGGCTAAGTTCTCCGCTGCTAAAAGTTCTTGTCCAGTTATTGCACTCGCTGACATTCATGTCATAATCTGGGACACCTCGCAAATAAGGCAAACGTCTTCCTGACCAAACATCTTCAACATTTTCTGTATGTCCCCCAGAACAAGCATGAAATACCGAGAGAATAATTTGGTTGTTGAAAGTTAACACCTGTCCCGCTGTTGCATCTACTGCGTTGTAAGTTGCTCTCGATTCACTATTAACACCTTTATAAATTTGCCAGCGGTCGGGACTATCGCCTAAATCAAAAACAGGATTATTACGTTGTCTTTGACGTTCGTAAAGCGCGTAAGTTCGTGCGGCGATTGCTTGAGCTTTCAAAGCTGCTTGAGGCCAACTTGAACTCATTTCGCCGCCAACAACACTATAGAGATATTCTTCCAGATTAACCCAGTTAACAGCGGTAACACCTTTTGTAGTGGGTAGAACTAATGTCCGGCCCCTATACCAGCGGTCATTAATATAAACATGTCCTTTGCCAGTTGGTTCTATCCAAAACAAACCAGACCGCCATTTGTCTAAAGCAACTCCAGACCCAGGAATAGCTTGAGCAAAATATGAACCCATCGCAGGCAATTGTCCCAAAGTCCGACCTGAACCATCTTTGATTGCGGCAGGTGTAGAGCTACCGACTTTTACCTGATTTACATCCCGCTCAATTGCCACACGTATTATTACGGTTGCTTGTGCTGGTAAGCTTAAAGCAATCCAAAACAGCATAGTCAGCCACCATTGGCGTGTTTTCATCTGGGAAAATAAAGAGGCTAGTAAAATTTGGAACTTCATGCTTAGCATCTAGTTGAGTTTTGGCTTTGATGAATGTAGATTTTGACGAACGTAGATATAGACAAACGTTTCGATGGTAGCAGCATTACTGGGGTCGCTGGAAGCAATTTGCATAAATTATCAGGTATAGAAATACTATTGACACCCAAAATAGTTTTTATAAAAAAGTTTCAGATAATTATCCGTTACATCCGTTACATGCATTGATAAAAAGTATTTATCAATATTTATAGATATGCCTGTGGACTTATGGTATTGTTTTGTTTAATCCGAAAAAATCTTCCTAAGGTATGATGCCAAATTCTTTTAAGCTTGCTTTAAATTTGGAAGCAGAATTTTTCTACCAGCAAGGACTGCGGCGAAATAAAGCATCCAAATTTACCGCTGCGCTTACCTTTTTTAACAATGCTCTCCAGTGTAAACCAGAATATGCCGAAGCTTGGTTCCAGAAAGGCTTTGCGCTTGGTTGTTTAGGAAATCACGAAGACGCTATCGTTTGTTTTGAGGAGACCTTGAAAATACAGGTCGATAATTGCTGGGTTTGGCACAATAAAGGCATCGCCTTAGGAAAGTTACAGCGTCATGAAGAAGCCCTTAACAGTTTTGACCGCGCTTTAGAATTTAATCCGCAGGCTGCTACTGTTTGGCACAATCGCGGCATTACTTTATGCGATTTGGGGGAATTCACTAAGGCAATTAAAAGTTTCGAGCGGACTCTGGATTTGCAACCAGATGCGTATTGGGCATGGAACAATAAAGGTAATGCATTGCGACATATAGAAAATTACCTAGAAGCACTCAACTGTTATGACCGTGCGATTGAATTTGACCCAAATAATGTTATGGCTTGGCATAACCGAGGCTTGTGTTTTAATGAGTGGGGACGTTATTCTAAATCTATTAGTTGTTTTGATAGGGTTTTGACAATTCAGTCAGACTATTACAGAGCCTGGTTAAACAAAGGTATCGCTTTGGAAAAGTTGCAAGATTACAATGAAGCAATTGCCAGCTACGACCAAGCTTTAAATTTACAGCCTAATGAAGACGGTATCTGGTACAACAAAGCTCGCTGCCATGCTTTACAAAAAAATGTGCAAGGGGCTATTTATTGCTTACAGAAAGCAATTAATCTTCGTCCAGATAAATATCTTGACATGCTAAAAACTAACTCAGATTTTGACTTTATCCGTGCTGATAAAAGGTTTCAGGTTTTAATTAAGTAGTTTTCAGGTAATTAGATTACGCAGACCTAACCTAACCCCTTCCCGCTATAGGGAAGGGGGGGTAGGGGGGGTAGGGGGGTTAGGTCTATTTATTGACGCAATTGGCAACAACACCAATTAAATTCATTTCGCTCAAAATATCACCAGCTTGAATCACCTCATTTTTGGTGACATGACCAATACGTCCCACCATAATAATTCCCTGAGACAAAGACGCCAAAATCCTAGCGTCAACGACATTTAAAACAGCCGGAGCATCTATCAAAACTAAATCATAGTTACTTTCACAAAAATCAATCACTTCTTTCATTCGTTGCGAGGTAAGTAGTTTAACTGAATCTTCTGGAGTCGGACCAGATGTTAAAATATCTATTGATGGGTGAACTGGTTGAATATACTCTTTAATGGGAGTATTTGACTCATCAACTAACAATAACGAAAGTCCCCAATCATTAGAAAGTCCCAGAGTTTTGTGTAAACTAGGATGACGCATATTGGCATCAATTATTAATACCCGTTTATGCATATTTACTGCACTGACTGCAAGTCCCAAGATAATTGTTGATGTCCCTTCACTAGCAATTGTGGAAGTCAACAGTAAGGATTTGCATTTAGCACCTTGCATAATTTGGATATTTTGATTAATCATATCGAAAGATTCATCGAATTGTAAGCCCGCAATAGATTCGAGTAAATCTGGTTCTAGTATTAATAATTTATTCCAAGCAAGAATAGGCATTTTTTTGGGAAGACGGCGAGATTTAAGTTTTGGTACTTTTCCTAATAAACGTTTATTTGTGAGCTGTTGTAAATCTTGTGCTGCATAAATTGCGTCGTTCATCAATTCCCAAATGAGTGCAGCAGAAATCCCCACTAATGGTGCGACTATCATCCCCATAACTAAGGTTAATATTCCACCACCACCTAAATAAATTCCTGCTTGAGCTTCTTCTAATATCTGCCAATTAAATCCACTTTGAGAAACTTTGACTACCAAAGATTGCTGGGTTTCCAAAAGTTGTTCTAAAGTTCTACGTTTACTTGTAACTTCAGGAAGCAAGCGATTATAATCAGCGATTAAATTGGAGTATCTATTTAAGTCCAAACGCAATTTTTTTTCCGATTCTGCCAGACTTTTTTCGTTAGCATCGAGTCCTATAGCTTTTGTTTGTACTTCAATTAATTCTTGTGCTAGCTTAATTTCTAGTTCTTCCTGTTGCTCTTGCGTCATTAATGGCTGTGAGGTATTTTTAGAAGTTGTTTTACTTCCGATATTTTTCCCTGCCTCTTGTCGCAATAGTTCAACTTGACTTTTACGTTGTTGGATAAGCTGCTGCACTATTGGAGTATCGTCTGTGTAACGCTGTCGTTCAATTGCTAAGGCTGATTCCGTTTTTTGAATTTCGTTTAATAAAGCTTGATAACGATTTGATTGATTCAAACGTGAAGAAATAACAGCATTTTTAGGTGATTCGGCAAGTTTCTTCTGTAAACTAAGATAGCGAGCTTGTACATCTTTAAGTTGAGCACGGGTTGTTTGTAATTGTTTGCTAACATCTGCCAGAGATTCTAAAGCCATTTTACTTTGTAGCTCTGGGTCAACTAAATTATTCTTTTTTCTAAATTGGTCTAACTTATGCTCAGCTTCACTTAGTTCTTTTTTGATTTGCGGTAATTTATCGTTTACAAAAGCGAGTGCGTTACTTAGACGCTGTTTTTGTTGTTCAATATTATAGTTTTGGTATACCTTTTGTAGAGCTTGTAAAACTTTTTGTGTTTTAATTGGGTTAATGTCTCGGAATGAAATTTCAAATACCTGATTTTTAGTTGTATTAACCTTTGTTCCTCCATCCACTGGAAGGATAACTAAAGGCGCTATATCACCTTTTTTACCTTTGATATGTTCTACTGTAATTTTTGGATACTCTGCTCGCAGTAAATTTACAGCTTTTTGTATCAAGGCGGTACTTTGCATCAGTTTTAACTGAGCAGTGTAGTCTATTACCGAAAAATTTCTTGTAGTAATTTCGCTATCTAAATCTGAAGTTTGATTAGAGTCGCGCATCCTATCATATTCATTGGAACTGACTGCTAATTCCATAGTACTTTGGTAACTTGGTTTTGCTGTCAGTGCTAAAAGACTTGCTCCTGATACTACTAAACAAGAAACACTAAAAATTAGTAAACGTTGCCGAACAAGTATTTTAGCTACTTGCTTGATATCAACTGTGTTTTGTGGCGAAGAAGAAAGTAGTTCTCTTTGGTTTAAGCTTGTATTACTCACTATTGTAATCCTCTTGTTGATGGTTGACTGTTGACGGTTGACTACTGGCTGTGGAGTGTTTTTTAAGTCAACGCAGTATTAACTTTGGCAACAATCGCTATGAGAGGATAAATGACACCCATTAAAATTACAAACTACGGCGACTATATTAATCTCGTCAACTATCTTGATAAATCTTTACTATATAATTACCAGTCTGTATTTTGATTTTTTTTGGCTTTTATGTTCTTTTTATACTGTCATTTTTTCCTAGGATGTTCTATGTAATAAATATGTGAGTTTAATACTATATCAATCAATTCCAAAAGTGTAATAATCAGAGCCATTATAATCAAGGATTTTAGTATATGAAGTGTCCTTGTCAGGGATTTATAACTTGGAAATATTTATGCTGTTAGAAATTAATATGTATATTTTTTCTAAAATTTTCTAGTGAATTAACGTAAGATGTTTTACGAATCTGCTTGACAAAAATAAAGATTTTGTAAAAGCCTGCTTGTTTAGTTACATCTACTTCTTTAGATAGATGCAATTTATTATAGTTTTTATGTGAAGGCGTCCATCTTGTCCCCCTTCCCTGCAAGGGAAGGGGTTAGGGGTTAGGTTCTTTATTTAGGAAAACCGAACTCCTCAGACTGGATTTCTACACCATACATTGGAGTTTAAGTTGATACAATCGAAATGCCATTAAACTAATACCGCAGTTCAAGCTGGAAAAATTAACATTCCCTTAATTATAAGTACACTAATTCAATAGAGAAAGATTATCAGGAGAACAAAATATGGGAAATCAATTTAAAACCGCGACATTGCTAGCTGCACTTAGCGGTCTTTTAATAGCTATTAGTTATTATGTTATTGGTGGCACCAGTGGTTTGGTTGTTGGTATTGGGATAGCTGCTTTTACCAACTTACTTTCTTGGTATCAATCCGATAAAATAGCACTGGCTGCTTATGGCGCTCAACCAGTTACAGAAACTCAGGCTCCTGGGCTATATAGAATGGTAGAGCGTTTATCACAACGGGCAAATTTACCAATGCCTGGAGTATATATTGTTTCTAGTCCTAATCCTAATGCATTTGCTACGGGACGCGACCCAGAACATGCTGCGGTTGCAGTCACTGAAGGTATTTTAAATATTTTACCTGAAGATGAATTGGAAGCGGTTATCGCTCACGAACTTACTCATATTGCTAACCGGGATACGTTGACACAAGCGGTCGCTGCTACTGTTGCTGGTGCAATTTCCTTCCTCGCACAAATGGTTAGCTATGGTCTATGGTTCGGTGGTGGCTCTCGTGATGACAATAACCGAGGTGGAAATGCTTTTGGTGTATTGCTAACAGTTATACTTGCTCCTATTTCTGCCACTTTAATTCAGTTAGCAATTTCTCGTACCAGAGAATTTTCTGCTGATGCTGGTGCTGCTAGGTTAACTGGAAATCCTCGTGCTTTAGCACGTGCGCTGCAACGGTTAGAGTCTGGAGCGCGTCAAGCTCCAATGAATAATGCAAATCCTGCGTTTGAGCCACTATTAATTATTAATCCTTTCTCTGGCGAATTTTTAGGTAATTTGTTTAGAACTCACCCCAGCACTGAGCAACGTATCGAAGCGTTACTCAAGTTGGAACAGGGAGTGGAGAGTAGGTGATTGGGGAGTGGGGAGTCCTCGCCTGCAATCTTAATTTTATTTTAATATTTTGGTAAAGGCGTAAAGGCGCGAGGAATATCCTCGCGTTTTTTGTGCTTTTGCTGGATACTATTTTTTTCTGCTCTTTAAATCACTAGAATTACAGATGAAGGTGGATAATGGGATGGCTTTGACCTAATTGCAGTTAATTTAGATTGGAAAATTAGAATAATACTTATGCGAAGTTACTATTGCGGCGAACTCCGACAACAACACATTGGAGAAACTGTCACCCTTTATGGATGGGTAGACCGTCGTCGCGATCATGGTGGTGTCATATTTATTGATTTACGCGATCGCGCTGGTGTTGTGCAAATAGTTAGCGACCCACAACGTACCCCAGATTCTTACGAACAGGCAAACGCGCTGCGAAATGAATATGTTGTGGAAATTGTTGGTAAGGTAACACAACGTCCACCGGAGTCTTTAAATACCCGTCTACCAACGGGTGAGGTAGAAATTTACGCCACTGAGATAAAACAACTAAATGCTGTCCGTAGACAGTTGCCTTTTCAAATTTCTAGCGGTGAGAACGAAAATATAAGAGAAGATGTGCGATTAAGATATCGCTATTTGGATTTACGACGGGAACGGATGGCGCAAAATTTACAACTGCGTCACCAAGTCATTAAAGCCATGCGTCGTTTTTTGGAAGACCAGGAAAATTTCATAGAAGTTGAAACTCCTGTCTTGACCCGTTCGACTCCGGAAGGTGCGCGTGATTACGTTTTACCTAGCCGCACCAACCCTGGCGAATGGTATGCAATGCCTCAATCACCGCAGTTATTTAAACAATTACTAATGGTATCAGGATGTGATAGATATTACCAACTTGCCAGATGTTTCCGGGATGAAGACTTACGTGCTGATAGACAACCGGAATTTACTCAGTTAGACATAGAAATGAGTTTCATGTCTATGGAAGAAATTATCGACCTAAACGAGCGCTTGGTTAGCCATATTTTTAAAACAGTAAAAAATATTGACTTACCCCATCCCTTTCCTCGACTGACTTACGCTGAGGCAATGGAACGTTATGGTAGTGATAAACCCGATACCCGTTACGGATTGGAACTAGTTAATGTTTCGGATATTGTAAAAGGCTCTGGGTTCAAAGTCTTTGCAGACGCAGTAAACAAGGGTGGTATTGTAAAAATCCTACCAATTCCCGAAGGAAATGATGTAATTTCTAATGTACGTATCAAACCAGGTGGTGACTTGTTTAAAGAAGCAAGCGAAGTTGGTGCAAAAGGTTTGGCTTACATTCGTGTGCGGGACAATAATGAAATAGATACCATTGGAGCCATAAAAGACAACCTCAGTGAAGAACAAAAACAGGAAATTTTGCGACGTACCAACGCAAAACCAGGACATTTACTGTTGTTTGCGGCTGCTGACACTTCAACAGTAAATAAAACTCTTGACCGTTTGCGTCAAGTAGTTGCCAAAGAGTTTGGGTTAATTCCCGAAGATAAAATCAACTTGTTATGGGTAACAGACTTTCCCATGTTTGAGTGGAATGCAGACGAAAAACGTCTCGAAGCATTGCATCACCCATTTACAGCCCCCCATCCCGATGACTTACAAGATTTCAAAACCGCACGTGCTCAAGCATACGACTTAGTATTTAATGGCTTTGAAGTTGGTGGTGGTAGCCGTCGAATTTATCAACGGGATATTCAAGAGCAAGTTTTTGAAGCCATCGGACTTTCTCCAGAAGAAGCACAAAATAAATTTGGTTTTTTGCTAGAAGCATTTGAATATGGTACACCCCCTCATGGAGGAATTGCCTACGGTGTAGACCGCTTAGTAATGTTGCTTGCAAAAGAAGAATCAATTCGTGATGTGATTGCATTCCCAAAAACTCAGCAAGCACGCTGCTTGTTAACCGAAGCACCCTCCGATGTGGACATAAAGCAACTAAAAGAGTTGCACGTTCAATCAACTTACAAACCAAAAACTGCCGAATAGTCCATTTCATATTTCATTAGCACATGTAGAGACGCGATAAATCGCGTCTTTCATTTATCACCTCTTTATATTTACTGGTTCCCAAGTCAAAGCAATTTTCAAAATAGTGGAATCTTTAATTTTTTTAAAGTTATTGTAAGATTTATAGGTACTTTTTTAAAGAAAATGTAAAGTATAAACCTAATTGTCTAAATTTTACGACTAGAAAACAAACTCCAGCATTTGTCATCCAATATGGAATTGTATCGTTATTCGGTTTTAATCCTGTTATTTATCTCATAATTGCTAAATCTTAAGCTGTCAGATAAAGAGCACAAATCTTTGAAATCAGTTTATCGGCATATACATAAATTTAAAAAACATCCTTCTAAAAGCAGATAAAAGTTACATCTATATGGATATTTTAGATACTTAATATATCGCGAATAATCCTTATAATCAGTATTCATGCCGTTTACTTAGTATAAATAAATAATTGTTTAATGTAAAAAAGGTACAAACATCTCACAAGTATAATTCTATCCAGTAGATTTTTATCACAAGAAAATCTAATTATGCTTAACTTATAAGTTGATGAGCTTGCTTCTTTTTTTACCTATGTATAAATTGTGTATATTCAACTAATTTGGAATTGAATGTACGAAACTATGTAATATATGTTGCTATTTGATGTTAATGTTTCCCTCTTTGATATATCTCAGTACTTAAAATTTGTTAGTATTTTTTATTTATTTAATTGATGCTATATAGCTTTAAGTATTAAATTCTTTTTCTATTATACTTACAAAGCAAGAGTATTTAAAATATCATTATTCTGCGAGTATATATTGTTTATAGTAAATTTTCTACAGAAAATAATAATTTTACTTGTCTAATGTATGTATTAAATAAAGCATTCACGCCTAGTTATTATTCTCTATTTGGTAATAAATATATATTTGAGAAAAATTTGGTTGTATTTTGTCTGAGAACTTAGAAATTAGGAGCTTAAGTGGGATTTGTAAATTGCTCATCAGAATAGGAGTACTGTATAATCAACTATGAGAACTATTGCGGAACGAAAGATATGTTTTGGAACCTTTATTGAGAACTTTCAGTCAGAGAAAATACTGTTTAAAGCATAAAATAGATTTTGCTAACGTTGTTGTGTATTAAATACAAGTGGTTGCTTTAAATATTCCTAAAGGTAGATTACTGTATTACTTTTTGACCTTGTAAAGGAGGTTTGAGAAAACAAAAACGCAATTTCGCAAATACCTGCCAATATGGCAACACAGCGTTCAAAAATTTGTTATTTATTTATGTACGAGGGTTTTGTATCTAATGTCTAGCTAACCACTAAGGGTTTTTTGGGAATCCTAGCGAATATTCAGATTGACTAAGTGTCGAACAATTGTCAATCTTTGATGAAAAAGCTTCAACAAAATTTAGGGTGTTGATAAATAGGTGTATTGTAGTGTTCATCAATTATTGATGGATATTTACGGTCTTCCATATCCAGTTTGCAATGTATAGGTTTTTCCTGATTGGGGTATTTACCAAATATCTAAGCAAAATCAAATAGCTAATTGTAGATTTATGGAGTGGGCTTTGATGGTCTTATGGATCTCAGTCTCTCCCACGTAACTCTCTATTCATTTATGGCGTATTTGCCGAAAATGAGAGCCGAATTACGGGGAAACTATATCTATAGTTAGCTAATGGATATTTAACTTTAAATTTTGAGTTTTGAATTGTTTCAGTCATCTTAGTAAAAGTATACAGTTAGTTGCTATCTGCATTAGGCAGATTTTTTTTGAAATCAATTCTAAATCTTAAAGTGAAAAGTGCTTTTTTTTAGGGGGGGTGCTGAAATTGCCCAAAAGATGTGAGCGAAATCGTAAACGTTCTAAGCGTAGAGCAATCTATTGTCCAATTCATGGATGCCATATTGATAGTGTTTCCCAGAAATACCAATTATTTGCCGACCGTCCTGGACAATTGCAAAAACGGGGAATCGGACGAAGGGATGCACAAATTTTAGTAGCAAGTCAGACTGCTGTACTAATTGAGGGAGAATGGTTAGAAGCATTTTGGTGCGACCAATGTCAGCAAACAAAGTGGTATTACATTAAAAAAAGAAACAATACCTACGAGGTGTCAGCAGTACCACCAGAACTCTGGCAACAAGTAACAGGGGTCGTTGATCCCGAAGGAAACCCTTCAGTTGGAGAGTTCACCCGCAGACATTCACGGATGGTGAGTAATAGCCTTTGTAATGATTTTGAGTTTTGAATTTTGAATTTTGAATTTTGAATTTTGAATTGATTAAGTACTTGGGATATCTGCAAATATGGAGTCAAAAGCAAACGTTGAAGAAATAGACTTTCAAAAATACCTTCTTGTGGTGCAGCGACGTTGGCTACCAACAGCAGGTGTTTTTGCAGCTGTTATCACAATGTCATCAATGTATGCATTGTCACTGAAGCCTGCGTACAATGCTCAGGGAAGTATATTGATTAAAACGAGCAATACTTCTTCTCTGACGGGATTAGGGCAGGCTATAGGTAGATTAGAAGCTTTAACAACTAACACTAGCCCATCAGACACTCAAGTAAAAATAGTTGCATCTAATCCAGTGATTCAGGAAACGATTACAGCCTTGAATCTAAAAGATGACAAAGATAAGCCTTTGACCATAGACGCTTTTATCGGCAAGCTGAAAGTGGAAGCTTTGAAAGGGACTGATGTTTTACAAGTCTCCTACAGCGATAACAATCCCGATTTGGCAGCAAAAGTTGTTAACAAATTGATGGATGTTTACATCAGAGAAAATAGAGGGGCAAATAAAGAAGAGGCTGTAACAGCACGTAAATTTATTGAAGCTCAGTTACCGGAAGCATCCAGGGCTGTGCAAAGAGCAGAGTCTATTTTTCGACGATTTAAAGAAAAAAATAAAGTCATCGCTTTACAGGAAGAAGCATCGGAGGCAGTCAAAACAATTTCTAAGCTTGAAGAACAAATTGCTCAAACTCAAGCGCAATTAGTTGATGCAACTGCTAGGTCACAGAAGTTACAAGAGCAAGCGAAGATTGATTCACAAGAATCGGTGAGTGTGGCTTCCTTGAGTCAAATACCTGGTATCCAGCAAGTAGTAACTCAACTACAAGAAGCTCAAAGTGAACTGGAAGTTGAACGCACTAAATTTTTACCCGGTCACCCGAAAATTATAAATTTAGAAGAAAAAGTTTCGGCACTCAATAGCTTATTAGAAGGACGAGTGCAGCAGTCTGTGGGTAATAGTGGAACAGTTTCTAAAGGAAATTTGCAAATTGGTGAACTGCGACAAAATCTAATTCAAGAGTATGCTCGCTCTGAGGCACAGCGGGTTGGTTTGGCTAGACAAGTATCTTCGCTTTCTAGTAAATGGTTAAGCTATAAACAACGCGCTAATGTTTTGCCTCAGTTAGAGCAGACTCAACGGGAACTTGAACGACAGTTAAAAGCAGCTCAAACAACTTACGAAACACTTTTGGCTAGAAGACAAGAGATGTTAGTGGCTGAAAATCAAATAGTTGCCAATGCTCGGATAATCTCTCCTGCTTTAGTACCGGATAAACCTACTGGTAATAAGAAAAATTTAGCGATTGCGGGAGGTGGAATTGTAGGTATTATGTTGGGCGTGATTGCTGCTTTTGGCTTAGATTTAATAGACCGTTCAGTAAAGACTGTTAAAGAAGCCAGAGAAGTATTTCAATATACTTTATTAGGGGTGATTCCTTCAGTTAGTAGAAAAGGAAAAGGTTCCTTTCTTAATAATAGCGAGCGAGGAATTCCTAAAGTAGTTGGTAGAGATATTCCTCAATTTCCAGTGGGCGAAGCTTATCAAATGCTACAAGCTAATCTGAAATTTCTTTGTTCAGATAAAAAACTTAAGGCAATTGTGGTTACTAGTTCTGTTACTAAAGAGGGTAAATCGGAAGTCGCAGCAAACTTAGCAGTAGCAATGGCACAAGTTGGACGACGAGTTTTGCTGGTGGATGCTGATATGCGTCATCCAATTCAGCATCATATATGGGAAATGACAAACTCTTGTGGTTTATCTAATGTGATTGTTGACCAAGTTCCAATTCCCCTAGCAGTGCAGGAAGTAATGCCTAATTTATACGTTCTACCGTCTGGAGTTGTGCCACCTAATCCCGTAGCACTGTTGGATTCTAAACGAATGGCGTCATTAATGGCTTCCTTTGCTGAAGATTATGATTGCATCATATTTGACACTCCAACTCTCGCGGGAACTGCGGATGCTGCGGTATTAAGCAAACTATCTGATGGTATTTTGTTAGTGGCTCGTCCAGGAGTGTTGGACTGTCCTAGTGCTAATGCGACCAAGGAATTTCTAACACAGTCTGGTCAAAATGTATTGGGTATGGTTATTAACGGTGTAAATATTAAGAACGAACCTGATAGTTACTTCTACTACACAAGAAGTTCTGTTGAGTCGGCTAGCGCATCTCGCACCTTTGTAGGAGAAAAACAGGTGAGCGACAGAAAGCTTATATCTTAGCTCACTTATTTTTGAACAGAAACATTTGTAAATAGTAAAGCCAGGGGGAAATAATCATGCATTGCCATATTTGTAATAAAGAAACTTATTGCTGTTGATGTGCAAACTAAATGAAAAGTTTGCTAATAACTAAAAGTCACATCAATTCAAAATTCATGCTGGAGCTAGCTCAGATTTCTTCAATTTTGAATTTTGAATTTTGAATTGTTTCGGTCATTCGCAAGGTAAATATCCAAAAATGGGCAATCTAAAAAACTATCTAAAAAAGTTTTTGTTTGTTATTTCAGCAAAGAAAAGTACTCTCGTAATCTTATTATCTTTATTTTTATGTACTTCTCTGTTAGATGCGTTAGGAATAGGACTTGTTGGTCCATTTATGGGTTTAGCTACAAACCCAGATTTAGTGAATCAAAAAGTATGGTTAGCTTGGATTTATAAAAACAGTGGGTTAAGTATTAGCCATTTTATTGCCTTGTTAGGCTTAGGAATGGTCATAACTTTTTATGTTAAATCATTTTTTTACTTCCAAGTACAAAAATATATTTTGAGTTTTAGTATATCCCAATTGGGAATACTAAGGATGAGATTGCTACATGGATACTTATCGGTTAACTATGCTTATCACTTAAATAAAAATAGTGCATTTTTGCTCCAGAATGTCATCAAAGAAACATTTCTATTTTGTTACTCAGTAACCTTACCATTACTAAATTTAATGGTGAATTTACTGGTTGTTTGTACTTTGATGTTATTGCTGCTAGGAACTCATTTTTGGGCAACAGTTAGTATTTTAGTAATTCTGTTATTTGCATTCACTCTTTACAATCAGTTTAAAGAGCAAATGGCTTACTGGGGTAAAGAGGGAAGTGAATCGGATACGGAAATGATTAGAATTATTAATCATGGAATAGGAGGGATAAAAGAAACAAGAGTGGTTGGTTGTGAACCTTACTTTGAAAGTCAAATGAGCATACAAGTTAAGAGACACGCATCTACAGCTAGTCTAGCTCAGGTTTGGCAACAATTACCACGTATTGTTTTAGAAGCACTTTTAGTTACAGTTTTAATCGGTTTTATTTCTGTATCTTTGATATTAAATCAAAACCCAGAAAATCTGATTTCAATTCTTAGTATATTTGCAGTAGCCTCGATTCGTTTACTACCATCGGCAAGTCAATTGATGTCAGCCGTCGGTACATTGAGAAATTCTAGTTACTCACTCAACAGATTATATTCTGACTTAAAAGAGTTAGAACTAGACAATGTAGAAAATAAAAGAGCAGATTATAATCTATTATTTAAACCAAAATCAGGTGCTTTGCTACATCACAAAGTTCAAAGCCAAAAGTTTCCTTTTGCGGAGGAAATTATAATTAATGAGGTTGATTACTCATATCCAGGTATTCCAGGAAACGTTTTACAAAAAATATCTTTGACAATTAAAAAAGGTGAATCTATTGCATTTATTGGTAAATCAGGAGCAGGTAAAACAACATTAGTAGATGTTATCTTGGGACTTTTGATGCCAACTAACGGAGATATTCAAGTTGATGGAGTGTCAATATATAAGAATTTGCGTGCTTGGCAAAATATGATTGGTTATATTCCTCAAACTATTTTTCTGATAGACGATACGGTCGAAAGAAACATTGCTTTTGGGGTTACTGATGAGCTAATTGACCCATATAGGTTGCAAAAAGCAATCGAAGCAGCTCAATTAGAGGAACTAATTTCGCAACTCCCAAATGGAATAAAAACTTCTGTTGGTGAGCGAGGTGTGCGTTTATCTGGTGGTCAGCGTCAACGTATAGGGATTGCACGAGCAATTTACCATGAGAGAGAGATTTTAGTTTTGGATGAAGCGACCTCTGCACTAGATAATGAAACAGAAGGTTTGGTAACGCAAGCAATTAGAAAACTCTCTGCTACAAAAACAATCATCATTATTGCCCATAGATTATCTACTGTTGAGCATTGCAATTGTATTTACATGCTAGAACGAGGGAAAGTTGTGAAGTCAGGTAGCTATGGGGAAGTTGTATTAGGAGAGCAACTTTCTTCCGCAAGCTAAAAAAAGCTAAAAAAATATGTTTGATAGGCTCGCTAAATAACAGTTTACCAATAGGAGAGTTAAGCTATGGAATCATTAAAGGTACTCATTCTATCAGATTGGGGAGATAATCCTTACAAAAAATTATTAATGTCTCATCTTAATATCCTAAATGTTCAGGTTGAAGAGGAGTTTTTAAGTAATCTTTCTCTACCATTTTTTCTCCCCGCAATTTTGAAAAGAGGGAAGATAGATATTTTACATTTTCAAACGCTACATCCTTTTCTAATTGCAAGGAATACATTTTTTAGATTGATTAAAGCTTTCATATTAGTCATTCAATTATTTATCATTATAATTTTGGGAACAAAAGTTATTTGGACTGTTCATGAATGGGATGATAAAGAGGGTAATGGAAACAAGAAAATTTTTCCTATACAATCTGTAATAGTCGGTAGATTTATTCATGGATTTATTACTCATTGTGAGACAACGAAAAATAATATTGTTAAAGCATTTAAACTTGAAAATAAGGGAAAGGTATTTATAGTTCCACATGGAAATTATATAGGTACTTATGAAAATACAGTCAATCAGTCTGAAGCTAGAAAAATTTTAGGTATCCCTGAGGAAAATGTAGTATTTTTGCTTTTCGGAGGCATATATCGCTATAAAGGCGTTTTAGAAGCAATTCAAGCTTTTAAGCAGTTGCAACAATCGGGAGTATCTTTATTAATCGCTGGTAAACCTTACGAAACCGAGTTAAGAGAAAAAATATTTGAGGAAATAAAGGGTTATGAAAATATATTATTTACTCCAGAAGTAATTCCCGATGAAAAAGTTCAGATATATATGAATGCCTGTGATTCTGTTCTTGTCCCCTACAAAGTTTTTACAACTTCTGGGATTGCTATATTAGCGATGTCTTATGGAAAAGCTTGTATTGCACCAAATCTAGGATTTTTTAGTGATGTATTAAATGATTTAGGAGCTTTCTTGTATGACCAAAATTCCGAGTATGTTTTGTTGAAAACAATGAAACAGGTAATAGAAAATAAGGATGAACTTTCTAATATGGGTTTATACAATCTGAAAATTGCTGAAACATGGAATTGGAAATCAATTGCCGAAAAAAATTATCAGATATATAAATTAAATTGAGAAAATAAAATATACTTACACTAAATAAATTTTGTACTCCTGAAAATAATTTTATTAAAGTGCGTTTACCAATTTGAAATACTTACCCCAGATTAAAGTCTATAGTTAGAAACGAAAAACGCATGAAAACAGCAATTGCTCTGATTATTTTTAAAAGACCAGATACAACACAAAAAGTCTTTGAGGTAATTCGTAAAGTTAAACCACCTAAGCTATTTGTGATAGCAGACGCTCCACGTAAGGAACGAGAAGGAGAAGTCGAAAAATGCGAAGAGACCCGCGCAATTATTGACCAGGTAAATTGGGACTGTGAGGTTTATAAAAACTATTCTGATATCAATTTGGGGTGTGCGAAGCGTATATATAGTGGACTAAGTTGGGTATTTAATCATGTCGAAGAAGCGATAATCGTCGAAGACGACTGTATACTTGACTCCACTTTTTTCCAATTTTCTGAAGAATTGCTAGAACGATATCGGCATGATAATAGAATTACTTCAATTTCTGCCCAAAATGTACAACTTGGACAAAAAAGAACTAAATATAGTTACTACTTTTCTCGCTATAGTCACTGCTGGGGTTGGGCAACTTGGCGTAGAGCTTGGCAAACTTTTGATTTTGAAATGAAACTATGGGAAGAAGCAAAATACAATAATATTCTTGACGACGTATTTACCGATTCTTTAGCAGTCAGTTATTGGACTAATATTTTTCAAAATACCTACAACAGGTCTTTAGATTCTTGGGCTTATCGTTGGTTATTAAGTTGTTGGCTACAAAGTGGATTAACAATTATTCCTGATGTCAACTTAGTTTCTAATATTGGCTTTAATGATGATGCTACTAATACGCAACATAAAAACAATAAGACAGTAGAGATGGAGATTGAATCCTTAGAGTTTCCTTTAAATCACCCTCCCGTAGTTGTTAGAAATGTTCAAGCAGACAATTTTGCTCAGCGAGTAGCATTTGATGGAGGTTGGTTAAAGCAATTTCATGGAAGTAGCAAAAAACTAATTAAAAAAGTTCTTTGCCTATGAATTACCTAGTTAGTGATTATCTAGATTATTTTCAAAGTACAAAGAATGATTCAACAGCTAACAAAGTTATACTTATGAAAATTTTGAAAACAATAGTATTTCTATTATTCCCTAAAAATCTACGTACAAAAATTAAATTATTTATATTTAAAAATGTGAGAGAATGGGGTTTAAGTAGATATTTAAAAACTTTCGGTTTCTCGGTTTATAACAAATATATACATCTCAACCATAGTACGACTGATGTAATATTATCGAATAATAATGATATAGACATCCATAAATTTTCCGAAGCTGACCAAATAAAGCCTGCTGTTTTTATCAGTGGTGAAGAACTACCCACATTGCAACCCTTTATCGCAACGACTGAAACAGTTTTGCTAGATATAAAAAATGATAGTTTTTCATTTAGAAATAATCATTTATTGGATGATAAACTAAATATTCTTGGAGAAACTAGGACAATTGAACTGGATACCCGTTTACCCCTCCCTATATATCAACAAATTTTATCTCAACCAATTAAGTTAAAGGGAATAGTCGCTTATTTGTCTGACCCTGACCCAGGAAATTATTATCATTGGATGTGTAGAACTCTACCACTTTTAAGATTCTACAAAAATTTTTTGCGATTATCTGAAGTTGATTACTTTTATGTTGGTAATTGTCCGTTATCTAGCTTTCATGAAGAAACTTTAAAAGCAACAGGAATCTTGATGAGCCAGGTAGTTCAAAAATCTTGTACGGCAGATAGACTATTGATAGCAATGACAAGTCGCTCTTTGCATTTGGGAAATCAAATTAATGACCCAATTAATCAAGAATCTTACTTTTTTACAAGAAGCTTATTTCTACCAAGCTTAAAATTTTCTACGACTAATAAAAATTGCCGGATTTATGTCAAAAGAGGCGATGTTACTAGAAGAAAAATAATCAACGAAGCAGAAATTATTAATTTACTTGAAAAATACGGCTTTGAACCAGTAGTTATGGATAATAAAACAGTGCAAGAACAAGCTGATTTATTTTCTCAAGCTAAAGCTGTAGTAGCACTTCATGGTGCAGCTCTAACTAATTTACTATTCGCACAACCAGGAACAAAAGTCATAGAACTAGCGCCATTCGGTTATCTAAATAATTGTTTTTATACTCTAGCAAGCCATGCAAAAGCCGATTATTTTTACCTACAAGGTGAAAAGCAAAAGCAAGATAGCAATGACTTACGTTTACTCGATACATATATAGATACCCAAAAGTTAGTAGATACTTTACAAAGAGCATCGTTAGATAAAGTCGCAAGTCCGCACTTGGTTTAAATCATCAATAATTAGATTTTTAGTTTATTCTGTAGGAAAAAAATGACTAACCCTAAAAATTATTACGAAGAACAAGGCTATTACATCTTTCGTAACTTAATCCCAGCAAGTTTAATTGATAATCTTTTAGCTGAATACAGAGAACAAATTTTATCTTCACAAGATTACTTTTTCAGACAATCTAGCAATAAGTGGCAAAAAAATGAAATCACTAATGATGGGTATTGCAAACAATCATTTTTAGATATTCATGATTATCCCAACCATACTAATTTTTGTGAGGCTGCCTTACGTATCTTTTGTTTAAAAGAAGTTAGAGAAGCTTTAACTTTACTGACGGGAGCGCAGGAGAATAATTTAATGCAGTCAATGTTTTTCGATTTAAATGCTGCAACACCTGCTCACCAAGATTGGTATTATTTAGACTCAATTCCTAATGGAAATTTGTTAGCTGGATGGTTTGCTTTAGAAGATATTCATCCTGAAGCTGGAAGATTTTATGTATTACCTAAATCACACTTAGTTGATTTTGATTTGTCCGAAGACGAAAAAATTTCACACGCTTTTTATGTGAGCAAATTAAAAAACTATGTAGATACTCACAAAAATGATATTTATGCTCCTGCTTTACAAAAAGGGGACGTACTTTTTTGGAACTCTAGAACTATTCATGGTTCAGAACAAACTTTAAACCCTCAGTATTCCAGAAAATCTTTGACTGCTCATTATCTACCAAGCCAATATGAGTTTGGTAAGCGTTATATTTCTTCCCCTATAGCCGTTGAGTATGCCACATACGAAGGTATGAAGTATAGACTGGCTCCTTTAGAGCATAAATACTACTCGCCTTTTGCAAAATTGAAAACCGACTTATTTGATTATTTATGGCAAAGACCCAAACTGAAACGAGTGTATGAAACTGTTAAACATACTGTGAAAGGGGCGTAAAAATGAAAGCTTTACTTCTCAGTCATTATGATATCGATGGTGGAGCTGCTCGTGCAACTTATAGACTACATCAAGGTTTACATAAAGTCGGTGTCGATTCTCAAATGCTAGTACAAACAAAATCTAGCGATGATAAAACAGTATTTGCTCCTTCGGGTAACCTGGAACAAAGTCTTTCCACACTGAAAATTAGTGCTGAAGTTTTGCCATTAAAACTTTATAAAGTTCATCGTCAAAAGCAAGCTGCTACATTTTCTCTCCAGTGGTTTCCAGATAAAATTGTACCTCAGATTTCTCGAATTCAGCCAGATATTATTAACCTCCATTGGGTTAATAGAGCATATCTAAAAATAGAAACTCTAGCTAAATTTAATTGTCCGTTAGTCTGGACACTCCACGATATGTGGGCATTTACTGGAGGGTGTCATTACAGTGGCGATTGTAATCGTTACATCGCGAACTGTGGTGCTTGTCCTCAACTTGTTAGTAGCCACAATTGGGATTTATCTCGCTGGGTATGGCAACGCAAAAGAAAAGCTTGGAAAAATCTTAACCTAACTATCGTAACTCCAAGTTCCTGGTTAGCTAAGTCCGCTAGTTCTAGTTCTCTTTTCAGAGATTTAAAAATTGAGCAGATTCCTTATGGTCTCGATACACACAAGTACAGACCAATAAATAAAAAATTTGCTAGAGAAATACTTAATCTTCCTCAAGACAGACAACTAGTTCTATTTGGTTCTGTAAATGCGACAAGCGATAAAAGAAAGGGGTTTCACCTTCTAGAAAGTGCATTACAAGAATTAAGACAATTTGGATGGCAAGATAAGTTAGACTTAGTGATTTTTGGAGCTTCTCAACCAGAAAATCCACCAGAATTTGGGTTTAAAACTCATTATTTAGGTACATTAAATGATGACCTTTCTCTAGCACTGGTGTATTCAGCCGCAGATGTTTTTGTGTTACCTTCTATTGAAGATAACTTACCTAATACTGTACTAGAAGCTATTGCTTGTGGAACCCCTAGTGTTGCTTTTAATATTGGCGGAATGCCTGATATGATTGAGCATCAACAAAATGGTTACTTAGCTCAAGCTTTCAAAATTGAAGACTTAGCTAATGGAATTACTTGGGTTCTAGAAAATAAAGAAAGGCATGAAAAACTTTCTTATCGTGCGCGAGAAAAAACAGAACAAGAATTTACTTTAGAAATTCAAGGGCGTCGTTATTCGTCTCTTTTTGAGGAAATCCTGGCAAAAGATAAATTATCGTGACTTCTATTTTGGGTAAAAAATACTAGGGGTTTGATTAAAAATACTAGGGGTTTGATTAAAAATACTAGGGGTTTGATTAAAAAACACTGGGCGGGCAAGGATGCCCACCCCACAAGATAGGGGTTTTTCAAGATAGGAGTTTTTGATTTGGATATTAAATTATTAAAGTATTTAGGAGCAAAAATAGAGCCAGTTGTCACGCTGATTTTAATAATTTATTTTTTGGTTCCTGGTCTCGGTCCTCCTCCTCTAGATAGTTTTATGAGACTTATAAGCTATCCAATAGTTGCTATATTAGTGCTTGGACAATGGAAGCGCTTTCTTTATGTTTCTACCAGAAATATACCTTTACTAATGTTGATAGTAATGGCTTTCGCCTCAATTTTATGGTCTGCGGCTCCGTTATATACTTCAGATGAAAGTAAAGCTTTAATACGTGCAACAGCTTTTGGGGCTTACCTTGCAACTCGTCATGATTTTAAAGAGCTAATGAAATTATGGACTTGGACTTTTGGTATCACTATATTTCTCAGTTTTATAGTTAATATTCGTCCAATTAATGAAGCCTGGGTAGGTATTTTCTCATACAAGAATCACTTAGCAAGGATAATGACTTATGCTGCTATTTTGATGCAAACAAATACCATGAAACCAGGAAAATTATGCTGGCTTGCTAAATTGGGATTTTATTTATGTATTGCGTTAACTTTTCTTTCACAAAGTAAGTCAGGCTATGTATTCTTCTGCATCATGCTGCTTATTTTTCCTTTATATAACCTTATTAGAATGCATTATAAAATACGGATTATTTTCTTGTTTTCAATATTATTATTAGCCGGGAGCGCTATTTTATTACTTGTATTTAATTTAGAAACTTTTCTTGTTGATATCCTTGGTAAAGATTTGACATTAAACGGGCGTACACAAATATGGGGTTTAATGTTTGAAAAAGTATCACAACGTCCTTGGACAGGTTATGGTTATTCTGGTTTTTGGACATCTAAGGAAGCTGAATACATCTATAAAAACTCATGGGCTTATGGCGCGACCATTATAGAAGGATTTCGTTTTAATTCCCATAACAGTTTTATGGAATTACTTTTACAAGTTGGAGTACCTGGTCTTTCTTTATATCTTTTTAGCTACTTATTAACCTTTTCCCGAACTGTAAATTTATTAAAATCGACTCGCGATAACCTGAAAAAAATAGAATTATTTTGGATATTACAAAATTTATGCGCCATGTTTTTATTTAGTTGGTCTGATAGTGGAGGTGTTTTAGGAAATGATAGTATATGGACGTTTTACGTATGTATTACTTTAAGAACTGGTATTGAGTGTAAAAGAATGAGAGAGAAAAACTCAAGCCGTTCTTATTTAGTTGAGCAAAATATGGTTGGGTAATTTAATTGGAATTAAAACTACCTTATCTAACTCATGTTTTAGTGCAAAGTCAATTGTATAAAGGAGATAAGATGCTGGTATTCGTTGTACCTTTGAAAAGTAAAAAAGCCTCAAAGTCGTGGGATTATACATCCAAATTATTTGAACAATGTCTGAAATCAATCTGTAACCAATCATCACCTAACTTTAAAGTTGTAGTTGTTTACCACGATAAGCCAGATATTAAATTCAGCCATCCTCATATTTCTTATGTACAAGCTCATTTTCCTGCACCAATATTAGAAGATGGTGATGGACCAATGATTATTGATAGGAACTTGAAAGTTATAACAGGGCTATGTTTTGCTCGTAAATTAAAGCCGTCTCATACAATGGTTATTGATGCTGATGATTGTGTAAGTAGAAAATTAGCAGAATTTGTCAGTAAATATCCAGACTCCAATGGGTGGTTTGTAGATGATGGTTACCGATATACCGATGGTAGCAAACGTATTCTTCCAACTGATAAATTATATAGACTTTGTGGTAGCACAACTATTGTTAGGCAAGATTTGTATGATTTACCGAGTGATGATGAATGCGCTGATGTCAAATCATTAATTAAGTATCATATGAATCATGGTGACATCATACAAATAATGGCTGATAAAGGATACCCCCTTGAACCATTACCTTTCCCAAGTATCGTTTATGTCAGTTCCGCAAATAAAGATAACTTATTTGCCAAAATAACCCTGTACAGAAAATTTCGTCAAAATCCAAAAATGCTCTTTAGTCCTATCAAAAAAGCTGCGTTACAAATATTTGTTTCTCAGCCTTTAACAGAATCTATCTGTAAAGAATTTACCATGCAAAAAATATAATTTAATACCCAAAGTTATTAATTTAGCAGACGCGATATTTTATCTAAAAAATATCGCGTCTCTAGAGTTTTTGCAATTAGAGACAAGATAATAGTCCCGGAGATTTTTAGATGAAAATATTAATAGCTGCTTATGCCTGTATTCCAAACGAAGGTAGAGAAGAAGGAACAGGCTGGAATTGCTCGTGGCAACTTGCTCAATTAGGACATGAAGTTTGGGTATTAACCCCTGTAGAAAATTTAGTAGAAATTGAAAAAGCTTTAGCATCTAATCCACAACCAAATTTACATATTGTCCCTGTCGCTCACCCAGCTTGGATGACGGGCTATAAACGCTATATCCCTAATAAATTATGGAGTATTTTACACTACATGGCGTGGCAGAAGCGAGCCTATGATGCGGCACAACTGCTAGATAATGTATATGAATTTGATGTCGTCCATCATCTAACAATAGGTAGTTTACAAGCCGCTTCCCCACTTTGGCGTTTGAAAAAACCATTTGTTTTTGGTCCTTGTGGTGGTGGTCAAGTTGCTCCTTCCGCTTTCAAAAAATACTTTCTTAAATGGTGGGGAGCAGAAGTTTTGCGTACTTTATTTTTAAATAAATTAATTTTAATTAACCCTTTCTCGCGTAAAAAATTTAGTCATATTGACTTAGCTTTAGTCACCAACCAAGAAACAGCGGATTTAGCAAAAAAATTAGGTGTTCGTCGTGTTGAATTAGTTTTAGATAATGCTTTACCAGAAAATTACTATCCCCTGGTTCCTCTAACCAGGTCAACTTCAAAAGAACTACGTTTACTTTGGATAGGTAAGCTTATCCCCAGAAAAGCATTACTTTTAGTTTTACAAGCACTTACAAAAGTCAACCCTTCCATACCTTTTAAGTTAACAATTTTAGGTAGCGGTTCTCTTGATAATTATGTACCAGAGTGGCTCAAAGAATATGGTTTAGAAGAAAAAGTCGAGTGTCTAGGTCATGTTTCTTGGGCAGAAGTTAAAAACGCTTATGTAAGCAATGATGTTTTTTTGTTTACCAGCTTACGTGATTCTTTTGGGGTGCAATTATTAGAAGCTATGTCACAAGCACTTCCAATAATTACCTTGAATCATCATGGAGCAAGAGATTTTGTACCTGAAAATGCAGCTATAAAAATTCCGGTAAATAATCCCGAAGAAACAATAACCGCACTCACCCAAGCGATTGAGAATATGTATCAAAATCCAGAAAAACGTTTAGAAATGGGTCGAGTCGGATATGAATTTTCCAAAACTCAAACTTGGTCTCTTAAAGCCAAAGATATTTCCCACCTCTACGAAAAAATTAGCGCTCCAATAAATTCGCGTAGAGACGTTACATGTAACATCTCTACATCCATTAATTAAAATCACTTCATAATATTTATGTCAATTCTTTTTCTAACAAC
The DNA here is from genome assembly GCA_019359035.1 of Scytonematopsis contorta HA4267-MV1. Taxonomy (GTDB): domain Bacteria; phylum Cyanobacteriota; class Cyanobacteriia; order Cyanobacteriales; family Nostocaceae; genus Scytonematopsis; species Scytonematopsis contorta. The sequence goes on along the minus strand of JAHHIC010000109.1, from coordinate 182,638 downwards.
AATTCTCCCACGTAAAAAGCGAATGGGTAGTGAAGTCGCATCACAATGTTTTATTGATGCTCTCACTCAAAATGGATATAACGTTTCCGTAGTTGGGTACATGCGAAAAGATGATGTTTTTGAGCTAAATCCACAAGAAATACTCATAGACAAACGTTATATAGAAACTAAGAAAGCCAAATTAAATTCAATTATTTGGTTAATGCTTAGTTTTATCAGAGGTATGCCCTACTCATCAGGAAAGTATTATTCTTCGACTTATATCAAAACAGTCAAACAATTATTATCAACTAATAGATATGACGCCATAATTATTGACCATGCTCAACTAGGTTGGTTGCAAAAGTTTATTCCAGATAAAGATAAACTGATTTTTGTCGCTCACAATCTCGAAAATCAAATTTACCTCGATTGCTATCAAAATGCTCGTAACTGGATTAGCAAACTAATTTATAAACGAGAAGCAAACTTAATTAAAACAATGGAAGACAAGTTAGCATCAGCGGTACAACAGGTATGGTCTCTTACAGAGCATGATGCTAAGTATTTTTTCAAAATTGAAGGAGTGAAAAAAATTAAAGTGTTACCTTTATCTCCAGGTTTGGAACAATCACAATCTAAGCCAGTCACAAAACAATTCGATATAGGGCTTATTGGTAGTTGGTTTTGGAAGCCTAACGAAGAAGGATTGCGATGGTTTTTGGAAAATGTTTATCCTCATTTAGACAGTCAGTTATCAATTCATATCGCAGGTAGAGGTGCAGACTGGCTAACAGATAAATACCACAATATAAAATATCGCGGTATTGTACCCGATGCTCAAGAATTTATGGCTCAAGCAAGAGTAGTTGCTATTCCTACTTTAAGTGGGGGTGGTATACAAATTAAAACTTTGGATGCTATAGCTTCTGGCTCTTTTATAGTAGCAACAGGAGTCGCTATACGAGGGATTTATCAACCTCCTTCAACTGTAAAAATCTCTGATAATCCAGAACAATTTGCCAAGCTTTTGTCTTCATCTGTTACTTCACCATTTAGACAACGAAATTTTGATGAAGCAAAAAATTGGTATCGTTTTCGTCAAGAAAACTTTATGGATGATATTTATCGTGCTATTGAGGAGCTTTCCTTAGCTAACAACTTGCTAATTAATAAAAAATAAATTGGATAAATATCATGAAAATATCTATTGTCACTCCAGTTTATAACACTGCTAGTACATTGGAAAAAACCATACAAAGTGTCATTAATCAGTCTAGAATATCTGAGTTAGAATACATTATTGTTGATGGCGGCTCAACTGATGGCAGTATTGAAATAATTGAGCGTTATCTAGATAAGATTAGTGTCTTTATTTCCGAAAAAGATAAAGGCGTTTACGATGCGATGAATAAAGGTATATCTCTTGCAACTGGTGATGTCATAGGAATTATCAACGCCGACGATTGGTATAATGAAGGCGCTTTACAAAGTATCGAAAATATTTTTATTCAACAACCGGATACCTCAATTGTATATTCGCCTATCGATAACTATGTTGATAGTAAATACGTCAACACATTTTACCCTGGTAGTTTAGATAATTTAATATTTAAATTTATCCTCAACCACCCTAGCTGTTTTATCAGGAAATCAATTTACGAACAAATAGGCTTATTCAATTTAAGTTATAAGATAGCTGCTGATTATGACTTAATTTTTAGAGCTTATATATCTGGAGCCAAATTCCAATTTATTGACACACCACTTGCTTCTTATTCACTCAATGGGATGACTGGTAATTTGAGCAATAAATTTAAATTGATTCAAGAAAGTAAGAATGTTGCATCTGATTTTGTTAACGAATCATCAAAGATAACTGCTTTTAAACATCAGATATTTTATCTTAAATGGTTCTCTAGAGAATTAATAACTTTACCTATTAAGTTAGTAGACCCCTTCATTGTTATCAAATTAAAAGCAATTTGGCGTCAAAAAATAGGAAAGCTTTCGGCTGACCAGTTTGGTGGTTGGTAATTTTAACCTTCCTGCACATGAAACCCCACCCCCAACGGTGACTTCCCGTATACCTACCGTGTACGCACAAGTCGAAAAATAGTGGAATTCCCCTCTGTCATTGCGTTCACTTCGTGAACGCAATGACAGGTTAATTCCGACTTGTGTGTACACGGTAGCCCCGTATACGGAGTGGGGGGTTGGGGGTGGGGTTTTCTTTATTTTCCATTACACACTATTTCAACTGCGAGGTAAAAAATGACAGATATTGCCAAAATTAAAAATTTTGATGAAATCTCATTACTTGGAACCAGATTTCATAAACTTAATGTTCGCGAACTAATCAATTACATTGTTAAATCTGCAAAACGAAGTAAAAAAACTGTTGTTGGAAATGTCAATGTCAGAGCGATTAACTTTGCTTACGAATTACCTTGGTATCGAGATTTTATTAATAAATCTGATGTTGTATTCTGTGACGGATTTGGCGTTTTATTAGGAGCTAAAATTTGTGGTCACTGTGTTGACTCCCATCATCGCATGACCTGTCCAGATTATATAGAAGATTTAGCCTTAGCCTGCGAACAAGAAAATGTGTCATTATTTCTACTTGCAGGTAAGCCAGGTACAGTAGACAAAGCTATTACCAAACTAAAAGCCGTCGCTCCCAACTTAGAAATCAAAGGACATCACGGCTACTTTGATAAATTTGGTCAGGAGAATGAATCTGTAATCGCAGAAATTAATAAATTTAAGCCAGATGTTTTATATGTTGGCTTTGGTATGCCTTTACAGGAAAGTTGGATTGTAAACAATTTAGAAACAATAGATGCTAAGGTCATTTTGCCTTTAGGTGCTTGTCTTGATTTTTACACTGGCAATGTTTATAGAGGTCCGCGATGGATGACAGATTTGGGATTGGAGTGGTTAACACGTTTGTTTACTGAGCCAAGTCGTCTTTGGGAACGCTATGTAATTGGCAACCCCCTCTTTTTTTACCGCGTTCTACGAGAAAAGATGACACGTTTCTTACAATTTTAATCTCATTTCCCTACATCATCACAATATTAAATAGGAGGTAATTATGTAATTTAATACTTTTAAATTTTAGTGAAAATGTCAGTCAATTCTTACAATAATCATTGATTGCACATACTTCTAACTTTTATTTTTTCTTTCAAACAAAAATCATCAGGAGTTTCATAAGTAATCGTGGCTTATAAATCTTTACCCTTAGCAGGTTTCAAACCTGACCTAAGGTCACCCGACAGTACAACAATACAAAAAGGAATCACAATTAGATTTCTACGGATAATTACACTTATCCTATTTGATGTTGTTTCCCTAGCCTCAGCATGGAATTTAGCAGTATACTACGGAACTCCAATCACATCCCCTTGGACAGAATATTCTTCTTTTCAGCTACTGATTCTCATACTTGATATTGGAATTATTGCAACAAAAGGATTATACAAAGCGGGTTTACATCGCCGTAATTATATTGGTCTTATTAAAGCAGTTTCTTTAGGAGCGATACTTCTTGTATTAATTGCTTTCCTTTACGAACCAACAAATTATATTTCGCGTTCTACTTTTTTATTGTTCTGGTTCTTGTCAACAGCTTTTATATGCTTGGAACGCTTTCTTTTTGATGTTGGTACTCACTTGCTTCGTAGTAAAGGAGCAATTCGTTATCCAGTTTTTCTAATTACCGATTCCCAAGACCAAGAAAACCACGTTCGTTTAATTAAACAAGAAAATTGCTACACCGTAGCCGGAATATCAGACTCTAGCTGTTTAGATAGAGACAATCGTGAAGAAACTTTTGAATTTCTCCGCAACCAAGGTATTGTAGAGGCTTTTGTTTCTTGGAATTCTATAAAAAATCGCTTGTATGTTTGTTGGCGCTTTTATACTGCTGGTATCACCATACGTATTTTGCCAATGGAAAGTGATGTTCGTCACCCAAAATCTATATTTTGGAGCATTGGTGAAGTTCCTTGCTTGACAATACCTGCACCTATTATTGCGGGAGGCGACTTTTGGATAAAGCAGTGTTTTGATTTATTTGCTTCTGCTCTTTTGATATTTATCATATCTCCGCTTTATTTATTAATTGCCATCCTCATTAAGTTAGATTCTCCCGGCCCAGTATTTTTCCGTCAAGAACGAATTGGACTGCACTGCAAGAAATTCAAAATTTGGAAATTCCGAACAATGGTTACCAATGCTGAAAAATTGCAAGCATCTTTAGAGGAAAAAAATGAAATAAAAGATGGAGTTATCTTTAAACTCAAAGACGACCCTCGCATTACACCTTTAGGTAAATTTTTGCGGCGTTATAGTTTGGATGAATTGCCACAACTATTTAACGTTTTAATGGGAGAAATGAGCCTAGTTGGTCCTCGTCCTTTACCAAAAAGAGATGTAGAAAAATTCCAAACACAGCACTTTATTCGTCAAGAAGTTTTACCCGGTATCACTGGTCTGTGGCAAGTTTCTGGTCGCTCAAACATCGATAATTTTGAAGATGCCGTAAAACTAGATACCACTTACATCGAAAATTGGTCTCTCTGGCTAGACCTCAAAATCTTGCTGAAAACTGTACAAGTTGTCTTCGGAAAAACAGGAGCTTATTAACAAGAATGTAGAGACGTGATATATCACGTCTCCACAAGTACATCACATTATTTTTGTACATGTGCGTACGGCTAACCCTATACAGAAAGGGGCTACTGTTTCGATAGCCCCCAGTATATATACTTATTGCATTTACAATTCTTAAATTAATTTATAAATTCAACTATTGCTTAAGCGAAATGCTTTATCTCCGCTTCTAAGTGTCTAATTAAATTTTCGTCCCCCTTATCCCTAGCCACTTTCAGCCGATGCTCCAGACCCTTAAGGATATTTTGGCGGTGGGCTTTATCTGCTAGTCTAGCAGCTTCTTGTCTGTTGGTAATCATAGATATTTCTCTGTTTTTTGCATTTATTGTTTCCTCTCTCTAACATATCATATATTTTAGTAACCGTTGTTACAGAAAAAATAGATTTATTATATATTTATAATCACAGCTTATGTCATTGATAACAAGAGACCGCAAAATGTAGAGACGTTACATGTAACGTCTCCACAGTGGTTATACTATTTTTTGAGAATCTAATAAATATAGACGAAACAATAATGGTGCGGCTCTTTTTGACAGTAATTTTACTCATACTCTTGACTGGCTGCGGGGTTAATGTCTATCCCCCAGGTGGCCAGTTAATCAAAAAGGCGATCGCAGTAGAACTGGAGCAAACCAAACAGTTACTGAGTCAGCAGTTGGACGTTAATTTCCAAGATTTTGAAATCAAGCGGGTATTTGTGAAAAAGCAAGACCCGATATATATTCAAAAGTTACCGAGCTACCATATCCAGGGAACCTACGACCTAACTTTTAATTTGCCAGAACGTCAGCTAAAAAAAGAGAAAAAAGAATTCGACTTATACCTACAGGTTCAAAAAGAAGGAAAAACTTGGCGTTTATTACTTCCCGACAACAGCAGCAACGACGAAAAAGCAATTTGGCGTAGTTATCTAGTACAGTAAACTGTTGCCTGTCAGCCAACAGCCAACAGTCACATCAATTCAAAATTCAAAATTCAAAATTCAAAATTCAATCAGGAGCGCTCCGCTCCACTATGCCTCTTCGAGGCACACAATGTGAACGCGAACAAAATTGCAATTAGTGGGGGCTTGTACCCACCACTAATAGGATGCCACTAAATCATAGATGAGCGTGTTAGCGCGACGCACAACGTAGTGAACGCAAGTACCCACTCTAAATTAATAAATTCAAAATTGCCCCATTCTTAAATTTTGAATTTTGAATTTTGAATTTTGAATTGTTGAGGTCAACCACTAATTAGTAGCAGGAAGCAGTAATTCTGTAGGAACTTCCGGATTTTGCGGTTCTTCTTGTGAATTCTGTTGTTGTTCAGTGGTAGTCGGCATAGCAGCAGGATTCATCTGGTCACCTGTAGAAAACTCCACAAATTGGGTTGTTGGTGCTTTATTTTTATCTAAGGAAACTGGTTCAGCACTAGTGTTAGCTGGTGTTTCCGAAGGTATTTCCCCAGGAGAATCTATTTGTGGCTCCTGCATTGGTTGCTCTACAGAAACTGGCACATTGCTAGGTTGGTTTTGATTTTCTGTAGGAGTCTGCTGCATGGGTTGTTCAACATTCATTGTCGGAGTTGCAACAGGGCTAACCTGAGGTTGTCTTTCTCCCCGAGCAATTTGTTGAATAAACAGCTCAACCCGTTGAAGTTGTTGAAAATTACCTTGGTCGCTGTAGTGCTTACGAGCGCGTTGAAATGCACTATTTGCTTTCTTTAATTCACCCTGGTTATACCAAGTAATCCCCAAATTGTAATAAGCTGCGGCATTATCAGGAATACGACGAATAGCCTCTTTATAAGTGGCAATAGCTTCAGTCGTTTGACCTTGCATTGCAAATAAACTTCCCAAATTATTATAAGCCGCAGCATTTTCCGGATTTAGCTGCATTGCTTGCCTAAATGCAGTAATCGCTTCCGACATTTTTCCTTGTTGTTGGAGAGCTAACCCTAAATTCATGAAAGCATCTGCATTACGACCATCAAAATTTATTGCTTGTTGATAGGAAGCAATTGCTTCATCCGATTGTCCTTGCTCATAGAATATTAAACCAAGATTGTAATGAGCAGCGGTCATTGTTGGCTCTATCACTAAAGCTTGACGGTAAGCAGTAACCGCAGCTTCTCTCTGTCCTTGACGCTGCAACGCTAAACCCAAATTGTAATAAGCTTCAGCAAAATTTGGATTCAGCCTAATTGCTTCTGCATACTCTTGCACTGCAGCCTCTGGACGATTTTGCTGTAACATCAAATTACCCAGGTAATTTCGCGCTAAACCCAAATTAGGGTCTCTTTGCAAAGCTGCTCGCAAAGAATTTTCTGCACCCACATAATCTTTATTGTTATAACGTACCACTCCTTGCTGGTAGAAACTAGCAGCTTCCAAGTCTTGTGTAACTACATTTGGCGATTGTGCCAGCAACTTGCTTGATGCTTGCTGAGTGAACGTAGGTGTTATCAAAGCCAGAAAGGCTCCCATACAACTCAAAATAATAAGTTTTGAGGAACGGAGAAACACCTGAAAAACCAGATTTTTGTTAAACATGAATCGCTATCCCTGCGCTTGTTGCGTAATCCTTGTAAGTTAGGGTTCCCAAAAATTGGGTCAAACTCTCAGGAAAATGCAACGAGGAAATTCCGATGGGGTGAAACCTGGGGGAAAGTTGTATTTGGGTATTTGCTTCAATAACTAAGAGGGTTTTTATAAATAAAATATTAAACATCATGCATACCACAAGCCAGCCAGCCAGTGACTTTAGTCACTGGCTTGTGATATATCACTAAAATTAAATTGGAGACTAAAAACCCATGATTCGTGTTCCAACTCATCGACAACCCACTCATCCTGGAGAAATGCTTTTAGAGGAATTTCTGATTCCAATGGCGATTACTCCTGGGGAACTTGGCATAGCTATTAATATTCCCGAACAGGAAATTAATCAACTGGTGCAGGGAGATAAAACAATAACTCCTGGTATTGCACTACGATTGGGGAAATACTTCGGTACTTCGGCTAATTTTTGGATGAACCTGCAACTACGTTGGGACTTGTATCACGTTTTGGATTCAGAGACTGAAGAACTAGCCAAAATTCAGCCTCGTAATTCACTCAGTACCTCTTGAGAACAATTACAGTATCATTTCTACCACACCATTATTGAGAAAGAATAAAATTACAGAATTAAGTATAAGCAAAATCAAGCTTTTGCTTTATAAGAGTTTTCTTTTCAAGCAAATTAATCAAAACCTCTTTAGCCACAGCTTCTACTACATTAATGCTAACCGAATTACCAAGTTGGTAATATGCTTTATCATCATTTGGATGCAAAATAAAACTATCAGGAAAACCTTGAAGTCTTGCGGCTTCTCTGGGAGTAATCTTTCTGACTCGACCATTATGATATATCCCCAATCTATTAGCGTCGCTAGCAACTAAGGTCACTGCTATTTTATTTGGGTCTAAAAATTTATAGACTTCAAATGAAAAATTACCTGCAACGGGTTTATACTTATTATTAACTACTTGTAAATATTTTTTTTGTACCAAAGATTCTAGAATATTTTCTAGCTTAGAATGCTTAAAGAAGCTCGCAATTTGTTCTTGAGTTAAAAGTTTACCATCTTGATGATTGCCAAATTCTTTATTTCTTCGCTTCAAAATAAAAATATTCATTAATTCAATTTCTTCTCTGCTACATTCTCCTCTAAGCCCAAGTTCCCATGAATGAATCGAATTTCCGCCTCTGTAATCAATTAATCTACACCCATGTAAGTGATTAAAATTATTATTAATAACTTTTTTTAGCGCATTAACAAAATCCGAAGAACAATTGTATTTTGAATCAGGGTTATCTTCTAAAATATCTGCGACTATAGGAGGTTGAGTAAATGTATTAAATAAAGAAAGCTGCTGATGATTGTATGAGTGAGAATCTTGTGGGCCTAAATCAGAGACTAAACTTAATTTAGGCTTTTTATTTAAAAAACCTACTAAATAAAGTCTGACACGATTTTGTGGTAAACCAAAATTCACACTATTTAGTAGTAATGTCTCAAAACTATAGCCTCTTTTCCGCATTTCATATCTTATAGTTTCTAATGTATTACCATTATCGTGAGCATATAAACCTCTAACATTTTCAAAAATAAATGCTGTTGGCTTATAACTATCTATAAGTCTTATTATCTCAAAAAATAATGTTCCTCTCGTATCCCCAAACCCCTCTTTTTTACCAGCATAGGAAAATGACTGACATGGAAAACCTGCTAATAATACATCATGCTCTGGCAGTTCAGCTATATTTTTAATATCTCCCTGAGGTATTTCTTTAAAGTTATTTTCATATACCAGCTTAGCATCAGCTTTTATTTCGCTACTCAGTACACACCTTGTCTCTAAATTCATTGAGTTTGCAGCTTGCTCAAATGCTAACCGGATTCCTCCGATACCAGAAAATAAGTCAATAAATCGTATCTTTTCCATTTTATGATTTTCAACATAATTCTATTTATGAATATTACACTAATTCAGCTACGAATTCAAAAAATCTTGTATAAAATTACAAAGAATACTTAATTCACTACTAGAAAAAGCTACTGTACAATGACTATATGAGCAAATATTTGTTATAGCGCTACGTCTTTCAAAATTCCCTGCTCCGTCTATTACGTAAGCAATTTTATGTCCTGCATATTCAACTTGCTCATACCTAGACTTTGCTTGCCCACTTTTTCTCTCTATCACGCTATTTGTAGTTACCTGAAAACTAACTTCTACAGCAACATATTTAGTATCATTTGTGACAACAATATCAAATGAGGTTAATCTTCCCGTTGCTTCATCTGTGTGAGTAACTCTTGGTAGTCTACTACCTGATTTAATCTTTACTGAACTTTGACTAATATTTTGTTTTATGAAGTCTGCTACATATTTCTGGGCAATTTGACCAAGGCTATTCGATGTGGCTCCCGCTGTAACTCTACTAACATAAATATAACGTTGTTTAAGAAATTTATTTAGCTCATCTGGCTTACCTAAATATGAACCAATCTCACATTTTGCTAAAATTGAAGCAACATCATTTTCGTCTTCGCTACCACTAGAGTAAGCACTACCAAATAAAAGTAAAGCAATAATATCTTTTTGTGAATTACTTAAAATATTACCAGTTGCTGATGATGCGTGCTTCTGTATTGTTATAGATAAATCCTTATCACGTATTTTTAACTTTTCATTACTAAACTTCGCTACAAGTTTTTTGTTTATATTATCAAAGTTTTTAAAATTATATGTTTTATCTTCCCCTAGCCAATAATAATTAAACTTCCCTTGAGGAAATAAATTTACAAACTCATTGCTGACTCGCCTTAGCATCTCTCCACCAAAGTCAGAAAGAATGACTAAATGCTTCAAAAATAAATTGGCAGGTAAGTTAGAAGATTCAATCGTACTAAAAAATTCTTCAATACTTGACACATTCACACTTAAAATATTAATGAATGTTTCGTGCGTCTCTATCAAAAGAGGTATTGCGCTTAACTGTGCTTCTTTCTCTGAGAGTTCTGTAGGCCAAAATTTAGATCCAGCTTTTTCTAGCTCTGTAAATGTTTTACGATAATTTACCATCTTAAGTAATTTACTAACGATATGACTATATTTTAGTTTCTTAAATCAACTATCTTCAAGTGAAAATATTTTTTATCAAGTCAGACTTTTTAGATTTGAAGTACTTGGTCTTTCGGGCTAAAAGCTAAAGGAACACTAAAGCTAACTAAAATTAGTTCTTCAACCCGTTTCAACGGGTTTAAGCTTTTAGCCCGTTCGCGCCAGCGTCCGCTTCGGATAATTTATTTCAGGGTTTTTTGCAAAATTGGGATACTCCTAACGCAATGACAGTTTCAGCTTCTTACAATAAACATAGATTATGAGATTGCTTCGTCGTTCCTCCACTCCCTAAGAGGGAGCACTTCGTGAACGCAATGACAGTCATAGCACTTAGCCTCTCCCTTCTGGCAAAATTATCATGGCATCACCAAAAGAGTAAAAGCGATATTTTTGCTCAACGGCTTCTTGATAAATACTTAGCAACCTCAAACGACCAATTAAAGCGCTTACTAACATCAACAGACTAGAACGGGGTAAGTGGAAATTAGTAATCAAACCTTCAACTACTTGCCATTCATAACCGGGATAAATAAATAGGTTAGTTTTACCGCAATAGGGTTCTAATTTCCCTGATATACTAGCTGCTCCTTCTAAAGCACGAACAGCCGTTGTTCCCACTGCGATAATTCTACCCCCAGCAGCTTTGGTCGCACGGATTTTTTCTACAGTCTCCCCAGGAACTTCAATCCACTCTTCATGCATAACGTGGGTAGTAACATCTTCTACTTCTACTGGACGAAATGTCCCTACTCCAACATGCAAGGTCAAAAAGGCTTGATTTATACCTTTGTCGCGCAGCCGTTCTAATAATTCCGGTGTAAAGTGTAACCCCGCTGTTGGTGCTGCAATCGCTCCCGGAGTTTCAGCATAAACTGTTTGATATTGTTCGCTCTCAGCTTGGGATTGTGTAATATACGGGGGTAGTGGAACTTCACCAAAAAACTCTAACATTTGCACCAAAGGTTTTCCTTCTGGAACATCAAATTGTAATAAACGCCCTCCAGTTGCTTCATCTGTACCTATAACTGTGGCGATAATGTTGGGAATTGGGAGTTGGGAGTTGGGAGTTGGAGTTCGGGGTTCAAAAATAATTTGTGAATCTTGTTTAAAGCGTCTCCCTGGTTTTACTAATGCTAACCAGCAGTTATATCCTCTTTCTTCCAAAAGTAAAACCTCTACCTCAGCACCTGTAGATTTACGTCCGTATAATCTCGCTGGAATAACTTTTGTGTTATTCATTATCAGCAAATCCCCCGTCTGCAATATATCCGGCAAATCGCGGAATATTTGATGTAAAGGAGCTAATTCTACACCTGTACTCGGTGAATTTACTACCAGCAAACGAGAACTATCCCTAGGGTTAGCTGGATTTTGGGCTATTAATTCTGGAGGAAGTATGTAATCATATCCAGATATAAAACGGTCATAGTTCCTAGATTTTAATTTAAAATCCTCTGACGCTGAGCTGGAAGTATTTTTCACATTGCCCTGTAATGACTCTTGCTGCATCGGTCTACTTGAAAAAAGCTAACTTTAGCTTATCTTTACTAAATAATTTTAAGTCATCCGAGGTCAATATAATCCGTAAAAATTTATATACATATCTATAAGTAACACGTATGTATATATAATTAGTAACGTAAAAAATTGGGTAGACCTCCCCATACAAAAACGGGTGCATTTACCCTAACAGTAAATGCAAGGTTTTTTCCAATAATAGATATATAGGATTGGCTTTAAATCTCAAGCACCAAACCCAGTACCCATATGGAACATTTATACTACTTAGCCAACGCCAGTTTAACCCTCCGGTTAGTCCAATTTTTGCACGGCAAGCCAGAAATTCCCGTTTCTTTCGTGACTGTTATTCATCAAATAGATGGTTGGGTGGTTAGAATTAAGTTCAAATACCCCCTTTGTGACCAAATGGATGGAGACATTCGAGCTTTCTTTAATGAATTAGGAATAAGCTACGAACCACCAATGCGCGTACAAATGGCATTTTGGAGTTTAGAAGCTGGACAGTCAGCTGTTGATGTTATGCGTCGCTACCAAGTAGCAATTGTTTCGCATGGCAACCCAGAAAAAGGGGAGATAGAAGCTTTCCGGCAGCAGTTCGTCCGGGGATTAGGTTACTGTCCAGAAACACTGGCGTAAAAAAATGCTATTAGTGGTATCAAAATTGCTGTGAATTAGTGATTGCTAATAGCTAATAGTGAACGAAAAATTTTTACATCAGTTTTCCAGTAGCCATTATTAATAGTTTCCGAGGAACGCCCCTGGGATATATTCTTCCAATATTAAGTCGTATCCCCGAACTTCCTGCTTAGCTTCTGTTTCGGCATTAGTTTTTTTCGATGTACGTTGACAACACACAATCGCAACATCAAAGCGGCAATCATAATCCGCCTTTTCCGGATACTGTGTCAGAAACATCTCGGCTGTACGCCAAAGTTTCTCTTGTTTTGAAAAGGCGATCGCACTTCTGCCTCCCACATCTAAATTCCCTCTAGAACGAGTTTTCACTTCCACAAAAGCCAATATTGGATATGAGTACGTGGAAGTAGAGTCAAAAGTAGAGATAAAAGAATTAGGAACGCTGTCCAAAACTTCTGCTTGTTTCATCCGTCGTGTTTCTTCACTCATTTGGGCAATAATATCAATTTCCCCAAAGCGACAACGCCATTGGCGATGTAAAATTATCCAACCTATAGATTGCAACCATTGGGTTACCAGGTCTTCTCCTGCGTTACCGATACCGCGATAATTAGATGAAGGATGGTTTGCCATTGGTGAAAAATACGATGAAAATTAAATTAAGCAGTCAGATTCGGACAATTATAGTCAGTTTATTGGTTGGAGCATTACTTTGCATAATACCGCCGTTAGGTTTTGCTTCCAAAGCATTAGCGCTTGAGTACAACAAAGAAATTTTGGTAGAGGCTGATTTTTCTGGACGGGATTTAACGGACTCTAGCTTTACCAAAGCAAATCTAAAACAGAGTAACTTTAGCAACTCTAATTTGCAAGGAGTCAGCTTTTTTGCTGCCAACTTAGAGTCAGCAAATTTAACAGGTGCTGACCTGAGAAATGCTACCTTAGATTCTGCGCGTTTAATTAAAGCCAATTTGACAAACGCCATACTAGAAGGAGCCTTTGCAGCCAGCGCGAGGTTTGACGGAGCCACCATCGATGGTGCTGATTTTACAGACGTGTTGCTGCGCGATGACGAGCAAGCCAAACTTTGTAAAATAGCAAAAGGCACTAACCCAATTACTGGACGCGACACCAAAGAAACGTTGTTCTGCGAATGATACAGCAAATTTCAGGTTAGTCAATCACAGTCGGGTGTAAGGGACTTACACCCCACAAGAGTTAGTTTTAAATCCCAAACACTAAATACATAGACACTGCAATAAATCAAGATGTTCCCGATACAGATAAGCAAGACTACGCTTGAAATTATTTATTGTTATATAAAATACTCAAAATACTTAGTTCTTGGGTACTAATGACAAGCCTTGGTTTGCGTGTGACAGTTGTGATGAGGAATGTGGGTTTTATGTTTACGGACTAAAGCTCCATCAGTTGAAATTTGCAAAAAATAGCCAATAGCTTAGAATTATTAAGATGAAACACACTAACAACTACCAACCCCCCAAAAGCACAATAGAGGTAGTTGGGGATACGACGGGTGTCAAGAATGTCGATTCTCCCCAATCCATTCCATTACAGCAGCATTGTATTGACACTAATAACCAACATTTTAATTGTTGTCCTAAAGTTCCAGAGTCCATCATGACTGCTAGTCGATGTGAACTCGTAGATATCCAAATGAAAATTTGCGGAAATCTCCCTGTTGATTTGCAGGGACATGTTTTCATGGTTGCTCCAAGTGGGACTGTTGACTCGGATGGTCTTCCTTATACCAATGGAGATTCCCTGTTGTGTGGTGATGGAATGATTTATCGTCTGGATTTTGATTCTCAAGATGAAGTGAGATTAACAACTCGTATTGTCAAACCACCTGATTACTACGCTGACAAGGCAACTCGTCATGGCTCAAAGTATGACAAGTATCGTTTTCGTAATCATGGCATCACCAGATTTTCTTTGTCCTTGGGTGTTCGTAACCAGCTAAATACAGCTTTTCTACCAATGAAGTTTTCCCAAGACTCCCAAGAGCGGTTACTGGTTACTTATGATGCAGGTCGTCCTTATGAAATTGATACTGAAACTCTAGAGGTTGTTACTCCCATTGGTACTAATCAAGAATGGCAGCCAGAGTTGAATGGTTATAATGCTCCCTTTCCAGCTTTCTTGAGTACGGCTCATCCTGTTTTTGACCCTCATAAACACAAGATGTTCACTGTTAATTATGGTAGGTCATTAGCTAATTTTTTAGACACCATTCCTTTCATTTATGACCTGGAGCAACTTCCCAACGAAGTGGACGATTTCTTAACTGCACTTGGTTCATTTCTCGGAACCAATCTCCTCAAAGATATTTTTGATTTATTCTCTCAATCTTTCCAAACTTCCTTACAACTCTATGTGAGATTTATTGAGAGGCTTACTAACTTAAAAATTGAGAACTTTGTTTATTTGATTTCTTGGGATGGCGCAGGCGCTTTGGAACGGTGGAAGCTAGTTCTACCTGATGGTTCCTCTGTACCAATCAACCAAAGTATGCATCAGATTGGCATCACGAGAGATTATATTGTGCTAATGGATACAGCCTTTACTACGGGATTAGAACAAGTACTCAATAACCCTTTTCCAGAAAATAAAAAAGTTGAAGTACAACTGAGAAACCTGTTGGAAGGTGCTGTTTCACCTGATTCCATACTTTATATAGTGCGTCGTGCTGATTTAAAAGCAGGACAATTTCCAGCATATGATAATCAGGAGGTTGAAGTTGTAGTGCAAAAAGTTGTGTTGCCCTTGGAAACAGCACATTTTTTATTGGACTACGACAACCCTCAGGGAAACATTACACTCCACGCAGCCCATATTTGTGGGATGAATGTAGGTGAATGGATTAGGCAATATGATGTTTCCGCTTACAACCCTCAAAATCCTGTGCCCTCATACCTATGTGGCATGGAAAATAATGAAACAGATATTGGGCGCTTGGGACGCTATGTAATTAATGGAGAAACCGGAAACATCCTCTCCTCACACCTTATTTCTGATGCGGAATGTACTTGGGGTGTGGAACTATTTGCTTATCCAGAGCGGTATCCCAAGACTGGACAACCTTTAGAACGACTAGAAGACATTTACTGGACTTCGTTAGGGTTGTGGAAAGACTTAATGACAAAGTTTATTGTCGATACGTACAAAGATTATAAATATCGGCAAGTTCCTCTGTCAAAGGTGCTGAATTTCGCAAACAAGGGAGTACCTGCCTATTTGTTTCGACTTCATGCTTCACCGACAGAAGCATTAAAAATTATTGACCGCTATAAATTTCCTCCGGGACATATAACATCTTCACCCCAGTTTATCCCTCGCCGTAATGCAGAAAAAGCGACAGACGGTTATATAATCTGCACAGTATGGTACGAAAACAAAAATGAATTCTGGCTCTTTAATGCCAATGATTTATCTAAGGGTCCTCTATGCAAACTGTCCCATCCTTCACTGGATTTTGCCTTCACCTTGCATACTGCTTGGTTACCAACCATTGGACGTCGCAAAGCAAATTATTACATTAAAGTGCGCGAAGATTACAAAGAATTAGTACGTCAGGTATCTCAAAAACATCCAGATATCAAAGATTTATTTGAGCAAGAAGTTTACCCTCATTTTGACTAAAATTCAGACTCCAACGTATAATAACTTACTAATGTAACAATACAATAACATATAAACCCAGTAGAGACGTTTTGCCAGAACTTCTCTACTTGTTTAGCGTAGCAAAGTTTACAGGGTGTGCGTAAGTTATGATTGCTATTCCAGGATACGAGATTCTTGAAAAAATTCATCATGGAAAGGTAACAGTTGTCTACCGAGGCAAGAGTAAGCATAAACAACAGTCAGTAGCAATTAAGCTGCTCAAATCTCAGTATCCGACACTAGAAGAAATTACTCGTTTACGGCATGAGTATAAAGTTATCAAAGACTTGAACATTGGAGGAGTTGTTAAAACTTACAGTCTAGAAAAATACCAAAATGCCTTTGCACTAATCTTAGAAGATTTTGGCGGTCAGTCCTTAAGTAAAATTCTCATATCTAGGAAATTAACAATTTCAGAATGTTTGCAAATAGCAATTGCCCTAGCATCCATATTAATAGATTTATATCAAGTCGAGATTATTCATAAAGACATTAAGCCTAGCAATATAATTATCAATGTTGAAACAGGACAGGTGAAGTTGGCTGATTTTGGTCTTTCATCACGTCTATTATTAGAAAAACAAACTATTCGGAATCCTAACTTCTTAGAAGGTACTTTAGCTTACATGGCTCCTGAACAAACAGGGAGGATGAATCGCTCGATTGACTATCGTACAGATTTCTACTCTTTGGGAGTTACTTTATATGAAATGCTTACAGGGAGGTTGCCATTCACAAGCCACGAACCTCTGGAGTTGGTTCACTGTCATATAGCCAAACAACCAGTACTACCTTATCAACTTCTTCAAATTCCTAAAGTAGTTTCAGATATTGTTATGAAACTGTTAGCTAAAAATGCAGAGGAACGATACCAAAGTGCGGCTGGATTGAAATTCGATTTAGAAAATTGTTTACTACAACTGCAAAACACCGGAGAAATTAAAGATTTTATCCCCGGTCAGCGCGATTGCGGCAGTCAGCTTTTAATTCCACAAAAGCTTTATGGCAGAGAACAAGAAGTTGCGACGCTGATGAATGCTTTCCTCAGAGTCAGCCAGGGGACAGCAGAAATAATGCTAGTATCAGGTTATTCAGGTATTGGTAAAACTTCAATTGTTAATGAAGTTCATAAATCCATTGCTGCAGCAAAAGCATATTTTATTACAGGTAAATTCGACCAGTTCAAGCGAGATATCCCCTATGCTGCTTTAATTCAGGCTTTTCAAGAATTAATTCGTCAGCTATTAACAGAGAATGAGCAGCAGATTGCTGTTTGGAAAAATAAAATACTAGAGGCTCTTGATGCGAACGGTCAAGTTGTCATTGATGTGATTCCCTCCGTAGAGTTAATTATTGGCTCACAACCTGATGTTCCCAAGCTAGGTGCTACTGAATCTGAAAATCGATTTAACCGCGTTTTTCAACAATTTGTAAATGTTTTTTGCCAACCAGAACATCCATTAGTCATTTTTTTAGATGATTTACAGTGGGCTGATTCTGCATCTTTAAAATTAATTCGACTCTTGATTACAGATAATAGTAGTCAATACCTATTTATAATAGGAGCCTACCGAGATAACGAAGTCAACCCCACCCACCCATTAATACAAACGCTGGAAAAGTTACGTCAAACAGATATTGTGGTCTATAACATCAACGTAGAACCGCTGTTACTGACTCATGTCCAGCGACTAATAGCAGATACATTCAATAAAGGGAATGTTGCTAGCCAAGTTAAATTATTAGCAGAATTAGTCTATAATTTAACTCAAGGAAATCCCTTTTTCTTAACTCAGTTACTCAAAAGTTTATATACCGAACATCTACTTGTTTATCAGGTAGAAACAGATAACTGGGAGTGGGATATTCAGAAAATTCAAGCAGTTGGCATCACTGATTATAATATTGTCGAACTGATTGGTAGAAATATTCGTAAATTGCCACCAGATACACAAAAAGTTTTACAGTTGGCAGCCTGTATCGGCAATGAATTTAACCTAGACATTTTAGCAACAGTCAATGAAACATCAGACATCGTGACGGCTGCTCATTTGTGGAGTGCCTTGCAAGCAGGTCTAATTCTACCTTTATCTTCAAATTATAAAATTCCTTTGGTGTTTGAGGAGGTAGAATCAGGTGTTTTCAAAATGAGTGATGTGAAAATTAAATATAAATTTTTGCATGACAGAGTACAGCAAGCAGCCTACTCGTTGATTCCAGAATCAACCAGAAAGAATACTCATTTAAAAATTGGTCAACTTTTGCTAAAAAGTAGCACACCAGAGCAACAGAAAGATAATATTTTTACCTTAGTTAACCAATTAAATTTTGGTGCTGACCTACTAACAACACAAATCCGAAAGGATGAACTAGCTCAGTTAAATCTTATTGCTGGTAAGAAAGCTAAAGCTGCTACCGCTTATGAATCTGCAGCCAATTACTTGAACGTAGGTTTACAAATACTACATCCTGATAGCTGGCAAAATCAATACACATTGACTTTCAACTTATATATAGAAATATCAGAAGTAGAATATCTAAAGGCTAATTTAACAAGAGCATTAATGTTATGTGAATTGGCACTGGAAAAAGTTCAAGATACCCTAGATAAAGTCAAATTGTATCAAATCAAAATTAAAATTTACTTAGCGCAAAATCAAATCAATACTGTTTTAGATATTGGGCAAAATGTTTTGTCCATGCTAGATATTACCTTAGTAAAATCACCACCACAAAATCTTAACGTCGAGCAGTTGGCTAGCCTACCACCTATGATGAACCCATACAAGTTAGCAGCAATGGAGATTTTAATTCTGATTCATCCTGCTGCTGCTTTTGGCGAGAGTACAATAGTGTTATCAATCCTTTATACTATGGTTGAAATTTCTAGGCAACACGGCAATTCACCTCCATCTATCTACGCTTACGCAATTTATGGTGTTCTTACAACTTGGTTTGTTCCAAATATTAATTTTGCCTATCGACTTGGTCAACTAGCTTTAAAAATATTACATCAATTAAATGCTAAAGATTTTAAATCTAAAGCATTAGTAGCAATTAATATTAATATTACTTATAAAAAACAGCATATAAAAGAAACTATAGATTCTTTGCATGAGGCAATTGAAAGCGGACTGGAAGTTGGAGATATTGAGTTTGCGTGCCACGCAGCAAATTTTTACTGTTCTCATCTGTTTTTTGCCGGAGAACATTTAGAATCAGTTGCACACAATCAGGCAATTTATATCAAATTTATTAGCAAATTGGAGCAACAACATCCACTTTATCTAACTAAAATATGCGCTCAGGCAGTAGCTAATCTACTCAATAATTCTGTAGCTCAAACTAAATTAGTTGGTGATATTCTGAACGAGGAAGAAGCCTTACCTTATTTTTTATCAACTAAAAGTTTAATCTCGTTATTTGATTTTTATTTTTATAAATCATTTCTTTGTTATACTTTTGAACAATATAAAAATTCTCTAGTTTATGCAAAAACAGCATTAAATTATGCTGGATTTATACAAAGTGAAGTTATATTTACATTACATAACTGGTTTTATTCTTTAGCATTGCTGGCTGAGTATTCTCAGAATTTATTGCAATCAAAAGACAATCAAATAAATGAGTTAAAAGAATACTTAAAGCAAGTAGAAGAAAATCAGGAAAAGATGAAATACTGGACTGAAAACGCTCCTATGAATTATCAGCACAAATATGAATTAGTGGAAGCTGAAAAGGCTAGAGTATTGGGACAAATACTAGCGGCTATGAAGTACTACGATTCCGCTATAGCCGGAGCACAGAAAAACAAATATATTCAAGAAGAAGCACTAGCTTATGAATTAGCGGCTAAATTCTATTTAAATTTAGGACGCCAGGAAATAGCTCAAACTTATATGACTAAGGCACACTATAATTATATATGCTGGGGAGCTATTGCCAAAGTTAAAGATTTAGAATCAAAATACCCACATATAATTATTTATTCCCAGAAAGATTTAAAATTAGCTCAAAATAATAACTCTAATTCCTCTAATACAAGCAGTAATTCACAAGCTTTAGATTCGGCTACAATTATCAAAGCTTCTCAAACTATTGCCAGTGAAATTATTTTAGAGAAGTTACTAAAAAAATTAATGACTATAGTGATTGAAAATGCAGGTGCTCAAACTGCTTTTCTCATTTTAAAGCAGCAAGAACAGCTATTTATTGAGGCTAAGGCTACTGTAGATACTTCGGAAGTAGTACTATGCCAATCGATGCTAGCCGAGGCTAAGCAACAGCTGCCCGATTCCTTAATAAACTATGTAGTTAGAACCAGAGAAGATGTAATTTTAACAGATGCAGCCCATGAGGGAATATTTACCACAGATGCGTATATTATTCAAAATCAACCTAAATCTGTATTATGTACACCGATTATTTACCAAGGTGAGCTTTTTGGTTTACTTTACCTAGAAAATAATCTTGCTGTAGGTGTTTTCACATCAGAAAGATTAGAAATAATAAGAATTTTATCTTCTCAGGCAGCAATTTCCATCAAAAATGCTCAACTTTATGAAAATCTTAAGCAAGAAATCAACGAGCGTCAACAGGCAGAAGAATCATTACAAGAAGTAACAGGCAAATTAGCTGAGTCTAACCACAACCTAGAAGAAAAAATTCAGGAGCGAACCAAAGAAGTAAGCAAAACTTTAGAAATTCTCAAAGTAACTCAAGATGAACTAGTAGAAGCGAATCAAGAATTACAACGTCTCTACAGACTCGATAAATTAACTCAAATTGCCAATCGCCACTATTTTGATGAGTATTTGTTGCAGGAATGGAATCGCTTAAAACTCCGTCAAAAACCTTTATCACTGATTTTATGTGATGTCGATTATTTCAAAAAATACAACGATTTTTACGGTCATCAATCTGGCGACCAATGCCTACAACAAATTGCTAAAGCGTTGCTAACTGTGGCAACACGTCCAACAGATTTGGTTGCTCGTTATGGTGGAGAAGAGTTTACTGTGATTTTGCCATCAACAAATGTTAAGGGAGCGATTGTTGTTGCAGAAGGAATTCAGAAAGCAGTTTGTCAATCAAAATTGCCCCATGCTTGTTCAGATGTCAGTGAATTTATTACGGTCAGCTTGGGTATTGCAACTGTAATCCCAAATAACACGACCTCTCCTACAGACTTAATAGCAGATGCAGACAAGGCGCTTTACGAAGCAAAGCGACGGGGACGTGATTGTTACATAACATACAGCACGCACTAAGAAAATGTTTATAAATAAAATATTCAGACACCATGCATACCACAAGCCAGTGACTAAAGTCACTGTCTAAAAGCTAAAGTCCTCTGTACACGTTCACGCAGTGGAGCGGAGCGCTTAGTTTTCCCGAAGGGTAGAGGACTAATAAGAAATAAGATTTTTGGAAATATCTTAAATTTTGTAAAATATTTATTTTTGATATATTATTCAGTCCTCTTTTAGAGGACTTCGGCTTTTAGACAGTGACTTTAGTCACTGGCTGGCTTGTGATATAAACGATGCTTAATGTTCTCTTTATAAACACCCTTTAAGAGATAAATACTAGTGGGATTGCGAATCTAGAAATCGCAACCCCACAAATAGTGTTCTCGACCTAAGCGATTGCTTACGCGGGAATCAATACTGTGTCAATAATATGGATAACACCGTTATCAGCAGCAACATCTGGAGTTGCAACAGTGGCATCATTAATCTTTACACCTTTAGAAGCATCAATTTTCACATCTGAACCTTCAACTGTGGTAGCTGATTTCAGCTTAACCACGTCTGATGCAAGTACCTTACCTGGAACGACATGATAAGTCAGGATTTTTGTGAGCTTTGGAATGTCTTTAAGTAGTGTATCTACTGTACCTGCTGGAAGCTTAGCAAATGCTTCATCAGTAGGCGCAAACACGGTAAATGGGCCAGCACCTTTCAAAGTATCTACCAAATTGGCAGCTTTGATTGCAGCAACTAGAGTATCGAAAGAACCTGCCTTAACAGCCGTATCAATAATGTCAGCCAAATTTTTCACCTGGTTATGTGTAATCTAATAACCACTATACACTAGTTTATAAAAAATAGTATCTACTGTTACGAATTTAACTAATCAATTTAATCAAAAACTATGAACTTACTACATATATTTTATACAAGAAGTTTAAATTTAAATTTTCAAATTAAGTTTTATACTTTACGGTAAACAAAAAACACAAATTTAGTACAAGCCGATAGCAAACTCAACTGGAATTAGCCCTTTTTTCAGAGAAGAAATAATTTCATCATATGAAATTATTTCTTCCTTTGCGTCTTTGCGGCTACCCTGCGGGAAAACCTCCGGTTTATGCGTGAGCCAGTAATTCCGATGCCATCGGAAACGACATCATCCATAGTATGCAAGCTAGAATTCAACATCCTACCTACTAATAAATAGCGAACCTGTTACACTTTGTAATATCAGGAGATAGTATTTATAGATAGTATTTGTCTATGTGTAAGGTTTATAGCCATATAAACACTGAAAATCGCCTAAATTTAATTCCAGGACTTTACCATAATTTTGAAAATTACTATTTTAGAGTAGTTCAAATTTACAACCAAATAATTGTCAGTTAAGAAAGAGAAAATTAAGAAAAAAATATGAAAGCACTATTGATTTATCCTCAGTTTCCCCAGTCCTTTTGGTCTTACGACCGCTTTATGGAAATTGCCGAACTCAAAGCGGTCTTGCCTCCGTTAGGGATTATTACAGTCGCAGCCTAGATACCCCCTGAACTAAAGTATCCGTAAGCGGACGCTGGCGCGTTCACTACGTTGTGCGTCGCGCTTACCGGCTGAAAGCTAAAACCCGTTTTTAACGGGTTGAAATGCTTATTGTAGTAAGCTAAAGCTAACTTTAGCTTTTAGCCCTCACGAAGCGTGAATGGGTTATCTAAATGCCTAGTACAACAGTTGTATGAACGGATTATGATGGAAAATAATCGCCAAATACTTGCAATAAATACATTTACATTATTTACGCAACAACTAAGGACTTATCTTCT
The DNA here is from genome assembly GCA_019359035.1 of Scytonematopsis contorta HA4267-MV1. Classification (GTDB taxonomy): domain Bacteria; phylum Cyanobacteriota; class Cyanobacteriia; order Cyanobacteriales; family Nostocaceae; genus Scytonematopsis; species Scytonematopsis contorta. The sequence goes on along the minus strand of JAHHIC010000109.1, from coordinate 159,404 downwards.
GACCAAGTTAACAATGTATCAAGTTGTCCAGATTCTGCAAAAGTCCTAGCAGCAAGTAGACAACGTAATAAATCGACACATTCACTAGTTGAATAATTACCTTTTTGTCCGCCAACAACTAATTCTCCTATTCCTTCTAGTTTAGAAGGGTCTATTAAAGTATGAAAATTCAAATTATCAAAAGTAACTGTCACAATATATATATTTTCCCCACCACCTATACTCATATAAGTATCTTCATCAACTCCTAATGTCACTAAAGTTTTACTTGAACCATCTAATTCGCGAATCGCCGTTTCTATTTGACTCCAATTAGGATTTTTAACAAAATTACATTCGTTTTTATTACCAATCCATTTTTCAGTTGTCATATCCAAGACTAACATTACTTTCTCCTTGTTTTTGGTGGCTGTACTATTATTGTTTTACTTCCGCTAGGAGCAATAATTTCTAGTTCTTCTATGCCTAACTGCCAAGCTATGGAGTTTACCCCACCTCTTAATCCACAAGCTGCACATAAGTCCCTATCTACTATTAAACGTGCTTTACCACCCCTAATACCTGCATCGTATGCTTGTTGAAAAGCATCAGCTTCTGCATGAGTTTTTGTAATGGGGTTCACATTAAATTTTATCTGACGAGGATAAGGATTATCACTGGAATTGACCCCAAAGAAACTTTTACCACCTATTTCTAGCTTTGCAATAGTTGACTTGTCTTCTGGGCTGCCTGAAGAAGGTAAACCTAAGTTTTGTCTATATTTTGCCAGTTCCTCAAACACGTTATCTACTTTTCCATTTTTTGGTTTCAAGCACTACAAAATTTACACTTTCCGATAAATTTGCACAACAAGGATGCTCCCAATTTCGATACTAATCAGAACAAATCAGTAATCGAAAAATGTCTCTGACGGTCTAATTCCCAAAGCCGTAGTTTATATTTATAAAAAGCCTGATAGTAAGACTGTGATTCTTGTACTTCCCCTTTTTCATCTGCTTTTTCATACAACTCTAAAAAGTAACGCGATAACTTTTCACAATTCACCCGTTCCATCGCAGCAACAGCAGCTAAAATTAATTTTTCCTGATAAAAAATCATCTCTTGCTGAGCTTTTTCGGTGAGATGCAACAAATGAGCAATTAAAGACATCTCCTCAGGAAATTCCAAATATCTATCTTGCAAACTAGATATTAAATCTTTTTCCGTTGGTGAAGGATTTTCGATAATTTGTTGCCACAAAAAGCGATGATGAGACAAACTGAATTGTAAATCTCGTTCCTCCAGAGCATTTACTATCATTTCCCGATATCGATGATAGTGCAGGTAAATTTTCAGTAATAAAGCTTCGGCATGTTGTAAAAGATTACCTGCTTGTTTAGGAATTTTAAATTCCTGGGATTCAGTAGTTGACTGCTCTTGAGTATACTGCGTTGCTTGTTCTCTATTTACCCTTACTGGAAAAGACTTTGGACTAGTAGCAGATGGTCCAATTTGAGTGAGTAAATTTTCTATCCGTAAAGGGATGAGTCTGGTATCCCCTAAAGTCAATATTTCCGCACAATATGAAACGTAATAATCAAGAGTATCTTTATTGACTATATTTTTAAGTAATTTTACTACTCCCTGCGACACTAGCTGATAATCCGTCGCTTGTTTTAAATCCCTATCCTTAATGATTTGCTTTATTTGCCAGTCCAGCCACAAAGGAGCACTGTTTACAAGTTGTTGATAATCACTACTATCGTGAGTATATAAATATTCATCAGCATCTTTACCATCGGGTATATTCAGAATCTTTAACTGAACTTCTCCTTTATATGCGAGGTCAGCTATTTCCCCAATCGCTCGTTCGGCAGCGTTTACCCCCGCTTTATCCGCATCAAAATTAAGTATTATTTGTTTAGAGTCGCTATAACGCAACACTAATCTCACTTGTTCCATACTCAGAGCAGTACCAAGAGAAGCGACAACATTGGTAATACCCACAGCATGAAGAGCAATAGCATCAAAATATCCCTCGACAACAATAGCCTTATCTTCACGAGAGATACCATTTCTTGCTTTATCCAGAGCAAATAAAGTTTTACCCTTAAAAAAAACTTCTGTCTCAGGGGAATTTAGATACTTAGGCTGGTCATCTCCCAAAGTTCGACCACCAAAAGCGATAACTCGTCCCATTGCGTCGTGGATGGGAATCATTAAGCGGTCGCGAAAAACATCATAGTAACCATTTCCCTCTTTACGAGATTTAATTAAACCAGCTTTTTCCAGTAGTTGTACAGGGTAACCTTTCGTTTCCACCAAATAACGATAAAGAGTCTCCCAACCACCCGGAGCAAAACCTAAGCCAAATTGTTGTATAACTTCATCGTTAAACCTACGCTTTTGTTGAAGATAGTCTAAAGCGATTTTTCCCTGTGGTTGTTTCAGTGCATGTTGATAAAAATTTGCCGCACTTGCGAGAACTTCATATAATTGGTCTCGCAAAGACATCTGACGCTGCAATTCCTGTCTTTGCTCTGGTTCCAGAGTTTTGACATGCACTTGGTAACGCTGTGCTAAGTCAAGAGCCACTTCCGAAAAAGAGCGTTTTTGTACACTCGTCAAAAATGTGAAAACATTTCCCCCAGTTTGACAGCCAAAGCAAAAGTACATTTGCTTACTTGGGCTGACACTAAAACTAGGGCTTTTTTCATTGTGGAAAGGACATAAACCAATAAAATCTTTGCCCCGCTTGCGTAGAACAACGTGTTCTGAAATCACATCTACAATATCAGCCCTTTCTTTAATAACCTCAACGGTATCCGGGTGCAAGCGAGGGATTTGCATAAACTGTTGGCTGTTGATAGTTGACGGTTGGTAGTTGACTGTTGACGGTTGACGGTTGACTGCAAATGATAAAAAACGATGGATTAGTGGCGACTCGCGGATATTATATTCTTGTCGTCAAAACGAAACTAATGTAGAGAACCGCCTAGGTTTTATTATAAGAGGCAATATAAAAAATGGGACGTATCTTTATTTCTACAGCACACTCTGGCAAAGAAGCATCAGGAGTTGACCCAGGTTCTATCGTTGGTGGAACAACGGAAGCTATAGAGACGATTTTGCTACGAGATTTAATTGTTAGTGAACTACGAGCGCGCAATTTTGAAATTCTCTCAGTTCCCGATGACCTCAGCGCAACCCAAACAATTGCTTGGATAAACTCCCGTGCTCGTCCTAGGGATGTAGCTTTAGAAGTTCATGCTGACTCAGTAAGCAATTCCATATTGCGTGGGGCTAGTGTATTTTATATAGCAAACAATGACGAGCGCAAAAGTAATGCCGAATTGCTATTGGTTGGGTTATTACGTCGCGTTCCCCAATTGATAAACCGTGGAGTTAGACCAGACTCAGAAGCTGGAATCGGTAAGTTAATATTCTGTCGTCAGCCATCTATTCCTTCTTTATTAATACAAGCTTGCTTCCTCAGTAACCCTGATGACCGAGCTTTGCTGCAAAACCGTCGTCGCGACTTTGCTTTAGGAATTGCTGACGGTTTGGCATCTTGGAGTCGTGTAATTGACCCCAACCCCCAACTCCCAGTTGAACCCACTTATCCACCAATTAACATCAACATCAATGGACAAGTTTACCGCGAACAAGGAGTATTAATAAATGGTAACGCCTATATCCCCATCGATTTGGTAGACCGTTTGCGGATTGATTTATGCAAACAACCATTAGTTCGTCGCGTTACCTATCGTCAAATTGTTTACGTCAAAGCCATTGAACTGAGAGATTTTAATGTCGCTATGGCTTGGGACAGTAACAGTCGCACCATTAATTTACGCTCGAATTTAGTTATTTGTCCTGGTCATATTGACAAAATTATGGGAAATGGTAACACCTCTGAAGTGCAAATGCAAATATTTTTGCGAAATAGCAATGAAAATGCAATAGTTAAATTTCCCGACTTACCAAAACTCTACCGCGAAGAAGCCGCCGTAGAAGGTGTAAATTACGACATCGCTTTTTGTCAAATGTGTTTAGAAACAGGATTTCTACGCTTTGGGGGAGAAATTAAATCTCTTCAAAATAACTTTGCTGGATTAGGTGCAATTGGCTCTGGCTCAGAAGCTGCAACATTTATGGATGCGAGAACAGGTGTCAAAGCACACATACAGCACTTAAAAGCTTATGCCAGCCTTGAACCTTTAGTACAGGAAGTTGTAGACCCTAGATTTCTTTTTGTTACCCGTGGAGTTGCACCATTAATAGACCAATTATCAGGAAGATGGTCAGCAGACTTAAATTATGGCGCAAAAATTACAGCCATGTTGAAACGTCTCTACGAATCAGCAGGACTTCTTTAGCAATTCGCAATTACCCATTACCCATTACCCATTACCCATTACCCATTACCCATTACCCATTACCCATTACCCATTACCCATTACCCATTACCCATTACCCATTACCCATTACCCATTACCCATTACCCACTACCCATTACCCATTACCCATTACCCATTACCCATTACCCATTACCCATTACCCATTACCCATTACCCATTACCCATTACCCACTACATATTCCTCTGACCCCACCATCTCGCAAACAAACCCCAAAGACTCATCAAATTTTTGTGCAGTTGCATCTAGTTCGGTTTGGGGTATTGCTTTCCACACCTCCCGTGTAGCCCAATGAATCACTAGAATAATTTCAGTGGGGTCATGAGGGTTAGTCCAGACTTCTTTGCCCAAAAATCCTGGATAAGAAGCCAGTACAGTTGTCCAAATTTCCGCATCCTTCTGGATGTATTTTTCCTGTAATTCGGGGGGTACTTTAAATTTGAGCAATTCGATAACCACGTGCCTTGATTTCCCTGTGTTTCAATGAATGCCAAAATATAGTTGTAAACTAGAATAACTATAAATTCTCAGCATACCCTTATTGTCTACATCACAAACATCGCGGGCTAATATCCGCATCAAGGATTAGTTAAATAGGGTTAGTAAAAAAAGTTAGTAAAAAAATAATCGAAAAATAATCGGAAAAAACAGTATGGATAACAACAACTGGATGCAACAGTTACTAATGCTCGGTATTGGTACAACCTCCATCGTAGCTGACAAAATTAAAGAAGCCAGTGAACAGCTAGTTAAAGACGGTAAACTAGACCCCGACCAAGCAAAAGCTGTAATGGATGATATGGTCACCCAATTAAAATCCGAACAAGGTAACTGGGAAGTAAACATGCAACGCCAGATGCGGAACATGTTACAAGATTTAGGCGTACCCAGACAATCAGAAGTAGACGAATTACGCGGTAGAATTGACCGACTAGAACGGCAAGTACGCGATTTAGAAAATAAACTTTGGAAGTAGTTGATTGTTGGCTGTTACCCACTCCCTACTCCCCACTCCCCACTCCCCACTCCCCACTCCCCACTCCCAATTGCGAATTGCGAATTGCGAATTGCTATTTCCTCCTTTTCAAGAAGGAGCGTACTGTCTCGTCTGATATTGAATCTACAACTCCTAAAGATATTAAGTGTTCAGCTAATAACTGCATTGTCCAATGAGTTTTTCCGAGTGGTGGTGCGGAAGCAAGTGCCGCAATTAAAACTGCTTCTTGTTCGCTGTTTAACTTTCTCTCTTTGGGTGGATGCGGACGGTCATTTATCGCTAACTCTATTCCAGATTGAAAATATTTTGCCCGAGTACGTTCCACCGTCGAGACGTGTACTCGAAATCTTTCTGCTATAGCTTTATCCGTTTCCCCTTCGTTTGCCATCAAAAGTACATGCGCTCTGGTAATGCTTCTAGCTTTACTACTACCTGTTTTAATTATCGAATAAAGTTTTTCAATCTCTGCTTGACTTAAATTTACAGTATTTTTCTTTGGCATAATGCCGACCCAAAAGCGCTTCTAAGAATAATTTACCAAAAATTATTACCACCCTGCAAAGATTACTTGGTTAGAATAAGCTCCTACCATTTTTATTTGATTAAAAGCTTGAACATTAAGTATTCTAACTTCATAATTCAGCATTTATAAATCTGTCTTTAGATAATGCTATATAAAAATTTACATAAATAAATATAAATTTATTTATTAGAATAAATGATAATTTTTAGTTAGCTGTAACTAGCAATATAAAAAACACGTAAGATTTAAAAGTATATTATGAACTTCATAAGCAAATATGAATTTTTTTTAAAGTTTTTTTTACCGAAATTGAGTAAAATGTAGTATGATTTCTTGAGTGAGTATATTGTAGTGAGTGGATAGCCTAATTCAAATTCATTTTGCAATTGGATTTGGAGCGGAGGAACCAACGTTTGGGGCTAATCGAAAGAGAGACACCTTCCAGTCTTAGCCCGTCAGCTAACTCCGTAGGCTATGGAGGGAATCCCCACAATTCTGCTGTAATAACAGTTCCAATTGGGGTTTCTTTTTATCAGTTATAGGTCTGAGCTATTAGTTATTAGTCAATTTTCACGTAAAAATGACAAGTAACTATATAGCAGTATTTATAATTGTTATCTCCATTTCTCCTAGGTCATCATAATTTATTGGAGAGAGGTGAAAACTATGAAAGTAAAACCAATGTTAGCTCGCTTTCAAAGCACAATTGGTAGAACAAACCTAATTGAGCAAATGGTATTATTACCAGAGCCGAAAATAAAAGTTGATAAACATATTGAATCAACAGAATCACTAAATTTCATTGTAGGCTATAACAGTTCCTGTAACAGCCACACGGCACTTGATATAGCATTATGTATTGCTCATCAAACGCGATTGGCAACGAAAATGGAAGTTACAGTACAAGTAGTTTTTGTGGTAGAAGACAATCAAAACAATTACTACCCAGATATCTATAGTGCTGAAATGCATAATTTATCAAAAGAATATATCTTTAGTGATTTTTCAAATTCGCTTGCACCAGTTTTAACGAAGGAAAAATCTGATATAAAATCTCAAGCGGTACTCGAAAAAGCAGACTTTGTTATTTGCCAAGCCAGAAATTTAGCCCTTGAATGGCAGGGTAATTTTAAAGCACATTTACGCTTTGGTTGTATTGCTGAGGAATTAAGGAAAGTTGTCGCATCAGAAGCAGCCGATGTATTATTTTTAGGCTGCAAATCTGCCCTTCATCCAATTATTACGTCCCTAGGCTCTAATTTTAATAGCGCTGTTGTGGGTATTCCCCATTGCGTAGAAGAATAAAATTGGTAATTAGTGATTAGCAATGCTAATCGCTTAAAAACAATTTTACTAGCTCAAAGCTTCAAATCCACTGCTATGCGATGAGCGCAAGCAAAGCCGGAAAAAGCCACAGCATTTAAACCTTGACCAGGAAAAGTACTATCCCCCACACAGTAAAGGTCAGGAATCGCTGTGCGGTTAAACGGCATCCCCAACAATCCCGACAACTTATGCCGAGGAATTGGCCCATACGTACCATCTTGTCGTCCTAAAAAGCGACGGTGGGTACGTGGGGTTCCGATTTCTAAATAATCTAATCCCGCATCTATCCCTGGAAATATTTTCTCTAATCGCTGAATTATTCTTGCCGCTGTAGCTTCTTTTTTTTCTTTATACTCTGCTGACGATAAAGAATCCCAATCATCAATCCAACTGGGAGTAAATGAGTGGATAATATGATTACCCTTTGGAGCTAAACTTGGGTCTAGCAAAGTAGGAATAGACACAAAAATTGTACCCTCTCGTGCTGCCATTTTTTCCCAAGCCTCTAACAAAATGTGGTGACACTCAGTTGATGGGGGTAACACTTCCGCTTTTACCCCCATATGTAAACTAAGAAAACTGGGAGACTTTTCATATCGCTGCTGCCATCTTTTCTCATTTATTGGTATTGGATTTGTTGACAATAACTTTTCAAAAGTGTCCCAACGTGTAGCGTTCGACACAATTTTTTTCCCATAGTAAACTTTACCATCAGCGAGTTGTACCCCAACAGCACATCCCTTTTGAGTGAGGATTTTCGTCACCCTAGCTCGATAATGAATTTCACCTCCAGTTTTTATTAAACCTTCAGCTAATTTCTCAGCAATTTGTCCAACACCACCTTTAGGATAATTAACCCCCCCGTAGTGCCTGTCAGAAAAAACCATTCCAGCATTTATCATTGGTGTCATATCTGCTGGTACTACCGACCAACAATAACATTCGATATCTATAAATTTAAGCAATTCTGGGTCTTTAATATGACGCTTTGCCACATCTCCCACATTACGAGGTAAATATTTAACTAAACCTAAACAAGCTAAAGGATGTTGTAAAAAAGCTCGACTTAAATAGCCAGGTTCTTCTAAAGAAAGCAATTCCATACTATTAAGGCAGTTAAAAACTTTCCAACATTCATCGTAAAAACCACGAATGCCTTTAGCTTCATGGGGAAAATATGCAATAAGATTTTGCAAGAACCTCTCATATACCCGGTCAACCTTTAAGTCTAAATTATTGGGTAGATGATAATGAATTTGTACTGGGTCAACAATTGTTTCCAGATTTACATTCACCGCTTCCAAAGCGCGAGTTAGTAAATTTGTTGTACCTTCTTTCCCAAATCCAAAAATCATCGATGCACCAACATCAAAGCGATAGCCTTGCCTTTCAAAATAGCCAGCGCTCCCACCAGGTATCAAATAGCGTTCTAAAACAAGTACTTTTGCACCTTTTTTCGCTAATTGCGTTGCTGTTACTAAACCCCCAATTCCTGAACCAATAACAACTACGTCGAAATGGGGGAGTGGGGAGTGGGGAGTGGGGAGTGGGGAGTGGGGGATTGGCATTGGGGAGGGGAGTGGGGAATTGGGAGTGGGGAATTGGGAGTGGGGAATTGGGAGTGGGGAATTGGGAGTAGGGAGTGGGGAATTGGGAGTAGGGAGTAGGGAGTAGGGAGTGGGGAGTGGGGAGTGGGGAGTGGGGAGTGGGGAGTGGGGAGATATTGTTTATGTAATTTTACATTTAATGGAGTTGTAAAAATTGCTTATCACATGTAGGAATAACTCGTTAAGATGCTCTGATTAAAATATTGTACGGTTTTTTAACTTCCTCATCTTCTCCCCATTCCCCATTCCCCATTCCCCATTCCCCATTCCCCACTCCCCAAAAAAAAGAGGGACAAGCCTGCTGCTGCTGACTAATCCCGTCTGCCGATCCTTAAAGAGAGGAGAACACTAATTGATAATATAACCTTCATTGAGAATATTTGTCAAATATAATTGATATTATTTTTCAATAATGGCGATAATACGGATTTCACGAGTCAATCGGTCACAGGAAAGAGTATTATTATGTTTCTGTCGTGTATACAATAGAAAACGCCTATTATCTGGCTATGACGCTACAATTGCGTGTTTATGTTCCACCCCATCCTCTTATAAAGCATTGGCTAGCTGTTGCTCGCGATGCTGGTACTCCTTCTGTTCTGTTTCGCAGTGCGATGACGGAGTTAGGTCGATGGTTAACTTACGAAGCCGCTCGTGAGTGGTTACCAACTTTAGACTCTGAGGTACAGAGTCCTATGGGTTCTTGTGCAGCTACTTTTATTAACCCTGAAGTACCCATTGCAGTGGTGCCTATTCTGCGAGCTGGCTTAGGATTACTAGAAGGGGCACAAACACTGTTACCCTTAGCATCTATTTATCATCTTGGCTTAGTGCGAAATGAAGAAACACTACAGCCCATGTGTTATTTAAACAAGCTACCAAATAGATTTGACCCGCAAACGCGAGTGCTGATTACCGACCCTATGCTGGCTACAGGAGGGTCAATTATGGCGGCTATGTCAGAATTAACACAGCGAGGTATTGACCCCGCACTCACACGAATTGTTTGTGTTGTAGCAGCTCCTCCTGCGTTACAAAAACTTAGTGCGGAGTATCCTGGTTTAATTATCTATGCTGCGACGATTGACGAAGGTGTCAATAATCAAGGGTTTATAGTGCCAGGATTAGGAGATGCGGGTGACCGTATTTTCGGGACTTAAGCTGGAACTAAATAATGACTTAAGCTAGTATGCAGAAGACTGCAATTCGATTTGGATTTGACCAACATCCAAATCACAAGCTTTATATAGGGCAGTAGAGTATGAGTCAGCGTGATGGTTTTGGTAGTGGTTTTCTAGCTGGAGCGGTTTTTGGAGGTGTTGTTGGTGGTATTGTGGGTGCATTAATTACGAATCGACGGGAAATAGACTGGGAAGAAGAAGAGGAAAATCAACTTACTAGCAGTAATCCTGAGGAAACCACCAGAGCTTCTTTTAAACGCCGTCAAATCAAAGCTAACGAAGGTAGCGAAGGTATGGAAACAGCCCGACGCTCCCTTGAAGATAAAATTGCCCAGTTAAATGCCACAATCGATGAAGTTCGGCAACAATTGGGAAATGTTAACGGGAATTCCAGCCAAAGTGCGGGCGATCGCACTTTGACTAAAGACCTAGGTTCGTAAATGCTAGTCTGTAGATAGCGATTATCTGGAAGATATGGTGAAAAATCCGTATACCCTACTGGATATCAGCTAAATTAGAATCAAATATAAGACCAGTTTTGACACATCGCAGGACACCTAGCTATCCATGAGTTTACTGTTCACAACATTATCCACTTTCTTGCAAATTTATACCACTCTGCTAATAATCAGAGTATTGTTGACTTGGTTCCCAACCATCAATTGGTATAATCAGCCGTTTGCAGCGCTGGGTCAAATTACTGACCCTTATTTGAATGCTTTCCGCTCAATAATTCCCCCAATCGGGATGATGGATTTTTCCCCAGTCTTGGCAATTTTATTACTTCAGGTCGCAGGAAGCCTTTTAGCCAGTTTGCAATCGGCAACATTTGCGTATTAATACTGGAGAAAATCCGTCACAAGACCAAGGTGAAATTTTCCGTCTGGGCTTAATTTTAGTCCAGACTATTTTTTTGTAGTCGTCGTATCTAGTAGCAACTTATCAATGACTAATATTAATTAACTAGTTGGCTCATAAAATGTAATACAAACGCCAACAGGGTCAAGAATCACAAACTCTTTAACACCCCAAGGTTTATTTGCTAACTTCCCGTTGGGATGAATAACCTGCTCGCTTTTAGCTGATATTTCTTGATAAAGTTGTTCAATATTATCAACTAAAATCCTAAAACTTATTGATTCCGCAAGTTGTTGATAATCATTTTGTACTAAGAAAATCTCTGCTGTATCTCGTTTAACGATAGCCATCCTTACCGGATTCCCTTCTTTGTGTATAGCGGTAAAACCTAATTTTTGTTCGTAAAAAGCGACGGATATTTCCACATCATTACCAGCAGGAATTAGTGGGCTAATATTTTTCAGCATAAGTAATTTACTGTAACAATATCTCCAATTATTTATTACTACCAATCTCTCTCATCTACCTCCATGAGCCTCATCCTTCATCCCAAAACTCCCTACTCCCACTCCCCACTCCCCACTCCCCATTCCCCATTCCCCACTCCCTACTCCCCACTCCCCACTTCCCATTCCCTCACTTCCTCACTTGTGCAGAAAAACCAGCTGCTTTAAACTGTTTAAGTTGCAAAGGGGTGGGTTGATTTGCTGGTACGGTGATTCGGAATTCAAAATCGCTGACTCCTGGTGGTACTTCTGGGATTGAACCAACACGGGTGCGGTTTTGAAATATTGAGTCGTTGTTAGCGTCGTAAATGCGTCCAAAAATATCCGCATCGTAAACAACTTTGTTAGTTGGATTTTGTGCTTTACCAAACACAAGAAAGCAGCTAGCAGCTTTTGTATTTCCACCACTGGAGACTGTGCCTTCAGCAAGCTCTTGGGGACAATCTTTATAAGTAACGTCAGAAAGTTTAATTTGTGTTAATGCTACAGCGTCTGGAGCAAAGACCCAAGAGAAAACACCGAAAATAATTGATACTAAAACTACCGTTAATACTTTTGAGTAAAGAGTTTTCAATTTAAAGTAGAAATTTACAACCGTAGCTAAGGGATTAAACGAACATACTGAATCAAACTTGTTTTTCATAAAAATTTTACCCCCTGTACTCTGCACTCTGCGCTCGTTTTCATCAGCTTACCGCAAATTTGACCTATGTCCGATACTTAAGTTCATCTTAACTTTTGTAATATTATTGTAATAATAAATTAAATCCTGAGTTTAAGGTTAACTTATGAGTCCAGATGAGGTAGAAGCAGCAATGTATGCAGCGTTCAATCGTTGTGATGCAGCAAGTTGCCCTCTGACTGATTGCCAGAAAGAAATTTTACTGCGGATAGTTGAGCAAGTTAAGGGAAAGTTTGCAGCAAATGAATTGGATGCAGCTAATCCCTTAGACGAACTATCCTCAGAAGAATTGCGAGCTTTCTTGGCCTTTGTGAAAATGCAAGAACAAAAAAATCTTTCTTGGAAAGTTCAATTACTCAATGATTGGCTCCATGATAATGACTCAGGAGCGGTACAATTTATTCGCGAGCGTTACGGTTTGGGGTGGCTTGATAGCATAAAAGCGCATCATATTTATAAATATGCTATTGAAAATGCCTTGCTAAAAGTGGGGGATAGGATAGAAGTTTGTAATGCATTGTGGGAATGGGTGCAAGAAGAAGGCCCTTGTCAACGGGAATGGTTTGCTTGCATGGTTATACAGGTTAGGGAGGAAAACCCAGAAAGTTCTACAAGTAGCTGTGTTGTGCGCTTTGAAAATGGTTCTGAATATGAAATTCAGGGAATATACGATTGGAACCAGTATAATTGGCGTCGCACGTCAGTTCAAAATAATAATTAAGGAAGTAAGAGAAATTTTAAATCTTCAACTAAAACTGCTAATAAATTAATAGCATTTGCCTGTAAAGCAACCCAGCTATTTACATCAGTTTTAGCAAAATGCCTACCATCAACTATAGTTTGCCCTTTGCTAAAATTCCCTTGAGTTTCTATTTCGACTTTGGCACGTTGTAAAAATAAAGTTTCTGGATAAAAAAGATAAGCGATAGTTGCGGCATCATGGACTAAAAACCCTGGTATTCCGCTAGTTTCTCGATAAAAGAGTGTAGTTTTAGTCATGAATTCACTTAGCTTAAGTATAAATTCAGATAATTGATTTTGAGGATTAATTTTCTTTATTTCCTCAGCCATATAGGGTGTAAAAATTAATTGTTTGGTTATATCTAACGGTAAAACAACAATATCATTACGGCTGCTAAACACTTTTTTTGCGGCTTTAGCATTAAAGGCAATATTAAATTCAGCGTGGGATGTTACATTTCCTGGTACTTGAAAAGCTCCACCCATGATGATGATTTCTTTGGCTTTTTTAAGAATACCAGGGCTTTTTATTTCCGCTGCTGCTAAGTTGGTTAGTGGTGCGATTGCAATCAGGGTAATTTCTCCGGGGTGTTTATTAAGTTTATCTATAATCAAATCATCTGAGGCTGGAGCTGTAGAAAAATCATGTTTAGCTGGGGGTAATGTTTGGGATAAACCACCCATTCCATCGACACCATGAATATAGGCTGCATCAGCGATTTCTACTCCTTGAAAGACTACTCCTCGACCTAATTCTACTTGTTCTAGTTTACCTAAACTTAGGATTTGGCTGGCACAAGTGAATGTTGTTTTTGCATCTACATTTCCTTGAGCGGTTGTGACTGCAACTAGTTCTGCACAGCCTTGTTTGATTAGGCTTTGTAGCCATAATAATGCGAAAATATCATCACCACCGGGGTCGGTATCTAGAATTATTTTGTTTGACATGAATTTGTTTTTGGAAATAACGAACCGCCAAGGAGCCAAGAATGCCAAGAAGAGAGAAGAAAGAATAAAGAATAAAGAGTTTAAGAGTTTAGTTGTTTTAAGAGTGCTTGTCTCATTACATCATCAGGTACGGTTTCTTGTTGTAACCAAATTTTTAATGCTGCTGCTCCTTGTTGAACTAGCATTTCTAATCCGTCGATGGCTATTGCTCCTTGGTGTGCTGCTTGTTGTAAAAATAGTGTTGGCTTGGGAATGTATATTAAATCGTAAGCTATTGCACTATCAGGTAAATACGACATTTGCTCCGAACTGAGTGGTGATTCTGTGACTTTGGGATACATCCCGATGGGGGTTGTGTTCACTAATAGGTTGGCTTGAGGGATTAATTTTGGCAATGAGTCCCAAGGATGTACTTGCAAGTTTAAAGAGAAGGGGGAATTGTCCCAGCTTTTTTGGAATTCTTGTAATTTTTGTATATCTCGTCCAACGACATGAATTTCTGCACAACCAAGCTTGGTACAACCTGCTACTACGGCTCTTGCTGCACCACCATTACCTAAAATTACTGCTATTTGCTGATTCCATTGTCTGTCATAGCTTTTGAGGGGAGCTAAGAATCCTTCTACGTCTGTATTTGTTCCTAACCATTTGTTTTCTTTAAATACAACAGTGTTAACTGCTCCGACCGCTTGTGCAACGGGGTCAATTTCTGAAAGCAACGGTAATATTGCTTGTTTGTGAGGGATTGTGGCATTAAAGCCAAGAACTCCAACAGCAGCAAAGCCTTGAAGTGCTGTTTGTAAATCCTGGGGTTTAATTGCGAAAGGTAAATAAACGTAGTCTGCACCCAACTGTGCTAATGCTGCGTTATGCATCACAGGGGATAGGGAATGTTCCACCGGATAGCCAATAACACCCAAAAGCTTGGTTTTACCAGTAATTATTGTCATTTTTAATCAAGGAAAAGGGAAGATGCAATAAGGAAAAAGCCAAGTTAAGAATATATCTAGGACTTTCTCTTAATTTAGTCTTATCAAAGCCAATATTAAATCTTTTCAAATGTCAACCGTAAATAATTAGCAGTTAACCGTCAACAATCAACTGTAAACTAACATTAAAATAGTTAACAGTACTTAATATATTTTAAGATTATGCAGGTAACGACAGCCTCTTCTGTTACCCCAATTCCTGGAAAATACTGGCAGTGGAGAGGGCACAACGTCTACTATGTCCAAGCAGGAGAAAAAAAACAAGCCCGTCCAGCTTTACTTTTAGTGCATGGTTTTGGTGCTTCCACAGACCATTGGCGTAAAAATATAGCTGAGTTGAGTAAAGAATTTCAAGTTTTTGCTATCGACTTGTTGGGTTTTGGACGTTCTGCTAAGCCAAAAATACCTTATAGCGGGGACTTATGGCGCGACCAACTTCATGATTTTATTAAGGAAGTGATTGGTCAAAAAGCTGTATTAGCCGGTAATTCCCTTGGTGGATATGCAAGTTTGTGTGTTGCTGCTCAATGTCCTGATGTTGCGGCTGGTTTAGTTCTGTTAAATAGTGCTGGGCCTTTTAGTGAGAACCAAGCGTCAGCAGAACCGGAAGCGTTGCAATCAGAAATTCAACCACCAACTCAAGCACCAAACTCTAGCCCAACTGAACTATTACAAACACAATTACAAAAGCTATTGGGTGAGGCTGCAAAATGGATTTTTCAACAATCTTTGGCACAGTTTCTTTTATTTCAATATATCCGCCAAAAGTGGGTAATTCGTCAAACTTTGGAAAAAGTTTATCTTGATAAAAGCGCAATTACAGACCAATTGGTAGAAGAAATTTATCGTCCGTCTTGTGATGAGGGTGCGATTGATGTTTTTTGCTCGGTGTTTAGTACTCCCCAAGGTGAGAAAGTTGATGTGCTATTAAAACAGTTAACTTGTCCTTTGTTAATGTTGTGGGGAGAAGGTGACCCTTGGGTAAATGCTAGAGGACGTTCTCTGAAGTTTCGGGAATATTATCCCCAACTCACAGAACATTTTTTGCGTGCTGGTCATTGTCCTCATGATGAAGTTCCTGAGCAAGTTAATTCTCTTTTACGAGATTGGGTTTTATTATCGGTTGAATAGAACTCAAATCTTACCTCAACTCGTGCAAAATCTCTCTCTCCCTTTCAGGGTTACGGTGTACACGGTAGCCCTAAAAGGGTGAGAGAACTTTGAGCAAAGATTTTAAATATAACTATAGTAGATGACAATTTATAATGCTTGGACTTATAAATATATAGCCTAGTCGTGACAATTCCTGCTGAACTGGGAATAATGTATACAATAAGTTTATTCGTGTATTTCTGATTGTGCATTATTACTCTATATCTATCTATCTTCCCTTGCTGATGGCAGGCGAAAACGCTGTCATCTCCCTTTGCTATTTTATTATTTCCGCCGCAATCGCCTACAGTATATGGCGCAACCGAAAAGCAGGCATTGACCCGATTGTTTTTGTTATGTCTTGCATTTTTTTCAGTTGTGCCCTTGGACATAGCTTTCATGCTATTGGCATGTTGGGGCATATTGATGTGATTGCTTGGCAGGTTGTGGCAGACTTGACAACGGTGATTATTGCGGTGTGTTTTTTGAGCTTTTACAGAAGTATTGATTTACTAGCTCGCTTCAGTCAAATTGTGGCCTCTCAAATTGAATTAAAAATTCAAAATAAAAAATTGGAAGAGGCTATGGAAGAGCTAAAAAATGCTCAAGTACAACTGGTAAAAACTGAAAAAATGTCCAGTTTAGGTCAACTTGTTGCTGGGATTGCTCATGAGATAAACAACCCGGTTAGCTTTATCCACACGAACCTTTACCTCTTAGAAGATTACATTCAAGATTTATTAGATTTTGTGCAAATGTATCAGTATCATTACCCCAATACTGTACCTGAAATTGCAATAAAAGCACGAGCAGTTGACCTGGAGTTTATCCAAAAAGATATACCAAATATGCTCTCTTCCATGAAAATAGGGACAGAACGTATTTCCAAAATTGTACTGTCATTACGAAATTTTTCACGTCTGGATGAAGCTGAACTCAAACCTGTGGATATTCATGAGGGTATTGACAATACACTGGAGATTTTGCAACACCGCCTAAAAGATAATGCAAATTACCCAGCTATCCAAGTTTCTAAAGAATATAGTAATTTGCCTTTAGTGCAGTGTTACGCTGGACACCTTAATCAAGTATTTATGAGTATTTTAGTAAATGCTATCGACGCAATCGAAGAAGCAAATGCTAAGCGAACTTATTCAGAAATCAAATCAGACCCTAGCCAAATCACAATTCGCACCTCTTTAATTGATGCACAATGGATACAAATAGCTATTGCTGACAACGGTTCAGGAATTCCAGAAAAAATTAAACCGCAAATTTTTGACCCATTTTTCACAACAAAAGCTGTCGGTAAAGGAACAGGTATGGGAATGTCAATCAGCTATCAAATTATTACTAAAAAACATGGTGGCAAATTGGAGTTTTTGTCCACATTAGGTGAAGGAACAGAGTTTATTATTACTATTCCTGTTCGCATCAAATAAAATTAAAACAAATGCTTTTCTAAATATTTATTAAATGGAAGTAATTAATCAATTACTGGTTCTGCTATAAAAAACTCAAAACCTGGTCAAGCGTTGACCAGGTTCTCTAAAAGTCGCAATCTTCAATTTGGTTAACTCGTTAAGTAACAGAATCGGTCTACAACTAAGGTTTACAAAACTTCGTCAAACTCAGCATTTTAAAGTTTTTCCGCTGTGGGATTTGGCTTCACCAATATTAATTGGTACATTGCCACATTACTTTATTAAATATGCTGCTATTTGCCTGGGCTTCTGACGGGGGACACTGAGTCGTTTGCCCTTTCAGTTTAGATAGTGCCTTTCTGTGTCCTGTTTTTAATATATCACTCCATTCCCAAGCTGAACCTCTTCTTAACTTAAGTTCATTAGCCTTTATACTTCTCAATATCTTTCTGAAGTTTGTACTTAAGAGTTCCTATCTTTTGCTCCTTCCTCGTCTTTTTCTACTTGCCGCCAAAATAATGAGTACGGAGGTTGTAAACTATTAATACGTCCATATTGGGCAGCATCGGACAATTGAGCACGAAAAAAGTTTGATACCTATTGCCCGGATTTTTCCTTGCTCTTTTAAATGATTGAGGGCTTTCATGATTTCTTCCACTGGAGTCATTTCCGTCCTGAAAGAGCCAGGAGACCAGTGAATTTGGTACAAGTGCTTGCCATGTTCCCATCAAAATCGGTGTGATTTGTACATCCGATGCACCAAGTTGACGCTTTTGCATAATCCTTTCCTGTCCCAAGATAAGTACTTACCAGTATTAATGGTGCATCACAAAACCCAAAAATTTCATTTTTCTTCTTTTTTTCAGTCTTGGCGTCAAAGAAAATTTTAGTTACAGTAGATGTAATAAAGTTTACATAGTTATGAAAATTACCACTACTTCTCATGCACTGAAAGAGTGGGCGACTGCCCTGAATGCTTTGGAAGCCGGAAAAACTATTATGTTACTCCGTAAAGGCGGTATCCACGAGAGTAGCGGGCGTTTCCAAGTTGCCCATCGGCAGGTTCTCCTCTATCCTACTTACGAACATCAGCAGCCTTTCATGCTCAAGGATGAGTATGCAAGTTCTGTATCTTATTTAACTCCAGGTTGGCGTCCAGAGACAGTACGTATCAGTAGTTGGGCTGAAATTACTGATATTTTACCTATCAGCGACGAGTCTATTCTCAGTGCATTACTCCCTTTTCATATTTGGAACGAATCCTACATTTGCGATCGCCTCAAATGGAAACCGCGTCAGCCGTTGTTTGTTCTACTTTTGCGGACTTACAAATTATCTCAAGTACATGAGATTCCCTATTTAAGCTCGTATGGTGGCTGCAAATCTTGGATTGATTTAGCCGAAGTTATTGATTTGCAATTTAGCGAGCCAGTTTTGTCGGACTTTGCATACGAGCAAATCGTGTCTCAAGTTAATGGCATTGTTGGTAACAAATTGTACGTTCCTTCGGTTTAATAAAATACAGACCTAACCCCCCAACCCCCCTTCCCTCCTAGGGAAGGGGGGCTACGATTAAACGTTTTATATGTAATGTAATTAATGAAGAGTGACTGATTTATTCCCCCCTTCCCTTGCAGGGAAGGGGGCTAGGGGGTTAGGTCTCTTGCGTGCAGATTTTATTTTGCTATAAAAGAATAATATCACGCACTGAGTTACATCTATGACATCTACAAACTACGAAAAAGCTTTATTTCTTCTACGTCAAGCGCTTGATAACCCCATCGCAGGATTTCGTCCCGGACAGTGGGAAGCGGTTACGGAGCTAATCGAAAATCGTTCACGTTTATTGGTGGTGCAGCGTACTGGTTGGGGAAAAAGCCTAGTGTATTTTTTAGCGACTCGTTTGCTGAGGGATAAAAACGCAGGTTGTACATTATTAATTTCTCCTCTGTTAGCATTGATGCGAAATCAAATTGCAGCAGCACAACGTATTAACGTCAAAGCCGCAACAATTAATTCCAGCAACACAGATGACTGGGATGCTGTAAAAAGACAGTTATTAGCAGGACAAGTAGATATATTGCTAATTTCTCCTGAAAGATTAGCAAACCAAGAATTTATAGAAGAAATCCTATTACCAATCTCTCAAAAAATCGGCTTATTCGTAGTAGATGAAGCTCATTGTATTTCTGACTGGGGTCATGATTTTCGTCCTGATTATCGCCGTATTGTCAGGATTTTACAAGCGCTACCTCAAAATATATCCGTATTGACAACAACAGCTACAGCTAATAATCGGGTAGTAAACGATATCATATCCCAATTAGGTTCAAACCTACATGTATTAAGAGGTAATTTAACTAGACAAAGTTTACATTTACAAAATATTAATATTCCCAGCCCAGCAGCGCGTATGGCGTGGTTAGCGGAACATATTCCTAATATACCTGGTAGCGGAATTATTTATACATTAACCGTCAGAGACGCAGACAGAGTAGCTGAATGGTTAACTACTCAAGGAATAAACGCCAAATCATACCATGCTGATTTAGATAACCAATTACGTGAGGAATTAGAAAACGCATTATTAAATAACAAAATTAAAGCACTAGTAGCAACAACAGCTTTAGGAATGGGTTTTGATAAACCAGATTTAGGATTTGTGATTCACTATCAACGTCCTGGCTCTGTTGTACACTACTATCAACAAGTTGGACGAGCCGGTAGAGCAGTAGAAAAAGCTTACGGTATTCTTTTAAATGGTAATGAAGATGATGAAATTACTAACTACTTTATCAAAACAGCCTTTCCACCAGAAATTCATACAGAAAAAATATTAAATCTTCTCAATCAAGCAGAGAATGGTATTTCAGTTCCTCAATTGGAAGTGCAACTGAATCTTTCCAGAGGTCAAATTGATAAAGTATTAAAACTACTTTCTATTGAATCTCCATCACCTGTAGTTAAGAAAGATTCAAAATGGTACGCTACTCCAATTTCTTATCAAATAGATACAGATAAAATCGAAAAAATAATAAATATTCGTCGCCAAGAACAAGAAATAATGCGACAATATATGATGAGCCAGCAATGTTTGATGACTTTTCTAGCTAAAGAATTAGACGACCCGAATCCAACACCTTGTGGAAAATGTGCTGTATGTTTAGGTGAGCCAATATTACCAGAAACCTACTCACTAAAACTAGTCAATCAAGCAATTAAATTTTTACGTCGTAGCGACCAAATAATTGAACCGCGTAAAATTTGGGTAGCACAAGCCTTTCCTATTTATGGATTTTCTGGCAAAATAAAAGATGATTTAAAAGCAGAACCGGGTAGAGCTTTATCCTTATGGGGTGATGCAGGATGGGGAGAGTTAGTCCAGCGTGGAAAATATATAGATAATTATTTTGATGATGCATTGCTGGAAGGAGTTTGTGATATGATTCAACGTTGGCAACCACAACCTTTTCCCACCTGGGTCACTTGCGTCCCTTCCTTAAATCATCGTCAACTTGTCCCAGACTTTGCTGAAAGATTAGCAAAAAAATTAAACTTACCCTTTGTGCCAATTGTACAAAAAATTCGCCCAACTCAGTACCAAAAACAAATGAGTAATAGCTACCAACAAGCTCATAATTTAGATGGTGCTTTTGCAGTAGAAAGTTTTCCGGGGATGAGCGGTTCTGTATTTTTAGTCGATGATATTCTTAATTCCCGTTGGACTTTTACCGTAATTTCAGCACTTTTGCGACGTGCAGGTAGTGGGTCAGTTTTCCCCCTAGCATTGGCACTTAATATATTAGGTCAAACAGATTAATAGATATTTCAAAATAATGGATAACCATGTACTCCCAGCAGATACTCAAGCAATTTTATTATTATGTGCTAGCTTTGGACAAAATCGTCAAGTTGAACCCCAACCTTTGACTTTAGGTGAATATAATTCTTTCACCGAGTGGCTGCGAGAAAATTCTTTACGTCCATCAGATTTATTATCACCAACAATCCAAGAAAAATTACAACCTATTACAGATAAAAAGCTCCATCCCGATAGACTATTAGCTCTATTAGAACGGGGTGCAATGCTCAGTTTAGCAGTCGAAAAATGGACAAATCAAGGACTATGGATATTAGGACGCAGCGATAAACAATATCCCAAACGCCTTAAGCAACAACTGAAGCATTTAGCACCAGCGATTCTCTATGGAGTAGGGGACATAGCATTATTATCTGAAGGTGGTTTGGCTATAGTTGGTTCTCGTGAGGTGAATGAAGAAGGATTTAGTTACACAGAAAAAGTCGCTCAAACATCTGCCAAACAAGGACTTCAGATAATTTCTGGTGGAGCGCGTGGGGTAGACCAAGCTGCGATGTTGGGTGTTTTGGCTGCTGGGGGAACTGCTGTGGGTGTGCTAGCGGATAGTTTAACTAGAGCTGCGGTTAATGGAAAATATCGCTCTTATATTAAAGAGGGTAAGTTAACTTTAGTTTCTAGTTATGACCCAGAAGCTGGCTTTAATACTGGTAATGCGATGGGTCGAAACAAGTATATATATGGTTTAGCTGATTATGCTCTGGTTGTTGAGACTTCTGTTGGTAAAGGTGGTACTTGGTCGGGTGCAATAGAAGCCCTTTCTAAGCTGAAAAATATCTCAGTTTTTGTGCGAATGCATCCTACTGTTTCGGAAGGAAATAAACAATTACATTTTCAGGGAGCAAAACCTTTTCCTGTGGAACCTTGGGATGGTGAGTTAAGGGATATTTTAAAAGAAGCTGCAAAAGAAGCTGCAAATGAATCAATGTCTGAGGTTTCTTCTGATGTTGCAACAGAGAACTCTGATGTAGAAACAGTGGAAATTGCTTCGGAAAATTATTCGTCGCAGGTTGCTGTACCAGGGACAAAAATTTATGAAGCTGTTTTACCTTTTATCCTTAATCAATTGCAAAAACCTAAGGATATCAAAACTCTGGCTGAATCTTTGGGTGTTAGACAAGCACAGTTACAGGATTGGTTAAACAGGGCTGTGAATGAGGAAAAGATAATAAAAATTAAAAGTCCTGCTGTTTATGTAGTTAAACAATCAGTAACTCAACTCTCTTTGTTGTGACACTAGGGCAAATATAAAAACCCCACCCCCAACCCCCTACCCCGCAAGCGGGGAGGGGGCTACGATTTTATACGGTTCATCGGCATATAATACTGTTTCGATAACAACAAATCAAATGTTTTATGTTTTTGAGTCAAACATCTTAGCCCCCTCCCCGCTTGCGGGGTAGGGGGTTGGGGGTGGGGTTTGCTTTTATTCTATGTGTAACTTCTTTAAACGGAGAGGGTGGGATTCGAACCCACGTTGAGATTGCTCCCAAACAGCATTTCCAGTGCTGCGCCTTCAACCACTCGGCCACCTATCCAGGCATTACAAGCTTTTATCTTACAATAAAATTTATTAAACTGCAATAGATTAAAAAAAATTCCATCCAAAAAGCTAAAACCACCATGTCTCGTACATACACAGTAAAAGTTCGCGACCGCGCTAAAGGGGTTGAACACACTTTCCAGGTACCAGAAGACCGTTATATTCTGCATACAGGGGAAAAACAGGGGATAGACCTACCGTTTTCCTGTCGAAACGGAGCTTGTACCACTTGTGCAGTACGAGTAATATCTGGCGAAATTTATCAACCAGAAGCGGTAGGATTATCTTACGATTTGCGCCAACAAGGGTATGCTTTATTGTGTGTGAGCTATGCCCGTTCCGATTTAGAAGTAGAAACCCAAGACGAAGATGAAGTTTATGAACTTCAGTTTGGGCGATATTTCGGGAAAGGTAAAGTTCGAGTTGGTTTACCGTTGGATGAGGATTAAGTGATAAATGGGGAATTGGGAATGGGGAATGGGGAATTGGGGATTAAAAAAGGAAAAAAGACTTTTATCTTATTTCCTTATTTTTATTACCCTTTTTTGTTTAATGGGTTGTCAATCGCAAAAAAAGCCCGTCGAAGAACAACCTTTACAAGTTCAAGTAAAAGTAGCACGGGTGGTAAGTGGGCAAACTTTGGAAGTTTTGGGTATGGGTGACCAACCTAATTTAATTTCCCAGGTGCGTTTAATCGGTATTGATGCACCAGATATACGTCAGCGTCCTTGGGGTGATGGAGCTAGAGAAACCCTCGATAAACTGATTGGTAGCGAACAACAATCCGTAAGATTAGAATTTGACTTGCAACCAAAAGACAAAATCGGACGAAATCTGGCTTACGTTTGGAAAGATGAAGTATTATTAAATGAGCAACTAGTTAAAGATGGACTAGCTCTATTTGCTCCACGGTCACCAAATAATAAATATGATTTACGTCTCGAACGCGCTCAACAATGGTCGAGATTAATGGGACAAGGTATTTGGAATCCAGACAAACCAATGCGCGTTTCTCCAGCAGAATTTCGGCGACAAAATCGTTAAAGTCAAATTAACGTAGTAGACTACAAGCCAGGGAATAAATTCCCTGTCTTAAAGCTAAAGTCCTCTAAAGAGGACTAATAAAAAGCAAAGTTTTTGGAAGTATCTTAAGTTTTATAAAATATCTTTTTTTTAATATATTATTCAGTCCTCTTTTAGAGGACTTCAGCTTTTAGACAGGGAATTTATTCCCTGGCTTGTGGTGCAAATAATACTTAACATTCTCTTTATTAACACCCTCTTAAAGGATAGCATTCCTAGTTAGAATGTCTCCCTAGAGTCAAAACCCCCTCTGGAAAATCAGCTACCAATCTTTTTGTCCGCAACCAATTTACACCTAAAAGAATATCTTCAATTTCATCTCCTCCTAAAATCGGAATTGTAAATTCTTCTCCATCTATAAACACACTACCTTGATAAAGATTAAACTGAGCTAATCCCCGTGCAGTCTTCATTTGTTCCGGCTCATTTATAAGTAGCCACCCTAAACTTTCTGCATCCTGATTATCGATAGCTAACCAATCACTAAAGCCCGTATCGAGAAGCCCATTAACTGGAAGAACATCTCCATCAGCAGCAATTAAGCCCACTTCAAAAATTAACTCTCCTTTATTGTTAAACTCACCTAAAATCATATTCTGCCACAAGCTCCAGTCTCATTTAGACGCATCATGAGACGCATTTTTTCACCAAATTTATCATTAGCCTTTTGTGAAGCAACTGTTTTATCTACATCCATAACGTACTCTCCACTATCTGGCTCAATAATAATAAACCAGTCGTAGTGGTCTTTAATTAATTCATGCTTCACAGAATCAAAAATTACCGTACAACGTTGAGCAAATGCTTCGCTTTCAGCCCTACGACGCGCTTTTTCTTCGGGTGACAATTGGCGTTCTGGAAATACTCTTCCCCGACGTGGTGTCCGATTGGAAGATAGTTGAGTCATATTACACACTCCGATAGTACAAATAATCTTTGAAGCTGATTATAAAGCTAATTAACTGTTTATGAATAAGCACAACGTCGCATCTTAATATAAAGTATCTTGAACAATGTAACGTCTCTTTAGATATAACGTCTCTTTAGATATAACGATTTTCATCACGGTTAATTTGACGGATAATTGATAAATTCCACCGTCAACAGTCAACAGTCAACAGTCAACCAAACCAAACCAATGACAAACCTACAAATATTTTTAGATATCGCCACAGAAGCCGCAATGGCAGCAGGTACAGTTCTACAAGGTTACTTAGGAAAAGTAGAAGACGCAATTACCGAAAAAGGACGACCTGGTGATTTAGTTACTGTCGCAGACAAAGCCTCAGAAACAGTAATTTTAGACATATTACACCGACATTTTCCCGAACATTCAATCCTCGCAGAAGAATCAGGTAAATTAGGAAATCAAGATAATCAATTTCTCTGGGCTATTGACCCATTGGATGGCACAACTAATTTTGCTCATCAGTACCCTTTTTTTGCCGTTTCCATTGGATTACTAATTAACGGTATCCCTGAGGTTGGTGTTATTTACGACCCTTTTCATGATGAATTATTTAGAGCCGCACGAGATTTAGGTGCAACCCGAAACAGACATTCCATAAGAGTTTCCAAAACTTCCGAATTAGAAAAAAGTCTGCTCGTTACTGGTTTCGCTTACGACCGTCGAGAAACAAGTGACAATAACTACGCTGAATTTTGCCATCTGACTCATCTAACTCAAGGAGTAAGGCGTAGTGGTTCAGCTTCTATTGATTTAGCTCATGTTTCCTGTGGACGACTTGACGGTTACTGGGAAAGAGGACTTTCACCTTGGGATATGGCAGCAGGTATAATTTTGCTACAAGAAGCAGGAGGTAAAGTAACAGCTTACGATGGCTCCGCTTTCAAAATGGAAACAGGCAGAATCTTAGCAACCAATGGCCACCTCCACTATAAATTAAGCCACGAATTGCTAGGGGTTAAAAATGGAGGGTTACATATGTAGAGACGTTACATGTAACGTCTCTACAGTAAAATACGTACACACTGAGTTATGACTAATACATTAAAATCTTCATTTTTTGTATGAGGCGAGTAAACTGGTAACACTCTTACAAAAATACTTGGCTTATATACAGCTTTATGTCTATAAAAATAGAACGCGGACTATTTAAATATGATTTCACAGATTACCATGCTGTTTTGGGTGTTTCTGTGGATGCGGATGCAAAAGAAATTCGCAAGTGCTATCTAAAAATAGCTCGTCGCTTGCATCCTGATAGTATGAAAACTGCTAGCGATACCGAAAAAGTCCTAGCTAGTGAGTTACTATCAAAGTTAGCTAACCCAGCTTACGAAAAATTGTCTCAAGACCGGACTCGTGCTGATTATAGTGCAGTGCTATCGCAAATGGGTAAGCGTTTGGTACAAGAATCTGCTTCCATAGAATTTCACTCGGATTTGGCAAGACAGTTAGCTGCGGCTCCAAATGTCGAACATGTTTATAAAACTGAACTAGCTAAAATTGCCGAAACTCAGTACGAATCTTTAGACCAGGTAGTACAAAAGATTTCCCAAATTAGCGAGTTGAATTTGGTTTACTTGATGCGAACTGCAGGCAAAAAATTTGCAGGAGCATCAGCACCACCACCCCCAGCAGCAAAAATTAACAATGGAGCTAGTGCTGCACCCAAAGCAATAAATAAAACACCAGCACCACCTGCTCCAAAAGAAGAATCGGCTGGGTCGCAGTATATACGCCGTGCCCAAGAATTAATGGCAAAGAATCAATTCGCACCAGCTAGGGTGGAATTACAAGATGCTCTCAAGCTTGAACCAAATAATAGTCGATGCCATAGCTTGATTGGAGTGGTCTATTTGAAGCAAAATCTTACCACAAGTGCAAAAGTTCACTTTGACCGTGCCCTGCAACTTGACCCCAAAGACGAAATGGCGTTGGAGGGGAAACGTAAAATAGAACAAATTCTGGGACAAAAACCAGGTGGTTCTAAGGTAACTTCATCCCCAAATTCTGGAAATAGTTCTGGAACTGGGGGTAAGCAACCAAATAAGTCAGCAGGGAGCGGCGGTTTGTTTGGTTTTTTTGGTGGGAAGAAAAAATAAATTATGGTTTATCAACCAGCAGCGGGTGCCAGAGATTTGTTACCTAATGATGTGGCTCAAAAACGCTGGATTGAAGACAGGTTACAGCAGGTGTTTCATCGCTGGGGATATCACCAGATTATTACCCCAACTCTGGAGAGGATGGACACCCTCATGGCTGGGGGTGCTATTGAACGCTCGGTGGTGATTCAACTGCAATCAAGTATGGATGACGAAGAATTGGGGTTGCGTCCTGAACTCACAGCCTCAATTGCTCGTACCGCTGTTTCTCGGATGACGGGTATTAATTATCCTCAACGTTTGTATTACAATGCCAACGTTTTCCAACGAATAAGGGAAAATAGCCAAAATCGCCAGCAAGAATTTTTTCAAGCTGGGGTTGAATTACTTGGTGGTGCTGGATTGCTCGCTGATGCGGAAATTCTGCTTTTACTTGCTGATTGCTTAAAAGGTGTTCGGTTGCAGCCTTGGCATTTAATTTTAGGGGAAGCAGGAATCACTCGCTCCCTTTTTAATGCCTTTCCTGCTCATTTGCAACCCAAAGTTAGAAGCGCGATTGCTCATCTCGACCGTATTAGTATCGATTCTTTGCCCCTAAGCGAAGAATTGCGGGAAAGAGCAAGAATTATGATGGATTTGCGAGGTAAACCAGCACATGTTTTAGAACAAGTTAGTCGTTTGGGCTTAGACATTGGGCAAAAAGAAGCGGTTGATAACCTCAAATCTTTAGTCGAATTGCTGCAATCCCGTGGTGATTTCCCGATTATCCTAGACCTGAGCTTGGTACAAACTTTTGACTATTACACAGGAATCGTGTTTGAAGTAGTTAGCAATGCTTGTAATCAAACAAGAGTTTTAGGAAGAGGAGGTCGTTATGACCAACTTTTAGGACAATATCATCCTCAAAATCATAATATTCCTGGTATCGGATTTGTGCTTTTTGTTGAAGATTTATACCAGGTTTTATTATCTTGTCAGCAATTACCACAATCAACTCCTGCCAGTAACTGGTTAGTTGTACCAGAAACAGCAAGTGTTTACACAATCGCCTTTGCATACGCGCAAAAGCTGAGGGATTCGACCCATTTAGTGCGCGTAGAAATGGATTTAGGAGGAAGAAGTGCTGAAGAAATGAGACAATATGCACACGATAAGGGTATACCTCAAATTGCTTGGATTAAAGCAGATGGTTCCCCCATAATTGAATCTGTAAACTGTTGATGGTTGACTGTTGATGGTTGGCTGTTGACGGTTCACGGAATTGTGGATAAAACTGCTGATTTATTAAAGAGAGGGAATCGCGAATATGGCACACACAATTGTTACCAACACCTGTGAAGGTATTGCGGACTGCGTAGGTGCTTGTCCGGTCGCTTGCATTCATGAAGGTCTAGGTAAAAACGCTAAGGGAACTGATTGGTACTGGATTGACTTTGGAATCTGTATTGATTGTGGTATTTGTATCCAAGTTTGCCCAGTCGAAGGAGCGATAGTGGCTGAAGAACGTCCTGACCTGCAAAAAACGCCGTAATTAGTAGGTTGGGTTGAGGAATAACGGAAACCCAACTCTTTGGTTGCTTGTTGGGTTATCCGAAGCGGACGCTACGCGTTCGCGCAGCGTGCCGCTTCGGCATACGTTCCTCAACCCAACCTACGAAATATTTTGTTAAGTCGTTTATTACTCTTGACCAATAACAAATGACCATTGACTATAAACTATTGACTATTAACTAAATAATTATTGACAAATGGCTATTGATTCTTTATTGTTTGTTGACAATGTTCGCGCTGGGTACATTAAAGACGTAGATATCCTGCAAGGTGTAAATTTCAAAGTTGAAGCAGGAGAATTAGTTGTTGTAATTGGACCCAATGGTGCTGGTAAGTCCACTTTAGCAAAAGCTATTTTTGGTCTTGTAACCCCCCATACAGGTCAAATTATTTTCAAAGGCAAAAATATTGTCGGACTTAAATCCAACGATATCGTTAAGCAAGGGATGTGTTACGTTCCGCAAATTGCGAACGTTTTCCCTTCGTTATCAGTAGAAGAGAACCTAGAAATGGGTGCTTTCGTCCGCAATGTTCCCTTACAACCACTCAAAGACAAAATATTTGGTATGTTCCCCAAACTTCGCGACCGTCGTCGTCAGCGTGCAGGCACTTTGTCTGGTGGAGAGCGTCAGATGTTAGCTATGGGTAAGGCTTTGATGTTAGAACCCAGCTTATTGCTTTTGGATGAACCCTCTGCGGCTTTATCACCGATTTTAGTCACACAAGTATTTGAGCAAATTAAACAAATTAATCAATCAGGCACAGCAATAGTTTTAGTCGAACAAAACGCTCGTAAAGCTTTAGAAATGGCACATCGAGGTTATGTTTTAGTGTCAGGACGCGACGCAATTTCTGGTACAGGTAAAGAATTGCTAAACGACCCTGAAGTCGGTGAATTGTATCTCGGAGCAGGTAAAGCTCATTAACTTACAAAGACTCAATATATTAGCTTTTAATTCATATCTATTGTTTCAAAACAGCTAAATAATCGCAAATTCGTAAATCCAAAACCTGTGTAGAGACGTTACATGTAACGTCTCTACATTATTTTTAATCAAATTTACATTGTCTTTAATCATTTTATTAAATTCAGTAATATCACGTACATAATAATCAGAGAATTAGTGCATAGTATTAGAGTGGGTATTAACCCAGCCGATTATTATGTCAAGAACACACAACAAAAATGACAGATTTTCGAGAACTCAAAGAGTGGGAAAAAGCCCATGAGCTAACGGTTGCAATTTATCAGGTAACGAAAAATTTCCCTGAAGATGAATTGCTAGGGTTAACGCAGCAAATCCGTTTAGCTTGTTCTGCTATACCAATTAAAATTGCCCAAGGGTTCAATCGTGAAGACCTGGACGACCAAATAAATCTTTTGGAATTAGCCCAAGATGCAGCGATTGAAGTGGAGTATTATCTGCTGCTTTGTCATGAGCTAGATATGCTTGATACTTCAGATTATGACCGAATCGTAAGTAAAACTGTCGAAGTTAAAGGCTTGTTGGAAAATTACATTGAGAAGTTGAGCCATAACTTTTGAATGGCTAATTGGTAATTGGTAATGGGTAATTGGTAATGGGTAATAATTTAATTAGCAATTAGCAATTTAAAAATGATTAGGCTAGACCCTAAAAACTTGCAAATCATTAAAACCCAGTCCGAAAGCTCTTACCCTTTGGAATGCTGTGGAATAATGCTGGGCTATCGTATCAAAGCAGAAAAAAATGTGCTGGAGGTTATACCAACAGAAAATGTTTGGGGTTCTGAATCCTCAGATAATTTCGGGGTTAATGATTCTAATTATGGTAAAACCCGTCGATATGCTATCTCACCAAAGGCTATGTTGCAAGCAGAAAAAAAAGCACGGGAAATCAAACTGGAAATCATAGGCATTTATCATTCCCACCCAGACTACCCAGCAACACCTTCGGAATTTGACCGCGAATTTGCTTGGCAAGAATATTCCTACATTATTGTTTCGACGCTTTATGGTAAAGCTGATTGCATTAACAGTTGGTGTTTAGACGATAATCGGCAATTTATTCAAGAAACTATTTTAGTCACAGAAGTTTAACCAAATGAGAATATTTTTAATTTAGCTAAAAAAGCGGGTTTATTTTCCCGCTTTGTCAATTTAATATCTTCCCCCTTTCTGAGTTTTTGCCTTAGGTCGAGTCGATGTATTACCATAAACGGCTTCTCCTAATGTTATCTACTCTTTACCTACACTGTTTCTAGCCAGTCATAAATTTTTTCCAACTGGTCTAGGGTCACAAACCCATACTGCCACAAAATCATTGGTAATGGACCAGGGTTTTGCTGACTATGACGCACCGCAACGTCTATTGAAGCTGAGGAGATTGCCAAATCCTCTTCTAAAAAACGAATCAAACTAGAGTAACTCGATGGTGACATTTTTATCCCACCTCCTTGTGT
Source organism: Scytonematopsis contorta HA4267-MV1 (assembly GCA_019359035.1). Taxonomy (GTDB): domain Bacteria; phylum Cyanobacteriota; class Cyanobacteriia; order Cyanobacteriales; family Nostocaceae; genus Scytonematopsis; species Scytonematopsis contorta. The sequence continues at coordinate 128,507 of JAHHIC010000109.1, read as the reverse complement.
AAAGTGTATTGTCATATTTTTATCAAGCGATTTTATTAGCAAGTAGCCAGTATTTCATCTGTCACTGTGTCTAACTGTTATAAGTACCTTTTAGGGGTTGATTTTTACGCGAAAGTTTCTGCCCAGAAATAAAAGGGATAAAAATTTTAGCATGATTTGCCTGCTTTAAAATGAAGGCAAGACCAGGGAAAAAGCGAAATTTAGTCAAATTAACTCGACTCTGTTACTAAGCTTGCTTTTTTAACTACAGCTGTGGTAACCAAGATTCCATTGCTTAATAATCTCTTATTGGTGACTTATAACACGTACACCAAAAGAAGGATTTTTACCAAATGCTAAAATTATTACCTTACTTAGGTACAGGCCAATCTCTGGTGTTTAAGCAGTAGACATAATACTAGCCATAAATTTAACCTTTATCTATAGTACGTGATACTTTTTTAGCATTATTTTTAGTATTATTTTTGACTAGTACCTTAATAAAAGTATTTCCGAGGCTTATCTACGTAATTTTTGGGTGTCAACAAAGGAAACTTTGATACTGTCACCTTTCTTTAGCCCTAATTCAGCAGCACGTCCGGCACGTAGCTCAATTACTTGGTCAATAAGCGTATTTGGTCCATAAGTAGGGCAAGGTTCTTTAGCACAGGGAGGTACAGATACCGCAATATATTTAACAACGCCTTTGTGTAAAAAAAGCATATCTAGAGCAACTGGTACATTCTTCATCCAGAAGTTAACTGGTTGAGGTGAAGAAAACTCAAAAAGCATCCCCCGATTGTCTGGTAAAGCGGGTCGATACATTAAACCCATTGCTTGCTGTTGGGGTGTACGTGCCACTTCTAATTCAAGTTTTGTGCCATTAGGAAGAACAGCATAACCAGAAATAGGTAATACTTGACCCTGATTTGTAATTTGTGCCACTGATGTTGAAGCTTCCGAAGTTGTAGTAACCCCAGGAGGTTTAGCTGGTGTTGGAGTCGAACAGCCAAACAGCATAACACCTAAAACGATTGATAGCAAAGTTACTTTAGAAATCATGGGGAGTGGGGAGTGGGGAGTGGGGAGTGGGGAGTGGGGAGTGGGGAATTGCGAATTGATTATTAAGATTCTCTTAGGACATAACCGACACCACGGACGGTTTGAATTAATCGTTTTTTACCCTCTTCTTCAATTTTTAGCCTTAGGTAACGGATATACACTTCTATCACATTTGATTCACCCATGAAGTCGTAACCCCAAACATTTTCCAAAATCTGTTCTCGTGTTAGTACTTCACGGGGATGTTCCATTAAATATTTGAGTAATTCAAATTCCTTCATGGTAAGGTCTATTGCTCGTCCGTTTTGGATAGCGCGACGGGTGGCTATGTCTAAGGCTAAATCACCAAAACGTAGCTGCTCTCCAGTGTCTACATCCGGTTTTAAGTAAAGACGAACCAATTTCAAAAAGTCTTCACAACGGTATGGTTTAAGGAAATAGTCATCTGCTCCAGATTCTAAGCAGGCAACACGGTCATCTACGGCGTCTCGTGCCATTAAAACTAATATAGGAGAGCAAACTCTGGCATTTCTCAGATTTTTGCAAAACGATAGTCCCGATTCTCCTGTGAGCATTCGGTCTACAACTATCAAAGCTGGCTGTTGGTCACGACAATATTGCATTCCTTGGGATGCATCGCGAGCTACAAACGTCTCATAGCCTGCTTCATGCAAGTCTAAACTCATCTGGGAAGCTAAACTTTCGTCGGTTTCAATTACCAAAACACAAGGGGTTTGGGTTAATGTCATATAGTTGTTGACGGTGACGGTTGACTGTTGACGGTTGACGGTTGACGGTTGACAGTTGTTAGTTGCTTATTGGTTATTAATTGTTCCGCTGTTTTTAGGTAGATACTAGCCAGTAACTACTGATTACTGGCAACAAACTTTGGGTTTTCTGACACTGCAAAAATCACCATGTTTTTGCAGGCTTAAGTATCTTTTATAAAAATCGCAGATGCAAAAATCTTAATAACTTATTTATCTTAGCGATGCTTTCTCAACCGTCAACAGTCAACCGTCAACAGTCACCAGTCACCAGTCAACCGTCAACAGTCAACCTTCAAAACTAAGGCAATTCCACCGATGTCGGTTTGGCAATGTGAGGTAATCCCCAGCCTAATTTTTCTCGCAAAATCCGGAAAAATTCTGTCGGTTGTAAGCGAATAAAGTTGGCACTGTATTGCGAACGCTCTACATGTACTCTGTCTTCTGGCATTACATAACAGCCACCATTTCCATCTACCACCATTACTAATCTAGGTGCATTAACTGGGTAAATATTTACTGGAAGGTTATCGGGAAACACTAATGCTCGCGATGCCAAAGAGTGAGGACAAATAGGCACTAATTGCAGCGCTGGTACACCTGGCGTTATTACTGGTCCGCCGGCACTTAATGAATATGCTGTAGACCCTGTTGGTGTCGAAAGTATCACTCCATCAGCAGCAATATCTACCGGAGCATGGCGTCCTACCGCTATTTCAAAATGACACATTGAAGTCAGTGGTTCGCGATGGAGAACCATTTCATTCAAACACAGCGCTTCCCACAGCACAGACTCCTTACGAAAGACTTTTACTGTGAGCATTGCCCTCTGCTCTATTTCATATTCCCCGGCCATTGCCTTTTCGATAGCTTGGGGAAGTTGATTTAAATAAGCTTCTGTCAAAAAGCCCATGTGTCCAGTGTTAACAGCAAGCAAAGGGATACCATGCGGTGCAACTTGTCGCGAAGCTGCTAATACAGTACCGTCTCCCCCCAGAACAATGGCGAATTTCATTTCTGAATCGAAGCCAGGGGGAGTTAAACCTTCAATTGGGGTGTGACATACTGGGCTGTTTGGTGTTGAATAGCCCAACATGCCACCGACACCGCTGGTTAAACAGACAGACCAACCAGCGGCAGTTAACTTTTCTTTTAGTTCGACAGCGACACGACTCGCTATCGGTTTTACGTCGTTGTAAATAATGCCTGCTTTCGGCACACTCAATTATCCAAGTATTGGGGATGCTCAGTATATTTTAATCGTTACACATTTTTGACAACATTACTCTCTAATATTGTTCAATAAAATGTTAACCGCTAACCTTTAACCGTCAACTGTAAACCGTCAACTGTCAACTATTAACTTTTTTGAAGGGAGTCTTTTTCTGTTTTTGTTTTTGCTTTTTGTTTTTGACTTGAGTTTTCTCATAGTCGAGTTCCTTTAACTTCTTCATGATGCGGTTAAAGTACTCTTGTAAATAACTTTCTAAAGTTGTAGTTTCATTTTTGTCAAATCCAAAAATTTCATACGTTTCGTCCATTGAAGCGTCCAGCGCTTTACCACTGGCTATAACTTCTGTAAATGCTAATCTATCAGAAATGTTCCAACCCCATTGAAAGAAGCGCAGCATGTTTCTAACAGCACGAAGTAAGCTAATTGGCATCCGTGTTACCCGTGCTTCTTTGCCTGACAAACGTTCACATAAGTTAATAATTTCTTTTGCATCCCAACCACGGGTTCCAACAACTGGGTAAGTTTGCTTTTCTGTTTGTGGAAGCTTTAAGGCACGGATTGCGAATTTTGCTATATCTTGAGTATCCATATAAGCTATGGGGGAAGACTCTCCAGTCACCCACACAGGCTGTCCTTCCAATACAGGAATACCATACTGTCCGATTAAACCTTGCATGAAACCAGCCAGACGTAAAATAGTATAGTCCAACCCAGACTCTGCCAAAAACGATTCAGTACATCGTTTTATTTCCATCAAAGGCACGTCAGGATGTTGTTCGGTATTTAATATAGAAAAGAAAATATATCGCTTTACACCAGTAGCCACAGCAGCTTGTATCAGGGCAACTTTCCCATCCCAGTCTACTTGTTTGATGCTGAGTGAATCTGTTGCGCGTGCTGTTGCTGCATCAACAATAGCAGTTACACCATCCAGAGCTTGTACAAGCGTCTCAGGATAACACAAATCCGCTTTAACTAACTCCGCACCCCACTCTTTCAAAAATGCCGCTTTTTTGGCACTTCTCACAAGGCAACGCACCTGATACCCCTCATCGATAGCACGACGAGCCACTTGTCTTCCTAGGGTGCCAGTGGCACCGACGATTAATATTTTCATGAGGGTTTTTACAAAACTTAATACTTTATGACAAAAATCTTAACAGAAATACCTAGTGCAAACAAAAGTTTACATTAATTTAATCTTCTTAGATATCCATCTTACAACAAAATGTTACACGTGTAGAGACGTTACATGTAACGTCTCTACATTCAGGTTAAAAAATGTAATTATTTTTGTAGAGACGTGATAAATCACGTCTCATTTACCGCGTCTCATTTACCGCGTCTCGACATTAAGCAATGTATATAGTTTATTCTTCTTCGGCGCCTTGAATTTTGAGTAACGCTGTACCCAGTGCCCAGCCTACGAAAATTAAACCAAAAGACAACAGTGCTGCATTTAAAAGTTCGCCGCTCATTTGTGTAATTCTCCTAAAATACGATGTGTAACCTTATCAAGAAGCGATTTCTGGGCTTCGTCATTCAAAATATGGGATGAGACCCGCGTTAAATATTGTAAACCACTTTGTAAGCAGACAGCCGTCAACCGTCAACAGTCAGCCGTCAACCCTTAACCCTCAATAATCAACCGTCAAGCACAAAATGAAAAATTCAGAAATTCGTCGTCCGCGATTGGTTTTAACCTTGGGAGACCCAGCAGGTATTGGAGCAGAGGTAATTCTAAAAGCTTTAGCTGACCCCGATGTCACTAAAAATAATGATATGACAGTGGTAGGTAATAGGGAATTGCTAGCCAAAATCCATACCCAATTGCTGGAGGCTGGCAAGGTGGAACCGTTGATGCATCCGACGATGCTCAAAATGATTGATGTGCCCCTAGATAAAGATGTTCGAGATGGCATTATTATTGGTAAGGGTAACGCTGCGAGTGGTAAGGCATCTTATGCGTTCATGGAGCGTGCGATTGCTAGCGCTAACCGAGGTGAATTCGATGCAATTGTTACAGCTCCCATAGCAAAATCAGCTTGGAAGATGGCAGGTTATGACTACCCTGGGCAAACAGAGCTTTTAGCCGAAAAGTCAGGTGCTTCTAGGGTCGGAATGTTATTTGTTGGTCGTTCTCCCTACTCCGGTTGGACACTCAGGGCATTGCTAGTAACTACACATATTCCCCTTTGTCAAGTATCTAAGGTATTGACACCAGAATTAATGACCGAAAAACTGGATTTGTTAGTAGAGTGTTTGCGGCAAGATTTTGGTTTAGAAAAAGCCAGAATAGAGATAGCGGGTTTGAATCCTCATAGCGGGGAAGAGGGACAACTAGGAACTGAGGAACAAGATTGGTTGATTTCTTGGTTAGAACAAGAGCGCAAAAAACGTCCTAATTTGCAGCTTTCTGGATTAACTCCTCCAGATACTATGTGGGTGAAACCTGGTCAAGCTTGGTTTGGTAAAATTGAACCATCAAAAGTTGCGGATGCTTATCTTGCGCTTTATCACGACCAAGGACTAATTCCTGTGAAGTTGATGGCATTTGACCGTGCGGTGAATACTTCCATTGGTTTACCGTTTGTGAGGACTTCACCTGACCACGGAACAGCCTTTGATATCGCAGGTCAAGGGATAGCTGATGCTACCAGTATGAAAGCGGCAATAAAATTAGCAGTTGAGTTGGCTAATCAGAGAATTATTGTGAAATCAAGTATTAATAGCTTGATAGTTAATTAAGAAAATAAGCAAAAAAAATACTATATGAACCGCATTTTTACTGAATTGTGAGGTGGTTTACTAAACGTTAATTTTGAAAATTTTCAAGATAAATAAATCACACTTTTTTGAATTATTAAAAAAAACAATCAATTTATAAATTCGCCTCAGGGATGCTACTATTATCCACGGTGCTTTCTGTTCATCAGGAGATAACTATGAGTAACTTACTTCGTAATATTCTAATTGGTGCTGGCGTTGCAACTGTTGGTGCAATTGGAACAAAAGCAGCAGTGGATTATTTTAAGAATCGTGGTGAGGAAGAAGTTGTTCCGGAAGAGCAAGGAGATGCTGAAGTAACTTCTTCCGAAGAAGTAGCTTATGCCACAGTAGAGCCTAACTCTGTTCAAGATTTTTTAGATAGAAGCTTTGGTAATCCAGGTCGTTATGTTCCCAATCGTCCCCCAAAAGTCTTTGACTATCAAGGACAACAATATATGGTGATTTGGGCAGAGGACAGTCAACAAAGCAAAAATCAAATGTTGGCTTTTAAATACGACGAAAGTGGTCAGCGGAAGATGGTTGCCAGTGTGGGATATACGGGAGAAAAAACTGATTATAACCTTAACTTGGATGGTACACCTTTTGCTATTGAAGTCAATGGTCAACGTTTAACATCTGGGCAATCTGTTGCTGAAGGAGCCAGTGATGTGGACTTCGTTTTAGCTTAAAATAAGAATTTTTTAGTTGTGAACTTGACATTTTTTTAAGGTGGCTATTAGACCACCTTTTTTGCATTTTTAGTTACCCAAAATGTAGAGACCGAATTAATTCGGTCTCTACATTTGTTTTTAAACAGCGCAGTTCAATTCCCCTGCTTTCTGGGTAAACCGCACGTTTTCCCTATAATCAACAGGACAATCAATAACAGTAGGAACATCCTGTGCTAAAGCTTCTTTGAGAATAGGAACTAAATCTGTTGCTGACTCAACGCGATAACCTTTTAATCCCATACTTTCGGCAAATTTGACAAAATCTGGATTACCAAAATGTACGAAAGATGATTTACCTTTGCCAAAATGATTTTCCTGTTTCCACTCAATTAAACCGTAGCCACCGTCGTTAAAAATTAAAGTGACGAAGGGTGTACCAACACGCAAAGCTGTTTCTAGTTCTTGGCAATTCATCATAAAACCACCGTCACCAGTTACAGCTATAACTTTACGATTAGGATGTACTAGTTTAGCTGCTAAAGCCCCAGGAATTGCGATACCCATTGCTGCAAAACCATTAGATATTATGCATGTGTTAGGGCTATGACAATGATAATGGCGAGCTATCCACATTTTATGAGCACCAACATCTGATATAACAATATCTTCCGGCCCCATTATTTGACGCAAATCATAAATTACTTTTTGCGGCTTAATGGGAAACCCGTCATCTTTAGCATATATTTCGTTATCAGCACGAATATTAGCCCGTAAACTAATTGCATAAGGATTAGCTTTTCCAGTTCTGTCTGCTACTTTTAATATTTCATCGAGAGAATCGGAAATATCTCCAACTACTTCCACTGTGGGGATATAGCTACTATCTGTTTCTGCTGGATTTGCTCCAACATGCACAATAGGAATTTGCCCATTAGAATTCCATTTCTTAGGGGAAAATTCTATTAAATCATAGCCAATAGCGATTACTAAATCGGTATTATCAAAACCACAATTAATAAAATCACGCTGTTGCAATCCCACAGCCAATAAGGCTAATGGATGGGTATAAGGAATAATCCCTTTACCCATAAAAGTATTTGCAGCAGGAATATTCATTTGAGTTGCAAATTGAGTGACAGCATCACTCGCTTGGGCACGAATTGCTCCATTTCCAACTAAAATAATTGGATTGATTGCCTGAGAAATAGCAGCAGCAGCAGCACGAATGCTTGCAAACGAAGCATAGGTTTTATCAGCTTTTTCTTGACGTAATGGTTTGCCTTCCACAGGCATTGCGGCAATATTTTCTGGTACATCAATATGAACAGAACCAGGTTTTTCGCTTTGAGAAATTTTAAAAGCTTTTCTAACTAATTCAGGTGTGATACTTGGTCGGACAATTTGTTTACTCCATTTTGTCACCGGAGCAAACATTGCCACCAAATCTAAATATTGGTGGGATTCGATATGCATCCTGTCAGTTCCGACCTGTCCAGTTATCGCTACCAAAGGAGCACCATCAAGGTTAGCATCTGCGACCCCGGTCATTAAATTAGTTGCTCCTGGGCCTAAAGTAGAAAGACACACCCCCGCTTTTCCGGTTAAACGTCCGTAAACATCCGCCATAAATGCAGCACCTTGTTCATGACGGGTAGTAATAAATTTTATGGAAGAATTTTTGATTGCTTCCAAAACATGTAGGTTTTCTTCACCAGGGAGTCCAAAAACGTATTCAACTCCTTCGTTTTCCAGGCATTTTACCAATAGTTCTGCGGTATTCATTTTATTTTCCTCAATTTATAAGAGCTAATGGGTAATGGGTAATGGGTAATGGGTAATGGGTAATGGGTAATGGGTAACGGGTAATTCCCAATTCCCAATTCCCAATTCCCAATTACCAATTCCCAATTACCAATTCCCAATTAGCAAAATCACTTAACCCACACTGTTTTAACATTTACAAATTCATGTATGCCCTGAGTACTTAACTCTCGTCCGTATCCAGAACGTTTTATTCCTCCAAAAGGTAATCTAGGGTCTGATTTGACCATATCGTTAATAAATACGGCTCCTGCTTCTATTTCCTCTATTAATCTTTGTTGTTCTTCTGTATTTGTAGTCCAAGCACTCGCACCTAATCCAAAAGGAGTAGAGTTCGCTATTTTAATTGCTACATCAATGTTGGGAACACGAAATAACATCGCTACTGGCCCAAAAAATTCATCTTTGGCAATTGCGCTGTCAGGGGGGATATCTATAATAATTGTTGGCGGATAAAAATTGCCAGGAATGTTGGATAAAGGATGTCCACCCGTGAGAATTTTTCCACCGTTTTGGATACAAGCTTGAACTTGTTGGTCTAAGTCTTTGAGAATATCGGGTGTTGCTAAAGGCCCAATATCTGTTTCTGGGTGCATAGGGTCACCGACTTTTAACGACTGAAATTTTTCTAAAAGTAATTTTTCAAATTCGTCTGCAACTGATTCGGCAACAATAAAACGTTTGGCTGCGATACAAGATTGTCCGTTATTCAGCATTCTGGCTGTTGTCGCTGTAGCAACTGCCGCTTCGATGTTGGCACTTTCTAAGACAATAAACGGGTCGCTACCTCCCAATTCCAAGACGGTTTTTTTAATTTGTTTACCAGCAACACTAGCAAGTGAAGCTCCGGCAAATTCGCTACCAGTTAAAGTCGCAGCTTTTACACGGTCGTCACTCATTACATTCGCTACTTTATTCGCAGGTATTAATAAAGTTTGGAATGCTCCTTGGGGAAAACCAGCGCGTTGAATAACATCTTCGATTGCTAAAGCGCATTGGGGTACATTAGAAGCGTGTTTAAGTAAACCAACATTTCCCGCCATTAAAGTAGGTGCTATAAAACGGAACACTTGCCAAAATGGGAAATTCCACGGCATGACAGCAAGAATTACGCCAATAGGTTGATACTTAACAAAACTTTTATTCGCATCTGTTTGTACGTAATTATCCTTAAGTAAATCAGCCGCATTTTCTGCGTAATAGCGACAAACTAGGGCGCATTTTTCCACTTCAGCAATAGCGCTTTTATAAGTTTTACCCATTTCTAAGGTCATGAGTTTAGCGAACTGCGCTTTATCTTGTAATAAAATATCAGCCGCTGATTGCATCCACCCAGCGCGTTGTGAGAAACTGAGAAAGCGATATTTTTGAAAGCTTTGTTCAGCTAAATCTAGCTTAAGAGCGATTTCTTCATCGTTATGTGGTTCAAAAGTTTTAAGTACTTCACCATTAGCAGGATTAATTGTAGCGATAGCCATTATTTAACCTCTCCTTAAAAAGTTTAAGGTAGTTTCTTGTTTAATACATTGAGCTTGGAAGCTACTATCTTAAGTTTAATCCGCAAAAAAAAATCTTCCAAGAGTGGGGAGTGGGGAGTGGGGAGTGGGGAGTGGGAAGACAGTTCGCAATTCGCAATTCGCAGTTCGCAATTAAATAATTATCTAATTACCAATAATTGCGAATTCCAAATTGCGAATTGCGAATTGTTTTACCTACTCCCTACTCCCCATTAATTTCGTTTGATAAACTTTAACTAATCTAGGAATTCCTTTAAAACGGTAAAGACCCATTTCTTGAAAACAAGAGGGGTCAGAAAGAGTTTTATAAGTGGCTTCACTAATAACACATTCACTGGGAGGACAAATGCTTTCCATCCGAGAAGCCAAGTTTATTGTACCTCCTAAAGCTGTGTAATCGACCCTTTGAAAGCTTCCTACGTCTCCAACTACAGCTTTTCCGCTATTAATTGCAATTCTTAACTGTAATGGTTCTTGCCAAAAGTTATTATCATTAAGTTTTTGTAGGCGATTTAACATTCCTATTGCAGCTGAAACAGCACGGTCAGGATGGTCTGCTTGGGGTTCCGGTGCGCCGAAAAATGCCATAATACAATCACCTATATATTTATCCAAAGTGCCACCAAAACAAAATACTTCTTGTAGCATTTCTTCAAATAATTTATTTAATAATTCTGCTATTTGACTAGGTTTTAATCTTTCTGAAAGAGCAGTGAAACCGACTAAATCGGCAAACAATATACTAATTTCGCTTTCTGTGGGAGGCAAACGACCATCGATTGATGCTCCCATAGCGATTAATTGTTGTACAACTGCGGGAGAGTGATAGCGTTCTAATCTTTGACGAATTACTTCTTCACTTTTTAGTTTTTCTGCTAATAACCAACGTTGTACACTACAAGCAACAATATTAGCGAGAGCCGAGAAAAAACTGAGTTCTTCTTCACCTTGAATTACCCAATGATAAGAAGAAAGTTCTGCGTCAGCATACAAAACACCAACTACTTTATTTTCATCCCATAAAGGTACTCCCATTGCACTACGAATACCTTTAATTAAAATACTGTGCTCACCAAAAAAACGTTCGTCTTTCTGGGCATCAGCAGTTTGAATTGCAACTTTTTCGTCAAATACTCTCTGACAAATACTGCGACTAATCCAACTACCATCAGATGCTAGATTTTTCTGTTGGCTTGCACTTCTAGTGGCAGAATTAATTAGTTCTAACTTTCCCGTACTGCTTACATCAATTAATAATGCTAAGCGGTCAATGCTATCAAGGTAACGAAAAACTACTTGCTGTACTTGAGTAAATATCTCTTGAATAGAGGCTGCACCGGAAAGACTTTTGGCAATATCTACCAAATCTTTTAAACGAGCAATTGTTTTATCCTTATTACTACTGTCCCCGTCTTTATCTTGTGCTTCTATCCATCGTTGTTGTAATTGTTTTACGTTACGAAGGATTGTCCTTTTACCATATGTTTCTTCCTGACTAAACTCAGCGGAATCCTCCTCCGTATTACTTGTTTCTTCTGCTGTTTCTATGGTTAACACGACTACTAAACTAGCATCACCTAACCAAATTACATCTCCGTGACATAGCTCTTGAGGTGCGGTAAGAAGACGCTCATTCACTTGTGTCCCATTTTTACTACCTAAATCTTCAAGCGTCCATGTTCCAGCAGAGTTTTTCGTCAAACGAGCGTGACAACGGGAAACCCCACCAAAGGGCAAGTATAAATCACATTCCGGTAAACGACCGATGGTAAATACATCCTGATGCACCGTTACCGTTTTTTCGGTATCTCCTTCGTTTAGGCGCAGTTTAAGTTCAGTCATGTTTAAGTAGATATATCCATCCTAGAAGCAAAGGCTACGACGGTGCAAACGCCTCCCTTAGTGAGCAATATAGCAAGAGCGAACTGTTGACCTTCTCTTTATGACATTATTGCTTTCATTATGCCAACTTTTACTAATGATTATTACGTATGAAATATGATGGCATTTAAATATCTAAGTAGCAATAAGTGTATGAATATTTACCTATCACTAGGAAGCTTGCGGGTAATGCTTTCAGTGAAAATGCCTTTCTAGAAAGAATTTTTTCTAAAAATCAGTTAAATTTGGTGATTATCTTATTATATTTAATAATCTAATGAAATAACTGGAGTTTTTATCAGGAGGCTGGGAATGAAATAAAAATTAAAGAATTAATATCAAATGATTTATTCTTCACCTCAGGTTGATGAATTCTTTATAATTTCTGAAATAGAATTACATATAAATACAGAATGAAGTGTTGCAGATTTTTGTACCTTCTCGAATGCCTACTGCAGCGGACATCGTGAATAACAGCATTGGTGCGGATTATCAACGGATGTAACGGATGGGTTATCTGTTGGGTTCACAGATGTAGAGACGTTACATGTAACGTCTCTACGTTAGATGGGGTTTTTACCAATTTGGTGGTAATTCTAAGGGTATATTTCCTAATAATCCTTTGCGATAATCTGTTAATAATTTACGCGCAGTTCTTTCCACATCACCCGTGTATTTATGTTCTGCTAAAGCATGTAAATATTCGTCTCCAGCATAGGGTGTGGCGTCAAGCTCATAGCGGGTTTGTAAAGATGTTTTTGGTAAAACTTTGGAATGTACTGCTTCCAGGTAATTTAATAAATCTACAAGTGCTGCTGCTACTAATTGATTGTCGTAAGAAGCTTCACCAATATCATCACAAATTGCTAATTTTAAAGCTGCATCTTGGTCATCTAACTTTAGGGGAATTACACCAGGAGCATCAAGTAATTCTAATTCTTGAGAAATTCTCACCCATCGCAATTGACGTGTAACTCCAGGACGAGCTGCGCTTTCTACTACTCGTTTTTTGAGTACACGGTTAATTAGAGCGGATTTTCCCACATTAGGAAATCCAATAACTACGGCACGCACTGGACGGGGTAGCATCCCGCGACTTTTGCGACGTTCATTAAGTGAAATTCCCGCATCTTGTGCAGCTTTTAAAACGGCGGCGACCCCATCTCCATGCTGAGCATTAGTAAAATAAGGTATTTCCCCTTCTTGTTTAAACCAGTTTGTCCACATTTGTCGGACTTGGGGAGAAATCATATCCAATCGATTTAGTACCAATATTCGTGCTTTATTCCCAACCCATTCTGGAATTTGGGGATGGTTCGTTGCAAGTGGAATTCGTGCATCCCTTACTTCTAGCACTACGTCTACTAACTTGAGTTGCTCTTTAAGGTTTTTTTCCGCTTTGGCTATGTGACCGGGATACCACTGTATTGTATTTAATTTATAGTTTTGATTTAGACCCATTTTTTTGTTGGCTGTTAGCTGTTGACTGTTGACTGCTGACTGTTGACTGTTGACTGTTTATTTTAGTTCGTAATTTTTTTATTGTAAAACTTTACTTTGACTGATGGAAAATTATTCTATTTCCATCAGGGTCATAAGCATAAATTTCTCGACCGTGGGAAGCGGTAGTAATTTCGCTTTGGGTCGGGTAGCCTATAGTGCGAAGGTGGGCTATCGCCTCTTCTAAGTCGCTTACTTCCACACACAAACTAATTTTGTTTTTTGCTGAGTTGCCAAATTCTAATTCATGAGTTATTTTCGGTTTGAAAATGCCTAATTTAACATTCGTAAAATGAAATTCAGCATAAACATTTGGGATATATTGTTGAGGTTTCTGCTCTAATAAGCGAGTATAAAAATCAATCATTATGTCTAAATTAAAAGACGCCATCGTCACAAATACATCACTATATTTAATTGTCATTTGCTGTTTGTTAACTGTTAACTGTTTACTGTTGACTGTTGACTGTTGACTGTTATAACTCCCTACTCCCCACCCCTAAGCAATTGTATAAATGGATGTTTTTTGTGGGAACTTGTACATTTATAATTATTTCTTTATATTTAACTTACTTTTCTTTACATTAAAAGTATGAGACATAAAAATTTTACGAAAAGTAAAGTTTTGCTTATTACATTTGTTTTATTTTGTCAAGGCGCTATAGGTTATTTAGAGCTACATAGTCTTAGCGAAAGGGCAACTGGTCAACCTCTTCCTCTGCCCTTTCTTCCCCAACCTGAGGAAGTAGTGCCAACAGAAATCCCTCAGATGGAATCACAGACGAAACTACAGTCGGTGCTAGATGAAGCAGTGAATAAGCAGCAGTCTCCCGGTGCCGTTTTGTATATTTCTACTCCTGATGGCACTTGGGCAGGTGCTTCGGGTGTGAGCAATTTGGCAAGAAAAACACCAATGAAGCCGACGGATGGCTTTTCTATAGCCAGCACGAGCAAAACTTTTGTGGCGGTAGTAGTCTTACAGTTAGCGGCAGAAGGTAAATTAAATTTGGATAGACCTATTGCCAAATATTTATCTGAGTCTATTTCTTCTTCTATTCCTAACAGTAAAAATATTACAGTACGTCAACTATTAAATCATACCAGCGGTGTCGCAGAATATTTAAATACAGACGCTTTCAAAAAGGCAACTGCTTCTAGGGGTCGTTCCAAACCTTGGACAGCGAAAGAGGCTATTAAGTATATGTACGGTGTTAAGCCAAAAGCTCTACCAGGAGAGCGCTTTGCTTATACCGATACTAATTATATTCTTTTAGAACTAATTGTTGAACAAATTACTAAGGGAACTCTCGCGGAAGCTATACGTAACCGTATTTTAGAACCTTTAAGCTTAAAAAATACTTTTACAGAATTGCACGAACCAACGAAAGGGGATGTTGCTACTGGTTATAGTCGTCCTAATAAAAATGGTAAACGTAACAGCTTTGAAGATGTAAACGATGGAAATGGTTTGGGAGATGGGGGATTAGTTTCTACTGGTGAAGATTTAGGAAAATTTATGCAAGCTTTGTTTGGGGATAAAACTTTACTTCCACCTAATATGATGGCAGAAATGTTGAAGTTTCCAGATAGAGATTATGCTTATGGGTTGGGTGTAGAACGTATTAAAACTCCTTTTGGTATGGCTTTAGGACATAGTGGTATAGCTTATGGTTTTCGTACTCAGATGCTATATTTTCCAAATCAAAAATCTAGTGTGGTTGTTTTAGTTAATGACCAAGGTGTGGATGCTAAGGCGATTACGATGAAGGCTTTGAGTGTTGTTTTTCGGAGTTAGCTTTGGGGGTTACAAATAGATTGAGTTGCCATACACTTTGATTTCATATCTGGCCTTTTGTGGTTTTAAATTTTGGTAATTTCTCTTTAACTAGGGCGTACTATACTAATTAACTATAAACCAAGAATAATTATTTATCCAACTGCAGCAAGATATTAAGCAAATCACCAGCACCTACAACATAAACTCCATTAATATCATTACTGGGAATATTCACACTACCTTTTGTAAAACAAAGTAGTGCTGTCACCCACTCAGCACCTTTTAAATGCTTTACTTCCCTTGCTTGACCTTTGACTTTAGAAATTAAATTCCCTTCTTTAAAATCATAAATATTTTTGCCATACCGTTTTCGCAGACGACCACTTTCATAAACTTTTGTGCCACCATGAGACTTAACATCAATTACATACCAGTTACCTTTAGGAGAAAACAGCACCACATCCGCATCACCCCATCTTTTAATTCTTAGGTTGTACTCAACCTGCCATTTTTTATAACCCAGAGGACGTAATAATTCAGCTACATCAGTTTCGGCTTGAGCACCTCGTTGAGCATCATCGGCTCGTTTCATCAGGTGTTGTCCGTTTCGGTAAAGATAGTACGAAATTCCTAATCCCCCTAGCGAGATTAATATCCCTAGCCCTGAAATACCAGTAACTGTGAGCAACAGCGCCGTCCCCAGAAAAATAGCCCCCGCAAAAACGTAACGTTGTATCGCAGAGTGGTATCGTTTCTTTCCTAGTTTACGGACTTGTTCACCTGGAAGTTTTGTTTTTGGTGTCAATTTTTTTATTAATAATGTTAAATTTACTTATTCGTAAAGTTTACATCTATTAACAGTCTAAAAATCAAGTATGTAAATATACTATTTCGCATAGATATTATTAAATTTTATTAAGTAAATAATTTAGCTTAAAGCCGATAATGCTGGGGTTGATTGCTTTGATAAATATTAATTTTTTATAAACGCTTACAGATAATAACCTTTTCGATTTAGATGTTTTTCGCTTAATTGTTAAAGACATAAAATTAAAAATTATGGCAAGTGTACACATCGCTAAATAGTTGTGTTAGTTTTGACTTATCGTTTTGATTGCCAGACTCAAACTACCTGTATAAGCAGGAGCGGGATTATTTATGGGAGCTTTTATAAGTACCTTTTTTGTTATAGCAATGTTTCTCAGTCTCTCCGGATTAAAATTAGACCGAGAATATCAGCGAGGAGTTATTTTTCGTTTAGGTAGAAGTAGTGGAACAAGAGGTCCAGGAATGTACTGGATATTACCTTTAATTGACCAAAAAACTCAAGTCGATATTCGTACCAAAACTGTGAATATCGAACCTCAAGAAACTATTACAGCCGATAGCGTTACCATTAAAGTCAACGCTGTTTTATATTATCGGATTCTGGACCCATCGAAAGCTATTAATAAAGTAGAAAACTATCAGTTGGCTGTTTACCAAACTGCTTTAACAACTCTACGTAATGTAGTTGGGCAAAACATCTTGGATGACGTTTTACAAAATCGTGACAAAATTAATGTTAAAGTCCAGGAAATCGTAGACGAAATCACCGAATCTTGGGGAATAGTTATCGAACGAGTGGAAATGAAAGATGTAGAAATTCCTTTGGCAATGCAACGAGCTATGGCTAAGGAAGCCGAAGCCATTAGAGAAAAACGCGCTCGTATTATTAAAGCTGCTGCAGAGCAGGAAGCCTCGATTAAACTAGCAGAAGCTTCTCAATTGATTATGGAAAATCCGGTAGCATTAGAGTTACGCCGTTTACAAATGCTAACAGAAGTAGGTGCGGAAAATAACACAACTACTCTTGTCATGATACCTTCTGACTTTATGAACTTAGCAAGAAAAATGTCAGATTCCATTGTCGATACTCCAAAAAAATCTCAGGAATAGGGAGTAGGGAATGGGGAGTAGGGAGTGGGGAATGGGGGGATAAGAAAAAAAAATTAGGTATAAAAATATTTGTATTTTCTATTACAAGTATTGATGAATAATAGTTGTCCAATTAACAGTTATATAGTTAGCAATTACACTTAAATAAATTTAAGTTTATTTTTATAATCTCTAGTAATCAATACCAGGAATAGCTATTCATAAATAAACAGATTAGTTAACCTACCGATAGATAGGTATCTAATAATAGGAGTGCTATCGTAAAGTCATGGTCACGTGCTAAATTTATTGAGGCAAAGTTGCGATGACTACGACCCTTTCAGCACCAAGTTTTATCGAGTCCTTGCTGGGTAAAGAAGCCGAAGATTTACTCACACATAAGGCAAAAGTTTCCAAAAATTTATTACATTTACCTGGCTCAGATTTTATCGATAGAGTCTGGTTAAACAGTGACCGTAACCCACAAGTATTGCGGAGTCTACAAACTCTTTATTCTGCTGGTAGACTAGCAAACACAGGTTATGTTTCTATCTTGCCAGTTGACCAAGGTATCGAACACTCTGCTGGTGCATCTTTTGCACCCAATCCAATTTACTTTGACCCCGAAAATATCGTAAAATTGGCGATTGAAGGGGGATGTAACGCTGTTGCCACCACTTTGGGAGTATTGGGAGCAATTTCTCGTAAATACGCTCACAAAATTCCATTTATTGCCAAGCTCAACCACAACGAATTACTGACGTATCCTAATAAATATGACCAAATCATGTTTGGTGATGTGGAACAAGCTTGGAATTTGGGAGCGGTTGCAGTTGGTGCTACGATTTATTTTGGTTCCGATGAATCTACTCGTCAAATTCAAGAAGTCAGCAAGGTATTTAAACGCGCTCATGAATTGGGTATGGCGACAATTCTTTGGTGTTACTTACGTAATAATGCCTTTAAACAAGATAAAGACTATCACATCTCTACTGACCTGACTGGACAAGCAAATCATCTTGGTGTAACCATCGAAGCCGACATTATTAAGCAAAAACTACCCGAATTTAATGGTGGCTATAAAGCAGTCGCTCAAGCTACGGGTAAAAAATATGGCATGACTAATGAAAGGGTTTACACTGATTTAACTACCGACCACCCAATTGATTTGACCCGCTACCAAGTTTTGAATTGTTATAGCGGACGTGCGGGATTAATAAATTCTGGTGGTGCGGCTGGTAAAACTGACTTTGCCGAGGCAGTACGCACAGCGATAATTAACAAACGCGCTGGAGGTACAGGCTTAATTTCTGGCCGTAAAACATTTCAACGTCCTTTTGAAGAAGGGGTAAAACTTTTCCACCTGATTCAGGACGTGTATTTGTCGGAAGACGTAACTATCGCCTAGCGGATTTCCAACAAAAAATAAATTATTCAAATATTGTGGGGTGGGCATCCTTGCCCGCCCTTGAATTTAAAGACCAGATAATAACCATCAAGTGACAGCAACTAACCAAAAATGAATTATAAAAGCACAAATCTCAATAGGAACTCTGGGATACTCTTAAAGAAGTGAGAACTTGCCAAAAGAATTAACGATGAAACTGGCAGAAAGAGTAAGTCAGGTAACGCCTTCGATAACCTTAGCGATTTCAGCCAAGGCTAAGGCTATGAAAAGTGAAGGAATCGACGTTTGTAGTTTTAGTGCTGGTGAACCGGATTTCGATACACCAGCGCACATTAAAGCAGCAGCCGAAAAGGCTTTAGAAGAAGGTAAAACCAAGTACGGACCCGCTGCTGGTGAGGCACAGCTACGACAGGCTATTGCCAAAAAACTTAGAACCGAAAATCGTTTAGATTACGAACCAGAAAATGTTATCGTCACAAATGGCGGTAAGCATTCTCTGTTTAATTTAATGCTAGCCCTGATTGAACCGGGAGATGAGGTTATTATCCCCGCACCTTACTGGTTGAGCTATCCAGAAATGGTCACTTTAGCAGGAGGAACATCAGTAATTGTTCAGACAGACGAATCAACAAGCTATAAAATAACACCTGAACAGTTAAAGGCAGCAATAACACCCAAAACCAAATTATTTATCATCAACTCACCATCAAATCCTACCGGGATGGTATATACGCCAGCAGAACTAAAAGCTCTGGCGGATATTATTGTTGAAGCCGATATTTTGGTTGTTTCTGACGAAATTTACGAAAAAATTATCTACGACGGGACTAAGCAAGTCAGCATTGGTTCGGTCAGCGATGAAGTTTTCGTCCGCACAATTATTAGCAATGGTTTTGCCAAAGGCTATTCCATGACTGGATGGCGTCTTGGTTATTTAGCTGGACCATTGGATTTAATTAAAGCCACAATCACCATTCAGAGCCATAGTACGTCTAATATATGTACATTTGCTCAATTTGGGGCGGTTGCAGCGCTAGAAGGACCTCAAGACTGTGTAGAAGAAATGCGTCGAGCTTTTGCCAAAAGGCGAGAGGTAATGTATGAAAGACTTAACGCCATTCCCGGATTAAGTTGTCCTAAACCTGATGGCGCATTTTATTTATTACCAGATATCAGCAAAACCGGACTAAAATCTTTAGAATTTTGTGATGCTTTCTTACAAGAACATCAAGTCGCAGTAATTCCCGGTATCGCTTTTGGTTCTGATAACACTATTCGTCTTTCCTATGCTACCGATATGGCAACAATCGAAAAAGGCATGGATAGACTAGAAAAATTTGTCAAGTCGCAGCTGTAAGAGGGAGTGGGGAGTAGGTGGGGATGGGGAGCAGGGAGTAGGGAGTAGGGAGTAGGAAATATTGTTTCAGTTTTGCTTCACTAATACCCATTCCCCATTCCCCATTCCCCACTCCCCACTCCCCACTTAAATCAATCCCATTTCCTGTAACCCCTGACGTAAGCGCTTTGCTTCTTCGGGGTTACTTTTTTCATGTAGGACTATTGCTTTGCCAAAAGCTAATAAACTTTCTTTGACTTGACCTATTTTTACAAGTACAACTCCTAAATTTTGATAAGCTTCTGCGTAATTAGGATTACATTGTATTGCTTTTTTGTAAGAACTAATTGCATCTGTAAATAAATTCATGGCTTTAAAAGTCATACCCAAATTATAATGACCAATAGCAAACTTGGGGTCGATTTTTAAAGTGGTTTCATAGGCAGTTATCGCATTATTAAAATCTCCAGCAGCTTTGAGTAAATTACCTAAATTGTTGTATGCACCTAATTTGAGAATAGGATAAATAGGTAGTTTTATCGCTTGCTGATAATGAAAAATTGCTTGTTTTGATGTTTCTGGACTAATATTTAAACGAGTGTAAGCGATTCCTAAATGATAGTGAAGCTCATATAGTATTTCATAATTTTCCGATACGAAATTCATTCCTCTTTGTAGTAATTCTATTCCTTGAGGGATTTTCCCTATTTCTACATATAATGCTCCTAATTTACTGCAAACATAAGGGTCATTGGGATGGACTACAATAAATTCTTCCATCGCTGCTTGAGCTTTGACAAATTTGTTTTGTTGAGCAATTATATTTGTCTGATAACCCTCATGCAAAATTGCCACGCCTTGTAAATAACCTACCTGCCATTGAGGCTCTTTGCGTAAAATTTCGGATACGCTATCGTCTACCATCGCATGATAAGGACGAGAAAATTTTATATCTGGACGATTCCTAAACAGCCTAGACACTAAGGAGTAAGGGGATTGTGCAGCTCCTACTTCATAACGAACAAGGTTTATAAGTAGGTAATCTTCGTTTTGAATCGCTTCTTTTAACTGAGGTACAATTTGTGGTGTTAAAGTCTCATCGGCATCTAATACTAAAATCCAATCGCCAGCAACATATTTTAATGCCTCATTGCGAGCAGCGCTGAAATCATTGCACCACTCAAAATAATAAACTTTTGCACCAAATTTTTTGGCAATTTCTGGAGTTCGGTCAATTGAACCTGTATCTAATACTATGATTTCATCGACAACCCCCTTTATACTAGTGAGGCATTTAGACAAAGATGCCTCTTCATTTTTTACTATCATGCACAGGCTCAGGTTCATAAAGCACAAGCATCCTTAGTTTCAGCAATAAGTGCTAATCATTCATAATTAACTTTAAGCCAATATGCTAGGTTATGTACTTACTTATTAATTTTCATAACTAAAATCAACTATTCATAAACAAGTATTAAGTTTTGTTATGTAAAGGCATACTTGTATGTTTGTGTAACTTTACGCAATCAATATGTCGCATTACGTTGATTTAAATGAATTTACTTATAAATATTGCATTCATTTTTGCTTATGATACTAATCTACTAAAAGCATATCTACATAGTAAATATCTTTATCAAATCACCTCTGTTGGTAAAATAGCAATAATTGTTAGACGAATTAGCAGTTTACAGAGTTAGATATTTTTTATACATTGCATGAGATTGACATACAAAATACATACTAACTTCACATAAGTAAAATATATTGACGAACTATAGATTCTTAACGATACTTAACATAAGCTAGATGAATAACAGTTCTGAATCGTTGGTATCTGATTTTTCGTTTTACAGGGATTATTCAGAGATAGATATAAGGTTAACTGTATCTAAATATACTGAATTGTATTATGTCTTTTATTGTTGGGGGTGTTGATAATTTTCTTGAAATCATATGCGGGAATTAATTTATATATGAATGTTATCAAAATCACAGATATCTAAGACATGTCCTAAATATCTCTTAGACATATCAATTAGTAGCTCAAATCACAAATTTATCAAAATATAGAATTATAAGTGCTTCCACAAATGAAGAATCTACTTATTTGCTTCAAAATTAAATACATATTAAAAATCATTTATGTCAGGATTTATAGATAATTTAAGAGTCATAAATGTATAATTTACAAGTTTTATACTTAATCAATTTAGAGGGTATATAATTTTGCTGACGCTAGGTAGATAGTACATGAAAAAACTTCCGTAAAGACTCGGATAAATATTCTTAAATAGAGCTATAATTTAACCAAATTATTCGGAACCTTGGGTTAAAGTGATGAAGTATAAAGAGAAAAAGGTATACTAGGAAATAAAGCAATGCCTCTTAAACGAATTATTGACGGCTTAAACGATTTTCACGACAATTATTTTTCATCAAATAGAGAACTATTTGAGCAATTATCACAAGCTCAATCACCTGAGGTCTTGTTTATTACTTGTTCTGACTCACGAATTGACCCATGTTTAATTACCCAGAGTCCACCAGGTGAATTATTTGTTCTTCGCAATATTGGTAATATTATCCCCACTTATGGTACTTTAAATTGTGGTGAAGGTGCAGCAGTAGAGTATGCTGTTGGTGGTTTAGGCATTAAAGATATTATTATTTGCGGTCATTCACATTGTGGTGCAATGCGAGGACTTTTACAAATTGGAAATCTTGCCCAACAGATGCCTTTGGTTTATGATTGGTTACGACATCATGCAGAGTCTACCCGTCGTGTTGTTTTAGATAACTACAGCGGTTACCCACAAGAAAAATTATTAAAAATTGCTATTGAGCAAAACGTATTAACGCAAATAGAAAACTTGGAAACTTATCCTATAATTCGTTCTCGAATGCATAGCGGCAAATTGACTCTTCACGCTTGGATTTATGAAATTGAATCAGGTGCAGTTTTCGTTTACGATGCTAGCAATGGTACATTTAAACTATTAGAAAATCGTTCTTTCCCTGTGCCTAACCCTCTTATTGGTGCTCAATCTGCCTAATTGCTGACTGCTGACTGCTGACTGCTGACTGTTAACTATTAACTGCTAATTGTGAAAATTTGAATAGATTGGAATTATTCTGATACTAATATATTGCCTATCACCACAATAATCATCAAACAGTAATCATCAAACAACAATCAAAAAAATCGTAGCCCCCTCCCCGTTTACGGGGAGTCACCGTTGGGGGTGGGGTTTGATTAGTAGGTACAAGCAAGACTTTTAGTCAAACCCGACGAACCTCAAATCCTTGTAATCCCTCTATTTCCCCGTATTCCACAACCACATCCTTAACCATTGCACCGGGTGGTCCTTGATGACACCAACGAACCATTTCTTTTACAACTTCCTCACTTCCTTCAAAAATTGCTTCTACCCGATTATCTGGGAGATTTCGTACCCAACCACTTAATCCTAAATGCTTAGCAGTCTCAACGTTAGAGTAGCGAAAGCCTACCCCTTGAACTCTTCCGGAAACAAAAACATGAGCACGGATTTGCGATCGCCTTTGAGAATTCTCCATGAACTTGCCCACTTTTAATAGTGAAGTATGTGACATCCTAGCCTAAATTCAACTTTAGTGCATAACGAACAGCTAGTTGCTGTACTCTAACAATATTTGGTGAAAAACTGCTCTGACAAATATAGATAGAGCTAAAATCAAGCCAATCTTTGCTTTTTCACTATTAATGCTGGATTGTGCTTATGTCTAATTTACCACCATTAACCACGGAGACAATTTGGGCGATACTTAATGAGGAAATAGATGATGCAACAGTCAACAATTTAGTTTGGTACTATTTGGGCTACCGTTTTGAAGAATCAAGCAACAAATGGAACAATAGTGCAGTATCACCAGAGTGGAGTTCTGAGTATCCAGAACCACCCGATTTTATTGAAAATCGTCCCCCCACAGTAAAGTTAACTCGTTCTATTCCTCAAGAGTACAAGCAAATACTTAAAGAAAAACTGGGCTTTAAAGGATATAAAATTGGCGAATTTGGCCCGAGACAAACCCGTAGAGCAACAATGGCTAATTGGTTGTTAAGTTACATGGAACAAAACCAATAATCATGTAGAGACGTTACATGTAACGTCTCTATATGTAACGTCTTTATATTAGTCTCTACAAATTCATGTGGAAATAGCGTAATCTAAATTCCAATTCAAATAAATCTGTGACAGAGACTCACCCGCATTCAAAGTTTTTTCTTCCACCAAATTTTGGCGACGAATTTCCACGTTATCACCTTTCCTAATAATAACAGTAGAATCATCAAAAACATCCTGCGTTAGCATCATCTCTGTTGATGTAGGATTATCTAAAACTACCATATTGCTACCACAGTAAAACATTCCATCTTCTTCTAAAATTGATTCATTGTACTCAGCGATTAACAAATCTAGCTTAGGATTACGTAAAAGTCTTTGAACATTACTATTGTAATCCTTATTAAAGATTTTCTCTGAACGGTTAACAAACACACCATCGCGGCAAACAGCACCTATTGTCCAATCAAGATGTTGTGATAAAATGTGTTCAATAATTTCTTGTACTTTTTGTGCAGAAATACGATTAAAAGTGATAATTGGTATTCTGGCATCTTTTTGAGATTTAAAAAATGTTTGCAAAATGAAAGCTGGAACATCAACGCTATCACCGACTGCTGGGTTTAAATGCATATAAATGCCCGGAGCAGCATTAATTTCTAAAATTGCGAAATTTCCTGACTTCCAAGATTTCTCTAAACTTGTAGTAATAATATCAATACCCAAACAAATCAGTTGGAAATGTTGAGCGATATCTTGTGCAAGATTAATATTATCTTGGTGGATAAGATGGGTCGCATTAATACTTTCACCCCCAGCAGAGAGATTAGAAACCTTACGAAGGTAAACCACACGGTCTTCTTTTATGACACTATCCAAAGACAATCCCTGCTCATCTAAATATAATTCCATCTCCTCATCATAAAGGATTTGACTCATTGATGAAGTTGGTGTGTCTAAGCGTTTTACTTTGCGGTTTTCTTCCTTAATTAACTCCTCAATAGTCAAATATCCATCACCAACAACATACGCTGGACGACGCTCAGTTGCAGCAACAAATTTACCATTGACGCATAGCAAGCGAAAATCTTTCCCAGGAATATTTTTCTCTACAATTATCCGTGTTGACTCACCTTCTGGAATAGCATCAACAGCGCGAAGAAAAGCATTTTCCAATTCGGTGGAAGACTGTACATCGGGTGTAACTCCTATTCCTTTATGACCAGAAACAGGTTTAACTGCTACAGGGTAACTAATTTCTCGTGCAAGTGCAAAAGCTTCTCTTTCCGTAGTGACAATATCCCCTTCAGGTACAGGAAAACCTAAAGTTTTCAGAAATATTTTGCAGTCATCTTTACGGGTAGTGAAATCAGAATCCAAATGACTATCACAATTAAATGTTGTTGCAACACCACGAACTTGTTTTTTTCCATACCCGTACTGCATTAACCTTTCTTCCCACAAATAAAAAGCGGGAATCCCTTTATTGTGGGCTGTTTGCAACAAAGCATAAACAGTTGGTCCACCATAGACAGATTGACGAAATTTATTTTGAAGCTCTCTCAACTGTTGCTCGAAATCAATGTCCTGACTTACAGTAATCGCTTCAAACCAATCCCAAACAAAGAAAACAACAGCTTTTGCTGTTGGTGCGTGCAACGATTCAACGGCAATTGTAAAGTAGCGATGAAACTTTGTGACACTCCATTCCTTAAAATATAAACCCATGTCCAGCTTGACTACTTCTGCAACAGTCCGAGCAAATAGATGAGCATGAGATTCATATTTTTCTTCTTGGAGATGTGGGTAGCGTTCGCTAATCACCGAGATATAATCATCGATTGGCAAAAGCTCACGATAATCAGTAAGAGCTAAATTAAATACTAACGCTCTTGTCTTTAGATAGGGGTTAAGACCGATATAATATTTGAAGCCAAAAATATCGAAAACATCTGTATCCCTAGCATTTACGCGGACTGCATCGGTGGTTATTTGTTGAACCATTGATTTTACCCTCGATAGAGACCCTGGAACTGGCGAACAAAAACTACAATGACTTTCTAATACTTAAGCAAGACGCAACTCAGTATCAAAAATTAACATAACATTCTAATTAATAAATTTTCAGCTATCTAAAGGCATAATTATGGTTAACCTCTGGTTATAATTTTTTAATATTAAAATTGTTTTTTTTAATTAATAACTATTATAAGCCATTAACTTTAACTAGCAAAAAATATAACTTAAGAAGGGTGTAATTATCCAGAGAGTTAGTTTATAAATATTAAGTCAACATTCAGGAGACAGCCTATTATGAAAGGCACTGAAGCTGTTTTCAGAAATGAAGTCAGGCATCTTGCGGAAGAAGCATTTCACCGTAAATTAATTTCTGGTTACGGAGATGTTCCGGAGAACAATGAATTTCAAATTGTATTTCAAGGCAAACCGAGGCATTTTACTGTAGAGGAGGCACATTCTTTTTTAGCTGATTTGCTTTTTGGCAGTAACGTTAATTTGATATAACGCTAAGAGAGACGCTATATATTGCGCTAAGAGAGACGCTATATATTGCGTCTCTACAGGAAACATACTTTTTATTAATTGATTGAATACAATCAGAGGTCACTACAATGAGTGAAAATCAAAACAAAAAGCAATTAGTAATTATTGGTGGAGCTGAAGATAAAGAAGGGGATTGCCAAATCCTACGAGAATTTGTACGACGTGCTGGTGGAACTAAAGCAAGAATTGTGGTTATGACCGCAGCAACTGAGCTACCAAGGGAAGTAGGGGAAAATTATATTAGAGTATTTGAGCGTTTTGGAGCGCAAGATGTTCGTATAATTGATACCGAAACTCGCGAAGATGCCTCTTCTTCAACAGCTTTGGAAGCAGTCGCAAAATCAACAGGTATATTTTTTACAGGTGGAGACCAAGCTCGTATTACGAGTATTCTCAAAGATACAGATCTAGATAATGCAATCCATAAGCGATGTGAGGAAGGTATAGTTATCGGAGGTACTAGTGCTGGTGCGGCAGTTATGCCTGATATTATGATTGTTGAAGGTGATTCAGAAACTCATGCTCGTATCGATGTTGTGGATATGGGGCCTGGTATGGGTTTTTTACCGGGAGTGGTGATAGACCAACATTTCTCTCAACGAGGACGTTTAGGACGTTTAATTTCTGCTTTAGTACAACAACCTGCCGTTCTAGGCTTTGGTATTGATGAAAACACAGCAATGGTTGTTACTGGCAATCAATTTGAAGTTTTTGGGGAAGGCTGCGTCACAATTGTTGATGAATCAGAAGTCTTGCATAGCAATATCGATGAGATTTTAAAAGATGAACCGTTGGCTGTTTGTGGTGCAAGATTGCATATTATGCCGCGTGGTTATAAATTTGACTTAAAAAATCGTAAGCCTATTTTGGACAATCGGTCTACCGCAGATGCTCTTGTTCCTGCGGAAGCAAGCGTATAGATTTACTACTGTCTAAATTTTAAATTTTTTCTATAAAGCCAGATTTGTAGAGACAGAATTTATTCTCTCTCTACAAAATTATTTCCTAAATCACCAGCCTAAAATTTCTGTAACTTGGTCTGATAAAGCCATAGGGTCAAAAGGTTTAGCAATCACCCCCTTCACACCCAATTCTAAAAAACGCCGTTTTTCAGCAGGTTGTACTTTCGCTGTTAAAAAAATTACAGGTATTTCACAAGTAAGGTTGTTTGCTTTTAGTTTTTTAAAGGTAGTAACGCCATCCATATCTGGCATCATTACATCTAGCAAAATAGCATTTGGCTTTTCTACTTGTGCTATCACTAGACCCTCTTCACCTGATTCAGCTATTAATACTTGCCACCCCCTTATAGCTTCTAAGGTTAATTGGGCAACTTCGCGAATATCGTCTTCATCATCAATGATGAGAATAGATTTAGTTATCATTCGTGTCACTGTTGACTGTTGACGGTTGACTGTTGAGACCTGGTCTTTGCTTGAAAAGACAGTACTAGGTATTTAGAAGTTTTGTAATTTAAACATGTCTTCTTTTTTCCTTTACTTATCCTTAATTTTTGAATTAATTCACTTAAAATTGCTGGATTTTTTACAGCAGCAATGAGTAATATGCAACTTGCTTGATGATTGCAGTTTTTGGAGATTATAGCAAGAAAATCAGCAAAATAAGTAGGAAGACTACCAGTTATGTATATTAAATCACATGCGAGTATTTATAATTCACAGGTGACAAAATCCTTTTACCTTTTCGCTTCCCCCTTCCACTGTGGTAATATAGTAAGCTGCTGCATAAAAACTAGAACAATCGACGGAATTATGAGCCTGACGCAAGAGAAGAAACAAGAAATCATGTCAAATTACCAAGTCCACGCGACCGATACAGGTTCAGCGGACTTACAAGTTGCCATGCTAACAGAACGTATTAATAGGCTGTCACAACACCTACAAGCAAATAAAAAAGACCACTCTTCTCGACGGGGATTATTAAAGCTTATCGGTCAGCGTAAGCGTCTCTTGGGCTACATCCTAAAAGGAGACCGGGAACGTTATCAAGCTTTAATTGCTCGTCTTGGTATTCGCGGCTAAGGAATTTTACCTATGTCTGCGGAATCAGAAGAAAATCGTCTACCATTTGAACCGTCGAAGAAGCGCAAAAAAGCTTCAAAAGCTTCAAAGCAAACTCAGCAGTCGTCTGTACAGTCCAAAAAAGAATCTGTAGAGAAACCCCAAGGGAGAATGTACACCAAAGAAGAAATGGCAATTCCCAAAGTGGTTAGCCAACGAATGATTCGACGGGTTGCTTTTTTCAGTGGGGTTCCAAGTGCGTTAGGTATTTTAACCTTGGTTTCCGGCTACTTACTGATTTCAGTCGCCAAAGTCGAGCTTCCTCCGCTTCTCATACTATTAGTGAATATGGGATTGTTTGGTTTAGGGGTTATAGGTATTACTTATGGCGTACTTTCTGCTTCTTGGGATGAAGACAGAGTAGGTGGTCTGTTGGGATTTTCAGAGCTTGGTGTCAACTTTGGACGGATGGTTGAAGCATGGCGCGAAACTCGGCAAAAAAACGTTTGAAGAAGGCAGAGGGCAGGAGGCAGAAGGCTTTATGAGCAATTCTTAAGGGGATTCAGACCCCAACCGATTGCAAACACCTTCATCAATTCAAAATGCAAAATGCAAAATTATTTATATTTTCTTCAATTTTGAATTTTGAATTATAAATTTTGAATTGTTACAGGGTATTACTTATTACCTTGTTAGCTTATTAACTTATTCCCACCTTCTGCCCTCTGCCCTCTGCCTTCCCTGTATAATTAGCGCTTATTTGTAGGGATGTGATTTAATGCCGAAACGCTACACAGCATGTTCGTTTATGGATACGCCTTTCTACAAGGTTTTTAACCCAAAATTGTTAAACAGTAATTAATGTTTTCGACGCTCAGTGGCAATTAAAAGAAACCGCTGGGCGTTATTTTTTTGTTTGGAAAATTTTATGATTGTAATTTTATTATAAAAAACAATTAAAATCTTAAAAAAAAGATACGTAAAAATAACTTTCGGTAATTGGGGATTGTGAATTGGTAAGGGTAATTGGGAATTAGTGCTAGACTTTATATTAAATGGTTTATACAAGCTTTTTTAGGATATATATTTATCTCAAGATGCTTGGTAATTAACAGGTAAGAACCTGCAAAGAATAATTAATTTTTGAAAACTTAAGCTACTCAGGGAATTTCGCATGATTGTAGTAATGAAAGTTGGTTCTCCGGAAGCAGAAATTAACAGAATCAACGAGGAACTCACAAGCTGGGGATTAACACCAGAAAAAATCGTTGGCAAACACAAAGTAGTAATTGGTTTAGTCGGGGAAACGGTTAGTTTAGACCCATTGCAAATTCAAGAAGTAAGCCCTTGGATTGAACAAGTTTTACGGGTAGAACAGCCTTACAAACGTGCTAGTCGTCAATACCGTCACGGAGAAGCTTCAGAAATAATAGTTAGTACCCCTGATGGGTCAGTTGTGTTTGGTGAAAACCATCCAATTGTTGTTGTCGCAGGCCCTTGCTCCGTAGAAAACGAAGAAATGATAGTAGAAACAGCAATGCGTGTCAAAGCTGCAGGAGCAAAATTTCTACGTGGGGGTGCATACAAACCTCGTACTTCACCTTACGCTTTTCAAGGACATGGGGAAAGTGCATTAGAACTATTGGTAACAGCTAGAGAAAAAAGCGGACTGGGAATCATTACAGAAGTAATGGACACAGCAGACCTTGATATAATTTCCGAAGTAGCTGATGTAGTTCAGGTTGGTGCAAGGAACATGCAGAATTTTTCCTTGCTGAAAAAAGTCGGAGCGCAACCAAAACCCGTTCTTCTCAAACGCGGTATGTCAGCCACCATCGAAGAATGGTTAATGGCTGCAGAATATGTATTAGCAGCAGGAAATCCTAATGTGATTTTATGCGAACGGGGGATTCGTTCTTTTGACCGTCAATATACCCGTAACTTGTTGGATATATCAGTTGTACCTGTTTTGAGAAATTTAACTCATTTACCAATAATGATAGACCCAAGCCACGGTATTGGTTGGGCAGCTTATGTACCCACAATGGCCAAAGCTTGCATCGCAGTTGGTTGCGATTCTTTAATGATAGAAGTCCATCCTAACCCCAAAAAAGCACTATCGGACGGACCTCAATCACTTACACCAGATGATTTTGACCGTGTGATGAAAGAACTTGCTGTTATCGGTAACGCAGTTAATCGCTGGGAAAAGCAAGCTGTCTTAGCTTGATAACTGTTGACTGTTGACTGTTGACTGATGACTGTTGACTGGTGACTGGTGACTGTTGACTGATGACTGTTGATGGATTTGTAATTTGGGTTTGACTACGGTTATTATGTCAACCGTTAACCGTCAACCGTCAATCGTCAACCGTCAACCGTCAACCGTCAACCCCTAACGTCTTCTACCGCTACCAAAGCCAGTAGAACGACGGGGAGCAGACGAGCGTCCGCTACCAAAACTGGGGTTACGTCGTGGAGAAGGATTACTTCTACCAGACTGTCTCAAAGTGCTGCTTCCGTAGCCAGAACCAGTAGCACGACTACCACCAGTATTTCTCTGAGGTGCGGTACGTACATTTGAATTACCGCTAGGATATGACCTTCTAAGTGAGCCTGTGGTGCGGAAAGCTGTACGATTTCTTACTGCTGCAGGGGGTGCATTATAACGCTGCCTATAGCTTGTTACTGCGTCATTATAACTACGACCATAGCCACCGTAACCAACCATTACATTGCCAGGTTGATACACTGGAGGTACGTAATACTGCGGTCTAAACAATAAGCTACCAATAGCTTGACCAGCTAAAGCACCTGCAAAAGGTGCCCAAAAACCATTTTGGCGTTGGACAACTACCGTTTCCTGTTGTCCGGTTTGAGGATTATTTCTGGTCTCGGTGACGTTGTGAACGTACTCAATTTTAAAGTCTTCCGTTAAGTATAAAGCTGGCTGTCCATTTTCTACTTGTAGATAACTTTTTTCACCCGCTTTAATTTGCTCCTCAGTCAGCCTAGCCATTTGTATATTTTCGGTTCTGAAGGTTGGGGGTGTGGCATTGAGCAAAAACAATGTATATTCCCCACTTCCATCGTCATAGCTAGCTTGTTGCACGGGATACTTACCGTCATTCAATTTGCTAGGTGTGGAAGATACTGGTCTGGCACTATTGGATTGAGGTGTGTTAGAAGCTTGTGGAGTTCCACCACCACAAGCAATCGTTGTGAAAGACAAGGTCAGGGCTAAAAAAACAACTGTAAGTTTACGCAGTATTGTCATGACATCTTGATAAAGTATGTTCTTACTTCGAGCTTAATATATATTCACAAAAATTTTCCATGTAGAGACGCGATTAATCGCGTCTCTACTACGTATTGTAACCTTCCTACCTGTTGTAACGTCTCTACGGTTAGCACGATAGAATAATACGAAAAATTACTACAGAAGTGGGAGGTAAAATTTACAAAGGGATTAATTCTGGGTAGTATTGCAACAATTGGTCATTAGTCAGTTCCTCTCCAAACTGGGCAGGAGAAAATAGTATACGAATTGCTCGTAGCTTATGGCTGTAGTGTAAATTCATTAAAGCCTTTAAAGCTTGTTTCATTGCCTGGATATTTGCCAGGTCTGTTTCTAAATCTACTACTTCTCCTTCAAAGGCAACAACAATCATTACAACTACATTGCGAGTTGCTGGCAAAGATAAAGGTTCTTCCACCCCAGACGGAGAATCATACTCCAAGCCACTACCAAAACGTTGAGCAGAATCGTTAAATAACTCTTGTTCATAGTCTCCTGCTTCACCCTCGTCCCAAAATTCGTCACCTTCATTGGAAGCAGAAACCCAAGATTCATCATAGCGCAGCAGACTCTCGCAAATTTCGACAAGTCCTTCTCCGACAACTTTTAAATCGCCTTCCTCATCAATGGCTTCTCGCGCTGTACGATTTAATAATCCTAAAATTGGCGCAACTTCAGACCCCCCTAAATGTAGCATGATACGACATACTACAAAGCGAGTCCGACCCCTCATTTTATTAAATACATCTCGCATTGTTTTACCTCCGTTGACGGTTGACTGTTGACGGTTGACTGTTGACAAATAATAACTATTCGATATGATGAAACCCTTTGACGAAATCAACAATCACTCCTAAGGAGGGCATTATTAATTTGCCTGAGTCTCCGGAACTATCATAAACGGAGGGTGAAACATCTGAGCGGTTAGCAAAAGGTTTACCAAATTTAGGACTTTCATATAAGGTTAATGTTTGTGCGCTGGAATTTGTTAAGATTGTTTGAGTAGATGCCTTAAAAAAATTAAGTTGTGCAGTTAGTTCTAAAATTTTTTTCATTTGTTTAATTGCTGCTGCATTACCCATTGCTTCTTCTAAAAGATTAGATAGTCGTTTAACTCTTTGGGGTGCTTTGAGAACTCGCGACTCTATATCTTCTCCCCTGAGCATAGCGACTGCGGTACATATATTATTTTGAGTAATTGTGGCGTCTTTAAATGGAAGAATGGTTATATAAGCTGTTGGTAATAAACTGGCGTCGCTATCAACTTTAAAAGTAAATACTGTCCTACGACGTCCAACTTCTATGGTAGGTGGTTGTTTTATTTCCTGATACTGTTGAGCAATTTGATAATATGCACCCGCAATAGCAAAATTTGCTTCATGGTCTAGGGCTGCATCAACAATAATTCTAATGCTAGGAGGTGTTTCGTTAAAAAATTCTTGCGATTCTTCTAAACTAAAATGTTGTAAAATTGTGCGGTCTCCCATTGGACTTAGGTCAACCCATTCACAAATAATTCCGCTAGTTTTTAAGCCAAAGCGGGAAGTTGCGTAGAGTTTTGCTCCGGTTAAAGTCGCTCCGGTTAAGTCAACCCCTACCCACTCTGCTTTTATAAGTTTTGCCTGAGATAAATCCGCATGAACTAAGCTCGCATTGGTTAAATTAGCATTACTCAAATCTGCCCCAACTAAGTTCGCTCCACTTAGTTTTGCTCCGCTTAAGTCAGCCCAACGGAGATTTGCTCCGCTTAAGTCAGCCCAACGGAGATTTGCTCCGCTTAAGTTTGTCCCACTCAGGTTAGCACGACTTAAATTTGCTTGTTTCATTTCCGCTTCCCGACAGTTCGCATTACTCAGGTCGGAACGTGCCATGTCTGTACCTATTAGATGAGCTTGTTCTAAGTTTGCTCCTGTTAGTAATGCACCTCTTAAAATTCCTTCGCTCAAATTTGCTCGTGTAAGGTTTGCTTGACGAAGCGTGGCTTCTCTTAAATCAGCGCTCCTTAAGTTAGCTTCTCTTAAATCAGCACGACTAAAGTTAGCACGAATTAATTCAGCACGAATTAATGATGCTGATTTCATGTGAGCGCGGCTTAAATCTGCTCTAATTAAATTAGCAACGTTAAGGCTGGCGTTATTTAAATTCGCATTTGCTAAATTTGCGCCTCTTAGTCTAGCAACGTTTAACTTAGCGTAGTTTAGATTAGCTCCAGTTAGATTCGCACTACTGAGATTCGCCACACTAAAGTTGGCATAACTAAAATCCGCTTCGCTGAGTTTAACTGCGCTTAGATTTGCTTCCGATAAATCAACTCCGCTAAAGTCTCTAACACCTGTGGCATATTTCTCTAACAATTCCTCTACTGTCATCAATACTACCTCTCTGTCGCTTTGCTCCAAGTTAAAAATGAAAAATTAAAGGTGAAAAGAAATGTTAGAAGCCCCTAATTTTTTTGATGTATAAAAACCAAATTTATCAAAGGAAAAATTCACGATGAATATAGGTATTGTGGGACTCGGCTTAATTGGTGGCTCTTTAGGTTTCGATTTGCGAACCCAGGGACATAAAGTACTGGGAGTTAGCCACCGTGAATCAACTTGCCAAAAGGCGATCGCCCTAGGTAATGTCGATAAGGCGTCTGTAGAAGCAAAAGACCTAGCAGCCGCAGAAGTAGTATTTATTTGTACACCTCTGGCACTTATTGTTCCCACAATTGAAGAGCTAATCGCTCATCTCCCCTCTAATGTTGTTATAACTGATGTCGGTTCAGTGAAAACACCGATTGTTAAAGAAGTTTTGCCTCTTTGGGATAACTTTCTTGGTGGACATCCAATGGCTGGGACTGCTAATAGTGGTATAGAAGCTGCTCAGCGTAATTTATTTGTCGATAGACCTTATGTATTAACACCTGTAAAAAATACACCCAGCAATGCAGTGAAGATGCTAGAGGAAATTATCCAACAACTTGGTGCAAATCTTTACTATTGTTCACCAGAGCAGCACGACCGTGCAGTAAGTTGGATTTCACACTTACCAGTTATGGTGAGTACTTCTTTAATTACTGCTTGTATAAATGAAAATGATAAAGAAGTACTACAGTTGGCGAAAAAACTTGCTAGTTCAGGTTTTAAGGATACTAGCCGTGTCGGAGGTGGAAACCCAGAGCTAGGTATGATGATGGCGAGGTATAATCGAGAAGCTTTGTTAATATCGCTGCAACAGTATCGCCATAGCTTAGACGAGTTGATGGAACAGATTCAGCAAGAAGATTGGAAGAGTTTAGAAGAAAAATTAAAGATAAATCAACAGGTGCGTCCTGATTTTGTTGATGGTTGACTGTTGACTGTTGACTGTTGACGGTTGACTGCGAATTGCGAATTGCGTAAGCGCTCCGCTCCACTGCGTGTTCGCGTAGCGTCCGCTTCGGATACGCGCAGCGTGCCCATAAAGGCATATTGCGAATTGTCCACTCCCCCTTTTTGTCACATTCATGTCATAAGTGATTTTTACATTAGGAGTATACCGATAGAATTATTGTCATAACTAATTATGTTGAATCAACCAGGTGATACAAATAAATCTAATATTTCTTCTATTTCTTCTAAAAACAGCGGTAGTGTCCAACAATCTTGGCGAAAATCAGCTTTTAACTTGTCGCTAGTGTTATTGGGGTCGGGTATGACCTTCGCTGGTGGTTATTTAGCAAATAATTATCAACATGTATCGAAAACAGCGTCGAATTTGGCTTTAACTCCCGTGCAAGCGGCTCCTCCGTTACCAGCCTCAACTGACCCTAATTTTATTACTAGCGTAGTCCAAAGGGAAGGATCTGCTGTGGTAAGAATTGATTCATCTCGCACAGTCAGAACTCGGATGCCTGAAGAATTTAATGACCCTTTCTTCCGTCGCTTCTTTGGCTCTCAAATGCCTTCATCTTCACAAAGACGAGTGGAACGGGGTACTGGTTCTGGATTTATTATTAGTAATGATGGTCGTATTCTTACCAATGCTCACGTAGTTGATGGTGCTGATACAGTAAAGGTAACCCTTAAAGATGGACGCTCTTTTGTTGGTAAAGTGATGGGTAAAGACGAGGTAACTGATGTTGCAGTGGTGAAAATCCAAGCCAATAATTTACCTAGCGTTACCGTGGGTAATTCCGACCAACTTCAACCTGGACAATGGGCAATTGCAATCGGCAACCCCCTTGGTTTAGATAATAGCGTCACCACAGGAATTATTAGCGCTACAGGACGCAGTAGTAATTTAATTGGAGCTGGTGATAAGCGTGTAGACTATATTCAAACGGACGCAGCTATTAATCCCGGTAATTCAGGGGGACCATTGCTAAATGCGCGTGGTGAGGTAATTGGGATGAACACAGCTATTATCCAAGGAGCGCAAGGCTTAGGTTTCGCAATTCCGATTACAACCGCACAGCGTATAGCGAATCAATTAATTGCAACTGGTAAAGTACAACATCCTTATTTAGGTGTTCAAATGATGGGGTTAACACCAGAGTTAAAGGAAAATATCAACTCTGACCCAAATATCGGACTAAATGTAGATGAATCTCAGGGTGTTTTAGTTGTCAAAGTTATGCCTAATTCCCCTGCAGCGTCTTCAGGTTTACGTCCTGGTGATGTAATCCAAAAAATCAATGGACAAACCGTAACTGATGCTAATAGCGTGCAAAAAGTTGTGGAAAATAGCCAAATTGGAACAGATTTACAGTTGCAATTACGCCGCAGTCAACAAAATGTTAACTTAGCTGTGCGTCCTGGTGTTCTCCCAACTCAAGTATCTAACAACAATTAAATTTTAAATTTTAAATTTACGCAATATAGAGACTAAAGATGTTTAGTCTCTACATTCAATTTTGGTTTAAATTTAATAGCTGTGCCAGGAAAACTGTTTTCACCGGAACTGAGATTTTTTGAGTGTGTAGAGCACGTGGAGCGAACAGGTAATACTTAATCCGTGTGAAGTAGTTTTAACTACAATTGAAGCTTGTGATTCATTTTAGAGATGACTGTAAACATCAAGCTTTCAAATGACTAAAAAAGTTACTGATTGGTGGGCAATAAAACTAGTAGTAAGCAAAAGCTTATACCAGAAGCGTAAGAATTCTTGGCTAACTCAAATAGAATGACAGGCTCAAACCAAAGACAGCGAGAATAATTGGAAGCGCTGTACTTAGTTCTAACTTCTTTGACTTGTAGCTTTCCACACAAGACATTGGAATTACTACTGGCCAAAATAGAGTTGTAATAACAAACATCACGAAAGATAAAAATATATCTTCCGGAGAATTACTCTTATGACGTAGGCAGAATCTTAGCCAGTTGAGGAAAAAATAGCCCGTCATCAGCATGTAAGAAATACTTAAAGATAATAGTATTTTGTCCATGATATGCCGTATTTACCAAAGTTTGATTAAATTAGCCAAAATGGCAAAATTGTGCGTAATTTCACAATTTTATCAGCCGTAGTTAAATTTGAAAATTGCGTTTTTTATCTATAAATAGCTTTAGCCTCCATTATTAAATTCACATTAATACTAGTAAAAATATTGCTACCTAGTAATCGGTGTGGGCACTGATTTTACATCCACATTTACGCACTGGGAGTTTTACGGGTATAGCAAAGTGTTTCTACTATCTTATAGTCCAATAATACATATCTTGGTTCTGGAAAATCTACATAGAAATAATAACCCTAAGAGAATTTACTCATTTTTGACCGAGACACGCTTTGGTTTACTGCGATTATAAAGCTAGTTTGAAGCTAAATGCTAAAAATTTAAGTTTCGGTTAATTTATTTAGCTTCTATCAGAAAATTATTGAAAAATCTCCTGTATGCAATATAATAGCAACACATATTATATAAATTCTCCCAAATTTAATTGGTTTGGGTTGATTATGATGTTCAATTTCACAATATAGTTATCCATAACTTTATTGTATTTTTTGTGTATTCAAAGTAAAATGTGTCAATGTGAATATTTCACCAAGAGTCACATGGTGAAAGTTATATTTCATTAATTTTTCATAAAGTCTAATTTAATTAATACAGTTGTGTCAAGACTCTGGCTCAGTAGAGAAACTAAGTAGAGAGCAATTAATACACATTTAGAAGTATCAAGCCACTAAATATTGCAGCGGTCATCAGTCAGGAGAATGGTCGTTGGGGAACAAATAGGCAATTGCTGCCCAACCAGAAAAAGTTAGTAAGCTAACCAAGCAAGCGGCGGTAAAAAAAGTGGGCATAAGTAAATTTCAATGTTAATTTATTACAAATATTGTGATATGTGGTCTGCTAAGCAATATGCTACGCAACTAGTTACTTTAAAACTAGCAAGCTAATATGACGCAGCTATGGCTAAACTGTGTCAAAAAGTAGTCAGACGGCTGATGGCAGTGAGGTTTGAGAAAAAATAATTAAGCTAAACGGAGCCAGAAACGAAAGGTACTACCAGAACCATTATCACTTTCGACTTCTATTTGACCACCTTGGAGTTCAACTAGACGATGGGTTATGGATAAGCCAATACCACTTCCTCCAGAATGTCTATTACGAGATTTGTCAGCACGCCAAAAGCGTTCAAAGACATGGGGTAAATCTTCAGGAGTAATACCAATACCAGTATCAGTAACGGCAATCCAAAGTTTTGAGTCTTCAGTCCAAACGTTGATAGTAATAAAACCAGATGAAGTATAACGCAGCGCATTACCCAAAAGGTTAACTAATATTTGTTCTGTACGGTCAATATCCGCTAAAACGAGGGGTAATTGGTAAGGAGATTGCAAACGCAGAACTGGGTCGTTATCTAAGATTTGGTCGGCAAATTTTTGTACTAATGAATCTAACAAAGGACGCAGATTTACTGGTTGGATATTAATCGGTAAATAACCAGTCTCAGCTTTGGAAAGTTCTTGTAAATCGTTGACTAATCTTTCTAAACGCTTAGTGTCTCTTATAAGTTGCTGATAAATCTCTGGAGAAGTTTCAATTGTACCGTCAGCGATAGCCTCTAAATAACCGCGCACAACAGTCAAGGGTGTGCGTAACTCATGAGTCATATCCCCAATTAGTTCTCGACGACGTGCCTCAACCCCTTCTAAACTAGCCGCCATATGATTAAAACTAGCACCGAGACGGTTTAATTCCGGAATATCGCTTTTAGGAAGCCGCGCACTTAACTTACCACGGGCAAACTGTTGTGTAATATTTTCCATTTCGGCTAAGCGCTGCATAATTCGCTGAGAAACCCAGTAACTCAACCCCCCAGCAGCACTTGCACCAACCAAAACAGACCAATATGTGCTGCGTCTCCATGCTATTTCAAATCCTTCCAACAATTCGATTCGCACATCATTCAAATCTAGCCCTTGGTTTTCTAACTCGTCTAAATGTCGTCCAAAAAAATGAGGAGAAGAAAATTTACCAATAATAACTAAACTAAGAATCCCCACAACCATAACCACGAGGTGGGAGAAAAATAAACGGCTACGCAAACCCATTTTCATAGTATTTAGGATTTCTCTGGTATGGAGTTAGGGGTGCGGCGTTAAAAAAAAATTT
Organism: Scytonematopsis contorta HA4267-MV1; assembly: GCA_019359035.1. Lineage (GTDB taxonomy): Bacteria > Cyanobacteriota > Cyanobacteriia > Cyanobacteriales > Nostocaceae > Scytonematopsis > Scytonematopsis contorta. The sequence continues at coordinate 89,296 of JAHHIC010000109.1, read as the reverse complement.
ACTACCCCACGTAGAGACGTTACATGTAACGTCTCTACATTATTATTACCCCACGTAGAGACGTTACATGTAACGTCTCTACATTATTATCAAAACTAACTGGGTGAGTCTTCAAATTTGTATCCCACCCCAACTACAGTTTTAATAAAGTTTGGATTTGCTGGGTCTGCTTCAACTTTTTTTCGTAATCGCGCTACGTGAGTATCTACCACTCGCTCGTCGCCAAAAAAATTATCACCCCAAAGTTTGTCTATTAATTGAGTACGGTTCCAAACTCGACCGGGATTACTGATAAAAGTACTTAATAAATTAAACTCTAGAGTGGTTAAATCTAAAATTTTTGCTTCCATTGAATCTATTTGAAGACTGGCTGTGCGCTGCTCCACATCCAAAATAAAATGCTGAGTACGGTAAACAGAATTTTGTCCTCCTTGACGCAGGCTACGGCGTAAAAGTGCTCGTACCCTAGCAACTAATTCCCTAGGGCTAAAGGGTTTAGTCATGTAATCGTCAGCACCAGTTGATAAACCAATCACCCGGTCGATTTCTTCACCTTTTGCTGTCAGCATCATTATATAAGGGTCTTTAGCTCCAGATTTTTGACGTATTCTGGCACAAACTTCCAAGCCATCTAAGCCAGGAAGCATTAAATCCAAAATAATTAAATCTGGAGGTTGTTCCTGAAACAGCCTCAAAGCATTTACGCCATCCCGGCTAACGCGACAGGAAAATCCTTCCTTTTCTAAAGTCAGTTGAATTAACTGACCAATTTCCGGCTCATCATCAACAATTAGAATATCCATTATCGAGTCAAATCTCCCGAAGCGAGCAAAATGCTGCTGTTCCATATGCTCTTTCTGGTTTGACATTGTACTCTACAATTGCTTGGCTGATGCAAAGAAAAATTTATCCTGACCATTCGGCGGATAATAACTTATTAACTATTAAGTGAGATGGCAAAACAAGAAGTCTTGATATTTGCCCACTACCCACTCCCCACTCCCCAATCCCCACTCCCCACTCCCTCAATTCTCGGTAGAATGAGCATCTTTTTGAATGTCATTTTTAATTAGTTCGAGGTCAATAAAGCAATCAGCGACATCAATTAAACTATCACTAGCCATAGTTCGCAAGCTAACGATTTCAATGCGTACACCTTGGTAACTAACTGCATTTACAGCGTAAGCTAAATCTCCGTCCCCGCTAACTAAAATAGCAGTATCATAATAGGGAGCTAAAGTAATTAAATCGACAGCTATTTCAACATCCAACTTGGCACTTTTTGAACCATCAGGAAGTAACATTAAATCTTTGGTTACAACACGATAACCGTGTCGTCGCATCCATAGTAAAAAGCCTTGCTGCTTGTCATTAGCGCGGTCTATACCTGTATAAAAGAATGCACGCAATAATCTAGAACTTTGAGTCAAACGACACAGCAACCTAGCATAATCAATTTCAATATTTAATTGTAAAGCTGCATGAAAGAGGTTGGAGCCATCAATAAAAATTGCAACTCTACCCCGATTAGCGAGGGAGTCGTCAAATAGTGTACTATCGTCGGAAAAATTATTTTGCATGTTAATTTTTTCACTGTCAACATGAGTTTCTATCAGGCATTTTTCCTGCTGCTCATGCTGAACGTCTTTGAGGATTTTGTATTGGCCGTTGTCTTTGGTAAAATTAGAATTGCTCATCTAGGTCTATGGGTTAGGTACTTCAAAATTTGACAAATGGAACTAAACCGACAAAAGTTGGTATTAGTTTTTACCAGACATGCAATATCATTTTCTGGTCGATATACCCGGACGCATCGCTTCACGTCCCAACATAAACATCCCCGCGACACCCAAGCATACAAACCAAATGTATTGATACCAGTATTTGTGAATTTGTGCAACAGGACTTAACCCCGGATCTAAAGTGTTTAAGTACAGCAGTAGCACAATAGTCATCAAACTAGAAAATCCAATAAAACTTAAACCTACCTGAATTCGGGCTGTTTGAAGCTCCAAGTCGCTGATAGCGTTCAGGTCTATTTCAGAAAGTATTTGCCAAGATTCCTCCGCAACAGAGGAAGCTACTTGCAACTGATTACTTAATTTTATAGGTAAAATAGGCACCAGCGTTGCTACGGTTGGGCGACGGAGCAAAGCTTCTGTATTTCTAAGAATTTCTAAAGGCTTACGAGCAGTACTAAGTTCTCCTATTTGGAGGTTGTCTGTAGCAGTTTGAACCTTTGACTCCCGTTCCCAATCCATAATATGCCCTTTTTGTTACATTGTAATTTATTTAAAAAAGAAGCAAGAAGCAATTCGCAATTCTTTCATCCCCCACTCCCCACTCCCCAATCCCCAATCCCCAATCCCCACTCCCAACTCCCCAATTCCCACTCCCCACTCCCCACTCCCTTAATTTTATGATGCAGCCTTTTGAAGTTGCTCTAATCTTGCGAGAACTTCCTGACTATGGATGTTAGGATTTACTTTCACAAAATTGTCACGTAAGATACCTTTGGGGTCAATGATAAAGGTGTGACGCATTGATAGATAACCTAGCCAAGAGCCATAAGCTTTGCTTACAGCACCATCTGTATCTGCCAACAAAGGAAACTTTAATCCTTCAGAGTCACAAAATTCGGCATGAGAATCTATATCATCTGCGCTTACTCCTATAATGGCAGAATTTTTTTCTATATATTTGGGTAAGTCTTGCTGAAAACGACGCGCTTCGATAGTGCAACCGGAAGTAAAATCTTTCGGATAAAAATAAAGCACTACCCATTTACCACTCAAGTCTTTCAGAGAAATTTTTCCATCCCCTGTGTTTGTGGGCAGAGTAAAATCTGGAGATGGTTGGTTGATTGGGGGTAACTTACCACCCAAAGCTTTTGCGGACGGTGCAAAATTTAACCAACTTAGCAGGGTAAAGCTAGCAGCAATCAATAAATTTAAAAAGTTTCGACGAGATAACATTGTGCGAAGTGATAATTACAACTTTACACAAGTTTACAATCAACAGGGAAAGTCGCACATTTTAGATTTTAGATTTTGGATTTTGGATTTTGTTAAACCACAGACTCAATATACTGACTTTCCATAAGAAAAGCCCCTTGAGCAAAGCGAACACCCCAGTATCCGCCTGGACGGCGGTCTAATACAATACCTTCATTACCAAGCTGAATTACATCAGAAGGACGCAACATAGGCATTGTATCAGCTGTTTTTACGTAAGGTGGTAACGCTATAACGCGAATTTTGCTTCCAATAGCGAATTCTTTAGACATTTTGGGTAAATGTTGGCTGTTGAGTGTTGACGGGTGACGGGTGACGCTCAGGTGAGAACTATATATATTTAAATATAAAAAATAAGGTGGGTAATTTAAATTTAGCCCACCTTAATACTATTTAAGCGAAATAATGCAGTACTTAATTACTAGCGTTGCTGCTGTAAAGAACGTTGAACCATTTGTTTGCGAATTTGTTCTAGTTGCTGCTTTTGTGCTGGAGTTAACTGTGCTTCGATTTGCGCTTGCGAAGATTGCATGACCTCACGGATTTGTTTCTGCTGGTCTGGGGTAAACTTCACGCTAGCAAACACTTGCTGTGGACTCTGCCCTGCTTCTAAGCCTGCTTTAACCTGTCTGCGCTGTTGCTCTGTAAATATTTTCTCAATTTTCTGGCGAGCATTAGTGCGGATTTCCTCAATTTTATCTCGCTGTGGTTTAGACAGCTGAATACCTTGGGATTGAGGGTTTGGTTGATTTCTTGGAGCTGGAGCAGGTTTTGGGTTTTGAGCAATTACCAAAGGCTTATTGGCAACTGTTTGGGCATTAACAGAGGAACCAGCAGCGGTTAACGCAAGAGCGATGCTACCGACGATGAGTGACAAGTTTTTAAGTTTCATGGATGAGCTAAAAAATTCTCCCTTCAAATCTCACCATTATAAAAACTCATTGTGATTTATGCTGGTGTGTTAAGTAAATTATTCTGGGATACATTTTTATCAAAAATTGTTAAAAACTCCGTGTTATCTGGGTTTCATATTGAATTTCTGGTGACTATCCGTAAACCAAACTGTAGGAAAAAAAATTTTTGTGCGTAAGTTCCCGTAAGCGAAAATGGCAATTATTAAGATTTCGTAAATATTTTATCTCAAAAATTTAGCACCACGTGTAAAGACGCGACATGTAAAGACGTGACATGTCACGTCTCTACACTGTTTACGTGATTATCTAGCTATTGGTTTGCGGACGACGAGAGCGGCCATCTTGCTTCATTTGTCGCAATTGTTCTTTTTGCTCGTCCGTCAGGACTGCTTCCATTTTTTCTTTTGATGACCGCATAATTTCGCGGACTTGTGTTCTTTGTTCGTCGCTAAGATTTAAATTACGAAGACCATTCTTTGGTTTATCTCCACCATTGTTGTTCCATGCTGTTTGAGCTTGTTGTCTTTGTTCTGGGGTTAAAATCCCTTCAATCTGGGAACGAGTTTCGCGCTTAATTGCCTCGATTTGTGTTCTTTGTTCCTGGGTAAGGTTCAGACGCTCCCATTTATTATTGTTTTGTCTGTTTTGTGCGTTTTGTGCAACAATTAAAGGTCTTTGAGCAGTAATTTCTGCTTGTACCGCTGAGGTAGCAGCAGTTAGACTGATAACTATAGCACCAACGATGAGAGGTAGTTTTTGAACTTTCATGGTCTAGCTCGCAGAGTCTTTGTTGTTTACCCTCCCATCATAAAAAAACAAACTCCTCTGCGACATGAGGAGAAAGTCACGTAATATGACTAAATTTATCTGAAGAAAGTCATGTGACTAAAGTCATGGGTCATTTGTGACTAATTAAACTAGCTGTTCTGATAATTTAGGAGCTAAGAGTTTGGAGTTAAGAGTTTGGATTTATAATTGAGAATATAATATGAGTCGTTCTATTGAATTTAAAAATCATCCATTTCGCTTTCTACTTTATTTAGAGTGGACTTTATTAGCCACTACGATTTTATTTTCACTGTTTGGACACCAATTTCAAAGAATTACTAGATTTCCAGAAGTTACAATTACTACTCTAATCATCTACGGTTTGATGGGTTTAAGATTACCAACTGGTAATTTATCAGATAAAATATTTTACACATTTATACAAGTTATTTTAATTGTCATTACTGGTATATTTGGAGGGAAAACAGCTAGGTTATTTCCCTTTCTTAACTTAATTTTAGTTACTCGTAGCTGCTTAATATTTAAATTACCTGGTAGAATATTTGTTACTTTATTTTCCTTTATTTTATTCCTAGTTACTTTAAGATTACGCTTTTATCGTTTTCCAACATCACCAGTATGGCAAGATAAATTTAGAATTTTAAATTTAAACTTGTCGTTGACTTTTGGATTAACTTTATTATTTGTACTACTTTTAATGAATGCTATTTTATTAGAAAGGGAAAGTCGTGAAAAACTAGCGGTGGCACATCAAAAACTTAAAGAATATGCTTTAAAAGTTGAAAATCAAGCGACTTTAGAGGAACGTAACCGTATTGCTCGCGAAATTCACGATTCTTTAGGGCATTCTTTAACTGCTTTAAATTTACAATTAGAAACTGCGTTAAAATTATGGCAATCAAATCCCAATCGGGCTTATACTTTTTTAGCAAAGGCAAAAGAACTAGGCTCAATGTCACTCCAAGATGTGCGTCAATCTGTATCTGCAATGCGTTCCAATCCTTTACAAGAGCAATCATTAGAGTCAGCAATTTTGGGATTGGCTGAAAATGTACAACGTGCAACAGGAGTATCACCAATTTGTCAAATAAATTTACTTCATACAATTCCTTCAGAAATTAGTGTCGCAGTATATCGAATTGTACAAGAATCATTGACTAATATTTGTCGATATGCACAAGCAACAGAAGTTAAACTAGAAATTTTCACTATAGAGACAGGATTAATTTTGATAATTCAAGATAATGGTGTTGGTTTTGATTTAAATCAAAATACTACTGGCTTTGGTTTACAAAGTATGCGCGACCGAACTATATCTCTTGGTGGTGAACTAAAAATCGAAACTTCTCCTAGGCAGGGTTGTACAATTGTAGCGAATATACCCTTTCCGGGTTTAAATATGACCGATGACCAATGACCAGTTAATAAAATGATTAAAGTTTTACTTGTAGATGACCAAAGTTTAATTCGCCAAGGTTTAAAAGCTTTATTAGAATTAGAACCAGATTTAGAAATTATTGGAGAGTGCGAAAATGGACAAGTTGCCATTAATTTAGCGTCAACACTACAGCCAGATGTAATATTAATGGATGTGAGAATGCCTATAATGGATGGAGTCGCTGCAACAGAAGAAATTCATCAACGGTTTCCCGAAATTAAAATTTTGGTTTTAACAACTTTTGATGATAATGAATATGTGAGTGCTGCATTACAATATGGTGCGATGGGTTATTTACTTAAAGATACTCCTTCAGAAGAATTAGCCGTTGCTATTCGTGCTGTCCACAAAGGGTATACTCAATTGGGTCCTGGTATAGTTAAAAAACTTTTGATTCAATTTCCCCCAACTATACAAAATCCTAAACCTGAGCCACCGACAATTTTAGCGGAACTCACCCCCAGAGAAAAGGATGTTTTACGGCTTATCGCAACAGGTGCAAGTAATCGAGAAATATCACAAAAATTATTTATTTCTGAAGGGACAGTCAAAAATCATGTCACCAGTATTTTGAACAGATTAAATTTACGCGACCGGACTCAAGCCGCAATTTTTGTGAATTCATATTTGCCGCATTTGGAAGAAAGTTGATTACAAAAAAAGAACCCCACCCCCAACGGTGACTCCCCCTAGGGGGCTACGGTGTACACACAAGTCTAAGAAAATCCTGAACGGTCATTTCGTGGAACTTTAGGACTATTTCGAGACTTGTGTGTACACGGTAGCCTAGGGAGAGGGGGCTACGATAAATAAGATTATTATGTGTTAAATAAATCCAAACACTCTCTACGTAAAATACCTCTTGTTACTTTAATATTTCTAAAACTTTTGGAAATAATTTCTTCGCAAGAAATATTTATTTGCGATTGATTAGTGTCTATTAAATCTTGAATCGACGCACCATAAACAATTTCTGAAATACCTGTCCAAACACAAGCCGCAGCACACATTGGACAAGGCTCACCAGTAGTATATATGCTATAACCGTCCAGTGAAGGTTTTTTTAATTTAGCGGTTAGAATGCGAATAGCATTAATTTCTGCATGGGCAGATGGGTCACTATTTTGTTTTACTGTATTATGAGCTACTGCAACAACTTTGTTATCTTTGACAATTACAGCACCGTAAGGAGCATCTCCTTTTTTGGCTTCTGACAAAGCTAATTGCATGAAATATTCTGGATTATATTCTGAATTATTATCTAAGTTCATGTTGTCTGATTAAAAATCTATCAAGGATGTCCTCCCAGAATATCGTATTCCCTGTCGCATTAATACGAATTCAATATTTTTTATGTATAACCTAGTTCTTGTCCGCGAAAAAACAGCTTTTTACTTAAAAGACCTGGAAACTCCAGCAGGGAAAGCAATTAACTTGTCGATTGCGGGGTTGATTTTGCTGTCATCAGGAATTTTTGTGGCAGAAACTTATACTATACCTGAGGAGATTCGGTTAATTTTTAAGACTGTAGATACTACGATTGTCATAATTTTTGCTATCGAATATTTGATTCGCTTATGGAGCGCAGAAAATCAACTTAAGTACATTTTTAGTTTTTACGGTTTAATTGATTTAATGGCAATCATACCCTTCTTTATGGGAGCCGTCGATATTAGCTTTATCCGCTTATTAAGATGGTTTAGAATTTTAAGGCTAATTAGATTTATTGATAATAAATCAGTATTCTTCGGTAAAATACCTTCAGAAGATGGTGTAATATTTATCAGAATATTATTGACTCTATTTACAATTATTTTTGTTTTTACTGGATTAATTTACCAAGTTGAACATCCAGCTAACCCAAAAGTTTTTCGGACTTTCTTAGACGCTTTTTATTTTTCTATCGTTACCATGACCACTGTGGGTTTTGGGGACGTGATTCCGGTTTCTCAGCTTGGTCGTTTATTAACAGTACTAATGATTTTAACAGGTATTGCTCTAATCCCTTGGCAAGTAGGTGATTTGATTAAACGTCTGGTTAAAACTGCTAATCAGGTAGAAATTACCTGTCAGGGCTGTGGCTGGTCTTTTCATGATGCGGATGCTAAGTTCTGTAAAAAGTGTGGGACTAACTTGTCTGCTGCAAGGGGAGAAAGCGATTTACTAAAATATGAATTAAATTAGCTGCCAAGTGACGATTTGTGTGGTAGTAGCAAAAAAAATTGCAAATCTGCTGCATACTATTTTATGCTGTACATGTAATCATAATATTCAGGGAGCTTCTTTTGTGGGGGCAACGTACCAGCGAACCGTCAAGTTTTATACGGATAGTCGCGGAAAAGAGCCTTTCACTGCATGGCTAGAAAATTTGGGCGATGTCAAAGCGACACAACGCATTCAAGCTAGGCTTTTTCGTGTGGAGCAGGGAAATTACGGCGATTTTAAAGCCTTAGATGACGGGGTCTTTGAGCTTCGCTGCAATTTTGGTCCAGGATACCGAATTTATTTTGGGGAGGATGGTAAAACCATAGTTGTTATCCTTTTCGGTGGCGACAAAAGTACCCAGTCAAAGGATATCGAGACAGCCAAGGCTTATTGGCAGGATTATCTACGCCAGCAAGAGGAATTAAACCGTAAAAAGCAAGAAAAGGAAACTAGCGAGGCAGAAGATGAGGACTCTTGAGGAGTATACAAAGGAACGTCTAAAGCTTCATCCTGAAGAAATTGAAAGTTTCATTCAGGTGATGTTTGAGGAATATGCCAAAGATAAGGATGCGGGGGCGTTGCTTTCTGCTTTACGCATTGTGGCGCAGGTGCAAGGAGTAGGCAAGTTAGCTCAAGATGCCGGAATCACTCGAAACGGCTTACAGAAAGCCCTTTCAGAGAAAGGCAACCCACGTCTTAACAGCATTAGTGGCATCTTGGAATCTTTGGGATACCACTTGACCGTGCAGCGTATTAAATAGATGAACACAAAAAAATCGGCTCTTGCGTACTTAGCGTGCTAAACTTGTGGAAAAATAAGCTTAAAACTATTGCTGGGCTTTTGTTACAGCCATTATTACCTTCAAAACGGTATTCCTTGCTTAAATTGAAAATATAAGTGCCTGTAAGCCTTGTAAATAAAGCATACTTGTAGATTTTAATTAAAATTTAGCACGCTATGTACGAAAGAACCCATTTTCCTGGTTGGCATGTTTAGCAAGGTCATCCATACTTTTAACAACTAAAGCGATAGTAATAATAAAAGTAGCAAGACGTTGTTGACCATCGACTACTTCATATATACGTCCTGCGGCTGTATTTCCCGCAAACAAATCAACACTAACCAATCCACCAAAGAAGTGTTTCATTGGTTCAAGCAAAGTTTCCAGCCGCAGGTTATATAAATTTTGAATATCAGCAATAAAATCATTTAATTCATCTTCCTCCCAAGCGTAAGCACGTTGGTAACGAGGGATGACAAAAGGAACCCTACGTGAAATCAGGTCTCCTATCGGTAAAGTTTCTGTTCCTTTAATCATATTTATTTACGGATTGTTATGTATAAACAGTAAAGATGAATATTATTTCCATACTGATTTGGATAAATATACACTTTAGCTCGCACGTAAAGCAATTATTTACTGATAAATTTCCTACCGAACTCTGGACTAAAGGGCTTCAGAATCAAAATATCTTAGCTCTTATTGTAGGATGTAAGCCCCTTACCTTCTTGAATTAAAGACCTACGAAGGGATTTCCACCCTAGAATTTGTGATGATTTATCTGTTAGAAATCCTCAAATTAACTACTCAGGTAGAGATGTCTAGGTTTAATGAAAATTTGTAACATAAAATACTTTAAGTTATTTTAGATATTCCCCACGACAGGTGTAAAACTTAGCGCTAGGATATCTTTGTCTTTTGTGACTGATTTTAAATTAAATATGACTCAACTGTACGTAAACCCAACCACGGGTAGCAATACTAACACTGGCACACAGCAAGCCCCCCTAAAAACTATTACGGAAGCTTTGAAAAAAGCTACATCAGGTACAAATATTCTACTTGCAGAGGGCAATTACAACGCCAGCAGTGGGGAGGAATTTCCTTTAAAAATACCTGGTGGGGTAACAGTTGTTGGTAACGAATCAAACAAAGGTATAAACATGAGGATTGAGGGTAGCGGAAATATCCTCAGTCCCACTTGGGCTAGACAAAATATCACTATCGCGATGGCGACATCTGCTCAACTACTGGGCGTTACGGTAACAAATCTGGCTACTCGCGGTAGCGGTGTATGGGTAGAATCAACTAATCCAATTGTAGCTAATTGCTCTTTTATTAAATGTAATCGCGAAGGTGTTTTTATTACTGGGGAAGGTAACCCAGTTATCCGCGATAATGCCTTTATAGAAAATGGTGCTAACGGTATTGCTATTACCCGCAACGCAAAAGGTGAAATTCGCTCAAATATTTTTTTCAAAACAGGTTTTGGTATTGCCGTGGGTGATACAGCAAGTCCGCTATTGATTGAGAACAGAATTTCCGAAAACCGCAACGGGATGGTTATTTCTGGTGAAGCTCGTCCAATATTGCGAAATAATGTTGCCGAACGCAATGTCCAAGACGGTTTAACCGTTATTGGTAATGCTTTGCCTGATTTAGGAAATTCTACCAACCCAGGTGGTAATATCTTCCGTAATAACGGTCAATTTGATGTACAAAATGCTGGTACTAATAAACTGGTTGCTGTGGGTAATCAAATCGGCAAAGTTTCAGGAAATATAGAAGTAGTTAATAGTCCAGAACCCACACCCACACCAACACCCACACCAACACCCACACCCACACCAACACCAACCCCCACACCACCACCAACTCCAGAACCACCACCGACTCCAGAACCAACACCTGCTCCAGAACCAGAACCAATACCAATTCCAGTTCCAGTTCCTACTCCCACTCCTCCTGCACCAACTCCCCCTGCACCAACTCCTCCTGCACCAACTCCCCCACCCAATAATGGATTAACAGATATTTCTGGACATTGGGCAGAAATATTTATAAAAGAATTAGTAGCCTTAGAAATAATTTCTGGTTTCCCTGACCGTACATTTAAACCTAATGCAACAATGACCCGGGCACAATTTGCTGCTTTGCTTGTAAAAGCTTTTAACCCAGCACCCAAACGTGATGCAATCAAATTCAAAGATGTTGCACAAAACTTTTGGGGTTTTAATGCGATTCAACAAGCTTATCGCGGGGGTTTTGTCTCTGGTTTTCCAGATAATTCTTTCCGACCGAATCAAAATATCCAACGGGTTCAAGTCACAGTTTCTCTGGTCAATGGAATCGGCTTAACTGGTGGTATGGAAGCTGCTTTAAATATTTATGATGACCGAAGTGCAATTCCCAACTATGCGCGAGATGAGGTTGCGACCGCTACACTAAAACGCCTTATCGTTAATTTCCCTAACCGTAAGCAACTTAACCCCACTCGTGACGCGACAAGAGCTGAAGTTGCTGCGATGGTTTATCAAGCTTTGGTGGATGCTAAACGTGTGGAACCTATTGACTCACCATATATAGTTGGTGCTTAATAAGCTGTCCTATATTTATTTGTTTCATTCGTTTGGGATTTTTCATAGGAATTTGATTATGTAGAGACGTTACATGTAACGTCTTTACAAGGGTTTCTTAAAATTTGTGACTTGTATTAGCGTATCTTTACTTTATTGGTTTTCCAAGAACATAATCCTGTCAAATACGACAAATACCTTACCAAATCAAAAATTTTGTAGTAGAGAACAATGAAGTTTAGTGAAATTACAGAGAAACTTGCCCATTCAATTACAGCCAGTAGCCTTACAAGCAACAACGAGCATAACCCAGAAATTAATAGCATTGTATCCATTGAAGAAGCTAATACTGGTACGCTCAGCTATATAGAAGGTGCGAAATTTGCTTCTTTTGTTGCCACAACCAATGCGACTGCTTTAATTTTGCCCCATGATGAAACGTTACAAGCTTTAGCACAGGAACGCGGTATAGCCTGGATATCTTCCAAACAACCGCGACTTTTATTTGCGGAAGCAATCATTTTATTTTATCAACCTTGGCGTCCCACTTCAGAAATTCACCCCAGTGCTGTGATTCATCCCACCGCAAAAATTGGTAAAGATGTTTATATTGGTGCTCATGTAGTCGTTCAGGCAAATGTAGAAATAGGTGATGACGTCTGTATTCACCCCAACGTCGTCATTTATCCCGACTGCAAAATTGGTGATCGCACTCTTTTGCACGCGAACTGCAGCATCCACGAACGCAGCCGCATTGGCTGTGACTGTGTAATTCACAGCGGAGCAGTTATCGGAGACGAAGGATTTGGCTTTGTACCAACTGCTACAGGTTGGGTGAAAATGGAACAATCGGGATATGTAGTCCTAGAAGATTGGGTAAATATAGGTTGCAATTCATGTATTGACCGTCCTGCTGTCGGTGAAACACGAATAGAAAAGCATACAATAATTGATAATTTAGTACAAGTTGGTCACGGTTGCCAAATAGGCTTTGGTTGTGCATTAGCAGGACAGGTAGGACTAGCAGGAGGAGTCAAAATAGGTAACCGAGTAATCCTCGCAGGACAGGTGGGTGTTGCCAATCAAGCACATGTGGGTGATGGTGCAACAGTATCAGCTCAAGGGGGAGTTATTAGTAACGTAAAAGCAGGAGAAGTAGTTTCTGGAACTCCTGCAATACCTCACAAACAATTTCTCAAAGCAATAGCTCTTAGTTATCGTCTACCGGAAATATATCAAACACTTAAAGATTTACAACGAAAATTCAGCAAATAACAAAAAGCCCCACCCCCAACGGTGACTCCCCGTGTACGGGGAGGGAGCTACGATTTGGATAATCGTAGCCTCCTTAAATAATCCGAATCAAAACTTCATGAATTATGAAGTTATTTTCGTAGCCCCCTCCCCGCCTGCGGGGAGGGGGTTGGGGGTGGGGTTGTCAGGTGCAGGGACGACCATATTTTGACAAATATTTGTTTGTCATAAGGAACCAAACCCCAGACAGGCATAGTGCGTAAAATTTAAAAGCTACAAATAATCCCAGTAAAAACCGAGCGAAAAATTAAGTTATCTTAATATTTCTACATATATAATTCAAATTTTATTCAAAGAAATTAGACGAAAATTAACTGATAAAAACCGAATATTTCTGGAATGGCTTGCCTATAAACTGTAGTTGCTTTTATCTAAGCAGAATTTATAAAAAATTAAATCAATTTTAATTTATACATCAAAACCACTACACAAATGGAATCTTTCATCATTACCCAAGAACAGGAAAGCCGCTACGACAGGCATAACCTTATAGATTGGTGGGAACAGCCAAAGCTAAAAGCTGCAAAGGTACTGATTGCAGGAGCGGGTGCTTTAGGTAATGAAGTGCTAAAAAACTTAGCGCTGATAGGTGTTGGTAACATAACGGTAATTGACTTTGATACAGTTTCTATCACCAATCTCACCCGCTCTGTTCTGTTTCGCGAAAAAGATATTGGTTTAGCAAAAGTTGAAGTAGCTCGTCAACAGATATTAGAGATTAACCCAGAAATATCAGTTCAAGCGATTCACGGAGATTTAGAATTTGATTTGGGAATTGGTGAAGTAAAAGAACATGATTTAATTATTGGTTGCTTAGATAGTGTCAACGCAAGATGGGCAATAAATCAACTGGCATATTGTGCAGGAATTCCGTGGGTTAATGGAGGTATGGGTATAGCAGAAGGAGAAGTTAGCTTTTTTGACCCGAATACAGAAGCAGCCTGTTACGAGTGCAGCATTTCTGACCAGATGTGGCAACGACGTAACCAGCGCTACTCTTGCCAAGGTCTGAAACGAAATATACCAGAATCAACAATGCCTACGACAGCCACAATTGCTTCTATCGTTGGAGCAATGCAAGTGCAGCAAGCATTGTTATATTTGCATGGCAAAACAGGTCTACTTCAACCAGGGGAAAAAATATTTTTGGGTTTAAATCCTTGGATGGCGTTCAAAGTGCAAATCCAGCGTCAAGAAGAATGTATGGCACACGATTTAACGATTCAACCAACAATTAGCATTAATTATCAGCCTTCGTTGCGAGTACAAGAAGTTTTACAGAACTTAGAAAAATCTGGATATTTAAACCCGACTCTTTGGTTAAGAAATGAAATTATCGGCAGAATGAAGTGTCTAAGCTGCGGTTATGAAGAACATGTAAATAAACCTTTAAGACAATATCCAGAATCAGAATTAGCTTGCCCAAACTGTAAACTTGAAGAAAGAGACTTTGAGGTTTTTAGTAATGTCACTTTGTCAGAGAGCAGTCAAGACTTGTTATTCCAAGATTTATATCTCCCCAATAACGAAATTTTGCACTGCGACACATCTCAAGGTCAAATAGCAATTCAATTTTGTCAATAGCTATCAATAGTTATCAATAGTTCTTAACAATTAGGAGAAAAAAATGTCTAATGCTTCAGTAGTCGTGCGTATGGCTGATGGAACCCGTAAAGCTGCTGTAACCTTACCTGATACTTTGACAATTGCCCAATTACTACAAACCACACAACAAAAATGGAATCTTCCCGGAAATTCTAATTACGCAATCAGAATAGAACGTACAGGTCAACAACTATCTCCCACCGCTACATTAAACTCTGCGGGAGTTCAAGAAAATGATGTGCTAGAACTTTACCCTATTCTGGAGGCTGGTCAAAAATGAGCGTCAGGGAAAAAAGACTAAATAACGATTTTCAAGCATTATCAGAATTAGTTGCAAACTCTGGTGGAACATTAGCGATTATTTTCACTAATGGTATTCCTGTTTATCAATATATAATTGAATATCATTGTAAAGGAATCGAGAAAATAGAGAATAATCAACCTAAATTTCGTACTTCTCATAGTATAGAAATTACACTGGGGAACAATTATCCTAGAGAAAGAGCTAGTGCAAAATTTCTTACGCCAATTTTTCATCCTAATGTTTATACAAACTTAAATATTTGTTTAGGAAATTCTTGGTCAATGACAGAAACAGTTTCAGAACTTGTTTTAAGAATTGGTAAAATTATTCAATATACAGAAGATATTACCAACTTAAATAGCCCAGCGAATGCAAATGCTAAAAATTGGGCAATGAAAAATCAAGCTTTATTTCCTCTCGACAATCAAACTTTTAAATCTCAAATTACACCCCAGATTGCTTGGCAATATTTTTAGAATTTATCCCCAAAATTTGGAGACGTTACATGTAACGTCTCTACACGGCACGTTAATTTTATGGACAAAGAATTGAGTAAATAATTATGCAACAAATCAATTTATCAGGAAATGAGATTATTTGGGAAGAAAGTGACGATGTTTATAAACCAATAGTCAAATCAATTTATGAATTTAGAATAGAAAGAAGCGTCAAATATCAAAATTCACAAGTATATATAAAAAATGATGCTCTCAATAACCTTACGAAACATTTAGAGTCAAATTTGAGAGTAGAACAAGGAGGAATTCTTTTTGGTAACGCTTATCAAGACCCAGATAGCAAAATAATCTATGTTGAAATAACAGCAGCAATTGCAGCACCAGCAACAATTGGGACAGGTTCTCACTTAGAATTTACATCGGATTCTTGGTTTGGAATCATGGAGTATGCGAGAAAAGAACACCCTCAAGAAAATATTGTAGGTTGGTATCATTCTCATCCAAATATCGGTGTGTTTATGTCTGGAACCGACATGAGAACACAACAAGCTTTTTTCTATCACCCTTGGTGTTTATCAATAGTTTGTGACCCAGTTAGGGAAGAAATAGGTTTTTTCTTAGGTGAAAAAGCAATATCGCTTCAACCAGTTTTTTTTATAGAAAAATGTGATGTAGAAATTTATAATAAGCATAATCTTAAGTATAACATAGAAAAATTACCTATAAAAATAGACAATAAATCCAATTATTTATTAATAGCGATTTCGTTAGTATTTATAATTACAGGATTAACTATCCTTATTGCTATTTTATTTAGTCTTTTTATATCACAATTTTAAAGTAAAATTAGCACATCAAAAGACTATTTATAATGATTTACCAGATAATTTTACAGAAAATAGCTAATATTAAAAAATTATATTTTTCATTAGTATATAACTTTTATATGAACAATAATACTGATACTCCCGATTCTACTCTAGGTTGCTTATTTTTAATATTTATTTTTATGGGTTTCCTGAGTCCAAGCTATTGGATACTTGCTTTTGCTGTTTGGGCAATAGAGCGTGTGGTCTCTTACTCCCCTAATTCTAGCACCAGCATAGAAAACAGTGACAACGATACATATACAACTATAGATTATGAAAGACAGGTAAGTCCAAGAGTTATTAATTATAGCAAGACACAAAACACTAATAATTATCTTACAGCTACAGCAGTACCAGACGATTTAGAAAATATTCTCCAAGATATTAGTAATGGAGAAATTAAAGACCCCATAACTCAAGAAATATTTACTCCAGGAGAAACCATATATTTGTGCCACCATCATCGAATAGGATACCATGAAGACAGTTGGAAAGAAGTGGGGAATCAGTGTATCGTTTGTGGAAGCAGCGTACATAGTAAAAGATACACTCTTCCATTGAGTAATAAAAGCAACAAAACAGAATCAGTTAACTATAATATAACTACAAATATTCCTTTAATTATACCATTAGCAACTAATATTAATCAAGAAATTATAATTTCAGAAACTTATAATAATGATATAAGAGATTACTCTTATAGTCCCGAAAATTGGGAACTTGTAGACAACGAAATTTCTGAACTAGAGAATTTAAATCATTATTTTTATGAATCGATTATTAGGTTAACAGAACTACCTATTTTAGAACTTAGTTTAATTGAAAATATCTTTAGAGTGGTGCTTATAGAAAAAAGAGCAACAGGATATTTTAGTATATATGAATCAGAGATTTCTGGTAACTCTCCATTTTCAGGAATTAGGTTACGTCAGTCACCGGATAATCCATTTGAACATCAAATATCTTTAGCTATTGCACCAGATTTTCAAATTTCTATTTCTGAAGCTATGGCACACTTTGGTGACAATGATGTTTCTGTCGCTTACGATAATACAGGGAGAGATACTTTTACATCTTTTATTAAGAAAATTGCTAATTATAAAGTAGTTTTTCGTATTTTTATTGGACAAGGTGCAAATATTTCTTCGGTAGCGATATATCCTAACCCTACTCGCTCAAGATAAAATAACTAGGGGTAATTATGAAAAAAATTTATGGTATAGACCCTGACTTATGTATTGTTTTTCCAGAAATTATTACTGATTCTTCCATAGACATTATATTACCTAAATATTTTTATCATCAACTGAATTACCTCAAAAATAGTAGTTTGATAGAAGTGGCACAAAAAGCAACTAAAATTATTGACTCTTTAGTTCAAAAAAATGAGTCAAATTTGTTGTTCTTCGTAAACAGTAATCATGGAACTATTTATTTTATAGATGAAATAAATAACCAGTACAATCAAAATATTATTTTAGATAAATTGGAAAAATTTGATATAGAATTTCCCTTAGACCGCTATTTATTAACTTTATCGACAATAGCTCAAAAACTCCAGTCTGACGTTATATTTTTATCACCCGATAATCGTATTATTATTAAGTGTCAAGCTCTTAATTTTTATATAATTAGCCAAGAAATATCTATTCTAACTGGTAAATCATGGTTAAAATTAGATATTTTGTCAAATCTTAAATTAGAGACTTCAAATACTTCATCATTAGACCGCTACGAAATTCTCAAATCGATAAATCAAGATAGAATTACTAAAACCTACTTAGCTACAGATAAAGATAATGTTTTGAAGCCTCTTTGTATAATTAAAAAATTAATTATTAAATCACCAGAATTCACTAAATTATTTTCTCAAAAACTTAAATATTTACAAGAATTAAATCAACATCATCAGTTACCAAGAATATTAGATTATTTTACTTATGGTAATCATCAATATTTAGTACAAGAATTTATTGATGGTGTGTCTCTATCTCAGGAATTATCTGAGTCAGGTCACTTTAATGAAGTAAAAATCCGCCAGCTATTAAATGATTTACTGTCATTATTACAATTTATTCATACAGCAGGAATTATTCACCGCGATATTAAACCACAAAATGTTATTCGTCGTAGAATATTACAATCATCTTTACAGCATTGGGATAATCAACTTACGTTAGTTGATTTAGGGAATTTTGGATTAATTAATGACAGTAACTTACTAAAAGAAGAAAAAGAAACTATTGTTGGTAGTCCTGAGTACGCTGCTCCGGAACAACTTATAGGTAAAGCTACTTTTGCAAGCGACTTATACAGTCTAGGTGTCACTTGTATTCATTTATTAACTCAAGTTGAACCATTTGAGTTACTTGATAGATATCAATCTACTTGGGTGTGGAGAGATTATTTAGTTGATAATCCTATTAGTAATCAGTTGGGTTATATTTTGGATAAACTTATAGAGCCTTCTATTGATAAACGCTATCAGTTGGCAACAGAGGTTCTTAGAGATTTACACCCTCAACCAGAAAATTGGCTAGAAATAAACTCATCACCCCAAATTATATGGCAAGATATAAGCTCTACTAATATCAGTTGGAGAGATATTTAGCCCAAAGTAATACCTACTTTTCATGTTATGTGGAAAAACACACGAAAAACCTAACCCCCAACCCCAAATAGCACCAAGATTTACCCTGAACTAAAGTTCGCGCTAAAAGCTCAAACCCGTTGAAAACGGGTTGAAATGCTTATTTTAGTTAGCTTCAGCTAACTTTAGCTTTCAGCCCGAACTTTAGTTCAGGGGTATCGAGGGGGTTTTCTTAGTGCTATTCGGTCTTTAAGATATCGTGAAAAGTCAGGCAAGAAACAAGTCAAAAGCCCAATTTTTCCAATACACCCTTAGTAGAAACAACGTGTCTCTCCAACCCTAATTCTTTAGGACTTACCCCCAGTGCTAAAGCAATTAACTGAGGTAAATGCAATACAGGTAAACCCAATTTCTGACCAATTACTTTTTCTACCTCCGGTTGACGCGAGTCCAAATTCAGGTGACAAAGAGGACAAGGAGTAACAATACAATCCGCTCCGCAATCGATAGCTTCTTGAATATGTTTACCAGCCATTTTGAACGAATCAGTCGTAGCATAACTAGAAAGTGGCCATCCGCAACATTGAGTACGTCCTTTGTAGTAAATAGGCTCAACTCCTAATGCTCTAAAAACATTTTCCATTCCTTCTGGTTTAAAAGGATTGTCATAAGGCATTGATTCTTGAGCGCGTAGCAAATAACATCCGTAGAAAGAGGCGCACTTAAGTTTTGTTAAGGGACGGGTAACACGCTTTTGAATTTCTTCTAAACCATAATCTCTGATGAGAGCATAAAGTAGATGTAAAACTTCACTGTTACCGCGATAGGGCACACAGTTTTGTTTTTCTAGCAAGCTATTAACTTTATTTATGTATGTTGGGTCTGTTTGTTGGCATTGTTTAAGGCGTTCATCTACATGACCAATAACACCTTGACAAGTACTACAATGTGTGAGTAATGGAAGATTTAATTCTTCTGCTAGGGCTATGTTGCGTGCGTTTACGGTATCTTCCAGTAGTTGGGAATCTTCTTTAAAAGTGCCGGAACCACAGCATGAAGCTTTTTTGAGTTCAACTAATTCTATGTTCAGTGCTTTAGCTAGGGCTACAGTTGACATATGTAGTTCTTTACAAGCACCTTGGGCAACACAGCCCGGATAGTAAGCATATTTGAGATTTTGAGTGAGGTTTTGGGATAGCATAGGGTTTTGTGAAGGTTGATTCACCCCGTTCGTATGTTGAACAATAACTGTTCTATCATTGTTTATTGGTATTGGCAGCAAAAATGTATATGCTGATTTGTATATAGAATAAAAAAATTTAGTAATAATTTGGAAACAGAAGTATTGATGGAGTGTATGAGAACACGCTTTCCGATAAGATGTATATGCTCAAAACCATGTGTTTTGATAGAGAGCGGATTATAGCAACTTTTTGAGGACTTTGTATTTATGAGCGAAACGGAAATTTTTAATAAGGTCAAAAAAATTGTCGGCGACCAACTGAGCGTAGAAGCTGAGAAAATCGTTCCATCTGCCAATTTTGCTAATGACCTTGGGGCTGATTCTCTTGATACAGTTGAACTGGTTATGGCTTTAGAGGAAGAGTTTGACATCGAAATTCCTGACGAAGCTGCCGAAAAAATCACAACGGTGCAAGAGGCAGTAAATTATATTAGCGACAAAGTTTCCGCATCCGCCTAGAAATCTTGGGCATAGGGCATGGGGTATGGGGTATGGGGTATTGAGCGATTGGAAATAACAGAAATTCCCACGAACAACTCCCAACTCCCCACTCCCCACTCCCCACTCCCCTTTTTAAAGAGAGCCACCATTTACTGAATCATGACAGATAATATACGTAAGCGCGTTGTTGTCACTGGTGTGGGCGCGATTACACCGATTGGAAATACACCAGCCGAGTATTGGTCCGGACTGAAGAGCGGGCGTAATGGTGTTGATTACATTACCTTATTTGACGCTTCCAGTCACGATTGCCGTTTTGCTGCAGAAGTGAAGGATTTTGACCCGCATCTTTATCTAGAACGCAAAGAAGCTAAGCGTATGGATAGATTTGCTCAACTTGGTGTTTCGGCAGCAAAGCAAGCTCTTGAAGATGCCAAGTTGGTTATTAATGATCTAAATGCAGAACAAATTGGCGTCCTTATTGGTTCTGGTATTGGTGGTATTAAGGTTTTAGAAGACCAGCAAACCATTTATCTAAACCGTGGTCCCGACCGCTGTAGTCCGTTCATGATTCCCATGATGATTGCTAATATGGCGGCGGGGTTGACAGCAATTCACACTGGTGCTAAAGGACCAAATTCCTGCTCGGTTACCGCTTGTGCTGCTGGTTCCAATGCTGTTGGCGACGCATTTCGCATGATTCAAGGGGGCTATGCCCAAGCGATGATTTGCGGTGGTACAGAAGCCGCAGTTACTCCTTTGTCAATCGCCGGTTTTGCCGCTTGTAAAGCTCTTTCTTTCCGTAATGATGACCCCAAAGTCGCCAGTCGTCCTTTTGATAAAGACCGTGATGGCTTTGTTATGGGAGAAGGCGCAGGCATTTTAATTTTGGAAGAATTACAACACGCTCTTAGCCGTGGTGCGCGTATTTATGCGGAGATTGTTGGCTATGGTATGACTTGCGATGCTTACCATATTACTTCCCCACCGCCAGGTGGTGAAGGTGCTGCTAGAGCTATACGTTTAGCACTCAAAGATGCTGGGTTGAATCCAGAAATGGTAACCTACATCAACGCACATGGTACTAGCACCCCCGCTAATGATGTTAACGAAACCGCCGCAATTAAAAGTGTTTTGGGCGAACATGCTTATAAAATTGCTATTAGTTCCACTAAATCTATGACAGGTCACCTGTTAGGTGGTTCTGGTGGTATCGAAGCTGTTGCATCGGCTCTTGCTGTTGCTAATGACTACATTCCCCCGACAATTAATTTACAAAATCCTGACCCAGATTGTGATTTAGATTATGTCCCTAATACAGGTCGCGACCACAAAGTTGAGGTGGCATTGTCTAATTCCTTTGGATTTGGCGGTCATAATGTCACTCTTGCCTTTAAAAAATACTCCTAAGGCTGGATATTGATATTTTTGATACCCCGTTTTAAGATAAGCATCCTGGACTTACTGCTTTTTTGCATGATAGCTCCCGGTGAAGCTTTATTTTAAAAGGGGTCAAATCACAATTTAGTCCATTTGGCAACTGATATTTGGATAGAACCTGCATAAAATTATTTGGGAATCCAAAAATAAAAATCCTGATTCTACAACTTGTCGGTCAACAAGTTGGAATAGGATGATGAGTATATTGTGTTGGGGTAGTAAATTTATCATAAGTAAATCTACCACAGCCCCAATACCGCAGTCGAAGACCACAGTTGAAGAGTGTCTAACCCGTCGTTAACAACAAGAGATTATGGCTGTTGCAACCCAATCCCTCGAAGAACTTTGTATTAATTCAATTCGCTTCTTGGCTATTGATGCCGTAGAAAAGGCGAAGTCAGGACACCCCGGTCTACCAATGGGTGCAGCCCCAATGGCTTTTGTCCTGTGGGATAAATTCATGCGATTTAACCCCAAAAATCCCAAGTGGTTCAACCGCGACCGTTTCGTTTTGTCCGCTGGTCATGGTTGTATGTTGCAGTATGCCCTGCTACACCTGACCGGTTACGACAGTGTGACGATAGAGGATATTAAACAGTTCCGCCAGTGGGGTTCTAAAACACCCGGACACCCGGAGAATTTTGAGACCGAAGGTGTAGAAGTTACTACTGGCCCTTTGGGTCAAGGTATTGCCAATGCAGTCGGTTTAGCGATGGCTGAAGCTCACCTGGCAGCAAAGTTCAACAAACCTGATGCCAAAATTGTTGACCATTACACTTACGTAATTTTAGGTGATGGTTGCAACATGGAAGGCGTTTCTGGTGAAGCTTGTTCCTTCGCAGGGCACTTGGGATTAGGCAAATTAATTGCCCTGTATGACGATAACCACATCTCTATTGACGGTTCCACTGATGTTGCCTTTACCGAAGATGTTTCTAAGCGCTTTGAAGCTTACGGTTGGCACGTCCTCCATGTTTCCGATGGAAACAAAGATTTAAACTCCATTGAAAAGGCAATTGCGGCAGCGAAAGCAGTGACCGATAAGCCGACAATGATTAAAGTCACCACTTTAATTGGTTACGGCTCACCCAATAAGCAAAACACAGCTGGTGTTCACGGTGCAGCTTTAGGTACTGATGAAGTGAAATTAACCCGCGAGAATTTGGGTTGGGAATACGAGCCTTTTGCACTTCCCCAAGATGCCGTCAACCACATGCGTAAAGCTGTAGAACGCGGTGCGACAGCGGAAGCTGAATGGAATAAAACTTTTGCTGACTACAAAGCAAAATATGCTCAAGAAGCAGCAGAATTTGAGCGTTACATTAGCGGTAAGCTCCCCGATGGTTGGGAGAAAGTACTACCCACCTACACCCCAGAAGACAAAGCTCTACCCAGCCGTAAACACTCAGAAACCTGTCTCAACAAATTGGCACAAGTTTTACCAGAGTTAATAGGTGGTTCTGCTGACTTGACCCACTCCAACCTAACCGAAATTAAAGGCTTTGGAGACTTCCAAAAAGGTCAATACCAAAACCGCAACGTTCACTTTGGCGTACGGGAACATGGTATGGGCGCAATTTGTAACGGTATGGCGCTGCATGGCTCAGGATTAATTCCTTACGGTGCAACATTTCTAATCTTTACAGATTATATGCGTGCTGCTATCCGTTTGTCCGCACTTTCCTTAGCTGGTTCTATTTGGGTAATGACCCATGATTCAATTGGACAAGGTGAAGACGGGCCAACACACCAACCTGTGGAAACTTTAGCTTCCCTACGAGCAATTCCCAACTTAACTGTAATTCGTCCCGCAGACGGCAACGAATCTTCTGGTGCTTACAAAGTAGCAATCGAGAAAGCGAAGCAAAATGACCCAACCTTGTTGGCTTTCTCTCGTCAAAATCTCCCCAACTTGCCAGGTACTTCTATAGAAGGTGTAACAAAAGGCGCATACACAATAGTTGATTCTCAGGGTACTCCCGATATTATCCTAATTGGTACTGGTTCAGAAGTAAGCCTTTGTGTAACCGCAGCTGAAAAACTCACAAGCGAAGGCAAGAAAGTTCGTGTAGTGTCGATGCCTTGCTGGGAACTATTTGAAGCACAAGACGCAGCTTACAAAGAATCAGTTTTACCAAAAGCTGTTACTAAGCGCGTGTCTGTAGAAGCTGGTGTTAGCTTTGGCTGGCACAAGTACGTAGGAACTGAAGGTGACACCGTTAGTATCGACACTTTTGGTGCTTCTGCTCCTGGTGGCGTTTGTATGGAGAAATTTGGCTTTAGTGTTGAGAATGTACTCGCTACCGCGAAAAAAGTTTTGGGTTAATTAGCGACAGAAAATTCTCTTGTGGGGTGGGCACTATTGCTCACCCATTTTTTTAGGAGTAAGGAATAATCTAGAGACTAAACATGTTTATTCTTAATTTTGTTCGGTAATGTGTCGAATCATTTGCCTAAAAACTTTAGTACATGCACTAGCATTGTACTAAAATACGTGATTATTCGTAGCAATACACTAACTTGAATACCTGTACAGTAATTTTTCGAGTTAGCCTTTGATACGGTTGTGAACACGACAATTATCTTAACTGGTTGCTACATTTTTTTTAGTTATGTGAGTAATAAAATAAACATCCATGATGTATAACCATCAGCATTCTTGCAATAAACTAAACATTAGTGAATAAATGATAAACACCGGATAAAGACGAGGGTAAAAACGAAAAATGACTTACAGTATATGTTTACAGCACATCCACGGTAGTTGACAAAATATTTATTACAGTTAAAAAAGTGTCATATAGAAAACTTCAGTGAATTTTCAGAATACATAAACCTTGTATAAAAATTATGGAAATATAGCAACAAAAACATTGACATTTTCTTGTAATCCAAATATCACTGGTATATGAAGGTTAAATCATTCCATAAAATAAAGTAAGTATTGTGTGAAAAAAAACAAGGTTTATAAACTAGCCTTATCTACATCGGAAAGCATTTACTCTTACTAATCATCTAATCAAGATTTTTCATATAGGAACATAGTGAAAATGATTTCCCAGGCACAAAGCAAAAATCCTATGTCGTCTTTACCAAACCTTAATGTACACATGATGGAGCGTCGCATTACCTGCATGACCGTTCCTTCAATTGTGGAAGCCATTTACGCAGCTTGCGTTGAAGGAAGAAAAATTACTGTAGCACATTACAATGTTCACAGTTTTAATCTTTCAATGCAATTGCCTTGGTTCTACCACTTCTTACAGACTTCAGAAATTGTTAATTGTGACAGCGTTGGTATTCTCAAAGCAATTAGCTATATGGGGCTAAATTTGCCTCTAGATTACCGAGCATCCTACACATTGATGATGCCAGAAATGCTTTCCAAGTGCAACGAAGAAGGTTTGAAGGTATTTTTATTAGGAGCCAAGCCTGAGCTTTTAGAAGCGGCAGTGGCAAACCTCAGAAAAGAATACCCGAATGCCGAGTTTGCAGGACACCACGGATACTTTAATCAAGAGGATAGTAGACAAAACCAAGCCGTAATCGAGAAAATTAACCAGTTCAAGCCCAATATTCTTATAGTTGGTATGGGAATGCCAATCCAAGAAAAATGGGTTCATATGAATCGCGGTCGCTTGCAAGTCAACGCCATTATGATTGGTGGAGCAATTATTGACAGAATCGCAGGTACTGTACCAGATTGTCCTCCTTTAATCGCAAATCTTGGTTGCGAGTGGTTATACCGTCTGTTGCGCGAACCTAAACGTTTAGCAGCACGTTATTTACTTGGTAATCCAGCTTTTGTATTAAATATTGTCTTGGGTAAGTTACACACACCCAAGTTGCGCGTACAGCCGATGCAAACGATTGACAGTTCAAGTTTAGAGCGTGACACTCAATTCAGCACTTTATATGTAAGTTCGACTCCTCAAAATCAGGATTTTGTTGGGAAAGCTTATGCTAGCGGAGTATCTAGTTAGCATTTAAAGATTGATAAAGGTTCCCTATATTTACCGATTGTTAAGCGCGTATTGTTCCTTAAAACAGTAGTTTCTCGATTGACATAATTGCATCTTTCTTATATTAGTTAAGCTTCACAGTAGTATTTTCAACAGTTGATGAATAGATAATGTACAAACTTATATCTTGCACATGAACTCAACAAGACTTAGAAATACGGGTTTAGTAGAACAAATATAGGTTATCAGGTTTAGAAATTTGTCAGGACCCCTGTTTTTGAAGCTCGTGCAAGATATAAGATTAGGACTTGGAATTGAGTCAAGTGAAGCTTGGTTTTGAATAAAAATAAGTCAGCTTCATAAAAGATACGAATATTCCACATTGTTTGTCAGAATATATGTGCCATAACTGTAAATAAGTGCCTTAATAGTTTTGGTTCGTTTTAAAGTTCTCGTAAGCGTGTATCTATCCAAGAAGAAAGTCCGAAACAAAACTCTCTAAAAGTCGGCATAACGATAAACCGACAAAAATTGATAAATCATTCGGAGGTAATTGACTTGGAACCTGTAGTTAGTGTAGTTATACCAACTAGGAATAGACCGGAGTTAGTTCAAAGAGCAGTAAAAAGCGCTTTAAAGCAAACCCTGTCACAAATTGAGGTCATCGTTGTGATTGACGGAGCCGATGGGGTTACTAGTGTTGCTTTAGCAGAATTAGATGATGCGCGACTGAAAGTTATTGAATTACCAACGAATCAAGGTAGTTGTTTCGCTCGCACTACGGGAGTGAATGCAGCTTCGGCTGAATGGATTGCTTTTTTTGATGACGATGACGAATGGATGCCAGAAAAACTGGAATTGCAATTGCAAGCAGCTAAGCAATCTCAGTATAAATACCCGATTATTAGTTGTTATCTAATTGCTCGTGCGCCTTTAGGGGAATCGATTTGGCCAAGAAGACTACCACAGCAATCAGAAGCTATAAGCGAATATTTGTTTGTTAGAAATACCCTATTTCAGGGAGAAGGAATAGTCCAAACCTCAACTATTTTCACCTCTAAAGAATTGCTGCAAAAAGTCCCTTTTAACGCCACACAACATCATGATTGGGATTGGTTATTGCAGGCTACAGCACAAGATGGTGTTGGGATAGAGTTTGTACCTCACACATTGTCTATTTGGTATCTCGGAGAAGCCCGTCCCAGTGTTAGCCGAAATCGTACTTGGCAAAGTTCTTTAAATTGGATTAAAACAAAACTCAATTTAGTAACCCCGCGAGCTTATTCTTCTTTCGTTTTAGCAGAAGTTGGTGCGCGAGCATCTCATGCACGGGACTGGAAAGCTTTTTTACCATTATTGATGGAAGCTCTACAATTTGGGAAACCCAAACTCAAAGATATTTTCTTGTACTTAGGAATGTGGTTTATTTCTCCGGATACAAGAGTGAAATTGCGAGGTCTTTTAACTAGAAAACCAAAAGCATTATCTACGTAATTTCAAGTATTTAATCAGATTTGATATAAAAACTGAGTTACTCCAATTTATTCAGCAACTATTTCAGCAACTATTTCAGCAACTATTTCAACAACCATCATGCCTAAAATCAGTGTTGTAGTCCCCGCTTATAATGTTTGTAACTATATTGAGGACACATTAAAGTCCCTTGAGTGTCAAACTTTTCAAGATTTTGAAGTTTTGATTGTCAATGACGGTTCCACTGACAACACGGCAAATGTTGTTCAGCCTTTTGTGGAACGAGATTCCCGCTTTAAGTTATTACATAAAAAGAATGGTGGTTTATCGTCTGCACGTAACTACGGAATTAATTATGCAGTTGGTGAATATATTGCTTTGCTTGACGGTGATGATACCTATCATCCAGATAAGTTAGCAAATCATGTAGGACATCTTGAACAAAATCCAGATGTTGGAGTTGTTTATAGTGCATCGAGAGCAATCCGTGATGATGGACGACCGACCTTTATCACCCTGAGTGGTAAGCCAGTAAATTCCGACCCTCTTTTAGCTTTGTTGTGTAAAAACTTTATAGGTCATGGTTCTAATGGAGTGTTTCGTCGCAGCTTGGTCTCGTCCGTCGGGGAATTTGACGAAACATTACGCAGCATGGAAGATATAGATTTTTGGTTGCGGGTTGCTGCAACTCGACAGTGGAAATTTTACCAAGAAAAACGTGTTTTATGTTATTACCGCGTACGTCCTTCCGGGCTTTCCTTCAATGTCGCGCAAATGGAACTTTGTAGCCAACAAGTAATTCACGCAGCTTACCACCGTTCGCCTGAGTTAGTCCAACCTATTTTAGAAACTGCCTATGCATATATGTATCGTCTAATGGCGCGGTTATGTATTCAAAGTAAAGATACTGAGAAAGCTCGTTATTATCTTGACCAGTCTTGGAATTATGATAAATCTATCTTTTTCCGTGATGTGCGTTCCCTAATTACTTTGATAGCTGTACATTTAGCACCAATTACTAGATTGGCAATTGGACAGTCCCTTGGTTCACTTCGCTATACCCAGAAATAAAGAACATTTATAATTCATGAAGCTGTCCGCAATAGTTAAAAATGGCTTTTGGGCGACCTTCGGGGCATTCGCCACACGTGTATTATCTCTTATAAGTAACTTGCTCCTAGCTAGACTATTATTACCACAAGAATTCGGTGTAATTGCGGTTGCTTACATTTTTTGGTCTTTTGTAAATCTTTTTACACAAGGCTTTTCTGGGTCTTTTCTTGTCTACAAGGGGATTGATGATAAGCGCTATGTAAATACAACTTATACCATTAGTTTGGTACTGGGATTAGCTTTAGGTCTTGGTTTAGTAGCTATATCTCCTATTGCAGCTAATTTTTTTGGTGTCCCAAATCTAGTTTGGATTTTGATGAGTTTTGCATTTCATTTGGTAATTTCTTCTGTGCAGTCAGTGTTCGAGGGAATAATGACAAGACGGATGCAGTACCGAGAATTAGCAAACTCAAAGCTTATAGCTTCGATGTTGCGGGTATTCTCAACAGTAGTTTCGGCAATGGCTGGTTTGAGTTACTGGTCATTTGTTGTTGGAGATACTGTTTTTTGGATGCTACTATTTTTTCTGACATATAGACACACAAAATATAATTTTTCTTTACATATAGACCCAAAAGCAAAATCAGAAGTTTTATCTTATTGCTTAGGTGGTACAGGTTCTAGTTTGGGATATTATGTATTTTCTAATTGTGACAACTTAGTTGTTGGTAAGTTGTTAGGTACTACCAGCCTTGGCTACTATAATCTTGCTTATCAGATGACAATGGCACTAAGTACCATTCTCACTCAAGCAATGGGGCAGGTAAGCTTGTCGGTATTTGCACAACTACCAGACGAAGAAGAACAAAAAAAAGCCCTTATCAAAGTAATTGAGCAAGCATCCTTTTTAAGTGTTCCTCTATATGCTTTGTTTTATTTAGTTGTTGATGAATATACAGTCTCTTTTATTTTTGGTAAAGAGTGGATAAATTCAGTTCCGGTTATTCCAGGATTACTTTTTTATGCTTATTTTCGTTTAATTAATGGGCAGCTTTTTTCAATGTTATCAGCTAAAGGGGTTCCAGGAGTTAGCGCAAAAATAAATTTAATTATTGCTCCTTTTTCTTTATGTGCTTTTCTGATTGGTGCAATTAAAGCAGGAATCCTTGGAGTAAGCGTTGCATCCGCATTAATGTTAGGTATTGTTTGGCCTATTTACAGTTGGTGGGAAGGCTGCCGTCAAATTGGATGGTCTGGGAAACCCTTTTTAATTTTAGCTTTTCAACCACTATTATTAGCATCTGCTCCTCTTGCAATTTCACTCGCTTTGCCAGAACTAATCCAACCTATATTTTTTGTTATTATGTATATGATTATGGTGAGATTGATAGTGCCAAAAAAATTTATGCAGTACCAGATTTTTGTTAATAAACTTACAAATAAAATGGCTAGATAATTAAATATAAAGTAAAATTTAAATTGATATTTTATATCTGAGGTTTAAATTTATGCGAGTTTTAGGGATGCCTGCTTTTCGTAACCGTGATACAAATCCTTACAATTGGCTACTCTACACTTCTATGAAGAAATTGGGGACTCCAGTCGAAGAATTTTCTTTGAAGAAATTATTGCTGAATGAACATCATATTTGGCATTTGCATTGGCCAGAAATGCCATTAAATAATCCAAACAAAATCAAAGCATTTTTAAAAATTAAAGCTTTATTTCTACAAATAGATTGTGCTAAAATGCGTGGCGCAAAAATTGTGTGGACTGCACATAATTTAGCCAATCATGAAAGACTTCATCTAGAATTAGAGACTCAATTTTGGAGAGGGTTTTTACGCCGAATTGATGGTTATATCAGCTTGAGTCAAGCGGGTATTGAGGCGGCTCAAAAGTACCACCCTGAATTAAAAAATATACCTGGCTTTGTTATCCCGCATAATCATTACAGAGATGAATATCCAGATAATGTTAGCCGTGAAAAAGCTCGTACTGAATTGGGGATTCCTGCTACCGCAAAAGTATTACTATTTTTTGGAAGAATTAGAGCATATAAAAATGTTCCTCAACTTCTCCAAGTATTTCAAAATTTCACTGACCCTAATTCAGTTTTATACATTGCGGGTAAAGCAGAAGTCCCAGGATTAGCAGAAGATTTAGCGAAACAAGCTAAATTAGATTCACGATTGCAATTTGATTTAGATTTTATTTCTCACGAAAAAGCGCAGTTATATTTTCGAGCGGCTGACTTAGTAGTTTTGCCCTATAGAGAAATTTTAAACTCTGGCACAGCTTTATTGTCGCTTTCTTTTAATTGCCCTGTATTAGTACCAAAACGAGGAGCAATGGGTGAACTGCAAAATATAGTTGGTTCAGAATGGGTACGTACTTATGAGGACAACATTACTCCAGAAGAAATTGCTGGAGCTTTGGAGTGGGCATTAAACACACCCCGTGCAAAACAGGCTCCACTAGAAAATTTTGACCTCAATAAGTTGGCACAGCAAACAATTGAGGCTTATAACTTAATTGCAGGCAATTAACTTTTTGCTCCGTATTTATACTAATGTTTCAAATTCCACGCCGTAAAGTAAAGGCTGTAGACCCAGATTTTACACTTACAGACCTGTCACGTGCGGAAAGATTAATTTATTGGGCAATAGTCCTCACACCATTGTGGTGGTTAACAGGAATACAAGCCCTTCTCTTTCCACTGCTCACTTTATATTTGATAGTTAAAGGCTGTGATTTAGATAAGCTAACTAAAGCCTCACTGCCATTTTGCAACTGGGCTTGGTTAGGAATGAGTATCGCAGCATTTTGGACAAGCATTTTCGGTTTGGATGCAATGGGATTTAGCCCAATGAAAGCAGCTGCAACTTTATTCACGGTCTTAAAAGGCTATTTCTTGATATTTGGTTGTATGACCTTGCCTTTTTGGCATCCAATAAGAACGAAAGTTATCACACGAGCTGTAGTCTGGTTGTCAATCGGGTATTTGGTTACTCTTGCCATTCAAACAGTAATACTTTTTGGTGTAGGTCCTCAGCCAAGTATTTTGCCACCTTTAGCCAAAGTAATTCCTGGTGATAAGTTAAGTTTAATGGTCAAATTTGCCGTTTTCCAACCTTTTGCTGGTATCCCTTTACCTAGAACAGAGCTTTACACTGCAGACCCTCCAATCTTAGGTGTCTGTGCTTTTTTGTGCTTTTTTATATGTTTAGCTGAACCAAATAAACGTTTACGTAGATATGCTATAGCCGGAGCTTCAGCATCACTAATAATTGCTCAAAGCCGTCTAGCATGGATGTGTTTTCCTTTAGCAAATTTAATTATTGGTTCTTTTCGTAGCAGATTGCCACGTGAAGGTACACTGTGGCTAGCTACATTTACTTCATTTGTATCCGCGCTTTTAGGATTAACTGTAAATGATTTAATTAGCAAACCTCTAGAAACATTTAATAGCGCTCGTGCAGATTCATCAAAAGACCGTGAATTTGTAGTCAATGCCACCATCGAAGCTTGGAAAGAATCTCCTTGGGTTGGATGGGGAGTTATGAACAAAACAGTTTCCTGGGGAAATGGAGAATTCACACTTCCTTTGGGAACATTTTCATCTTATTCTCAAGTCTTATATTTACATGGAGTAGTTGGTTTTGTTTTCTTTGCTTTAGCCCTCGTTTCAACATTAGCAGTATTTTGGGAAAAAAGCTTACGAGGCAATATACTTTGTCAACGAGCATTTGGTACTTTAATAGGTTTATACATACTATGCCAAGCGACAACTTTAACATGGATGGCTATTTATTTTTGGTTTTACTTTATTTGGTTAGGAGCAATAATAGTTGAAACCCAAAAAGAAACTGCTTCTGATTGGAGTAAATTATTGCCAACTAATAAATGAGTGTTATACTAAGTTATTCATAGAAAAATAAATGATAATGTTCTATTAATTTTAATTCTTTTTTATTAGTTAAATAAATGGCAATTTTTGACTTAAAATCAGTAGATTTACTCATGCCATTTTTATCGATATAAATTATCAATGTTATTGACTTAATCAGATAAATCATTTACTTCTTGGCTTTCACTACTACCCCAAATTTTGGCGTTCAAGTCCATGAAAAAACTAGTTACAATTACAACTAGACATTGGAAGTTTTTAATCGCTTTTAATGTAATCGTCGTCCTCGCAACATTTGTAGCATTCAAAAGAGCTAAACCGGTTTGGACTTCGACAAGCCAGTTAATTTTGCCAAAGACGACTAGCAATCTCGATGCGAGTTTAGGAACCTTAGGTTCTATAAAAAACAGCGGTCCTGGTTTTTCAACAGAAGTCAACCCTTTGAAAATACAGACATCTATTTTAACTAGTGATACTTTACTCGAAACAGTTCTATCTAAAGACCCCGAAAAAGAAAATTTCAAGAGCTTAGCTGGCTACAAAAAATTATTTGAAGTTACCCCACAAGAACAATCTACAATTATTGCTCTAACTGTTAGTGGCTCTAGTCAAGACATAGCTACACAGAGAGCACAAGCTCTTATCAATGCTTATCAACTTCGTCTCAATGAACTGCGACAATCTAATAGTCAAGCTAGACTAAAATTTAGTCAAAAAGAATTAGAACATGCTAAAGCAAGATTAACTAAAGCACAAATCAATATCGCTGCATTTCAGCAGTCCACAGGTTTGGTAAGTAGCGAGGAACAAACCAGAGGAATAGTCACCACAATAAATTCCCTGAGTGCTGCTCAGACACAAGCTATGGCTGTTTCAGAAGCAAGTGCCAAACGGGCTGAGACTTTATCACAACGTCTTCGTCTCAACCCAGGTGAAGCTATTGGTTCTTTAAAGTTGACTGAAAATAAAGAATACAATTTTGTGCGTAGTAAACTATCTGAAGTAGAAAGCCTTTTAAGCCAAAAGCAAGCGATTTTTACTGAGAGTCATCCAGAGGTAATTACATTACAGCAACAACGTGATAAATTACAGGCTCAAGTTCAAGAATATATCGCTCAAGCTGCTCAAGGTGTAGAAATTGACCCCAAGTTAGGCAATGAAGCTCAGGGACGTGCTGCTTTAGTTCAGCAATTGATTTTAGCTGAAAGCGAAGCTAATGCCCAACGTCAACAAGCGCAGCTATTAGGTAGTCAAATTACTAAGCTACAAGCAACTTTTAACGCACTACCTGCAAAACAAGCAAAGTTATCTGAACTGCAACGACAGGTAGATATTGCTGAGGGTGTTTATAAAGGTTTAGTTGCTCAAGTTCAACAAAACAATATTGACGCTTTTGATGCGTATCCCAATGTGCAAATACTTGACCAACCAAAAGTGAATCCTAATCCTGTCAGTCCCAAGGTCTTATTGATGGTTGTCAATGCGGTTTTAGCATCACTTATTGGTAGTCTTGCTTTAGCATTGTTTTTAGAAAGCCGCAACCCATTGTTAAGCGCCAAAGATTTACAAGACCAAACATTCGGCGTTATCGAACGTATTCCCCGCATTAAAAATTCTGGAATCAAATTTGAACTGGCAAATGAGAATGAAGTTGAATTTCAACGTTTAGCATCTGCTATTAGTTTGCAACCGATAGAAAACCGCCGGATGCTAGTTAGTAGCGCTATTACTGGTGAAGGTAAAACAACTGTAGTTATGGGATTAGCCTACGCCTTAGTTGATTTAGGCTTTAAAGTTTTGTTGGTGGATGGAGATTTCCGCAAAGCTGACCTTTCGCGTCGTCTAGGTTACACACAAGAATCAAACTTCGATACTTTATGTGTAGCAGTACAGCCTAATCTTGACTTGTTACCAACTTTACCTCAACAACGCAAAATCGTAGAAATGATTGGACGCGGAGCTTTTGAGCAAAAATTGGCTGCCTGTGAAGCTGCGGGTAATTATGACTACGTTATTGTAGACAGTGCTCCCGTGACGTTAACTAGTGAAACGTCTTTAATGGCAAGTATTATTCAGAATTTATTATTTGTTGTCCGTCCAGACACAAGTTACAAAAATTCAGTCAATGAGAGTTTTGCACAATTGACTCAACATAATGCTCGATATTTAGGTCTAGTTATTAATGGTGTAGAAACTAAGCCTCGTTCTTACCCCTATGGCTCCAAGTCTAATGCTCCATTAGTTAATTCTTAAAATTTGTTGTAACTATGCAAGAAATTAATAATTCAATTAAAAAAACATTAGCCGAAATTTATTTTGCAGCAAAGCGCTTGTATTATCAATGGCGATATCCAAATGTCAAAATGGCTCCAGGAGTAATCATAAAAGGCTCCTTAAAAGTTTCTGGTAGCGTCAAAGTTAACATCGGAGTTGGTAGCCGTCTTGGTAAAAACGTAACTATTTATGGTTCCGGTACACTTAATGTAGGTAATAATGTACTTTTAAATGGAGCTTGTATAGGTTGTCTAAGTTCTGTAACCATTGAGGACGATTGTCTTATTTCTGATTGTTTCTTAGCAGATAGTGATTACCACAATATAGAACCTCACCTACGCCATTTTAAACCAAGACGCAAAGCTACAGCACCTATTTTGATTAAGCGTAATGTTTGGATTGGAGCTAGAGCTACTGTCATGAAGGGTGTAAGAGTCGGAGAAAATAGTGTGGTTGGTTTGGGTAGTATCATTAGAAAATCTGTACCCCCAAATGTTGTTGTAATCGGTAATCCTCAACAAATTGTCAAACATTTTAATGTTGCACAACGTGAGGAAGTTATTAGCGGTGGATTATTACTACCCTATACGTGAAACCCCACCCCCGACCCCCTCCCCGCACGCGGGGAGCGGGGCTACGATAGTAGCTTAAAAACAATTAATACATTATTTAAAATAATTAATAGATTAACTCAAAACCGAATTAGCCACTAACAATTAATTGAAAAAATCGTAGCCCCCTCCCCGTTTACGGGGAGGGGGTTGGGGGTGGGGTTTTCAAGTGGGGTAGCGATTAATCTATTTATTATTTACTATTTATTGTTTATTATTTCTTCTTCAAAAATCGCTGACTCAAACGGGAAACAAACAAGTCAACCTCTGGTAATTTCAGTAACGAAGCGATAACCCCAAAAGCCACCAAACCAATTAAACCAGATACAGATAACTGTAAAAGTTGAATTACAAAACCTTCTTTACCTAAAATTCGTTGGCAAACCTGAAGAGTCGCAAAACTAGCACCACCTGCGACTAAACTACCAACACCCAAACCGAAGATTGGTAAACCCCATTCTTTTAAAGGTAATCCATTTAACTTGCGATTAAGACAAAAAGTCAGCATTAATACAGAATTACAATTTACCGTAACAGTTCCCAATACTAAGCCAGGAGCGCCAATTCCCAAAGCTTGAGTGAAAAGCCAATCTAAAAAGGCGTTGAGAAAAATATTAAAAATACTAATGCGAAAGGGTGTCTGACCATCACCTAAAGCATAAAACACCCGTACTAAAACGTCACGGGTCAAATAGGCAAACATCCCAATACCATTGACAACCAGCAAAGAAGCTACCAAGCTTGAGTTCGATTGACTAAAAGCTCCACGTTGGTATACTACTTGTACAATTGGCTCAGCTAAAGTGACCATTAAAGCACCCAAAGGCAACATAGTAAAAGCACAAAGAATTAGCCCTTGTCGAATACGTAACTTTAAATCTGGCCAGTTTTCTGGGGCTGCTAATTTGGCAAACATTGGTAACAGAGGAACCAAAATCATGTTAGAAATGATTCCCAAAGGAGTTTGTACCAATAACCCAGCATTCGCTAAAGCAGCACCGACTCCTGTAATAGATAATAGAGAAGCAAAAAATAAATCTGTTTGCAGGTTGATATACAACATCCCAGAGGAAAAAGTTGCAGGAAGCATAATATTAACGATTTCTTTTACCCCTGGTTCGTGAAAATCAAATCGTAGACGGAATTTCCCCATTCCCGCTTTTGCTTGAGCTACGACCTGTACCAACCATTGTAAAATAGCACCGATTAAAGTTCCCCCAGCTAAAGCCATTCCTCCCCATACAGCATATTCAGGCGTACTAATTTCTTTCCCGACTCGCAGGTAAAGAAAACCCACACCAATAATTACTGTAAGACTAGAAAATAAAGGACTAACCGAGGGTAGCCAAAATTGATTTGCTGTATTTAAAACCCCAAAACCAATACCTATCAGTCCTGCTAAAACCGCCAGTGGGGCCATTATTTGTAGTTGTCGGATGGCTGTATCTCTAATTAACTCTTTTCCTGGTAATGTTAAACCTGGTGAAAATACGTCAATTAAGAAAGGAGCAGCAATTACTATACCAACAGAAGCGATTAGCAGTACTGTTCCGACCATCGTTGTCACGGTCTCTACCAAAGGAGCTGCTTCTTCTTTTTTGCGCTTGGCTAAAACACTGACAACGGCACTATAAAATGGCCCATTTATACCACCAAGTAATATAAGCAGAAACCCAGGTATAGTGTATGCGTACTGAAAAGCATCAGCGGCTGGACCTAAGCCAAACGCAGCAGTTATCACTTGTTGCCGCACTAAGCCAAAAATTTTGCTGATAAAAGTTGCGGCAGCAATAATGCCAGCAATCCCAGCGGAAGAACGTGAGGGTTTTTGTTGCTCTGTCACAAATACTACCAGAATACCAAAGGACGGCGCTTAACTAGACAGTGTAGGGTAGAAGACTACTGTAATCGCATTTCTACGACACTTGTCTGAGAACATTTAACATGAATTTTGGTATTGTGTCAGGTTATTTTTTACAAATCGCTCAAAAATAGTAGTAGCCCCCTCCCCGTAAACGGGGAGGGGGTTGGGGGTGGGGTTCTTCCGGTTAACTCAAGGGCAACCCAAACTATCCCGTGTAGAAACTCCAGTCACTGAGTTAACACCATCAGCCCTTTTACACATAAGTTTCATTTGGTACGTATCTATCAAAGCATCCGTAAAATCAGCACCAGTAATATCCGCATCAAAAAGGCGACTGCGGGTTAAAGTAGCCTCTGTAAAAATCGCATTTTTAAGATTAGCGTTATCTAGCGTCACTCGGTCAACCAAAGCTCCTGAAAGGTCAGCTCCTTCCAAATTAGCTTTCAGTAAAACTCCCTTAGTTAAAATCGCATTAGTTAAATTAGCACCTTGAAAGTTTGTGCCCCGCATTTCAGCTGCGACAAAAGTACCACCTCTCAAATTTTCGCCATGAAAGTCTCGATTATTTAAATCCGCATTGCTGTAGTTGATTGTGTTTAACTGAGCATAAGCGGGACTAGAGCTAAGAATTATCCATAACCACGCTAGAGCACAAGCTAGTATCAGACGAAGTACATTCTTTACCCACGAGGACTTGCAATTGCCAGCACTCCTTACGGAATTACTATAGTTATTTTGAACTACTTCTTGATGTAAACTCATTTTCATAATTTTTTGTTCAACAAATTAAATATTAGTAAAAATTTGTAACCAGAATGTATAAAAAAATAATAAATAAACAATGTAGAGACGTTACATGTAACGTCTCTACATTTTCAACCGTCAACCGTCAACAGTTAACAAAATTACTTAAAGTCCTTACCGATACGAATTGTCAAGTCGGATTGTAAGTCACCAATAGCTGAAACTTGGATTTCACCCAAACCTAAGCTTTTTTGTAATTCTTCTGCTGCGTCGCGATTAGCTTTTTGAGCAATAATTTGAGTTTGACGAGCGCGGTCTACCCAATCTGGAATTGCGTAAACGTTGGTAAAGCCCCTTTGTTTAAGAGAGTCAATAACTTTTTGCGTTAACTCTGGTTTATTGGATGCGTTTTGAACAGCAATTTTCAGATTTGGTAGAGCTTTGACAATTGGGTTCATACCCGCGATTGTCACCCCAACATAATTGTTTAATAGGTTTACTTGTCCAGTTAAATCTATCCAATAGCTATCCGGGTCAGCACTCATACGGCTAAAAATACCTGGCAACATGGTCATCTGGAAATTATCCCGCTCGATGTTAAGCGAGAAATTAACTAATGCCATGATTTCTTCTGACTTAAGATTTGTGTCAAAGTATTTACGTAGTATACGAGTTAATTTAGGCAATCTTGGCAGAACTGTGGGACTACTTAGACGTTCTCTTAAACCCATCAATAGCGCTTGTTGTCGCTGCACTCTCTCTAAATCCCCCATACCTTTTTCACGGTAGCGAACAAAATTTTCTGCTTGTTCACCATTGAGGGTTTGCCAGCCATTAACTAAATTAATCGATAGTCTTTGGGCGTTGTCTTGATACCGCATATCCTGAGGGACAAATACCTCTACCCCACCCAATTCATCGACTAACTGCCGTAACCCGCTGGTAGGAATGCGGATGAATCGGTCAATTACAGCATTATTTAAAGTGCGGCTAACTACTCGTGCTGCTAAAACTGGTCCACCTTGAGCATTAGCCTCGGATACTTTGTTCAACCCTTTTTCTGGGATGGCTATCATTGTATCCCTGGGAATCGAAAGCACACGTATTGTTTTACTCTCTGGGTTTAACCGTAACAGCAGCATCGAATCACTTTTACCCGCGAAGCTCTCAGGAGAACCATCCACAGCACCGGGAACTGGCTCAATTCCCATGACCAAAATATTCATCGGTCGTGTTAATTGATACTTAGAAAGATTACTCCATAATTCCGCAGGCAAGGGAGTTTTTTGCTCATCTTTCGCATTTAAGCCAAGTTCATCATCTCCAGTACGGTCCATATCGCTCCAAAGTGGAGTCCACAGAGCCAAACCTGATACAAGCAATCCCGACATCATTGTCCCAACAACAATTGTTAGCACCCAAAACAGCCAACGTGGCATGGTTAAACCTAGCCTATCGTAAAGCTGACCGGGAATTGAGGCAACGGACTCGCCTAATTTAGGAGAAACATTGGCGGACGATGCTTCTGTTGGCTGATTCAGTGCTTCTTCTATAGCCAAAGATGCTACTTCTGGCTTTGGTGTTAACTGATTTTCCGATTTTTGTACTTGTTTTACCACTACTCTCTCCCCACTCAACCACTCCCT
Source organism: Scytonematopsis contorta HA4267-MV1 (assembly GCA_019359035.1). Classification (GTDB taxonomy): domain Bacteria; phylum Cyanobacteriota; class Cyanobacteriia; order Cyanobacteriales; family Nostocaceae; genus Scytonematopsis; species Scytonematopsis contorta. Next base: position 49,777 of record JAHHIC010000109.1, on the reverse strand, counting down.
AAAAGTTATGTTAATGCAAGCTACCAAACTTGCCAGTGGAAAATACCACAGTAGACTTGTAGTGTTCTTGCGTAGACTTATATGACGACATATGACTAAATCATTTTTCCCCGTTATTTTAGCTGGTGGTAAAGGCGAACGTTTTTGGCCCTTGAGCCGGTTAAACCGTCCCAAGCAATTTTTAAGTCTCGATGGTAGCTCTAGAAGTCTCCTACAAGCAACAGCTGACAGACTTTTAAAATTAGCTGATGGTTGGGAAAACTTATGGGTGATTACATCGAGTCAGATAGCTCAAGGTGTCAAAGACCAATTACCCGAACTACCATCCAACAACTTACTCATTGAGTCACAGGGAAGGGACACTGCTGCTGCCGTCGCTTGGGCTAGTTTGGAAATCCAAAAGCGTTATGGTTCAGACGCTTTAATTGGTTTTTTCCCCGCTGACCACTGGATTGCAGACCAACAACGTTTTGCACAAACAATTAACGCTGCAGCGCAATTAGCAGAAAAAGAAGAGGCGATTGTCACCTTGGGGATCAAACCTACCTTTCCATCAACCGGCTACGGTTATATAGAACAAGGCGAAAACATAGGTAGCTTTTATGACTTGACAGCTTACCACGTTAACCGCTTTACTGAAAAGCCTAACCGTAACACTGCGGAAACTTTTTTATCCACAGGAAGTTTTAGTTGGAATAGCGGCATGTTTATTTTTCGTGCTGGCGTTGTCCTTAAAGAATTACATACCTACGCTCCAGAAATCATCGAACCGTTAGAAAAACACGGGCCCGATATTTATCCCCAGTTGCCCAAAAACAGTGTAGACTACGCCTTGATGGAAAAAACCAATCTCGCATACGTTTTACCTGCTGACTTTGGCTGGGACGATTTAGGCGATTGGAATGCAATAGAACGCTTGCTCAAAAAAGAAGACAACCCTAATGTCGAACTCGCTACCCATGTTGGTTTAGATACCACAGGCTCTATTATTTATGCCTCCAACCCAGAAGACGTTATTGTTACAATTGGTTTGGAGGATGTTGTTGTTGTGCGCGACCGCAATGTCACCCTGATAGTCAGAAAAGACCGCACGCAAGAAATAAAACAAATCCTAAAAACCATACAAAACGATGAGCGACTAACTGAGCTTTTATAATTAATAGTCGGTTGGCTGCTGACTGCTGACTGTTGAGTGTTGACTGCTGACTGTGTTTATTGTCACATTGCGAGCAATTTCCTGTCATTTCGTTCGCATAGCGTCTCCTATAGCGAAGATGGAGGAACGACGTAAAGCGGAGCTTTTCCCGCAGGGTAGCAACCTCCTTCTTCAACAGTCAACAGTCAACAGTCAACCGTCAACCGTCAACCGTCAACCGTCAACCGTTAACCGTTAACCAATAACTATTCCTTATTGTTTGCAAAACTTTAAACTCTTGACAGAGGCGGACTATGCCTCATTTCCAGTATAACTTGGCTATCTCAACAACGGTGGCTAAATAAAGAGATATTATCATTCTTTTTTATTCCCCACTCCCCATTCCCCACTCCAATTATGTTCCTGACACAAACAGTACCCCGTCAAAGAGAAATCGTAGAAGTATTGCTTCGCAATGGTTGGGATTTTATGAGACGCTTACTCACAGTCGGAAAAGCCTCTGATCCCCAGCTACCGACCCCCGCTGTTCTCAAAAATATATTGGTGGATTTAGGCCCGGTTTACATAAAACTGGGTCAGCTACTTTCCACCCGTCCAGACCTATTAAGCGCTTCCTATATAGAAGAACTTTCTACCCTACAAGACGAAGTACCCCCAGTTGCTTGGGAAGAAATCGAAGTTCTCATTCGTCAACAACTTAAACAATCTCTTGAAGATACTTTCACCATAATTAATCCCGTAGCCGTTGCTGCTGGTTCTATTGCCCAAGTACACAAAGCCACCCTTAAAAACGGACGAGAAGTAGCAATCAAGGTTCAACGTCCAGGGATTGATGTAACAATAGCCCAAGATATTGCTTTAATTCAAGGTGTCGCTGATTTAGTAGCCAGCACCGAATTTGGGCAAAACTATGAAATTAAATCCATAGCTGAAGAATTCACAAAAGCCTTAGAAGCGGAACTAGATTTTACTCGTGAGGCAAGTTTCACCGACCAATTAAGACAAAATTTATCTAGTAGTCGTTGGTTTGACCCGAAACAATTAGTAGTCGCAGAAATTTTTTGGGAATTAACCACACCAAAATTACTTGTGATGGAGTGGCTCGATGGCGTACCCTTACTTTCAGCAAAGCTCGAAGGAAATAACGGTAAAGACCCCGTTGCCGAACGCCAAGCAATCACAACTTTACTATTTCGCGCTTTTTTCCAACAACTATACATAGACGGATTTTTTCACGCTGACCCCCATCCCGGCAACATTTTTTATCTCAAAGACGGTCGGATTGCTTTACTCGATTGTGGAATGGTCGGACGACTCGACCCCCGAACACAGCAAATTTTAATAGAGATGTTGTTAGCGATTGTTGATATTGATGCATCTCGGTGCGCTCAATTAACCTTACAGCTTTCTGACTCTACTAAACCTGTGATTGTGGCTCGGCTAGAAAATGATTATGACCGAATGTTAAGGAAATATTACAATTTAAATTTAACTGAAATTAATTTTAGTCAAATTATTTACGAACTATTACAAATCGCCCGCAATAATAAAATTCGTCTACCCAGCAACATGGGTTTATACGCCAAAACTTTAGCTAACCTAGAGGGGGTAGCTCGTGGTTTCAACCATGAGCTTAATTTTATCGATGAAATTAAACCATTACTTACAGATTTATTTCGTCGTCAATTATTTGGTGAAAGTCCAGTACGTTCTCTCTTAAGAACAGCATTAGATTTAAAAAATCTCTCACTACAATCACCTCGACAGTTGGAATCAATTTTAGATAGATTGACATCAGAAACTTTACAGTGGAATTTGTCAATTAGAGGGTTAGACTCTTTACGTCGTACTGTGGATGATTCAGCCAATCGATTATCCTTTAGTATTCTTGTTGGTTCACTAATTATGGGTGCTGCAATTATTTCTACTAATGCTAGAACCCCAGAATTATCTTTTTTGAGTAATGTTTTGTTTGCTGCAGCTAGTTTGCTGGGATTATGGTTAATTTTTAGTATTTTGCGGTCGGGACGATTGCGGTAGTAGTTATATTTGTGCCATTTAATTAAGGAGCATCCCAATTTTGTTAAAACCCCTGAACGGTCATTTCGGGCTGAAAGCTAAAACCCGTTAAAAACGGGTTTTAATTTGCGCTTTTATCCAAGGTTCCAACCCGTTTCAACGGGTTTTAGCTTTTAGCCCGAAATGACCGTTCAGGGATTTATTTGCCTCATGTATCAAAATGGTTATCAGTGTGCCCATCGGTGTGTCTATCGGTGTGCCCATCGGTATGTACGTCAATGTGACCCCGACCCCTGCTATCAGAATGACCCACACCACTATCAACGTGGCTAGTTACAGTATCACCATCAATATGGGTCACACTACGGCCATCAGTATGACTTACATTAGCGCCATCAGTGTGGCTTGTATCATTGTGAGTATTTGGAGCATCACTGTGGCTTGAAGATGCTTGCCCATGCGTTCTTTGATTTGCGACCAAAGTAGTAATCACTGGGATTGACAACCCTGCTGTAATTACTGTTCGTCGGCTAAAGACTTTATACTGTTCTTGCTGTTGAACTGTAAACTGTTGCGAAACCCAGCTATCAGCAAGAGCTTGTCCCTCAGCTAAATTAACGAGTGCCCATTCATAACATTCAGGTGCAAGAAAGCGAGCATACACCACTGCTAGCTCTGTTGTTGCATAAGTACGAAAATTATCATTTATTTCAAAAGTTTCTAGGTTACCAGGAATTCCGACAATCAACTTTTGTGTGATTGTTCCCGGTTGCTGCTGTTGAGACCATTGAGGTTCAGCGGTTGTTTGATTTGATACTTGTTTTAATAGCTTTTGAGTTGCCGCTAACCTTACCCAAGCAAGAGGACGTTTGCTCGCTGGACTGCATTGCGCTCGCCACAAGTCGCTGAGGCAAATTAGTTTTGTAGCTGCATGATATTCGATAGGAAAGCCCTGATATTCTAAAGCAATCATGAATTAATCTTCCTACACTAAAAAACTTTGTAACCTATCACTTTTGGAAGATGAAATATTATTTATATACGCAAAGGCTGATAATATTTTACCAAAAAATTATAATATTAACAAAAACCAAATTCTATGAGTATAGAAGTTCGTCCTTTAGGAGTTAAATGTAATATCCAGTGCCAATATTGCTACCAAAACCCACAAAGGGATGCAGGTAATATTGCACAAGGTTATGATTTAGAAAAAATTAAAGCCGCTGTAGAAAAAGAAGGGGAAAGTTTTACTTTATTTGGTGGGGAAGCTCTCCTAGTTCCGGAAGCTGATTTAGAGAAGCTTTGGAGTTGGGGTTTACAAAAATACGGCTCTAATGGTGTTCAAACTAATGGTGTCTTAATTAACGAGAATCACATCCGCATGTTCAAACAGTACAAAGTGCATGTGGGAATTTCTATTGATGGACCAGGAGAACTCAATGATGTCCGTTGGGTGGGAACTATTGAACGCACTCGTGCTGCAACAGCATCAACAGAAAAAGCTATTGAGCGTCTTTGCCAAGAAGGTATTCCTCCTAGTTTAATTATCACTTTGCACCGCGCTAATGCTACAGCGGATAAGTTACCCATAATGTATGAGTGGTTTCGCTATCTGGAAAGTATTGGCATTACCTCGGCTAGGTTGCACATTTTAGAAGTGGAAAACGAAGCTATTCAACAAAAGTATGTACTGACCCCAGAAGAAAATTTTACTGCGTTTCTTGGTTTTGCCAAGTTAGAGGAAGAACTAACAACTCTCAAGTTTGATGTATTTGCTGATATGCGGAATTTACTGTTGGTTGAAGATAATAATAGCACTTGTATTTGGAATGCTTGTGACCCCTACACGACTTCTGCTGTACGAGGAATTGAGGGTAACGGGCAAAGTAGTAATTGTGGTCGTACTAATAAGGATGGTATTGATTTTATCAAGGCGAATCAACCAGGTTTCGAGCGCTATTTGGCACTCTATTACACACCTCAAGAATATGGAGGATGTAAAAATTGCCGCTTCTTTTTAGCCTGTAAAGGACAGTGTCCTGGAACGTCAATTGATGGTGATTGGCGAAATCGTACGGAACATTGTCAAGAATGGAAACGTTTGTTCTCTTACATAGAAGCTAAATTGATTGATGAGGGAGAAATTCCCATTTCTATTAGCTCTAACCGCCAGCAGCTAGAACAAGTATTTATCGAAACTTGGGCAGGGGGTAAAAATACTAATCTATATTCTGCATACCATTGGCTAAAAGAAAAAACAATCAAAGCATCACAAAATTAATGGAAAGACAAAGACTTAATTTCCAACTTCCAGACTTTACGCGAGTCTGTTGGGTCAGCGACTCAGCTAAGAGTATTTGGGAACCCCGTTTAGCACAAATTACAAATGCTTGGTTAGAAATCGAATGGCGTTCTGTAATTGCGGGTGTGCGTGAGTGTTGTTTGAATTCCTTAACACCTGAAGATTTGGTGGCAAAAGCTGGAAAGTTTGCAGAATACGGGTTATGCGCTCTACCGCTAGAAATGTGTGGGATTTCTCAATATTCCTATTCCAGTACAAGTTTGCCTATTGAACCAGGTAAACCTTTTGTGTTCCGCACGGTCATTGGCAAACCTGAGAGTGTGTGGCAATTCAAACAAGCATTTAACACCGGTGATAACCTTTTAATTGGAAAACTCTTGGGGTTTCCAGATTGTTGTCGAGAATTTTTTCAACAGGTTTGGGTGGAACAAAGTTGTGTGGATACAACCTGGCAAATGGCTTGTAATACACTCAAGTCAACAGAAATAGCGGAAGACACCAGATTAATTAAAGTTAAAGGTTCTCCCTATAACAATATTCTTTGGCGTTGGATGGGGATACGTTTGGTTCCCCATTTACCCTGTAGCTTTGATTGTCAACACACCAAATCTTTCGGGGAAAAACTGATGCAAGTTGGTTTGTCTGCTGGTTATGAGCAAGAAATGGACTGGTTGTTACAAATTCTTAATTGGTCGGTAGAGTGGTCTGCCTTGCATGGTATTGCGGAAATTAAAACTTCGATACTTAAGGTATCAACTATGACAGATGCAACACCATATAAGTATACAGTTCAAAGACAAGGGAAAACTGAGACCGACGAAGGTGCTAGGGGATTAAATTTTCCTTATCAAGTACCCCGTAAGCCTTTGTTTACTAGTTCTTCTGCTTTTCAACGTGGTATTGAAAATCCTATTACTCAGTTAGCTGAACATCCAGATAAGTATGCAGCGAGTAATGGATTTAGTTCTCGTTTGGTGATGGATAAGGCTCATCAGCCGATTGTTGAACAAGCAATTGCCTTTTTGCCAAATACAAGCAGTAACGTTATTGATTTAGGTTGTGGTAATGGTGCTTTGCTCAAAAAAATTTATGAAAAGAATTTTAATATAATTCCTTATGGTATTGAACAGGAAGCAAGCCGTTTGGAGAACGTTTCCCTGCTTTTGCCTCAATTTGTTGACAACTTCTGGGTTGGAGATATATTTACCTCAGAGGAACTTTGGGCACAAAATCGTCGCTACTCTTTAGCCTTACTAATGCCAGGAAGATTACTGGAGGTATCACCAGAAACTGCCGCAAACCTTAAAAAGCGACTTCAACAGCAGTGCGATCGCCTTTTGATTTATGCCTATGGTGATTGGTTGACTCGTTACGGTAGCCTTACTGGACTAGCGAAGGAAGCTGGTTTAGAGCTTTTAAATCCGAAAAATATTCGGGCTAGCTGCGGATTTGCATTTTAACATACAGTTTCACACCTGTTTAATTTTCAGACTTTGTAGATAAGCTTGGGGGTTATCTGGGTCAAATTTGACACCATCAAAAAAAGTTTCAATACCGCGAGAAGTACTTTTAGGGATTTCAGCATCAGTTACACCCAAAGATTTAGCTGCTTCTTTCCATAAATCTTCCCGGTTGACTTTATCAACAATCTTTTTAATATCTGTATCTTTTGCTATTTTGCCCCAGCGCATATTCTCAGTTAAGAACCAAGTATCATGGCTTTTAAAGGGGTAAGAAATAGAAACCCCATCGCTCGACCAAAATTTAACTGCTAAACTTGGGTTCTCGATAACACGACCATCACCATAGTCAAACTTTCCTTTAATTCGACCTTCAATATCAACTAGAGGGGCATTTACATAGTTCTTATCAGCTAAAATTTTGCACAATTCATCTTTATTCTCTGCCTTGTCGCACCATTGTTGTGCTTCCATAACTGCTTGAAGCAATGCTTTTGCGGCTTTGGGATTTTTGTCCACCCAATCAGCTCTCATGGTAAAAACTTTTTCTGGGTGATTTTTCCAGATTTCCCCAGATGTAACTGATGTAAAACCTATTTGTTGACTAACAATCCGCGCATTCCAAGGGTCAGTGGCACACATAATATCCATCGTACCCTGTTTCATACTGCTTACTACTTGAGCGGGTGGAATCACCAAAATAGAAGCATCTGTTTCTACATTAATTCCTCCAGCAGCTAACCAATAACGTAACCATAAATCAATTGAACTGCCTGGAAAAGTGATAGAACATTTAATTTTTTCGCCTACACTTTTAGCTTTTTCAAAGACTTCTTTTAAAGACTTACTATCTGCTTTAACTCCAATATCTTTATACTTATTAGCAACAGAAATCCCCACACCATGAGTGTTCATTCGCGCTAAAATGAACATGGGAATTTTACTATTACCTTTAGTAATTTTACCTTCTGAAATTAGTTCGGGTATTGGGCTTTGGAAATGTCCACCATCAATTCCACCACCAGCAGAGCCTATTTCAACATTATCTCGTAAAGCTCCCCAGGAAGCTTGCTTAGCAACTTTAACATTCATTCCATGCTTAGCAAAAAATCCTTTTTCCTTGGCTATAACAAGAGGAGCACAGTCAACTACGGGCAAGAATCCTAAATTTGCGCTTGAAGTTTCTAAATCTGTCCTGGAAGCTGCATTGGCTTGAGCGGCATTGTTTGGAGTATTAGCACCAGGGGGATTACCAGTACATCCGTGCAATACTAAAGTTCCTAAAGTAGTTGCTCCAGCATTCAGCAAAAATTGACGACGAGAAAAGCGATTATAAAACTCAGCCATAAAAATCTCCTGATAGATGCTTGATGTCACACACTAATAAAGCAAATTGGTTTTATTTGCATAGCCTCGTTATTTTCGCCTAAGCAATTGAAAATGATAATGGTATCAGCTTAACAGGGCTAATATGATTTTTTAGACTATAAATAGTTATAATTTCCTATTAATATTATCAATCGGTTACCATAAGTAATTATACTTAATAATATAATTGACACGATAATGCTCAATTTATGTACCCTACAATGTAGAGACTAAAGATGTTTAGCCTCTACATTTTGTAGATAATTTTAGTAATTTTTGTGAATGCATCAAACGATATATAATGCCGTATTTTTTAATTTTATAATCGGCTTTTACTTGGCACTAAAATCATGGAAAAATAAGGAACTTGTGCGGGGTCAACCTCGTGTAAGGGAATAATTTTTTGATTTTCCATTGTTCCCCTTTCTATATACTGCGCTCGTGATGACATACCTAATTTTTGCAACACGTCACGAACTTTGGCAAAATGTCGTCGCAGCTTAATAATTGCTACTGCATCGGCATTTAAGAGTTGTGCTTCTAATACTTCTACTGGCAAAGGCGCAGGTAGTACACTAAAGATATCATTTCGGTAACTGATGGGAACTCCCAATGCCGAAGCACAACCCATTGGTGAGGAAATTCCTGGTACAACTTCTGTTTCAAATTCGTCAGATAGACGTGTAAAAACGTACATGAACGACCCATAAAATAAAGGGTCACCCTCACACAATACTACTACATCCCTTCCTGCAGCTAAATGCTCGGCAATAGGGGTAACAATTTTGTCATATATTGGTTGTGCTGCAACTGCATCAATCGCACGGGGTAAGTGATATGGAAACTCGATTTGGTTCCCCGGCAAATATCCAGCTACAATACCCCTCGCGACACTGGGTTTATCTTCCGCTGATTGATAAACAACTACCGGACACGACTGCAATAACCGTAACGCTTTTAAAGTCAACAGTTCTGGGTCACCGGGTCCGACTCCTATCCCGTAGAGACGACCTTTAGGCATTTAAACTACTCCACATTTACTTTACTTGTGCCTCAATCAGCTGATTACCTCAGAATATCTACCAATTAATTATTAATCGCTTATTTTTAACTTTTAATTTTTAATTGCTACTCTTCTTCCATAGCTAAAGCATTAACAGCAGCAGCAGCGATTGCGCTTCCACCACGTCTTCCATGTAATGTGATAAATGGCACACCTCTACTATCTGCTGCTAGTGTCGCTTTAGACTCAGCAGCACCTACAAAACCTACTGGAAAACCAAGAATCAAAGCTGGTTTTGGTGCTCCAGCATCAAGCATTTCTAATAACCGAAATAGTGCAGTAGGAGCATTACCAATTGCGACTACTGCTCCCTCTAAATGCGGACGCCAAAATTCCAGAGCAGCCGCAGAACGAGTATTTTCCAACTTTTCAGCGATTTCTGGTACTTCAGGATTGTTAAGGGTACAAATTACGTCATTATTTGCAGAAAGTCTTTTGCGTGTAACACCATCAGCCACCATACGACAATCGCACAAAATTGTCGCTCCTGTTTCTAGAGCTTTACGTCCTGAAGCAACCGCAGTCGAAGACGCTGCGATATCAGAAACAATATCGGTCATCCCACAAGCATGAATTAAACGCACGGCAACTTTTGCTAAATCCGCAGGAAGTAGAGATAATTTAGCTTCTCGTCGGATGATAGCAAAAGAATTGCGGTAGATTTCTTTTCCATCTCGAATATAGTCAATACTCATTTTTTTGTTGACGGTTGACGGTTGACGGTTGACGGTTGACGGTTGACGGTTGACGGTTGACGGTTGACGGTTGACGGTTGACGGTTGACGGTTGACGGTTGACAGAAAAAACATTATTAGTCGTTATTCATAATTCATCATTGGTAATTTACCAGTCAACAGTCAACACTCAACACTCCACACTCAACAATCAACAGTCAACAGTCAACAGTCAACATTTTTTCAATAAGTTGTGGTATTTGCTCAAAAGGTATCCATTGATGAAGTTCTTTTCCAAATTTATCGTCGCTATTGCCTTCTCCTACATAAACTCGGTAACCTTCCACCATCTCCCCATCTTTTTCAATTGTTAAACCAAGGAGGGTGATATCACTTTTATGATGCTGAGCACAAGTTTTCTGGCATCCTGTAAAATGTATATTAACTGGTTGCTTAAGAGCGATACGCTTATCCAGATATTCTGCTAAAGCTAAAGCATGTCCTTTTGTATCTGTTGCGGAAGAAGTGCATCCCGTGTTTCCAGTACAGGAGACTAAAGCACTACGAATATTAGTTGCTGACCAGTGTAACCCTAGGTCTTGTATTTTTCTTTTTACATCGTAAATATGCTTATGTGGTAGGTCTGTTACTAATAAGTTTTGCCAAGGTGTAAGCCTTAGTGTACTGTTACCATAAGTGTCCGCAATATCTACCAAACCTCTTATCTGACGAGTTTCCAACTGACCCAAAGTTAGTACAACACCTATATATGATAGCCCTTGTTGGCGCTGGGGATGGATGCCGATATGTTGATAACCAAAGCGTTCCTCTCCAGTTTTATTTTCATTGGAATACGAGAGTAAGTTGAGTTCTGGAGTTTCCTTAATTAAGCTAAAGGGAAGAAGGTGTTCAACTTTCTCAAGAAATTTTTCAATCCCCAGTTGGCTTAAAATTTGTTTTAAACGTGGTTTGCGATTCTCAGCATTATCTTCTGAAAGCAATTTTTCTGAAACCTGAGATGAGGTTGCTATACTTAGATATGTTTGTGCTAAATATACTTGTGCCAAGGCTCCGACTACCGAAACACATTCCTCTGGCTTGACTAAAATACCTACATATATGCCGTTTAATATCAAACGAAAATAAATTTTATTGTCAACTATGACAGCAGCAAAAGTGACATCACTAGGACGGGTAGTAATAGAAACAGCCTCACCACCGTCAAAGGAAATACTAAACTTTGCGGAAAGTTCTGACAATTCTGGGTGATTTACAATATAATTATCGACTTCCCTAACTAAATAGCGAGTATCAATTAGTTGATTGGTGTCAATACCCGCAGTCGGACTACACGTGATGTTGCGAAGGTGGTCAACTTTACTGTTTGTAGAGGCTAAGCCAATTTCCTGTAATATCTGAAGAACGTCGTTGTCGATTAAACTTTTAAGAGCGCGAATTTGTAGATTAGAGCGATTTGTAATCTTTGCGTAATGTGCCCCGTATTTATCGGTTAAGTCAGCAATAACTCGGAACTGCTGAGTCGTGATAATTCCTCCAGGGGTACGGATACGGGATAATATTCCATCTCTTGCGGATGTTCCGTAAAAAAGGCCAGGACAAGTGGGAGAAAAAGATGTGATAGACATTGCTTACGACCCCTTCCCCGTGCGACGCGGGCAATAGAGAAAATAGGTTTGGAGTAGGCATTCTGACTTACACACCTTGGTTTATTTCCCATTGATTAAACCAAAACTGGATTACAGCTGCGGCACAGTACCGGAATTTCACCGGATTTTCCCTCTTCCAAATGAATAGCAAATATTGTAGCACAAGGTACAGAACCTCGTAGAGACCTTACATGTAACGTTTTTACTAAATATTGTCAAAAATTAGTGTAAATAAATTGCTTATCACTTATGAAAGATTTTTTACCAATATAAATTATATTAAGTATTTTTATGTAGATTCTTTATAATATCTTTACTGGCTTTACAATAGCTTTTTAGAATAAGTTGTTTAGAAAATTTATACTATTTATGCTAATTTATACAGGGTAATTTTCAGATGCAAATAGCTACCGGACAAGCATTAAGAATTCTCTATAGGTTGAAGTTAATTCGTTCGTGTCCACCTCATGATGTCGGGATAGAATTTTATCGCAAAAAAGTTTCCTGGGGCTTACGTCCGGATGCATGTTCATGTGATATTGAATTTGTTGAATATCTTCAAAAAATAAAAGCGGAAGATAAAAATATTTTTCACTTTGGTACAGGTTCTCATCATATTGTTGGTCTAGAAAATCAAAAATTTATTCATCCGAACGAAATAATTGCTATTACTGCATCAGTTCCTGAGTATCAGTCATATACGGATTTATTTATAAAACAACCTGAGTTAGCAAAATACTACAAAGTATTTCTGGGAGATATATATACCTTGACTGATAGATTTTTACCACAGTTAGATATAGTCACATTGTTCCACTTATGCGAGTTCTATTTTCCAGAAAATTCCCCTAAATTACATCACAATGATGCATCACTTCTGCAACTATTTTTGGATAAGTTAAATGTTGGTGGAAAAATATTATTTTACAAAAAATCTTTTGCTTGGGGTGATACTGAAGCTTTAGTGAAAAAATTTGAACAACAAGAAAAGATTAAACAGACAGAAGAATACAAATCTTTACTGGTCTATTCAAAAATTTAATTGAATCATAAGCTAATTTAGTTATTTTATTCACTTATTTCAGGAGGTATATTAAAGCCTCCTTTTTTTTATGCTGCTTAGTTTTAAGGACAAGACTCAACGAAAAAGTTTTTTGAAAAATCTATATAAAGATAGATGTATGAAGGCTGTTACAGTAGCTTAGAATACAGCAAGATTAAAAAAATACACCGTAATAAATATGAAATTTTATACCCCCAGATAGATGCGGCTGTTGCAATGTTCAAAGTTCAAGGCTTGCTTTTAAACAGTAGTAGTGTTCCTTATTTAAAATCTGTGGTTGTCAAAGTTGCAAGTGCGGTCGCTGTTTTAGTTGGTAGTCTAGTATTACTGGGCTGGAGCTTGGATATAGAAGTCCTCGAAAGCGCCTTTTCTGTCAGCAAAGTGACGATGAAAGAAAACGTTGCCTTCTGTTTTATTTTATCAGGTGCATCGTTATGGCTGCTATTTAACTCCTACAACCAAGAGAGAAATAGTTCAAAACTCAAATTTTTTTCTCCCCCATCTCCCCCACCTCCTCCATCTCCTCCACCTCCCTCATATTTTGTCCCACTGATTGGCAAAGTTTGTGCTTTCTCGGTGATTGCCATAGCTTTAATTACACTGATTGATTATTTGCTTGACTGGGGTTTTGGTATCAGTGAACCGCCATTGCTTGATAATTGGCTAGGCGGTTTCCTAGTGTTTGATTCTAAAAGAATGGGATTTAACTGTGCTTTAAACTTTGCACTTATCAGCTTAGCTTTAATTTTTATAGGCGAACACAAACGTAAAAGAAGCTACTGGTATGCCCAAACTTTAGCCTTTAGCGCAGCATTAGTTTCTTTTCTTGGAGTAATTGGTTATTTTTACAACGTAAAAAACTTTTCTAGTTTTCTTCCCCATACATCCTCAATGGCGTTACACACTTCAGTAACTTTTTTACTGCTTTGTGTTGGTATTTTATGTACCCATTCAGATAAAGGAGCAATGAAAATTTTCACAAGCGATACTTATAGTGGCTGGTTTAGTCGTCGTTTGTTGCTAGCTGCCATAGGGATACCTTTTATCCTAGGTTGGATAATTGTTTTAGGAATACGAAAAGGACTATACGATGCAGCATTTGCGATTGCGCTATTTGCGGTCGCTGTAATTGTGCTTTTTGTAATAATCATTTGGCGTAGCGCACAAAAAATCGAGCGTCTTTGTAAACAGAGAGATAGTGTTAAAACAGAGTTATTGTTAAACGAGGAGAAGTTACGAGCTTTTGTTAATACAAACTTTATAGGAATAGCCTGTTTTGATATTTACGGAGGAATATCTCAGGCAAATGAAGAGTTTTTGCGAATAATTGGTTACTGTAGACAAGATTTACTCGCTGGCAAAATTAATTGGGTTGAAATTACCCCAATTGAGTATAAAGATATTGAAGAAAAAGCAATTAATGAAGCTAAGCTAAAAGGTATTTGTACACCATATGAGAAAGAAGTAGTTTGTAAGAATGGTAATCGTATCCCTATTTTAATTGGTTATACATTGGTCGGAGAAGAGCGAGAACAAGCTGTATGTTTCATTCTTGACTTGAGTCAGCGTAAATTAACAGAGGAAGCACTACGTGAAAGCGAAGAAAAGTTTAGATTCGCATTAGACAATATACCTGGTGTATTCGCTATTTACGATGGACAGAGGCGGTTTCAGTTCTTAAACGCTACAGGTTTGAAATTACTTCAGAGGTCAAAAGAAGAAGTTATAGGCTATAGGGACGAAGAGATTGTTTCTCCTGCTACCTATAAATCTTATTTAGAAACTTTGGTTACAGCACAACAAACATGTAGTTTACAAACAACAGAAGCGGCTATTGATTTCCCAAATTATGGTATGTTGATAGGGCAGTTTAAATATGTGCCACTTTTAAAGGATAACGGTAAGATTCATCAAATTTTAGGATTTGCAGAAGATATTACTGTACGCAAGAAAGCTGAAGAGACACTACAAAATCAGCAGAAATGGTTGGAATATGTTCTTAATTTGATGCCCACACCACTATTATTTATTGAGCCGGAAACAGCGCAAGTTACATTTGCCAATAAAGCAGCCGATGAATTAGCTGGAGGTTCATTCCCTAAAGGAAAACCAACGAAAAATCATCATCAAATATACTATTGTACAGATGCTTCTGGAAAGCGTATTATAGACGAACAAATGCCGGGTGTTAGGGTCGCTCGCGGTGAAACTCTTAATGGTTTGGAAATGGATTGGCATACACCATCTGGTGTTCGTTCTTTATTAATATTTGCTGATACTTTGCCTGCAATGCATGGTCATCCTGCTACCTGTGTTTTAATATTTCAAGACATAACTAAACTCAAAGATGTAGAAAAAGCACTTTCTTTACAGACTGTTGAGTTACAGGAAGCGAGCAGACTAAAAGATGAATTTTTAGGAATATTGTCCCACGAGTTGCGGACTCCCCTCAACTCTATTCTCGGTTGGGCACAACTTTTGCGCGGTCGTAAGCTTGATGAAAGTATCACCATTAAAGCAATGGATAGTATTGAACGTAATGCTAAAGCGCAAACTCAGTTAATTGATGATTTGCTCGATTTGTCACGGATGATTCGAGGTCAATTAAAACTAAATGCCACTAAATGTGATTTAGTTCCCATAATTGATGCCTCTTTAGAAACGTTAAGCTTAGCAGTGAAAGCTAAAGACATTGATTTAAGATTTTATATTAACCAACCTGGGTTAGAGAATCACGGGAAGCAGGAAAATACTGAATTCTTGGTTGCTGGTGATGTTAAGCGATTGCAACAAATGACTTGGAATTTGTTATCAAATGCTATTAAGTTCACACCCTCAGGTGGTCGTGTAGAAATATTATTGACCAGTGTTAGCGAATATTCCTGTACAGGTGGTTGTCAACACGTAGCCGTAATCCAAGTCAAGGATACAGGAGTTGGTATTATTTCTAACTTCATGCCTTACGTATTTGATAGTTTTCGACAAGCGGATAGTTCTAATACTAGAGCACATGAAGGATTAGGGCTGGGACTCTCGATAGTTCAGCATTTAGTTGAACTGCATGGTGGTACTGTAAAAGTGGAAAGTCTCGGTCATGGAGAAGGTGCTACTTTTACGGTCAAGCTACCACTTCTTAAAGGAAGTAAACAATATACGGCTGTAGATACTGTAAATTTACAATCTTTACAAACTTGATAATTTTACGAGGATAGGGTGCATATTTCAGTCGGAGCAAAACTATTAATCAATAGTTGGATGTAAGTAAGTTCACGGTTGTATATGTGAAGTTTCTTTGTACTGACTACTTTATAACTGTTAATAGAAAATAAGGCAATTGATATGTTAACCCTAACAAAAACTTCTTCAGATACAAAACTTAATACAACAGTAGATGTTCAAGACTCCCAACAAGCCTATTTTTTACAGGAAGTTCTGGAAAACTTACAAGATGGTATATTAATTTTGAGCGCTAATGGGGATATTTTACACGCAAACTCCTCTGCTCGCGGAATTTGTCTTCAACTCAACGAGTCCTACTCTGAAGCAAACGTTGTACCAGCAAGTATTTGGCAACTTTGTGAGTCACTAATTGAAAACCACAGAGCGTTGTTACCTACTCAACAAGCTATCGTCTCTGACGAAATTGTTGTGGATAAGTCAAATGTTTTTCGTGTTCGTGTCAGATGGTTGGATTTAATTAAATTCCAAACCCCCTGTTTGCTAGTAACAATCGAAAACCGTTATGAGTCTCTGAAAAATGTAGCTATCGCAGAAGTCAAGAAGTATGACCTTACACCACGAGAATCTGAAATTTGGCTTCTTTATCGTGCTAACCACAGCTATAAAGAAATTGCTGAATCACTCTATATAAGCCTCAATACAGTGAAGAAACATATGAAAAGTATTCACTCTAAACGTCATGCTTATAACTAGAAATCTTGTCTATCGGGTGCTCTACGACATATAAAACAATCAATATTTTAAAAATTTATTTTAATAATAAAAATTCATTAACAATATTTTATTTATTAGATTTTAATTATTCAAATTATTTTAGTTTAAAATTAAACCTTGCTAATAGCTCAAAACAGAGTCTTATACCAATTCGCAATTCGCAATTGATAAATCCTGATTTGATAGGAGTTTCAGGCTTTGGAAATGTTTCAGGATTTTAGTGAATTGGTCTTACTTTTGAAATTGGTTCCCAGTAAGAAACTGGGAACGAGAAAAAATAGTATTTTTCTCACCCCTTTGAAAATTTTAGGGGTAATAACTTTTTAGTTATTAATTTATTTGGTAGATTTATTAAGAAAAAATTAGGGTTTCTTTTGTAAACGCAGTAGCTGATTATGAACTTGCTGCTGTAAATTTTGGTTTCCTTGAATTTGAACTGTGATTTCGTTAAAACGGTCCATAGAAAGTCCATTTTCTGTGACGACTTGTAAATAACGATTACAGTACTCAACTGCGATATTTTTCGCTTTACCGGGTAACCCATTAAAGCTGTTTGAGTCGTTACAAGAAATCTGGGGAACTTGTGAACTTCCCATCATTTTTTTTATCTCATCAAAGGTTTGTTGACGGCTGGGTTCCATTTCTAAAACCGTTTTAGCATATTTAACGACTTCATCGTTTTTTACGGGTGCTGCTTGAGCGTAGCTCTTTGAACTAAATATTAAACTGCTGGACAAAAAGCTCAGACTAGCAATAACGCCAATAAATATAGAGCGACGTAACATGTGATTTAATTTAAGTCGGCTATTGTTCAAGGAAAGTGTTTTCATGTGGTGCGCGACAAAATAACTACAGTAGGGACATCTTATTAACTGTGAATTACTTTAGGAGCTAGTTGTTCCAGCAAAAGCTATGTTAGGCGAAAATTTTGCTTAAATGTCAACTCCTTCTACATTTTTTCACAAAGCTCTATAACCTTTGTCTGAAGAATTGACATTTGCTCTGCTCCTTGCTTCAGACTCACTTCTAATTCTAATAATATAGGTAAGGCGGAAAGAAATTGCTCGGCGCTAAGAGATTTAACTTCTTGTTGTAGAAAATAAATTCGCTTAGGATTAGATACTTCTGCTGCTTGGGCTATTACTTGTGGATTGCGCTCGTTGCTTTCCATCATAAGTTTTACCCATAGCCAAGTGCGAAATTGACCTATAAGTGTAGCGACTATCCGCAAGGCTGGTTCTGAAGCAGTTATAAGTTCGGATGCTAGCCCTAATGCTTTGGCTGTCTCTCCGTTTTTGATTGCTGTTGCTAATTGCAAACTATTCTGTGTACTATTTCTGACTAATCCCGCAATAGCGTCTACGTCTAATGTAGCATTACTACTCTCAGCATACAATCTCAGTTTTTCTAATTCATTATACAGTAATCTTGTATCATTACCTACTGCTTCCGCTAACATTTGTATACCTCTGGGTGTCAGTTTTACCTTCACGTCCTCCGCTGCTTCCTTGACTGCTTCCACTAGAGATTCTGTTTTCCACGGAGGTATTAACGCAAATTCCCTCAACTCCGCAAATTGCTTTAGTGACTTGGTGGATTTTAAACGTTCGTCTGGTTTATTACGAGCTGTTAGCAATAAATATGAGTTATCGGGTATCACTGCTAAGGTACGTTGTAGTTCTGACAGCACATTTTCTGGACATTGTTGACAAAGATTAGTATCTTGTAACCAGACTAAGCGTCCACCTGCTCCGAATGCTGGTGTCATCACTTGATTTAATGCTTGAATAACCGCATCCGCTTCTTCTGTACCATATACCGTGTAATTAAAGCTCGTCCACAAGGGGTCAAGTACCGAATTGCGTAAATTAGCAACTGCTTTTTCGATAGCAAAACTGTTTTCACCCCAATATAAGTAAATTGGCATATAACAACCACCCACTCAAAGAAAAATAAATAGTTTAAAAGTTTCTCGGTCAAACTGCGTAAATTTTCATAAAATCAATCAAGGGGTTTCTCGGAGGCTATGAAGATTGGACGACAATTATCAAACTTACTTAAATCGGGTAGCACGCATGACGCTACCAGAAGCTTATAGTTCCCAAGTTCAGCACATCCAAGAATCTTTAAAATTTCAGTCTAACCAAGGTCTGCAAAGACAAGCAGTACCCTTTCCCGGTTATACGATAATTACACCACCTTCTGTGGAAGATGCACAGAACTCAACACTTTATGCAAAGTTACAAGTCTTTCAGCAAGAACTTTTGGGATTGCCTGATATCGGTAACTTAATTGTACCCGTACCTTCAGAAAGTTTTCATTTAACTATAGCCGACTTAATCTGGGACAATGCTTATCGTGACGCTTGCGAAAAAAATCCAGAATATGAGGAGGAACTACGCTCATGTTTTAGAGAAATTTTCCAGCAATATCAAAAATCCATGACATCCCAATCTTCTCCTATCCGCTGGTATAGTTTGGGAATGATGCTAATGCCAAGAGCTGTTGCTGTTTGTTTCGCACCACAAGATGAAAGTTCTTATGAGCGGATTATAAATTTGCGACGAGCAATTTATCAAAACTCACGTTTAATGGCATTAGGGATAGAACAACAATATCATCTAACTGCTCATGTGACATTAGGATATTTTGGAGAAATTTCTTCTAGTTTAAATCGCACAAATCTTGCAGAAATTTTTTCTGAATTAAATCAACAATGGCTATCAAATTCAGGAGAGTTTTTGATTCAACGTGCAGAACTCAGAAAATTTGACGATATGACACATTACTATCGTCAACCTGAATGGGGGAGTTTAGATTTAATTTAAAAAGACCAAGTGAACCCCACCCCCAACCCCTCCCCGTAAACCAGGGAGGGGGCTACGAAAAAGAAACCGTAATAATGTAATGACAATTTTTGATTTATGTTTCGCATTTATCGTAAATCTTAGCCCCCTCCCCGCGTGCGGTCCGTGGTGTTGGGGGTGGGGTTTCTTTGGTTGGAACCAGAAAGAAATATTCACTTTTTTCAGTAAAAATATCAATATTAAAAATATATCTTTTAAACCTATTATGTAAAACTACTGAAGCTTCATAAAAATCAATTATATAATCCCATAAATATAAAAAATAAAACAACTTACTTCAAAAACATAGACACTTGCTTTGGGATTAAATTATCAATAGATGTATCAACTTCAGTTACATCTTAGGCAAGAATCACATGATTACTAATAAGTTATTAACCGTTTTACTAGCTGCAACAACCTTAGGGGCAAGCCTTTTAACTGCCGCAACGCCTGCAAACGCTTTTACTATTAAAGGTAGAGATGAAGCTCCTGCTGCATTCAAAGATAATATTCAAGACTTTAGTCAGTTCGTTGGTAAAGAAGCTCGATACTTGGAGCCTGAAAAAATTGGAGCGCAAAGGGTAGACCTTTCTCGTCTCTTATTAAAATTTGACCACAATGTGAGTGTATTTTTTGTTGGCGAAACAGCAGGAGGATATCGCAACCGCTTAGATTTTTTAGCAACAGGCAAAAATGGTGCTACCACTACGGGCAAGATTTTCGGTGATACTTCTTGTAGTACTAGAGATAGTGGTTTCACTAACTTTACAGATTTCTGTCAAAATCCCAATGAGGATGTAGAAGGTAGAAGTAAGCAAGATAGTCCTCTGAATGTTGGTGACTTTGTAACAATCGGTAACTTTAAAGCGGGCACGAAGCTTGATTTCTTATTGCACTCCAACGATATCAATGGCGGTATATACGGTCAAAACAAGGAAGGTCAGACAGTAAAAGGAATCTTCAGCTTAGACGATTCTAAAAACCCGGATGGTATGCAGCACACAATGGGATATCTCTATAAGAACTTCTTAATCTTGGGATATGAAGATTTATGGGGTGGTGGCGACAAAGATTACAACGATACAGTTTTTGCCATTGATATTGGTAAAGCAAACGCCCAGCATTTTGAAAGCGCTGCTGTACCAGAACCTTCTGTTGCTCTAGGGTTACTTGGTGTAAGTGCAATCGGTTTCCTGAAAAATCGTCGTCGCTTGAGCGCAAAAAAATAAAAAGCTAAAATATCTGCGAGGTAGACACTGCAAGAATAAACTCAAAACTTTTATCTAGTTCAGGGTCATTTACCAAATTTCAATTTAAACCTGAATTCAATTAAATTCCACACTTTTTGGCTTACGTATACAAATGTAATTATTAAATACATTATATCCTAAGTAGTAAAATTGATGCCTCTTCTTTTGTAGAGATGTGATATATCGCGTATTTACAATTAATTGATGTAACATCAAGATGATAGTAACAGCGCATATAATAACTTTTTGACAATGACTATTTACTTTTATAAAGCCTGGGAAGCTTACGGCTGTTTTTCCAATTTTTCCCCCCATGCAATCATTATTCAAGACACTTACTGGGCAACTGTAGAACACTACTATCAAGCACAAAAGTTTGTGAATAGCCCAGACTCTACAATAATAGGGGCTATCCATACCGCTGCAACTCCAGAACAAGCTGCTGCATTGGGACGCTGTCCGACTCGTAAGCTCCGTTGCGATTGGGAAGTAGTCAAAACTAAAGTGATGCGTGAAGCTGTACTCAAAAAGTTTCTTTCCCACACTGAAATTAGAAATATTCTTTTAAACACAGGTGACCAAATCCTCGTAGAAAATTCTCCAACAGATTATTTTTGGGGGTGTGGTGTTCAGAAAACGGGGCAAAATCATCTGGGTAAAATTCTTATGAGCGTTCGTGAAGAAATTCGCTATAGCTATTCTTTATCAGTCATATCCGAATAAGCAATAATCGTTATTATATTCAAACCTTAACAGTTTTAGTCTAAAATATTACTTTTTAGCGACAAAATATTCTGATATTGGTTATCATTAATTTATATTCATTACTTGAAAGCATTTAGTGCCTATTTATACTAAATACTTTGTAGAAATTTATTTATTTAAAGGTATTAAATTACATATTTTTCCGGGAGTCATCGAAATTGAAAGAAGCTAAAATTAAGAATATTTTTATACTCATATTTGGGCTTATATAAGCAATGAAATTTACCGATAACCCAAACGGTTTGCAGCCAAAGTTTGACCAAGAAGGGTTACTCCATAGGATAACAAACCGAATTAGGCAATCACTGGAGCTCGAAGAAATACTGGCAGCGACTGTTGTAGAAGTTCGTTCGTATTTAGGTACAGACCGAGTGAAAGTATATCGGTTTGACACTGATGGCAGCGGTGAAGTTTGTGCGGAATCGATACATGAAAACCGCTTACCCTCACTTGCTGGGTTACATTTTCCTGCTAATGATATTCCTCTGGTTGCTAGAGAAATGTACCTTAACTCACGACAACGTACTATTGTAGATGTACCTAATGGACGTATCGGGCTTTCTCCTTTGGTATCTCCAGAAACCGGTGAGTCCGTAGAAACTGAAAATATTCGCTACCGTAAAGTAGACTCTTGTCATATTGAATATCTGAAAGCAATGGGTGTTATGTCTTCGGCAGTAGTGCCAATTTTAGGTTACGACGCTAAAGGCACACTTCAGGAACCGCGACTGTGGGGGTTACTAGTGTCCCACAATAGTAAAGCGCGAACCTTTTTGAAACGAGAATTAAAGGTCATGCAGTTGATTGCTGACCAAGTTTCAATCGCTATAGCTCAAAGTAGTTTATTAGCCAAAGCTCGTGCTGGGCAATTGCGAGAGGCAACGATTAATAAAGTGACAACTTTGTTACATACCTTACCCACAATACAATTGCAGTCGGCTTTAGAAACAACAATTGCTGCTTTTAAAGGTTCAGGTGGCAGACTTTACATTGAGTCCACTGGTGAGTTGTACACTTGGGGGGACCAGCCAAAACTTCCTGAAGGCTCCAATAAAAAGAATTTTCAACAACACCCATTTATGCTGGAAAAGCATCCAATATGGGGTAACTGGGTAAAAAAAGATAAAAACTTTAGTCTGCTGACAGTTTGTGACCTTTATAAAGAAGATAGTTTGAGAGTTTTAGCACCTAGCTTTAAATCTACTCGTATTCGGGGTTTATTAGTCGTTCCCTTATACTACCGTCAAAAATTTATTGGTACTTTAAGTGTTTTTCGCAACGAACATGACACTGAAATTTTATGGGCAGGAAGGCACGACAATAATCAAAGACAAACTTTACCAACACTCTCTTTTGAAGCTTGGCGGGAACTAAAACGTGGACAAGCACCTGAGTGGGAAAGCTCGGACATTTCTTTAGCAGAAGCATTGGGACATCACTTCTCAATGGCTATTCAGCAACTATTGATGTATTCGCAAGTACGAGTTATGTACTCTAAAGTACAAACACTCAATGCTAACTTGGAGCGTCAAGTAGAACAACGGACGGCTGAATTGCAAAAATCTCTACAGCTTGCTTCCGTTGTCAAGCGTATTACAGACCAAATTCGTAGCACGTTGAAGTTTGAAAATATTCTACAAACTATTGTTAAGGAAGTTCGTCATATATTAAAAGCAGACCGAATAGTAATTTACCAGCTATTAAACGATTTAGATGGAGAAGTAATTTTTGAAGATGTAGGAAAACCTTGGAATTCGGTGTTAGGAGTAAAAGCACCGTTGGGATGTTTTCCAGATGAGTACGCTCGTCTTTATTATCGCGGTAGAATCAGGGCAGTAAATAATGTTTCAGGGGTAGATATGAGTCCCTGTCATCGAGAGTTTTTAGAAGGCTTGCAAGTACGAGCGAACTTAACTGTACCTATCAACATGGGTGAAAAACTTTGGGGTTTACTTATTGCTCATCAATGTGATGCTCCTAGAAATTGGCAGGATGATGAAATAGACTTATTACAACAACTCGCAGACCAAGCGGCCGTTGCAATTGGACAAGCAAAACTTTATGAAGCTAGTTGTGCTGCTGAAACAAAGGCAAAATCCCAAGCGAACAGAGCGGAAGAAGCACTTTTTGAACTAAAACAAGCACAAACACAACTCATCCAAAGTGAAAAAATGTCGGGTTTGGGACAATTAGTTGCAGGTGTTGCCCATGAAATTAATAACCCAGTTAACTTTATTTATGGTAATTTATCGCACGCTATTAGCTATACCCAAGACATACTAAAACTTTTACAGATTTACCAAGCTCAATATCCAGATAAAAACGCAGAAGTTGATAATTTCGCGCAACAGATGGATTTAGATTTTGTGGCTGACGACTTACCAAAACTTATGTCCTCAATGCAAGTAGGAGCAGAACGTATCCGCTCTATAGTGCTTTCTTTACGCAGCTTTTCGCGGTTGGATGAATCAGAAATGAAAGCTGTTAATATTCATGAAGGCATCGAAAATACTTTAGTAATTTTGGAGCATCGTCTCAAACCAAAATTTGACTTTCCTGGAATCAAAGTTATTAAAGAATACGGAGATTTGCCGCTAGTAGAATGCTATGCCGGACAGATGAATCAGGTATTTATGAATGTTTTAAGCAATGCTATTGACGCTCTGATGGACGACATTGCGAAGGTGGGAGAGTGGGAAAATCACAGGGTGGGAGAATGGGAAACTATCAAATTAGAAGAGTTGGAAACTGTAAAAGTTAAAGGCACAGAAAATTTTTCCCTCTCCACCCATGCTTTTATTTCTCCCGCTTCTTCTTTTTCTCCTTGTATACATATTTCTACTGTATTGTTACCTAATAAATCTGACATTGTAATTATAATTTCTGATAATGGTGTGGGAATGAACGAAGATGTTAAAAAACGTATATTTGACCCATTTTTTACTACTAAACCTGTGGGTAAAGGTACGGGTTTAGGATTAGCAATTAGCTACCAAATTATTGCTGATAAACATGGTGGTATTCTGAGATGCACTTCAGAGCCTGGTAAGGGTACTGAGTTTTGGCTGCAAATTCCTGTCAAGCCCAACTCAAAGTAACATGTAGGTTGGGTTGAGGAATGTTCGCGCAGCGTCCGCTTCGGATAACCCAACTTATACCGCCTTTGGGAAACCCAACTTATACCTACGAATTGTATTTTTGTTACAAAAATTAAGTTAATGTGAGTATTTGCTGAGATATCATTTAGGTTTGGAAAGGGAAAAATAGAACCATTCGACAGAGGCAAAATACCGTATTATTGGGCATTAAAAGTTATATCTATTGCTGCTAGCTGAATAATTTCAGTAAAGTTTAATTGCAAAAATAATTCTATATTATTTGCCACTGCTATATTAATACTATGAAGCAAATAAAGCTTCCCTGGCAGATTTGACAGCAATAGTACAAGATTAATTGAGAGGTAAAAACGCTGTTAAATTTAACATCTGTCTCGTCAAAAAAAGTAGCAACACCCAACTCGAAAGCTGAAATTTCCTCAAAAATTGGCAACTAGGGGGCGCTGTAACTGGTTATATCCTTCTAATAGCTCGCAGAAGTGATTGACTCAGTTCATCCCTGGCTAGAATAAAGAAGACGAGGAAATATAAATGCAAGTCGTAGCTTGGGTGTTGTTGCTGTGTGAGCTTCTTCTCTTCTTTCTTCCTTTTTCCTTTTTCCTTGCGTCCCGTCTAGATGTAAGCTGGTATGAAGTTAAAAAGAAAAAGATGGTTGAAAATAGCGGTTTATGTCAATAATTGCTTTAAGGGCATGGTATGTTCAGGACTACGAACCTATCCCTGAAATAGAAAAACGTCCGCCAGATATTCGCCTCAGTAAAAAAAGCCTGTTGAAGTCGGCGTTAAGAGCTGACTTTTTGGAAGATATTGGAGAAGTTAAAAACTCAACTTGGTTTGCGCGGTACTTAGAAGGGGAAAATATAGAATTTTACATTGAAGGTAGTGGTGGATATTGCGTAGCTAACATTGATTTAATTAGCCATGAAATTTATTTCACTAAACAATCACTTCTGTCGCAGCTAGAACCGACTATTTATTTATCTTATCAAAATGAGTATGTAGACTCTAGGGAAGCCCTTAAAGGAGGATTGACTCTTACTCTAGAAAAACTGAATAAACGTTCCCGCGTTCCTTTAAAGTTAATCGAATCTCCTCGCACAAGTGTTGCTCCTGTACGTCTTTCTTCAACAATAATGCGAAATATTCGCAAAAGCTTATTATTTATTGCTGACACGACTCCCGTTGCCAATGTTCCTGCTAAAGAAAATACTAAGCTAATTCCCAGCCCAAATGTATGTATAGAAATTGGCTATGCAATTCATTGTAAACGCGCAGAGCAAATCTTACTAGCCCAGATGCAGCGTCCGGATTTAAAAGGAGAATCTTCCTTTGATTTACAGCAAACACAAATTTTAGCGTTTACTTCTGCGAAGGAACTGAATAAAATTCTTACTGAGACATTAGAGACTCAATTAATGCGTTTTAGATTATTTTAGTCAAAAAATCCTGGGAACCATTTCCAGCAAACTTGCCGTCATAGGCGGAAGGAAGGGGAGTGGGGAGTAGGGAGTAGGGAGTAGGGAGTAGGAGTGGGGAGTAGGGAGTTGATTACTGAGTATAAAAAATAATTGTTCTTATTCTTAATTTCATTTCCCAATTCCCCAATTCCCCACTCCCCACTCCCCACTCCCCACTCCCCATTCCCCACTCCCGTATCTTTCCTCTTTTCATTTTGAGTACTGGAAGTTAAAAATGGGTTGGATGTGTTTCAAATGATTCAACATTATGCCTAGAACTCCAAATGAGTACTCAATCCATCTGATGCTAGAAGGTGGACACAGAGAAGAGATTCGTTTTTCTACGATTCAAGAGTTTCAAAAGTGGTACAGCGGCGAATTAGTGCCGAAATCGGCTTCTAATGACTTTGTTAGCGTGCCTATAAAGAACATTCAGGGTGAGTATATGGTTGTGCGTCCATCTCGGATATTAGCCATCCGTGTCGAACCAATTTTTACATCAAGTGTCGAAAGATTTACGTAAACAATGAGAAAAACGCTTGCTTTGCTCTCCTTGAGTCTGGGAATTACCCTTATTGCCCCGGTACTTTCTGTTATTGCTCAGGTTCCAGATTTACCTCCAATACCTGTACCTGTACATCCTCCAGATGTTCCACCACAACCGGAGCCTACTCCAAATGTGGAAGTAACACCACCATTAAGGCTAGTAAGGGTGGAAAGCAGTTGTCCACAGCTTTCGCGTTGCTTGGGTTGGGATGAACAATTGTTCTGGGGTCACAAGGGTTCACCTGCAGACCGCAAGGCGCTGTTGGCATCTATTGACAACAGTTTGCGTTACCTTGAAACACCAACAGCGGCTAGAGTATATAGTAATTACCCTATAAGAGAAATTACTCTTGACCGCGTGCGTCGCAGTTTAGTACGCTTCCGCCAATTGGTTGTCAGGTCTAGAACTCCGGCTCAATTGCAAGCTGCAGTACGCCGAGAGTTCGCTTTTTATCAATCAATTGGAAACGATGGTAGAGGTACTGTAAAATATACCGCTTACTACGAGCCTGTTTACCGTGCCAGCCGTGTAAGAACTGCTGAATATAAATATCCTTTGTATAGCTTACCGCCAGATTTGGAGCAATGGGCGAAACCTCATCCCACAAGGCTGCAACTAGAAGGGGCAGATGGTTTGTTGGGTGATAGAAGCCCGCTGCGTGGTAGGGAAATATTTTGGTTTCGCAACCGTTTTGATGCCTACATGATTCATATCCAAGGTTCTGCTCAACTTCGCTTAGCTGATGGTTCAAAAACCAGTGTGGGCTATGCTGGTGCAACAGATTACCCTTGGACAAGTATTGGTCGAGAACTACTCAAAGATGGCAAAGTATCTCAAACTGACTTGACAATGCCAGGGATTATTCGCTTTTTTAATCGAAATCCCCAAGAAATGGATAATTATTTGCCGCGTTGGGAAAGGTTTATCTTTTTCAGAGACAAAATTGGTGAGCCAGCTCGTGGCAGTATAGGAGTACCAGTAACTGCTGAGCGTTCTATTGCTACCGATAAGTCACTTATGCCTCCTGGAGCTTTGGCATTGGTAAATACTAGATTACCTTATCCTACTGGACGAGGACAGTTAGAGTATCGCCAAGTTAATCGCTTTGTACTTGACCAAGATACTGGTAGCGCTATTAGAGGTCCCGGTCGGGTTGATTATTTTAAAGGTACTGGTGATTCTGCTGGTGACCGTGCTGGTGTAACTGGGGGAAATGGTACTTTGTTTTATCTGTTGTTGAAATAAATTGTTGACGGTTGACGGTTGATGGTTGACGGTTGACGGTGGAGACGTTACATGTAACGTCTCTACATTTTGTGTTAATGGTAAGGAATTTCGATGATAAATTCGGCACCTTGTCCGGAGGAAGAAATGCAGCGTAAAGACCCACCGTGTCTGTCGGTAATAATTTGGTAGCTGATAGATAAACCCATACCTGTTCCTTTGCCTACTGCTTTTGTTGTATAGAAGGGGTCAAATAACTTTTTTTGGACTTCTTCTGATATCCCACAACCGTTATCAGCAATACGGATAGTAACTTGGTTTGAGGTTGACATTTCGGTAATGATACGAATTTCGGGATTCTGAGTTGGGGAAACCCTCTTTTCTTCTAAAGCATCAATGGCATTTGCCAAGATGTTCATAAAAACTTGATTTAATTGTCCTGCATAGCATTCGACTAAAGGTAAATTAGCGTATTCTTTAATAACTTTTATCGCTACACAATTTGGTTTTGCTTTGAGACGATGTTCTAAAATCATCAAAGTACTGTCGATTCCTTCATGAATATCAGCAGTTTTTAATTCAGCTTCATCAAGACGGGAGAAGGTACGCAGTCCGGTTACGATTTCTCGAATACGGGTTGCTCCTACTTTCATAGAAGAGTAAATTTTTGGTAAGTCTTCTAGCAAAAATTCCAGTTCGCAAGCTTCGATTTCTTCTTCAATTTCTGGAACTGAATCGGGATAATTTGTTTGGTAAAGATTAAGTAACTTAAGCAAGTCTTGAGTGAATTTTTCCGCGTGCTTTAGGTT
Source organism: Scytonematopsis contorta HA4267-MV1 (assembly GCA_019359035.1). Classification (GTDB taxonomy): domain Bacteria; phylum Cyanobacteriota; class Cyanobacteriia; order Cyanobacteriales; family Nostocaceae; genus Scytonematopsis; species Scytonematopsis contorta. Next base: position 21,034 of record JAHHIC010000109.1, on the reverse strand, counting down.
ACCGTAAATAAAGTTGACTGGGTTGTTAATTTCATGGGCAATTCCAGCTACTAATTGACCTAGAGAAGACATTTTTTCGCTTTGAATTAGCTGAGATTGGGTATGTTGTAATTTTTTAAGAGTTTCTTCTAGTTCTTGCGCTTGTTTTTTCAGTGCTACTTCCGCTTGTTTGCGAGAGGTTATGTCTTTCCGGATTGCCACGTATTGTTGAGGTTTGCTTTGAGTATCTAAAACCGGAACTATAGTTGTATCTACCCAATACAATCTTCCGTCTTTAGCACGATTTTGAATTTCGCCTTTCCAAACCTTACCTTTAGCAATAGTTCTCCACATCTCTTGAAATAATTCTTTGGGATGGTGACCAGAATTAATAATATGATGAGTCTTACCAATCAATTCTTCACGGTTATACTGAGAAATTTGACAAAATTGCTCGTTAACGTATTCAATAATGCCTCGATTATTAGTAACTGCTACTATAGCAGACTGGTCTAAAGCAAACTTGATATCTTCTACTTCTTTAAGAGACTTTTGCAGCGCTAATTTTGCCTGTTTGCGTTCTGTAATATCATTGGCCATACCCTGAAAGGCAATTAAATTACCTTTTGCATCTTGCACTGGTGAGGTGCTAGCTCTCATCCAACACCAACTGCCATCTTTTCGTTTTACACGCAATTCTAGTCCAGTTTGTTTTTCACCAGTTTCAATAATCTTATTAAGATATGCTTTGACGGCTGATAAATCCTCAGGATGGACAAGATGTACAAACGACTTTCCAATAAATTCTTGAGTTTCATACCCTAAAATATCGGTAAAATTAGGTGACAGATAAGAGAAAATTCCATCCTTGGAATAGGAATACATCAAGTAGCTTGAGTTTTCTACAAAACTACGGAATTTGGCTTCGCTTTCAGCAAGACCAGCTTCTGCGACTTTGCGGTCGGTAATGTCTATTGCAACACCGATAGCACCAATTAATTTTCCCAAATCATCTTGAATAGGGGTAAAGCGAGTTTCAAAAAACATTCCTGAAAAGTTGAATAAACCAGTTGCAATGTTACCTGACAACGCTTCTTTTATTACTTGTAGAATATCAGGGGATTCTTCAAAAATTTCCCAAGCTAATTTTCCAATAATATCTTTTGGATTAAGTCCCAAAGCTTTTAAACCTTCACCATCAGAAAATGTGAAACGTCCCTGAAAATCCAAAGCAAAAAGAATTAAAGGAGCGGTTCCAATAACATTCCGTAGTCGCTCTTCACTATCACGCAATGCTGCTTCTGATTGTTTGCGGTCGCTAATATCTTCATAACAACCAAAAATTCCTATGATTTCTCCATTTTGGTCGCAGAGGGGAATTTTGCTTTTTCTTAGCCACGCAAAAGTACCATTTTCTCTTTGCTGGGGTTCTTCGTAGTTAATTTTTGGGCAATTGTTTTTAATAGTAGTAATATCATCAATCTGGTAGATATGAGCCGATTCTTTCGTAAAAAGCTCAAAATCGTTTTTACCAACTATTTCGTTTGGTGAAGACAGTCCCACATCTTGTGCAAATAGTTTATTGCAGCCTAAATAATTAGAATTTTTATCTTTCCAAAAAACCCGTTGAGGTAAAGTATCAAAAACTAATTGCAGCAGTTGCTGAGATTGTTTCAACTGAACTGTACGTTCTTCAACTCTTTGTTCTAATTCATCGTTAGTTCGTTCTAAAGCTAATTTTGCTTGTTGATGTTCGCTAATATCAATCAACAGTCCATCCCAAAGAATTGCTCCATCTGGTTGTAACTCCGGACGAGAAATTCCCCGTATCCACTTTAATTTTCCAGAACGGCAAAACATCCGTCCTTCCCAATCCCATTTTTGTAATGTTTGGGCAGAAACGGCTACAGACTCAAAAAAAGAGCTTTTATCCTCTGGATGCACTGCTTCTACCAGTAATGCTCCGTTTTCCTTGACTTCTTCTGGTTTAACACCATAAATTTCTTGACAAGCATCAGAAACATAAGGGAAAGATGTTACACCATCTGGTGTCAAACGAAACTGGTAAATCATCCCCGGTACATTAGCTACTAATTTTTGAAAGCGTGTTTGACTGCGTTGGAGAGCCAATTCTGTCTCTTGACGGAGAGTTATATTTTCTATTATGGAAATGATTCCGATAACATTACCATCTAAGTCAGTCAAAGGTTTGTTATACCACTTGCAAGTTATTACTCTACCATCTTTGGTCAAATTATCGTTGGTGCTGCAAACTCCCCCATTCTGCTGAAGTAATGCCTTCATTACCTGATTAACTTGCTCTCTAGCACTTTCTGGGATTATTAGTTCTGCTGGATGGCAATTCAGTGCTTCTAGCTTACTGTACCCAAAAATGTTTTCTGCTGCTAGGTTCCAGTCTGTGACTTCAAAAGTCGTATTCCAGCAAATTACCCCCAAAGGATTGTTTTGTACTAAAAAAGATAACTTGTGCTGCGATTCTCTTAATGCTTGCTCTATTTTTTGATAATCTTTCCACAGGTTATTGTATTGCTCTTTAACAGAATGGTTAGCGTCCGAGAGAACTTTTTCAGAAAGAAGTTTTTCAGAGAGAGCTTTTTCCAGTTGTTCAACATATTGACGTATGGCTGTTAACTCTTCGTTGGATACATCCGTTGAAATACTGATTTTTTCTAACATGTTCTAATAAAAATTAACAATATTTAAGTGTATTTACAGTTAAACAACGAAGACTTATTTTTGAAAATGCCTCCGCGTTAATCTTTCTATATGATGTTAATAAGTTAACCTTTATTTAAGTTTTTTGGTAGAGGATTGTTGAATCAGTTTATATATTTTTAAACAAGCAAATTTTGATTTGATTATAAATCCGTATTATTTGTTACGTTTGTTTATGTTGATGATGTGTCAAGTAAAAATGAATGCAGCATTACTCAGTGAATTTAATTTTGTAATGTAGCTCAATACTAAATTATGGGAAAAACCTCCTGAGGTGTTAGCAATAGCTTGTGTTGTATGATTGCTGCGAAACATGCTTTGCTAAAGAACAAAAATGAGTATTTTTCTTGACTCGGCAATTATTGCTGAAGCTGAAGCTGTGAGCGAGTTTGGCTGGGTAAAAGGTATAACTACAAATCCTACATTGTTGGCTAAAACTGATTTGCCAGTGCCAATTACTCTCAAACGATTGGCAGAACTCACAGCAGGAGATGTATTTTATCAAGTTATGTCTTCTGAATTTAAGGAGATGATAGCAGAAGGAAGGGCTGCTTTCGATATTATTGGTTCACAAACTATCCTCAAAATACCAGCCTCATCTTTAGGTTTTCAGGTAGTTTCTTACTTATTGGGAGAAATTCGTTGTTCGGTGACAGGAATATATAGTCCAGCACAAGCGGTTATTGCCGCAGAAGCCGGAGCTGTACATGCTATTGCTTATGTTAACCGTGCTTCTAAATTGTTAGGTGATGGGGTCGGATTGGTACGGGATATGGCTAGCGTAGTTAAAGGAAGTAATACAGAAATAATGGCGGCAAGTATTAAATCCCCTCAGGAAGCAGTCGCATCCATACAAGCTGGTGCTCAACATTTGACTCTTCCTTTAGCAATGTTACAGGCAATGACTACTCATGAATTATCACTGTCTACTTTTGATGAATTTAATAAAAATGGACGCGGTATTTTGGAGACTGTTTTGTAGTTGGTAATTATTTTAATCTGGAAAAGCTGCACCAGTCATCGGGTCGCGGATATAAAGTCCCAATGTCAGCGAGCGCATCACTTCATCCCACACGGGTGTTAGCTGATGTGCTTGGTCTGCCCAAAAATCAAACGTAATCAAGCATTGAACGTTTGACCCCAAACCAATACAAGTCCGTGAAAAAGCTTCCCGTGGTTCTGCTTGGGTGTCGATAAACTTAAGCTCTGCCCATACAATAGAAGCTGTTTGTCGCTTGACGGTAAAAACTTTTCCTCTGGATATTACATTACGACCATCATCTTCTAATACCTTCTTTAAAGTTGATTTTAGCGGGAACTGACTCCAGTCGTTAGGTGGTAGGGGATTAAAAGACACTTCCAAACAACAATCATCGTCGGGTGGCTCTTTATCAAGGAACTTAAATGATTTTGCTTGTGGCTCAAAAACCCATTCTTGGGGGACATTGAAGCGAACAGCCCCCCGATTTGCCACAAAAATCTTATAGCCTTCTGGAGCTTCCCAACGATGGTCGGGTTTTAGTTCAAGCGTTTTCTTAATCCACTGAAGATTGCTTTTTTTACCCTTTGCCATAATGCTATTGCAAATCTGCTGAAGAATGCGATTGCGTTAGTACGATTCTCTGAGTATCGCCCAATTTGTTAATGATATCAAATTTATAGATGTTGCATGTAAACTATTCTAAAGCTTGGGTAGATAAGGCTTAGCAAAAAGGATATAAAACAAATACGCCGCTTCAAGCTGCTTTTCGCGAAAAATGTACAATGTCTAGGTTCTACAGTGGCAGCAGCAGAAGCTGTAGGTGTTTGTTGTATTGGTGTAGAAAGGAATTTAGAGTATTTTAAAATGAGTCACACCGCTATTCCTAAACTAATCAGTTTGGGGACAGTAGGTGAAAAAATGACGGATTTACAGTTATCGCTTTGGTAAATTTGGAACTTGGTAAATCCAGTTTGCCATCATTTTTTGGTAGCCAGATTTAGTTACGCTAGCAGTAATTGTTCGCCGACTAACTTCTGAGCGTCCAGAAAATGACCAATCGTTTTTATCGAGCATAGCACCCACAACTTTAATAAAACGAAATAACACTTAAACCTGACGTAATTAATATTACCTAGGTGGATAATATTGAGGAGTCCACACTGGAGGTTGGTAAGTACCGTAAGGTGGAGCCGCGCCCGCAGTTCCAGGAACACCTGGATTCATTACAGGGGGTTGGTACGGATTTACTGGAACTGGATTCATTACAGGTGGTTGATATGTATTGTAAGGTACTCCAGCATTAGGGTTTGGTAGAGGACGTATCACCGGAGGCTGAAAGTTTGTTGTAGGTGTCCTCGGTATAGAAGGTGTATTAATTGTGGGTATGGGCGCTGTCGGTACTGTTGGTACTGTTGGTGCTGTTGGTGTGAAATTCGGTACTGGTGCAGTTCTATTAATTGGTGCTGGTGCTGCATTTGGTGTGGTTGCTGGCACTGTGCTAGGTGTTGCAGGTGTGGGTGTTGCAGGTGTGGGTGTAGGGCTGGGTGTAGTGTTAGTATTGCCTGTACTATCTGTGCTGCTAGTATTATTAGTCGGATTACTATTGTTAAACTCGCGGTAACCAGCACGAGAAATTGAGCGAATTAATTTTTCCGCACTTTCATCATTCCGAGGACGTTTTACCAAGGTAGCTGCAATGTACTGCCTACCAGAAGGTAAATTAACTAATCCCACATCTCCCACCATGCTGCCAATGTTCCCTGTTTTGTGGGCAATAGTCGCACCTTCACCTAAACCAGCAGGTAACAAATGACGCCTCTCGTTACGAAGCATAATTTCAAATATTCTGTCACGAGAGCGTGTAGTTACCAAATTACCTTGATGCAAAATAGCTATCAAATTGGCTAGCTCTTTGGGAGTTGTTGTGTTAGTACCTTTTACATCTGGTAACCAGTTATTTAGTTGAGTAACTGTTAAACCCCAACTGCGGAATCGTTGATTCAATACATTTATACCACCTAGTCGTGCAATCAGCATGTTTGTTGCTGTGTTATCGCTGATTGTCATCATCTTATCAGCGACTTCTAAAGCCTTGTATTTTGTCCCGACTGGTTGGTTCTGCATATCTCCAGAACCACCTGCCATCATTTTCTTTTCCATCGTCAACACTTCATCCAGATGGATTTTTCCTGCATCCACGTCCTGGAAAAAGGCTACGAGAATTGGAAATTTAATTGTACTAGCAGCAGAGAAAGTTTCAGAAGCGTTTATATCCGCATAAGCGCCGCTTTCTATATCAACAAACAAAACTCCTGGTGTCATATTTGGATATTGCGACACCAAGTTTTCCAATCTGGTTTTTAACGTGGTGATTTCAGCTGACAAGCTTAAACCATAAGCTTTTGTTTCTGATGAGTTTTTTTGTGATTCGCTTTCTGATGCAATTATGTTAGAAGATATACCTGCTGAGTTCAAGCGAGTTGCAGGGTCTAATATTGACAGCATCGTTCCCACGATTGCCCCAATACCCACACCTATAATTAATAAGCGCAAAGCATATAACAGTGTTCTCGCCATTGCTGTGGGCGGTGCTTTACGAACATGAGTCCTTTTTTTTCGTAACTTTTGTTCTTTATGCTTACGTATTTTTACTGGTTTTATTGGGGTTGGCGTAGCTGCTGGTTTGAAAGGAGGAATTTTCCCATTTATGTCCCTTACACCCCTTGTAGCCTTTACAACTGTGGCATCGTTTTTTCTTGTAGCGGTCGCAACTCTGGTTCTGACTCTGTTCGTATTTTCAGGAGCAGTGGGTTGAGAGCGAGCAACCCTTTGGCTATTAACTTCAGAAACGTTGGATTTTGCGGTGGGTCGAGATGAAGAATTGACAACTTTTTTCACGCGAGAAGTTGGCTCTTGGTTATTAACTTTGACGACAGGCTTAGTCGCAGAAGTTTTGTTTATAGCCACAGGGACTGTTTTCCCCGTAGTCCCAGATTGGGGTTGAACTTTACGCGCACGTATACGCCCTCCCGTAGGGGGTTGACGTTGTTCTAAAGGTGTGGTTTTTTGACTAGACTTTGACACCGCTACTCCTTGGTGACCTACTCGACTGTTTTCGTGCAGACTCCCGAACTAAAATTTAATACTTACGCACCCGGATACAAGATAATTTGTTATGTTGCAATTTTGTTACTTTATCAATAAGAAAAATTTTCCACTAATAAATTATTTTTCTGGGTGATTGCGTATATGTTAAACCACAGTTACAAGTTTTTACTATTCTTTTGCTGTTCAATCGCCCATTCTAACTGACGTAAAATTCCTCTGAGCATAGCTAATTCACGATTTTGCAATCCTGCGCGATTGTATAATTGTCTGAACTTCTCCATACGACTGCCTGCTGTATGAGGATAAAGATAACCTATATTTATCAGTAGAGATTCCAATTCTCGGTAATAAGTTTCTACAGCATCTAAAGAAGCAAGTTCTACTTTATTACTTTTCTTATTTTCCTTAACTCCCTCGTCTCCCTCATCCCTCTTAACTCCCCCATCCACAAAAATCCCCATTTCATAGCAGCATACCGCTACGGCTGAGGCTAAATTTAGCGATGAATACTCTGGACTGCTGGGGATACGCACAAATTTTTGAGCATAATTTAGTTCTTGCTTGCTTAATCCCCGGTCTTCCCTACCAAAAATTAGTGCAGAGGGTTGTCCTGATTCTTCCATTAGCCAGGGTAGTGCAGCACGAGGAGTTTCCACAGGTGCTTCCCAATCATGAATAGTTCCGGTTGTAGCAATTGCTCGTTTACAACCTTTTAGAGCTTGGGGTAAAGAAGTTACCAATACAGCATTATCTAAAATGGATGAAGCATGAACTGCCATTAGTCGCGCTTCTGCTCCTAAATGGTCGCACTGAGGGTTGACTAAAATTAACTGCTGCAATCCAAAATTTTTCATTACCCGTGCTACAGAACCTACGTTTAATGGACCTGCGGGTTCAACTAGGATAATTTTTACAGATGTTAATGGCATTTGATTTTCTTTTTTTAGTATATTTACTGAACTTATTGCTAAAAGAATAACGAAAATTATATTTAGTTACTTAGCAATATACAAATTAACAAATGACCAGCCACGGAATTTATACTTTTGGTAATAACGTAGTTTACGACCAGTTGATTGCTTTGCTTAACAGTATTGAGATTAATCTTGGTAAAGATATTCCAGTTTGTGTAATTCCTTATGATGATAAAATAGATAGAATTTTACCAGAGATTAATGCTAGGGATAATGTAACGCTCTACGATAATTGGGAATCAATTCAACGTTGGGATAATTTTTTTAACGACGTTTGGGAAGTTCATCCCAGAGCTAAGGAATCTAAATTCTCTCGTACGAGTTGGTATAAAGGTCATACCCACAGAAAATTGGTCGCGTTTGATGGTATTTTTGATAAGTTTGTTTTTTATGATACCGATAGTTTGGTGATGAAGCCACTGGATAGTTTATTTGAAAAACTAGATAATTATGATTTTGTCTTTGATGATTGGGAGCATATAAAGTTTAACGAAGCAGCAGCACTAAATATATCTTTGATTGAAGAAACGGGACTTTATAAAGAATCAGATATACGTCCTAAACTTCATTGCTCTAGCTTTTATGCTTCCAAAAGAAAATTATTTGATGATGCAGAGCTACAAAAATTTAAACATTTGCTGATAGAAAAAGGCGAAATTTGTTGGATTAATCGTAAAAATTGGTGGGATGAAGCTTCTTTATTTACTTACATGACTTTGCGCTGTGAGCGTCCTTTATTTAACTTTACTCTCAGTTCTAGCTCTCAAGAGAGGACTGGAAACTGTGCTGATGCAGATGATTTTGTCAACATTGATAATATCTTATATAACCAGCAAGGTTTAAAACCTATTCATCGCATTCATTATATGAACTATTCTTCAAGTGCTTTTGCTCGCTTGTGTCAAGGAGAAGATGTTAATATTCGTTATCGGGATGAGTTTTTACATTACCGCTTTCTTAAGCAACCAAAACAAATGCCAAAACAATTTAAAGCACCTAGTTCTTTGTCGAAAATAAACCGTACTTTCAATAAAGCCATTAAAAAAGCTAAACTTGTTTTGCGATAAGCGGAAACCAATAATAAATCAATATTAGTATTGATACAAATAGCGGTTTTGACTATAAATAAATTATTCAATTTGATAGGGTGTCATCTCAAACTTCTTCGCTTTTATGATAGGCATAAAAGCCCTTAGTATAAGAAAAATTGGGAATTTTTGTATATGCTAGTCCCTAATCTACCATTTATCTGTACCTATTTTTCGCGGTAGTCTTTGGGAACCTTGTGAATGGTCAATAATTGGGAAAGTTAGGCTCCAGTTTTCTCGATTATTAATTTGATTATACAAACCTTTAGCAATTAGCTTTATTGCTAACCTAGTTCTAATATAATCTTTAATTAAATGCGTTCCTGGTAGTGCTGTAATATCACCATAGGATTGCTGGCTACCAAAAGGTTTTTCACAATAACTTCCTAGCCCTTTCACTGTTAATACAAAAAATGGAGTCGTCTTGTATTCGTCTGGAATCATAAATATTCCGTAAACATGGTGTTCTCCCAACCACGGTTTTACGACAACTTTAGTTGCATTTACTTTAAACTTTTCTTCGCTAGATGCCATAAAGTTTTGGGCATGACAGCTATAATCATGTAAAGGTCTAAATATATGAGATATTATTAAAATACTGAAAAATACTGAACTCAAAAAAATAACAAAATAATAAATGAAAGTATTTTTTATTAACTTTTTCGTCATGCAATATACACATTACTATTACTGATAATATCACTCACAAATTTAGCATAGTAAATTTCCCTCAACGATAAGAACAGATAAAGATATTGTAAATGTTTATATGCTTGATGTTTGAATGTGCTATATCTAATAAGTCATTTCAGTTCTTACTCAAAAAAGGTAATACCTTCTTCTCTAATAGTTTGATTAAATCAGAGTCCATATAATTATAATTATCTGGTACATCTAAACAAATAATTCTTTTACCTTTAAGAAATTGCTTAAATCTTGTTGATAATTTACTTCTATGTGTTTTTTCCATAACAAAAATAATATCAGCCCAATAAATCATTTCTGGAGATAGTGGTACTTCTGCATCATGATTCAAGCCTGCTGATTGTGCTTCTATTCCTTCGTACTCAGAAAAAACAGCCTCCGCAGTAGGGCTACGTAATCGATTTTGACTACAGATAAATAACAGTTTTTTCATTCATAAAAAAGATAAGCATAATTCATGGTTCGTCCCAACCAGAGAAACCCCACCCCCAACCCCCTCCCCGCACGCGGGGAGGGGGCTACGACCTTAATACAAGTATTTCCAGCAGTACAACACAACCAAAAATACATTCATTATTTTCTTAGGTTTTGTTCATAGCCCCCTCCTCGCTTGCGGGGAGGGGGTTGGGGGTGGGGTTCTTGCGGGGTTGAGGGTGGGGTTCTTGCGGGGTTGAGGATGGGTTTCTTAGATTTTTTTACACCATCTCCTCCGAAGCTTCCATCATTGGCTGAGGTTGGGGTTGGAACATGAATAGCGAGTACACTACGTCCCGACGGATATTGACCATCATATCCAGGAACAACTCGTAACCCTCGGTTTTGTACTCAATCAATGGGTCTTTTTGCCCATAACCACGCAAACCAATAGACTCACGTAAAGCATCCATTTGTTGCAAATGTTCTCGCCAAAGTGTATCAATTCTTTGCAAAATAAAGAAGCGTTCGGCTTGACGCATTAAACCCGGTCGAATTTGGTCAACTTGTGCTTCTTTGATGTCGTAAGCTATCCGCACTTGTTCTTGGAGGAAGGTTTTTATTTCCGTAACGGACATATCTTCCAACTGTGATGGTTGTAGGTCGCTCAACAAATAGACAAATTCTTTAACTTTTTCAACTAATTTATCTAATTCCCACTCTTCTGAGGGCAAATCGATGTTGATATAGTAGTTTACGATATCATCCATCGTTCTTTGAGCGTATTCAATTACCTGTTCCTTCAAGTCTTGTCCTTCTAATACCCGACGACGTTCCGCATAAGTTGCACGACGTTGATTATTCATTACTTCGTCGTACTCAAATACTTGTTTACGGATGTCGTAGTAGTAAGTTTCGACTTTTTTCTGTGCCCCTTCTAAGCTACCAGTCAGCATTTTCGACTCAATAGGCATATCTTCTTCAACTTGGAACATTTCCATCAGCTTCGCAACGCGATCGCCTCCGAAAATTCGCATCAAGTTATCTTCCAAACTGAGGAAAAATCTTGTAGACCCAGGGTCACCTTGTCGTCCGGCACGTCCCCGCAACTGGTTGTCAATACGTCGGGATTCGTGACGCTCCGTACCAATTACGTGTAAACCACCTAAAGATACAACTTCTTCGTGTTCCTTCTTGGTAACTGATTCGTACTCTTCCTTAACCATGTTGTAAGCAGCACGTAATTTTTGAATTACTGGGTCGTCAGTAGGTGCTTTTTCTACCGCAACCGCCACTCTTTCTTCTGCTTCTAACTCTGGTAAACTCCGCTCGCCATATTCTTTTGCGGCAAACTCTGCTGATTCTTTAAGTAGTTTCTCAGCATCTTTTGATATCTGGGTGGGGAAAACTTGTGGTGATGCTCTCCAAGTTTTCACTTTTTTGCCAGGGGTAAACCCTTGACCACCACCGCTACCAGAAGCAGGTAGTCCAGATGCTCTTTGAACCGCAAACACATCCTCATCTTCAGGTTGGACAATTCGCGGCATAAAGTACTCCCGCACCTTGAGACGTGCCATATATTCGGCATTACCACCCAAGATAATATCAGTACCTCTACCAGCCATGTTCGTCGCAATAGTTACTGCTCCTTTCCGTCCAGCTTGAGCAACAATTTCAGCTTCCCGTTCCACGTTTTCTGGACGAGCATTAAGCAACTCATGGGGAACACCAATCTGTTTTAACAAGCCGCTAAGAAGTTCAGACTTTTCTACACTAGTAGTACCTACCAACACAGGTCTACCCTGTTGGTGCATTTCGCCACATTCGCTAGCAATTGCCCGCCATTTACCAGCCTCATTTTTAAAGACCATATCAGACATATCGCCACGTCTTCGAGGTCGGTTAGTGGGAATTACCGCGACTTCCAACTTATAGATTTTTTCAAACTCCGCTTCTTCAGTTTTTGCGGTTCCGGTCATTCCCGAAATTTTGGGATAAAGCAAAAATAAGTTTTGGTAAGTAATCGTCGCTAAAGTTTGGGTTTCTGGTTGAATATCAACATGCTCTTTAGCTTCAATTGCTTGGTGTAAACCATCGCTCCAACGACGGCCAGGTAATACACGACCAGTAAATTCGTCTACAATAACTACTTCGCCACCACGGACAATATAATTAACGTCTTTAAGGAAAAGTTCTTTAGCTTTAATAGCGTTAAAAACAAAATGTGCCCAAGGGTCTTCGGGGTCAAATAAATCTGTAACTCCCACAAGTTCCTCAGCGTAAGCAAAACCCTCATCAGTCAACAAGACGTTGCGGGCTTTTTCATCAACATCGTAATGTTCGTCTTTTTTCAACGAAAGAGCGATTTCGGCAGCTTGGAGATATTTTTCTGTAGGTCTTTCTACTTGACCAGAAATAATAAGTGGTGTCCGCGCTTCATCAACCAGAATCGAGTCAACCTCGTCAATTACGCAGAAATTAAAAGGACGCTGTACAACATCCTCCATTTGAGTCGCCATATTATCCCGCAAATAGTCAAAACCTATCTCCGAGTTGGTGACATAAGTTATATCACAGTCATAATTTTTCTTTCGTTCTTGCGGAGTCATGCTTTGCTGAATCAGCCCGACACTTAAACCCAAGAAACGATGAACCTGTCCCATCAACTCCGCGTCTCGACGAGCGAGGTAATCGTTTACGGTGATAACATGAGCACCTTTTCCACTTAATGCATTTAAATAACTGGGTAATGTCGCGACAAGTGTTTTTCCCTCACCCGTCTTCATTTCCGCGATTTGCCCGCTATGTAGAATGATACCACCCAATAATTGCACATCAAAATGGCGAAGCCCCAAAACTCGACGTGCAGCTTCCCGAATGACAGCAAAAGCTTCAGGCAAAAGGTCATCCAGACTTTCCCCTTTTGCGACGCGCTGTTTAAACTCTGCTGTTTTGCCCTTTAGTTGTTCGTCCGAAAGTTCTTTAATTTCTTCTTCAAAAAGATTAACGTCGGTAACTAAAGGTTGGTATTTTTTGAGTTTACGAGCGTTGGGGTCGCCCAACAAAGTTTTTAGCATGGCAGTTTGTTGAAATCAATTAAAGAGAGATGCGGAATCAGGCTTGGCTTTGATTATAAACAGTCAGACACTGCGAGTCTCTATAATTTGGACGCAGTTGTAAAATGACGGTTCGCTTAAAAACAATAAAAATAGGCCAATCAGTTTACAAAAAGATTGGTTTTAAGTTTAAGCTTAAATTTTAACTAACCTAATAGTATCATTTTGTCCCCAATGAAGGGGATAAGAGCCGTCAGTGTTCAAGTAGCGATACCACCACTTGTTCCCTACTCCCACTCTGGAGTTAAGCTACGGAAATTGTATTGGCTTGCACTGGGATGACAAGTGACGCAGCTGTTAATCTGTACTGGTCGCTTTAATTTGACTTTAGGGTGCAAAGCGTTGAAAAAACGAGATTTGTCAACTCTATATGGTATTTCTTCTTCTTTTAACAGAGAGCGAGAGAACGTAGAAATATATCTCCAAACCAACAGACGTGGTGGATTTACTAAGGGTTTTAGCTGTACTCCGTAGTGTTGTGAGTCTTCTAAAATATTTTTCCAGGTTTGGGTTGGCAAAATCCCTGCTGGTAAAGCTAGATGACAAGTACCACAATTTTCTAAATACAATTGTTGTCCTAATTGATACTTTGCAGGTACTACATCAATTGTACCGATTTCAGCGTTAAGGTTGGTATTAGGGGTTGCGTTGGGTGTGGGGGTTGCACCTTGGGCATTAGTGACTATAGCTAAAAGCCACCCCATAGCCAAACTCCAAGTTAAAATTACGAGCAAAAATCCTATCGGCTTTCCCTTGCCTTTACGACGAAGGGGTTTGGGACGTTTAACAAGTTTAGACATTCCTCACACTCTCATTTTTAGTCTAACGTTGACATAATCAAAAATTTATATGCAGCAATATACTCTAAATTTAGAACAGCAAAAAATCATTAACCACACCAAAGGGGCAATCTTAATACTTGCACCTGTTGGAACTGGTAAAACACTGGTTCTTTCTGAACGAGTTGTCAAGGCTATTGATGATGGTATTCCGGTTGACAAAATTCTTTGTTTAACTTTTACTAATCGTGCTTCTAAAGAAATGTCCGAAAGGTTACTACAGTATTTACCTAATGACTTTCGTCGTTTGACTATTAAAACCTTTCATAGTCTATGTGCAAGTATTTTGAGAATTGAAGCGCGGGAAATTGGGTTACCAGCAGATTTTGTTGTTTACGATGATACGGATTGTAAAGAAATAATTAAAGAAATTTTTGGATACAGTCAAGATAAAGATATTGATAAGATTTTTGCTAAAATTACAGATTGCAAAAGCAAAGTTTCACATTCGGAATTATCAACAATTTATCCAGATAAAACCCTATTTACTTCTCTAGGAGAATATACGGCAAAACTGATTACTCGCTACCATGAAACTTTACAGCAGCGTCACGCATTAGATTTTGCTGATTTGGTTTTTTATGTGCGTACGATGTTCAAACATTTACCAGAAGTTAAGCAAAGATGGCAAGAACGTTTTGATTTTATTCAGGTAGATGAAGTGCAAGATACTCACTCATCAGAATATGAAATAGTGCGTAATTTGGCATTGCGTAGTGGTAATATTGCGATGATTGGAGATTTAGACCAAACTATTTATGAATGGAGAGGTTCTGAACCAGATAAAGTTATTAGGGAATTTCAGCAAGAGTTTAAACCGACAATATATCCGCTAACTTATAATCATCGCTCGACTCAAACATTACTTAATGCTGTTTCTGGTTTTGCAGATAGTTTTCAAGAAAGGCAAACAAATATTACTCCTTCTCCTAAGTGTGAAGTAGGAGAACTAATTGAAATATTTGTTGGTAAAACTGAATCGGAAGAAGCGGAATGGATTGCTAAAAAAATCCAAGAACTTGCAAAAGATAAGCCTGATTTTACATATAACCGAGTTGCGGTTTTAGGACGTACTAATTACCGAGTTGAGTCAATTAGCAAGGTCTTAGAAAGGCTTCAGGTTCCTTGTATTACAGTAGAGCAATATAAATTCTTTAATCGTCAAGAAATCAAAGATGCGCTTGCTTATGTAAAGTTCATTTTAAATCCTTTTGATACGGGTGCTATGCGTCGAATGTTGCAGCGTCCTAGTCGGAGAATTGGTGATGTTACTATTCAAAATATAATTAAGGAAGGGGAAGCTATTGGTTTGCGATTGACTGATATGGCTTCTAATCAGACTTTTGCGTATAATGACCCTTTTAGTAATTTATTGACTGCGTATAAATCAGGTACGATAGTTGTTTTTGATGTGGAAACAACAGGACTGGAAGTTAGTAAGGATGAAGTCATAGAAATTGCTGCTGTTAAGTTAGTTAATGGGAAAAAAGAAGCAGAATTTAGGGAATATATAATTAATCAGCTACCTGTTGGTAATTCCGAGTATATTCACGGATATAGTGATGATTTTTTACGTGAACATGGTAGACCAGCAGAGGAAGTTTTTCAAGATTTTTTTGCTTTTATTGATGGTGCATTCTTGGTGGGGCACAATGTTGGATTTGATATTAAAATGGTGACAGCCCATGCAAGTAAATCTGGTGTAAGTATTCCTCAATTTGAATGGGGTGATACTTGGAATATTGCTAACCGTTTTATTAAGACAAATAGTTATAGTTTGGTAAATTTAGCTAAAGAGTTAAATCTTTCCCAGTTTGAAGCGCATAAAGCTATTGATGATAGTCGTATCACAGCGGAGTTATTACAAAAATTAATTCCGGAAATTCAAAAATGTTGTGTTGAGCGTCAAACTTTGGTGCAAAAGTATGGAAAGCAGTTTCAAGTACTTGCACAACAGGTTGAAACTTGGAGAGATTTTAGCCAAACTTTACGTCCTGCTCAGTTGCTTAAAAGTATTTTACTGGAGTCAGGACTACATGATTTTTATAAAAAAGATGAGAAGCGACGTCTAAATTTAATTAGACTTTTTCATGTTTTTTACGACCGAGATAATCAAGATTTGCATCCGGATGTATCTCTAAGGAGTATTGTGGAGTTTACTGCTTTGGCAAAAAATCTTGACCAAATTTCTAAAAAAGATAATCAAGTTTTAATGATTACTGTTCACCAGTCGAAAGGTTTGGAGTTTGATACTGTTTTTATTTCTGGTGCTGTGTCTGGTGAGTTTCCGTTTTATTTGTCTCAACAAGGTGCTGAGTTGGAGGAGGAAAAACGACTGTTTTATGTTGCGATGACTAGGGCTAAACAGCGTTTATTTATCTCTAGTTTTTTGGAAGATTCTCGTGGGTATTCTAAGGCTGTTAGTCAGTTTATTAATGATATTCCTAATCAATCAAAAGCGGTTTATGGGGAGTAGGGGTTTAGGGTTGAGATTTATCACTATCTGTAACAGATGTGACAACATATTTCTCGTCCCAGTATAAGAAACCCCACCCCCAACCCCCTCCCCGCAAGCGGGGAGGGGGCTACGAAAAAGAAAACTTCACTGTCATTTCGTGTTCACGCAGTGGAGCGGAGCGCTAACGCAACGACAAAGGGGAATTACACTATTTTTCAATTTGCGTATATACAGTATTTTCACGTATAAATATTATCTGAGATGTATATTTATTACTTATAGTATAGTGATTATCTTTTTATGAATTATAAAAATATTGACGATATAATTCACATCTTGGGTGTACTATCACCAGTCGGAGTTTTTTCCAGATATCCCGACGTTTGGCTTCTTCGTGTAAAGCGCGTAGTAAACCAAAAAAATCCCTGTAGATTTTGGGATATTCAAATAGTCTATCAACTGCATCCTCGCTTTTGGGTAGAAGCTTTACTTGCTAGGAGGTTCGCTGTACAAAATAATCAAGAATATAAATCACAAGTATGGCAATTAGTCAATGAAGCAGCAAAGTTACTACGCGAGCAATACGGTGCAACTAGGCTGGGAATAATAGGAGATTTAGTCAAACCTGAGCCATTAAATTTTTGATCCGAAATTACACTCGTTGCTTGGGATTTACCACAAGAAGTGGCTGGAGAATCTTACTTGGCTGTATCCGAGTTAAGTAAGTGACTCACCAAAACTTCATTTGCTTGATGCGGAAGATGCTACACCGACCCAGGAACAGGCTATTGCTTCTGAGTTAGTTGAAATTTAGACGATTTTTGAATATGAAAATGGAAAAATATTATAAGGATTCAAAATCAGATGCAAAGCCAGCAAAATTTGCACAATCTTCTTGAAAAGCTTCAGCGTCACTCACGTCCATAAGTTTGTATGCCATGATGCGTGTTCCATCTGGCTTTTTTTTAGAGGTCAGAACTTCACATTCATACTTCTCAGCAACCGCTTTAAACTCTGTCGCATAAAGCTTCCAGGCTTCTTCTGAACAAGTTATGTTGACTTGCCACATAATAAACTTTTATTAACTGCTAATAACTATAATCATCTCATAAAAGAGTATTTTCCAAATAAACAAGATGCTCGCTTTTTGTTGCCGACAGTTAGGAAGCAGCTTACTCACTTGTTGATAGCAGTCATCAAGCATAAGTTTTAGAGTCAAGCGTCAACAGTCAAGCATCAACATTTATTTTTGTTCAACACATATCGCTTGTTCCTAATATAAGTTTCCGATAGTCTTGTACTGTCACTCTTACAGATGAAGAAACCAATGTCTGACTTTCTACAGACTCAAGTAGAGGTAAAGCTTTCTCCCTACCTATTAAAGCACTGCGACTCAACAAAAATTGCGCTAAATGTGGGTCAACTTTTTGCCAATAACGCTCAGCAATATCAATAAAATGTGAAATTTTAGCTGCATCCTTCGCTTCTTTAAAAGAGTCTTCTAGCCATATTAAGACTGTTTTTGCTATGTCTTGTACTACTGACCAAATCCACCATGATGCTACATCTTGAATTATTTGTTTAGAAGGAGATTCAACTCCCTCTTTTTTTAAAAATTCTACCACTTTAGTCAGGTCAAAATCATCTAGTGTTGGTATATTTTCTGCCAAACTTTCAACTGAAAAATCCCAATATTCTCTCAAAGATTCTGGTATAGATTCTAAGGAAGGAACTGTAAACTGTGAAAGAGTTTCCAGACATTGCTCCAAAACATTAAGAGCTTTTTGAATTTCATTAGAACTGTAACTTAGTGTTTCAATTTTCTGACGACGCTGTGTAGCACTACTTATTAGCCAAGGAGAAGATAATCTGGGTAATACTTGTAACAAATTGTTAGTTTTCATTTTAAAGAAATTTCTAGAAAAGTTTCAGCTTCTTTTAGAGTTGACATTTGGCTATAGAAATTATTCCAATTTGACCACATACCTTGTATCCGAAGTTTTTTATATTTTCTCATTACAGCATTCCATAAATCATCCATCTTTGAGACAGTAAGATTACAAGAAGCAATGGTGAGCGGTACTTGTCCATCAATTAAAATTTTTAATGCGGCAGTTTCTCCGGGACGAGCAGCAAATAAATCAGTCCAACCACTTTCTGTTTCTATGATAATTCCTATTTTTCTATTACGCGAGTCCAAGTTGCACCAGTCTTTCATTCTCTGAAGCTGGTCTGGGATTTTCAGAAGTTTATCACGTAGTGCCGACGCAGTGTTTTTGACCTCATCTATGTG
Source organism: Scytonematopsis contorta HA4267-MV1 (assembly GCA_019359035.1). Taxonomy (GTDB): domain Bacteria; phylum Cyanobacteriota; class Cyanobacteriia; order Cyanobacteriales; family Nostocaceae; genus Scytonematopsis; species Scytonematopsis contorta. Next base: position 2,342 of record JAHHIC010000109.1, on the reverse strand, counting down.
GATGCTACCATCTTTTGCAAGATAAAGAGCGTCAGCTTCTGATACTGGGTCAATTTTAACTTTTGTTGAGCCTAAAGTGTACTCGTTCCCTTTTTTTGCGCTTGTAAAAATTGAGGAATTTTCAGCTACCGCTCCTGAGTGAATAAGGCGATTGGGATGACGCAATTCCGCAAATACCTGGTCAAATTCGTCTAATGTTTTAGCTGATTTTAATTTACTGATGATTGCCTGCAAGTTTTCGGAAGATATATGGCTAGAAGACAGTGCCGACGACAAATTAGCACGTACACGTAAAAGCCTACTCTGAGGTATATCTGTACGTGTAAGCAATTCTTCTAGATGACTTGGATTGGCAAATCCTCTACTGGCAGCAGCCTTAAGTTGTTCATCACCCATAATTCCTTTTTGAAGTGCCAAGAGTTCGTCAAGAGAAACCTTAAATGCACCAAATGTACCTTTTGGCACTTCTATGAAGTCACCACTTTCGGCAATTAAAATCCACGGATTCATATGTTCCTAAAGCCGGATTAGTAAGCCCTTTCGTTTAATCTTAAACTTGTTCAAGCCGCTAAATTAAGAAAATTTTGTCAACCATCCCAAAAGCCTTTTAGTATTAGGTGTCAACAAAGTTTTTCGATAAGAATCAGCCGCTTTCTTAATACATTCAGCTTGTGTGGGATAGGGATGAATCACACCACTTAATTTACTTAAACCAATTTTATTTACAATCGCTGTCGTCACTTCAGAAATCATCTCACCCGCATGACTAGCAACAATTGTCGCACCAAGAATTTTATCTGTTCTTTTAGGATGAAAAACTTTAATAAAACCTTCTTCTTCCCCATCAATTATTCCCCTATCTACACTACTAAAAGGTATTTTTATGGTATTTACATCAATCCCTAAATTCAGCGCTTCCTCTTCTTGCATTCCCACATGAGCAACCTCTGGGTCAGTGTAAGTTACCCAAGGCATAATTAAACTACTTAGTTTTTGCTTTCCTAAACCAAAAGGAGAAAACAAAGCATTTTTAATTACGATTCGCGCTGCTGCATCTGCTGCGTGGGTAAATTTCCATTGCATACAAACATCACCAGCCGCAAAAATTTTATTATTACTTGTTTGCAAATAATCATTAACTTTTATCCCCCGTTTGTCATACTCAACTCCCACCGCTTCTAAATTTAATTTCTCTACATTTGGAGCACGTCCGGCACCAACTAAAATATCGTCTACAATCACAAAATTTTGTTTATTATTACTTTGAAAATAAACTTTTTTACCCTCATCGGTTACTTCTACTCGTTCAATTTCACAACCTAATATTAAATTAATTCCTTCTCGTAAAAAAACTTTTTGTAAAATAACAGAAGCATCAACATCATCTTTGTTTAAAAGACGAGAACCGCGATGAAAAACTGTGACTTCTGAACCTAAACGCCGAAACGCTTGTGCCATTTCGCATCCAATCGGACCAGCACCAATTATTGCTAAGCGTGGTGGTTTTACTGTTAGGGAAAAAACTGTCTCATTTGTTAGGTAACCTGCTTCTACAATTCCAGGAATTGATGGTTCTACTGGTCTGGCACCCGTAGCAATAACAGCTTTTTTATACTTAAGTCTTTTACCAGCAACTTCCACAGCCATATCATTCTCAAATGCTGCAGTACCCAAAAAAACATCAACCCCTAGTAACTGAAAACGCTCCGCTGAGTCGTTATAACTTATACCCGCTCTCATTCTTCGCATTCTTTCCATCACCGCTGGAAAATCAACGTCAATTAATTTGGGTACTCCAATTCCAAAAGTTTTGGCTTTCCACATTTCTCCCACGACTCGGGAAGAACGAATAATTGCTTTTGAAGGTACACACCCTACATTTAAACAATCCCCACCCATCAAATTTTTTTCGATTAAAGCCACTTTTAAACCCAAGTCTAAACCAGCTGCTCCTGCTGCTACTACTAAACCCGCAGTTCCAGCACCAATCACTACTAAGTCATAACAGTCTACAGGTTGAGGGTTTACCCAATTTTGTGGATGTACGTGGGAAATAAGTCTTTGATTATATTTATCCAACGGAGAAATAGTTACTTTATTATCCTCTGAATTCAACATCGGTGGTTATCCTTTTTTGGGGAGTGGGGAAAACAATTCGCAATTAGGAGTGGGGAGTGGGTAGAGACGCGATTAATCGCGTCTGTACAAAGTGGGCAGTGGGTAGAGACGCGATTAATCGCGTCTGTACAAAGTGGGCAGTGGGTAGAGACGCGATTAATCGCGTCTGTACAAAGTGGGCAGTGGGTAGAGACGCGATTAATCGCGTCTGTACAAAGTGGGCA
>JAHHIC010000108.1 GCA_019359035.1 Scytonematopsis contorta HA4267-MV1 | reverse complement strand
GTGGGTAGAGACACGATTAATCGCGTCTGTACAAAGTGGGCAGTGGGTAGAGACACGATTAATCGCGTCTGTACAAAGTGGCAGTTAGCAGTCAACCAACCTTGTCATCTAAAGCTTTTTTCGCAATGTGTGTGACATATATTGTTACAGCAACTGTGGCCAGAAAACCAACGGAACGAATTGTCCATTCTAAGGTGCTGTTAATGGGCTGTTTAGAAGTGCCGATAGTAGCAATACTTCCTGCTAGGGAACCGATATAAACGTACATTATTGTTCCAGGAATCATACCAACAGAACCTAAAATATAGTCTCTTAAAGATACTTGCGTAATTCCAAAAGCGTAGTTTAATAAGTTAAAAGGAAAAATAGGGGATAAACGAGTTAAAAATACTATTTTCCAGCCTTCTTTAGCAACAGCTTGGTCAATCGCTTTAAATTTCGGGCGTTTCTCTATTTGCTTGTAAACCCAATCTCTTGTTAAATAACGACCAATTATAAAAGCTAATGTTGCACCAATGGTTGCAGCAATAAATACATATACTGAACCCCAAAATACTCCAAAAAGAAAACCACCCCCTAGGGTGAGAATTGAGCCAGGAATAAGAAATATTGTAGCTAAATTATAGATAATAATAAAAATTATTGGTGCTAAAGTTCCAAGCCTTTTAACCCAAGCTAATGAGTTTTGCAAAATTTCTTTAATTGGAAAGTACTGGCTAATTGTTATCAATATACCTAGTAAAATTATAATGATTAATAATTTTACTTTTGAATTTGATTGGTTTTCTTGTTTGTCCATTGAAATTATATTTTGATTTAAATTTTTGGTTTTGTCGCTTAAATAATCATAATACTTACTGGTATCTGCTTAAACTTGGATGAGCATTAAATAGACATTAAAAGGTGTCACTCGGATTTTTTACCGTGATACCACTCTCCTATTAGTCTTGGAGAAATACCTATTAAGTAGGCAATAATCGCAATTTGATTCATTATGGTGGTTTTAACAACACCCTTTTTTATCCATCGCCGTCCTGATGTGATAACTGGCACATCAACAATAGCAATTTTACCCTTGCGCTTTAGCCTACGCATTATCTCAAAATCTTCCATAATGGGTAGTGGGGGAAAATTACCTATCTCGTTAAAAATTTCTCTTCTCAAAAAAATTGCTTGGTCACCATATGGCATTTGTAAAAAACGCGATCGCAAATTCACTGCTGATTCAATTAAGCGTAAACTCCGCTGTGGTGCATCTATCTGTAAGCTGAAAGCACCTGCAATAACTCCGGGTTTTTGCAGTACTTCTTTGACCATGACATCAAAGTTATCAGGCAAACGAGTGTCCCCATGAAGAAATAGCAAAATATCACCATTAGCTATAGAGGCTCCGGTGTTCATTTGGTTTGCGCGACCAGTATCGGATAAGATAAATTTTACACCTAGCGACAGAGAGATATCAACAGTATTATCAATTGAGCCGCCATCTGCCACAATAACCTCTATAGTATCATCCACTAAGGCGCTGGAGATTGTAGCTTGGATATTACCAGATTCATTTAATGTTGGAATAATCACAGAAATACTGCGGTTCATACAGCAATCCTAAAACTAGATTTACATGTATCACGTTAATCTGAAACGTTATAAGCTATCAGAACGTGTATCTAGCTCACCCAATATGGCAACAATTAACGACAACTACCTCAAGCTTAAGGCTGGTTACTTATTCCCCGAAATTGCTCGTCGGGTCAATAGTTTCGCACAAGCAAATCAATCAGCTCAAATAATCCGTCTTGGTATTGGTGATGTTACCGAGCCTTTACCCGAAGCTTGTCGCACAGCAATGATTAAAGCTGTGGAAGATATGGGAGATAGAAGCTCTTTTAAAGGTTACGGGCCAGAACAAGGGTACGGCTGGTTGCGAGAAAAAATTGCTCAATTTGACTTTCAGTCTCGCGGTTGTCAAATCGATGCGGATGAGATTTTTATATCCGACGGTTCCAAGTGTGACTGCGGTAATATTCTTGATATATTTGGCAACAACAATACGATTGCTGTTACCGACCCTGTTTATCCAGTGTATGTAGACACTAACGTCATGGCAGGACATACAGGAGATGCGAACGAAAAAGGAGAATATGAAGGACTAGTATATTTACCAATATCCGCAGAAAATAATTTTACTGCTCAAATTCCTTCCCAAAAAGTCGATTTAATCTACCTCTGTTTCCCTAATAACCCCACAGGAGCCACTGCGACCAAAGAACATTTGGAAGCTTGGGTCAAGTATGCTAAAGCAAATGGCTCAATAATTTTCTTTGATGCTGCTTACGAAGCCTATATAACCGACCCCAACCTACCCCACTCTATCTATGAAATCGAAGGTGCGAGGGATTGTGCAATTGAATTTCGTTCCTTCTCGAAAAATGCAGGCTTTACTGGAACTCGTTGCGCGTTAACCGTAGTTCCCAAAACTTTGATTGCTTCTTCCGCTGATGGCTCCGATGTGGAAGTATGGAAACTTTGGAACCGCCGTCAATCGACTAAATTCAATGGCGTATCCTACATTGTACAACGGGGTGCGGAAGCCGTTTATTCCCCAGAAGGTCAGTCACAAGTTAAGCAACTAATTAGCTTTTACATGGAAAACGCCAAGATTATTCGGGAGAAATTAACTGCTGCTGGACTATCTGTTTACGGAGGTGTTAACGCACCTTACGTTTGGGTAAAAACACCAAATGGACTTACCAGTTGGGATTTCTTTGATAAATTGCTACATATTTGCAATGTAGTAGGCACACCAGGTTCCGGATTTGGTGCTGCGGGTGAAGGATATTTCCGGATTTCAGCTTTTAACAACCGCGAGAATGTAGAGGAAGCAATGCAACGAATTACAACAGGATTTAAATCCTAATCATTTTTTTTGATACCTCATCTCAAAATTATATACTGAGGTATCTGTTTTTTTACTTTAGAGGTCATTATAAAGTAAAAGTTAAATACACGATTGTTGGGTTAGGCGCATTTGTAGGACTTAGTTGGAGGCTTTTTAAGTCGGATGAAGCGCCGTAACCCATCACTTTTGTAGACTTAATATTTACTTTATAAATCAGCTCTTATTACTCTACAAAAGCTTTGCCCCCGTAAAGAGTGACAAAAATATCACCTATCGATAATAGTGTGAATTATAATTATTGCAATTAATTCTTAATTAATTATAGATACATAAGTTTTACTGATTATTATGAGTAGCACTATAAGTATTGCCATCTCTCACCTAATTTGTTACCTACAATACTTTACTTAAAATTAATTTAACTTAAATTAAGAGTATATTTTCTCAATAAGCCTTGTATAGATAGTGGCGATTAGCATAGTCAAATCAATCTTGGGAATATTTGAAATGTGCTAGTTGCTGCCTTTCCTATACATTAAAGAGTCGAGACTTTTAATATAAGCGACTGGCTCTAAGAACTGATTTATAAAGTAAATATTAAGTCTACAAAAGTGATGGGTTACGGCGCTTCATCGGACTTAAAGAGCCTTCAACTAAGTACTACAAATGCGCCTAACCCAACAATCGTGTATTTAACTTTTAGTTTATAAATGACCTCTAAATCGCATTTCGAGATTAAAATGTAAAATTATATCGCCTCGTATTTCCTGTTCCCAGTCTTTGGCTGGGAGGGATTTTTTCCTCATTTCCTCATTTTCTCATTTCCTCATTTCCTCAATCTATAGAAGTAAATTTAAGTATGTATCTAAATATGTATCGTCGTTGGTTTGTATATTTCATAGTATTTTTATGGAGCTTTGGGTTAGTCGCTTGTACTACAACGACCACTCAGACCCCTCCACAAGCAAGTACTTCTACACCTAACGAAGCTACTGTTAGTAATTCCCAAACAACAACACAGGAATCAGCAAAAAGAGTAGTAGCATTAACTTCGCTTTCTGTAGATATTACCCATCAGCTAGATAAAAGCAAACTCGTAGGAATTACAGGTAGTAATTTATTTAAAAATGACCCAAGATTCCAAGACATTCCTCGTGTCAGCGAGGGTCAAGCTCCTCCAAATTTAGAAAAAATTGTAGCCCTTAAACCCGATTTAGTTATTGGAGCAGAGGGATTTTCCAACCAAACAATAGATAAGTTAAAGCAGTTAAAAATTCCAACTTTACTCACAAAGGTTAACAGTTGGCAGTCTTTACAAGAAATAACCAAAACTTTAGCTCAAAAAATTGGTGCTGACCCTAAAAATTTACTAAACCGCTATCAGGGTTTTATTACAAGCACAAAATCTAATCCCAAAACTTTAGTTTTAGTTCAACGTCAGCCAATTTTAGCACCCAATAAAAATAGTTGGGCAGGAGATTTATTAAATCAGTTTAAACTTACGAATGTTGCAGCGGAACTACAAGGTAAAAGCCCCATCGGTGGTTATGTAACTTTATCCGCTGAAAAAGTCTTAGAAGCAGACCCTGAAGTCATAATTATTGTTAATCCCCCTCAAGGTAGAGGAGAAACAGGGTTGTTAGAAGCATTGAAAAAAGAATCTTTTTGGAATAAATTGCAAGCAACTAAAAACAACCGCGTCTATAGTTTAGACTATTACGGATTGGTAAATGCAGGTAGTATCGACGCTATCGAAAAAGCTTGTAAAGAATTATCTAAGATTGCTAATAGCTAATTCATAAGTGTAAATTCTTTAAGCAATTGTGGTTGATGGTGTTGCCAAAAGTTTAAAATTTGATTTCCAACTTCTTGGGGATTAAAGTAATGAAAAAAGTGATTGCCTGTAGGACATTCCCAAAGAGTGTCTTCTTTTTTTAAGTAGCCTACCCATTCATGAAGCGCAGGTGGTGCAACTATTGGGTCGCTTGTAGAACCACATACCATTAATGGCATTGAAACTCCTCCTCGCGGTAGGTTGACTATCCTACATAGCGAGTGCATACAAGGGGATTTCTCTAAATCTTTATCTAAAGCTTTTACTAACTCCTTTACTGTTGATATCGGTTGATTCCCAAATAAACTACGAACATTGTTAGCTAAAACTTGCTCGCGACTTGCAGCTAATAATAAGCGTTGTACGTAATAATGAGCGTGCCATGTTTCTGCTGGTTGTGCTGCAACTCCCAATAATGTTAAAGAACTAACATATGTTGGGTATTTGCGGGCAAACATTAAACCCAAAACTCCACTGATTCCATGACCCACCAAATGAAGTGGACCTTCGCAAGTGGTTAAATATTCATATAAAAGTGTTACTGCTTGGTCAATAGAACTGGCTTCATCTTCAGTTTGATTGTACTCCCATACAGCAACTTTGGTATGCTTGGATAAATGGCGCAATATTGGTCTGTTAAAATGCTTCAAACTTGGACTCGCGCTTAACCAAAGAACGTCAAAAGAATTAGGCATAAATACTCCACACGAGTATATAACTCATATATAACTCCATAATTTCTAAGTTATGTTTGTTTTAACAAAATCTGACTATTTTTAACGTTGTTTTAATAAGAACATTAAGAAGTAAGTACACGGGTAATATATGTATTATTTACACCCGTATATACAAAACCGCAACCACGTAGAGACGTAAAATGTTTAGTCTCTACATATATTTTTTACAAGGCAAATTCTCGCTTTAGCTGGCTAACCCAAGCTGTGACTCGTTCTTTTGTCATATCTGACTGATTGTCTTCATCAAGTGCTAAACCACAAAATTTACCATCTCTTATTGCTTTGGATTCATTAAAATCATAGCCATCAGTAGTCCAGTAACCAACAGTTTTACCACCACGTTCGGAAATTTTTTCTTCTATTATTCCCATTGCATCTTGGAAGTTATCTGAATAGCCTATCTGGTCACCAGGTCCAAAATAAGCAACTAATTTACCACTGAAATCTATACCATCAAGTTCTTGGTACAATCCATCCCAATCACTCTGTAGTTCACCGATATTCCATGTCGGACAACCAACGATAATGCATTCGTAATCATCGAAGTCACTAGTGTCAGCTCCGGAAACATCGTTTAAAGTCACGATATCACCACCAAATTCATCCCGAATCATTTCAGCAATCGATTCTGTATTGCCAGTTTGAGTACCGAAGAAAAGACCAATTTTTTTTGACATATTTACACCTGGTTTGTTGATGGTTGACGGTTGACTGTTTACAGTTAGCGGTTGACGGTTGACGGTTGACGGTTGACAGTTGACGGTTGACGGTTGACAGTTGATGGTTGACGGTTGACAGTTAGCGGTTGATAATTGACCACAGTCATCACTCACCAGTCACCAGTCAACAGTCACCAGTCAACAGTCATCAGTCATCAGCTTAATGAGCTTATGTATCAATAAGCTCTGGATTGATTTTACAGATTTATTGAAATAATTTAGCAGCAATTTTTGTGAATTTTTGTAACAAAATATATTTTTTTGATTTATGACAGTACTCTAATCCTTCGTAGACAATGCGTTAAACCTTGTGGAAAGGTCAAAATATTATATAAATACCTTAGTAAGTTGCTATTTAATAGCAATAAGTTGCGATAAACTCCAAAATATGGCAAATGCGGTCTCCCCTGAGGACATTAATGGCTGAAATACCGTCCCTAGCCTCTGGAGAATACGGAGACGTTACATGTAACGTCTCTACATGTCATCATTTTACGAAAAAAATAATTATATTAACTTTTATTAAGATAGCTATTATTAAGATTATTTTGCAATAAAGTAGTCAAAGTAAGCTACAAATTAGTTAATGACTTACATGGAATAGAATGTCACAAGATTTGTCGTAATCTATACTATCCCTTGATATACAAGGTCTATCGCAGCCTGAAAATTATAGCAGTCAAGCTTTTTGACCATCATTGCCCATCTGGTAATATTTCCGTTCTAAGCTAGCGATGACGGACGCTTGAAAGTAACAGCGAACATTTGCACTAAAATTTGAGAGGTAAGCGAATAATCAGTTTGTTGAGTATTAATTGCAGTAATCCTAGTAGAAAGATAATGCAAATATACGATAATCCCAATGTCAAATATAGTTGCTGGGCAGGAAACTCCCGTTTTGCCAATATTTCCTAGTTATTTATCTTTTTCTGTTGTTCAACCAGATAAACTTGAGGTTTATTAATGCTTGGTAAAGTATTTTGTTTTTCCTGTGCTTGGGGAATGCTATTCTTTGGTGTCTTAAGCTTCTTGATGTGTTTTAGAAAAGGGCTAAATCATATCAAAAAACTACATCAAGTTCCCTGTGCTAGATGTGAATATTTCACTAACGACTATCGCCTTAAGTGTACAGTTCAACCAATAATTGCTTGCTCTGAAGATGCTATCAGTTGTCGAGATTTTGCTCCCAGAACTTCTACTTGCAATGCTTGTCAGAGTTCTCCGAAAAAAAGAATCTCTCTTCGTTTTATATCTAAAAAGCTTAGAGGCTGATTGACCCTGTAGAGGCTAAACATGTTTAGTCTCTACATCTTAGATTCCCACACTAAATTTAAAATTACATCTGTTTTTAGGTAAATAAAACCATTTTATCTCACGCAAAGAAGAGTATTTTAAGTGTGGTCTAAATACATGAAAACTGCTGTAATATAGTTTTGCGACCCAAGCTAAAGATTTATGTGTGTTTCACAAACTAGTCATAGCCTGAGTCAATTCAGCGGATAAATCTCTCTGACATTCTGGATGTTTTGTGAATAAAACACCTGCCAAAAAGTAATAATCACCAGAGTAAAACGCTTGCTTATGTTTCCGTAGCTCTTCAATATGATTTTTCACTTTTGGTTCAGAGCTATAGAATCCAAACTTTAATGGTAAAACTAAAAAGCTAGCCACATTATAATTTAATGATTTCGCATGATTAATAGTATTGACCGGATTGGAATAACTGGAAACTAAAAGTAATGCATTATCATAGCCTAATGACAGTAAATTATTAGTAACTGTTGCTCCGTCAACTCCACCAAATAGTAACGGCATACAGATATCATCGTCTGGTGCTGGTAGATAAGGTGGATTAGCTATCAAATACTCTGATTCGGGATGAGATGATTCAAATAAAGATGAATTGTAAATTATATACTTATCACTTAATTTATACTCATCAATCGTTAAGTTTGCTGCTTTACATGCTGCTGTATTTAATTCAAATCCATGTATTACACCATCAAATTGGTTTCTTAATAAGGAATTGATAACAGGACTACCATCTCCTGAACCAAATTCAATAATAGATTCTGAATTTTCGCAATTTCTTAATAACAGACTTTCTAAACAATTAGCATAAAAAGTAGATTCTTCCGGACAGTAAAATACTTCTTTCATTGAAGGAAATTCTCCTATTATTTTGATAACAAAGATGTTTGAAGCGATGGTGCTGATTTACTCAAAAGCTTTTACAGATAAGTGCTTAATTTCTTGCTCTTTGTAGTTCTTCCCTTAAAAAATTACTCTGCTCGCTTTCACGAATAGAATGAACTACTGCTTTTGCTGCTCGTTCACCTATCAATTTTTCCTGTTCATATCCCAATACCAATTGCCAAGCATCGTTAGGATACATAGAAGCTAAGGGTAAAGCTACATCTTCTAACATCCAAATTCCGTGACGCTCATCTTCTCTAATATGTAACTCCCAATAGCCCATTGCTGCATCAGAAAGTTCCAAACGTTGTGCTGCTGCAAGATAATTTCTGTATGCAGCGGGACCCGCAATTTCAAAGTATGCTAATCCACCATTGTAACGAAGAAAATAACGTTTACATTCAGTCAACAAAAAATTATGATTTGCTGCTGCTAAAACTTCCCAAGGAACTATATCGAAATACTTTTCTGGTTCAGTGCTTAAGCCAAACTCAGATAGCATATGAGCAAAAAATGTCGAGTGCTTACGAGAATAACGACCGTTTCCATATTCTTCTAAGAGTACTCGCACTAAAGTACATTGAACTTCATTTGCAGCTCCACCCAGAATACGCGAAAGACGACTACCTTCCACTAAGCCATCAAAGGAAGCAATTGCTAGCAAATGAGAATAACCCGCTTCTGTCATTTCTTCCCGAAGATAACGGCACATTGGTGAAAGCGGTGGGTTTACATCAATTGAATAACGCTCTCTTAATGCTTGTTTAGAATCTTCAACACTTAATTGTTGCAATTCGTTCACATCGATTTGTGCTAGCTCCCACTTTTGCCAAGCTGTTTCTATTTTATTACGCCATTTTTGTAAATATATCGAGCGTTCATTAGTGTAATGTGCTAAGTCATCATACCAAAAAAGATTTAAGCGATTTATCCGATACAATATACGTTGCAAAAAAAGATGTGCGCTTTCGTCCCCTAAATTTTTTTCATAAGCGTTTACGATTGCTCTCGAAAGTGCATTTTCAAAATCAATCACTAAACTAGGTTGTTCATCTAGCTTTATATCTAAATTTTCTAAGTTTAAAAAATTTATAAATTGTTTTTCTGCAGTGTCGTAGTTATTCACCGCACTTAAAGTTGCTGATTGGCTTTGCATAGAATCTAGACTTATTTGATTGAAATTAGAACTTAATTGTCCCTAACACCTAGAATTCCATTCAGCAGCTTTTTGTACCTCTCCCTGAAGTTATAAAGAAATTTTATAGTTTCGCTTACTTAATCCACCCTTTGGCTTATTACCCAACCATAAATCTGTAGAGACGTTACATGTAACGTCTCTACATTCCCGATTCCCGATTCCCGATTCCCGATTCCCGATTCCCGATTCCCGATTCCCGATTCCCGATTCCCGATTCCCGATTCCCGATTCCCGATTCCCGATTCCCGATTCCCGATTCCCGATTCCCTACTCCCCACCCTGAGGGTTTAAACGAGCAGGAGGAAGTTTTTCGATAGAAATTAGCGCTTCCATTACTTTTTTGGCTATGGGAGCAGCAACTTTAGAACCATAGGCATTTTCTCCTTTAGGTTCGTCCACTATTGCTAAAACTACATAACGTGGTGCTTCTACTGGTAAGATGCCCACAAAGCTAGTGATTCTTGCACCAGGAATATAGCCCCCGTTACGAGCTGCTTTTTGGGATGTACCAGTTTTACCCGCAATACGATAGCCTGGAATTTGTGCTGCTTTACCAGTACCTCTATTTACAACTGTTTCCATCATTTCCACAACCCTTTGTGTGGTAGTGGGTGAAAAAATTTGTCGTGGTGTCGCAAGGTTGGGAGTATAGTGAATTTGTCCCTTGGTGTCCATTAATCCTTTGACGACATGGGGAGTAACTAATTTACCTCCATTAGCTAATGCTCCTACCATTTGTACTAGTTGTAGTGGGGTAACGGAAAAACCTTGACCAAATGACGCTGTTGCAGCTTCTATCGGTGCGGCTATAAAATCTTCTTGGCTTCTCAATTGGCTGGCAACTTCAAAGGGCAAATCTGTATCAGACTTTTGTCCTATACCCATTCTCTCTAACCAACCATAGTAACTTGAGGGTCGCATCCTTTGAATAATTCGCACCATCCCGATATTGCTGGAGTTTTGTAGAACCTGTGCTACGTTTATTCGACCAAAACGCTTGTTCTCAGCATTTTTAATCGTACGGTCACCCACATTAATAAAACCGGGGTCGTTAAAAACTTCATCAGCTTTAATGGCACCCGTTTCTAAAGCGACGGCAACATTCAAAGGTTTAAAAGTAGAACCAGGTTCATACAAATCTACAGCAGCCCAGTTCCGAAACAGTGACATGTTAGCTTTAGAATATTCATTGGGATTATAAGTTGGTAACGAAACCAAAGCTAGCAGTGAACCATCAGTAGCATCCATTACAACCACGGCTCCGCGTTTAGAACCAAATCTGTCCATTTGTCTTTTGAGTGCAGTGCGAGCAGCCCGTTGTAAACTACTGTCCAGTGTTAACTGCAACCGCACATCATCAAAACGCATAAATCCTTCTGGAGCATGGTCTGGCATTAATGAACCATTTCCCGCACGACTTAGACGTACAGATTGTACTGAACGCTCCAAATACTTTTCTTGACTAATTTCCAAACCCGCTTGTCCACGTCGGTCTAAATCTACATAACCTACAACGTTAGATAGCAAGTCTTGCTGCGGATAATATCGTGAGTATTTTTGTATTAATTCCAAGCCATCTAATTTCAAGCGAAAAATTTGGTCAGCCAGTTCTTCTGACAAAGCAGAAGCGAGTAGAATACCACTTCTTTTATTTTCAAACTTTTTGTTTAATTCCTCAGCATCCTTAGACAGAATGGTTGCCAGTTTTGCTGCAACATCCCTAGAAGAAGTTTTGAATTGCTTAGGATGAGCGTACACAGTATAAACAGGACGGTCAATAGCTAATACATTAGTAGTACGGTCAATTACCTGACGACGAGGTAGAAAAGGCCGCAAATTTACCATTTGTTGATTTCGTGCCCTTTCCGTCAAATTAGGGCCACGAACAATTTGCAAATTATATAAATTTATACCCAACCCTAATCCTGCCGCAAGTAATACACCCCATACTATAAACAATCGGGATTTACTACTGGCAACGGTCTCTTGATGTTTGTCAAAAGATATACTAGATTCTTGTACGGGTTTATTTTTTGGTGATTGTCGCTTAGTAATTTCCGTTTTATTAAAAGGCTTAAGTCGCGTTTTACCTGGAAATTTTTCCATGATTGTTGGTTGTTGGTTGTTGGTTGTTGGTTGTTGGTTGTTGGTTGTTGACGGTCAACAGTCAACCGTCAAGCAAATCAATATCCGACTGGTGCAGAATTTTGTGGTGGTATTTCTTCTTGCGATTCTGTTTTCTGTGGTCGTGATAGTTGATTACCAGAAGCAGGAGGTAAATAAATCGTCCCTTCGGGAGATGGTGAAGCAAGTCCTGCTGATGGTTTTTCGGCGTCCTGTGCTATTTTATTTTTTAAATTTTCAGTGGTTGTAGTTAATTGACGCTCATTACGGTGTAAATTTTGCAACCTTTTATAGTTTTGGCTCCAGAGTTGCTGAGAATACACAGTCCAACCGTAAATCAAAAGAGTTGCTGCTACTACCAAAAAAGTTGTAACAGAAGAATAACGATGCAAAGCATTCAAACGCTGTAACCATAATGGTAAAGCAGTTGAACTCGGCATAACTGGAATTTTTTGTTTGCCGTTCAACTCTTGAGAATATATAGAGTTAGGAGTGCTTTTATTTGCTCTGACAGATAAATTTTGTTTACGTAGCCGTTGCTTACTGGAAGAAACTTCTTGTAAAAATTTTTGAGAAGCTTTTTCTTTGCTCATTTCTCGGGAATGACCTTGCATCGCTTGGCTATTTGAGCGTTGTAGCCAACCGTCCTGTGCTGAAACATTACTATTACGAGATGAAGGCATAAATTATTACTGGATAATCTGGATAATAAGTTAACGTATTGTAAATCAATTGACGTTTTGGTCTTGGGTTAAACATTCTAATTTTGCTCTTAGCAAAAATAATACTCCTGACGGGTAATTTAACTTGCCCCAAGCGAAAAAATATATCTATCGGTATTTGACTGTAATCAGCTAACAAGTAACATAATTTACTACTCACAGAGATAATAGACGTTAATTTTACGGGTTGCGTACAATAACATTTATGCCTTGGCGAAAGCTAGTAAATAAAGGCAATTCAGTGTTTACAAACTCCATAAATGCAATTTACGGGCTTATTAGCCTAAAAATATTACCCAGTTAGTGGTACAAGTAAATCTTTGCAGTAACTGGATACTTTGACAGATTATACATTGGATATTTTTATGGCAAAGCATCCAAGCACAAGTCAAGATTGTGCAAAAGTATCATATTTTTTGGCAATCCCACTCAATTTGCTACAAAATTTGCAAATTTTACTCTTGACGAATATGCTACATTGCTTCTGACTAAGATACACTAGGTAACTGATTGCTTAATGCTGAACCCAAACAACAGAAATTTCCAAGATTGCAATTGAATCTGTAATCTAGACGCATTAAAAAAGCGTAATTAATGGGGTATGGTATTCAACAAGCAACTAAACCGTTATTGCCGTAATTTGGTGAAAAGAGGAGTTATGAAAATTAAAGTTCTTGGTTTTGCTCTCATCTTAGGTCTATCCGCAACTCTCGGAGCATGTGGTGGAGACAGTGGTACAACCCCACCCGACGCAGCTGGCACAGCTTCTCCCGCAGCTCCAGGAGCTCCTGCAGCTCCTGAACCAACTGATGCAGCGACCCCTGCGGCACCCGCTACTACCCCTGCTGCACCCGCTACTACCCCTGCTGCACCTGATGCAGGAGCAAAGACTCCAGCACCTGGGGCTACACCAGCAACTACTCCTGGTAAGAAGCCATAGATTGTTATATCAATCTAAAGTTATACAAAAGCTCAAAATAGCGCTACTTAATATCTAGCTTGGATTTATGCCCAATTACGAAAAAATGGGCAGATAAATTTAGTATCGAGAGCGCGAAAGCTATGAATAAACTGGCAATTTTCACGAAGTGCGTTTCCTGTGATGATTTCCGTTATAACGGTTACACCACTGGACAGCGTACTCGTTTTTGCCAGTTTTTGCTTTTACTTTTAATAGTTTGCTTTTAATAATTTGTTAATACAAAAAAGTAGATAAGCAATATCTCTACACCTAATTTTCTACTGAAGCCAAAAAAATTTGCTCAAAACTGTTAAAATTACGAGATGTTTTAATTTGAATTTCCAATATTTTATTATATTCCCACAAAGCTATAAAAAAAACAAATACTTTTGGCAGAATTTATAAGGAATTTTGACATTTGAATGAATAGTCGAGAGAAAAGAGAAAGTGAGAATGATTATAAAAGGAATTAAATTTGTAATTTTGATTTCGATGACAATTATTTTGACAGCCCTGCAAAGCCATTGGGGGCAACCAGCGTTATCATTGCCACCACCATCCGATATACCAGAGGAAGTATTGAGAACACAGATAATTACAGCAGCTCGTTCCCCCATTGACGGAAAACCAATGAACGCAGCGGAATATGCAGAGCTACAAGCCCAACTACAAGTAAGTCCACCTCGAAAACTCAATACTCGAATCAGAGAACAAGTGTTTTTGTTGCGGGTACGAAAAGCATTGCAACAGTTATTTCCTTTCCTCAATTTTTAATGGGTTTACGGTTGACAGTTAACAGTTGACGGTTGACGGTTGACGGTTGATGGTTGACGGTTGACGGTTAACTAACATAACCTTTTGTTATTGCTTCGTTGTTCCTTTATTTTCCAAGAACAGCCAACAGTCAACAGTTAACCATCAACAGTTAACAAAATAGTGGCGATAAGCTGCAAATAAATGTAAAGAATATATATAGATATCACAAATCGAATTTACTCAAGTCAATATATTTAGCGGTAAATAGCTCCATGTCCATGACCAATATCGCCCCAGAACAGGTTAATCGCATTGTTTGGAACCAGCATCAAGACCCATTTGAGGTGCTTGGTTCACATATCATAGAAGAAAATGGCAAAACCGTTTGGGCGGTCAGAGCCTATTTACCTAATGCTTCACAAGCGTGGGTTGTTCTTCCGGAGGAACGTAAGGAGCTTCCAATGCAAACGGTGCATCATCCAAACTTTTTTGAATGCACTATCGAAGTTAAGGAATTGGCAAATTACCAGCTAAAGGTCAAAGAAGGAGAACACGAGCGGGTAATTTATGACCCTTACGCTTTTCATTC
This sequence comes from Scytonematopsis contorta HA4267-MV1, assembly GCA_019359035.1. Taxonomy (GTDB): domain Bacteria; phylum Cyanobacteriota; class Cyanobacteriia; order Cyanobacteriales; family Nostocaceae; genus Scytonematopsis; species Scytonematopsis contorta. Next base: position 144,679 of record JAHHIC010000108.1, on the reverse strand, counting down.
TCCAAAATTGACCGATTTTGATTTGCACTTGTTTGGGGAAGGTAATCATCACCGCATTTACGAAAAACTGGGAGCACATTTAGCAGAAGTTGATGGAGTTGCAGGTGTTTATTTTGCTATTTGGGCACCTAACGCTCGCAACGTCTCGGTTCTAGGGGATTTTAATCTTTGGGATGGACGCCAACACCAAATGCGTAGAGGTCCAACAGGGGTTTGGGAGCTTTTTATTCCATCTTTGAAAGTCGGGGAACACTACAAATACGAAATCAAAAATAACGATGGTCATATTTACGAAAAATCTGACCCCTACGGTTTTCAACAAGAAGTTCGCCCAAAAACTGCATCGATTGTTACAGATTTAAATACTTATCAATGGAATGACTCAGACTGGTTGGAAAGGCGCCGTAACACCGAAGCCTTAGCTCAACCAATTTCGGTGTACGAAGTCCATTTAGGCTCGTGGTTACATGCTTCGAGTGCTGAACCATCTAAGTTGCCAAATGGAAAACTTGAACCTGTTGTTCCTGTTTCCGAACTTAACCCTGGGGCACGTTTTCTTACTTACCGAGAATTGGCTGAGAAACTTATTCCCTATGTAAAAGATATGGGATATACCCATATTGAAATGCTACCAATTGCTGAACACCCGTTTGACGGTTCTTGGGGTTATCAAGTTACAGGATACTATGCTCCTACTTCTCGTTACGGTAGTCCAGAAGACTTTATGTATTTTGTTGACCAATGCCATCTAAATGGTATTGGGGTACTAGTGGATTGGGTTCCAGGTCATTTCCCCAAAGATGGACATGGCTTAGCATTTTTTGATGGTACTCACCTTTATGAACATGCAGACCCTCGCAAAGGCGAACACAAGGAATGGGGTACTTTAGTATTTAACTATTCTCGCCACGAAGTTCGTAATTTTTTGGTAGCAAACGCTTTATTTTGGTTTGATAAATACCACATTGATGGAATTCGTGTAGATGCTGTGGCTTCGATGTTATACCTTGATTATTGCCGTAAAGAGGGAGAATGGCTTCCTAATCAATATGGTGGTAGAGAAAATATAGAAGCGGCAGATTGTTTACGTCAAGTTAATCATTGGATATTTAGTTACTTCCCTGGTGTTCTTTCTATTGCTGAAGAATCCACTTCCTGGCCGATGGTTTCTTGGCCAACTTATGTAGGTGGGCTAGGCTTTAATTTAAAATGGAATATGGGTTGGATGCACGACATGTTGGATTATTTCAGCATGGACCCTTGGTTCCGTCAGTTTCACCAAAACAACGTTACCTTTAGTATTTGGTACAATCACAGCGAAAATTTCATGCTGGCACTTTCCCATGATGAGGTGGTGCATGGTAAGAGCAATATTATTGGAAAAATGCCAGGAGACAGATGGCAAAAATTAGCCAATATACGCACTTTGTTTACCTACATGTTTGCTCATCCAGGGAAGAAAACCATGTTTATGAGCATGGAGTTTGGACAATGGAGCGAGTGGAACGTTTGGGCTGATTTAGAGTGGCATTTATTACAATATGACCAGCACAAACAACTGAAACAGTTTTTTAAAGATTTGAATAAACTGTATTGTAGCGAAGGAGCATTGTACACTCAAGATTTTGCCCAGGAAGGATTTGAGTGGATTGACTGTAGCGACAGTCGTCACAGTGTTGTTTCCTTTATTCGACGCGATAAAGATACAAATGACTTTATTATAGTCGTGTGTAATTTTACGCCACAACCCCATTCTCATTACCGTATTGGTGTGCCAGAACCCGGATTTTATAATGAGCTATTTAATAGCGATTCGCGGCAGTATGGTGGTAGTAATATGGGGAATTTAGGTGGTAAGTGGACGGATAATTGGTCACTACATAACCATCAGTATTCCTTAGATTTGTGCTTGCCACCTTTAAGTGTTTTGATGCTTAAGTTGGATAGGAAAAAGACGGCTGAGGTGATGGAAGCTTAAAACAAAAAGAACCCCACCCCCAACCCCCTCCCCGCACGCGAGGAGGGGGCTACGAAAAATACGTAGAAATAAATGCAAATTTTTATACTTATCTTCGGGAGTATTTATCATAAGTAGCAGCCCTGTAAACAGGGGGTGACTGCTCGTTTCCAGGTCAATATTTAGCCCACAGCATATTCAGTAAATTGCCGCATAAAGGGAGACTGAAATCCCAGTACAATATCCTCTTTTGGAACCCCAGCAGCAACTAAATCTTCTGCAATATCATCCTCTGTACCATTCCATTGCAGCCAAATTTTTCCACCTTTTATATCAATATGAATGATACAGCTATGAGTCCAATGTTTACCTTCCCAACCAACATGAACAATTTGGTAATGGTCGCGTTTTGTATCAAAAATTGTTTCAACTTCAATATTTTTGTAAGAAGGCTTTTGTTCACTATATTCTAATAGCCTCTTTTCTACAATTTGACGATATCTCACTAATTTTTCCATTCAATAATTTCCTCCTTTTCTATATCATAAATTATCATTTTTACTTCATATTCCTCGACAGTTTCTTTTGGGAAATCCAATTAAAAAAATGTTTCGTAAGTTGTTTGAGGCACTGCTAGGTATAGAACACGTTCTGGCTCTGTCCGTCGAAGTGCGCGTTTGTAATTTAAAAATTGCCCTAATGCTGTGTGAAATTCCGATATCGCAGATGATTTATTGAGAAAACTTTTGACTTCGACAGCTATTTTTTGGTCTTCTTTTGTTGCTGCAATTAGTTTTTCTGCTGCCAAATCAATAGAAACATTAACACCTCCAACACTGAGTGAAAGTGGGTCGTCAGTTATCTGCCAACCATCCTTTTGTAAAGCTATTTTAACAACTTCATGAAAGGCATCTTTAGCAGACATAGATATGCAATATAATATAATCTTCTTCTATATTATATCAAATCTATTTGTAATGCCGAAGCGGCACACTGCGTGAACGGAGTAATTTCTTCCTTTGCGTCTTTGCGCCTACCCTACGGGAAAACCTCCGGTTTATGCGTGAGCTAATAATTCCGATGTCAGGGGAAAGGATATTATATCCTTTTTACTTAAAAGATGCTTTAATGTAGCATTCCGCTAGCCCTGTAGTTGAACTAAGGGAATCGCGATTACAAATTTTGCTCCTTTACCAAGCCGAGAGAAACACTGCAATGAGCCATGATGTTTTTCTGTGATAATTTGGTAACTTACCGATAATCCCATCCCCGTACCTTTCCCGACAGGCTTAGTTGTGAAAAATGGGTCAAATAACCTTTTGATAGTATTTTCCGGAATTCCATACCCATTATCATATATACTAATTTTTGCTGTATTATCTTGAGTCAATTCAGTATAAATATGAATTTGGGGGTTGCTGTTTGATGTTTTATCGACAAACGATAAACGACTATTAACGAACGATTCTTCTAAAGCGTCAACAGCATTAGTCAAAATATTTATGAACACCTGGTTAAGTTGTCCAGCATAACATTCGACTAAAGGTAGTTTTGCATATTCTTTAATAATTTGAATTTCTGAACCAGACCCATTGGCTTTAAAACGGTGTTGCAAAATCATTAGGGTACTATCCAGACCTTCATGAATATCAACCGCTTTCATTTCTGCTTCATCTAAACGAGAGAAATTTCGTAAGCTTAGGACTATGCAACGAATGCGTTCTGCACCGTTTTTCATTGAGTCCATCAATTTTGGTAGGTCTTCCATTAAGAAATCGATTTCGATTTTCTTTGCGAATTTCCGTATATGAGATTCTGGTTGAGGATTATTTTGTTGATATAGTTTGATGAGACCCAAAATATCTTGAATGTATTCGTCAGCGTGGCAAAGATTACCGTAAATAAAACTTGTGGGGTTATTAATTTCATGAGCTATTCCCGCTACAAGTTGTCCCAAACTAGACATTTTTTCAGTTTGCACTAATTGTATTTGCGTACGTTGTAATTGGTCTAATGCTTGTTGCAGTTCTTGGGTTTGTTTTCGCAGTTGTGCTTCTACTTGTTTACGAGCAGTAATATCTAAAATAGTTCCCATAACCCGCACTATTTCTCCTTGGTCATTGATTATGGGTTCAACTTTTAGATTTATGTTTCGCTGTGAACCATCAGGTCTAAATATTCGCGCTTCGATATCACTAGCTTTTCCTTCTTTAGCCGCTTTACTTCTCACGAATTGCACTAATGCTCGGTCATCAGGATGATACATTAGTATAGATTCAGAGGGAGGAGGTACGGGTTGTCCAGTTTCTAAACCAAAAATGCGGAACGTCTCATTTGACCAAGTGACAGTTTTTGTTGCTACATCAAATTCCCAATTACCGATATTAGCAATACGTTGTGCTTCTTCCAAAAGGTGTTTGCTGTGTTGTAACTCAGCTTCATCCTCTTTACGCTCGGTTATATCTAGCACCATGGACACAACACCAACCACATTTCCGTCGGCATCCACCAAGGAACTGTTGTGCCACTCACAAATAATTATTTTACCATCTTTAGTTATATTTTCATTTAAATTATAAGTCCCTCCAGCATTTGCCAAAACAGCTTTCCCTATTTCTCCTATTTTTGTTCTACCAGATTCAGGAACTATAAGCTTAAATGTTTGACCTCGAACCTCGTCTTTTGTGTAACCAAATATTTTTTCAGCAGCAGGATTCCACTCTATAAATTCACCTTGAGGATTAAATTCCATTACACCAATGGGTGTTTGTTCAATTAGCCGAGCAAGTCTTTGCTGTGACTGTTTTAATTGTACTTCAGCACTTTTAATATCCGTAATATCACGAGAAATAGCTGATAAATATTCAACTTCTCCATTCTCATTTTTATGAGCTATGACTATTTGAGATATCGGAATTTCTTTACCATTGCGATGTAATAAGCAACCCTCACCTTTCCATATACCCTCACTCAATAACCTTGGCATTTCTTGGGGGAGTATTTTAACTATATGAGGAGCATGAATTTCCCTAAAGTGTATTTTGCTAATGTCTTCATTTTCATTAATACCCAGCATTTTGCGTCCTGCTGGATTCATGTAAATAAAATTCCCTTCAGCATTAGTTATTCCTGCATAATCAGGAGTTGATTCTAATATTGCAACTAGCCTAGCTTTTTCTTTTTCTACTTTTTTGCGCTCAGTAATATTACTATTTATTCCCGTAATCCCAATTATATTGCCTTGATTGTCTCGTAAAGTAATAGCATTAACTAGTACGTTTAAAAGTCTACCATCTTTAGTAAGGCTAACTGTTTCGTATTGAAACTTAGATTCACCTGAACTCAAATCTCGAAAAACTTCTAAGTCTTTTTCATGTTGTTCTGGTGGCAAAAATTCTGTAAAATGACGACCGATTATTTCTTCTAAGTCGTATCCATAAACTTTTGTAGCAGCTTGATTTATAAAAGTGAAGTTTCCTTTTACATCCGTTGACCAAATAATATCTTGGGAAGTTTCAACTAAGTTACGGTACTGACTTTCACTTTCTTGTAAGGCAAACTCAGCTTGTTTTTGAACTGTAACATCTAATAAAACGCCATACCACAAAATACTTCCGTCGGATTGTTTTTCTGGACAAGATTCTCCTTTTACCCATTTTATTTGTCCAGAAGGAAGAATAATTCGTCCTTCCCATTGCCAAGGTTCCATTGTTTGAGCAGAAAGTGCAACTGATTTTAAAAAATTTTCACAGTCTCCATGATGAGTTCGAGAAACTGCTAAATTTAAGTCACTTTTAATTTCTTCGGGTGTAAGTTGATATATTTCGTAACAACCAGAACTTACGTAGGGAAAAAACATAGAGCCGTCGGGCATTAATTTAAATGTATAAACCATTCCCGGTAGATTTTCTGCTAATTTTTGAAGTTTAGATTCACTTTCTCTTAGAGCGCTTTGAGTTATTTCTAATTCAGCAATTTTTGTTTGTAGCTCAGCGTTAATTAGTGCTAGCTTTTTAGTTCTTTCTAAAACAATTATTTCCATTTCTCCATAAGCTTGTTGTAGAGATTTTTCAGTTTCTTTAAGTCGAGTAATATCTGTAATTAACCCATCCCAAATAATTGAACCATCGGGTTGTTTTTCTAGACGCGATTCAGCCTTTAAGTATTTCAGTTCTCCAGAGGGTAATATGTATCTTCCTTCCCATCTAAAAGATTGTAAGGTCTGTGTAGAAATTTTTGTAGCTTGATAAAAACTGTCTATATCATTAGGATGAATAGTTGATACAATTAAGTTAGCGTCTGCTTTTATTTGTTCTGGTGTGAATCCAAATAGTTCATAGCAACCGGAACTAACATAGGTGAAAGATGTGGAACCATCAACATCTAATTTATGCTGATAAAGCATCCCCGGTACGTTTGCTGCAAATTTCTGGAATCTTTCCTCTGTTTGTAGTAAAGCTATTTTTGTTCGTTGATATTTTTTAACGTTTATTGTAATATCTCTAATAATACCAATTATATATTTATTACCTAAAGCGTCCTCTAATAGAGTTTTTTTAGTAGAAATAATGCGAGTAAATCCATTCCTATCAGTAAAAGATTCCTCGTTTTCATTGCTTAAACCTGTTGTAAAAACCAATTCATCTTTTTCCCAAAAGATATCAGCTTCTTCTTTGGGAAAAAAATCATAATCTGATTTACCAATCAACTGCTCACGACTGTAGCTAAGAAAATTACAAAAAGCATCATTCAGAAACACCCAACGATGTTCACGGTCTTTCACAAAAATTGGGTCAGAAATGCTGTTTATAATGGGAAGTAGCAACTCCATACAGAAGTCGCTCTTAGGTAAAGTTTTATAATTTTCTTGAGACTCGTCTGGGAATGTAGATTGGTTCATAGCCCTGGTGATAAAGAAAAACAAAGCACTACAGCTTGGCTAGTTTTTATTTTTCCCAGATTTATTCATTTTGTAACATCGGTTAATGCTCATTTGCTGATTGTTGACTGTTAGCTGTTGACTGTTGACTGTTGACTGTTGAATAATTACTTAGCTGACAAATATTGTGTTAGTAAAGCAATCATTATTTCTGGTTTCTCTAAATGAGGTAGTACTCCAGTATCTGGAATTACGTAAAAATCTTTAACTACATTTGGATTAGATTTTGCTAACCGTCTTCCTAGTTTAATACTAGTAAATTTGGCTTCTTCACCCCAAAACATGACTGTGGGTATGGTAAGTTGTAGAAGATACAAGCTTAAATCAAAATAAAGTTCACCACGCAAAAACGCTAAAGCGGCAAATTTTGCGTCTGGTTGTTGAGCAGAAAACAAATGAGCTTGTACAATTTCTTCCGAAACTCTTTCGGGTTTAGCAAATAAAAAAGTGCATAAAAAATTACGTACCGCTATTTCATTCTCAGCACCAAATGCATAAATTAAGCTATCTAAAATAGGGGTATTTATTAATCCAAGAGGGAGTCTACGTCCTGCTCCTTCTCCAAAATCGTCAAACCCTGAGGGACATACTAAAAACAAATTTTTGAATAGGAAAGAATGTTGAATCGCTAAACGAATAGCAAAAGCTGCAGTTAAAGAGGAGGCTATTAATGTTACGGGAGGGCTACAGGTGTGTCTAATAAACTCTGTAATGGTGCTAAGGTAATCGTTAATTTGGTAATCTCTTACTGGATGGTAGGAATCTCCCCAACCAATTAAGTCTGGAGCTAAAATGCGATGAGTTGCGGCAAATGCAGGGTAGACTTTTGACCATTCATAGGCTGAAGCACCACCCCCAAAATTGTGCAAAAAAACTAAGGTTGGTAAGTCTTCAGGATTATTAATACACCAAGGCATACTAGTTTGAGTGTAATAAACCATCTTCCCTAAGGAGGTATTAATAATTTTTTGCCCAAAACCAGGCGGTTGAAATTGCAGCATAATAGTTGTTATTGGTTATTGGTTTAGCAATTCAACTACGGCTCACTACCACATAAATAAAACCCATCCGCGTAGGGTGTAAATTATAATTATATTAACAATTATTACATCAGCAACAACAACAACCAAAACACATGTCTGAAAAAAATCGCTCACAATGGGATTTTGGCAGATTTATTCAAACTTTGAGCTATTTTGAAGTTATTCCTTTTCTCTGCACCATACAGAAATTCTTTTCAGGACGTTCTCAGGAAAATCAAAACCAACCAGTGGGAGCTAAAAACATGGGTGTAATACTAGTTGCGGGTGCAACAGGTGGTGTAGGAAAGCGTGTAGTGCAGCGGTTACTGCAAAAGGGCTACAAAGTTCGAGCGCTTGTCCGAGATATTGATAAAGCACGCTCTATTTTAGATAATAATACTGAATTAGTCGTTGCTGATATTACTAAACCAGAAACTCTGACATTTTTAGCGATGGCAAATATTCAAGCCGTGATTTGTTGTACCGCAGTCAGAGTACAACCTGTGGAAGGGGACACAGCAAGTCGCGAAAAGTACTATCAAGGTGTTAAGTTTTATCAGCCAGAAATTGTTGGTGATACACCTGAAAATGTTGAGTACAAAGGTGTTAAAAATTTGGTTGAGGCTGCTGGTAAGTATTTACCTAAATATGATGAGAAAGTCATATTTGATTTTAGCAATCCCTCGGAAGATTTAAAAAATATTTGGGGTGCATTAGATGATGTGGTTATGGGTGGTGTGAGTGAAAGCAATATTCAATTAGTTGAAGGTACTGCTTTATTTGCTGGGAATGTTTCTGTAGCCAATTCGGGGGGGTTTGCCTCAGTTAGAACTAAGAATTTTTCTCCCGCAATAGATTTATCTGCTTATGATGGAATTGAATTGCGCGTTAAAGGTGATGGTAAGCGCTACAAAATATTTTTACGCGATGACTCAAAATGGGATGGAATTGGTTATAGTTATTCGTTTGATACCGTCCCTAATATTTGGATTACTGTTAGCATACCGTTTAAAGATTTAATTCCTGTATTTCGTGCTAAAAGCGTAAAAGATTGTCAGCCACTTGATACTGCTAAAGTTTGCTCACTGCAATTAATGCTGAGTAAGTTTGAATACGATGGTCAATTAAATCCTAGATTTTCTCCTGGTGGTTTTGCATTGCAATTAGAGTCGATTAAAGCTTATGGTGGGCAAAATTTACCCAGATTTGTTCTTGTTAGTTCCGCTGGTGTAACCCGTCCTGGTCGTCCGGGGATTAATTTAAATGAAGAACCTCCTGCTGTAAGATTAAATGACCAGTTGGGAGGTATTTTAACTTGGAAACTAAAAGGCGAGGATAGCTTACGTACCAGTAAAATTCCTTATACAATTATTCGTCCTTGTGCGCTGACTGAAGAAGCTGGGGGTAAGGAATTGATTTTTGAGCAAGGTGACAATATTCGCGGTAAAGTTAGTCGCGAAGATATTGCTGAGTTATGTGTGGCATCTTTACAGCAAAGCAAAGCCAGCAATGTAACTTTGGAAGTTAAAGAAGGAAGCGACACAATTAAATCTGTCGAATGGGATAAATTATTTTCTCAACTTCAACCAGATAGCTAACCGATAACCCATCCGTTACATCCGCTCACAATCCGTTGCCAATTCTCATACTCAAATCCAACCATTTGGACTGTGTAACTGGGGCACTGCTGGAAATATAATCCACCCCAGTTTCTGCAACTCCACGAATAGTCTCTAAAGTCACATTCCCCGATGCTTCAATTTTGACATGACTATTTGTAAGTCGAATCATTTGTACTGCCTCTCGCATCATATCTAGGGGCATATTGTCTAGCATGATAATATCCGCGTTGTGTTGTAAAGCTTCTTTCACTTGCTCTAAATTTTCTGTCTCTACTTCTATTGTCAGGGTGTAAGGAATGTGAGAACGCACTTTTGTTATTGCGTTCCCGATTCCCCCAACAGCAGCAATATGGTTATCTTTTATCATCACTGCATCATCCAAACCCATCCGGTGATTTATCGCTCCTCCCAATTGAGTCGCGTATTTTTCCAAAATTCTTAATCCGGGTGTAGTTTTTCGCGTATCCACAAATTTTGTTGGTAAATCGGCTATTTTCTCTACATATTGCCGAGTTAGCGTAGCAATCCCACTCAATCGCATCGTTAAATTAAGCGCGACTCGTTCCCCCATTAGTAAGGTATCTAATGAACCTTGCATTTGCGCTACTGTTTTTCCTTTTTGACAATATTCTCCCTCAACAGCTAAACTCAGAAAACTCACTTTAGGGTTTAAAAGTTGAAATACCCTTGCTGCTATCGGTAACCCAGCAATCACCCCCGGTGCTTTAGCTATCCAAACCCCTTTTCCCTCAATTTCCGAATCAGACAAGAGGGATTGCGTAGTGCGATCGCCTCTGCCAATATCTTCAAGTAGCCAGTTTTGCAAGAGTTGGTCTAGGAGTATGAATGGTGGTAGTACAGCAGTTGGGGATTTCATTTTGGGAGTGGAGTCCAAATTTTCGGTAGCACAATCCAGATTACCAAAAACAGTGGAAGTAAAATCAATCTAAAAATTCAATAAATTCTGTAAGCTTCCTTGTAATCGCAGTAGCGTCTTGTAAGCACTTTCTAAACGGTCTCCATCGACTTCGACTTCTGATGTTGGATAATTTTGGATTACTTCCAGTAATGTGATTTGTCCGTCTTTGTTGGCTGAAAGTATTAAGGCTGAACGTAAGGCTTGTCTGTCTGCTTTCCGAGATTTTGTGTGAATCACTTGACTGAGTTGGTCTAATATTATGTTACCAACAGGGCTATTTAATATCCTGTCTAAAATCAAAGGATTTACTTTTACTGGTTCCGTTAAATATCGACGAATTGCTGCGCTTTTTTTCCCTCCTACTGCAATATCAACTGGCAATACTGTACTGATTTTACCTGTATTCGCAAAGGTGGATAGGGCTTCTACTGATATTGATTCACGGAAAACACGGTATTTTAATATTACTCTTTCTGCTGCAAAGGCGGGAATACTGAATAAAATAATACAACTACTGACTATTAAAAATAAGGTGCGATGCAGTAACATAATATTTGACAATACAGCGTTTGGTTGGCTGGCTTCTATAGAGGTTTACCTATGCTTTGACGATATTTAGGTAAAATTTGTTGCCAGTTTATGAAGACGCTATAAATTGCTGTTCTCTTATATAGCAATTCCTATTCTGGTGAGACACACAAGCGGGCTGGAAGCCCGCACTACAAAAAGTTTAAATAATTAGACCATGAATAAAAGGTATTGCTCCATATCGTCCCAGCAAATATCCTTTCTGTAAAGATTCATCTTGATAAGGTCGAAATTCTAGTAAAGAATATAATTTTGTCATGCTATTATCTTTTTCGGTAAACCATATTTGGTCTTGCCGTAATATTTCTTCATCTAAAAGCGTAGTATCGTGGGTAGTAAAGATTAACTGAGCATTTTTTTTATTAATTTCTGGGTTATGAAAAATTTTTATCAATGCTTTTGATAGGACTGGATGTAAACTTCTATCTATCTCGTCAACTATTAATATTTCTCCCTGTTGCAATACATCAATCCAACGTCCCGATATATCAAATAAACGTTGTGTACCTTGAGATTCTTCATCTAAATCAAATTGTACTTCTTGCTGGGAATCGTTTTTTTTGTGCAAAGTGATAGCCTCCAAATTATCGCTATCTTTTATTGCTACTGTATTTTTTTCCTGATTTTCTAAAACATCAGTATCCATAAATATAGCAAAACCCGATTTGCCATTTTCTGTTGAAGTGTTTAATCGTGATGTTTTTTGATGAATTCTAATATCTGATATCCCAATATCTGCCTCATTAATAATTTTGACAATTTGTTGACGGAAATTATCATCTTGACATTTGTTTAAAGTAAAATATTTACCGGAATACTGATAATCAATCACATTTAAAAATTTCTGAAACCACTCAAATACTTCTGTCAACTGCGGGTGATTATTTTGGGCTGCATGTGATAAAAATAGAGAATTAGCACGCACAAATCTTTTAATACGCTCTTTTTCTCCCTTTAACCCTCTACCAAAAGACCATAGGTATCCATCATCAGCTTTAGTTTTGGGATTATCCGGTAAATATTGACGCTCAAACCAATTTTGCTGACGTTCGTTAGGGAATGCTATTAACCACTCTTCATATACTCGTTCACGATTTAAAGCAACACCGTATTGATAACGAATGTTTTTATGAACAAAAATTATTTCAAAAAGACTAGGATTTTTCTCTGATTCAGTATTTAATCTAAATGGTTCAATTGGAAACCTATCACCAGTCTGCATTCGACTAGCAGAATTAACTACCAAGGTTTTTATTGCGTGCATTGCTAACAGCAAGTTACTTTTACCAGAAGCGTTTGCACCGTAAATAGCTGCACTGTTTAGTAAGCGTAAATCTTTTGTATCTGGTGTTGAAAAAGTATTATTTCTCAAAACAGCTATATCATCAAATGCTACCATACTGAAGGTTTGGCGCTCTTGAAATGACCGATAATTTTCAAGGGTGAACTCAACCAGCATAGTTGTTTAATTAAAATTAGACTGTTGAATTTTATCAGCAAATATTATTTTGTCATAAATATATTATATATTAGCTCTTTTTTATCATGCCTTTCAGTTCAACAAGTCTATTAGCGGGGCGCTTCTGGTAAATTAATTGCTGGATTTCTGACAAAAAATCCCCTAGGAACTAGCTTAAACCCAACTCTGTGGCTAGGCATAACTGGCCAATCCTCTGGTCTGGGGACATGAGTGACACCCAAGGTATACCAAAGTACAATATCCTCACCCATCAAAGACTCATCATCAGATATATACTCCGGTAAACCCTTTCCTGGTTTAGTTTGATTAGGATATTCTCCACCTGCGTGAAGTTCGTTGGGTTTGTATTTTGTTACCCAAATATGATGCGTAGCAAAAGTAGCTCTATCGCTAATTTTTGCTCCTTCTGCTGGCAAAAAGACTGCATTAGCTTCTGGCATTAACATATATCCAGTTGCAGCACCCAGAGCATTTTTTTGATTTGCGCTCATAACCATCCATTCACGACTACTTTTCATATCCATATCTCGTACTGCGGTCGTTTCTTTTTGCAATGGTGTGTCTTCAACGATAAAGGCATTTCCTAAAGGATTTTTGTCATCCATTGGTAAGGCTTTAACATTCATTTCCATCACATCATTAGCCCCACCATCAACATCCATATCTAAACGAAAATTAAATAAATGTTGATGATTTACCCCAAAAATATTTTTTGCCATTAATCTACCAAAAAGATTATCGCTATTATGTTTTTCGTCTACTGTTCCCTGCACTAAAACAATACCCGTTAAATCGTTTTGTACTTCTAAAGTTCCATCTTGATGAAATATCCAACTAATACCATAATCGTAATTATCAACTGCTGCGGTTACTGTAATTACTAATTCTCGATTGCGACGCACGTGATTGCGCTTAGTTCTATATTCGTAATGTTTCCAAAGTATACCGTTATCGCGTTCGTAAATACCGATGACTTTGGGCATTACATAAGGTTTTCCTTTGTCATCAGCAAATACGGAGTCTAGTAAAATACCATTTTCGGGGATTTCCTTACCTAATTCCATCGTGCTGGCTAGCAAACCCAAATTATATTCTCCGACATCAAAAGCATTTCTAAAAGACCAAGTAGGTTCGGGATGTCCGTAAGGTACTACCATTTCTGATAGGCTAGCTCGATATAAAATAGGTCTTTCTTTTTTGCCATCGTTATATCTAACTAGATATAATACTAAACCATCACGAGGATGCATTAAGTAGCGAAACTTCCAACCTTGCCAGCTAATTTCATTACCTTTGATTTGGAAGGTTTTACCATTAGGCTGCTGAATTTTTAGTGCTTTAGGTGCTGGTCGCAATTTACCTAAAGATTTAACATCATAATCTAAGTTTTCTTGAGAAAAAGGAATTATTTCCCCATCCACAAAACTATCAATTTTAGCTGTATTTAAATTAACGTTTGCAACCACTCCTTCTATAGGTCTGCCATAAAAATTCCAATTTTTGCCTGCATAATAAGATAAAGCGCGACAAATACGATTACCAACTTTTTCTTCTGAGTCGCTCAAAATTCCTGGTGCCCAACAACTGATAGCAACTTGATTAAAATCTTTAATTCCCCTTTTTCTCATCGCTGCTTGCCATCGCGGGTCAGATTTCACAATTTTATCAGCTAATTCATATTCTGAATAAACAATTGCTGGTTGAACGTTGGGTATTTCTTCCCAAGAACTTAAGGTTTTACTTTTCAGGTCAACCGAAGTTTCATAAGTTTTATTTTGACCGCGTTCGTAAATCACTGCGAAGGCTTGACGTTGGAAGGGGCTATTAGGTTTAAAATTTAAAACTTCGCTTTTATCTGGTTCTTGTAAAGTAATTATTGGGAAAACTGCCATGTCGGTCAATTTTTTCTCTTTTTTAATGACTGCAACGGCTGTTTTGATTTCTCGTTCTGTTAAGGGAGTTAAAGGATGATTAATATTCGGTTGCTGTCGAGCAGAAGTGACACCCATCAATAATAGCGAGATAGAAATAAATATGATGATGAAAATAGGTAGTAACAAGAGCCTTCGCATTTTTCCACCTTCTGTATATTTTTCCTAAACTAGGAACCTTATTTACCTAATAGGATACAGCTGGCGAATCAGGGATAATACATCTAGTGACAAACAAATATTAGCTAAAAGATGGTTCGTCCCTACACCTGAAAACCCCACCCCCAACCCCCTCCCCGCAAGCGAGGAGGGGGCTAATAAAGAATATTGGACTATTCTCTGTCACTCCGTGAACACAATGACGGATGTGTATAAACTTTAAATAGAGAACTATTAAACCAGCCTCTACAGATTTGCGAATTACGCAGGCAAATTATCAGGGTCTATACCTTGAGATTTTAAATAGGCTATTAACCGTTCTTTTTGCTGACGTTCCTGCTCAGCGCGTTGGCGTTCTTGCTCCACAAGTTCCACACCCCAAGGTAACAAATTACCCGCTTCATCCCACCATCGCAACCAATACCCTGTCCTCCCTTGTTTTGTCCCTTGCCATGTTCCCAAAAATAAATTCATCGAAGCAATCCAATTACGACCATTTTCATCTGGTTGCTTCAACTCATAGCGTCCGTTTTCCAGTTGGTAAAATTCTAATAGACCGCCATTTGGGTCAAAAATAATGTAAGTAGGAACCTGCAAAATTTGCTCGTAAAAAAACCATTTTCCTGGTGGATAGGTTCGTTTAAAAGAATATTCTCCTTTTTCAGTGTCAGATAAAAATTCCATCACAACTGCCGGAACATCACCTTCTAAGTTAGGCGTGTAAATTTTGCGGTCTGGTAAAACTTCCAAAACAGAGGGTATGTACAACCAGTCGGGAGCTTTCGCGATAAATTGCCCGTTAAGAGTTGCACAAAGACCAAAATTTGAAGCGATTAACATCTGCGGTTGGATGAAACCACTGATTTCTAAACTTTCACTTAAAGCACTGGCCAAAAGTGGCTGACCTGTATTATCCACTGGGTCGTCCTCTAACTGGAAATCATCGGGCAATGCTTCCCAAGTGATTACCAGTTCTGTTGATGCTTTGGCTTCACCGACCTGGGCTACCATAGAAACTGCCTCTATTAGTACATTTTTATTTTATCCCTTGCTTATTCATTATTTTAAGAACTGTTTTTAACTATGGTAAAACCGCAAACACCTTGAGCAACTTCGTTGATTGTGGGATTACTTAATTTCGTCATTAGTAGAGACCGTATTAACCCAGTCTCTACAGAGAAAGCAAATTACACGGGCAAATTATCAGGGTCTATACCTTGAGATTGTAAATAGGCAATTAACCGTTCTTTTTGCTGGCGTTCTTGCTCAGCACGTTGACGTTCCAGTTCCAAACCTTCCACAGCCCAAGGTAATAAATTACCCGCTTCATCCCACCATCGCAACCAATAGCCAGTTCGGCCTTCTTTTGTTTCCTGCCATGTTCCCAAAAATAAATTCATCGAGGGAATCCAATTGCGACCATTTTCATCGGGTTGCTTTAACTTGTAATGTCCGTTTTCAAGTTGATAAAACTCTACTAAACCTCCATCTGGCTCAAAAACCACATAAATGGGAACTTGCAAAACTTGCTCATAAAAAAACCATTTTCCCGGTGGATAAACTTGCCTAGAAGAATATTCTGTTCCGTCTGTATCGGATAAAAACTCCATCACGACCGCAGGAACATCCCCTTCTAAATTAGGAGTGTAACTTTTGCGGTCTCCAGAAACTGGCAAAACAGAGGGAACGTAAAGCCAGTCGGGAGCTTTGGCAACAAATTGCCCGTTGAGCGTCGCACAAAGTCCCAAGTTTGAAGCAATTAACATCTGTGGTTGAATGAAACCACTGATTTCTAGACTTTCACGTAAAGCACCAGGCAAAATTGGCTGACCTGTATTTTCCACTGGGTCGTCCTCTAACTGGAAATCATCGGGCAATGCTTCCCAAGTGATTACCAGTCCCGTTGACAATGAAGCCTCACCGACCTGGGCTACCATAGAAACTGCCTCTATTAGTACATTTTTATTTTATCCTTTGCTTATTCATTATTTTAAGAACTATTTTGCTATAGACGCACTCTGCCAATAGCGAGCGAGATGTACTTTTTGCCTATAGCGAGCGAGATGTACTTTTTGCCTATAGCGAGCGAGATGTACTTTTTGCTAGTAGCGAGCGAAATGTACTTTTTGCCAATAGCGAGCGAAATGTACTTTTTGCCAATAGCGAGCGAAATGTACTTTTTGCTAATAGCGAGCGAGATGTACTTTTTGCCAATAGCGAGCGAGATGTACTTTTTGCTAATAGCGAGCGAGATGTACTTTTTGCTAATAGCGAGCGAGATGTACTTTTTGCTAATAGCGAGCGAGATGTACTTTTTGCCAATAGCGAGCGAGATGTACTTTTTGCCAATAGCGAGCGAGATGTACTTTTTGCCAATAGCGAGCGAGATGTACTTTTTGCCAATAGCGAGCGAGACGCTCGCACTACTATCGACTAATTTATCGAGATTAATTTAGTATATAAGTATTAATGGTTTTGCGAGGCTCTGAAAATCTATTGATGGAGTTAATATCAAGTTCTTACCTGATGAGTAATAATTATTTTTTATTAATGTGATATTTATATCACCGTTGAGGAAGATTTAAGATTTGCAATATGACCGTTTAAGAATACAATTAAGTTAGAAATTGTGTGGTTTTAAAATAAGCTGAAAACGCTTGGCAAATTTAAATAAAAATCAGATACATTATGGCACGAGGTGATATTATAAGAAAATTATTTAAAAGCTTCTCGCAAAACAATCGAGAGGAATTTTATACTGCTGCGATGGAGCTTATCCAAGAAGAAAAAGATAAAAACCATATTCTGCTAGCAAAAGACCTTGAAAATATGCTGCAAGTTACTCCAAAAAAAACGGCTTCTAATGCTTCTCCTTGGAATGTTTATCCTGATGTACCGAAGGATAAAGATACAGGACTTCCTTTGATTGAGGTGACTAAATATGATTTAACTTGGGATAGAGTAATATTATCAGAAACAAATTTAAAAAGTTTAGAAAAGATAGTCCTTGAGAATAGAAAAAAAGATATTTTACAAAGTCATGGCTTGAAAGCAAGCTCAAAATTGTTATTTTGTGGACCACCTGGTTGTGGCAAAACCCTAACTGCAAAAGTTGTGGCAAGTATTTTAGGTTTACCTTTAGTATATGTTAATCTTTCGTCTGTTATTTCCTCTTATTTGGGTGAAACAGCAGTTAATTTAAAGAAGATTTTTGATTATATACAAGTCGGTGAGTGGGTTGTACTTTTTGATGAGTTTGATGCTATCGCTAGAGATAGAAATGCTTCTCACGAGCATGGAGAAATAAAGCGTCTTGTTAATAGTCTTATTCAACTTATGGATAATTCCAATGATAAGAGTATATTTATTGCTGCAACTAACTATGAGTCTCTTCTTGATAGTGCTGTGTGGAGGAGGTTTGATGAGGTGTTATTTTTTGATAAACCCAATTTGCAACTAAGAAAAAGTATTATTAAAAGTAAATTGACTGGCATTAGGAATCAAGGTATAAATATTGAAGAAGTTGCATCGAGACTTCAGGGAGCTACTGGTGCTGATATTGAGAGAATTTGTTTTGATGCGATAAAATCTGTTATTTTGATAAATGAAAAAGTTTTAAATGCATCTAAGTTTGATGAAGCTTTGCAACGTCATTTAGAGAGAAACCATATAATAGCACAGCGACCAATTGTACCACTTTTCGTGATTAATAAATCTCCATATTCTGGATGACATCTTTGAGATAATTGTTCATGCTCTTCTTGTGAAATATATTTACATTGCTGGAAAAATATTTGCCCATCCCGAATATCTTTTACTGATAAAAATGGTATTCCGTTTTTAATATAAGTAGGTGTATGATGAGTCCCATCAACAATTTTTTTCATGAGTTCATCCAGTTTTGCCCAACACCAGCTATCCGGTAATTCTGGAAGATAATCAGTATCTATAGACAATTTCTTTATCAATCTTCTCACTCCTAATGCTGAATTTCCAATATATCGATTTTACTCAACTCTCGTGCCAGACTGCGTAATCAACGCTAAATAATTTGCCATCACACTCCCCACAACTTGCTTTTCTCTGAATTTACACCATCTTCAGCGTCCGCATCCCCCTCCAACAAAGCCATCAGTGCTTCTATTAGTTCCAAAGTTTATACCTTGAATACTCTATGACTAGGAATTTCCTTTTAAATTTTATCTTGAGTTATTATACTTTCCTTGGGGATAGCTTTAAATTATGACTTCCGAATCAATTACAATTGGGTCATCAGCACAAATTCCGTAAGTTTGTTCAAAAAAACCGGGTGGATATCCTAAATTTTCTGGTGTTTTTTGCAGTGTTGAAATTTCCAGTGCTTGGTAAATTACCATTATTTCTACTTCTTTATCTGTCATCCCTATGGGAATTTCTAAATGCAATATTCCGTCCTTCCCTGCGTGTGAACGTAATTTAACGCTGTTCATCGTCTATTCTCCTAAATAATTAAACTTTTTGTCTAAGTAGCTGGGCAAAATAAAAACAAACTACGTAACGAAATGTAAAATAGCCATATTTCTATAAAATAGAGATACTACCTGCAAAAATCTGTTCTACAGTCAAATTTAATTCAGGAAAAGTTGGAGATTGAATTTTATCGCTACCTCGAAACTGAGTAACTTGATATTCCCCATCTATTAATTTATAAATTGAAAAAGTAGGTTGTTTGGGATTCCCGATAAACTTCCTAGCACCCAATCCTGCATAGTCAGCAACCCAATATTCAGGAATACCCATTTCTTCATAATCAGCAAGTTTTAAATAGTAATCATCTCGCCAATTAGTACTAACAACCTCAACAACTAAAGGAATTGAAGCCCCATTAGTAACAGTAGAATATTGTTCCCAAAGAGGTTCCGAAGTTAAAGCAGAATCATTTAGTATCAACACATCAGGAAAATAACCTGACTCCCTTTCAGGAGGTTTTACTATTGCTTGATTAGGAATAAAATAGGGAAGATTTAATCGGTCAAACTCTACTGATAGCTTTCTAGATAAAAATCCTTTTACTTTTTCATGTTTCCCCTTAGGCTGCGACATTTCGACAATTTCCCCATTGTGTAACTCATAACGGACTCCAGAGTTTTCTGGATACCAGGCAATAAATTCATCAAAATTAACTATTTTAGGTAATGCTTGAGTCATAATATTTCTATTGATATAATATTAGGTATACTTTTATTCTTAGGACTTACGCAAACTCTACTAAATCTTGGCATTCTTGGCCTCTACCCTGCGGGAAAACCTCCGGTTTATGGTGGTTCGATAAATAAAGCATAAAAGCAATTTTTTGTATAAGTCCTGTAAACCTACCAAATTTGACTCAAATCCAAATATTCTCTCATTTTATCTTGTAATACAGCTAACCCATCGCTTTCCGACCGCAATTCAATGACAAAATCAGGACAAATAGGAGCAAATTTTTTACGTTTTTCTGCTGGTATAGCTTCCCATCGTTCCCGTTTTATCCAAGCAGCATCAGGGAAACGTACAGCACCGTTAGGTAATGTAAACCCACCACTAGAAGCAAAACCGACACCCGTACCATCTTGCTTAGTCCATACACCTAACTGCCCAATAATATCAAAATTTCGCTGGTCATTTTCCGAACCAGTCACGGGCATCAAGACAATTTCTCCCCCTGGGTTGCATTCTATGCGAAAATCACGGTTAAGTTGACAAAATTCAAAAAATTGGTCATCCGTAATGGTGATAACAGGATGGAATTGAAGTACCACTAAGTTCATGCTAATTTATCGTAATCTTCTGGTTCAACATCAGGTACTTTATTTAAAACTTGTTGAAATTTATCCCAGTTACCCCGTTTGGCTTTTTCTTCTATATAATCTTTAGTCATCCAAGCTGAGACTTGTGCGGATAAGGCAATAGACACAAGTTGCTCAATAGGTACATTTTCCTTTACTGCCAAAGCTGTGATTTGTTTATATAAAGAATCTGGAATCTGCACATTTAAATTAGTCATGGTATTTCTCCTACTTGTTGCAAAAACTCTTTAGGCGTTACTACCTTGATACCAAACTTTTCGGCAGGTTGTAAATCTTTTTGATTATAAGTTATTATAAAGTCCGCTTGACATTCAAGAGCTAAATCTATTAAAAAATCATCATCTGGGTCTTTTGCGACTGGTCGCCATAAATAAAAAATATTACATTGATTAGCGATTGCACAAATAGCGTCAATCACGTTATCAATCTCATCATTGCTTAAAGTTAATTGGTATTTTTCTCGTTTAAGGATTTCTTCATACTCTAAAATTAAAGGGGTAGAAATATTTAATTGCCAACGCTTGTCGTTGAGCACTGTTAACAACTTATAGGATGCACCACGACTTGAGCGTAGACCAGCTAGTAATACATTAGTGTCTAACACAAGTTGATAAGTTTTTGTCATTTTTCTAAAGTTACTTTTCAGTATACTATTCTCTGCTATTTGCGCCTCTTGCAGAAGAGGCTTCTAAGAAATTTATATATCAGCTTCCCGGTTTATCAATAAATTTACCCTGGTTTAGTTTTATTCTAAAATCCCAGCATATGAAGGCATTTCCTAGCAGCAAAGCCGTCAGAGTTCGATTTTTGGCTCATTTGGGGAAAGTATAACTGCTCAGAGTATCCACAGGAAGCAACAGTTATACTTTATTTGTATATCAGATATGATGAATTTAAGATGCCTAGAAAAAAACTTGACCGAACAACAGTCCTAGCAAGGGTCGCACCGACAACACCAGATAAAGTCAAAGAAATAGCTGAGAAGCTTGGTTATACATATGCTGGAGAAGGTTCTACAGGGCAACTATTGGATGCGATCGCCTCAGGTAAATTAATACTTATTCATGCTCAGCGAAGTTGAACTCTATATGTGAAGTGATATACACTTATACGGATGAGGGAAAAAATAACCCTCGCAAGGAGGTGAGATAAATAAGTCAAAAAAATGGTAACGAAACCAAAGATAGCAATGGTCGTCGTCATTCCCCAGTCCGTAGTATCCTAGATTTCTTTATATATCTTGGAAGAAATATTTGGGTACGTCAGGTAGATGGGGAAGATGAGTTTCAAACGTCCAAAGACCTGGAAATCAAAGACATGAAACAAAACGACCAAGACCGTAACTAGTAGTTAACAGCCTCCTAGCCCCACTAGGGTCTGTTTCCTATATTTAGGAGTGTAGCAAATGAAAACAGGTTTAGTTTATCCACTAGGATACAGAGTGATTAGACGTGGCGTAAAAGATTCTGAGTTGCTATGGTTTTTTCAACGAGTAGAGGTGTTGTTTAATCCCACCAATTTTTTTGTATCGGATAAAATTTCAGATATAGAAGGGATGTTTGGTACAACTAAAGAGTCAGTAGTTACAGAGTTATTTAAAATTAATGGCGGTAGATTGGGATATTATCTCGCCAATCTTGTTGATAAAGAGTATCACTATTGTGGTGAAAACATTGAGGACGTAAAAGCTAAATTTGTTGAGTTAGGAGTTGCTAAATAACTAGTAGACTGTCACACCTTCTTTATTGGGTGAAAGAATATCCCTCTCCAAAGCTCTACCCGTATCCGTAAGCGGACGCTTCGGGTAGCGTTCCTTAAGCTTAAATTCCCCCTTCCCTCATAGGGAAGGGGGTAGGGGGGTTAGGTCTCTTCCTTAAACCTCCCCTTCCAACAAAGCCGTCAGCGCTTCCATCTCCTCCAAAGCCGTTTGCAGCTTACTCATAATTTCCGCAGCAATCACATCCGGTTCCGGCAAATCATCCCCCGACTGTAAACTATCATCCCGCAGCCAACTAATATCTAAATTTTCGCCCCGTTTAGCCACATCATCCCGACTAAAACACCGGAACCGTCCCAACTCTCCCTCATCAACCCGCTTACTTCCGCCATTAGGGTCATTACCGTAAGCCAACTCAAAAGCTTTAAAATGCTCCTTAGTTAAAGGCGTGCGCTTACCAAAAGCAGGCATATTAGTCCGCATATCATAGAACCATACCGACTTCGTATTACCCTTATCAGTCTTCCCCCGTTGGAAAAACAGCACATTAGTTTTAACACCCTGAGCATAAAAAATTCCCGTAGGTAACCTAAGAATAGTATGCAAATTGCACTTATCCATCAAATCAGCCCGAATGCTCTTTCCTTGACTATCTTCAAACAACACATTATCAGGTAAGACCACCGCAGCGCGACCTCCAGGCTTCAACCCACGATAAATATGTTGTAAAAAAGCCAACTGTTTATTAGAAGTAGAGTAAGTAAAATCATCACGAGAAGGTAACCCACCACCCTTTTTTGTCCCAAAAGGAGGATTAGTCAAAATTACATCAGCTTTCGGTAACTGTTGCCCATCACCAGAGAGAGTATCTCCCAAACTAACCGTACTCTCAATCCCATGTAACAGCATATTCATTAATAACAACCGATGAGCATCTTGCACCAACTCAATCCCACAAAATGCTTGATGACGTTGAAACGATTGTTCGGCTTCGCTTAAGTCAAATAAATCATCAGTATGCCGTTTAATATAGCGGTCGCAAGCAATTAAAAATCCACCGGTTCCTGCCGCAGGGTCTTGTGTCAACTCTCCTGGCTGTGGCTTAATTAATTCCACCATACAATCAATCAAAGGACGTGGTGTAAAATATTGCCCAGCACCAGATTTTTTCTCGCTGGCGTTCTTCTCTAAAAGACCTTCGTAAAGGTCACCCAAACCTTCTTCTTTCGCAGAATACCAATCAAGCTCATCAATACTTTTGACCAACTTATTGAGAATTTGTGGTTTCTTAAGTGCAGTTTGGGCATTAGCGAAAATTGCCTGCACCTGTGGCATATTACTGCTAGTACCTAATTTTAACAAAGTTTCGCGGTAAAAATTCATCTGGTCAATACCATCCTTACTGACCAAATCACCCCAGCGACAACCTTCGGGGATTTGTTTTTCCGTAAGGGTTTCCTGCGCCATCTTCAGAAATAACAGGTATGTTAATTCTGTCACGTACGCAAGATATGTAATCCCGTCGTCCCGGAGAACGTGACAGAGATTCCAGAGTTTTTGAACAATATCAGTAGTTGCGCTCAATTTAATAATTTAAGTAGATAGGTGTAAATAAAGATAATATGATTTGATATGACACTTTACTCTGACTTGTGTGTATAAAGCAAGTGTACGGAGGGAAGCTAGTGTATATTAAATTCATGCTAATTTGTCATAATCTTCTGGTTCAACATCAGGAACTTTATTTAAAACTTGTTGAAATTTATCCCACCTACCTTGTGGTTCCTGTAACTATTTATATAAATCGCCAACATGGGAATGCACTATTATCGTAGCCCCCTCCCCGCGTGCGGGGAGGGGGTTGGGGGTGGGGTTCTTTTTGCGAAGAGGACAACATTTAACCAATCTTCTGCCACAAATCATCATTAATTTGCACCAAAATCTCTTCCAACCTGCCATCAAACAACTTATTTAACCGAACAAATCCACCCCCCTGACTTCTAAACTCCCCCTGGTCAAAAGCCTCCCTATCCACAATAGTTTCAACCTTCAGTTGTTTACCAATACGTTCCAACCATTTACGCTGAGGTTCCTTCCAACTTCGAGAAGCCATTATTTTCTTAATAGCCCCATCCACCCTTTCTTCATAGGGAACAAGCGCATCCCCCAAAGCTGCCTTACGGATATAGCCAATAATACTAGCAGCAATATCTTCATTAGTCATTTCTCGCCATGCAGTTCGCAAATTGCGCTCAGTATAACCATTTTGCTCTAACAACAACCGCACCTCTTTTAACTGTCCCCTAGTCAGTTCGCGAGGACGTTGCGTCACCACCATCAAAGCAGGAACCTGATTCAAATTATCCCGCAAAAAAGCAGTAAAACTATCCAAATAATCTTCCGGTTTTGTCGCAGTCCCATAACCGCGTTCAACACTTCGCAACTCATCAACATGACGAGATATTAAAACTGGTTTTCTACCCCCATCTCGCGAGTCCAAAACTTGAGCAATATTTCTACGTTGTTCAAACCATTTTTTTACTTCTTCCGAATCAGCTTCTTTCATATAATTTATCATTTCCCCAACCGACATTCCCGCAATCGCTTCAATTCTTTCTTGAATATTTTGCTTAACTTGATATGTAGAACCTTGTTCCCCTACCACCAGCTTTGAACTGATATCCTTCCGACTTTCCAATAACTTTGAATTAATTGTGCGTTGTAGTTTAGCTAATATTTGCTCGACAACAGTAGTCGCAATCACCTGATTTTGTGAATTAGTCAATTCATCCACCAATTGAGTAAAAGAAATATTAGGATTTGCCGCAACAGGTTTCATTGTGGAAATTGGTTCCAAAGCATCATAAATATTCACCGCATCATAAATTCTAAATACTTCTTTCCTAATCTCATCACATCTTCGGGTAGCGCGTCCCAACATTTGTTCATACAAAATCCGCGAATTTACCCGACGGATAAAAACCAAATTACAAATAGCAGGTACATCTATCCCCGTTGTCAATAAATCAACCGTCACAGCAATCTTAGGATTTTGCTCATTTTTAAACCGTCGAATTAACTGCAATGGTTTATCTGAAGCACCCGTAATTTTGACTACAGCATCATCTTCAACACTACCATACTCGTTTTGTAATGCTTTTTTCAACAAATCAACAACAATATCTGCATGATTATCCGTCGCACAAAATATTAGAGTTTTTTCCCGTTGCAATGGGTCAATATTTTCTGCTAAATACTCGCACACAACCCGGTTAAATTCTTCCGTAACTACTCGTTTATTAAACTGCTCAACTTCAATTTTTACTTCATCTGGTGCATGGACTAAATCAATAGTATTTGTAACCGGGTCAAAATACTCCATTTCTTCCCCCGCTTCCCAGGTGATACCATCTTCTGATAGCGCGGTGGTAATTCTAATTGGTGGTTCGCAATCAATAAGCCACCCGTCTATAACAGCTTCCCGGTAGCTATATTTATAAACAGGCTCCCCAAATATTTCTGTGGTATGCAGCGCAGGTGTTGCAGTTAAGCCAATTTTTACCGCATCAAAATGGTCTAACACCCGACGATATTTAGAAATATAATCGTTAAAATCCCGAAACTGCAATTCAGTATCGCTCAATTCCCGGTCTAGTAAATATCCTCTATGACATTCGTCAACAACAATACAGTCGTATTGGTCTGCCGTAGGTATGGAACTGTTGTCGCTGGGGTAGAGAATCCGCTTCATAAATGCTTGCACTGTGGCAATATGGACTTTTGTATCTCGCTCAGGTGTGGCTTCTTTGAGTTCTTTGATATCAAAAATATCCGCGAAGGTTTGTAAGTTCTCAATACGGGTTTCTTTGAAAGCATTGGTAGTTTGTTCCCCCAAAGCAGTTCTATCTACCAAAAATAAAATGCGTCGAAATCTATTGGTTTTCAAGAGACGGTAAACTAAAGCAATACAAGTTTTCGTCTTACCTGTCCCAGTTGCCATTGCGATTAATAATCTTCGTTGGTCTTCTGAGAGTGCTGCTTCTACTTTTTGAATTGCCTTAATTTGGTATTCCCGGAGTGTGAGATTGTAATTAAAACCTTCTTGTTGTAATTTTTCGTGTGCGCGTTCGTTGTCTTGGGTTAATAAATCTTGCAAACCTTGGGGACTATACCAAGTTGTAAGGGAACGACTGAGATTATTAGGATTGCGTAAATCACAAAACCAAATCCCACTTTTGGTTGCTAACTGTCGTAAAAAAGGTCTTCCATTGGTAGCAAAAACAAAAGGAACTTGATATTCTCCCCAGAGACCACCTGCTAAGGTCTCGTTACCTTTGATTTGATAGTCACGACTATAACGTTTTGCTTGAACTATTGCACCGGAAACATCTTTTCTTCTGCGTTTGGCTTCCACTACTGCGACTACCTGCAGACCCACACATAAGATATAGTCTGCTCGTCCATCTACTATTGGCCATTCTGCTATTGCCAGATTTTTTCCTTTTTGAGGTTTAGTGCCTTTACTATATATAAGTTGTTCGGAATCAACTTCCCAACCTGCATCTCTTAGCTGAGCATCAATTAAACGACGTGTTTCCCTTTCATCTAGGTCAATATTATTTTCTGCAATTTGCGCTTGCTGGATAATTTCTTGGGTGGTTTGCGTCGATTGGGTTTTTGCTGCTACTTGAATTGCTTTTAGGTGTTGCAGTGCATCAACAGCTTTTGTTTCCGCTTCTTTTGCAAGTTCTTCTGCGTTTATCCGTCTTTGTTCTTCTTGTTGAATTTTAATTTGTGCAAGTTCTGCTTTAGTCCGACTTGCTTTTAGTTCTTCTCGTAATTGCTCTAATTCTTGCTGAAGTGCAATAGTTTCAACTGCTGGGTCTTGGGGTGGTACGAAGGAAGCGGGGGTGAATTCACGGTTTTTGGTTACAAGTCGATGATACCAAATTCCTAAGTGATAGGCATATTTCAGGTTACTCAGGGCTATGCGTTGGTTAGCACTTAATCCGTGGGTAGCTTTATTACCTGCAAACCTGAGTTCGTCGAAGAGTTGGTATACTTTTTCTTTGAGTACACCTCTGTCTCGCAAGCGTCGCATTAAGTCGATTTGACGTTCGCTTGGGTCTGTGTATTCTCCGACTCTTGCTGCTACTAGTTGTGCTAGGAGTTCACCAAATTGTCGCAGTTTGATTAAACAAGTGTTGGGGTCGTCAGTAAAATATCTTTCTGCTAATGCTCCAAGCCTCACCAACTGCTGGTCGTGTTGTTCGAGATATCCAAAGTTGGGGGATACTGGCTTGGGTTTGGTCATACTCTGTAGGTATTTTATCGGGAGTTATTTTTATGACACTATTTTAGTATAGGCGCTTGATGGTTGTGTTTTATATTGCCAGTGTTGGCTTGATATCTATGAGTTAACGAACCGCCACCGGAGGTTTTCCCGCAGGGTAGATGCCAAGATACCAAGATGCTAAGATGCCAAGATGAGTGAAGAGAATAAAGGAAACAATTTTCAACAGAAGCCCATATAAAGCAATCATTAATAGAATTTAAAGTTTAAAAAATTATTCTGGAATCGTAAATAGATAAGGAGTAGTTATTATTCCAGGTAGTCAAAGTAATGAGTAAAAATCTTATTACCCATGAATATTTGCTCGCTTACAACTAGCCTGGAATCAACCTCTTTTATATAAGCAAAATTTATGCAAAATGCTCCTTCATCCCGGCGCTTTCCCCAATTGTTTAGCGGGTTACTTGCTTTATCGCTTGCTTTATTAGGTGGTTCTTTTGTTGCTGCAGGAGCAATTAGAAATCTCAAGCAAGCCGATGATACCTTAGAAGTAACAGGCTCTGCAAAACGCCCGATTCGTTCAGATTATACCATTTGGCGTGTATCTGTTTCTAGCGAACAACCCACAGCCCAAGCTGCATACCAAGAACTAAAAAACCATACTGAACGCTTGCGACGTTACCTTAAAGAAAAACAGATACCTGATGATGCTATTGCCTTAGGTTCCATCGATGCATCTAAAGTTCCGGAAGTTATCAATGGTCGTGAAACAGGAAAAATATTAGCCAACCGTTTTAATCAACGCTTTGAAATTCGTTCATCAGATGTTAACCGCATTACTCAATTGTCACAGCAAGTAACGGAATTAATTAATGAAGGAATTCCTATTGCTTCAGAGTCACCCGAATATTTATATACCCAACTCAGTAAACTGCGTGTAGAAATGGTCGCGGAGGCCACAAAAGATGCTAAAGCTAGAGCAGAAGCCATTGCTCGCAGTACAGGAAATAAGGTAGGAAGAATACGAAAAGCCAAAACAGGCGTGTTTCAAATTACATCACCTAATTCCACTGCAGTCAGCGATTCCGGAGTTTTCGACACCTCTTCTATCAACAAGGATATTACAGCCGTAGTATCAGTAGAGTTTGGCGTAGAATAAGTTTCTGTTCACCTGTTAAATCCTCCTCTTCTCTTGCTGGGAAGGGAGACTAGGGAAAATAGAATGTAGAGACGCGATAAATCGCGTCTCTGTCTCTGTCTCTGTCTCTGTCTCTGTCTCTGTCTCTGTCTCTGTCTCTGTCTCTGTCTCTGTCTCTGTCTCTGTCTCTGTCTCTGTCTCTACAAATCTGTGAATAACCTTTACTGTTCTGGAGCTGGAATGGCACCTGTTCTTACAGACAAGTTCATATTTTGCCCTTGACGACGTAATTCAAAACGTAAATTTTCGTTAACGGGGCTATTTTCTACAATTGCTTGTATAGCTTGGGAATCTGTAACAGCTTTACCATTCACCTTTTGAATCACATCACCAGCACGGAAACCACCTCTAGCTGCAGGGGAATCGGGTACTACTCTAACGACCAAAACACCATTAGGAGTATCGACAGTCATGGGACGATTGGGGTCGCTATTAATTTCTTTTTTGAGTTCTGGGTTCAAACTCACCATTTGAATCCCCAAAAATGCATGGTCTACTCTACCATTAGCTACAAGTTGATTCGCTATGCGTTGAGCAGTATTGATAGGGATAGCAAAACCAAGTCCTTGAGCACCTTGAATGATTGCCGTGTTCATTCCAATTACTTGACCTTGTTGATTTAACAATGGTCCACCAGAGTTTCCAGGATTAATTGCTGCATCTGTTTGAATATATCTTACACGTTTATCGGGGACTCCGATTGCGCTGCTAGAACGTCCTGTTCCACTAATAATCCCTGTTGTAACCGTATTATCTAAACCCAGTGGATTTCCAATTGCAATAGCGAACTCACCTGGTTTTAAATTATCAGAGTTCCCCTTACTCACAAATGGTAGTCCAGAAGCTTGAATTTGGACAACTGCAACATCGGTAACTGGGTCTGCTCCTAACACCTTACCCTCAAAAGAACGTCCATCTTTTAACCTGACTCGCACCTTCTTAGAATCACTAACTACATGGGCATTAGTAAGAATACGACCATCAGAGCTAACTATGAAACCAGAACCAGTTCCGCGTTGAGTTCGACTGCGTGGTTGCACATCCGCTCCAAAAAAATCACGAAAAAATGGATGTTTAAAAGCTTCTGGTATTCGACTAGTAACAGTTCTCTCAGCATCAATCCGCACTACCGCTGGACCAACTTTGTCTACAACACTAGTAACAAAATTACCGTTAAGCATGGGTGGTAAGGTAGCTTGAGCTATTGTACTATTACTAGTGCTAAATTGTTGAAAATTAAGTTGTCTAGAGAATAGTTGATTGGGTGCAAATAAATTAATCCCTATAATCCCTAAAAAAGTAATACCGCTTCCCAATAGTACTAAAGATAAATGAGTTACTGGCTTTTTCCAAGAAAACCTTTTTCGAGTTTGATTTTCGCTGGTCTCCGAATTATATTGAACAACATCGTTACTTTGTCCGAAATTATTATCAAATTCGCGTTGGATACTCATTGTCTTCCTCTAAAAATAATAGATATAAATTAAATAAACAAGGTGGTTCTAGCTGACCAAGGTCAATTGTTTGTCATCTGCTTCTGCATCTGCTTCTGCTTGAGAACTGTTAGGCATCATCGAAAGCAATGCGTCTCCCAAGTCTTCTGTCAAATCATTTACAGCTTGACGGCGATTTATACGGTAGTTATCCCAACGTTGAGAAACAGAAATTTCCTCACCGATAGAAATATCAACCCAGCGCTTACCTAAACTAGGACGTTTTGAAAAATTACCTCCTTGTATATGAGTCATAACATTCCATAGCAGCAAAGCAGTATCAGCTAAGCGCTCAAAGCTAGAAGCGTTTTGTATATAGTCGGAAAATAACACAGAAAAACTCTCTGCTAAACGCATATTCCATAGAAAAAGGTTACTCATTTCTACAATATGGTTAGCAAGACCGTACTCTGTGGGTGGTAAATTTTTAATGTTCTGAATATCTTGACGATAAATCCACTCCCAAGCTGCTTGCTCAATACGGTGACGACGCTCAATAATATTACCTTGAGATTGCAAACCAAAATAGGCTTCGGCTGTACCTAAGGCTGCACTTAAAAAAGCTTGTAGTCTATCGTCTAAACTTCCTTCTCCTGATAACGACTGATTATAGAATCGATTATAAAAATTTTCTAATTGCGATAGCAAGCACTCTGTAATTCTAATTAACTTAGCTCCCAGTAATTTTTCTCGACTGAGAACTATTTGTATTTTCTTGATTTCTAGTTCAGGTAAACCACAATTTTTTTCTAACTGCAAAATCAAATTTTCCAACTTTTTCCAAGAAGGAGAAACGTAGCGATATTGAAGGTTAACAGGTAAAATAACAACTTCCTCGCATCTACCACCTTTTTGTAAATCATCCACGCACCAAAATCCTAATTGAGCAGTACCAGGTTCCAGTGGATTCATACATTCGCAAAAACAATTTAATGTACCTTCAGGAGCAGCCGCCATTGGTAAAATACCATTAGCAAATAAATTACGAGCCGCTCGCAATCCCATTAAATCAGCCTTGCTACGATAAATAGGTGTGGCTCCTAAGCGAGAAAAGAACCAACCTACCAACGAACCAGCCCAAAGAGGAATACCGCGTTCATAGATAAAATGAGCATGAGCTGGTTTGCGTAGTTCAATGTTAAGCTTACGAGCCTCTTGGGGTAGTATGTTTCCCAATAGATGATATAAACAGGCTGGGTCATCTAAAGTAGGATGACGAAAAGCAATGAGAAAACGAGTTTTATTTAGTTGAAATTGCTGATAAAGCTTTACTAATTTTTCTACATGCTGAACTTTAACATCGCTAATCTCTCTGCGATAGCGCAACCAGAAGGGAATTAACTTTTGAGTTACAGTTAGTACCCAAGGATTGAGGTTTGGCTGAATAAATTTTAGAGGAGGTTGCACTGTTTTTGCTGACATGATTTGCTTATGTAATGAATGGTGGAAAGGTTAGGTGGAAAGCCAGATAAATTGGAATCCGGAAATCTAAAAATGAAATCAATATATTTTCTTGTTCTTTAGTCTATAAAATATTTCAGGTCTTCCAAATTCCAACTGACCTGGGTTCCCTCCGTTTTGATAATTTTGCCATTGTTAGCATCTACATAAACCTCTAAATTATTGTCAAGTTCAACTTCCCATGCCAACTTGTCATTTTCGCGCTCTACACTCACACCTATTACATCTCTACCTGGGTTAGCTGTGAGAACAGTTTCAATCGCTTGAGACATTGTTACAGCAGGGACTTTACTATTAGACGAAGCTTGAGCAGACCTGCTATTAAACAGCCAACCCCCTGCAATAACTAGAGTTACTAGCCCAAAGGTTCTAACGACATTTTTGCTCACTTTCATAATTACACCTCCATTCGCATTACGTTTGCTGTGATTCGCTTATATCCCTATATTAGGGAGCATTTCTAAGAAAACGATGAGAGAAATGAGATTGCTTAAGTTCCAGAATATGTAAGGACTTGACATATTTAGTCTCTAGTAGGTATTAAACAGCGCAAAAATGCTGTGACATTCACTAGTAGTTAGCCACAGCATCTTCGTCGGTTTAGAAAATAGGATTGGTTGGTGTGTGAGATTTTTAACTTATGTTTCGTATTCCAGAAAACTCTTGAAATTAAAAGCTACACAATAAAATAATTATTTATGTCCCATTAAAAATTTTATTTTAGTTTTCAGCATTGGCAAAAAAAGCGAATGATGTTTTAGATAAAATTCTACTCTATTTCTAAAAATTAAAAAATGAATTTGCAAAATTTGCCATGAAGAAAGACTTTGCTTATGTTCTTGAAAAATATTGTTCACAATTTGATAATGATGCCCACTTTGCACAGATTCAAAAGTTTTTGTTCCTGCAATATACCGATAGTTCCCCCATATCTCATCCATATATGTTATATTTGCAGATTTAACAGCTTTGATTATAAAATCTGTATCCATTCCATAATGTTCATCAACTTTGTATAAACCTATCTTTTCATGCAGCGATTTATGATAAAAATAAGCAGAAGGATTAAAAGGTAAACAACTTCTACCTGATAATAAAGCAAGCAGTCTGAGGTCTTTTGGTTTATTTATATGGAAAATTTCTTCATCGTCATTCCATAAGTTACAATTACCAACCAAAAAGGTTGGATTTGGCTGTTGTTCTAAAATATCTTGTACGCGATTTAAAACATCTGATTCATAAAAGTCATCGACATTTAATACTCCTATTATTTCACCCCTAGCCATTTTTATTCCTTTATTCATTGCATCTGACTGACCTTCATCCTTTTCAGAAACCCATTTAATATGTGGGTATTTATCAGCATAATGTCTAATGATTTCTACTGTTTTATCAGTTGATACAGCGTCTATAATTATATGTTCAACCAGTGAATTATTCTGCTCGATAACATTTTGAATACAAGATTCAATAAACTTTTCCCCATTAAATACAGGGGTTATAACACTTATTACCATGTTTTTACCTAAATTAGCTAAATTTTCAAATCAAATTAATGCCTTGCTGTAGCTGCATTACCTGATAAATTCACATAGCAATATAGTAATAACTACCAGACTCTACGTTTAAATCTGGAAATTATAACTCTGTTTATATTGAAGCGGCCAAGATGATAATCAAAGAAGATGTTGGTTAATTTAAAATGCACCATTTAGATAGTAATTAAATTATACTAATAAATAAAAACATCTTTTGATTTCTAACTTTCTTTTGCATGTACAGCTTAACTAACTTGCTGGATAAATGTTGATTAAATTGTAATATAATTTACATTCTTAACGTAATTTTCATCTTTGACGTTAGGAATTACATCTCGAAAAATGAATCGATAAACGAATCTGATATTTTCTTATATTCCTACAACGAAATAATATAAAACTATAATTTTTTTAATTGATAATTTTTTGTTTACAATTAATATAAGTTATTAATACTTAATGTTAGAAATTTACAGTCAACAGTCAACAGCTAACAGTCAACAGTTAACAGTCAACAGTCAACAGTCAACAGTTAACAGTCAACAGTCAACAGTCAACAGTCAACAGTCAACAGTCAACAAATAACTATTTAAAGTTCATTAAAGTAATTTGAGTGAATTTAGCATATCAGTTGTCTATCAAATGTACTTTTGCTATATTCCAGCCTTGTTCAGTTTTAATAATTTCTTTGGTGTTTACATCAATATAAACTTCCAAATTATTATTGAGCACAACTTCCCAAGCCAATTGCTGATTTTCATGCTCTAAATTCACATCCACTGCGACAGTCCCAGGATTAGCATCCAGAACTTTCTCTACCGCTTCAATCATAGAAACTTTAGGGGGTGTATTATTATTCATAAAAGCATTTGCGGCTTTAGTTCTGAACCACCAATTCCCCCCAAGGATTAAAACAAATACTCCAATAAGAGCTAATATTGATTGTTTGATTCCCACAACTTAACCTCACATTTTGAAAATCTGATTTTGTGACTCATACCTAATCTTAAAGATTTAGATTAAGAAAATGATGAGAGGAGCAGTTATTAAAACACCAGCATAAATAGACCAATCAAAATTACCCATAAAACTACAGAGAAAACAATACCCCACAAAAGTCCTTTTACTGCATATGGATAACAATCAACAGTGTATGGGCTAACTTGAGCTTCACATACCGTGTTTTCAGATGGTCTTTGCAGTAAATTAGTATCAGGTCTAGCTTCGCTTAATCTCATAATGTTGTCCTATTTCAACTCTATGTAATTTCAATTTATAAAATGAGATTAAGAAAACCATGAGAGCGGAATAATTTATTATTTATTTTCAGCTAATGGTAAAGTGACTGTAAAAGTTGTTTCTTTGTTTTGGATGCTCTTCACAGTAATATTACCACTATGCAAACGAGCAATTTCGTGAGCTATTGCTAATCCTAGTCCAGTTCCAACTTTACCCTGGGAAGCTTGACAACCAGTACGATAGAAGCGCTCAAACAAATGAGGTAAATGTTCGGGAGCGATACCTAGTCCTGTATTACTAACTGTTACATGTAATACTTCTTTAGTGGAGTTTTCTTGGTCGTTTTCTTGGTAATTGGAATCTAGCCAAACAACTCCATTTTTAGGAGTATACTTAACTGCATTATCAACCAAATTCAAAAACAAACTAATTAACTGGTCGGGGTCTCCCTTTACCCATAAATCGGTAGGTAAATTATTTAACAGCTTTATTTCTTGAGTCTCAGCCAAAGGTCGTACTTGCTCTACTATTACGAACAGCAGGTCACTTAAGTCTACAGCTAATGGCTCAAAATTTAATTGTCCCCGGTCAATCCTTGCTAGCAGTAATAAACCATTACTGAGACGAATTAGTCTATCTACCTCCTGCTCTAAAGCTTGCAAAGTTTGTTCGTATTCGGCAGCACTGCGAGAACGACTGCGAGTGACATCAATACGTCCTTTAATTACAGTTAAAGGTGTGCGTAATTCATGAGCAGCATCAGCCGTAAACCTTTGTTCCCGTTCAAAGCCAGCTTGCAAACGGTCTAGCATTTGGTCAAAGGTGGTAGCTAATTCTCCCACTTCATCCTCTGCTCCTTTATAGTTTAAACGTTGGGCAAGGTCTGTTGCACTAATGTTTTGGGCTGTTTGAGTGATTTGTCTAATAGGTCGCAATGCTTTAGATGAAAGAAACAATCCACCTAATCCAGCGATAATTAATATAATTGGTAAATTAAATAATATTTCTGTAGGTAATTCTTGGTATATTTCCTTTAATGCCTCAAGAGACTGCGCTATCTGCAACCACCCAATAATCTTTCCTTGACGAATTATGGGTTGACTAATTAGTCGCCAGTCAGCCTTGTTTCTAACTATTCTACTGTATCCACTAGCACTTGGTATCCATCTCGGTACTTCCTGAAACCTACCAAAACCATCCACCACTTTTCCTTCAGGGGTAATTAGACGAATGGCAAATCCTGCTTCCACCAAACGCTCTGCTGTATTTTGCAGTCTTGCTTTTTCCCTAAAGACGAGGACGTTATCTTTATTATTTAAATACGTTAAAAATTGAGAGCCAGCTATTTGCAGAGCTGTATCCGCTTTGATGATAATTTTGCGTTCTAATCGCAAATACAAATAGCCACTGAATCCACCTAATGTTAGCCCTAATA
Source organism: Scytonematopsis contorta HA4267-MV1 (assembly GCA_019359035.1). Taxonomy (GTDB): domain Bacteria; phylum Cyanobacteriota; class Cyanobacteriia; order Cyanobacteriales; family Nostocaceae; genus Scytonematopsis; species Scytonematopsis contorta. The sequence continues at coordinate 108,860 of JAHHIC010000108.1, read as the reverse complement.
ACAGAACATACCAAATAGTTAATTGTGTTCTTATAGGAATGCGACCCAACCACTTTGCTAAGAACTTTATACTAATCATCAGTAATATCCGCGCTCAGACGATATCCAACACCGCGCACCGTTTTTAGAAGCGGTTTATCGAAACCTTGGTCTATTTTACGTCGCAAGTAACCAACATAAACATCAATCACGTTGGAATTCTCATAAAAGTCAAAATTCCAAGTGTGTTCTATTATCTGCGTGCGGGTCAGAACTTGGCGAGGGTGACGCATAAAATACTCTAGCAAAGTAAATTCACGGGGGCTAAGAGTAATCGTTTTACCCGCACGACGCACTTCTCTGGTCGCAACATCCATTTCTAGGTCGCCAACTTTTAATATTGTATCTTGTTGTAAATTAGGACGACGCAGTAAAGCACGCAAGCGAGCTAACAGTTCCGGAAAAGCAAAGGGTTTAGATAAGTAGTCATCAGCACCCGCATCTAAGCCTTTTACTCTGTCTTCAATCCCATCACGAGCTGTTAGAAGCAGCACAGGAGTCTTAATACCTTGGGAGCGCATTTTCCGCAGTAGTTGTAGACCATCCATTTGCGGTAGCATAATGTCCAAAACGATGATGTCATACTCTGCTGCTAAGGCATAGTCTAGCCCAGATTGACCATCATTAGTCATATCTACTGCATAACCTGCTTCGCTTAATCCCTGGCTAATAAACTGTGCGATACCAACTTCATCTTCCACTACTAAGACACGCATATTTAACTAAGCTAGTTAGTTTCACCCAATTTTATTATAAGGATAAAATAGATGCCCAGAGTAGAGAGAACTAATAGAGAACTAATAAGGATTGGAATCTATTCTTCCTCGGTTGACATTACGGATGTAACTTCCTGCTTTTGGTCTATTTTTTAGATTAAATGTCCCACCACTTCTAATTCTCCAAATTCTAATATTAGAAAAAGTTAAGGGTCTACCTTGTTCGCAAACTTCTGGTTTTCTATCCCCAAGTACAAAGTACGCTGGACCTCTTCCCATGACTTTCGCTTGTCCGTATCTATTAACGACAACCGAGGTTTCTTCACTCAGACCAATACCAAGTACACTTCTTGATTTTCCGTCTTGGATTTGACGAGCGATAAAAGTCATTAGACGACCCATTCTATCCCGTTTGTCAAAGTGGGTGTCAATAACAGTTCCTTTCAGGTTAGCCCAAGGTAAAAAGTTGTAGGTAAATTCAATATCTCGATAAGGGTCTTCTAAAGCATCCCGGCTTTCTACAGCACGACCACAAGCATTGTAAACATAACTACTTTGAATCATCGCTCCCGCACTTGTACCACCAATAGCACCACCCCTAGCTACGACTGACTTAATTGCGGTTTCTAGTTGGGTATTTTTAAAATAATCTATGTATTTACATTGGTCTCCACCTGCAAAGAAAAGAACTTCTGCTTTCTTAACTCTAGCGACTATATCGGAGTTGTTAGCTTCTTGTCTGCTGTTAATTATGATGGTCTCAACTGAGTCTACACCGTTCATGTCGTATATCGGTTGATTATATGCGTCTTCACCAGATGCACGAATCACCACAACATCAACTTTAGAAGAACAGTTAGTACATCCACGAGCTTGGTTTATTGTCCATTGAATCGCTTCATCAACATCTAGACCACCACCACCTAAGTCATAAGCTGGTCCCGCTAAAGGTGGATTAATATCAGCGGGGTTGCCTTTGATGTAGCGTTTTTCCCTTGCTTCTGCTCCGGTGCTAAGCAGGCTCAAGATTATCAATAATAGCGCTCCCCCTATTCGTCGAAGTTTGACTTTAGCATTTTGGGGGTTTGCTGAATGGTTTACTGCAAATTCTTTCACAATCAGCCCTTTTAGCTATCATAATTTCTAACTTTCGCACCAAAACCCAGAAATTAATAGCGTATCGGCTATGTAATAGAGTTCTCCGGAAATTAATTATGCGTTACGTGAAAAGACGTTACGTGAAAAGACGTTACATGTAACGTCTCTACATTCTTTTAAGGGAGATAATGCAAAATAAGGATTCTGAATATCTTCGCTTCAACGAGATAACGCGATTAAGAAAAATATTTTACTAAAAGCTAACCAAGCCTTAAACTTAAACAGTTAGATTTATTCCCAGAAAACTAAAACATGGACTATCTAGCGAATTTCTGGTTTGAGTGTAATTTATAGAAGCTGATGAGTATCAAACGCCGAGAATTTTTGCTGTTAATGGGGGGAAGCGCTGGTGCATTAGCGCTTGGGTCTCTTGCTGGCTGTGACAAAGTTACAAAAACGCCTCAACCTACAGCACAATTAGTCAATGCATCGTTTTCTTTTAATCCCATAAAAGGTTCCATCCCACTACAAACCGATGGATTTAAGCCCGAACAGCAGAAACAGCACTACAACAATTTTGAGGTAGTTGATGATTTGGTACTACCATCTGGCTTTCAATATCAAGTGATTGCAACTTGGGGTGATAAAGTAGGTAATTCCCGCTTCGGTTATAACAATGATTACTTATCTTTTATCCCTATAAACGAAAACGAAGGATATCTATCAGTTAATTTTGAGTATATTAGCGCTGTCCCTTGGATGCAGACCTACGAGCAAGTGATTGGTAAGTCCTTGCCATTTGACGAGGTAAAAGCTGTACTTAAAGGTCAATCATCAGGGAAAAAAGAAATTAATGCATTTGCTTTAAAAGATAATGACCCAGTGAAAGCAAAAATCCGCGAGATTTGCAAAGAAGCCTTGTTAGACCAGGGACTTGGTATTATTTCTATCAAAAAAACGAGCGATGGTAAATGGGAAAGGACTAATTCCCCAGCAGATAGAAGAATTAGTGGTATTTCTGGTTTAGAAGACAAACGCTATCTTAAATCAACTGGCCCTGCTGTTGCTGTGTTTAAGAAAAAACAAGGGGTTGGCTACATCGATAAACTGGGCGATCGCATTATTGGAACCTTTGCAAACTGTGCGGGTGGAACTACACCTTGGGGTACAGTTCTGAGTGCGGAAGAAAACTTCCAAAGCCAATTACCGGAACCCGTGTACGCTGATGGTACATCCTTTGACCCAGGTAAACGACCTTTTGCCCTTGATGACGAGGAACTTTATGGACAGGGTAATGTGTTGGGATTAGCTGCGAATAAATATGGCTGGATTGTGGAAATAGACCCAGCGAGCCCCAAAGATTTTGGCACAAAACATACATGGTTGGGACGTTATCGTCATGAAGCCGTTGGTGTGCGGGTCGAGTCAGGAAAACCTCTGGCATTTTATTCCGGGTGTGACCGTCGAGGGGGACATATTTACAAATTTGTTAGCAGCAAAAAAGTAAATAACCCTAAAGACAAAGCTAATTCCAAACTTTTACAACAGGGAATGCTCTACGCTGCGAAATTTAACCCCGACGGAACAGGTCGCTGGATACCCCTAAAACCAGACACCGCGATACAACCAGAACTTCCTAGCAAAGTAGCAGGAAATCTCATCCGTTTACCAAAAGGTCCAGCAGCGACATCAAAGCAAGCGGATAAAAAACAGGCTCAAACCAAAACTTCAGACTTCTTTGATATTAGTAAGGACGAGCAAGTAGCTCAGTATAAGAAAAAATTCAAAAAACTGAACGACCTATATACAGGAACAGCACAAGAAAAACAGGGTGCAATTTTAATTGACGCACATTATGCAGCCAATGCAGTAGGTGCAACCTGTACTGCTCGTCCAGAAGACACGGAAATTGCTCCCAATGGTGACTTATATATCAGCTTCACCTCCGGTTCTCCCGATAAAGAAGGTGGCCCTGACAATAGAATATTTAAAGGGCCAAATGGAGAAACCCCCTACGAATATGGCTGGGTAATGCGGTTAACAGAAAATGGTAATAATCCTGCAGCTACTACGTTTCGCTGGAAAATGTTAGCAGCTGGTGGTGAACCTTCCGCAGGGGGTTTTGGTTTTGCTAATCCAGATAATTTATTGCTAGACAGCAAGGGTAATATGTGGATGGTGACAGACATGTCCACCTCAAAAATGAATAATGCAGTCAAAACTCGCACTAGCGATAATGATAAACCTGTAAGTATATCTGGTATATTTGGCAATAACGCTCTTTGGTATATACCTACTAGTGGACAAGACGCAGGCAAAGCTTTTCTTTTTGCAACTGGACCGATGGAGTGCGAAGCCACTGGTCCATGTTTCACCCCAGATGAACAGACAATGTTTCTAGCTATACAGCATCCTGGGGAAACACATGGTGTTAGAAAAAATAAAGCTGTAGAAACCAGAGAATTTATAGTTACCACCACTACAGGTGAAGAATTCCTACAAACTCGTCAAGTTCCCATAGGTTCTAACTGGCCAAGCAAAGACCCTGATGCTCCACCTAAACCTGGAGTGGTAGTTATAACAAAATCCAATACCTAACATTTTGTAACTCTTGTGGGGTGGGCATCCTTGCCCGCCCAGATTAATGCCCCACCCAGATTAACTCCTAAGCTTTCCACGACCGCTTGTGGTTTTTGCTTGGTGTTAGTTCCCAGTCACTATGAAATCATTTTTAAAGTTTTCATGAAGACAGCTTCTTGGTGCAAAACCTAAGAGACTTCCTGGGAAAACTATCTCAAGAGATAAAAACAAACTTTCGCTATAAGATAAGTATAATGATAACTACAAGCTCATATCCTGTCATTCCCGGATATAAAATTAGCTCTCAGCTGTATGCAGGCTCAAGAACCAGAGTATACAGAGCTATTCGAGAGCAAAGAAAACTAGCAGTAGTTATTAAAATGCTCACATCTGAATATCCCAGCTTCAAAGAATTACTGCAATTTCGCAACCAATATACCATTAGCAAAAATCTCAACCTGGACGGTATCGCTTGCCCTTTATCATTAGAAGCTTATAGGAATAGTTATATTTTGGTGATGGAAGATAGGGGAGAAATGTCTTTACGAGAGTACATTCAAACCACTACCCTCTCACTTGTTGAATTTTTGACGATTGCGACTCAATTAACGGATATTCTCCACAATTTACGCCAAAACCGTGTTATCCACAAAGACATCAAACCTGCAAATATCCTGATTCATCCCCAAACAAAACAAGTTAAACTCATAGACTTTAGTATTGCCTCTCTGTTACCCAAAGAAACTCAAGAAATTAAAAGTCTTAATATTTTAGAAGGAACGCTTGCTTATATTTCCCCCGAACAAACAGGTAGGATGAATCGAGGGATAGACTACCGCAGCGATTTTTACTCTTTAGGTGTGACATTTTATGAATTATTAACAGGAGAATTACCATTTACATCTGATGACCCGATGGAATTGGTGCATTGTCATATTGCTAAAATGCTTCCAGCATTAGGGAACAGGCTTGGGGGAAAAGAGAACAGGGAAGAAATTCCAGAAGTACTTTCAAATATTGTGATGAAGTTGATGGCAAAAAATGCCGAAGATAGATATCAGAGTGCTTTGGGATTGAAATATGACTTAGAAAATTGTTTATATCAACTAAAAGAAACTGGAAAAATTATAGATTTTGAAATTGCTCAGAGAGACGTATGCGACCGCTTTCTTATCCCCGAAAAACTCTATGGACGAGAAACAGAAGTTACAACCTTGCTAGAAGCTTTTGAGCGCGTAGCCAATGGCAATTCAGAGATGATGCTGGTGGCGGGATTTTCCGGGATTGGGAAAACAGCGGTAGTAAACGAAGTCCACAAGCCAATTACCCGTCAGCAAGGATATTTCATCAAAGGTAAATTTGACCAATTTAATCGTAACATCCCCTTATCCGCCTTTGTACAAGCCTTTCGTGACTTGATGGGACAACTGCTAAGTGAAAGCGATGTCCAACTAGCAACATGGCGAGCCCAAATTCTCGCCGCAGTTGGCGAAAACGGGCAAGTGATTGTGGAGGTGATACCTGAACTGGAGCGAATTATTGGACAACAACCCAACGTCCCCGAACTCTCTGGAAGTGCAGCCCAAAATCGCTTCAACTTACTATTTCAAAAATTCATCCAAGTGTTTACCACAAAAGAACATCCCTTGGTGATGTTTCTGGATGACTTGCAATGGGCAGATTCAGCTTCCCTGAACTTACTGCAATTATTGATGAGTGAAACTGGTTGTGGATATTTACTGGTTCTGGGTGCCTATCGAGACAATGAAGTTTTTCCGGCGCATCCCTTAATGGTGACACTGGAACAGATTCAGAAACTAGGGGCAGTAGTCAATACAATTACCCTGAAACCTTTATGGGAAATTACAATAAATCAGTTGGTGGTAGATACCTTAAGTTGTTCTTTTGAATTGGCGCAACCTCTGACACAGTTAGTATATCAAAAAACTAAAGGAAATCCCTTTTTTATAACGCAGTTTCTCAAAGCATTGTATGAGGATGGCTGGATTCAGTTCCTGTCAGAACAAGGTTACTGGCAATGTGATATGGCGGCGGTACGGCAGTTAGCATTGACCGATGATGTGGTAGAGTTCATGGCATTACAATTGCAGAAACTGTCGGTGGAGACACAGGGAGTTTTGAAATTGGCGGCTTGTATTGGCAACCAATTTGATTTAAGTACTCTGGCGATTGTTTCGGAACAATCTCCTGTTGATGTAGCAACCAACCTCTGGAAAGCATTACAGGAAGGACTGATTCTGCCACAAAGTCAAGTGTATAAATTTTATTTGAATCATGATGAGGCAGATGCAAATACTAGCAACATCGAAAATGTAACCTATAGATTTTTGCATGATCGCGTCCAACAAGCCGCCTACACTCTGATTGCTGATAACCAAAAAAAGGCAACTCATCTTAAAATCGGTCAGCTCTTACTTAAGAACATACCAGGAACAGAGCGAGATAAAAAAATATTTGATATTGTTAATCAGTTAAATTATGGTGTTCAACTAATTACTGAACTTGCGGAACGAGAAGAACTTGCTTGGTTAAATTTATCTGCTGGCTCTAAAGCGAGAGTCTCCACTGCTTACACGGCTGCAACCGAATATGCAACTTTTGGAATTAAATTATTAAAAGTCGATTGTTGGCAGAGTCAGTATCAGTTGGCATTAGAATTACACAACCTAGGAGCAGAAGCCGCTTATTTGGCTGGTAATTTTGAATTGATGGCGGAATTTATTCAAAAAGTCTTAGATTATGTTGACGAGCCATTGGATAAAGTCAAAGTGCATGAAGTGCAAATTCAAGCCTATGGCGCACAAAATCAGGCAAAAGAAGCGGTTCAACTTGGAAAAGAAATTTTGAAGTTATTAGGGGTTAAATTCCCTGAAAATATCAGCAGTTCTAACATACAGGCTGAACTGAATCAAATTGCATCTTTCCTTGCAAATAAGCCAATTGAAGATTTAATCAATCTGCCTCTGATGACGGATAAAACATGTTTGGCAGCAATGAGAATTTTATCCAACATTACGACTCTTGCCTATCAAGCAGCTCCGGACTTATATCCTCTCGTGCCATTAAAGCAAGTGAGTCTGTCTCTTCAATACGGCAATTCTCCCCAGTCAGCTTTTGGCTACGTAGGCTATGGTATTATCCTATGCGGATTAGTTGAAGATATTGAGTCTGGCTATCGATTTGGTCAATTAGCTATCGAGCTTTTAAGTCAATTTGACACTAAAGAAGTGACTTCAAAAGTGATGAACGGATTTAATTGTCTCGTTAGGCATTGGAAGGAACATACTCAAGCAACCGTACAATCCCTTTGGGAAGGTTATTCAATTGGGTTAGAAACAGGAGATTTGGAATTTGCGGGTATTAACATCCGCTACTACAGTACTCATTTATATTTCCTTGGTCAAGAGCTTAATACCTTAGCCAAAGAGATGCGAACCTATACCCAGGCACTCCAGCTTCTTAAGCAAGAAAGGATTGCTAACCACAATGAAATTCAAAGGCAAAGAACTCTAAATTTATTGGGAGAGGTTGATGATGTCTGTTGTTTGAAAGGTGAAGCTTACGATGAAGAGGTCATGCTTCCCATCAGCATTGAAAACAATGATATGTTTGCACTGCTAGAATTTTATTTTACTAAGTTCCAACTCAGTTATCTGTTTGGTAAGTACGAGCAGGCTCAGGGATACGCTGCCCAATTACAGCAGTACGCCCCTGGTGGTTTAGCAATGGTTATTTCTCGGCAATGCAATTTTTACATGTCCCTGGTAAACCTCGGTATATTTTTAGAGGTCAATCAAGATACACAAACACAGCTTCTAAATCAAGTCATAGATAACCAGGAAAAAATGGAACTATGGGCAAAGCATTGTCCAATGAATGTTTTACACCAATATTATTTAGTAGAAGCGGAAAAATACCGGGTTTTAAGTAAGAATTATGAAGCAGGAGATTTATATGATCGCGCTATAGCCACAGCCAAGGAAAACGGCTATATCCAAGAAGAAGCCTTAGCCAATGAACTAGCTGCCAAATTCTATCTCAGCTGGGGTAAGGAAAAAATTGCCGCAGGCTACATGCTGGACGCCTACTACTGTTACGCCCGTTGGGGAGCCAAAGCCAAAACAGATGATTTAGAACAGCACTACCCCCATTTACTGCGTCCCATTCTCCAGGCAGTTACCCAGCAGAGCATGAATTATTTGGACACTTTGGCCTCGATTGCCAATATCTCAATCCATACCTCTACAAAAACCAGTGGCTCTACCAGTACGAGCATTAATACTATTCTCGATTTTACCACTATTATCAAAGCCTCTCAAAGCCTTTATAGTACTATTCAACTGGATAAACTCATCCAACAACTCACCCAAATTCTTTTGCAACACTCAGGAGGCAATCGCTGTGTTTTAGTTATGCCCAATCAGGTAGGCGAGTGGCAGATTGTAGCCAATGCTACACAAAATTCCGTAGAACTTTTTTCTGAACCACTTGAAGGTAGTAATAAATTGCCTGTCAAGCTGATTCAGTACGTCAAAAATACCCAAGAAGTTGTAATGATTGACGATCTTAAAACCGATCTGCCTATAATTGATGATTATCTAATTCATCGGCGACCAAAGAGTGTGTTGTGTTTGCCAATTCTCAATCAAGGTCAGTTAATTGGGATTTTATATTTGAAAAATCTCACAGCCAGCGGAGTGTTTACTAGCGACCGCATTCTGACTCTTAACTTCCTCTGTACTCAAGCGGCGATTTCCTTAGAAAATGCTCGACTTTATCAACAAGCTCAAACCTATGCCCAGGAACTTGAAAAATCTCAACTCCAGATTATCCAGAGTGAAAAAATGGCATCTCTGGGCAACTTGGTAGCAGGTGTTGCCCACGAAATAAACAATCCCATTAGCTTCCTCAATGGTAGCATCAACAATGGTAAAGAATATGTACAAGACTTACTCGATTATCTCACACTCTATCAGCAATATCATCCTGATGCAGCGACACCTGTTAGAGACAAGGCGGAGGAGATTGACCTAGAATTTCTTAGTGAGGACTTGCCAAAGTTACTAAATTCTATGGAAGGCGCGACCGACCGCATCAAAAGCATCAGCACCAGTTTGCGTACCTTCTCCCGTTCCGATACTGAACATAAAGTCAGTGCTAATATCCATGACGGAATTGATAGCACGTTGCTAATCCTTAAATATCGACTCAAAGCCAATGATTTTCGCCCTGCGATTCAAGTCACTCAAGATTATGGTCAGCTACCACTCATTAATTGCTTCCCCGGGCAGTTAAACCAAGTATTTATGAATATTTTAGCCAATGCGATTGATATGTTTGATGAGATGGCAAAAACTCAACCCCCTCAAGAAATCACTGCCCGGACGCAACAAATCGCAATTCACACGGCAATGGTTGAGAATCAAGTCCAAATTTGTATTCGGGATAATGGTAAGGGGATGACCGAAGATATTAAAGCGAGAATTTTTGACCATTTATTTACAACTAAAGCTGTAGGAAAAGGTACGGGATTGGGATTGGTGATTGCACGGCAAATTGTGGTAGAAAAACATAGTGGTAGCTTAGACGTAAAATCTGAGGTAGGTCGTGGGACTGATTTTTTGATACAGTTTCCGACCCAGTGTTAAATTTTTAGGTACTTACAAGTAATAAATCAAGTAATGAATTGTCCCGACGTCGGGACAATTTATTTTAGGAGCTACGACCTCTATGGTGCGTAGCGCTAAAAGTCTTACTGGTACGTTCAAATTCTCACGAAAAGGCTTTCTGTTGTTTCAGCTATAAACTTCCTTTAAATTGTTGCAAATAATATAAATTTCTTAGATAAAATCTTCACAATATAATTATTTATCCAAGTGTTAATACTATTTTTATTCAATTATTTTTGGGATATTTTTTTAAGTGCTAATACTAGTTTAAAAATTATTCTTTTGTCTATATATTATATCTATAGAGATTAATTCCACCGTTGTATTGCCAACACTCTAGAACAATTACAGTAAAAGTTACAGATAACAAATGTCAAAGGAGCTACAATGTTATGTTGCTATCCATCGAAAATATTGAAGATACACTGCGGTCAAAATTTGGCAAGCAAGTAGTTGAGCATGGGATTAAGGATGGAGTCAAATTTTTGCAACGATGGTCATACCTTTCTAGTCAAGTAACACGATTTCATGGAGCCGCATTAGCTCGTATACAAATCCCAGACATTCAATATTTATTAGCAGAAATTGCTTACGGTGAGTGTGGCTCCGGAAATAAAGACAAAATTCACAGCAAATTACTGGCTAACTTAATTCATAAATCTCATTTTGCCTGTTTCATTAATCAAGGATTAGATACATCCTTTGTGCAGTTATTTGAAGAAACAGTCATCGAATTATCTCAGATGAGCCAGGATGAAGCTATTGGATTTATTGTCGGGTTGGAAGCTCCTGCTTATCAAATCCTGCAACTGCTGAAACAAGCTCTAGTAATTGTTGGCATTTCTGAAATGGACGTCATGATGTCTGAGTATTTTGTGATTCATGATGCTGTAGAGAAAGAACATCAAGAGTCAGGTCATGAAGCAATGGAAATTATTATGAATAGTGGATTTGACTTAAGCAAAATCCACAAGGGCGGTGACCTAGCAATTAATTTTTTAATTAAGATGATAGGTGACGCTTAGTAGCTCATCATCAACAGGATAAATCTGACTCATGACACTCGATTTTTGGGCAAAGACAAACGGTACTTGGATCAACGCCATCAGTGTTATTTTGGGTACGACTGGCGGTATACTCTTGAAACACCACCTTCCCTTGAGGATGCAACGCATTATCACCCAAGGAGTCGCGTTGATTACCCTGTTCATTGGGTTTCAAATGGCTGGTAGCCTGTTGCAAGTCAAAAATAGTCGAGTTGATGGGGTAGTATTAGGGCTACTCGCCATCATCATCGGCGGACTCTTGGGCGAATGGTGGCAATTAGAAGAGAGACTTTATAGTGTGGGAGAGTTTCTGAAAGCACGTTTTCAAAAAAGTGGCTATTTTACAGAGGGATTTGTTGCTGGTAGTTTACTATTTTGTGTGGGACCAATGACTTTAATCGGCAGCCTTAACAACGGTTTAACTGGCAATAACGCTCTGCTGGTGTTGAAAGCTGTGATGGATGGTATAACTTCCATAGCTCTTAGCAGTAGCTTTGGCATCGGAGTCGGATTTTCATCTTTAGTAATTGTGGTTTACCAAGGTGGTGTCTCGCTCTTAGCTGGATTTTTAGTTCAATCTCTACCAGACCCAGCTCACGACTCCCATTTATTGCTGATTACTGGTGTGGGTGGTTTAACAATAATAGGGCTGGGATGTAACTTATTAGAAGTGTCTCAGGTGAGAGTAGCTTCCTTTCTACCAGCCTTAATCGTTGCACCACTTCTCTATTTTTTTGTGGCAATAGCAAAGTAATTTACCAAGCTTAGAGGATGTTTGAAAAGTATAATATAAGACACAGAGACCTAACCCCCCTGCCCCCCTTCCCTCATAGGGAAGGGGGGTTAAAAGCCTTTATATAAAGCAGATAGAGAGGTTTTGAAAGCTCTATTTTCTTATTCCCCTTCCCTTGTAGGGAAGGGGTTAGGGGTTAGGTTCTTTGTTAATATGGATACTTTTCAAACATCCTCTTAACAATAGACATTTCCGTCCAAGAAAAAAGACCCCTCTTCAAACCTCTCCCCGTATCCGGGTAGGGGTTAGGTCTGTCTGTAAATTTGCAGTCTATAAATATTTTTCGGAGATGTCTAATGGCTCGCTCGCACATGATTTTTCTGATATAGCAATCCTAAATCATTGGTGAACATTAGGAATTAACGACGAACTGCCAAGTAGCCAAGATAGCTAAGGGAAGAAAACCAAGGTAATTTATTCAATAAGCCTTGACTTTTTCAATTGGTAAAATTTACGATTTGAAAATCACCTCGACATCTGCGAATGAAGCAAAATGGACTTAACTTTTTTTGATTTAGAAATTTTGGAAAAAGAACTTTCAAATCTTCCTGCACTTCATCAACTTGCTTTTGCGGCTGCTTGCTGTGAGCGTTTACTTCCCAACTATAATTATTTATGCAAAAGGTATAATTGGGGAAATCCTGGTATACTTCGTACAGCACTTGACCAAGCCTGGGGATTCTTGCAAGGCGAAGAAATTGATAAAGCTAAAGTTAAACAACTTATTGATGAATGTGGTAAAGATAATACATACCCAAATGACCTTGACTTTGGTGGAATATATTGTTATGAAGCGCAAGAGTCTCTGGAAGCAATTTGTAAAACTTTAGAAGCTTGTATCCAACCAGACACGCAACTAATTGTTAGGGTTGCAAAGTGCGCTAGAAATATAATAGAAGCATATGTACCCGATGGAGATATAACCTTTAATGTAACTTGGGAAAAGGATGGTAGAGAAAAATTTATGGAAGCAATTACTTCTCACCCATTTGCAGTTAGAGAGTTAGCTAAAGAAACAGAAGATTTACAAAAATTAAAAGAAACTCAAGAGTTAGATATAAACTTTCTTGATTGGCTGCGTACCTCATTTAATAATTATGGAAAAAGTTTGATTGATTTAGCTTGAAATTTTTATACCCCCATTGTAGAGACGTGACATGTCACGTCTATGTCACGTCTTTACATTTTTGAAATTCAACGAGCTACAATCTTTAATTTAATGCGATTACTACTTTCCCAAAATGTGCCCCACTTTTAAGGTGTTGATAAGCCTCTTTCGCTTCACTAAACTTAAACACCTTATCAATCACAGGCTGAATTTTATTTTGAGAAATAGCTTTATTCATTGCTTCAAACATTTCTCGGCTACCTACATAAATCCCATTAACTGTGATACTCTTGCCTAAAATTGGCATGGGATTTATCTCGCTTGTAACACCCGTTAGGATACCAATTAAACTGATTTTTCCTCCGTAGCATACAGCAGAGAGAGATTTTGCTAAAGTTCCAGCACCACCAACTTCAACAACATGGTCTACACCCCTACGGTCGGTCAATTCATAAACTTTCTTTTCCCAATCAGGGTGAGTTTTATAGTTTATTACTTCGTCTGCTCCCATTTCTTTGACTCGTTGCAATTTCTCATCACTACTAGAAGTAACAATTGCTCGCGCACCAAACATCTTAGCAAATTGCAGTGCAAATATTGACACGCCACCTGTACCGAGTATCAATACTGTTTCACCTGCGGTAAGATTACCTTTGCTAACTAACCCATGCCATGCGGTAACAGCGGCGCAGGATAAGGTTGCGGCTTCTTCGTAAGTTAAATGTGCGGGTACTTTTACGACTCCATCTTGGTGTAAAACGACATATTCAGCTAGCATCCCATTAATGCTACCTCCTAAGTCAGATTTCATTATTTCTTTGCTAATTCCACCTGCTATCCAGTCTTGGAAAAAAATACCACAAACTCTATCACCAACTTTTATCCTGGTAACACCTTCTCCGACAGCGACCACATCACCTGCACCATCAGACATGGGAATTAAAGGATATTGTACTCCGGAGCCGTATTGACCCTTTGCTACAACTAAGTCACGATAATTTAAAGATGTAGCACGAACGCGAATACTAATTTGTCCGTAATCAGGCTGAGGGTCAGGACGTTGAACGATTGTTAAGGCTTCTATTCCTGTTCCGTTTTGTAGTTCGTAGGCTTTCATAAGGGGGAAGTGGGGAGTGGGGAGTGGGGAGTGGGAAGGGGGAGCATCCAGCTCGCGATTAAACATCTGGTGGATTAATTATGCGTCAGCCCCAACCCTTGTAGAGACGCGATTTATCGCGTCTCTACCTGACTAATGCTGGATAATCCGTATAACCTTTAACTCCTGGACTATAAAAGGTTGCTTGGTCTGGTGCATTGAGTTCAACTCCACGACGGTAGCGTTCGGGTAAGTCGGGATTAGCAAGAAATGGAACACCATATGCAACTAAATCCGCATCTCCATTAACAATTGCTTCACTACCTGTCACTGCGTCGTAACCTCCATTAATCATAAAGGTTCCTTGGAATGCTCGACGCATATGTTTGGAAACTTCTTCGCCTTCTTCCGCTAACACATGTCCAGGTAGTGCTTCTAAACTATGTAAATAAACTAGTCCAAATTGATTTAACTCTTGGGCTACGTGAGTAAATGTTGCTACAGGGTCACTATCGTGCATACTATTGTAAGAACTTTTGGGTGAGAGCCTTATCCCTACGCGCTCTGGACTCCAAGCTTTGACTACTGCTTCTGTTACTTCTAGCAAAAACCGCGCTCGATTAGCGATACTACCACCATAAGCGTCTGTACGTTTGTTACTTCCATCACGCAAAAACTGGTCGATTAAATAACCGTTAGCTGCGTGAATTTCTACTCCATCAAACCCAGCTTCTTGAGCACGTCGTGTTGCACTTGCGTAATCTTGCACGACTAATGGGATTTCATCAAGTTCCAATGCACGGGGTGCAACGTAAGGTTTTTTACCTAATGGAGTGTGAGCTTCTCCTACGATAGCTATTGCCGAAGCTGATACAGGTAACACACCACCAGGTTGAAAATCAGGATGGGAAGCGCGTCCTGTGTGCCATAATTGCAAAAAGATGCGTCCTCCAGCTTTGTGAACTGCATCAGTAGTCATTTGCCAACCTTTTACTTGTTCGTCAGTGTGAATTCCTGGTGCTTCTCTCCAACCTGCACCTTGCTCGGAAATCTGTGTAGCTTCACTTATAATAAGTCCAGCACTAGCACGTTGAAGGTAATATTCAGCCATTAGTGCATTTGGGATGCGCTTTTCACCTGCACGTCCCCGCGTTAAAGGTGCCATAATCATACGGTTAGGTAGTTTTATCGCTCCTAAGGTGTAAGGCTGGAACAGCGCAGAAACTTTTGCATCACTCACTTGCATGGTGGATGACATACATTTTACCCTTAAATATGGTTAGTTCGATTATATCGAACAATCGAATAATATTCAAGTTAATTGTTGATTATAATTATTATGTTTAATTATTATGTCCACTTACGATGCGATTTATCAGATAGTGCGTCAAATTCCTAAAGGAAAAGTCGCAACCTATGGACAGGTGGCAGACTTAGCAAATTTATACGGAAAAGCTCGTTTAGTAGGTTATGCTCTCTATCGCGTAGATACCAACTCTGACATCCCTTGGCACCGAGTTATTAATGCGAAAGGCGAAATATCTCAATCTCCCGAACGATTTGGAGCAGACTATTTGCAACGAACGCTCCTTGAACAGGAAGGGATAAAATTTAATCCAGAAGGAAAAGTAGATTTGCGAGAGCATCGATGGCGACCAAATAATTAAACTCCTCACTAATTTGCTGTATGGGGAAACAAAACCAGCCAGCAAACCAGCCAGCAAACCAGCCAGCAAACCAGCCAGCAAACCAGCCAGCAAACCAGCCAGCAAACCAGCCAGCAAACCAGCCAGCCAGTGACTAAAGTCACTGTCTAAAAGCTAAAGTCCTCTGAAGAGGACTAATAATAAATAAGATTTTTAAGGGTATCTTAAAATTTTGTAAAATATTTGTTTTAGATGTATTATTCAGTCCTCTTTTAGAGGACTTCAGCTTTTAGACAGTGACTTTAGTCACTGGCTGGTTGGCTGGCTGACTGGCTGACTGACTGACTGACTGACTGACTGGTTGGCTGACTGGCTGGCTGGTTGGCTTGTGGAATGAATGATGCACTATTTTCTTTTTATAAACACCCTTTAAGAAAAAAATAATTATAAATATTACGTCGTATAATTACGCACAAATATATATTTTTCTAAGAGAGAAAACGGGAGTAGTGTATTTTATATTTTTTTCACTAAAAATGAGTCGTGCATCACACTTGTGCTTAAAAAGTTTTGTTAGATTTACTAATAATAATTATAGATAAGCTGAGGATGGTGTTTATAATCCCTAATCATCTTGATTTCGGTGATGTTATTTAAATAAGTACAGGGTTGTGTTGTCATCTCCAGATATCAGTTAAGTACCTTACTAATATTTTTGCGACTAATAATGTTTTGTTCCATGTATCATACATGGATTATTAAGCCTTATATCTGACAAGCATTATAAAGAATACATAGAAAGTATTTATTTCTGCTCTCATGAATCTGTAAAAATTCAATATCTAATATCGAAAGGGCACAATCTAATGTAGTAAATTTTACCATTCTTCGTAACAGTAGTGGTATTGAATAGGATTTTTCATGCTTGCAGTGATGAGTAGCTGTGGGCAATTTTTGTAATTACCAACAATGTTGTTGAGGATAAATAATGTTAGCTCTATGTTTTATCTGCTTTTGGATTTTTATGACTATGGCGCTTATTTATAGTGTTATAGCAGCTTTTAAAGAAGGTATATCTCATCTGAAAAAACTACACCAAATACCTTGTCATAAATGCGATTATTTCACTAACGATTATCGACTCAAATGTCCTGTGAATCCAACTCTTGCTTGTACAGAAGAAGCTATTGGTTGTCGTGATTTTGAAGTCCAAACCGCAAATTCTAATAGTTCTTACAGAGGACGGTGGAAAATGTATTAGATAGTAGAGGTCTTTGGAAATCTATTATGCTTTGTCTGCAATTCTTGTATAACAGATGTGACACGATGAAAGAGACGTGACACGATGAAAGAGACGTGACATGTCACGTCTCTACATTTGTTAGATTCGCTTGTCAACAATTGGACGACCTTCGCTATCAATATCTAGCTCTTCACGACGAATGGTTTCTTGTGCTTCGGCTGTACTTGTTTCTACTTCTTTTCTAATTCGTACTTCTTCCCGTACCACAGTTTCTTTATGAATATCAGGTGTTTCTTCGTAGAAATCTGAATTTAGCGTCAAAGCATTTTTCAAGGTTTTGCACAATCCTGGGTTTGACTTGTTGTGGTTGTCGCTCATTTTCTACAGTTTATAGTGGGTGAAAATTGAATGGAATCATTTTTCCTTCAATACAGTACAATAATCTTAAAAATTCTTCCACAAGCGTAATTTTTTGCCTTGTTGAAGATATATACACATTTTCACCAAATTATCCCTTAATTTCCAAATGTTTCGATTGATTCAGCGAGTTTTATCACGTGTGCGGGGTGATACCCTTAAATTGCTAGTTTTGGCAGGAGTCATACTTCTTGCTTGGGGTACATTAGCACCTGTTGGAACATTAGTGTGGTGGTTAAGTGAAGGTGCTGAAATGTTAGGTTTAAAAAAGAACCAAATTAAGAATTTACCAAGAGGAGTAGGTAGTCGCCGACAAGTT
This sequence comes from Scytonematopsis contorta HA4267-MV1, assembly GCA_019359035.1. Classification (GTDB taxonomy): domain Bacteria; phylum Cyanobacteriota; class Cyanobacteriia; order Cyanobacteriales; family Nostocaceae; genus Scytonematopsis; species Scytonematopsis contorta. Next base: position 91,069 of record JAHHIC010000108.1, on the reverse strand, counting down.
AAAAAGGCTACTGATAATAGTACTTATAATAATACTTCACAATCTAAAAACATTAATTGCTATATTATTTTTTTACCAGGAGTAGGAGATTTTTCTGCTGACGAGTTGACCCCCGGTGAGGAAATTTTTTTAGACAGCTTGGTAAAAGTTCACCCTAATTGTGTTGCGGTCAAAGATGTTTTTCCCTATTCTGCTGCTAACAAAGGTTTAGGTGGACAGCGTTTTCTATCTCCTTTATGGCGTGCAGCCGACAAAGCTGATGGCTGGTTCAAAATCGCAGATACTTTAATAAAAATTCGCAATCTTTGGCGGTTTGCAATTTCTGCTGACGAGCGCTACGGTTCTGTTTATAATCAAGGTATTGCTTATGCTGTTGTAGAACGGATGAATGCTGCACATCCCATTGAAGAAACAAATTCTCAACCACTAAAAATAATTTTGATTGGTACTAGCGGTGGGGCACAGGTTGCTCTTGGTGCTGCTTCCCATCTTCACGATTGGTTGAAAGCACAATTAATTGTTGTCTCTGTTGGTGGAGCTTTTGATGGTAACACTGGATTTGAGGAAGTTAGCCATATTTATCATCTTCGAGGCCGTCGAGATTGGATTGAGGATATTACTGGCTTTGTGTTTGCTGAACGCTGGTCTCTGACTGTTGCTTCTCCTTTTAATCAAGCTAAGCAACAAGGGCGTTATACAATTATTAATACTGGTCCCCATGCACATGATGGCTCTGAAGGTTACTTTGGTACAGCATCTGTCGGGAAAAGTAATGTCACTTATGTAGAGCTAACATTACAAACAGTTAATGGGTTACCAATTTGGTAACACTTCAAGTCCCCACATTTACTTTGTAAATCCACTTGAACATACTTTTTAACCTTTCTTCAATCCGTTTTATATAATATAAAATATTTTCCAATAATCGAAAAATAGGGTAATGTACTATCAATAATTTTTGTTGGGTTAATCGCCAAACCTCAGTATTTTTGAATCCATTTTCAGACAAATATTGCTCTAGCCACAACAAATATTTCTCTTGTGTGGGACTCATTTTTCCAAGATGAAATTTTCCATTTTTTGCAGCCACATAGCAGCTAGAGTCTTGATGTTGTCGATATTTATCCCAAGAACCACTTTCGACAAATACAGGAAATTTTAAACATATCTTACTGAAAAAAGCTTGGTCTTCATACATTCCCCGAAAATTGTCTTCAAAACCATCGACTGCTTCTATTACTTCTCGCTTCAACATCACACCACAAGTAGCTGGTGTTTGACCTGCTCTCCTTAAGAAAATATTTAATAAAGCTGGTGGATTAATTACATTATCAGGAGAAACACCAAGACGACGTAAATGGTCGCGTTCTTCGTCTTCTTTTTTTCCTGTCCAACTATACCACATCAAAGTTGCTCCATAAACCATTCCAACCTCCGGATAAGATTGTAAAATTTCTACTTGCTTTTCTAGTTTTTGCGGTAACCAAATATCATCAGCATCAAGCAAGGTTATATAATCACCTAAGGCACGAGAAATACCCAAATTACGAGAAGCACTCATCCCATGATTCGAGTGTTTATCATGCTCTAAATAATGTATTTTATCGAAATATTTTTCTGTATATTGACGGGCTATTTTTGTGCTGCTGTCAGTGGAACCATCATCTACTAACAATAGTTCCCAGTTGTCATAAGTTTGAGCTAGTACGCTTTCGATTGCCTCGATGATGAATTTCTCACCATTTAAAAAAATGATGATTACCGAAACTAAGGGTTTTATATTCATAAATATGGGAATTCAATTAAATTCAAATATTTGAACTGCGCGATTCTTTTGGGATTGCGAAGATTTCTTAATGTGGGGAGGTAGAGACGTAGAAAGATAGAGACGTAGAGACATAAAGACCGTACATGTACAGTCTCTACATTTGTTTGTTAATTAATGGTTGGGTTTTACAGCTCTGACGGTAATAGAAACTTGGTAATTGGGGTCACAGTAATCCAATTCTTGCTTCTTGAATTCTTCGGAAGCCATCCCTTGTAAAGCTGCAATGGCACTCAACGCATTTCCAAAAGTCTCAACCTGAATATTTTCTTTGGGAAAGAACTCCTGAAACAACCGTTGCATCGATGTGCTTGTAAAAGACCAGTACCAGAAATCACGCCAATTAACATCTGCGAGTTGAATAATTCCGGGAACTGCTACCAGTACAACTCCACCCGGTTTGAGAATGCGATAAGTTGTCTTGATAGCTGCAGGTAAATCATAAATTAATTGCAGTGTTTGATATAATATAAAACAGTCAAAAGTATTGTCTGGAATCTCAGGTATGTTAGCAAGGTCACCAATGATAGTAGCCTCTGGGTTGCCTTCTTCGATGTGCAATACATCACTCTTGGAGACGCGAACACCTCCAAATTTACGTGTATAATTGGCATCTCCAATTTCTAGCACATGACCGCGAATATCTAAGGCATGATGAGCAAGATAATTTTCACCATAATAACGTCCAATAGGTTGTCCTCGGTCAAAGCCATATATTTGACTGAGAGGAGTTAAACGATGTAAGCTCCCTAAATCAGCCATCCCTGTCGGGGGACGATAATTTTCACCTAACAACTTACTTCCTACAAAACGGTGCAAAGGTGCTGGTAAAGTATGTTTAGCAATTTGCTTCAAGAGTTGTTTATTCATTGATATATTACCTGTAATTTTGTATACTATTTATTGCTGTTTTTTTGATAGTTCTAGCTGTATCAAGAACTAACTGTGGGAGAGTTTTTGGTGGATTAAGTAAGGATTTATCGATAACTTCGTGTTGCCAAACTCTGGCACTGGATAGATTAGAAACTTCTAAAGCATTAATAAATTCTTTACCTACTTGTTCAACAATTTTAATAGCTTTATTTCGACAGAATGTAGCTTTTAATTTTGCTTCTTCTGTCAAACAATAATCAAATGCTATTTGTAATTTTTCATCACACAAATTGTCTGCTTCAAAAAGCACATCCCAACCCAGAGTTTTTGCTTGACGGCTAACCTTAGCACCACCAGATATTCCGTCAATTACAATTGGTGGAACTCCATTTTTAATAGATAGTACAGTTCCATGTAAACGTGTAGTCACTACCAAATCCATACGAGCAATAAGAGATTCAACTTCTGCAGCGTTACGAAGATTAGTAGTATTAGGGTCAAGTTTTGTATCAATTGGTATAGCAACCATTTCTCGTGAACCAATAAGTCGGTCTACGGCTGCGTTAACAATTTGGTTTTTGTCTTTATTTTTATATTCATGCTGTGGCTCTACAAGAATAATACCTACTAAAGGCACTTTTTTTTGACTTGAAATGATAGAAATATCAGGACGAGAACATGTAGGGCTATCTCTTTCTAAAAGAACATCAAAAGGATTCCAAACATTAAGCGACTCAAACATTGAAAGGTCTAGTCCAATTAGCCGACAAGAATTAAAGTACTGTAAAAATTCAATGGAGATATTTATGTAAGGAAAAGGACCACACACAAAAACTACACAAGAATAATTACTTGGATTTACTTGACGCCAATTTACACCACCGACAAAAGGTGTCGCAAGTGCAACATCATATTCGTAGTTTCTACGTTCCAGCCATTCACAAGCGACATCTTTTGCCATCACATCGCCAGCTGTTACGTTGCAATCTTCAAAACTGAACCAACCTGCAATTAGAATCTTCATTACACAGTTCCTTGATTATTTAAATTATTATTTTCATCAAAAATTATTAAGCTGATTGGCTAAAAATATTATGCATAATTACTTCCCCTGAAAACATATCTAATAGCCCAGATACTACCAATTACTAACGTTAACAAATTAGAAATTAGTACTGATACTGCGACCCAATAAATGCCCCATTTTATTGCAATTAGTAAAGAAACTGCGAATATTATTGTATAAACTAACTGTAAGTAAAAATTTAACCGGGGTTTATCTACAGCATTTAATAGCACATAAGTAGAACGACTTAAGGAAAAGGGTAAAGCAGAAAGACATAATAATACAACAACAGGAATTGCGTTTATCCATTTTTGACCAAAAATGATTGGTATATAAAATGGAGCCAAACTGGACTGAACTATAATTAGTGGAATTAGAATAGCAGAAGTCTTTTTTAAACTGGAAAAAAAATGTCTTTTCAATAACTGTATTTCACCACGTACTTCACAAAGATAAGGAAATAATGCAGAAGTAAATGTACCTAAAACATTCAATCCTATTCCTAGTCCTGCGTTGAAAGCAAAAAAATATATTCCTAATGCTTCAATTCCCAGGTAATTTCCCACTATTAAATAATCTAGATTCCACTTAATCATTCCAATTAATTCTACACCGAGTAAATTTCCACCATAATTAATAATCTTTCGCCAACCTTTCAGAGTAAAATACTTAGGAGGACGCCAAGGATGGTTAACATAAGCAACAATAATCCATATCGGAGTTGCGAAAAGTGTTCCCCAAACTATAGCCCAAATCCCCATATTAAGTATTGCGAAAGTAACAATAATAGCATTACTAAATAGAGAATAAGCTACGTTACCTATTGCTATAACTTTTAATCTATTTTCTCTTTCAATCATAGCAGATTGAATCATATAAATAGGTAAAAATAAATACACGAAAGATATAGTTAAAATAGGAAGTAATATTTGATTATTTTCGTAAAATTTAGCAATAATAAATGCCACGAAACACTGAATAAGGAAAATAGCGCCACATAGCATCCAATTTAACCAGTAAGACGTATCACATATATTTTTAACATCCTGCTCATCAGCTTGAATAATTTTTCCTCCGATACCACCTTTAAGGGTAAAAATATTAGCAAAGTCGATAGTAGTATAAATAATCGCCATCAATCCATAATCCTGAGGACTGAAAGTACGAGCTAAAGTGACAGTTGTTGCTAAACGAAAAATACGATTAGCTAGCTCTGCTGTTCCTAACCAACTAACATTACGTACAAATTGACCAGATAGGAATTGCTTCAATTTATATTCAAATTGATTAATCAATTGCTTGCTCTCCTTGAAAAATTATATTGAGTAATGTTCCTCATCTTTCGGAATAACCGAAGCAAGTAACTAGAGACCTGTGTTGGGAACAGTAGTTTGAATAAAAACCTTATTAAAATCTTAATGGTATCTTGATTAAGTAAAGTTGGTGGATATAAACTAATTGCCATCCAGAGATTTTGCCCAGCTTTAATAATGCCATCTCTATCTAAGCTGTGTTGTAGATAGAGGTCAGCACAATACTTGAGTAAAACACTTAAACTTTGCTTTTTCAGGAATTGATACTCAATTGGTACTTTGTAAAACAGTCGTTCTATTAAAGTACAACCTTCTTCTTTGATTCCATCTACTTTAGATGACATTGAGTTATTAGACTGACGATAAAAAACTTGATATTTAGGTACTACGATGAAAGAATAATCACATGCAATTCGCAACCAATAATCCCAGTCGCTATAGTGCGAAAATCCTGGGTCAAATTCGCCTACATTATCTATTATTTGTTTGCGAATTAAAGGATTTGAGCCGTTAGCAATAAAATTTTTAACTAATAACTTAGTGTATACATTACCTTGGTAAAAAAGACGTTCACCAGGAAATACAAATCCTTCTTTCTCACTCATGAAATATGTCCAACTGTAAGCAAATCCAGCTTCTGGTTTTTGCACAAGTGCTGCAAGTTGTAATTCTAATTTGTCTGATGTCCATAAATCATCAGCATCTAAAAAAGCAATAAATTCTCCAGTTGCATGAGAAATACCTCGATTTCTAGCTACAGATAATCCACCATTAGGATAAGAAAAAATTTTTAAGCGTGAGTCGTTAATACTATCTAGTATTTCCCAAGTTTTGTCTGTAGAACCATCATTAATGACAATTATTTCAAAATCAGTGAAGGTTTGTGATTGAATAGATACAATAGTATCATAGATGGTACTTGCCGCGTTGTAAGCAGGAATAATGATTGATATTTTTGCCATCACTGAAACTTTGGATGTATAAAACTAAGAGTAAAAAACAAAAGTAATCACTGTGTGATAGATTAGCGACGTAAGGCATGAAATAAAGCGAGTAATTTTTTGTAATAATCACGTCCGAGGTATTGCATCATAATAATTGCAAAGCTCAAACGCAAGTATTCCTTGGAAAAACGCACTTGAGGGCAATATGTAGCCGCAATCGTGCGGAAGTTTACAGCTTTACGGTAATCTGGACTCTGGTTTTGCAAAGTTTTCCAAGCAATACATAGATAAGCAGAAGCATAGCTAGATTTTTTTAAATTAAGTAATTCTGCTGGGGTCGAATCAAAAGCTTTTTCAATAGCTAGATTAAGGCTTTTTTCCATTGCAGCATAATTTTTAGACCCACTGCTTGAAGTTTGACGGTAGAAAACTAACGGTTCTTTTACAGCTTTAAAATCATACTTGGTTGCAATACGCAGCCACATATCCCAATCCTCAACCACGGAACCTAAACTTGGGTCAAATTTGCCAACAGTCTCTAAACAATACCGACGTACCATAGCAACGCTACCACATTCAACAAAATTATATTGAGTTAACTGTTTCCAGACATCTCCCTCTGCTTGATGCTTCAATAGTCTACCTGTTGACTCACCTGTATCATTAATATAGAGAACCCAAGTGTATACAAGACCAACTTCTGGATTATTTTCTAAAGCATATACTTGTTTTTCTAATTTATTTGCATCCCAAAGGTCATCAGCATCTAAAAATGCTATGTACTCACCTTTCGCATTTGCTATTCCGGTATTTCTTGCTGCTGCTAAACCTTGATTACTTTGAGAAATTATCTTAACTCTTGGGTCTGTTATTTTAGAAAACCAATCTTCTATCCCATCAGTACTACCATCGTTAATAATTAATACTTCAAAATTACGGAATGTTTGTGACAGAACAGTATCAAGTGTTTCTGGTAAATATTTTAAAGCATTGAATGCAGGAATGATAATAGAGACTTTATACATTATATAATACCTTATTACTTTTGGAAATACATAATTAGACAAATAATTGTGCATCTAACAATTTAGATTTCGTTTTTAAGGATATTCCTAATATTATTAATGCGGGGTAATAAATATGTGTAAATCCCTCTAAATTATCAGCCAGGGAACAGATAAATATTATAAGAATAATATTTAATCCCAGCTTAGCTATATCTGATTCTTTAGCTTTAATTAATAAATCAAGAAAACTCCATACAAATGCTATAAATAAAGCCATGAAACCAACTAATCCATGAGAATATAAAATGCCATACCAAGTATGATGAGAGCCAAGAGGTAAATATGCTAAAATTTTTGGACCTTTCTCTTGTCTAACACCAAAACCCCAAATTAATCCTTCTTTTAACCAAGCTTCTAATGTCATCTGATAGATGTTATAGCGTATCTCAGAAGACCCAGGACGAAAGTTATCAAAATTATCTTTGAAATCCTTTATAAATTCTGTGATAGTCGGGAAAAATATTGTTGTTAAAAAAATAAATATACCTGTTGTAAACTGGACAAACGGAATTTCAAAATTGGTCAACACATAAACTACTAGGAAAATAAATGGTAAGCCAATTGTTGCTGTTCTTGATTGTGATAATATCAGCATAATAATATTACTAAAAATACCTATAAATCTCCACATATTGTCTTTTTCTTTTAAAGCACAGCAAAAATAAAGACAAGAAACTAAAGCCAAAATAGTAGGATAAGTAGCAAAAAGCTGTAATCTATGGGTTATAAAATTATGAAAAATTTCCACTTCATATTGTTTTTCTCCTCCTCCTAATACTGCAAGAGGAGAAATATAAATAATGCTAGACAGATTTAACATAATTGCAATGCCATCAATAAAAGTGATAATTAAACTTTGTAAACAAAGAATACAAATCGCTCGGTAAATTAATTGCGGTCGAATATTTAAATGTCCGACTAAGGGAAACAATGCTAACATTGCCCAGCTTCGATACCAAAGTAAGCTAGATGTAAAAATACGGCGTATATCTAAGTTGAAATTAAGATGCCCGATAATTAAAGCAAATTCTATAATTAATATGAAAATAATCCATACCCAAATAGAAGAGGAAATAATAATTTGTTCATCAGGTGGAGTTTCTGTATTTTGATTCCATATTTTTTTGATTAAGTAAAATGTTAATGATGTCGCCAAAAGCGGTGCAGTAACAAACTGTGCTCCTAATAAATAAATAGGATAAGTTGCAAGAATCGAATACCAAACTATAGTTTCTGGAAAATTTTGAGGTTTCATTGAAATACTGCTTCTTTTCAACTATGAGTCTTTTATTGAATATTATTTATTAGTGATATTTGCTTTATCAATTTTGTTTCGCCTTATCGACAATGTAATAGTTCCAGTTGTTAATAAAATAGAACATACAGATACACCTAATAATACAAATATTGCTTTCGGTCCGTTTGCTTCTTTAGGAAAACTAGGTGGAACTACCATAGAAATCTGTGGATAAGTGTCAGAAACAAGTGAACGACTCAGATTAAGTTTGGTATAATTGGCAGAAAAAATAGCTTCTGCAATTTTGACATCACGTTCAAGGTTATCTAATTTTGATTCATCCTGAGATAGTATTTTCAATCTCAGTTCCAACTGAAAAATTTGTTTATCTAACTCTTGAATTTGTTCTTTAAGCCCTTGTTGCTGTGTTTGTAATGTAATCAACTCTTTAAACAAACTTGTTCGTTCTGTAGATGATTCAGATGCACCGCTACCATTAATGACTAATTGTTCTAATACTAATGATGAAATTGACTTTTTTAACAAAAGCTTACCTCGTTCTAAAAGTGCAGCTTGCGCCGCATTTTTTTCTTGTTGTTTTGTAACAACTACCGGATTAATCGGTAAAAACTTAGCACTTAAATTGCTTAATTCCGCTCCTACTCGACTGTAGTTAGCTAAATGTCCTTGAAACACACGGTCTGATTGCAGTTTTAAAATTTCTGCTACAACTCCTGCCGATAGACCGATATTTGCCGAAAGTTCTTTGATTTTGGCATTGGTATCTTTTATTCGGGTAAGTGCTTCTAATTTTTGTCTTCGTAATCCTTCAAGTGTTACTGATGAGTCTCGTAGTTGCTCTATGTTAATTAAAGAAGAACTTTTTTTATATTCATAGAGTCGTCGCTTGGCTAATTGTAGTTTTTCGGTATCTGACTTCAATGCTACTTTCAAGTTATGGTCTTGCTGTGCTATTTCTTCCTGACGGAGTAGATTTAACCTCTGTTCCAATGCTTGATGAATAGCTAAAGCTTTTGCTTGAGCTTGTTTGGGAGAATCTCCCTTAATCTCAAGTTCTATAAAAGTAGTATTATTTTTTACCTTTATTCGTGGCGTAGTAAATTGTTCTACAGGTATGTTTAGCTTATGAGTTGCTATCTCTAGCAACTCGTTGCTCTCAAGTAAGAATTTATAGTTTTCTCTTGGGTCTACAAAACTTGTATAGGGTGAGGAATTCCAAGAAGAAGCTTGACCAACATTTGGTACGCTGACATTTGTGTTAGGTGCAGATGCTGGAACGTTAATTGTCCATTGACTTGTATATGTGCTTTTTCTTAGTTGTAGATAAGCTAAAGCAATACTCCAAATAGTAACATTTGCACTCAGCCATAAAAGTAGAAATATTCTTCTCCTTTTTGAGGCTTTTTCTGAACGAGAAAACCAATTGGAAATTGAACTAAGTTCAGACATTATCTGATACCAATTTAGAAAAATAATGTAACATATCAACAGCTTATTTATGAATGAATATTCTTCGATTAAAACTCTCATAGAAACTCTTTGAACTGGAATCTAATAACTCACTATACAAATTTAAGTGGTTAGTCGTAATACTTTCCCAACTGTAGTTAACTTCAACATGTAGCTTTGCATTTGCTGCCATTTTTTGCATCTGTTCAGGATTCTGAATTGCCCAGCTAAGAGAATCAACACATTTATCAACACTTCCAGATTGAAAAAGGACACCGCGATTAATACCAATCAATTGTTGATGTGGTGGGATATTACTCGCGACTACTGGAACACCCTCATGCATTGCTTCCAACATTGCTAATGGTAGTCCTTCTAAGTCTGAAGGTAAGACAAATAACCCAGCATTCTGTATAATCTCACTTTTACGTTCTCCCCAAAGTTCTCCTGCATAAATTATATTTGGGTTAGTTGTAATAATATTTAGCAATTTTGCAGTGTACTGTTTTGTATCACTAATACCACCAACTATTACTAATTTCCAGTCAGGAGATTTTAACTTGATGAAAGCTTCAACAAGTAATTCTGGACGCTTTTCCGGTACTAGTCTACCGAGAAAAACTATATAGCGTTTAGGTTCTAAATTCAACTGCTTACCATATAAAAAACTAGAATTACATTTCAAATAACTAGCTGGGGCATTAGGAATATACACCGTTTCTCGTCCATATTCATTTAAAAAATATGATTGCAGTGTATGTGAAACTACAACAATTCGGTCGGCAAATTTTACCGCAGCCTTTTCGCCTTGGTATATTAAATTACTTGATAATGTTCCCCATTTAGCCCTTTGCCAGTCCAATCCTTGGCATGTAACAACTATCTTTGTGGAAGACACAACTTTTGACAGGTAAGTGAATAAGGAGGGTCCTAAAGCATGAAAATGAATGATGTCATAAGATTTCTTTGCTGCTGCAAGTACTCCTAATGCAGATGTGACAAAAGCGTCAACACCACGTAAGGGCAATCCTGGTAAATTAATTACTTGTATACCATGAAAGTCGTAGTGATTGAAACTGTGTGAGTTTGTATAGGAACAACGAGCGAATAAGTCTACCGAATGCCCTTGGGCTACGATACGGGGATATAATTCAGCGCAATAATGTTCAATACCACCTTGTTTTGGTGGTAAGCCTTTAGCTCCAATAACGGCTATTTTCATTTAATTTAGCTATCCAAAGAATGTGTATTAACTTACCGCTTAGGTAAAGAAAAGAAATGACTGAAAATCAGCATGGTAGTAAAGATATTTTTTTCATCTCCCATCGTTTAAACATATCTGTATAGATATTTTTCACGACTTTACTTGCTGCATAGGGACTTGCAACCTTCACGCAACTCTCAGGCAAAAAATTATCCGAATCTTTTAAAACTTCAGTCAATGCAGATGCAACTCCCTGGACTGTACTTTGCGAACATACAATTCCACTCTCTGTAGTTAAAAACTTAGGCGTTTCACCGCATTCAGTAGTCACAACAGGTGTCCCACTAGCTAGAGCTTCCAGAACAACTAAAGGTAAACCTTCATATTTACTAGTCAAAACACATACATTACTAAGACGATACAACTTAGCAACTTCCTTCGCAGGTAAAGAACCTAACATTGTTACTCGTTTTGACTGACCTAGCCAAGCTATTTCACTTCGCATATCCCCTGCTAACTCTCCATCACCTGCAATTAACAAGTGAACATCGCGTTCATTTAACGCTGCAAGCGAACGCACTAATAATAATGGGTCTTTTTGTGGGTGTAACCGACCCGCGAATAAAATAAAACGCGTCGTTTCTGCAAGTCCTAGCTTTCGTGCCAGTTCCCGTCGGTTTATATCCCGTTCTTCCTTAGATAAAGGATAAAAAACTGCGTCATCATATGTGTTTTTGACATAAGCTACGCGCTCCTTTAACAAGGGGTAACGCTCTTGATAAAACTTTACTGCATTACTATTACAAGAAAGAATCTCTCTAAACTGTGGCAGCAAAAATCTTTCCATAGCAAAATATGCTGCGGGAAATTGGCGCCACCCAATTGCTTTACGGTCTCCTTTACCTAAAACCTGCGTTTGGATATCATTATGAATAAATAAAGTTTTCTCTCCCAACCAATTCCGACTGGCAAAAGTTGGTTCTAAGCGATGAAAATGCATGAAATCTGATGCTAAACAACGCCTCATCAATGCATTTGTATATTTAATTGTAGTTGGAATCAAACTCCGAACATTATCATTACTTATATTTAGCAATGGTAGAAAACTAATCTCTTTGCCAGCGAACTCAGTCACTTGCCACTCTAATGTTGGCTGAATCTTATCTGCCCCTGTTCCCACTAATCTAACTTCAAATTCGCTCGGTGCATACTTAATAAAATTTACTATCAGACTTTGAATCCCACCAATTGTACTGTGCCAAGGATTAAACTGATAAAAAATCGTCAGAACAGGTTTCTGCTTCAACTTCTCCTATTATCCTCCTTAATATATAGTGAAGTATTGCACCTCTAAATTACAGCATACTATAATCAAGTAGCAGAGATGGTTTGTACTTGGTTTATTTATATACCGAACAATATCATAACAATCCCGTAATAATAACTATATTTCCATAAAACTTTACATCATTTTTAAGGTATGGTGATAATAAAATCTTATACATAGATTTAAATTTTACAGAACAAGTAGTTGAGACTATTCTTGATGTCTTCAACATATGCTAAAAGCCTGAATTTACACCATGAGTTAAGATGAAATGATTGTATATTTATATATTTTGTTGGGATAATAATAACTTCTCTTTTGTGCCTGATTGTCAGTTATGCTAAATTTTTTTATGATATATAAACTGTAAAGCAAGTACAAAATTTTTCGATATATGCACTAATGAAACTTTATTTATTAACTTGGGAAAATTCAGATTTTACTAAGAAGACTTCATCTCTTAACTTGAGATGTTCCCTTTAACTTAGATATTTTTCTGAAAAAAATTATCTAGAATTAAATTTAAGAATTCTTTGCAAAATAAATACAAATGTATTAATAGATTATGCTATGGATTTAACAGGAATTATAAAATATGAATTATTCTCATCTCACAGCCTTGCTAAGTTTACCAGGAGTAGAAATAGAATTTTTTCAAATATCGGGTGATTGTATAGTGTATGACTTGATTATTTTGAGCAGGGGAACTAAATGTCCAAAATGTACTTTTTATACAGAAGAGCTACATCAAGTTCGACAACTTTCAGTAAGAGATTTGCCTGCTTTTGGTAAAGAAGTTTATTTACAAATTCCACGACGACAATTTTACTGCAAAGTTTGTCATTGCTACATTACAGAACGTTTAGATTTTATTGACTTCCGTCGTAAATATACACAAAGATTTGAAGAAAAAATTTATAAACAAGCAGATAATTTCAGCTTGGAACAACTTAGTAAATTAGAAAATATCAAAGTAGAGGAAATAAAAAATATTGTTTCTCATGTCAAGAAGAAAAACATAACCAAAAAGACAATATCCATTTTGAATCCAAAACTAAGTCTAGCAATTACTCCCAGAAATACAGGCGAAAATTAAATTATTTAGATGCCAATCTTTGCTTTGATGAAAAGATATTCCTAGCAATTTGATAAAATTAGGTGCGTTCACCCTGGGCAAACGCACTTTTGGATTTACTTAATTTCATCATCCTTTTGATGGAGAACAAAGAACTCCTACTCTATCTCATTTATGATGAGACATATTTGCAGAGACCGCTCGCGAGCAGAGCCAATCACTTGGTAGCATTGCAGGCCATCCCCTGCGTATAGCTTCCGGACAAATAGTATAGATAGTTAACTGACAGTCAATCAGTTCCAATCCTGCTTTCTCAACTTGTCTTGACGCTTGCTTGAGAACAGAGTCATTCTCAAATTCTACAGTCATATTACATTGAGAACAAACCATGTGATGGTGATGGTGAGGGGAGGAAACATTAAGCTCGTAGTGCTTGTGTGTTTCAGCTAACTCCAGCTCCCGTAAAATGCCCATCCGCGTCATCAGCTTCAGGGTACGGTAAACAGTAGATAGACTAATCCTTTCTCCACGTTGCTCTAGGTAATCATAGACTTCTTCCGCACTCAAATGATTACCCTGAGCTAAATTTTGAAACATCCCTAATATAATCTCACGCTGAGGAGTCAGTCGCCACCCTTTAGCGTTGAGTTCAGACTTGAGAGAGTTACTGGTATACATAGGCATAAGTGCCTGTTTCTGAGTGTGTTATCATCTAAAATCATAATCGCAAAAGTTAGTCATTGGCAATAAAGATTTTTTATTGAGAAGATTTAAGAAAGAATTTTGGATTTGTAGCACGTAAGTCAGCTTAGGATAATGTTTACTGATACAAATAACTATAGCTAAATTTTTTCAATTATAAATTAAAGCGTTCATCTGGTATAAGCATAAATACTCCCTACAATAGCTAAAAAAGCATAAAAATTAACAAAAATAGTTATCAATAAGGTTTATCATTAAATGAGATAAGCATTACTTACGTTTATCACCCAATTTTGCCTACGGGTAAACTTGGGAATTTTATGTATCAAGGTTATTTTTTTATATCGGGGTTAATTATATATTGCCACTCTTAAGTACATATACTTGATTTATTGAAAAAGATTATTATCTGAGTAAATTAATTCTTAATTGGCTTACCAAAGGAGATTCCGACTTGAAGCGTCCTTCCATAATGTTACATCGCTATATAGGAATAGTGGTTGGTATTTTTTTAGCCATTATTGGCTTAACAGGAAGTGTGTTAGTTTTCCACTCAGAAATCGATAGTGTTTTATATCCTCAGGTACACCAGGTAGTTGCTCAAGATGTACCTATATCTTTGCAGCAGGTAGCAGATACTGTTAAGCAACAATATCCCAAGGAAAAATTACGTTTTATCGCTATTCCCCGACAAGTATCAGAACCTTACAGAGTAGTCACTGGTTCTAAAAATGAGCCTCAAAATAATATTTATATTAATCCTTACAATGGAGAGATTTTAGGAGTCCATCCAGAGAACTCTACTTTAATGAGTATTATCTTTAAAATTCACACCAGTTTTCTCGCTGGTGATACAGGTGTGTTTTTGGTGGGTGCTTGTGGTCTATTATTATTAGTTAGAGCGATTAGTGGATTGATTATTTGGCCAGGATGGAAAAAATTAGAAGCTGGTTTTAAAATACGCTGGAATGCACCTTGGCAATTACTTCACTATGATTTTCACAAAGTCATTGGTTTATTTTCTGTCGGATTTTTGATATTAGCTGCAGTCACAGGAACTTTGATGACATTTAATCAGGAAGTTCGCAGTTTAGGTTATTGGTTCGCAGGAACAACACAACCAGAAAAACCTATTTCTTCTCCTCAAAAAAATATTTCTCAATTAACCTTAGACCAATATTTACAAAAAGCTGAATCCAGTCTACCAGGAGGTGAAACTACCTTTATTTTTCCTGCTTCAGATAAAAAAGCAGCAGTGAGAATACGTAAAAGATTACCAGGAGAAATTCACCCAAATGGTAGAAGTTTTATGTATCTCGACCAATATAGCGGTGAAGTATTAAGAATAGAAAATATTTACCATGCTGCTTGGGTAGAACACCTTTTAGCTTGGACTTACCCATTACACATTGGTAGTTATTCTGGATTAGGAGTAAAAATTCTCTATTTAATTTTCGGTTTGACTCCAGCAATTTTAATGGTGACAGGATTTGTGATTTTCTGGATGAAAAACTACGGTGCAACAGGTAAACGCAAACGTGCTTAAGGACTTTTCCATGAAAAAAGGATTACGGCAGAGAGAAGAACTCTACTACCCACCAGAATCACCGTAGGTTCTTCGCAATTGGGTTCGTAGTTGAGGGTGATTTTTTCAATAGGTTTGTAGTTGGGTTTTAATACCGTGCCTTTTTTTCCGTTCTAGCAACAACTTCATCCCAAATTTCGCTCCAACGTCCCTCTATCAACGTCCTCAGTTCCTCTGTATACTCATCAGATAAAGAATTATTATCAACATTCTTAAGCCTTCTAGTGAAAAACTGCGTCCGGAAACTTGAAACCATCTTCATTGCTATTGACCCAAAGAACACTATCTATATATTATTGCAATTTTATTTCAATAATATATAGATATAATCAAAAGCTTACTCTTTATCATTTTTAATTACTTTTCCTAATTTCCGCATCACAGTTGCCCGGTTTTGCAATACGCTTTCATTCCAAGGATTTATTGCTAGAGCTTTTTCAAAGGAATCCAGCGATTCTTCATAGCGACCGAGATTAAACAAAACATCACCCCGGTTGTTCCAAACCAACATTTCTCCTAAAGTTCCCCACTCTTTATTTCCAGATAATGCTAGCTCACAAGAATTCAAAGCTTCAGCGTATTTTTGTAACTCACTCAGCACAGCACAACGGTTAGCCAAAACTAAAGAATACTCAGGGTCAATTAGTAAAGCGTGGTTATAGGAAACTAATGCATCAACATATCTGGCTTTATTAAATAATTTTTCTCCCCGGTTATTCCAGTTGACAGGGTTACTAGGGTTAAGTGTAATTGCTAAATTGCAGGCTTTAATTCCTGAGTCACCTGGTAATATTTTGCAGTAATTTGACCAACGATAAGAATCAGATACTGGGTTGTATGTTCCCGTCATCACTATTCCTTCTGCCCAAACTGGCTGTATAAATAGCAGCAATATAATTGTGGTAATTGCTACTGTTGCTAATCGCAATACAAATTTCATCAAATTCTTCCTTGCTGCTTTAGGTAATAAAGATAATATTTTTAACCGCGTTATTGCCAGCAGCTTCCTCGAAAATCCTTGTAAATGCAAGATTTATTTTTTACATATAAGCTAATCATTTTTCTAAGTGTTTAGCGAGGGTAAATGAAAATACCCTCCTTAAATAGTCTAATAATTATTACAGGAGGGTAAAATAAAGTAGGCTGTTTTGAGAAAGAATATCAATAAGTTTCAGGTTAGCATATCTTCTATATTTGAGGTAGATAAACCCTCAATAATTACTGTAATGAAAATTTTTGGCAAGAATTACAGACTTTGCTATAATCTCCTGATAGTTGAGTGTAATTTTCAACAACTGCTGCTCATATTTTAGATACGTTATGACTGGGAGACCGAATGCTGGCAAAGATTGGGCTGTTTTACGGCAGTACAACCGCTAAAACGGATGCGATCGCCGAATTAATTAGAAACGAGTTTGGGGGTGGGATGGTTAAGTCGCACTGTATTGCGGAAGCTAGTAAGTTGGACTTTGCCGAATACAGCTATCTGATTATCGGTTCGCCAACTTGGGGTATCGGCAAATTACAAATTGACTGGGAGATATTTTTTCCAGAATTAGATGAGATAGATTTTAGCGGTAAGCAAGTTGCTTATTTTGGTTTAGGAGACCAAGTAGGATACCCGTATAACTTTTTGGATGCGATGGGTATCTTAGAAGAGAAAATCACTTCCAGAGGTGGTATAAGAATAGGTTCATGGTCTGCTGATGGCTATGATTTCAAAGAATCAAAAGCCTTAATTAATGCTAGGTTTAATCGCCTTAGTAACGGTTCTATGAACTCACTAGAGAGCAAATTAGTTCAGCTAGCTCATGGTGCTGGATCTGTAGATGGAGACTTTGTGGGGCTTGCCATTGACGAAGATAACCAACCCCACTTAACAGAAGAGCGCATTAAAGTGTGGGTATCTGAAATTAAAAAGATAATAGGAATCTAAATTAAATTTAATTTAATTTTTTAATCGTAAAAAAGTTAGAGAATTAGTTCTGATAGAATGTAATTATTAACTATATATTGTAACTTTTATACAAACATAGCTGGTTACTAACATTAATATCTTCTAGTGGTCAAAATTTAGAATGATTGCGATTATGATTGCTATAACAACATTTAGTTAGATATAGTAGAAAAAGCAGTTGTGGAGGAAGCTATGGCACAGGTCGTAATAGCAGGAGCAGGACCAAGTGGTGCGTTTCTTGCTTTATTGCTTGTCAAACGAGGTATTTCAGTAACATTAGTCGAAGCAGCGACAGACTTCCAACGAGTCTTTCGGGGTGAAGGATTAATGCCGAGTGGTTTAGATGCTATCGAACAAATGGGGTTATCGGCAATACTGGAGAAAATTCCCCATAGAAGTATCAACGCATGGGAATTTATCCTAGGTGGTAAGCAACTATTTCAAGTGAAAGAACCTATTGAAAAAAATTCTCCACCCTGTACCCTAGTATCACAACCTCCTTTTTTAGAAGCACTGATTGCAGAAGCAGAGACTTACACTGGGTTTGAGTTTATACGAGGCATTCCTGTAAAAGATTTACTACAAATTGATAATCGCGTCGCGGGTGTAAAATTGGGTGATGGTAAAGAAATTTCTGCTGATATTGTAATTGGTACGGACGGAAGAAATTCTGTTGTGAGACAGCGTGCTGGACTGTACTTGGAGAAACAGCCGAAAGATATAGATATTCTCTGGTTTAAACTCGCAGCCAGTCCTCGCTTTGCGTCAGAAAATATATTTTACGCTATCTCAAATGGGGATAGAGGATTTGGTCTGTTTCACGGTGCGGAAGAAAGTAAACTACATTTAGCGTGGACGGTGTTTGCTGAAGATAATAATAATCGAGAACCAGCAGAATGGGCAGAAGTTTTTGCATCTTTAGCTCCATCATGGATAGGAGAGCATATCCGTAACCATGCAGAAACTATCGAAAGACCTATTAAACTGTCAGTTGTGGTTGGTTGTTGTCCTCGTTGGTATGCTCCAGGAGTGCTTATTATAGGTGATGCGGCACATCCTATGTCACCTATCCGTGCTCAAGGAATTAATGTAGCCTTACGGGATGTAATTGTTACAGCAAATCATCTTGTGCCGTTGTTGCTTACAAAAGCCGGATATGAAGCAATTGATGCAGCGCTACCCAATATCCAGGCAGAACGAGAACCTGAAATTATCCGTGTTCAGCAACTTCAAGCAGAAGAAGCTAACCAAGGGGAGCCACTAAGAAAAAATATATTGCTGCGCTGGTTGGCAATTCAACTCGTACCTATACTGGGTAAAAAAATTCGTAAGTCTTGGATTAAACGTCAGTATGAGATGCGTCAAGGTGTTACACAAGTGCGCTTGAAGGTTTGACTATAGAGAACCGATACGTAACATATAACAATTTTATTGGCATCTTTGGGAGACTAATTCCTACACCAGGATTGGCTAGTGGTACATTTCCAACCGTGAATCGAGGTCTGTTAAGTCTACATTTATTGCGAATTAATATTGACAAAATTCCAAAAATACCCATCGGGAGCAACAAAAGAAAAACTAGTTTCTCCAAACTCATTTACAGAAATATTGGTAAGTTTCTGTGCGTTACTAGATTTTATTCGGTCAAAATATTCTTGGATATTCCCTACTCTATAAGTGTATAAACACATTCCCAAACTTCCCGGTTGTGCAGCTTCAAACTGTGAGTTTAATGTGATGTCATCAGGAAATCTAATAATATATAGCCTACCACTCCTGACAGCCATTAAGTCTGAGACCGAAGAACGAGGGTCATCAAAAGCTGTTAAGAAAAAACGCTCTCCCGGTAAAAGGTCAAAAATTTCTCGACCTGCAATAGATGAATCATAGCTAGTTTCTACGTCATCGCGTACCCTTAGTAAACCAAAAACATCTTCATAAAATTTCACGATTTCTTTGCTGTCATCTTGAACCACCAAACCCATGTGGGTAAATTGACTCGTTTTTAAAAGAGAATCATGGTTAATATTTCCGTAATGGGGCATAGTATAACCAAATCTCTGAAAGAAAACTTGTCTACTAAAAGGTTGTAATAACATCATCTCTCGCACCCCCATCATTGATTCTATGAAAGGGTTCATTTTTTGATTTTTGTTGTAAATAATCTCCCATCTAGGATTTGTGTATTTAATATCGCGACCTGCTTTTTCTGCTTCTTCAGCATGATTTAAAATATTTAACAAATCACTAGTTAAACTTGTAGACCAGCGATTTCCTTTTACTTTCATCGAACCCATTCCCAAACCGTCGTTAGTTGGTTGTTCCCAACTCATTAATCTAATTAAACCGTGGTCTGAATTTTGGTGATAAAGACGAATAGATTTTAATGAAGAATTTACTCCATATAAAGGATAAGCTTCGGAAGCATTTAAATTTCCTTTACAACCCATGTGATAACCAAATTGCTGCCAATATTCAATCGCAGAGGTAGGGTCGGGTACACCAATGCACACCTCGTATATACCTTCTATAGCTGTTTTTTGTCCCTGGTTCATAATACATTAAAAGTAAGAAGTTAAAAGTTCAAACAACAAACTGTTGGAGTATACTTTCGATTGGTAGAAATAATGAAAGTTGATTATCTAAAAAAGGAATAAACTCATGCTGGAGATAAAATTCTTTTGCTTGGGAATCTATAGCATCAACTCTTACAGCGTATATATCTATTTCTTGCGAAGCACGAACCGCACGAAAGAGAGCATCTACTAATAACTCGGTTCCTAAAGCTTGTTCTTTTACTGAATTATTTACAGCTAATTTTCCAATCAGGATAGCAGGGACGGGATAATTAGGCATACCACGTTGATAAGATTCAGGAAGTGATTTAAATACTTGCTGCACGCTCCAGTAATTCTTTTTGCTCTTGGGTAACTCTTAAATCAATACGGTAATTTTTTGCAGATGATGATTCTGGCATAAATAATTCCGGATTTTTACGGATTTAATTATTAGTATAGCAAATATTGGCGGACAAAGTACACACAATTTGGCGAAATTCATGAATTACCAATTGGCAAATTATCAGGGTCTACACCAATTGTTCGCAAATACTGCGCTAACTGTTGATTCTACTTGTTAAAGGAGTTAAGAATAATGCATTTAATTTTTAACTTCTTTGAAACTCGCACGATTTGGACAAACCACCAAATGTATTTTCCCCTGAGTATCAGTTACAAAACCATTGGCTTCTACAATATTACGAGTACCAGATGTTGATTGAGGTTTAGTCTGAGAAGAGTTGCCAGCTTGTCCCGAAGACAAAATTTCTCTATTTTGAGGGAGATTTATCCAATCAACAATAGTGTTTGTATCTTGCAATATTTCTGTGGGACTATCAGGTATTCCCCCTCGTCCCGTAACAGTAAAATAATTTTTAGTATATTCACCACCTGGGACACAAGCAGTAGAAATTTGCCTAACCACATCAACTAAATTAGTAGGAAGTTCAACTAATCCTCTATTGGGGTCAACATCAGGAGTGTTGATATTTACAGTTCCACTTAAAGTTGGATTCTCCTGGGAAACAGCTGTAATATCATTAGTAGAGAGATTTTCAGGATTAATTTGATTTAAACGTTCTAAATCTTTTCTACTAAGCAACTGCATACCAAAAATACCACTCGTATTAATCTCAACTTTGCCACCCCTTCCAGTAAAAGCATTTGCGGTGATGTCGTTGTTTTGGTTAGGTCTAGCAACAATAAAACCATTAGAAATATTAATAGTTATGTTACCGCCGTCACCCCCTTCTCTTTCAGTTCCAGCTGTTGTTGAAATGGAACTGTTATTGCTTAGTAATAATAAATCTCTAACTTGCAAGTCAATATTACCAGCACCACCAGATACAGATTGAGCGCCTAACATACCTTGGTTTTGCAGATGAATAAAATTAGCATTTATATTAACATTACCACCAGTTCCTTTACCTAGAATTGAAGCATAACCAGGAACATCAGTTCTAGAAACTTCAGCAAAAATACCAGTACTATAAAAAGATGTTGGCGTACCCAAAACTTCTATTTCGTCTGCACGAATAAACAAATTACCAGCTTTTACCGTTGGTGATTGACTAAAACTAGAAACCTGTATTTTGCTGCCATCACTCACACTCAAACGTCTGGTTTCGATATTCAAATTACCCCCATTTCCCGTACCTTCGGTATTAATTTGAGCAAATAAACCCCCAGGAAAGTTTGGTCCTTCTCCATCTAAAATTACAGAGTCGGAAGCGTGAATAGTCAAATCCCCAGAGTTTCCTCTACCAGATGTAGAAGCACTAACTTGTGAGCCACCTCGTACAGCTAATGACCCTGTATTAATTGTTAGCTTACCCGCATCTCCAGCAGAACCTTCCTCAGCATTCGCAGACAAGTAACTACCAAATAATTCTATTGTTTTTGCTGTGACGGTTAAATTTCCCCCTTTACCCTCACCAAGAGTAGAAGCTGATACTTCTCCTCCACCAGTAATACTCAAACGTCCAGTTTCAATAGTTAAACTACCACCACTTCCTTTACCTATAAGTGAAGGTAAACCAGGAATATCAGCTCTGGAAACTGCAGCAAAAATGCCAGTACTATAAAAAGAAGTTTGTGTACCCAATACTTCTATTTCTTCTGCACGAATAAATAAATTACCAGCTTTCCCTCCAGGTGATTGACTAAAAGTAGAAGCCTGTACTTTACTACCATTGCTAACAGTTAAGCGTCTAGTTACTACGTTCAAGTTACCCCCATTTCCCGTACCTTCGGTATTTACTTGAGCCAATAAACCCCCAGGATAGTTAGAACCTTCTCCCTCTAAAACCACAGAGTCGGAAGCATTAACTATCAAATCCCCTGAATTTCCTAAACCGGATGTAGAAGCACTAATTCCTCCCCCATCACGAACAATCAATTCACCAGTATTAACAATTACATTCCCACCTTGACCTCGTGCTTGTTGTCGCACATTATTAAATACACCACTATCTTCCCCAACAATTCTTATTTTTCCTGTAACATTGAGTATAATATTTCCCGCAATAGAATTAGGCATCCCCAAACCTATCCCAAAACCACCAAAAAGCTGACTCCCTCCCAAAATTTCCAAATCGCGAGCGTTGACTACAATGCTACCCCCTCCAGCAGCTTGCACACCTACAAAAGCTCCATTAGTAAGGGATATATCTGCTCGTGTAACTTTTTCAGGAAAACTCAAACTCAAATTATTATTATCTACAGTTAAACCCACCGTTCCAGAAGAAGCTAATCCTCCCAACTCAACTCTTCCACCATAAGCATTTAAACCAGAACCATTCATAGTGATATTGCCACCAACAAGCAGTAAGCTTTTTCCATCCGGTACACGTAAACCCTTTACATCGAATTCCGCTGTTTTTTTTCCTCCAGTTACTGTTGAATTATTTTCAATTGGTGCGGTTACAATTTGGTTAAATAATAAAGCAGAAGGATTAATTCTAAGTATTGGAGAAGGAGCTTCTGGGTTTGTTGCGCTGAAATTTCCTAAGCTACCAAATTGAAGTCCGTTAGCTGTTGTACCCAAAAAAGAACCATCAATATTTAACTGTGCATTTTGTCCAAAAATAATTCCACTGGGGTTTATTAAAAACAAATTTGCTTTACCATTAGCACGAATTATTCCATCAATATTTGAGACTGACCCACCCGTTACTCGCGTCAGTATATTTTGAATATCTGTGGTATTATTAAAATAAGCTGTGGTGTTTGTTGGAACAGAAAATTCTTGAAAACTATGGAAAAGATTACCACCAGCTTGAGTTCCACCAGTGATAGTTCTGACATTATTCTCTAAATTAACATTAGAAATATTAGATAATGTTGTATCTGGGGTAATTTGAGCAAAAGCGCTGTTCAAGCCAAGTGCAAGCGTGATTTTAACTGCAACCGAACTCGTAATTACAAACTTTAAGTACAAGTTTTCATAGTACTTATTTATCATGAATAACCCCTTGCAGATGCACCTGATATTAAACCTTCATTTAATATTTTATAAACATAAATAAATACCTTAGATTGTAAAATTTAAAAAATTTAACTTGTATATCTGGACGTTAATACAAACAAAATATTATCTTTTACTTCCCCCCTTCCCTTGCAGGGAAGGGGGGTAGGGGGGTT
Source organism: Scytonematopsis contorta HA4267-MV1 (assembly GCA_019359035.1). GTDB lineage: Bacteria > Cyanobacteriota > Cyanobacteriia > Cyanobacteriales > Nostocaceae > Scytonematopsis > Scytonematopsis contorta. The sequence goes on along the minus strand of JAHHIC010000108.1, from coordinate 67,224 downwards.
AGGTCTCTACTTACTAATCGCTCCCCGTACTAAAATCACCGTACTATGAACCCCCGAAGCAATAGCCCCTGGAATATTCCCCTTAAACGCTCGTTGCAACATACTCTCACGAGTAGCCCCAATAATTACTACATCATATTTTTCGGTATTTACTAATTTAATAACCCCTTCCGCAACAGAGTTAGCTTTCACCGGAGCAGATATAACAGTTGTAGAAAGCCGACGACGACGAATCAAATGACGAACAGCTTTTTCTAAAACACTCAAATCTGGTTCAGACTCCGAAGGTTTAAATACCCGTGTCAAACGAATTTTAGAATTATTTCCCAAAGTCACCAACGCAGGTAATAACTTTATCGCTAACCAAGCATTTGGCCCCCCAGCCATTGGTACTAACCAACTATTGAATTGGAGTGGGGAGTGGGTAGAGACCGAATTTATTCGGTCTGTAGGGAGTAGGGAATGGGGAATAGGGAATGGGGAATTACTATGGTTTGCCAATTTTACCAACATTACTTCGCAGGTAGCTTGACGAATAATTGTATCTACAACATCCCCAAAAATACGATTAGGGGTGGAAGTATTTCCTTTCCACCCCATAATGATAATGTCTATATGACGGGATTTGATTGTTTCTAAAATAGCTTCTCCTACATTATGAGCTACTCTGATTTGGGTATGGGTGGGAATTTTCCATTTTTTGCCCAAAAATTCAGCTTGTCGCAATATTCTACGGCTTTTTGTTGTCGTGACAGTCGTTTCAGAAGGAGAACTTTGACGAGAAGTCAGTATTACTTGCAAGCACTCGATTTCATAATGTCTATCACGAGCAATTGCTGCAGCCATTTCCAAAAGAGTTGCCGCTGTTTCGGGATTTGCTACAGTTACAAGTATACGTCCTTGACCGACACTTGGTGATTGAGTTTGGTAAACCACATAGGAAGGAGCTGGACGTGGGCCAGAAGATTCGTTTTCGCAATTAAGAAAATGGGCTTCAGCACGAATAATATCAGCACGACTGATAATCCCTAACAACTTATGTCCATCAACTACTGGCAAACGTCCAATTTGATAGCGGTCGAGCAAATATAATACATTACTTAACTTGCTGGTGGGTTTAACAGTAATCGGTTGGTGCGTCATAATCTCCGTGATAGGAGAATCTAGATTTAAATTTTGTTCTCGTATTTTCAACAAATCAGACTGAGTAATAATTCCAACTAACCCCCCATCATCCATTACTGGAAAACCCCGATGCTGAGAGGCATAAAACACCTTCACTGCTTCATCTAAAGTCATTTCCGCATCGACAGTTTCTACCCGTTCCTGCATAACACTTTTAGCAGTCAAATTAGTTAAAGTCCCATCAGTGACTTGTTTTTTTAGAGAAACACCATTCAACAGCAAAAGTTTTTCATATAAAGAACCGGGCACAACTTTATCCGCTACCAAATATGATGTAACCGAACCTATCATTAACGGCAACACCAAATTAAAATCTGTCGTCATTTCAAACACAATTACAATAGCCGTGATTGGGACTTTGGAAACACCACTAAAAAAAGCTCCCATTCCAGCTAGAGCATAGGTCGTAGGTGAACCTATTCCTAAAATATGGTGTTCTGACACACCCACTAAATAACCTAAAGTAGACCCAAGAATCAAACTTGGTGCAAATAATCCTCCAGGAGCACCGGAACCAAAAGCGACTAAAGTCAGAATAAATTGTGATACGAAACCAATAGCTGCTAAGGGTGTATTGGCAGACCCTGTAATTACATACTCTCTCAAACCGTTATTATCACGGAAAGCTACTGGCAGCATCGCTACAATAACACCTGATAAAAAGCCCGCTAACGCAACTCGTAGCGGTAAACTAATGTGTAATCTTCGGTATATAAGGATACTTGCAATCAAACCGCGATGAAATAAAGCTGCGAATAATCCAGCAAGAATGCCTAACAGCAAAAAGAAAGGAAGTTCAGAAATAGAAAATCTGCTACTATAGTAAGTCCATTGAGTATTAAGTTGTAAACTGCCACCACCTAAGAGCCGAGAGATAACTCCACCAATAAACGAAGCAAGGATAGCAGTTCCCAAAGTTAACCCTGATAAATCCTGTAATAATTCTTCTACGATAAATAGCACACCAGCAAGGGGAGCATTAAAAGCCGCAGCCAAACCAGCACCAGCACCAGCGGCAATCATTTGTCGTCGATGGTCAGGAGAGGTAGGAACCCAACGACTTAGCCCAGCAGCTAAACCAGCACCAACATGAACAGTGGGACCCTGCCTTCCTAGGGTTATTCCAGACCCCAAAGCAATCATGGCACTAACTAATTTAACTAATGCGACCCTCCAAGATAGAGTTATGGGTATATTCGCAAGAGAAGCTTTAACTTGGGGAATACCACTACCCGAAGCTTCTGGAGCAAACCTTTCTACCAACCAGCCAGACAAGAATCCAAAGCAAAGTCCAATAGCAGGTAGTACCAACCATCCGGGTAAAAGCTGAGAGCTATGAACTCGCCATGTTCCCAGATATCCCGAACCAAACTTAAGAAATACAGCAGATAACGCAGCGACAACACCTATAACACAAGCTTCTGCAATCGCTAAACCTTTTCTCGGTTGCCACCAACCACGAAAGCGCTGAGTTAGCACAGAAAGCAACATAAAAGTTAAAAGTAAAAGGTGAAAAGTAAAAAATCAAGGATAACAGCTACGGGGGGGGAATGGGGAGTAAACAATTCGCAATATGCCGAAGCGGCACGCTGCGCGAACGCAATTCGCAATTCGCAATTACTTTTAAATTTGGTCAACAGTCAACAGTCAACAGTCAACAGTCATTGCTTACTAATGCTAGATAATCCTTCCACTATTAAAGAGGATGTATAACAAGAACCATTCCACTCTGCATCCCCACTCAGTTTAACTAATTGCTTGAGTGCTGTATAGACATTGCCTGCTATCATTGTATCTTTTATACGACCTAATACTTCTCCGTTTTTGACTTGGTAACCTAAATCAACGTTAATAGAGAAGTCGCCTGAAATACCGCTACCCCCACCCAGTATTTGGTCTACAATTAACCCATCATCTAAATATTTAATTAAATCTCTAAGTGTTCCGTTTCCTGGTTGAACTAAAAAATTAAATAGACCAGGGGTCGGGTAACTACCTAACCCAGGACGAAAACCATTACCCGTGGTGCGAATTCCTAGTTGCTTTCCTGTAGTGCGGTCGCTATAAAAATGTTGTAAAATTCCATTTTGAATAAATACTAATGGCTGAGTTGGTGTTCCCTCATCATCAAAGGGACAACTATAAGGACCAGCTTGTGGGTCTTGATAAATTGTAAATGTAGACGCCATAACCGGTTTACCTAGACGTTCTGCCCAAGGTGAAGCTCTTTCCAATACTCGTTTGCCATTCAAAGCTGCTTGTACTGTACCCCATAGCATGTCAGCGGCTTTAGAAGTAAACAAAATAGGTACGCGACCACTGACGGGGGTAACATTTTCTTTTGCCCAAGTAAGTCTTTGTACTATTTGTTGAGCTAATTTATCTGGATGGAGAAAGTTTCGTTGGATTTGACCATCGGAAACGCACAAAAAATCATCACCTCGCACCCATTCTGCTGATAAGTAACAACTAAGGGTGGTGTCAGTATAATAACAATCTAATCCTTCAGTATTAACAAGCCTAGTTTTCTCTACATCACATTCCCAGTCACCGTGACACAACACATCAGGGTAGACCTCACGAACTAGAGCAGTAGTTTCTTTACCCCAGTCAACTAAAACCTCTATCGGTACATCTGTTCCTAAGTTAGGGTACTGAGGCTGAAAATTGCTATTTAACTCTGGTGTTTCTGGTTGATTGAGTTCGCTCAAAGCAAGAGCGCGTTCCACCATTGTTTGCGCTTCTACTGGTCCATAAGCCACAGCCAGTCCCGGACGACCATTTCGCCACAAACGCAGTGCAGTACCTTCAGATTGACTGGTTTCTAATTGTTTTAGACGGTTTGCTTCAAAAAAAACTGGCTTTGAATGCCCAAAAGACTGATACACTTCAGCAACTTCAGCTCCCGACCTGAGGGCAAGTGAAAGTAATTGCTCAGCAAGTGTATCTTGTGATAAATTATGAAACCCCATGAGTTGTAATGTTGACGGTTGACTGTTGATGGTTGACGGTTGGCTGTTGACTGTTAACTGTTAACTGTTGACTGTTGACTGCTAACTGCTGACTGGGGTTTCCTGTCATTGCGTGCGTATTCTATAGAAGAAGATTGAGGGATGACGACGAAGCAGCCTCCTTATTACCTGTGTAATTCATAAAACATAACCGCCAACCGTCAACAGTCAACCGTCAACCGTCAACCGTCAACAGTTAACTTATGGCAAGCTGACTTCGCACAGTAGCCAAAAACCCGCAAAGGATTCTGATTCCGGGTTAGATTGTACACCGATAAAATGCACACCGTTAGCTTTTTTCTTTGCTTTTTCAAAGTTTTCTGCTTGCTCTAGCTGTTGGGGGTTACGAGTATTTGCTACAACCCAGCTTTCTGTCGCTCCTGTCTCTAATACTAGTCTTGCTCCTTGGGAACCGTTATCAAATTTCAACCAAGCTAATTCTAATCCCGACATCCAAGCTGCAATCGGTAAAGCTCTTTGTGAAAAAAGCAAGACCCCAGGAATTGGAGTGTCAGGGGAAATATTCGCCAAATCTAAGGGAAAAGATTCACCAAAACCTATTTCCCATTCTGGCATATCAGCGAAATCACTAGCTTTTAAAGTAACAAAACCCCATTGTTCCATTTCTAAAGCATCTGGCAAACGTTGAGGCAAGGGGGCATCTAAACGTACAGATGGATTTGTTCCACCTTGATAGCCAGGTTCGTTTGGATACACTTTTTCTAAACGTTCTAAGAGCCATTGATTTAATAACAAAGTTTTACGACTTGGAAGTGCGGGAATACCAGCATCCTTACAGGCTTTGATAATCATATTACTCATTTGCCTACGGAAAAAGCGGATGCGTGTCGGTTGTTGCTTGGACTCTTTAATTGCTTCTTCTAGTGCTGTTCTTAACCATACTGAGTTTACTTGAGTACTAGGGCAATATTGCGTGTAACGAAATAAAGATTTTACATCTTGAGTGATACCGTCCGGACTCTCGCAAATCACAACTTCCCAAACTTTTTTATTGTTTTCGTCCAAGATAGGACGGGAATAAAAATCTAGTTCCCAAATACTGCTCATTTTATGCTGTGCTTATGCCGTTTCAGGCAATTTTATATTTTTCTCATATCTCATGATAAAGGAGCAAGGAAAAACAATGTCACTTCCCCCCCCTGTAGAGACGCGATTAATCGCGTCTCTACATTATTAACCCGAGGCTCCTAAGGTTTTTAGTGTGGCTTTTTGCGCTTCTGTTAAACCCGTAATTCCGGTAATGTTCATACCTTCGTAGGGTCTTTGTGCTCTTAGAATATTAAAACACTCACCTGTTTTAGCATCCCACAATTTAATTGTTTCATCTTGACTACCGCTGGCTATGGTCGCACCATTTGGACTTATGGTTACCGACCACACAGCACCGAGATGGGTTGTTAAAGTGTTTATTTCTTGACCCGTGCGTACATTCCACAAACGTACTGTTTGGTCGGAACTAGAACTGATGATAATTTTCCCATCTGGGCTAAAAGCAACTGATTCAACAAAATCAGTATGAGCTTGTAATGTTTTACTCAATTCACCCTTGCTTACATTCCATAAACACACTGTCTGGTCGTGACTCCCACTGGCTATGAGTTTTCCATCGGGGCTAAATTTGACTGAGGTAACCTCAGCATTATGTCCCTGCAAGGTTATTATACATTCACATGTACTAATATCCCATAACTTGACTGTTCCGTCATCGCTACCACTGGCTAGGATTTTGCCGTCTGGACTAAAGGTGACTGATTGTACTCGTCGTGTATGTCCCTCAAAGGTTTGAGTACATTCACCATTAGTTGTATTCCAAAGCCTGATAGTTTCATCAGCGCTGGTACTAGCAAGAATACTAGCATCATTATTGAAGCAAATGGACTTGATATGATAAGTATTTTTTCTAATAATTTTTAGGCATTCACCCGTCTCTATATCCCATAATCTAATTGTTTTATCGTCACTGCTACTCGCCAGGATTTTACCATCGGAGCTATAAGTGACACACCAGACGCGACTTGTGTGTTTTCTGAAAGTTTGGAGACATTCTCCTGTCGATATATCCCACAATCTGACGGCAAAATCATCACTTCCACTAGCCAAAATTTTACCATCTGGGCTAAAGGCAACTGACCACACCCAATTAGCATACCCTTGTAAAGTTTTTAAGCAGCGACCAGCAGCAACATCCCATAACCTTACTGTTTGGTCGTAACCACCGCTGACAAGGTGTGAATTGTCGGGACTAAAGGCGATTGATTCAACCGATTGGGTATGTCCTCGGAGAATTTTTAGATATTTACCAGAAGTAACATCCCATAATTTAATAGTTTGGTCTCGACCTGTGCTAGCAAGTATTTTTCCATCGTGACTATAAGTTAATGACCGAACTTGGTTAAGATGTCCGTGAATAATTTTTAGGCATTCTCCAGTATTTATGTTCCAAAGACGTATGGTTTGGTCGTCGCTACCACTGGCGATAGTGTTACCATCTTTAGAAAAGGTGACTGAACGGACTTGATTACTATGTCCCTCTAAAATTTTTGAGCAAACACCTGTTTCAACATCCCACAAACGTATAGTTTGGTCGTGACTGCTGCTAGCAAGGATTTTTCCGTTGGGACTGAAAGCTATTTGCCGAACTACGTTGGTGTGTCCTTGTAAAATTTTTAGACATTCACCCGTTCTCACATCCCATAAACGTATAGTTTGGTCAGAACTACTACTAGCTAAAATTTGGCTATCAGGACTAAAAACAACTGAACGAACTTCGTTAGTGTGTTCTGCTAAACTTGTTTCGCATTTTCTTTCAACAATATTGCACAAACTTATGGTTTGGTCAGAACTTCCGCTAGCTATTGTTCCCCCTATTGTAGAGTCATCAGGGATAGGACTAAAAGCAATCGACCAAATCCAACTTTGATGTGCTTTACAACTCAGAATTTGCTTTCCATCTACGAGTTGCCATAAAAGAATTTGACCATTAGCATCACCTGCGGCAAAAATCTTACCATCTGGACTAAATGCGACTGTTTGGATAGTACCAAAGGTTTGAGTGAAAATAGATTTTTCAATTTCACTTCCCGCAAAATTTACTTGTTGTAGATTGACACCTTGTAGATATGCTTGTTTTATTATCAAACCGGAAAAATCATAGCTTGTTAAATCAATTTTTAATTGGACTAATAGATTAATAATATTACCAGCAGCATAACCAGAATAAATTTCTGTTTGGCTTCGCAATCTTTGTAACAAAAATTCACCGTTGCGTTTTTGTTCGGTAGTAAATCTATTCAAAATTGGTCTAACAATCAGTCGAGCTTGAGATAATCTAATATAGTCGTTTGCTGTTGCCTTAATGAGGAGATGGCTATTAAATAAATTAAAATCTCCCTGATTAATTTCGGAGCTAACTTGTTCGATTAATTTGTCAGTCATATATTCCATGACGACATTTTGTAATGTAAATATAGCTTTACTTGAGTTATTATCTCTGCCTTTTTCAATCAAAGAGCGTCGCAATAAAGATTCTAATACTTCGATTATCTTTGGTGCTTGGGTCTGAGATATAACATCTTCTCGTAATTCTGCGATTGTCATCGGCTCTCGATTTATTGCTAACCAGTAGATAACCTCCTGTTCTAAATCAGACAAGCGATTAAATTGACCTTCTAATAAATCACGAATTCCGCCAAAAACTATTAAATCTTGTCCTAAGAAATCAGTGATACTACCATCAAATAGTTCTTTAATTGTTGTAGAAATTATTTTTAGTGCTAGGGGGTTACCTTGGTAAAAATCTATTAATCTAATACGTTCGTCCCCATCACCAGCCAATCCCCTTTCTTGAAAAATTACTTCTCCGTCTTGCGCTTTTAAACCATTAAGTTGTAAAGCACGAATTGGCTGTGTTTCTCCTTCTAATACTGCAAATTCTTTTGGCTTTTCTCTACTGGTAATTATTAAACAACTTTTATGGGCAACTCGACCAATTATTTTGATAAGCTCACCATAGTCTTCGTATCCATCTCGATACTCTCCTGCTTTGTCTCCTTCAGTTAGAATTGATTCAAAATTATCTAATATTAATAAACATCGCGAAGTTTTTAGATATTCGATGAATAGGGAAATTCTCGCGCTGATTTCTTGTGGTAAATCTGCTTCTTGTTCCTGAGAAAAGAATTTAATTAAATCAGCTAAAATGTCTTGTAAAGGTGGAGCATTACCTAAACTGCGCCAAATTACAAACTCAAAATTGCCTTTTTGGATAATTTCTTGTGCCAGTTTGATAGATAAGGAAGTTTTACCCATTCCCCCCATTCCCAACAGGGCTATCAGACGACAACCATCTTGCAAAACCCACTGCTCCAGAAGTAATAGTTCTTCTGTACGCCCATAAAAGACTGACACATCTACCGCTTCTCCCCAGTCTTGCCGAACAGTAGTAGCATAAGCAACATCTGTAGTTTCTGTTTCGGAAGGTTCGGATGAAGAGTCTTCTTGGGTCTCATCCGCTTGTGACTGTTGTTTTTCGGATTGTTTTTTTGATAGTCTAGCGCTACGTTTTTCTATTTGGTCAACAAGCTGAAACGTACCGGCAAGAATACCGACTACTGTGCCGACAACGCCTATAGTGCCTGTAATGGGGTGGAGGTTTTCAAGGGGCATACTGGCAAGATGCTGTCCTGAATTTTACATATTTTTACGTGAATATATTTTATGAGGTGAGACAGCAACAAGTCACGAATCATACGCTACGTATTTTAGTCATGTTTTTAAGTATTTATCCTTATTTTTCCCGAATAACTTGGGTAAATTCATTTACTGCATCATACTGGTCAGCCATGCGGGAATAATGTGCTAATAATTCTAAATCTAAATCTGGTACTAAAGAACTTTTGGTCACTTTTTGATATTCTTCACCTTGCAAGCAATAAACTGAAACTAGCCCGTCCTCCCAAAACCATACTTCTGGAATCCGCAAGCGTTTGTAAATTTCCAACTTGTTTATTCCACCACTGGTTACGGTAATTTCGATGATTAAATCAGGAATGGATTTTTTTGTCCCAAAGTTATAAGATTCATCCGGTTCCCGACGAGTACGGTTTCCGCGTTTGCCTAGTGTAGCGCTTCCTCGTGCGTAAAAGCGAATTTGTTTTTCCCGTAAATATGCCTCTAACAATCTGCTAGCAGTACTTTTCGCCTCTTGATGTTCATCAGTAAATGAGGAACTAATTTCGAGAATACCATCCAAATAAGTCAGATGTGCCCCAGTTCCTTCCAGAATTACATCTAGTTGTTCCAGTTGCTCCCAACTGACGTTATACAACAAAACGCAGGAATTTTTGAGAGTGGGTTTTTCCAGAACTGGGGAACTCATAAAATTGCGATCGCTTTTCTAAAGACTGTTGTTTCTATCATAGAAGATGTCACGAGTATCCTAAGCGGCTCTGCTTGGTGGAATGTATTTGAGCTAAAAATCTTACCCCAAAAACGGTAAAATATTCCTAATTTGCCCCTTCATTGCAAAAATCACTATGACGATGCATCAGACTTTGCAACGTGCATTTGCCGAACAGCGTGTCCTTAAGGTTATCAGCGGTTTGAACAACTTCGATGCTTCCAGCGTCACCAAAGTTGTCAAAGCAGCTCAACTCGGTGGTGCAACCTTTGTTGATATCGCAGCAGATGCCGATTTAGTAAAATTGGTTAAAAGCTTGATAGATTTGCCAGTTTGTGTATCAGCAGTCGCAGCCGAAAAATTTGTAGAAGCTGTAGCTGCGGGTGCTGATTTAATAGAAATTGGTAACTTTGACTCTTTTTATGCTCAAGGAAGAGTATTTGAAGCAGAGGAAGTTTTAGCGCTCACAAAAGAAACTCGTTCTCTTCTTCCTAACATCACCTTATCTGTTACCGTTCCCCATATACTTACCCTCGACAAACAGGTACAACTAGCAGAGGAACTAGTAAAAGCAGGTGCTGACATTATTCAAACAGAAGGTGGAACCAGCAGCCAACCTCAAAATCCTGGAACTTTAGGATTAATAGAAAAAGCCGCTCCCACCTTAGCAGCAGCTTATGAAATTTCTCGTGCAGTATCAGTACCAGTACTCTGTGCTTCCGGAATTTCCAACGTTACCGTACCTCTAGCGATTGCTTCTGGTGCAGCAGGTGTTGGTGTTGGTTCCGCAATTAACCAACTCAACAGCGAAGTCGCAATGATTGCTGCTGTACGCGGTTTGGTTGAAGCATTTGGAATAAGAAATTTGTTGACGGTTGACGGGTAACGGTTGACGGTTGACGGTTGACGGTTGACTGTTGACGGTTGACTGTTGACGGTTGACGGTTGACGGTTGACGGTTGACGGGAGAATACGCTTAACACTTATCAGTCACCAATCATCAGTCAACAGTCATCAGTCACCAATCACCAATCAACAGTCATCAGTCAACAGTCACCAATCATCAGTCACCAGTCACCAGTCAACCGTCAACTAATTACATCTTTCAAACTATAAATAACTTGGTCTTGTTGTTCTTCGCTCAGTTCCGGGAACATAGGTAAAGATGTAACCTCTTGAGAAACTTGCTCTGCGACCGATAATTGTCCTGGTTTATAACCTAAATTTTCATAAACAGGCTGTAAATGTAGAGGATGAGGATAATACACCATCGTGTTTACACCGCGTTCTTGCAGTTTTGTGCGTAATTCATCACGTTTATTGTCCAAAACGCGAATAGTGTATTGATTCCACACACCAACCCCACCAGGTAATTCTTGCGGGGTAATAATACCCGGAACTTGACTCAATAATTGCTGGTAACGTGCTGCAATTTGCCCACGTTGATTATTCCAAGTATCCAAATAACGCAGCTTAATTTGCAAAATAGCCGCTTGTATACAATCCAAACGACTGTTAACACCTATTTCTTCATAGTAGTAACGATTTTTTTGCCCATGTTCTTTAATAACCCTCATCCTCTTAGCAATTTCTGAGTCATTTGTAGTTATAGCCCCACCATCCCCACAACCACCAAGATTTTTTGTCGGGTAAAAGCTAAAACAACCGACATGTCCAATACTTCCAACCCTTTTCCCATCCCAACTAGCACCTGTAGATTGAGCACAATCTTCGATAACAACTAAATTATGTTCCTCAGCTAAACTCATTAATGCCGTCATATCCACAGGTTGTCCAAACAAGTGAACAGGAATAATGGCTTTAGTTTTAGGTGTAATCGCTGCTGCAACTTGTTCTAAATTGAAATTAAACGTGGTCGCGTCAATATCCACAAAAACAGGTGTAGCACCCGCTAAGCTAACAACTTCTGATGTGGCAATAAAAGTAAAAGGCGTAGTAATAACCTCATCACCAGCACCAATATTAAATGCTCTTAAGGCTAAATAAAGGGCATCCGTACCTGAGTTGCAAGCGACACAATGAGATGCTCCAGTATAAGCAGCTAACTGTTGCTCAAAACCTTCAACAACAGGACCACCGATATAGCGTCCAGAAGCCAAAACCTCCAGAACGGCTGCACTGACCTCGGATTCGATAGTACTATATTGCTGCCGAATATCAAAAGCTGGAATAGAATTTATGCTTTGTATCATGGGATTTCATTTTAATTTAGAGATAGACGCGACCGTCAATTTTCGCCTCTTGAATTTTTAATCAAAAGAGGCACTAAACTCTGTCGCAAGGAATACGCCAGTGCAGCGTTTTTACTGAGTCTTCCACAAAATGGTCACTGTTGCAAAGGGTAAAGTGTAAAATATGTCAATTAAGATTCAACATATGTAACTTAGGTTCCCCACAAAGGGGAGTGGGGAGTAGGGAGTAGGGAGTAGGGAAAGATGATAGTATTTTGGCTAATTAAATTCTCATACCCAATTCCCCATTCCCCATTCCCAATTCCCAATTCCCAATTCCCAATTCCCCACTCCCCACTCCCCACTCCCATCACGAACTATGAAAGAGTTGATAGAACTGGATTTTTTTGATTTAGGTGCTGCAGTAGCTTTAATGGTTCTGGCTATTGGTATATCTGCTTGGGAAAAATTAGGGCTGGAAATAAACTTAGCCCTTGCGACAGTCAGAACCATATTACAACTAGCGGTGTTGGGATATGTGCTGGATTTCATCTTTGCTTTTGACAGTAATCCTGTGGCAGTTTTGGCGATTTTAGCAGTAATGCTGACAATTGCGGCGATTGTTGCAAAAAATCGCATAAATCAAAAAATGCCTCAAATTGTGCTTTTTGTCTGGGGTTCAATTTTTTTAAGCACTGCTTTGACAATTATTTATACTAATGCTTTGATAATTCAGCCAAGCAAATGGTTTGAAGCGCAATACGTAATTCCTTTGGCTTCCTTGGTGTTGGGCAATGCGATGAACACAGCTACTATTGCTGGAGAGCGTTTAGTCAAAACTATAAACTCCAGTCAAATAGAAATTGAAACTCACTTAAGTTTAGGTGCAACACCCCAACAAGCAGTAGCGCAGTATCGTAAGGATTCTATCCGTGCTGCTTTGCTTCCTACTATTAATCAAATGATGATTATTGGTATGGTGACAGTGCCAGGATTTTTTGCCGGACAGTTACTCAGTGGTATTGATGCTCGTAATGCTGCATCATATCAAATTGTTATTATGTTTTTGATTGCTTTTGCCGACTTATTGACTGCGGTTTTACTTACACGGGGTTTGTGTAATCAATTTTTTAACTCTGCAGCGCAGTTAGTTAATAAGTAGATGCCATCTTGAATTTTGAATTTTGAATTTTGAATTTTGAATTTTGAATTTTGAATTTTGAATTTTGAATTGTTTAAGTTCTTCTATGGATTACGGCTCCTTTTGCATCGTAAACTAAAAGGGGCAAGTTGGAGTTTTCGCTGATAACTTCAAAGGCTTCTTGTAAAACTTTTAAATGCAGTGTGACGTTATTCACTGCTTCTCCATCACCAGTATTACTTGCATTAACTAAACTAGTTTGCAGCGTTTGTTCATATTCTGGGGTTATTCTGACGGTAATACCTTTGTCGTCCAAAATAAAATTGCAAATCCTAACATCACCTGCACATGTTTTTTCCAAATCAGTACGAGTTTTGTTTTCGTCAGTTCTGGGTTGCATCTGTGCTTGTGCTTGTCTGAGAGATATTGAAAAGGGTTCAATTAGGGTTTGTGCTTTTTGGTAGTAAGGATTATCACTTCTAATTTGTTGAGCAGTAGTCAAAGCTTGTTGCCATTGTGTTACTGCTGCTTGCCATTGATTTTGTTGTTCGTAACTTTTTGCCTGTTCTGCTGCGTTTATAGCTTGGTTATAAGTTTGGGCTGCAAATAATTGTTTTGTGCTACGTTCCCGTACTTTAGCTAATTGTGGTTGATATTCTGCTAGTAGCTTTTGTGCTTCTTGATAGCTGGGACTCGTTTGGGGAATGGGTGTTAAAGCATTAACTACTACCTGCCAAGTAGATAACACTTTTTGCCAGTCTTCTGCTGTTTTTGCTACTGCTTCCCGCTTTATCGCTTCATTAGCTACAGCTTTTGAGGCTGCTAACTTTTTTAACCATCTCTCTTCTGTAATTAATAACTGATTTACTGTTTGTAAACGTAGTCGATAAAGCGATAATTGTTGCTGTACTAATCCATGTAGGTCACTATTACTGTTAATTGTTTCTAATGGAGTTATTGCATGTCGCCACATTTCTTGTCTAAGTTGTAATTCTTCTAAAGAATTAGCTGGGGTTTGAGTTTTTTGTAGTGCTGAATTGGCTGCAGCAAAACCTTTCACCACTTGGCTAACTTGTTCTGATTTTCCAGACAAATCTGTAGTAAGTTTTTTTGCTTCTTGATGACGTGGTGACCAAGGTGGTATAGCTTTTAATGCTACGGTCACACTCTCTAATCGTTTTTGCATTTGCACCAATTCTTCTTCTGAGTTGGCATTGCTTGCAAGCTGTTGAAATGAGTTTTGCAACGCTTCTGCTGTTTGGATTTCTTTACATTCAAACATCAAACAAGGACTAGTTACTAAAAAAGCACCTGCACCAAAAGCTGCGGCAATAAACAAGAAACTACCCAGGAGAGGGAGTGGGGAATTGGGAGTGGGGAGTGGGGAATTGGGAGTGGGGAGTGGGGAATTGGGAGTGGGGGATGGAGAATCTGAGGAAGAGAGGAATTGGGATTCGCTTGTCTCTGGTGTTTGCTTCTCGATGGAAATTTCTATTATTTCGCTTATTTCGCTAGTCTTGCTCTCCCAATTTTTTTCTACTCTCAAATTAAGGGAATGTTTGGCATAAGGAAACTTTGTACCAGACATTCTCACAAAAAGTTCTACCTTCTGCTTTTTATGAGTTGGTAGAGATTCAAGCACTGTCTCCAGTTCTTTGAAGACTGCTTCTGTATTTACTGTCGCTTCTGGGGGATGTTCAACTAAAATCATTAGCTGGTCTTTTTTGACCGCACATCTCACCTGAAAAAATTCACTCGCATCAACAGAATAACGTAAGCGCTCTTGTAATATTTTGCTTAAAAGCTGTAAATCTTCTTGCTGTGCTGTAACTTTCATAGGGTAAGTCCCCACTTCAATATTATTTTCATTCGCTTGGGGAATGACAGATGAAGGATTTTCGTTTCTTGATAGTAAATGCACAGTTTCAACAACCAAAAACTAACAGGACTTTTGTAAATAAAGCAAGTTTATATGGGAAATAAAGCTTTTTAGGACTGTTAACTTGGTAAATACCAGATTCCTGGAATCTCCATGTGTAAACCCTGTCTAAAAAACCAATCGACCAACTTTTCTAACACATCTTCAGAGTTTTCACCAGTACTTGAAGACGTAAGTAAAAAATATGTCTTATAGATATGCAATCTATAATTCATCGCTCCTGTTCACAACCGAGAAAACACGCAATTTACCCACAACCTGTAGAGACGCGATTAATTCGGTCTCTACATTCAGGTAATCGCGTCTCTACATTTAGGTAATCGCGTGTTATAATTATTATCCCTCTTTAAAGGAATTAGATGTTCTATCTTAAATGTGCCTTATAGGTCTAACACTTAAATAATCAATGTTCTTATTGTGTTTGTAAATGGAAACCATAAGATACCCTTGGTAGCAAAAATTGCCAAACATCAGCCTGCCTTGGAAGTATAAATCAGTATAAATATTGATTTAAATTTGCTTGCGGCCAGTTACTAGCAAAATTACCGATGCTCAAAATCAATTGTTGTATTAATGATTGAGAACGAGGAAAATATAAAAGTAAATTTGCCTAATTGCCTTAATTAGATAAAATTAATAAAAGACATATAAAATTTTTCTTGGTAACAAAAAATTCTTATGCTCACTGGTGGCAGCCAAAAAGTTTTAACCGCGTCGCATCAATCTACTGAAGAAGGTAGCAGCAAAAAGTTTATGTCAATGGATTTATTGGAGTACCAAGTAAAAGAATGGTTTGGGAATATTGGTATTCCTGTATTACCTTCGCAAAGGATTGACCATCCCACGGATTTGAAACGTTTAAAAATCCGTTATCCTATTGTACTCAAATCCCAGGTACACGCAGTAGGACGCGCAAAAGTCGGTGGAGTTCGCTTTGCAGAAACTACAATTGATGCTATTGCTGCAGCGCAAAACATTTTTAATTTACCCATTTTAGGGGAATTGCCAGAGGTTTTACTGGCAGAAGCAAGGTTTGAACCGGAAACAGAGTATTATTTCGCAGTTGTTCTAGACACTGCTCTTTGTCGTCCTGTGATTTTAGGGTGCAAAGAAGCTGATGTGGATTGGGAAGAAGCGGGTGAAAAAATGCAATACGTGGTTGTAGAGCAGGAATTTTCTCCGTTTTATGCGCGACGGCTGGCTTTAAAAATGGGTTTACAGGGTGCTTTGATGCAGTCGGTAAGCACTGTCATTGAAAAAATGTACCAGTTGTTTGTACAAAAAGACTTGGACTTGGTGGAAATTAATCCCCTGGCTGTTAGCCAACGCGGTGAAGTGATGGCTTTAAATGGAAAAGTCAAAGTCAATGAACGGTCTATTGGTCGTCATCCAGATATTGCAGCAATGGTAGCGAAGATGGTGAACCGTCTTCCCAAAAGTGAAGTAAACGGGAATCTGGGGGATTGGGATGGAGTGGAATTGCATGGGAAAATAGGTATTCTGGGTAATGGTGCGGGTTCGGTAATGGCTACTCTGGACTTGGTTGTGAATGAGGGTGGCAAACCGGGTATGTGTTTAAATCTACGGCACGGTTCCCCTATTGATGAATCATTGACTACCTTTAGAAGTAGATTGGAAAAAGGTTTAGCAATTTTATCAGCAGACAAAAGCATTCAAGTAATATTACTTAACCTTTTGGGAAGCGTCCCACAACCCTTGGAAATATCTGAAGTTCTCGCTAATTTTATCCAAGCAGAAGCCGATGTTATCCAACCGCAAATTTTGCGTGGGAATGGAAATAAAAACCGTCGCGAAGTAAATATACCACGTTTAGTTGTTCGTCTCGCAGGCTCTGAGTTTGATGAAGTCAAAAAACATTTAACAAACTTAAAAGCTGAAGGGGATAAACTGATATTAGTCGAAAATTTAGATGGAGCCGTAACTGAATCTGTACGTTTTGCTAAATCAATTAGTTTGAAAAAGTACTAAGTTTTTACAAGTAAAAAGTTAAAAGTAAAAGAAAGATTGTATTCTTTTATTTTTAATTTTAAGTTTAACTTTATAGCTTTTAGCTTTTTACTTATGTAAAAACCCATATAGATATCTAAAACGCCATCAAAGATAGTGAATATGTCACTTTTACTTAATGACAAAAGTCATTGGGTTGCAAAATTTACAGTGCTTTTTTATGAACTTAAAGCTGGATAGTAAAGTAATCATCCAAGGTTTTTCTGAATTTATATCCGCAACTCATATCGACCAGATGAAAGCTTATGGAACTCATTTGGTAGCAGGGGTAAATCCTGGATGTGGTGGACAAAAAATCTATAACCTCCCTGTATATGATTTAGTTGAGGAGGTGATAACAAAGTATGGTAATATTGATACTACTATACTATGCGTACATCCGTATCAAGTATTAGATGCAGCCTTAGAAGCTTTAGCATCAAATATTAGACAAATAATAATTATTTCAGCTGGTGTACCACCTTTAGATATGGTACAACTACTTCGTAAAGCCGAAGCTTGTGAAACCTTGGTGGTAGGGCCAAATAGTCCGGGAATTATTGTCCCAGGCAAAATTCTTTTAGGTACTCAACCTAGCGAATTTTATACACCGGGTAAGGTGGGAATAGTTAGTCGTAGCAGTACTTTGACTTACGAAATTGCTTGGGAATTAACAAAAGCAGGTTTTGGACAATCAATCAGTGTCAGCATTGGTAGCGACGCAATCGTCGGTTCATCATTTATTCAATGGCTGCAAATTCTTGATGAAGATGATAGTACTCAAGCGATAGTACTAGTTGGTCAAGCCGGTGGTGACAGAGAAGAAGCTGCTGCACGATATATTGCCGAAGCAATTGATAAACCAGTAATTGCTTATATAGCTGGAACACATGCACCACAGGTAAAACACTGGCATAAAACAGGGACTTTAGCTGCAGTTATTGGACGGAATCCAGATTTTGGTGCAGCAACAAGCAAGCTAGCCGCATTTAAAGAATCAAATGTACCAGTTGCAGAACGTCCTTCAGAAATTCCTCAATTAGTTAAGGAAGTTTTGAAAAAAAAAAGTTGACTGTTGACAGTTGACAGTTGACAGTTGACTGTTGACGGTTGACTGTTAACGGTTGACTGTTATTGTTTCATTCATGTTTGTTGTCGCTGATGCTCCCAGTAATTTGATTGTGCGTCTCAGTTGAAAATTTAAAAAGGCTAAAGTTATTAATTGACCAAACAGTGCAAGTAGCATTGTCATTGTTGGTTGAGAAGTTTTACCAAGAGAATAGAAAGGAAAACTTATTAACATCCATAGGAAATTTTCTCCGCTTGAGATACCAAGTAATGATAAAACTATAGCTGGAAGTACAACAATCGAAGTTACTATACCAATTGCCCACAAGTTACTTCTAGATTTTTTCATTAACAAAACCATTTGAGCAACAGTCGCGTAAATTAGCATTAAACTAATGAACATTATAATTGCCAAAAGACCTGTATTCCAGCTAATTTCATTTAACCAATTGATTGAATCGTTCTTATTTAAGTTAAAAAAGGGTACAAGCTTAATCCAAATCACGACTGGTGTTACAGCGATGATTAAATTAATTGCTATAGCTAAAATTGCAGGGCTTTTTTCACCTAAAATCAACTCAATCAAAAAAGATTTAAAAGATTTATTCCTAGTATTTTGACTAGCACAATTGCTTTGATGTCTATATCTTGCCCAATCTTGTACGGTTTGACGATTTTGTGAAAGTATTACTATTAAGCCAAATAAAAACAATAAGTTGAAAAAGATAATTAGGTACAAATTTTTTCCTATTTGGTAATTTACGTCATAATATTTATCATGATAATTACCTTTACTTTTATATTGCAGAGTATATCCCCAAAGAACGACTTGAAAGAAAGCTATAAAACAGTAACTTTGAATTTTGCTTATAATTGTTATATTTTGATTGTGGAAAGAACGTTTTAAAGCTACCCAAATCCAGTAACCCCACACACAAAATTGTAGTACTTGAAAGCTGACTAAAGTGATTAAACTTTTACCTATAGGTAAGTTAAATAAATTTAAATCTCCCATAAACGATATAATATATTCCGAGAGAACACCAGGAAATAAATAGTATATCAATGAAAGCGGATTCAATATTACTAACCACCCAAAGACGTTAGTTATACCATTACTCCCACCTAATATTAGTAGTGGAGTTAACATCAAGAAAACTAAAACAGTACCACTACCCAACCAAGGTTGAAATCCACATAACCAACGACAAACTAAGGCAAATAATAACGCTCCACTGAAGAATAAAAAACAACTTGCTACTAAGACAACGTAAAAACTAATTATTTTACTAAAGGGAATATTTGCAGATAACGCACAAAAAATATGGAAAGGAACTGTTAGAAAAATCAGTAAATAAATTAATATTGGAACTCCTAAAATTTTGCCTATTAAAATATCAGATTCTGTTTGCGGACTAAGACGTAAAAAACTTAGTGTTCCGCGATGCTCTTCTTGATATAAATTATTTATGATTAAATAAGTTCCCCCGACTAAAAGTATGAAGACAAATGCCACACTCATATACACGAAAATATATTTCCAGTGGTCTAACCACCATTGCTGCATATTAACTTGGTCTGGAGGACAATAATTATTAGATAAAAACTTTTTAAATTCGCTAATTTTATTGTTAGCAGCATCTACCTGCGCGTCGAATTGAGTTATTTTAGTACTATTAACTGGTTGAGATATTGGCTTTTGATATAATAAGTTAAGCGCACTATTAAGCTGGTCTAATTTATTTTTATAAATATTTTTTAAGTTGCAGTGTTTACCTACAAGTGAGTATTGTTTTCCAGGAATTTCCAGCGGTTGATAAAAGAAAAGTGCTAACTGACTCAACAAGGAAATTCCAGCAATAATCGTAACATTAAAAATTTTTAGACGACCCTTAATTTCTCGGAAAAGCTGTGGGTTCCAATCGCCTATTTTATCTAATAAATTTAGCATAGTAGTAATTGGGGGAGTGAAGAGTATCCCAATTTAAAAAAAAGATAAGTAGTAATAGGATTCAACAGTCAACAGTCAACAGTCAACCGTCAACAGTCAACAGTCAACAGTCAACAGTCAACCGTCAACCATCAACCGTCAACCGTCAACCGTCAACAGTTACCTTAAACTCTTAACAAAGCTTTAGTCGCAGATTCTCCAAGAAATTTTATAGTACGTGATAGCTGCAAGTGTAATAAAGCCAAAACTAATATTTGACAAGAAAGTGCAAACAGCATTACTGGTGTCGAGTATGCATCAACATAGTAAAAAGGAAAACTTGTTAGCATCCACACAAAGCTATGCTCTCGTGGGTTCATACCAACCATAGATAAAATAATTGGTGGTAATATAACAAGCGAACTAACTATACCAATTGCCCACAAAGTACGACGAGAATTTTTCATTAACAATACCATTTGAGCAACCATAGTGTAAATAAGCATTAAGCTAATACACATAACTATTGCTAAAACCCCCCTCATTTTGTCAATTTTTTGTATCCAATTAGCAGGGTTTTGATGGAAATTCAAAGATGGTGCAATTAACATCCAAATAGCAACTGGTATGGCAACAATCACTAAATTAACAGCCATTGCCATAATTGCCGGACTTTTTTCACCCCGAAGCAAATCAGTTAAAAAAGATTTGTTTCCTGATTTGTGATTAGGAGAAATATTTTGATGTCTATATCTTTCCCAATCTTGTACAGTTTGACGATGTGGTGAAAGAATTGCTAGTAATCCAAACAGCAGTATTAAATTAAAAGCAATAATTATCGGTAAATTTTGCGCTATCTGGTAATTTAAATCGTAAGTGCAAAGTTTATCTTCGTAACGAGGACAATAGTTTCTGTCATAGTACTGTAAAGTAAACCCCCAAGTAAGTACTTGAGAGCAAGCTATGAAACCATAACTTTGAGTTTTGCTTAATATTGCTACATTTTGATTGCGGAAGGAACGTTTTAATGCTTCCCAAATCCAGTAGCTCCACATACCAAACTGTAGTAATTGCAAGCCAACTAAAGTTATCAGATTTTTACCTATAGGTAAGTAGAAGAAATTCATCTTCAGTACATTTGAGTTAACAGAGCTAGAAAGTACACGAGGAAATAAATGGTTTACCATTTGGAATGGACTTAATAGTTCCAACCATGCAGAAGCATAATTTAAACTAGCACTGTAACCGCTGGATGCCATTTGTAAAGTAATTACCAAGAAAAGCAGAATAGAACCACTACCTAACCAAGGTTGAAACCCATTTAACCAACGACAAACTAAACCAAATAATAATGCTGCACTAAAAAAGAAAAAACAACTTCCTCCTAAAATGCTGTAGAAGCTAAAAATATGACTCTTAGCAATATTCGCAGAGACTCCAGAAAAAAAGTGTAATGGGAGGGCTAAAAAAACCAGCAAATAAATTAAGATTGGAACCCCTAAAATTTTGCCCAATAAAATTTCAGATTCCGTTTGTGGAGTCAGACGTAGAAAATTCAGCGTTCCCTTACGTTCTTCTTGGGCTAGGTTATTTATCAGTAGATAAGTTCCTGCAATTAAAAGTACAAAGACAAACACCACAGAAAGAGTCATGAAAATATATTTCCAATGGTCAAGCCACCATTCCTGCATATGTATTTGCTCAGGTGGGCAATAATTCTTGGATAAAAACTTGAACAAATCTTCACTTTTATTACGAGCAAGTTCTAATTGCCCCTCTATATCAGTGATTTTCACCTTATCGACTGGTTTAGCACTTTTGGCTGCATACAATAAATCGTTAAATTTATTTACTTCTCTTTGTATTAAATCTTGTTGTTTTTGATAACTACTTCTTAAACCACAGTACTCACCCAAAAGTTGGTATTTTTGTCCAGGAATTTCCCGTAATTGATAGAGAAAAAGTACTAACTGACTTAAGAGTGATATTCCAACTACGATTACAACGTTAAAAACTTTTAACCGTCCCTTAATTTCTCGGAACAGTTGAGGATTCCAATCACCTATTTTGTCTAGAACATTAAGCATTATAGTAATCTCCAAAGAGGGGGAGTGGGGAGTGGGGAGTAGGGGAGATGGGGAAGTGGGGGGAGATGAGGGAGATGGGAGTTAGCAATTACCAATTACCAATTACCAATTACCAATTACCAATTACCAATTACCAATTACCAATTACCAATTACCAATTACCAATTACCAATTACCAATTCCCAACCAATCAAGTCGCTTGTTTGTGTCCCATTTTGAGGAAAATTGTTTCTAAGTCTTCTTGAGTACAGTGGAAATCGTTCAAGGGAATACCTGCTGTAACGAGCGAAAGTAATAGTTCTGCGCTTTCTTCTTGTTTCCCGGAAAAATATACACGGACGCTGTTCTGTCCTGTTATTACCTGAGTCTCTTCCACTGCTGGATGATTTTTTAGCTCGCTCAAAAGTGGGTCGAGTTTCCCAAGGGTAGATATCAAAATTTGCTGACGAGAAAGACGTTGGTAAAGGTCTTTGAGTGATGTACTTTCCACTAAAAAACCAAATTCCATAATTCCCACACTCGTACACAGTTCCGCTAAGTCACTAAGAACGTGGGAAGAAATTAGTATTGTCATTCCCGCTTCTTGTAAAGCTTTTATAATTTCCCGAAACTGTTGTCTCGCTATGGGGTCGAGTCCGGAAACTGGTTCGTCTAAAAAAAGTACTATCGGTTCGTGAATTATTGTTCTTGCTAAGCCTAAACGCTGTTTCATCCCTCTGGATAAGGTGGAAACTAAGCTATTGCGTTTATTAGCTAGTTGCACGAGTTCTAAAACTTCATGCAGTCTTTGAGTTCGTCTAGGGTGTCGTAGCCGATACAACCTGGCAAAATAATCTAAGTAATCCCAAACGGTTAAGTCTTCGTAAACTGGGTAATCGTCGGGTAAATAGCCAATGCTGCGCTTGAGGTGAATGTTACTTTTTTCACGTTGTAATTTTTCTCCACTGATGTAAATTTCCCCGGTTGTTGGTTCTTCTGCGGTCGTCAACATTTTAATCAGGGTTGTTTTTCCTGCTCCGTTGGGACCGATGAGTCCATAAACTTCACCAGATTGGATTTCTAAGTCAACGTTGTTCACAGCAACATGTCTGTCAAATTGTTTTGTTAGTCCGTTGGTGCGAATTGCTAATTCTTTTACCATAGCTGTTTGACAGTAGTTTGTAATTGTATCGATATTTATCAGGTTTTTTTGATAATAAAAACGCACCAAAGAAACTATGAGACCAACTATCAAAATATCTGGTCTTGTGCGGTTTTTAGGCTGATAGTGATTTTGTTACCCTGTCTTGATTTAAAGCCAGCCTAGCTTTTTCCTACAGCTTTTGTCTGCTTCGTTACGGAAATTGAAACTAACTTCATTGAAACTTTATTTTTTACAGGATAAATTTCGTAGGATGGGTTAGGCGCATTTTTAAAACCTAATGGTCGGTTGTTAAAGTTGTAGAAAGCGCCGTAACCCATCATTGTAATAGCTTAATATTTACTTTTTTTCATTATCCATGTCAAATTGCTGCATAAATAGCTCCATTCCATGAGAACCAAGAGCTTTTGTTAGCGCTTCTATTCCCAGTTGCTGAATTTAAACTTGACTCAGTTGACTAACATCTACCATATTCATGCTTGTGACTTGAGGTAGATTATCAATACTTTTAATAGGGTTTTGGCGTCGTTTTTTAATTCGGTCAAAAATATCTTCAAGGGTTGGTTCTCCCAATATTTCATGCCTTGAAAGTGTATAATCTCCTATACCTTTTTCAAATTTATGCATAAATAGCCCCATTCCTGCTGGACCCAAGGCTAAGGTAAGCGCATCAACTCCTAATCGTTCAATTTCTGCTTGACTCAACTTACTTACGTCAATCATTTCTAACCTTCATTAGCCATTGCAGGGGATTATCTACTCTTACTTGTAGCAAGTCTTGATGCCTTGCTGCTAAACGTAGCATTCTGTCATCAGTCGTGAGCAAAACATCAGCACCTTCTGCTTCAGCACAAGAAATATGTAATGCATCATAGCTTTTAAACCTGCCCAAATTATCATCTGGCGTTTTCTTGCTCCCTCTGCGGTATTGTTAAGCTCATCGTCAAAGGCTTCGCTCCCTAGCAGTTGCCAATCACCTACTTGAAATTTAGTCAGGATAAAGAGTATTGCTTCTGCTTCTAAGCGGATACGTTCCTGCGTTTGGTCATCAAATGGTCGATTCAGGCAACAAACATCTAGATATATTAAAAATTCCATCAGTGCTATTTACTCGGTATGATATATAATCTCACCGAATTTTAAAAACAAACCAAAGAAGCATCTATGACTAAGAACTACCGCGTAACCCTACTCCCAGGTGATGGCATCGGTCCCGAAATTATGGCAGTAGCGGTAGACGTACTTAATATAGTGGGGAAAAAGTTTGATATTAATTTTGAATTCCAAGAAGCTTTAATTGGTGGAGCAGCGATTGACGCGACTGGTGAGCCTCTACCTTCTGCGACTCTGGACACTTGTCGCAACAGCGATGCTGTTCTACTAGCTGCTATTGGTGGTTATAAATGGGATTCTTTACCAAATCATCAACGTCCAGAAGCGGGTTTGCTAGGTTTGCGTGCTGGTTTAGGACTTTTTGCCAATTTGCGTCCCGCACAAATTTTGCCGCAATTAATAGACGCTTCGACTCTGAAAAAAGAAGTTGTGGAAGGCGTCGATATTATGGTAGTGCGCGAACTCACTGGGGGAATTTACTTTGGTAAGCCCAGAGGAATTTTTGAAACTGAAACTGGTGAGAGACGCGGTGTGAATACGATGGTCTACAGTGAATCGGAAATCGAGCGTATTGGTCGAGTTGCTTTTGAAGCCGCTCGTAAACGTAGAGGGAAACTTTGTTCGGTAGATAAATCTAATGTTTTGGATGTGTCTCAACTTTGGCGCGAGTGTATTACCAAGTTGGGGAAAGAATATCCTGATGTGGAATTGACTCACCTTTATGTTGATAACGCCGCGATGCAGTTACTACGCGCCCCCAAACAGTTTGACACTATTGTCACAGGAAATTTGTTTGGTGATATTCTTTCTGATGCTGCAGCGATGCTGACTGGTAGTATTGGGATGTTACCATCTGCTAGCTTGGGTGCTACGGGAGCAGGGGTCTTTGAACCTGTTCATGGCTCGGCCCCAGATATTGCAGGACAGGATAAAGCTAATCCTTTGGCGCAAGTTTTGAGTGCTGCGATGATGCTACGTTACGCTTTTAATGAAAAAGCTGCTGCCGATTGTCTAGAAAATGCAGTGTTGGATGTTTTACAGCGTGGATACCGAACTGGGGATATAATGTCCCCAGGCATGGATTTAGTTGGCTGTCGTGCAATGAGCGCGGCCTTAATTAACTCTCTTGGAGGCATATAAATTACTTATTTCGTCTAAATCTGTGAATTTAGGCAGGTACAAATGAATTTTTTCGGATAAAATATAGTCCAAACATCGCAAAATAACTTAAAACAAGCAGTGTACGCTGTACAACCAACGCAACCTAATTACACAAATACCAGAAGCCAGCCCCATTTGATTGATGCCGCCGTCGTCAAATCTGCTGGAGATATTTATCGCGTCTACTGCGAGGTTCATCCAGAAATGACTGGACACGCCTCTGGAGTCGCTATTAATCGGTTTAATCACCGGGGTAAGGTAATATTTACTCCCAATCCAGTGCTTTTGCCGCAAGAATGTTTTGTCCCATTGGCTCAAATTGAGTCTTTTATTTATTAGTCAATTGGTAATTACTAATTGGTAATTGCTAATTGGTCATTGCTCATTTCACAACCAACAACAGTCAACAGTCAACAGTCAACTGGCAAGAGTCAACTGACAACTGACAAATGACAAATTACATATGGATATCTTATCGATGACAGGGGCGAGTCTTATTGTCTTCGCCTTGGGTGCATCTGTTGGCAGTTTTATTAATGTTGTTGTTTACCGGCTACCCGCAAGGTTGTCGATTCTTTTCCCTCCTTCTCGCTGTCCCCATTGTTTAACCCAACTTAAACCTTACGATAATGTGCCCGTGTTCGGCTGGTTGCGGTTGAGGGGACGTTGTCGCTATTGCAAAACTAAAATTTCTATACGTTATCCCCTGGTAGAAGCGATAACTGGTTTAGTATTTTTACTCGTTTTTTGGGTATTTAAAGATTCACCACAAACCATCGGTTACTGGGCTTTTTGTAGCTGGTTACTAGCACTATCTCTAATTGATTTAGATACCATGACTCTACCTAATCCACTGACAAAAACCGGGTTAATACTGGGTTTTATGTTTCAATCAGTGGTCGGTTATTTACCTGGGTCTAACTTCGGTCAAAGTGCGAATACACTTATGCAAGCAATAGTGGCAGCTGTATTAGGACTATGGTTATTTGAAGGTATTGCTTTTGTCGGAGCAATAATTTTTGGCAAAGAAGCAATGGGAGGTGGAGACGCTAAACTTGCTGCTATGATGGGTGCTTGGTTAGGTTGGAAACAGTTATTGCTAGCTGGTTTTCTCGCTTGTTTAGTGGGGGTCATAGTCGCTGGGGCTGCAATAATGTTTTCACGTCTTTCTAAGGGACAAAAAATACCTTTCGGTCCTTTCTTAGCTTTAGGAGCAGTAATTACACTGTTTAGCGGTGAAGCTATTTTATCTACTTATATACGCTTATTTTTTAGTTAGCGTGTTCGCAGGATGAATACTTACTTGTAACTTTGTCCTTACTACTTTTTTATCCCTAGTTACTGTAATTTCTATTACTACTTGCCTTTTAAGCTTTTGATAATATTAGCTTGTGACTTGGATTACTCTCTATTACTAAGAGCAATCTTGACAAGCACAATCTTTAATGCTGCTTTCTTAATTATGCAAAATCATGCTATAGATACTGGCTGTCCATAATATTTCCTAAGTAAGATTATGGGATTGAGTGTATAGTAACCAGTTCTCTGCTGGAAATTTGACCGCTTTATAAGTATGCGAATACAAATATTAGACTACTTTGCTGGTGCAAAGTACCACAAAAGGTGGACAATAGGCTTACATTTGTTTATGTATTTTCATTAAGCTCGCAACTTAAGAAGCATTTTAAAGGTCTACATTGTTTACACTCATAGTTTGAGTCAATAGTCAATAGTTAAAAGTTTTGAGTTTTGAGTTGTTAATGCTCACAACCAAAAACTGACAACCAACAACTGACAACTGACAACTGACTAGCACACATTTGAATAACAAAACAAAATGGCAAACAACGAAGAATCACGCGGTTTAAAGTCTCTGTTTGATTGGTTCGCTAATCGAAAAAAAAATGGTCAAATTGGTATAGAACGTCAACAAGAGCGAGAAATTGCAGACGGTCTTTGGCATAAGTGTCCTAAATGTGGAGTTCTCAGTTATACCAAGGATTTACTTGCTAACCAAATGGTTTGCGGTGACTGTGGCTATCATAATCGGGTGGATAGTGATGAGCGTATTCGTCAGTTAATTGATGCTGGTACTTGGAGAGCAATGGACGAAAATCTCCACTCAGCTGACCCACTCGGTTTTCGCGATCGCAAAACTTACAGTGACCGTTTAAGAGAGTTGACTGAAAAAACAGGTTTGACCGATGCCGTAAAAACAGGGTTAGGTCAAATTGATAATCATCCCATAGCTTTGGGAGTAATGGACTTCCGATTTTTGGGTGGAAGTATGGGTTCTGTGGTAGGAGAAAAACTTACCCGTCTGATAGAACAAGCAACCCAAAGACGCTATCCCGTGGTAATTGTTTGCGCCTCTGGTGGGGCGAGAATGCAAGAAGGAATGCTATCTTTGATGCAGATGGCAAAAATTTCTGGAGCGCTACAAAGACATCATGATGAAAAGCTTTTATATATTCCTGTTTTAACCAACCCGACAGCAGGGGGTGTAACAGCCTCTTTTGCGATGTTA
This sequence comes from Scytonematopsis contorta HA4267-MV1, assembly GCA_019359035.1. Classification (GTDB taxonomy): domain Bacteria; phylum Cyanobacteriota; class Cyanobacteriia; order Cyanobacteriales; family Nostocaceae; genus Scytonematopsis; species Scytonematopsis contorta. The sequence goes on along the minus strand of JAHHIC010000108.1, from coordinate 39,303 downwards.
GGTGATATTATTTTGGCAGAGCCTAAAGCCATGATTGCTTTTGCTGGTCGGCGCGTGATAGAGCAAACTTTGAGAGAAAAATTACCAGAGGACTTTCAGACAGCAGAAGATTTGCTGAAACACGGCTTTGTTGACGATATTGTATGTCGTACTCAGTTGAAAAAGACTTTAACGCAGCTGATTGCTCTGCATCAACCTTCTTCTACTCCCAGCCATAATATGGTTTTGTGGGAGACAAGAAGCTTGAGTTCTACTGTTGCTGAGTAATAAAAGTAACCCATACCAACCCCCTCCCCGCAAGCGAGGAGGGGGCTACGAAAACCCCCCTTCCCTAGCAGGGAAGGGGGGTAGGGGGGTTAGGTCTCTTTTGATTTGGTGGGATTATTTCAATCTCTAGCAGTTCTTGCGAAGACCGCTGAAAACATAAATACCCGCTCCCTCAATTTTTGCGCCACATTTTTAAAAGATAATCCTCTTCCTTCTTGTACAAAAAATAATGGTGTTAAAGAGAATAATCTAAACACACTAGAAATTATAAATAAAGTTGTTAACCCTCCCCAAGCAGGATTCTGAGCAATAAAACCACCTATAGTAGTACCTATTGCACCACTAACACCTGATGCCGCTGCTGCGATTGCAAAATAAGCAGATTGATTTTTGATTGCTGCGACCCCCAGTTGCAAATTGTTGTTGCACAAATCAAGTCCAGCCAAAGTGCCTCCTAAAAATATATGCAACAAAGGTAACCATAGCCAAACACCCAACTCACTATTACTAGTACCTAACCACAATAATGGTGTAATCGCTACTAAAATTCCGATTATAAATAGAACTGGACGATTGCCAATCTTATCAGCTAAGCGACCCCACAGTATCATCATTAGCAAATTAGCCGCAGCTTGGAGACTACTATATAACGTCACCCAACTCACATCCAACTTCAAGTTCTGTAACATATATAAGTTAAAGAATGGAGTGCTGAGATTAACAGCGAACATCCAAAAACTAAAGTATGCCAAAAATACTAAAAAGTTTGAATCCTTTAAGATTTCTTGGAATGGGGAGTGGGGACTTGGGATTGGGGAGTGGGGAGTGGGGTGCTGGGGACTTGGGATGGGGAATTGGGAATTTTGTTGTTGTGGGTTAATGTCTATTTTAAAGTGTTGACATAATAAGCTAATTACACCAAAAAGAATACCCACCAACAAAACAATTCCATAACCTTGAATTGCTCCACCAGACCATTTCGATACAAACAATCCAGCTAAAGGTACGCAAACTAAGTTAGTCAGGCTGGAAACACTATTGCGTATGCCAAAATATCTTCCCCGCAATCGTCTAGGAACTATCATTGCTAACCATGACAGCCATGATGCGTTTCCTAATCCTCCCAACAAATTAGTTATGAGGATAATTGAGAGGGTTAATGTCATTAACTGCTTATTATCTATAAATCCCAAATTGAAGCCGATGATTGCCAACGGTAACATCAGCCACACTAAGCGTGAAGTGCCATAAGTCCACATCGAATACCAAAAGCGGCTGGTTGTACGCTCTGAGATGACAGCACCCAAAGGTTGAATCAGATTTACCAGCATTGGGATAGATGACAACATTCCAAAAACCATAGGGGAAGCATCTAATTCCACCAGAAAATTACTTAGTAAAATCCCTGTAGTACTAATTGAGAACACAGCGGCAAATAAACCATCAATAGTTGAGGCTTTTAAGCTAGTTCTAATCGTATCTTTTGATGTAGGGGTACTTGCCTTCTGTGCCTCGATACCCTTGTTTGCATCCGTCAGAGTTAAAGGAAGGGGTGTTTCGCAAACTGGAAGGGTTGGGATGTCGGGAAATAAAGGAGTAGAGCTTTGAATTTGGAGAGAATCCATAACCTTTGTTTTTAAAAGAGGCATCCTACAAATATTTAAATTGCTTATAAGTCAGTAACGTACATGTTAATTGTTCGTTATTGTAACTTACATTTCTCAATAAAAATTAAAGATAAGAAAATATAAGTCTTTAGTTGAGGGAGATATAAGGGAGATAATAAGTCAAAAGTTAAAGTTGAAAAATCAAAAGAAAGATTAAAGAGAAACATATGGAAGAAATGGTTGAGGGTGAAAAATGAAGGAAAAATTGCTTAGATTTGTGTTATTAGCATTACTTATAAGTTTTACTTTAGTAGGTTGTTACCCCTCACCCTTAGTAAGTAATACAGCAGACTCAACTATAGTTACTATTAAACTCAGTAATTGGACGGCAAATCCGGTAGAACAAAAGTTATTAAAACAAGTACTTACGGACTTTGAAACTCAACACCCAAATATAAAAGTTAAACAGGAAGTAATCAACGACCAATATATGGACGTGATAAAAACTCGATTGGTCGGAGAAGCAGCAGCAGACGTATTTTATTTAGATGTATTTGAAGCACCTTTCCTTATGAGTCAAGGGGTGTTAGAACCTTTGGATAGTTATATTACACCGGAGTTTGCTTTAGAGGATTTTGAAGAAACTTTATTAGATAGTTTTAAATATAATAACCAAATTTTTGGTTTACCAAAAGACTATTCAACTTTGGCATTATTTTATAACAAAAAAGCTTTAAATAATGCTGGGTTCGCTAACCCTCCTATAAGTTGGGAAGAATTGCGTAGTTATTCTAAACAACTAACAATTGATAGAAATCAAGATAAAAGAATCGACCAATACGGTTTTGGAGAAACACCAGAGTTAGCACGTCAAGTCTACAAAATAAAAGCCTTTGGGGGGAAAATAATAGATGGAAATGATTATGCCGCGTTCGCTTCAGAGTCTAGCTTGCAAGGATTACAATTAGTTATAGACCAATATTTAAAAGACCGCACTTCAGCACAAAAATCTGATGTAGGTACAAACTCCGGGAGTGAAATGTTGGGTCAAGAAAAAGTAGCAATGGTAATTGAAGGTAATTGGGCAATTCCTTTTTTAAAAGAAACTTTTCCTAAGCTAGAATTTGCCACAGCAGAATTACCAACTCTAAACGATAAAAAAGGAACGATGGTTTTTACTGTTGCCTATGTAATGAATAAGCAGTCACAACATAAAAAAGCAGCCTGGGAGTTAATCTCTTATCTTACAGGTAAACAAGGAATGTCCAAATGGACGGGAACAGGAATTGCTTTACCCACACGCAAATCTATAGCCAAAGAATTAGGGTACGGAGAAGATTTGCTCAGGTCAGCTTTTGTTGCTGGAGTGGGTTATGCGACCCCTTGGCAAATTGGAAAATACCCTGCTGCAATTATGAATAATTTTGATAATCAATTTGTGAGTGCAATGTTAGGACAACAGCCTCTACCGCAAGCAATGCAAAAAGCAGAAATGTCCGCAAATAGACTAATTAAAGCAATGGAATAAAAGGTTTCATAGTAGTGCTTTAGCGCACCTATATTTTAGAGGTTAAATTTGTGTCTGTATTTGAACTGAGAAAACGACGCAGTAGATTTAGAAAAAATGTAACCGAAGACCTTGCTGGTTACTTATTCATGACTCCAGCGATTTTAGTACTAGGGGCATTTGTAATATTACCTATTATTTATGCCGTTTACCTTTCTTTACATAGAGTACAACTTTTAGGCGGTATTGAATACCAATTTATTGGTTTACGTAACTTTACTCGCTTAGTTGAAGATGACCGCGTTTGGATTGCACTTTGGAATACTGTGCAATATGTAGCAATAGTTGTACCGTGTCAAACAATCCTAGCTTTAATTTTGGCTGTAACTCTAAACTCTGGTGTTCGTGGAAAAAATTGGTGGCGTATCCTTTACTTTTTACCCACTGTTACTTCTTCTGCGGTACTTACTCTTATTTTTATGTGGATTTATAACGCCGATGGATTACTGAATGATTTTCTCGCCTTTTTAGGACTACCAACTTACAACTGGTTGGGTGACCCCAGTGTAGCCCTTAAAGGCATAATGATAATGAATATTTGGTCAACTGCACCGTTTTTTATGGTGATTTATTTAGCAGCATTGCAAGATATACCCCAAAGTCTTTATGAAGCAGCATCCCTGGACGGAGCATCGGAGTGGCAAAAGTTAATACGCATAACAGTACCCATACTTAAACCAGTCACATTTTTTGTTGTAGCAATGGGTATTATTGGCACTTTTCAGTTATTTGACCAGTCATATATATTTTCTGGAGGTACTGGTGGACCAAACAACGCGACTTTGACAGTAGTTTTGCTGATATACCAAAGTGTTTTTCGCAACTTACAAATGGGTTACGCAGCCGCTATCGCCTTTTTATTAGCAGGAGTAATTATTACTATGACTTTAATTCAACGGCGGTTTTTCGGTGGAGAAAAAATGTAATAGTCTTTAAGTGTTGACTGTTGACTGTTGACTGTTGGCTGTTGACTATTGGGTCTCAAAATGAAAACCTAAAACCTTCGCAGTATCGCTTAATATATGATAATGAAAATTAATCAAGGTGTCAAAATAATGTTAAAGCAATTAATTGTACCACCAGGACAAAGAGTGCTTTTAGAAGATACTAGTTGGCAGGAATTTGAAGACATTTTAGAAGAATTAGGTGAAAGTCGTAGCTCCAGGGTAGCTTATAACAACGGTATTTTAGAAATCATGACGCCATTGCCAGAACATGAAGGTAGTAAAGAAATAGTTAGTGATTTTATAAAAGCTCTTTTGGAAGAATTAGACATTGAATTTTGGTCACTAGGTTCAACAACTTTTAAAAATGAATTAATGAGTCAAGGTATAGAACCTGACAACTGTTTTTATATTAAAAATGAAGCAACAGTAAGAGGAAAAGATAAAATAGACTTGGTAAAAGACCCACCACCAGATTTAGCATTAGAAATAGATGTTACTTCGCGCACTCATCCAAACATTTACGCCGCATTAGGAACACCAGAATTATGGCGATTTGAAAAGGGTAAATTACAAATTAATGTACTAGAAAATGGTAAATATACAGAATCAGAATTCAGCCCTACTTTCCCTAGTTTACCTTTGCAAAAAGTTATCCCTCAATACCTACAGCAGTGTAAAAATCAAGGTCGAAACAAAACAATGAAAGCTTTCAGAAATTGGGTACAACAGCAAATTACGTAGGTTGGGTTGAGGAACGTTCGCGTAGCGTCCGATAAAAGATAACCCAACAAGCGAGCGACCTAAAAACGACCGAAAAGTTGGGTTTCCCAAAGCCATGCCGAAGCGGCACGCTGCGCGAACAACCCAACCTACAAATATGCTACTCCCTACTCCCCACTCACTAATCCCCCAATGACACGTCAATTCCCAATCGGTAAGTGGCTGCTTTACATCTTACTTACGTTATATGCAGTTATTACCCTGATACCTTTTTTATGGGCTTTTTCAGCATCATTTAAACCATTATCAGAGATAGTTAGTAGTGAGCCAAACTTTCTCCCGAAAAACTTCACTCTTGATAACTACATACAAATCTTTCTACGTGAACCGCTATTTTTACGCTGGTTATTGAACAGTGTATTAATTGCTGGCAGTGTAACTCTATTAAATTTATTGTTTAATTCAATGGCTGGTTATGCTTTAGCCCGATTACGTTTTTCAGGAAGACGATTTTGGTTTGTATTAATTTTAGCTATATTAGCAGTCCCAGCACAAATAACACTTATTCCTACATTTTTAATATTAAAAGCTTTCGGCTGGTTGAACTCTTACCAAGGGATGATTATTCCCAGCATGGTAAACGCCACATTTATTTTTATGATGCGGCAATTTTTTACTAATTTTCCTAAAGAATTAGAAGAAGCTGCAGCCTTAGATGGTCTAACTCCTTTTGGTATTTTTTGGCGTATTGTTTTACCTTTAGCAAAACCAGCACTTGCTGCACAAGCGGTTTTTGTGTTTATGGGTAGCTGGAATAATTTTTTATTACCTGTAGTAATTTTGTTTGACCCAGAAATGTTTACATTACCTTTGGGTTTAAATGCCTTTAAGGGTCAATATATTAGCTATTGGAATTATATTATGGCGGCTTCTATGGTTTTCACCTTGCCAGCTTTAGCAATTTACGCTTTCTTTAATCGTTATTTTATTCAAGGAGTCACATTTACAGGAGGAAAAGGGTGAGGAAATCAATTCGCAGTTCGCAGTTCGCAATTCGCAATTGCTAATTACCACTCCCAACTCCCCACCCCCAACTCTCCCATCAACAAATTCTTCTAAAAGTCAAATTGATTCTTTCCTGTAGGAATTTACCCCCCTTGGGTATTTGGTGCTGCCAAAAGTGCTGCGTTGTTCCTCTCATTATCAAAAGGCTACCATTTGTTAACTTTATCTCTACTTTTGGTAAACTTTTATCAAATTTGTGCCTCAATAAAAATCTTCTCGTTTCCCCAAAGCTGACTGAGGCAATAATTGGATTCTTCCCTAATTCCTGTTCATCATCACTGTGCCAGGACATGCTGTCTTTTCCGTGACGGTAAAGATTAAGAAGCACGCTATTAAATTTGACTTGCTCAGTGGTTTCTATCCGACTCTTGATTGCAATTAAAGTGGGAGTCCAAGTCTCAGGATGCATTGTGATACCAGAATAACAATAGGACTTCCCCTCATCACCATACCAAGCAGTCAAGCGAGGTTGGTCAAATTCTTTACCATATACTTTTATCTTATCGTGTCGCCAATTTATCCCTCTTAACAATTCTTGAAAAAAAGCCTGACTTTCTGGCTGAGAAAAAAAATTATGGTACAAAACAACCTCAGCATCTGGAGTCGCTTGACCATGAGCCATTTTGATAATTTCTGAAAGTTGACTGTTCACTGTTGACTGTTGACGGTTGACTGTTGACTGTTAACGGTTAACTCCCCCATACCCCTCATCCCCTCATCTCCCCCGCTCTCGACTCCCAATTATCAATTAATTGCGAATTGCAAATTTCAAATTGCGAATTGTTTCCCCCACTCCCCACTCCCAGTAGTTTAGGCGACAAATTGCACTCTGAACATGATATTTGTATTACAGCGACTTTATCTTTTTTCTGTAACCAAACAAGCATTTGGTGTATGGCTAATGGCTAAAAACAGTCAACTGTCAACTGTCAACCGTTAACAGTCAACTGTCAACAGTCAACTGTCAACAGCCAAAGATTAAGTACCGCAATCTTTATTAGCTGTGTTGAGCGTGAAAATCTTTAAGGGGAAAAAATGTTTAGAAGATTAATTGGCATCTTAGTGGCAGCTGTTTTGCTGACGTTTCAGTTAGCTGTCTCCAACGCGCAAGCTGTAGGATTGGATAAAGAAACCCGCACTCTGCCATTAAATGATAAAGGCGACAACATTACACTCAGCCTTAAACAAGTTAAAGAGGGCAAAAGTTTATTTCAATATGCTTGTGCCCAATGTCACGCTGGTGGCGTTACCAAGACCAACCAAAACGTTGGATTAGAACCAGAAGCTCTGGCACTAGCTACACCACCTCGTAATAATGTTGAAGCACTGGTGGATTATATGAAAAATCCGACCACCTATGACGGGGAGGAAGAAATTTCCGAATTACACCCCAGCATTAAGAGCGCTGATATTTTTACGGAAATGCGTAACTTAAGCGACGAGGATTTAAAGGCTATTGCAGGTCATATTCTCCTGCAACCTAAGATTCTCGGTGACAAATGGGGTGGCGGTAAAATCTACTACTAAAGAAGAGACCTAACCCCCCAACCCCCTTCCCTACTAGGGAAGGGGGGGTACTATTTAAGGTAAAACCCACTCCCTACTCCCAAACAAAAAACTTCTACGACAGCTTGTCATATTTCGTTCAAATTGCATTTAAAATAAGAGTAGAAAGACTAAGACTGTTTGTTAGGAGCGACTCATGAAACAGGTTATGGAAAATTTCGCTGCAAACTTGCGGCGTTTAAGTTTAGTTATGTTAACAATGTTTCTAGTTGTTAGCAGTTTCGCGGTTTTCGCTCCCACTGCTGCGGCTGAAACGTATACCGTTAAATTAGGTAACGATAAGGGAATGTTAGCGTTTGAACCAGCAAAACTTACTGTTAAAGCTGGTGACACCATCAAATGGGTGAATAATAAAGTTCCTCCCCACAACGTAGTTTTTGACTCCAAAGGTGGAGACTTGGCAAAAGCTTTAACTCACAAGCAATTGCTGATGAGTCCCGGTCAAGATTACGAGACTACCTTACCCGCAGACACAGCACCAGGTCAATATACCTTCTACTGTGAACCTCATCGCGGTGCTGGTATGGTTGGTAAACTGACTGTTGAATAAATTTGTTGACTGTTGGTTGTTGACTGTTGGTTGTTGACTGTTGGTTGTTGAATGTAAATGTTCTAGATGTGTTGGTTTTCTATAAGTATTATTTCCATCAACCGTCAACAGTCATCCGTCAACAGTCACCCATCAACAGTCATCCGTCAACAAATTCCAAATAAATGGTAAAGGTAGATAGAACTACATCCATTAGGCTTATGGCAACCATAGAATAGTTTTGGAGGCTGTTTTTATTAGTTGCTGGAAGCTTATTGCGAGGAGAATCTCTTGAGAAAAATTTTTTATATCATACTTTTGGTATTAATTCTATTTAATTTTATATTTACTAGTCCAGCACGAGCCGCAGAAATATCAAATGGAGCTAAAATTTTTAACGCAAACTGTGCTTCTTGCCATATCGGTGGTGGGAATATTTTAATTGCTGAAAAAAATTTGCAAAAAGAAGCCTTGGAGTTGTACCTAGAAAATTATAAAACTGACTCAATTAATGCGATTGCAAATCAAATCAAAAATGGCAAAAATGCGATGCCATCTTTTAAAGCTAAATTGAGTCCAGAAGAATTATTAGAGGTATCTGCTTATGTATTTCAAAAAGCAGAACAGGGGTGGGAAGTTAAGTAGGTTTAGGTTTAATAGCGGGTACATGTGATTTATCTACCTATCAAAGCTGCTTGTGGTAGATAAACCACTAGTTACCTTTATCTTTGTTGATTTAGGTTTTCTCTTTGTTCTTTAAATTCCCGCAGCCTTCTGATTAGTTTTTTGCTGGAATCAGTGGAGGATGTAGGTTGATTGTTGCTGCTCACTTGCGCTTCTGGGGATGCGGTTGGTTTTGCAGTTGTTTCCGGAGCAGGTGTGGGTAATGAGTTATTTCTCATCTGGGAATCTCGTAATCGTCTAATTGTAGACTCTTGCGTGGAAACCGATGTGTTGGTTCTATTTAATGACTCCGAAGCTGGATTTTTCGTAGTTTGAGTAAATGGAACTTCAGTGGGAACTCGTTGTCCAACTGGTATTTCTGATGCAGCGGAAGAATTATTCCCCTGTTGCGTACCACCTATAAATGGCTGAGAAGTTGCTCTTGGTATGGGAACAAATCGATTTATTCTGCTCTGCTCCCCAGATTCTGGTTTTGCAGATGGAGTCGCTGATGGAACAGGTGAACCAGCAAGAGGTATAACGGTTGATTCTTGTAAGGGTCGATTTTGATTGTTTGTAACTTGATTGTTTGTAGCTTCTGTCCGTGCTTCTGATGGTTGTGGACTAATTGAAGATGGTGTAGGTTTTTTCTCTACTGTCGCTTGGGTGTTACCGCTTCCGGCAGAAGGTGTCACACTAAATGTGTAATATGTTGGTTTGCTGGATGTTGCGGGGGTATTTTCTTTGAAATGTTCCCGTAAGCTTTGTTTAACGGCTTCGTTGACTTCTGGTGACACTGATTCACCTAAAAATTCTAGAAAATCAATCCGACCTTTTTCATCTATTACTAAACCTCCTCTAATGGTTTTACCTTGTAAAACAGGTTTATTTAGTGCTAATGAGAAGGGTTTACCTGTTACAAAATTGGGGTATTGCTCTCGAACTTTCTTAAATTGCTGTTCCAGAGTTTTAATCTCACCCATTGTTTGAATTGTGCCTGGTGATGTAACTCCTGAAGTTCCTGGGGTTCCAGAAGCTGGTAAGCGAAGTCCAGATGTGGGTAACGACGGTGCTGTTCCACCTGAAAACTGAGGTAAATTACTACCGTTTGCGGCTAAATTTACGTTACTTCCGTTAACTTGTGGAGCCTCTCCTACAGGGGCTATCAAGTCTGGATTTTGAGAAGCACCTGGGGGAAGATTTTGAGCCATTTGTGTTCCAGTTCCATCCGGAACAGTATTTCCAGCCCCTGGAGTAAATGGCATACTGTCAGAAGGGTTTGGACTTGGGGTTTGAAGTATTGCGTCAGTTCTTGGGGTTTGAAATTCTGGGGTTCTGCTGACTTCCGGAATTCTGTCTACTGGTAGCGGTGTTTGGGAGCGTCCGATTTGCGGTTGGCTATTAGTGAAACTCGGTGTTCTTGTTCTACTAGAACCGATGAAAGAGGGGTCTATTTGGACTTCTCCTCTTCTTCTGGGACTTATCCGCACCGACTGTCCTGTTCTTGGCATTGCTGGAATACTCAGCTTGCTCAGGTCAGTTTTGATGGGAGGCATTATCAAGCTAGTAGCTGAATCCGCTGGAGGTGCTGGAGTATTTGATGGTAATGAAGAGAGTGCTGTTGATGATAGACCTGGTGGTAGTCCGTTTGGTGACAATGCGCTGAGACCAGGAGGTGGTAATTCACCTGCTTTACCTTGAGGAATTGGTGCAAGTCTTGGAACTTGGGGGAGTTGTCCTTTTAAAGGCACCGGAGAAGGTAAGCCAGGTTGGGGTACACGGCTTTTTTCTGAGGGTGTTAATTCCACCATTCCCACGCTAGCTTGGGGTTTGGGTGAATTTTTGGTGGAATTTACCGATACTAATGGCAACAGAAAGGCAATGGCACCATGAATACCTATCGATGCTATAGCAGCGATTCCAGCTGGTTGACCTAAAAAATCGGGTATACTTTTCAGCACAGAAACATTAGTCATAGTTTTTCTCGTTCACTCCACTCAGTTCAATTCAATAACAATTTTATTTTTGAAGCAAGTAATATAGGGACAGTTTCCTGTCTATTGATATTAACTTCTGACTTTTTAAATTTAAACAGGGTAGTAGCCAATTTTTACTGTTATTATTCTCTCAAACGACGGCTGACTGTATCTGAAAGTTGCGCTACATAAAAAGATTATCTTAATTTTTAGCTAGAGTTATTGTTTATTAATATCTATTTTTTCTTATAATTGTGGAGTAGGGAGTGGGGATGGGGAGCGGGAATTACACATGGTAAATGAGAAAGATTTATTTTCATGTTTTTGTATCAGCAATCGCTTATTATGAACTAAATTTTCAAAAAACGTAAATTACTGGCTTTCCCAACCTTTGTTTCCCACTCTTTGCTAGAGAAAAAGAGCATAACTTTTTATCCTGCTGTGAGATTTCGTTCTTAATTACTAAATTCTTATTGCTTGACGTCTAAACATATAGGGTAGTCCCACCGCGATATGCTTCCTTACAAACTCCCCATTCTTTACCTTCTAGCAAAGGTTGACAAGAAGAGTTGAGGTGTCACAGCCCGCATACCCTATTATATACGCAACCGCTTAAAAATCATCTTAGTAACTAGCAATCAGCAAGTGAACCCAGATGAGATAATAATTTTTACCTTACATACAATATATACTTACGTGTAATCTAGAAGACTAAAGTCTAACTCAAAGCCTTAAATCTATAATCAGCAAGTATAAATCTTAGATGCCCTTACCAACAGTTATTCTACCCGGTTTTTTAGAAGGTGCTGAAGCTTACCGCGCACTCGAAAATTCTTTGGTTCGACTAGGCTTTCCCACTTGTACCGTGCCTTTACGACAACGCGATTGGTTAGTCACTTTTGGTGGACGACCCGTAACGCCTATTCTGCAACTGTTAGACCAAACAGTCAAGGGAATGTTACAGCAATATCAAACACAGCAAATCAATTTAATTGGTCATTCGGCTGGTGGTTGGATATCGCGTATCTATCTTGGAGAAAAATCTTACGGTGATGGACGAAATGGAGGACTAGCGAGTGTAATTAAAGAGTCAATTTTTAACGCTCATCCCACAGTCGCAACATTAATCACCTTAGGTACACCCCATATCAGTCAGGAGCGTTGGACGCGCTGGAGCCTGGATTTTGTTAACAATAATTACCCTGGTGCGTTTTACCAAAATGTTCGTTACGTTTGTATCGCAGGAAAATCTATCTTTGGGCAAAGGCGTCCTGGTAGCTGGTTGGCTTATAGTAGCTATCAACTAACCTGTGGTCAAGGTAATACCTGGGGAGATGGTATCACGCCTATAGAAGCTGCACATTTACAAGGCGCTGAAAATATTGTCATTGAAGCCGTCAGGCACTCTCCACGCAACCCTAATAATTGGTATGGGTCACCAGAAATATTGCAAGAATGGGTCTCTTATTTAACTTAATTGCATAAGTATTATTTCTTAATTGAGAATGTGGCTATGCTTTATCTTTTAAGGAATATTTTTTTTAACAAAATTAATAAAAAAAAACTTTTATCAATAAAACGTAGCTATAATCGTAACATAACTACATATTTAAGAAAAACTTAAGGGGAAAGAGCAATGCAGACCACACTTTTGGATTTTAGGCTACGAAGAATATCAACTGTACTATCTGTGGCAATTCTTACCCTGAGCTTGATAGCTGCGATTAGTGGGGTATTGCTGTCTTTTTACTATCAACCGACAGCGGGGGGTGCGTATAATTCTTTGAAAACTATTAGCGAAACGGTGAATAATGGTTGGTTGTTCCTCAAAGCCCACAGTTTTGCAGGAAATGCACTTATTGTTTGTGGTTTAGTTCAAATTGTGGTGATGTTTTTGGGCAGACAGTTCCGCAAGAGTTGGTTGACTGCTTGGATTAGTGGAATTTTCTTAGTCCTTACAGCTATTGGTTTAGATTGGACAGCAATGATTTTAGGGTGGACTCAGGAAGGTTACTGGCGTTTTAATATTGAGTTAGGCACTATTCAAGCTATTCCTTTTATTGGTAATCAGTTACGCGATATTCTTACTGGTGGTAATGGTGTAAGCAGTATCACAGTTGAACATCTTTTCGCTATACACAGTTATATTCTTTCGGTTGCATCAATTGTTGTTGCTTTGGTGCATTTAGGTGGTTTGTTGTGGCAAGAAAGACAAATGAGCAAAGAAATGCTCGTTTCCGAAATGTCTGAGATTGCTGAGCAAGGAGATTCTTCTGCTAACCAGATGGTTTAGCTTATATATCACTCGTCCTAACAAAGCGAACCCCATCCCCAACCCCCTCCCCGCATACGGGGAGGGGGCTACGATTTTTGTGCTTTTCTTTTTCCGTCGTCCTCTTTTTCCTTTGTCCCCTCGCTCTCAATACTGCTCGGTTAAGGATTTTTCGTGTTGATTCAGGGTATGTAGAGACCGGATTAATACGGTCTCTACAAGGTTTTTGGGTTACCGAATTTTCTTAACCGACAAGTATTGCCCTCGCTCTCAAAATATGGCAATAACGAGAAAAAACGAGAAAAAACTATGAAAATTAGTAAAAACTGAGAAAATCGTAGCCCCCTCCCCGCTTGCGGGGAGGGGGTTGGGGGTGGGGTTCTTATGGGGTTTTTTACGACTTACGAATTAGAAATTTTTCCAACGCTACTTGCTCAACCTCTGGCAAAGTTTCCAGGGAGAGATTTTTTAATTGTTGTTTCCCACCAGACAACCGTTGTAAGAGCGTCGGTTTCGGGTCATGCAGTAAATAAATAATCCGGTCACCCACTTCCCATTCTAAAGTTGCGGGCATAACATTAAGATTATCTTCGCGTTCTACCATTAAAGGCAACATTTGTCCAGCACGAATTAATTCTCGGAGGTAGTCTTGCTGGGTAGAAATTTCTGCTTCCGCTAAAGTCGTAACCCCCAACTTAACTCGTCCATCATTCAGATATTCGTTCCAAGTTTTGATTGTTAAATCGGAAGCAAAAGCTTGATAAACTTTTTGATTAACATTAGTTGCTTGTGGGTCGCGGGGAAAAACAGCCAAAGTATTTGGTGGATTAAACTCTTCAACAGCACGCTGAGCTAAAACAAAATTTACCTCACCATAGCTGGTCATTGCTAAAAAAGTGCCTACTGAGTCTATACCAGCATCTTCTAACACACCTTCGTCTAACGCACTACTGGCAATTACTTTTAAATCTTGGGCTTCAGCTTGGACACAATATTCAGAATCAGTATCAATCATTACTACGCTCTCGCCGCGTTGTTGAAAGAAACGAGCAATCAATAAACTTAATGGATTGCAACCAACAATAACTGCACCTTTTGCTTGTTTAGAAGTAATTCTTAGGCACTTAGCAACCCAACCAGCGGTTAGACCTTGGCAAAAAACAGTGATGAGAATCGTCAAAAAAACTAAAGCCTTAATAGAGTCACCACCGTTAATATTGCGCTGTGTCAGCAAAATTGCGAACAACGAAGCAATCGAAGCACAAACAATACCTCTAGGAGCAACCCAACTTAAAAAAACCTTTTGTCGCCAATTGAGTTCACTATTCCAAGTACATAATAAAATATTTACGGGGCGAACAACGAACATTATCACCACAACAGTAGCTAAACTACCCCATCCCAAAGCAAATACACTATCAATTGAAAGGTCAGCAGCAAGCAAAATAAATAGTACGGAAACACATAAAATCGTCAATTGACCTTTAAAGCGACGTAACAAACGCTCTTCCGGCACAGAAGAATTAGCAAATACCAATCCTGCAACAACGGTAGTCATCAGTCCCGACTCGCTGCGAATCATTTGAGCGAGAGTAAACAATCCCCACAGCACAGCCAAAACTACCAGATTTTTCAATTCCAACGACAGCATATGAGCATGTTTAAAAATCAGACTCATAGCAATACCACCAAAAGCACCCAGAGCAGCACCCAGACCGAGACGTATCGACAAACCAAAAAAAGCGTTAACAGGGTCAGTATCGTTGTTTAAAATCGTATCCAAAACCACAAACGCTAAAATAGCTCCCACAGGGTCAATTAAAACCCCTTCCCCTTCCAAAAGCGTTGCAACTTGCCTATCTACATTAATTTGCTTCAGTAGAGGACTAATAACCGTCGGGCCAGTGACCACAACAATCGAAGCATAAAGAAAAGCAATCGGCCAAGGAAATTCAGACAACCAGTGAGCAGCCATACTAGCACCTATCAGGGTAACAAGCGCTCCTAAACTCACAAGTAGCTGCAAACTGCTAGAAACTTTGATTTCTCTCCAATCAAGATTTAAACCGCCTTCAAACAATATGACGGCGGTTCCCAAAGCGACAATAACTTCCAATCCAGTACCTAAAACATGGGGATGTAATAGCCCAACACCATCCGACCCAAGTAAAATGCCAAACAACAGCAAAAAAACAATACTAGGCACTTTCATATATGCTGCCAAAACTTGGGCACCAATGCCAGCAACAACAGCAATTACAATTTGTAGAGTGATTTCAAAAGATGCTTCCATGTTTTAAATTGTGCGCGATGGATTGCGACATCTTTTGTAAAGGATAGTAAATACTAGCTCCATTTGGTCTGAGGTCACACCCTCTTTTAAGCATTGAACTCAGCTAATCTATCATACCTAGTTTTTCATAATACTCTATTTTTTGCCGCTTGACATGTAAGTACCGCTACAGTTCGCAATTCGTAGTGGGGAGTGGGGAGTGGGGAATGGGGAGTGGGGAATGGGGAGTGGGGAGTGGGGAATGGGGAGTGGGGAGTGGGGACTGGGGAATGGGGAGTGGGAAGTTGCGAATTGCGAATTGTTTCCCCACTACCTCTGATTTTTTTTTCGAGAAAGGTGTTGACATCAACGATGAAATTCGCTAAATTATTGATTGTTGAGTCCAACGCGCCCCCATCGTCTAGAGGCCTAGGACACCTCCCTTTCACGGAGGTAACAGGGATTCGAATTCCCTTGGGGGTATTTTAAGAAGATAAACAATCCACAGATATTGGTAGAGACGCGATTAATCGCGTCTTTACATATTTTGCTGTCGATTAATCGCGTCTTTACATATTTTGGTGCGGTGAATGGACAAACTTTTATGCTGCAAGTTGCTGTACTCGTTGACTTACTGCAAGCAAATTGGCTTGCAAATCTTGAGAAAGACGACGCTCAATCATAGATACAGGCATAGTCAGTTTAGGCCAAATACAAATTGTGTAGTAGAGATTTGTTCTTATTTCTTGACCAACGGAACAAGGCTCTAAGTTCCAACTACCGTAAAAATCTTTGAAATCTCCTTCTACCATACGGAAACTAATTTCCTTGGGGAAATGCTCCACTAAGTCTAGAACTACACGAGCGCAAAAATTTAGCCCCAGAAAGCGTTGAGCACCTATTTGCTCAACACGTATGCCTCCAGAGGGATGCTTTAATTTACGACTTTTGGCTAAGTTTGGGATAAACTCAGCCAGAGTTTCGTAATCTGTAAGTACCTTCCAGACAAGTTCATTTTCAGTAGGAATTTGAACCTTAGCGGTTATTTGTCGCTGCCGCTCAGCAATTTTTTTAATATCGACATCCACAGTTGTTAGAGGAGTGGGTAGAGCAACTGCATCATTGCCCAAATTCGGTTTTATGGCGCTTCCTTCACCAAAGGTGGTGAAATCTAGTTCCTGTGGTTTGTTATATTCTTCAATCACTGTTCGAGATTTATGGTTTGCTTTCGTCGGAATACTGAGGCAAATTTAAAGTAAAGCAGATGCTACTGTAGTCGGTATCCTCAATAGGTATACTTTCCACAGAAATAGTCCCATTCAAATGTTGGACTATAGATTTTACCAGAGCTAATCCTAAGCCAGTACCAGGTGTCCATCGTCCTTTACCACGACGGAATTTGTCGAAGATAAAAGTAGCTTCTTCTTGAGAAATACCACTTCCAGTATTGGTCACCTTAATAATAACTCGGTCTACAAGGTCTTGAACCTTCTGGGTGACTTCCACTTCGACGGTGGTATGTCTCTGAGAAAACCTGCTGGCATTAGTTAAAAGTTCTTGTAAAATACGGTCGAAACTTTCGACTTCTGTTTGAACTGACAGGGGTTCTGTCGGTAAATCAACAGAAATGCTTAAACCTTTTTCTTCTAATTTTTTCTCGAAAGATTTGGCTAAATCCTGAATTTTTGTATTTAAATCTATTGTTTGTAAGCGTGGAGGTTCTTGATGGGTTTCCAGTTTCTGGAGTGTTAGCAAGTCATTAATTAAATTAATTTCCTGTGTACACTGTTGCTCAAGAATATCCAAATATGTGACTTGACGCTCTGGGGGAACCGAAGGTTGACGTAAGTTGCGAATAGCCATCCGCATGTTTGTCAGCGGGTAGCGTAAGCGGTCACTCATGTTGCTCAAGAATTCGTCTTTAAGTTCATTGAGTTCGCGTAATTGCTCTACATACTGCCTAGTTTTTTCGTACAATTTTGCCTGTACTTCTAAGCTACGCTGAAGTTGGGAGGTACGCTCATCTACTAGCATTTGTACTTGTCGCAGTGTTTGTGATTGGATAATGGCGTTGCCAATTTGAGCACAAACCATTTCTACAATATTTAACTCTGCTGGTTGCCACTCTCGGTTTACGACCTGCTGTAGTACTAAAAAACCTAAGATTCGACCTTGGCTTTCTATAGGTACCATTAACGCTGCTTTCAGTTTGTCTAAAGCAAATAAAGGAGCAACTGTTGATATATCTATATCTTCTGTAGTTTCACTAACGATAAATGGTTTTCCTGATTCACTATAAGCACGCTGAGACAACGTACAATCAGCTATCCAAAAAGATTTATCTTCTTCAGTTAATTTTATGTTGTTGGGATTTTGTGTAGAACTAAACCATTCTCCAATTGCCGTAGCTTTGGCTTTTGGTATTTGCCTTCTCTGTCGAATTCTAAATAATGGGTCAGAATATTTCAGCAATAGTAATAAACCTCTGTCTGCCTGTAATGCTTCCGCACTAGCAGTACATACTAACTGGAGCATTTGATTTAGCTCTAAGTTGCTGCGACTGAGTATTGTTAATTGCTTGATTAAACTTTGATGCTGAGCGCATGTTTCAACAAATTTTTGCTGTGCAGCAATTTCTTTGGCTTGTGCCACTTGAGAAAATGCTATCGCACAGGGGATTTCTAGAGCTTTGAGAATTTGTTTTTCTTTTTGGCTCCATTCATAGGGTTGTGACTTGATTAAACAAACCACACCATTGGTTTTGCCACCAAACCTAGCGTTAATTGCCAAAACAGATTTTACTGGCAGTGGTAAATTCCGCGAACCAACTACCAAACTATTTTCAATTGTTGCAATATCCTCGATGGTCAAAGGCTCTGAAGCACATTGTACTACTGGTAAATCCAGTTCTTCCATCGAAAATATTTCATCTGGTTGCGCTAATCCTAGATGTGTCACTGCTGACCAATTAGCGGTTGTAGCCTCACTTGAAGTATTGTCGATTAATGTCATCAAGCAGCAGTCTACCTCAAAGGCGACTCCTAGCTCTGTTGCAACCTGTTGCAGCACTACCGACGATTCGCTCGCGGCAATTATTTGATTAATTTGTTGTACCAGTTGCTTTGCTGGCTCTTCCTGATGCTGCATCAGTTTTACCGAATAATCTTGTAATCGTTCTTCTACTTCATCTGGGCTTGATGGCGATGATAAAGACTGTTTCATTGCTGACAAGCTTCTGGATTGTAAACCCATTTTTTTTGTAACCAACCTCCTGGTGGTGTAGTCTTATCCCCTAATCTCGTAGCAGCACCCTGATATATCTTTGATTTTGGCTTTACTGTTTCTCTCACCTGTTATAGCCCCTTTTTTTTTAAATGACTAAACTTACTGGTATCTTAAACAAATTGTTATTAAACTTGAAAAAATCCGAACATTGTAGTAAAGTTCTCCGGGCAGAAATTATCTGAGCTTTCGATTTGGTGCTAATTTACCAACTTTGACCCAGGTTATCCTGTTTAGAACTATACATAAACCGTATTTACTCTGTATTTCAGGCATAAGCTCTATAAATACGCTCTGCGTTATTACTGAGGCAGTGAGAAAAAAATTGTAATATATTCCGTGTTAATAGTTAAGCTGAATACAGTTCTTTTTGAAAATTAGTTTTGAAATTGTAAATCAAATTGGGTTTTTAATCTCGATTACTATCGCGGGACTTGATATTTTTCTCCAGATGTAGAATTGTGTCAAGGAGTTCCTGGGGATGTGAACTCTGATGTGAACTCAGCAAGCCAAAACTTTGTTGCCTTCCTCCTGTTATATGCTGCATCACCATTTTTTAGTGTCATCGCTTATTTATGTCAAGTGTCGCTAACCCCTTTTTTGGGCAATATATGGACTAGGGAAATAGAAAAAAGAGAATAAATACGCTTTATTTAATTATCTTATGAATTTATCTTTAAAATTTTAAATTACTTATAATCAACTTCACACGTAATTGCAAATTGCGAATTGCGAATTGCGTATCCGGCTATCGGACGCTGACGCGAACGCGCAGCCCAATCGCGTTTCCCGTGATACCGCTTTTGGGCTGCCAATTGTATGTAAGTTTAATCGGCTAAACTCTGGACACTTAAAGGCACCATATCGCCATTCCTCGTCAGTCCTAAGAACATGGGTTGTTGAGGCAGAATAATATCCCCTGTTAGCACACAGCGTTCTTCCTGTTGGGCTGTGGCTGCAATACTCGCTCGAATGTCTGATTTAGAAAATCGCGGCTTCCACTCTCCGGATTTTTGCTGAACATAATTCCACAGAATGTCTCGTATTAGAGCCTGATATCCCTGATTGCCTGAGAGGTCTTTGAGCTTTTCTTTCAGTTCCCGCTCCAAACGAATGCTAGTAACTTCCATTTCGGTGGTTGGGGTGCGAGTAATTGTATGCATGAGTTTTTCTCCTAAAAGTATGGACAGGATAGTAATACAAGTGTAGTATGTTTAAAGGAATCTTCAATAGGTGAAATTTTCTGTGATAACACTTTACCCAAACTCCACTTCTTTGCAAGCCGCCAATTGCCCACTTGGTTGGGAATCGGCGGCTGCGGAGGTGGAGTATTTATTTATGGGTATTTTTTCCGGTAGTTTTTGGCTAGGCTCGCAGCTAAACCAACAGCGAATAGAAGAAAGTAATCATAATTATAGAGATTCTATTATTGGTGGGCTGAATGCATCACCAAAACGAAACAACAGAAGCGGGAGGTACAGAAAACTGGATGCTGTACCAATATAAGACTGAAAGACTTAAGGGTTAATTCCCCCCACCCCCGCTTCCACCCAAACAGAGAAGCGGGGGTTTTTAATTTAAGGAGTCAAGTCGTGACGAGCGCAACCCAAGTTTTAGAGCAGTCCGTAGTGGTCTTTTCGCAAAATTATTTGCCGCTGTGTCGAATCAACATCAAGCGGGCAATTGTGCTTTTAGTTTCAGAAAAAGCAGAACCGTTAGATTTTGCCACAGAACAAAACGGCTTTTTCGTTCATTCGCCTAATTTAATTCTTTATGTACCCAGACATATTCGCTTAAAAATTACATCTAGCGAACGGACATGGAAAGTTCCCCCGGTAAATCGTCGGGAGGTGTTGCGAAGAGACCATTACAATTGCCAATATTGCGGTAGTAGCAAACACCTGACCCTAGACCACGTACTTCCCCGTTCTAGAGGAGGTCAACATACTTGGGACAACGTAGTAACAGCCTGCGAAAGGTGTAACTCCAAAAAAGGAGACCGCACCCCCCCAGAAGTAGGAATGCATCTGCGTACTAAGCCTAAAGCACCAATTCATCCGACTATTGCCTTTGCAGAAAAGTTTTGGATGGAAGCACAAGCAAGACTGGAGTAGCAGGAGAGCAAAGGAATGCTGAAATTAACATACACCGAAACTAGCTTTTTTTTAGAGTGCTTTACTCAGTCACTGGAAGACTGGGTACAAGCGCGAGTAATTTTAGCTATGAGAATTGGACAACCTCTGTGCGTGGAACCCAGCAACGCTTCGTTTTTGCTCCCTGTCGATTTACCAGAAGTTGACGTGCTTTACGGGCAAACTAAGCGCCAAGACCGAGAAATTTTATCTGTTTGCGCTTGTGATACTGAATACCTTGAAGTCTCCTTGCGCGGTTCTTGGTTGTCGTGTGGAACCAGCAGTGTTGAGGGCGTTTTCGTCACCGAGATGAGCGACCGCACTGAATTTTTCCTGCACAAACTTTGGTTGGAAGCGCAGTTAACTGTTAACTGTTGACTGGTGACTGTTGACTGGTGACTGGTGACTGGTGACTGCATATTTTAAATAGAGCAAGCGTATAAGTTATGAGTCAACCGTCAACCGTCAACCGTCAACCGAAAACAATTCGGGAAGGGTTACAAATCGATACCCTTTTTCTTTAAGTCCTTTAATTATTTCTGGTAAAGCTTGAACTGTTCGGCGGCGGTCTCCACCTCCGTCGTGCATCAAAACTATACCACCTGGTTTTGCGTCCCTCAGCACATTTTTGACAAATACTTGATATTTTGCACGAGGGTCTGTGTCAGCGGAGGTTTGCGACCACATTACTACAGCGTAATTTTGGCTTTTAGCGTAGGCTGCCAGCCCATTATTTAAAACACCTCCGGGTGGGCGAAACATTAATGTTTTTACACCTGTAGTTTTGTACATAATTTCGGCTGTACGCTCAATTTCGCTTTTAGCTGTGGCTACATCCATTTTTTTGTACCAATGATGCCAGGTGTGGTTCCCAACTGCGTGTCCTTCTGCTACTACTCTTTTGGCATATTCGGGATTTTCTAATATTGATGTCCCTACCCAAAAGAATGTTGCTTTGACATTATTCTCTTTGAGGATATCCAGCATTTGTGGTGTGGTCACTTTCCACGGACCATCATCTATTGTCAAAGCTATGACTTTTTCGTTGTTGGGAACTTCCGCTTTATATATAGTTGTGCCTTGAAATTTTTTAGGAATTGTAAAGTTAAGGTTTTCGATTTTATTAGGTGGTTGTTGTAATTGACTGTTTTCGCGATTTAGGGATAATCGTGCTGTTGCAGCTTCTTTTGCAGGATTAGTCGTTTTTGATTCTAAGAATTTACCTGGTGATGTGCTACAGGCTGTAATCAAGGCGACGATTCCCAGAATCACAAAAATATATCTCTTTATCTTTCTCTTTCTTGCCATTTTCTGGCTTCCTAGTTTCTTGTCTGTCACGTCAGGTCACCTAACTTTCAAATAATCATAAGCTGTAGTATGGCTTTTTGGGAGGTGACAGTAAAACACAATTAAGCTCAAAGATTTACCAGGAGGAGCTTGTGACTATACCCAAAAAAGAATCTCAAAAAATTTTCCGAAACCCCTTGACATCTTTTGTAGTATAACTGTAGTATTAATGTAGTGAAGCAAAGAACAAAGCTTCCAGGAGGTTAAAACGATGTTCTACGTAATACAGCCCAAGTGGCCTAGTAGAGCCAAGTCTCCAGCAAATGAAAATACTCGTAATCCCAAAGCTCCTACAGCAGAGGAAACAAACGATAAAAGTTTAGAGTTTGCACGAGAAAAAACTACCGAATATATCCGAAATGCACGACAGGTTCATTTCCAAGAGCGTCGGATGTTCTTCTAATGTTTTCGATTAATTTCTAATAGTTCAAAGTACACTTTTCTGAACCTTGAAAACTGAATAAGACTAATTTAAAAAAGGCAAATCACCACGAATGTAAAACTTCTGTGCTTGATTGTTTCCTCAAACTTTTAGGCACAGTTACTAAAAAATGGGGGTGTAGCTCAATGGCTAGAGCGTTCCGTTGTCTGCGGAAATGTTGCGGGTTCAAATCCCGTCACCCTCGTTGTGGCATCTCTGTTCAATCCGTAGAGACGCGATTAATCGCGTCTCTACCAAGGGTTTCGGATAATACGTAATTAATTTTTAGAGATGTCTACTGCATATGGCGCTATCGAATAATGGTTAATTCCTCTGTCTTTCAAGCAGAAAATGCGGGTTCAATCCCCGTTAGCGCTTCCTATTAAGGCTGAGTGGCCAAGTGGTTGAAGGCGTCGCTCTGCAAAAGCGATATCGTGGGTTCAAATCCCACCTTAGCCTCTGGTGATTGTGGCAGTGTAACTTAACGGCAAAGTGTCCGGCTCATAACCGGGATGATGCGGGTTCAACTCCCGCTGCTGCTACCAAATGCAGGGATGGTGTAACGGTAACATCGCGGTCTCCAAAACCGTTGTTCTGGGTTCAAATCCTAGTCTCTGCGTTCTACTCCGTGCCCTAACGCAAGAAGCTTACATACTGGTCTGAAAAACCAACTTCTATTCCAAAGGAGAAACAAATAGCTTCTTGAACTTGTACGGACTAGATATTTTGCTAATTGGTAATTGGTGATTGGTAATTGGTAATTGGTAATTGGTGATTGGTAATTGGTAATTGCGAATTGCGAATTGCGAATTGCTTTTGGGTCGGCTCGCCTATTGGTGTGGGCAGCGCTCTGTAAAAGCGTCCTTATGGTTGCAGGTTCAATTCCTGCCCGACCCATTAGACATCACAATCCGTAGAGACGCGATTAATCGCGTCTCTACCAAGGGTTTAGGATAACGCCTAATTAATTACCATCAGATGTCTATTGGTATGGAGAGGTGGCCGAGTGGCTTAAGGCGACTGTCTGCTAAACAGTATCGGTTTATTTGACTCTCACCGCTCTAAAGAGACGGTGATTCACAAGAGATTTTAGTCTATTTTCTCTTGTATCCCAGTGTTTAGGCAATGCCCTAATATTGGGTTCCCAGGCTCACCGCGTTTGCCATAAAGGCGCAGTGATATCTCCTTAAAGGTTTTTCAGGCGTCTACTTTCCCTTAGTCCACGGGTAGGTTTTAAGGTCTTGTACTGACATTAATTATCCTACCACAGCAGCGTAAACGCTGCAACTAGCATTCATCCCCTGCCTGAAGTACGTAGGCAGTAACTGTGTTACTGCTACTCAGGGGTTTTCTGCATTTTTCTTATAAGCCGACGCAGGTTCAAATCCTGTCCTCTCCGCCTGAATTTTTAGCATCTGAGTGCGTGGTGTAATTGGAAACATCTCAGTCTACGAAGCTGAAGACGTGAAGGTTCGAGTCCTTCCGCACTCGTTACATGGGAGAGATGGTGGGGTGGCTGATTCGACGTGTTGAATTAAACCAGTCCACTGGGTAGTTGCCCATCTCTCCTCCTTTTTTCCCCTGGTAGCTCAGCTTGGTGAGAGCGCTGGTCTGAAAAACCAGAGGTCGTCAGTTCGATACTGACCTGGGGGACTTCGTTGCCTTGTAGCTCAGTGGTAGAGCAGTCGCCTGTTAAGCGAAAGGTCGTAGGTTCGATACCTACCGGGGCAGCCATTTATTGCCGGATGGACAATTGGGTAAGTCGTCGTGATTCTGACTCACGAAGAGGTTGGTTCAAACCCAACTCCGGCATCCATTTATTGCCCTGTGGTGTAATCGGCAACATCTCCGGTTTTGACCCGGAAGAGTCCTGGTTCAAGCCCAGGCAGGGCAGCCATTTTATTAGTTCATTTTTATACTCCTGTAGCCCAATTGGAAGAGGCGACTGTTTCAAACACAGTTCATTGTAAGGGTTCAACCCCCTTCAGGAGTACTCCCTCTTGCTCCTGTAGCCCAACTGGAAGAAGGCAACCATCTTAAAAATGGTTCATGTAAGGGTTCAAATCCCTTCAGGAGCATGAACAAACGGGGTGTGGCGCAATTTGGTAGCGCGGCGACTTTGGGAGTCGAAGGTTACGGGTTCAAATCCTGTCACCCCGATTTGTCCTTGTGATGTAACTGGAAAACATCGTCGAGTATCGGCGTTTTACAGGTTCAACTCCTGTCAAGGACACCAAAAAAGTAAACAGTATAGTGTGACTTAGCTGGGAACACTGGTGTTTAAATCACTTGAGTTGTGGGGTATTAACCCTACTACTCACACTCAACTAAACTAAAGCGAGGAAAATTACACTTTGATAAAATAGAGTTTGTAAGGATTATTTTTCACAAATTATGAAATGTGAATTGTGCGAAAGAGAGATGGATAAATTAACTGTTCATCACTTGGTTCCGAAACAAGAAGTTAAGCGAAAAAATGTAGAGTCTGGTTTGACTGTTGATATTTGTTCTGCTTGCCATCGACAGATTCATGCTTTGTTTGATAATAAGCGTTTGGCAAAAAAACTTAACACAATTGAAAAGCTTAAAGATGAGCCAAAAATGCAAAGTTTTCTGAGTTGGTTAAGGAAACAAAATCCTGCTAAAAAAGTTTCGGTACGTCGTCAAAAATAGAAATTTTACAAACTATGATTAGCTTTAATTAACAAGTTTGTGTTTGCCCCTGTAGCCCAATCGGGAGAGGCGCTAGATTTAGAATCTAGTCAGTGCTGGTTCAAGCCCAGTCGGGGGTATTGGTGGTATCGCGGGGATGGAGCAATGGCGGCTCGTCAGTCTCATAAGCTGAATATCAGCAAGTTCAAATCTTGCCCCCGCCACCATATATAATAGTAATTATTAGTAATTAATAGAGGTTAAAAAATATCAAAAATATGAAGCGAATTACCATTGCGAAAGATACACTCAAAATTATTGCAGCAGGTTACTATCTTTCTCCCAGTGGTGAAAATGTTGATATTACACAAGAATTATCATCTTGTATAGCTGAAACAAAGTCTTACCTTCCTGATGCTCTCTCTAAGTTGGAAAATGAGGTGTTACTTAGTAATCCCACATTTCCTAATACTGAATTTGAAGTTCGCAACGAAACTACTTTGATGGGAGCGGAACGGATGGCACGAAGCCAGGAATTTAAAAAAATTGCTGTCCTCAATTTTGCTTCTGCTAAAAACCCTGGAGGTGGATTTCTTAATGGTGCTCAAGCTCAAGAAGAAAGTTTAGCACGTAGTTCTGCGCTTTACTCAAGTTTATTGAAATGTCGCGAACATTATGATTTTCATCGCTCAGAAAGCTCGTTATTGTATTCCCATCGCATTATTTATTCCCCAGCTTGTCCAGTTTTCCGAACAGATGATGGAACTTTGTTAGAAAAGCCATATTTGGTTGATTTTATAACTAGTCCTGCTCCTAATGCTGGTCAAATTAGAAGACAAAAACTGGAAGATGAGAAAAAAATATATCAAGTTCTACAGGAACGGGGTTCTAAATTATTAAGTTTGGCTGTTATCCATAATTGTGATGCTCTTGTTTTAGGTGCTTGGGGATGTGGTGTGTTTAGAAATGACCCATCAATGGTTGCCCAAATGTTTTCAGATTTTTTATTACCCGAAGGTCAATTTTGGGGAAGATTCAAAAGTGTTTTATTTTCGATTCTTGACTCAAGTCCTGAACAAAAAACATTTACCGAATTTCATAAGCGATTTTTGCTGGTGTAGCTCAATCGGCAGAGCATTCGATTTGTAATCGAAAGGTTACTGGTTCAATTCCTGTCACCAGCTCCTAAAATAACATTTTTAAGTTATGCGAATGTAGTGTAACGGTAGCATGTAAGGCTTCCAACCTTTTGGTGCCAGTTCAAATCTGGTCATTCGCTTTGATAGTTCTTAGGACTATCAATTATGGGAGTGTCACCTAATGGAAGGGTATCAATCTTCTAAATTGACCAGTGTAGGTTCGAGTCCTACCACTCCCGCCACATCAATTCAAAATGCAAAATTCAAAATTACTTATATTTTCCTAATTTTGAATTTTGAATTATAAATTTTGAATTGTCGAAGTACCCCCTCTAAATTAATAAATTCAAAATTACCCCATTCTTAAATTTTGAATTTTGAATTTTGAATTTTGAATTGTTTTGGGTCTGTAGCTTAATTGGGAAAGCGTCTATCTTGCAAATAGAAAGATGTCGGTTCAAGTCCGACCAGTATCCACCAAATCTTGTTAGTTTGTAAAAATTTGACAAAATAGGAGGAAACGAAAAATGAATGGAATTACAAAATCGCAAGCCCTTAGGTGGTAAAAACTACGGTCACATCCCCCATTTACCAGGTTCTCGTATGGGGCCTGGTGACTACACATGCAACGAGGGACAAAGCCTAATTGCCACAAAACAAAAACGCGATCGCCACGATAAAATCATCGTCCAAGAAAAGCTGGATGGTTCAAATGTGGGTGTTGCGCGAATTGATGGCAAGATTTACGCAATTACTCGTGCAGGGTATTTAGCTGAAACATCGCCTTTTCCCCAGCATTGGGTATTTGGTCGGTGGGTAGAACAACAGAAGGAGCGATTTTTAGCGGTACTTGAAGATGGGGAACGATTATGTGGGGAATGGTTAGCGCAAGCTCATGGGACGAGATACAATTTACCTCACGAGCCATTGGTTGTGTTCGACTTAATGCGGGGTCAAAAACGAGCGACTTTGGATGAATTAAGTAAGCGGGTGGAGAATTATGGATTTGTGCAACCGCGAATACTACATGTAAGCAATCCTTTTACTATTGAACAAGCTTTACAAGAAATTCAAGTTTCTGGACATGGTGCAATTGACCCTGTTGAAGGAGCAATTTGGCGGGTGGAAAGAAATGCACTGGTAAATCCTGGAAAAAGTAGCGAAAGAATTTGGCAGGTTGATTTCTTGGTTAAGTATGTTCGTCCTGAAAAGCTAGATGGGATTTATTTGCCAGAACTTAGTGGTAAAGAACCTGTTTGGAATTGGCAAGAATAAGTTAAATCAAAGTTTCTCACTTATATCCATCAACTATCCATCAACTATGGGGTCATAGCTCAATTGGCTAGAGCGCTAGTCTTGCAAACTAGAAGAAGGGGTTTCAAATCCCCTTGATTCCATTGATGGCGTCTGGAGCCATATTGGTAGCGGCACTTGTTTGTGGAACAAGTTATAGCGGGTTCAATTCCCGTCAGACGCCCTGCTTTGAAAAAAGCACGCTTAATAAATGGAAGATGCTGCTCACGGGAGGGCAACTGGTCTTGAAAACCAGAGTAGGGTAAAACCTAGGGGTTCGATTCCTCCATCTTCCTTTATGCACCGAAGGCGGAATAGCGACGCGCACAGCCGATAACTGTGTTGGAGAAAGGGCAGTACTTTCTCGGTGCATTATCCCTCTACCAATGGATTTGGTACTAGCTTTCCGATAGCTGGATGGGTGGTTCGATTCCATCTGGAGGGGTTATTTTTAACCAAAAGGAGAATTTAAATGCATGGCACGCGCTAAGTTTCAACGGACTAAACCCCATGTGAATATCGGTACTATCGGTCACGTAGACCACGGTAAAACTACTCTAACTGCGGCAATTACTAAGACTCTAGCAGCCCTAGGATTAGCTACAGCAAAGAGCTATGACGAAATTGATTCATCTCCCGAAGAAAAGGTTCGTGGTATTACCATCAACACTGCTCACGTAGAGTATGAAACAGTTTCTCGTCATTATGCTCACGTAGACTGTCCCGGACATGCTGACTATGTAAAAAATATGATTACTGGTGCAGCACAGATGGATGGGGCAATCTTAGTTGTTTCCGCAGCAGATGGTCCGATGCCACAAACACGGGAGCATATTCTGTTGGCAAGAAATGTGGGCGTGCCAAAGTTGGTTATTTTCCTCAACAAGGAAGATATGGTGGATGATGCTGAACTCTTGGAATTAGTTGAACTAGAAGTCCGCGAACTTTTGAACGAGTATAATTTCCCAGGTGATGAAATTCCAATTGTCGCAGGCTCAGCACTGAATGCATTGGAAAAAATGAATGCGAATTCTCAAACCCAACGCGGTGAAGATATATGGGTCGATAAGATTTACCAATTAATGGATGCTGTCGATACCTATATT
The DNA here is from genome assembly GCA_019359035.1 of Scytonematopsis contorta HA4267-MV1. Taxonomy (GTDB): domain Bacteria; phylum Cyanobacteriota; class Cyanobacteriia; order Cyanobacteriales; family Nostocaceae; genus Scytonematopsis; species Scytonematopsis contorta. The sequence goes on along the minus strand of JAHHIC010000108.1, from coordinate 10,480 downwards.
CCTACACCAGAACGGGAGATGAACAAGCCTTTTCTATTGGCAGTAGAAGATGTGTTCTCTATTACTGGACGGGGTACAGTTGTATCCGGTCGTATTGAACGCGGTAGCGTAAAAACTGGTGATGTCGTGGAACTGGTTGGACGTGGAAAGATTCGTACCGCAACAGTTACGAGTGTAGAAATGTTCCAAAGAACTATGGATGAAGCTATAGCTGGTGACCAAGTTGGCTTGTTGCTGCGAGGAGTTCAAAAAGACGAGGTAGAAAGGGGAATGGTACTCGCTAAACCTGGTTCAATTACACCTCATACCAAGCTGGAGTCAGAAGTCTATGTACTAACAGAAAAAGAAGGTGGTCGTAAAACTCCTTTCTTTGCTGGTTACCGTCCTCAGTTTTTTGTACGTACTACCGATGTTACAGGAACTATTCAGGCTTTTACAGCAGATGACGGTGTTAACACAGAAATGGTGATGCCCGGAGATAGAATCAAAATAACTGTAGAGTTACTTAATGCTATTGCAGTAGAACAAGGTATGCGCTTTGCGATTCGCGAAGGTGGTCGCACTATTGGTGAAGGGGTTGTTTCTAAAATCTTGGTCTAAGGTTTTGTAAATAAAAGACCTAACCCCCCTACCCCCCTTCCCTAGTAGGGAAGGGGGGAAATTAGAAGCTCCAGCTGACTAAAAGCTAAATTCCTATCTAGTATCAGTTCTACTCTTACCCCCCCAACCCTAGCGCAGGGAAGGGGGTAGGGGGGTTAGGTCTGTTGTTCCCTAAGTCGCTCTACGTCCATTCGCTAAGCTCATAAAGAAAATGGCAATCAATGCGCCAAGAACAGCATAAATTAAGCTAGCAATACTCAATCTTGTGGGTGAAATGAGTCTGAATGTTCCTGTTTCTAGGAAGCGAACAAAAGTTCCGCCAATCACAGCACCAACGATTCCCAAAAGCATTGTGGCAATAAATCCACCACCTTGACGCCCTGGGTAAATAGCTTTAGCAATTGCACCAGCAAATAAACCAAGAATCATCCAAGCGATAATACTCATAATTCAAGACCTCAGGCAAATTATTAAAAAAACTTTATATTTTTCCGAATATTTTTCTGAATATTTTTCAGAATATTTTTAAAGGAACACTAATTACAACTGACTCTTCCACACCCTATTCATTACCCTAAATGATAACTATTGTAAATCAGGAAAAATATAGAAAGACTTCAATATTATCACAAATCTAACTAAAGAGGTAGTAGAAATTTCAAATAGGAATAAGCAAGTAGGAATAAGCAAGAGGGAATATTGTTCTTATCCCCTTGGAATGAGGGTTTTGGGGAAGGGTCGCGATAAAGGCAAAAATCATTTGGGAATATTTTGTTATCCGTAAATAATTCTAGGGAACACTAAGCTTGACTGAATTAAAGCCAGACTACAAATGTTTCCAGGAGATAAGAATAAGGGCATGTTACCAACCCAGGTAATATCAGGATACGAACTTACAGAGGCTATTCATGAGGGGGCGAAGACTATTATCTATCGCGGAAAGTCCCTGGAAAAAGAACAGCCTGTAATTCTCAAGGTGCTTAAAGATGAATATCCTACCTTAGATGCTGTGGCTCGTCTGAAGCATGAATACCAAATTATGCGACATTTGGAACATTCAGGAATTATCAAAGCCTATCAATTACAAACTGCATCTAACCGCTTAATGCTGGTATACGAGGACTTTGGAGGTATTAGTCTTAAGCAATTGCTGAAAACTCAACAACTATCGCTGGAATATTTTTTGGAAATTGCCGCACAAGTTGTACAGGCTATAGCATACCTACATAGACACGAGATTATTCACAAAGATATTAAGCCAGCTAATATTATAATCAACCCGCATACGGGAATAGTTAAACTGAGCGATTTTAGTATTGCTTCTGAGTTATATAAAGAATCAACAGCAGTTACTTATCCCAACGAAATTGAAGGAAGCTTGGCTTATATGCCACCGGAGCAGACCGGTAGAATGAATCGCATTATCGATTTTCGCAGCGATTTTTATTCGGTGGGAGTAACTTTTTATGAAATGTTAACAGGGAAACTGCCGTTTGAATGTAACGAAGCTTTAGAGTGGGTTCACTGTCACATTGCAAAAGTGCCAAAAGCGGTAGAGGAATTAAACCCAAATGTTCCTTCTCCCATATCACAAATTGTGATGAAATTAATGGCTAAAGATGCAGAAGACCGCTATCAAAGTGCTTTAGGTCTTTTGTTTGATTTGGTATCGTCTCTTTTTCAAATAAAAACGAATGGAAAAATTAAGAAATTAATTCCTGGACAACGTGACTCTTCAGGAATTTTACTTATTCCACAAAAGCTTTATGGAAGAGAAGAAGAAATTTCTACTTTACTTGCAGCATTTGAGCGATTAATTCAAGAAGATGAAGAAAAAGATGAAAAAACTAATTCTGATTCTACATTATCTAACGGTACATCTAGAAGCGAGCTAATGTTAGTTTCTGGTTACTCTGGTGTGGGAAAATCATCTCTCGTTAAACATATGCATAAATGTATTATTGGAGAGCGGTGCTACTTTATTTCAGGTAAGTTTGACCAATACCAAAATGTACCTTATGCTTCTTTAATTCAAGCATTTAAGTCTTTAATACGGCAATTATTAACCGAAAGCACAACATCTCTACAAATATGGCGTGAAAAACTTTTAGCGTCACTTGGTAATAATGCTCAAGTAATTATTGATGTTATTCCTGAGTTAGAACTAATTATCGGAAAACAGCCCGTAATTCCGCAGTTAGGACTAGTCGAAACTGAAAATCGTTTTCATCAAGTTTTTCAAAAATTTCTTCGTGTATTTACTCAAAAAGAACATCCTTTAGTTCTATTCTTAGATGACTTGCAGTGGGCAGATATTGGTTCTTTAAAATTGATACAATTGTTAATATCTGATAATTTTAATAAACATTTTTTAGTAATTGGGACTTATAGAGATAATAATATAAACAACACTCATCCTTTGAGAGAAATATTATCAGAAATAAAACAAACAGGGATAAAAATCAATCATCTGGAAATTAAACCTTTAAAAATAAATGATGTCAAACAAATGTTATGTGAATCTCTATCAGAGAGAGAAAACGAACGCATACAAAATCTAGCATCTTTATTATTTAATAAAACTATAGGTAATCCATTTTTATTGATACAAATATTAAAAACACTACATCAAGAACATCTATTAAAATTCGATTTTGCTCAAGGATGCTGGATATGGAAAATTGAAGATATTCAGTCATTGGGAATTACTGATTTTGGTGTGGTGGAACTGATAGCACGTAATATTGATAGACTACCTCAAACAAGTCAAGAAATTTTAAAGTTAGCAGCTTGTATCGGAGGAAGTTTTAAATTAGATGTGCTTGCTATTTCTAGTGAAAAAACTGTCTCAGAAGTTACTGAGTACTTATGGTCAGCTTTACAACAAGGATTAATTTTACCGTTAAACAAAGATTATAAATTTCCTTTATTATTTGGTGCTAATGAACTAGATGAATTAGGCTTTGATGACTCTAGATTAGAGTACAGGTTTCTACACGATAAGGTACAACAAGCAGCTTATTCTTTGATTCCCGAAAACCAAAAACAAGATTTTCATTTAAAGATTGGTAAATTACTTTTAACAAATCTACCTGAAAACGAAGTAGAAACGAATATTTTTGATATTGTTAATCAATTTAATATTAGTTTAGAAAATATCAATAACCAAAATGATAAAAGAGAATTAGCGAAATTAAATTTAATCGCTGGAAATAAAGCAAAATCTTCTAATGCGTATGAACTGGCATTTAAATATTTAACTGTTGGCATATCTCTATTAAATGATTCAGCATGGGTTGATAACTATGATATTACTTTAAATTTATATGTCAAAGCAACGGAAGCTGCATACCTCTGTAACGATTTTGAAGCTATGGATAAATTTGCAGATGTAGTCTTAGAAAAAGCGAATAATCTACTTGATAAAATTCCAGTTTATGAGTTGAAAATTCTTAATATTTTTGCATATAAGCAGGGTTTTCAAGCTGTGGAATTAGGATTAAAAGTTTTAAATTTATTAGGTATAAATTTGCCAATAAATCCTAGTAAGTTTGATGTTTTAATTAGTATTTTACAAACAAAGTTAGTACTGAGAGATAAGCATATTAGTGAATTAATTAATTTACCTCAAATGACAGACCCTTACTCTCTTGCTGTGATGCGAATTACTAGTACTATGTCTACTGCTGTTGCTTTTACAAATCCAAAATTATTATCTTTACTAACATCTATACAATTACAATTATCGGTAAGAAATGGTAATTGTCCTTTATCTTGTTTTGCCTATACTGGTTATGGTACTCTTATATGTATTGCATTTAACCAGATAGAAAAATGCTGTGAATTTGGGGAACTGGCTTTAAAATTATCATCATCTTGGAGTGACGAAAGTATTAGTGCAAAGTTATTAAATTTTATTGCACTTTATGTCTTTTCTTGGAAGGTTCACTGGCGAGAAAATATACCACTTTTTACGTTAGGAATTCAAAAGGGATTAGAAGTCGGAGATTTTGAATATGTGGCATGGAATTATGTAAGTGAATGCCAAATACTTTTTTTAGTCGGTGAGCCATTAGATATTCTGTCGGAAAAGATGGAAATTATTAATCAAAATCTCTCTGGAATTAAGCACGAATTCATTAAAAAAGCACATAGTTTAATTTGGCAAGCGGTTTTAAATTTAATGGGACATTCCCATAACCCTTGTAATTTAGTAGGTGATGTTTTTAATGAAGAAGATTCAATCACCGGGTATAGAATATCAGATAATTTTTCGTTCGTTTTTTATTATTTTTGGTACAAATTAGTTCTTGGTTATTTATTTTGTGAATATCAACAAGCCTTAGATAATGTTATTAAAGCTGAGAAATATATCGATATAATTGTATCACATCCAGTTGGTCGCGTTTTCTATTTTTATGATTCTCTCACGCGCTTGGCTGTATATTATTCTTTATCAAAATCTGAGCAAAAGCAAGTTATTAAAAAAGTCAGAAATAATCAGGAAAAACTTGCATTTTGGTCAAAGTATGCAGCAATGAATTTTCTACATAAACATGATTTAGTTGAGGCAGAATTAAATCGGGTATTGGGCAAAAATTTTCAAGCGATGGAATATTATGACCGTGCTATTAAAGGTGCATCTGAAAATGGTTATATCCAAGAGGAAGCTCTAGCAAATGAACGTGCAGCTATATTCTATTTTACTCTAAAAAAAGAAAAAATTGCCAAAATTTATGTTAAAGAAGCTTACTATAGCTACATTCGTTGGGGAGCATTAGCAAAAGTAAAAGATTTGGAGTCTCGTTATCCGTTTTTAATTTCTTATACCAAAGAAACAGCATCAGCAGACACAGCAATTACGAGCAGTTCAGTAAATATTAAAAATTATTCTTGCTTGGATGCATCAACTGTAGTCAAAGCATCACAAGCATTATCTAAAGAAATTATATTGAGTCATCTACTTGATAAATTCATGCTTTTAGTAAAAGAAAATGCTGGTGCTCAAAAAGTGTTATTTATTAGTAAGATAGGTCATCAATTAGTAATAGAGTCTTCTTTACAAGATGATAATTCAGATAGTATTACAAATTCACAAAGTTTTTCCATTAATGATACAGAAATATTGCCAGGTAGTCTAATTAATTATGTAGAAAGAACTCGTGAAAATCTTGTTTTAGATGATGCAGCAGGAGAGTCAGAATTTAATAAAGACCCTTATATTGTATTCAATCAACCTTTATCTGTACTAGTTTTACCTATTATCCAATCTGGTAGTGTTACTGGATTTTTATATTTAGAAAATAATTTGACTAAAGGTGCTTTTAGTGGTGACAGAATAGAAATTTTAGAGGTTTTAGCCTCTCAAGTCGCAATTTCGTTAGAAAATGCTCGTTTTTACAAAACCTTAGAAATAAGAGTTGCACAGAGAACTCAAGAGTTGCAAAGTACATTAGAAGAGCTACACCGGACTCAACTACAGTTGATTCAAACCGAAAAAATGTCAAGTTTAGGACAATTGGTAGGAGGAGTTGCTCACGAAATTAATAACCCAATCAGTTTTGTTTACGGTAATTTAACTTATGCTGAAAATTATACAAAATCACTCCTTGAGCTAGTCAGTTTAGTGCAAGATATATATCCAGAGTTAGATAAAAAACTAATAGATAAAATAACAGAGATAGAACTAGATTTTATTCAAGATGATTTACCAAAACTTTTTTATTCCATGCAATCAGGAGTAGAAAGAGTTCAGAATATAGTTGAATCGCTGCGAACTTTTTCGCGATTGGATGAGGCTGCGATTAAAAAAGTCAATATTCACGATGGTATTGAAAGCGCATTATTGATTCTTCAGCACAAGTTTGGCGATATTCAGTTAATTAAACATTATGGTAATTTACCTAAAATAAATTGTTATGCTAGCCAGTTAAATCAAGTATTTATGAATTTACTGGCAAATTCTATTGATGCTTTAAAGGAAGGAATAGGAAATAATTCTAAAGCTCAACCCCCGATTCCAACAATTTGGATACGCACAGAAGTCGTTACAAAAAATCAAGTCTCTATCACTTTTGCTGATAATGGCGTCGGGATGAGTCAGGATGTAAGAAATAAAATTTTTGACCCGTTTTTTACTACCAAACCAGTTGGTAAGGGAACGGGTTTAGGGTTATCTATTAGCTATCAAATCGTAGTGGAACTACACGGGGGAGAGCTACTTTGTGCTTCTACTCCTAGTGAAGGGACGGAATTCACTATTTTACTTCCTTATGCTTGAGGAGTGGGGAGTGGGGAGTGGGGAGTGGGGAGTGGGGAGTGGGGGAGATTGGGGAGTTCACTCTTGTTACCCTTTAGAGACTCTTTGTTAAGGAAAAATAAAGCTTAGATATTTTCTCTTTTACACCCTTGACACAGGTTGTAGTATACGAGTAGTATGAAGACAACAAAGTTAAAGTATCGCTTTTTAATCACTGATGAATAGTTACTAAAAATTACAGTAAGGAGGTGTCAAATGGTTCATGTTAGATTTGAAGGTCGTTCTTATGATATTAAAGAATCCCAGTTGAATTTAACCGCTTCTATGAACGACACCGCCATTAAGGAACGACTGGCACAACATTTTGATGTGAGATTAGATAATTTTGAATACTACATAATTGACCGTAGACCAAGCGGCGATTTAATTGTTAGACCGGAAGCGGTTTACGGTTAATGTAGTTTTGAAGTTTCAGTTTTGAGTGCAAGATTTAAACTCAACTCATTTACTAAGTATTTAACTTCGCGCCCCAACAGAAAAAGCCTACATACTAGCCGAATGGTCAGGCACTTGATTAAGGTTCAGGAACATGTGGGTTCAACTCCCACGTATGAACAAACAGCTTTTTCAACTTGCGCGAAGCCCTTAATTTTGTACCCCATATGCGTTCCTGTTGGGTATTTTGAATTGTAATACCCCGCGCCCTAATCAGTAAAGCCTACATACATGTGTCAACCTGGAGGTTATGGGTTCAAATCCCGTCGCTCGCGTTATGCGAACGTAGCTCAATTTGGTAGAGCATCAGGAATGTTATTTGAAAGCTTTGTTAACTTGCGCGGGACATCAAATTTATCATTCCTTATAAATCTTTTCTTGAAGTAATTTTTCAGCCATTAACTAAAATTTTCAGGAATTATATAGACCTAATTTGTAGCTATATAATAACTGAATCTACCGTTAAGATTGACAGTTTTATTATCTGAAATATAATAGTAGTTGTCGCCGCGCCCTAACCGGGAAAGCCTACATACTCGCTCATTGGTAGAGCAATATCCTCTTAAGATAAACATGCAGGTTCGATTCCTGCGTATGAACAAACAGCTTTCTCTACTTGCGCGGTGATTTTTCACCTCGTAGTGTGCGACAACTATCTCTAATTCGTATCAATAGGAGATAGAAATAATGAATAGTGCAGAACGCGATTTACGTTTAGAATTACTCAATAGCTTGCTCACAACTCCTCATCGTGAGCTAGAAAAAGTTGCTGAATTTCACAAATTAATAATTGAACTTGACCCGATTTTCTATGGTCACTTAGCTGTATGGTATCAGCGTAATGGCGATGTTCGCGACCACAAGGAAGTTTTTCTTGGTCATTTACTAACTAGTAATTTGGAAATGCATCGTGATGCTGGATTCATATTGCTGCAAGAGTTTCCTCCTTACCAAGTGGCACGAATTATAGATTTTATGAAGCAGCAACGTGGTAAGGTTCCCCGTTCTGCACGTACAGCAGTACGTCTATATTTAGAAGCACGAGAAGCAAAGCCAGAATTTTTTGACCGTGCTGCTTTACGCGGACGTAAGGCGATGAAGCATCTTTATGCGACTTTACACATTAAGCCTAGTAATCGTGCGGATGCTATTTTGTTTAAAGGAAAACCTCCTGAAGGTAGTCTTGCTTTTGTTATGAAGCAGCTTGCTAAGGCGGAAACTCCTATTGAACAAGCGACTTTGATTGTTGAACATAAAATTCCTTACACTATTGCTGTCGGTGCTGTGAATCAAATCACGCCTACTGTTTTGGTGGCGTTGATAAATTCTATGACTCCGCAAGAGATTATTAATAACCTTAAGTCTCTTAAAGAACGTGGTGCAATGGAACACCCAGAAGTTAAGAAATTAATTGATGGGAAGTTAGAAAAAGCGGCAACTAGTGACCGGGTATCAGCTTTCAAAGCGAATGTTGCTGCTGATGCGGCTCAGTTTGATGCAGATACTATCGCTAAGTTAGAAAAAATTACTAATGAACAGGTGAAGAAACGCGGTCAGATTTCTAAGAAGACTGCGTTGCTGGTAGACAAGTCTGGAAGTATGGAAGTTGCGCTGGAAGTTGGCAAGCAAGTTGCTGCTTTGATTTCTGGTGTGACTGTAGCAGATTTGTATGTTTACGCTTTTGATACTATTGCTTACCCTATTAAGGCTAACGGTAATGAGTTATCTCATTGGGAAAAAGCGTTTCAGCATATTTTCCCCAATGGTGGAACTAGTATCGGTGCTGCGGTAGAAACGATGCGTTTGAAAAAGCAGGTAGTAGAACAGTTTATTATTGTTACTGATGAAGGTGATAATAGTACTCCCTATTTTGCTGATGCTTATGAAGCTTACAAGCGCGACTTGGGTGTATTGCCTACAGTTATTATTGTTCGTGTTGGGCAATGGTGTGATTATGTTGAACGTCAGCTGAAGGAAAGACAAGCTCCTGTGGAAACCTTTACTTTTGCTGGTGACTATTACTCTTTACCTAATCTTGTTCCATTGCTGTCACGTCCATCTCGCTTAGAGTTGCTCATAGAAATTTTGGATATACCGCTTCCAACTAGAAAGGACAAAAAATAGCACATGTAGAGACGCGATTTATCGCGTCTTTCATGGGAATCGCGTCTTTCATGGGAATCGCGTCTTTCATGGGAATCGCGTCTTTCATGGGAATCGCGTCTTTCATGGGATTTATCGCATTCCTAAACCTTATGATTAAAAATTGAGATAAGTGCAATGTTACAAATATCTGCCAAATTGGTTCAACAACTGCGCGAAAATACTGGCGTTAGTATGATGAAATGTAAACAAGCATTAGTTGAAACTAATGGTGACATTACTAAAGCTGGGGAATGGCTGCGAATAAAAGGTATTGTATCTGCTGGAAATATGGCACATCGTAAGGCAACAGAAGGTTTAATTGGTAGCTATATTCACACTGGTAGTAAGGTCGGTGTGTTAGTGGAAGTGAATTGTGAAACTGATTTTGTTGCACGTACTGAAGATTTTCAGATTCTGATTCAGAATATTGCTATGCAAGTTGCGGCTTCTCAGAATGTTGAGTATGTGAAAATTTCGGATATTCCTGCTGATGTGGTGTCCAAGGAAAAAGCTTTGGAAATGAGTCGGGATGATTTAGCTAATAAACCGGAGAATATTAAGGAAAAAATTGTTCAAGGTCGAATTGATAAGCATTTGAAGGAAATGTGTTTGCTTTATCAACCTTATATCCGTGACCAGAGCGTTTTGCTGGAGGATGTGTTAAAACAGGCTAGTGCTAAGTTGGGCGAAAATATCCAAATTCGCCGTTTTGTTCGGTTTGTTCTCGGTGAAAAAATTGGGGTTTGATTCTTAATCGCAATTCCCCCAATTCCCCCAATTCCAAATCCCTCACCCTGGAAGGGTGGGGCTATACAAACAAAGCCTGCGCGGGCTAAATATAACAAAGAGTTATGACAATACCTTCGCCAAAAATAAAGAAGGCTTTCTGTAGTAGAGTTGTTGTTACCACAACCACAACTCGTGCATCCACAGAAAGCCCATGCCAGATATATTAGCATTTTTTTTTACCTTACAATTGGA
>JAHHIC010000107.1 GCA_019359035.1 Scytonematopsis contorta HA4267-MV1 | reverse complement strand
ATTGACGGCGTTAAAGCTAGAGGAGAAAAAGCTAACTACAGTACGCAACGTGTCAAATTTGACTCTAACCGTTCAGGTTAACTTTTCGTTACATAGTTATAAATTTTCCCGCCCACCTACTTAAATACGGCCAAAAAACCATAGCCATTAACTAGTTCTGTCAGCGAATAGGTCAAAAGTATTGTTGCCAAAGCCGTAAAATCTTCCATTAAATTATCTGTTGTACGATAACTTGCGAGCTTATGGTCAATCCAGGCTACAACCTTCGCAACTAAAATTCCCATACCAATTCCCGCAGCAATTGCCCACAACAAATCTACTGCAACCCACTGTTTAAACCAGTTATCCCAATTACTATCCTTGAGTGCGTGAATACCAAAATAGACAAAAGGAAAAGCAAGAGCATCATTTAAGCCACCTTCGGAAGTCAAGCCAAATCGTAATTCGTCTCTATCTTCCATATCGGAAATCTGAACTTCGCTAGCTAACACAGGGTCTGTAGGGGCTAGGATTGCTCCTAGCAAAATAGCTTCTCCCCAGTTTAAACCTAGAACCGAGCGTCCGACTACAGCTAAAGCTAATATACAAATTGGCATTAAAAAACCGATGAGACGTATTGTAGAATCCCAAGTCCATACATGTAAGCGACGATTCATTTTCAAACCGCAGCTAAATAAAGAGATAAGAACTACGAACTCTGTCAATCGTTCCAAAAATTCAGCTTGGGGACGTATTTGGACTAACTTAAATCCGTAAGGGCCTAGAATTATTCCAACTACAAGATATATGAGAGCATGGGATAAAGGTAAGCGGGCAATCCAACTTGAACCTAATGTAATAAACAGTAGAAGACTACCAATTACAAGTAAATAGAGAATATAAACATCCATAAAAGGTAAAGTTAAAGTCAATACTGCGTAGGTTTGGATATTTGTAGGTTGGGTTGTTAGCGCTCCGCTCCACTGCGTGAACGCGCAGCGTGCCGCTTCGGCATGGCTTTGGGAAACCCAACATTTCGGTCGCTAGAAGCTCGTACTACATGGGTTCGCTTTTTTAACAGATTAGCTTTTTTAACAGATTAGCGAGCTAGAAGCTCGCACTACATGGGTTCGCTTTTTTAATAGATTAGCGAGCTACAGAAGCTCGCACTACAGAAGCTCGCATTAATTTGCATATTGGGGTAAAAAATCGCTACATAAATACTGGTGAATTTGTTGACATTATTAAATAAACTTATAAATTTAGCTTCTACAGATAGTTAAGATTGTATTGATTTTTAATCTATCTAAAGATAGTTTTTTGTGCTTATCAATTTTATTCCTATATTAAGATTAAAATTTTGCATATCTTTAATAAATTTTTAGATAACACTTTAAGATGAAAGGTCATTATGAAAGCTATTCCAGACATGATTGATGATGCAAAGAAATCTCTGCCAAACGTCACACCCGCTCCAGACAGACTTACAGCAGAATCATCCGCTCACGATTTAAAATCTCGTTTAGAGTGGGGTCAACCAGCACTGACAATCTTAGACGTACGCGACCGTGAAAGCTTTAATGATATCCACATCATGGGAGCAATGACTATGCCTCTTGATGAGGTAGTTAACCGAGCTAGCTCCAGTATCGACCGTATAAGAGATATTTATGTCTATGGTGGCTCAGACGAAGAAGCAGCCCAAGCAGCTGCGGGACTACGGGAAGCTGGATTTCAGAATGTAGCCCAACTTAAAGGAGGACTAGAAGCTTGGAAGGCAGTTGCTGGGCCTATGGAAGGAACCGAAGAAGAAGTAAAGCCAGGAAATGATGCTTACAACGTAGTTGCTCGTGTCTCTCAACATTTAGAGAATCAAAAGAAAGACGTTTAATAACATTAATCAAACATAGCCTAGAACTAAAGTTCTGGCTAAAAGCTAAAGTTAGCTTTAGCTAACTAAATTAAATATTTTAACCTGTTTTTAACGGGTTTGAGCTTTTAGCCGGAAATTTATTTCACGGGCTTATTTCACGGACTATTTCACGGGCTTATTTCACGGGCTATTTCACGGGCTATTTCACGGGCTTATTTCACGGGCTATTTCACGGGCTATTTCACGGGCTTATTTCACGGGCTATTTCACGGGCTTATTTCACGGGCTATTTCACGGACTATTTCACGGACTATTTCACGGACTATTTCACAGGTATTCCACAGCTTATTTCACAGGCATTTTATAGGCATTTCACGGATATTTTATCAACAGAACATATAGAGAATCATAATGCAAATAAAATCTTGGATGGTTATTGGCATAGTTACTTTCATAGTCGCATTTGGCGCTAATTTTCTCAGACCTAAAGATATAAAATGGTTTATAAGATTGCGACGTCCAAACTGGTTAACCTTTGAACCACTGATACCACTTATTTGGACTATTGTTTTTATATGTGGAGCCTGGTCAGCATATATTACTTGGGAAAATGACCCCGGTAGTACAAAAGCATGGTTACTAATGGCATTCTATTTGCTAGTAGAAATAGTCATAGTTCTATATTCCCCAGCAACTTTATGGACTCATAACTTAAAAGTAGGGACGTTTGTTGGAGGATTAGGCTTTGTTTTAGGCTTAATCTTAACATTAATTGTTTGGCAAATTTCTGGATGGGCTGCATTGCTGTTATTACCTTATTTGTTGTGGAGTCCGATTGGCACTTATACAACCTGGGCAATTGACCAGCTTAATTCGCAAACCACTTAATCAACCACTATTCATACTAAAATTGAACACATTTCTACCTATACTTTTGATATATTTTATTAACTTCTCAAGAAAAAGAAAGATTATCTTAGAGGATGTTTGAAAAGTATCAATGTTAACGAAGAACCTAACCCCTAACCCCTTCCGAACATCGGGAAGGGGAACAAGAAAATAGAGCTTTCAAAACCTCTCCCTGCTTTAGATAAAAGCTTTTAACCCCCCTTCCCATGCCGAAGCGGCACGCTACGCGAACGTAGGGAAGGGGGGCAGGGGGGTTAGGTCTCTTTGTCTTATATTATACTTTTCAAACATCTTCTTAGAGGTAGATTGAGAAACAGATTATCTTCAATATAAATAGGCTTATATAGTCAGTTCTGTTTAGGAAGATAATATGTTTTCAATAGCAGAGATTGCTTCTAAGTTGTCCTTATTGCAGTTTGGAGTGACACCCGTAAGTGTGGGTGGTGAAGTTTTAACTCCAGAACAAGCATCAATTGTATTTTCTGGCCCAAAGTTCTTGGTAGCCTTACTAGCTGGTATAGTCATGGCATTTGCTTTCCAATTGTTGTTGACTAATTTATCACTAGCAGTAGGAATTTCAACTTGGGGTAGTAACTCGGATTATGATGACGACGAGTCTGAATCCTTAGGAAGTACAATTCGTAAAGTTGAAGCAAAAGTAGGTATTTGGGCATTAATAACATCTAGTATTGCCATTTTCGCTGCTTGTTTTTTAGCGGTGAAACTGAGTTTAATCGAAAGCGCTCTCTTAGGAGCAATCATTGGTGTAGTAATTTGGTCTACATATTTTTCCCTTTTGGTATGGTTCAGTTCCTCAGCAGTAGGTTCGTTAGTGGGTGCAGTTAGTAGTACGGCTACTTCTGGCTTTCAGCAATTAATGGGCACAGCAACGACTGCTATGGGTGCTAATGCTGCGAAAAAACAAATGGTTTCTACAGCTGAAGATATTACAGCAGCAGTTCGTCGTGAATTAACTTCTGGTATTGACCCGGACAGTATTAAAAACACTTTACAAAGCTCATTGTCTTCGTTGCAATTACCTAAGTTAGATGTTCAAGAAATTCGCGGTCAATTTGAAAAACTTTTAAGTAAATCAGATTTACAATCTGTTGCTGATAGTAGTCTTTTGCAAAATATCAATAGACAGACTTTTGTCGATTTACTTTCCAGTAGCGCTGGTTTATCTAAGCAAGATATTAACCGTATTGCTGATGAATTAGAAGCTGCTTGGAAACAAAACTTGAATAAGAATAATCCTACAGAGCAGGTAATTAACTTACTAAAATCTGCTAGTCCTGAAGACCTTCAGTCAGAAAAATTAGGTGAAAAAATTCAAGAGTTGGTTGCAGTTGGTAGTAACGGTGGTAAAAGTAACGGTATTTTGAAACAAGCCGTTCAATATGGTTTGAAAGCTACCTTACCAGCAGTTGTAGACAAAGTAGATGTTTCGGGTCTTGATGTCGATAAAATTAAGGCTCAACTGCAAAAAATAAAAGAAAATGTCAAAGATGTTGATGTTGATAAGATTACAAATCAACTACAAGAACTAACAAATAAAGCAACTCAAGAAGTAAGTAAACAGGCTAGCAATATTACTCAAAAAGTTCCTAGTCTATCTACCAATACCATTAAAGCTGACGTAGATAATTACTTACTAAATTCTTTCCCTTGGCATTTCAACCGTATCACTGTCAAAGAAGAATTTAAAGAAGTTATTTACGACCCAAATGCTAATCCTAGTAGTGTGAGAAAGCAATTACAGGAACTAAATGAGGAATACTTTGTTAATTTACTCACTCAACGAGGTGATATCAGCGAAGCTAGAATCAAAGAAATTGCTCAACAGTTAGAAAGCGACCGTAAAGAAGTTTTGGAAACTGTTCAACAAGCCGAAGAAAGGGAAACAAAAGAAGGTTTTCGCAGTAAAATTGAAAATTATCTGCGTTCTACAGGTAAAGAAGAACTAAACCCCGAAGCTATCGAGAGTAGTTTAAAAGCATTACTTGAAGATTCAGAAGCTGGTTTTGAGGATTTAACTTCACGCTTCCCAGAATTTGACCGCAATGCTATTTCGCAGTTACTCAAAGAAAGGGGAGACATTAACGAAGAGGAAGTTAATAATATTAGCAGCCAACTCGAACATACCCGCGACTCTATCATAAATCAAGCAACTGAGTTACAGGAACAAGCGAAAGCAAAGGCTTCAGAACTACGACAAAGAGTCGAAGATTATCTACGCAATACTAACAAAGAAGAACTAAACCCCGAAGGTATCAAACGTGATTTTCAAGTTCTGCTAGATGACCCCCAAGCAGGAATATATGTTTTGCGTCAACGATTATCACAGTTTGACCGCGATACACTAGTACAATTACTGAGTCAGCGTCAAGATTTAAGCGAGGAAGAAGTTAACCAAACTCTCGACCAATTGGAAGGAGTAAGGGATAATATCTTACAAGCTCCACAGAAATTAGCAGGTAAAGCGAAAGAACAATACGAACAAACCCTAACTAAACTTACCGAATATCTCCGTGGTACTAATTTAGAAGAACTTGACCCAGAAGGTATTCAGCGAGATTTGAGCAAATTGCTAGAAAATCCTCAAGAAGGAGCTTCAGCATTACAAAGTCGTTTGTCTCATGTAGACCGAGAAACTTTGGTAAAATTGCTTACTCAACAAGGTAATTTAAGCGAGGAAGAAGTTAATCAAACCATCGATAAGGTACAGCAAGCAATTTCTAATATTACCAAAGCACCACAACGCTTAGCCAACAGAGTTACAAAACGGGTTCAAGATTTTGAGACAAATTTAGAAACCTACTTGCGTAATACTAACAAAGAAGAACTCAACCCAGATAGTATTAAGCGTGATTTACAATTATTGCTGCAAGACCCACGGGGAGGAATTGGAAATTTAACTGAACGTGCTTCCAAAATAGACCGTTCTACACTTGTGGCTTTGCTAACCCAACGGGAAGATATCACGGAAGAAGAAGCAAACCGAATTGTGGGACAAATAGAATCAGTTCGTGACTCTATTGTGGAACAATTTAAGCAAGTACAGCAAAAAGTACAATCGGTAATTAATGGAGCTTCTGAACAAATTCGTGGTTACCTCAACTCTTTAAATCGTCCAGAACTCAATTACGAAAGTATTCAGCAAGACTTTTCTAAATTATTTGACGACCCGCAATCAGGATTTGAAGCTTTACGCGACCGTTTAGGTCAATTCGACCGTGAAACTTTAGTCGCTGTTCTCAGTTCTCGTGAAGATATTTCTGAGGAACAAGCGAATCAAATTATTGCTCGTGCCGAAGCAGCAAGAGATAGCGTTCTACATCGTGCTGAACGCATACAACAGGAAACCAAAAAACGCCTGAAAGCTGTTAGAGAAAAAGCTAAGAAACAAGCTGTGGAAACCCAAAAAACAGTTGCTGGAGCTGCTTGGTGGTTATTTAGTACTGCTTTAGTATCTTTGGTGGCTGCTGTTGTCGCTGGAGCAATTGCTGTACAAGATATTACCTTCTTGCAATAGGATACAGAGTTAAGGCCAAACAAATTCCTCCCCCTCCCCAAGAAAACCCCACCCCCAACCCCCTCCCCGCGCGCGGGGAGGGGGCTACGATTTTTGATAAATATTCTTATAATTCAAAATTCACACTATTTCTATCTATTTTTCGTAGCCCCCCTCCCCGCTTGCGGGGAGGGGGGTTGGGGGGTGGGGTTTTCTACCTAATTAGTGGCAATCTAACAATAAAAGTTGACCCTAGTCCCTCACCCGGACTTTCTGCGCTAATTGTTCCCCCGTGCTGTTCTACCAAATGACGGACAATCGCTAATCCCAAGCCCAAACCTTGGTTTACAGCCCTAGCAGTACTATTTTCTTCTTGACGAAACCTCTCAAAAACATACGGTAAAAACTCGGAAGACATGCCTTTACCTGTATCAATTACACGAATTTGAGCGTCAGAACCAAGACACTCCAGACAAATTTCAATTCGTCCTCCACTGGGTGTAAATTTGACAGCATTTGATAATATATTAGAGAGAATTTGTTGTAAGCGATTCAAATCTCCTGAAATTAAACCAACGGTCTCATCAATTTTTGATTCTACATGAATTTGTTTATCAGCAGCCACAGTTGTTATTTGTTCGATAGCATATTCAATTACTGTTATTAAACTCACTGGTGTTAAAACTAATTGCAATTGACCTTGAATCATCCGTGATACATCTAGCAAATCTTCAATCAAACGCGATTGAGATTTAGCACTACGCTCGATAATTTCTAAAGCTCTAGTTGTAGCTTTTTGGTCAACTTTTCCTGCTTTAAGAAGTCTTGTCCAACCTAAAATGGAGTTAAGGGGAGCGCGTAAATCATGGGAGACCATGGCCACAAAATTATCTTTAGCGCGATTAGCATTTTCAGCTTGAGTACGGGCTATTTGTTCTAATTCTAAAAGTCGTTTACGTTCTAGTTCCAGTTCTTTTCGCTCAGTAATATTTTGAGCTGTGCCCATCATTTTTATAGGCTTGTCTTCAGCATCGTAAAAACTTCTACCTTTGGCCGCAATCCAATGTACGCTACCATCAGACCAAACGCTACGATATTCAATATCATAATCTACTTTTTCTTCTAAACAGCGAGTCACTGCTTCGTGAGTACGTTGACGGTCTTCTGAATGCAAGCAATTAAGAAAAAGCTCGTAGCTCATTTTTGTATCTGGAGATAATCCAAATAGCGCTTTACATTTTTCTGTCCAAACCAACTCATCAACGGTGATATCCCAAAACCACATTCCCAACTCTGCTGCGGTTGTTGCAAGTCGAACTTGTTCAGCACTTTCTTGAAATTTTATCTCAGTCTGCTTGATATCATTAATATCAATAGTAATACCAACAACCCTTAATAGGTTATCGTCTTTATCTCGCACTACAAAAGCAGTATCTCTAACCCAAATATATCGTTTTTCGTATTTATGGCATAGCCGATACTCCATGCTGTTAAGGTTCCCAGACGGTAAATCAAATTGCGACTCTTTGATAGGTTCTTTAATATCATCGGGATGAATGATACTTCTCCACCATTCTGGAGTCGGGAGTGCTTCTTCTTGGGTATAACCTAATTGTTCGATAATACCTTCGCTTCTTTCTACGGTGTTGCTTTGGATATCCCAATCGTATACTATGCAGTTAACCGCCGTCGTTGCTAATTGAAATCGCTCTTGAGTCAGCTTTAGAGCCTCTTCCATTTGTTTGCGTTCGGTAATGTCTTGAGCATTACCAATAATTTGATGAGGCAAACCTAAAGGAGTACGCTTGTATACTTTATCACGACTACAAAACCAGCGCCATTCTCCATTCATATGACGCATACGGTATTCAAAAGTGAATACTTCCTCATCAGCTGCTGACTTTAATCGCTGCCAATGTTTAACAATTTCTAACCTATCACTTGGATGCATCAGTTGGGAAATTGCTTCTTCTCCCATCGATATCATTAATTCTGGAGTATAACCCAGCATTCCTATCGCTTGAGAGTTAATATAAACATTTCGCTGTTCTATTAAGTCATAAACATAAATTAAACCTGGTACAGTCTCGGCTATTTGCTGAATAAATCGCTGGCTATCTTGTAATTTTTTTTGCGTCTGTTTGCGCTCTGTAATATCATGAATTGTTCCCACCATCCGGATTGGACTATTGCTTGCATCCAGAATTACTCTACTTTGGGAACACACCCAGTAAATTTTCTCATTTAACAGTAAACGATACTCTTGACTGGAGTCATTTTGCTGTATTCGCTGTTGAGCAATACGATTTTTTACCTTTTCACGGTCTTCAGGATGTACTTTTTCTAACCAAGCTTCAGCGGTTTCAGCAAACATTCCCGGTTCTAAACCAAATAAGGTCACAAAATTAGGGGACAACCAAACTTTATCTGTTATTAAATCCCATTCCCAGGTAGCCATTTGCGCTGCTTCTAGAGATAGTCTTAATCTCTCTTCGCTGCGTTGCAGTTCTCTTCGCAAGCTAGCATTGGTTATAGCACTGTGAACTGTGTGACGTAATAATTCTGGTGTGATTTCTTCTTTAAATAAGCAGTCACAAGCACCACTTTTCATTGCTGAGACTGCTACGGAATAATTTTTTTTATCTATCAATACAATTACGGACGGAATTTTTTCTATATTGTAGCTTTTTAATAGAGTAATGAATTCTAAAGCGTTGATATCTGGTAGTTCTAACTCTACCAAAATAGCATTTGGCTTGATTATCTGAGACAATTCTAAAGCTTTTTTACCAGACTCTTCTTCGTAAATTATACTTGTATAACTAGTATCTTCAGCTATATATTGACGATAATTTTCCCGGCTTTTGCGACTACCGTCAACAATTAACACAGTTAGTTCATGCTTAATCATTTTGCTATGCTAATTGTTCAGCTTGGATGGGAACCCTAAAATTTCTAGCAATTAACTAACAAAAGTTTGAACTGCCGCTACGATTATCTTAATATATGTCGTCTTTCTAAAGGTATATTTTTAATACCTTTATATAATTGCCATTTACACAAGAGTTTACATCACCATTTTAAGGGTATGCTAGCACCCTGCTATCTTCCCAATATACCCCTTAAGGAGGATTTATAAACCGCCAAGGAGCCAAGGTAGCCAAGAAAAGAAGAGTGTAGAATTGAGCAGATGCTATCGGCTAACTTGGCCTCTTGGCGGTTCGTTATATTACAAACGGTTTAACTTCGTAATTACTCCATTTACCCTGATATCGCTCGGTAACAAAAGGACGGACAACAAATTTGGGATGACGACCTTCTTTAACATCAATCCGCAAGCATGAGTACGGTCTTCGTTTATGGGAGCCTGTGCCATTACGACCAACAAAAAGCTGCGATTGTGCTACTAAACGTTCACCCTTACCCCCAAAATTTTCCATTAAATCAGTTCCTTCAACTCGCTGTCTTCGCAAGCTGAAGCCGCTACCACCGCAAACAATCCAGTTGATATAAGAATCTGCGTGTCCTGTGTTTGCTGTTTTTATATGTTCTAAGCAGTGAGCATGACCGTTTAATACTAAATCAACTATAGGACTTTCCTCTGTTAAGCTATTTTGAGTAAAAGAACCCACAGCTTTAGCGACTTCATCAAAAACATCACGAAGACGTTGACGAACTGCTAATGTTTGCGCTTGTTGCCACTTTGTTGCTTCTGTAACGTATGGAGGATGGTGGAAATAAATTACCCTTCCGCGAACTTCTTTGTCATTCCACGATTTAATTAGTCTTTCCTCTAACCAATCCAGTTGCTCAATATCGGTAACTGTGGTTTGGTCTGCAGTTAATTGCTTTTCTATATCAACTATAATTTCTTCTATTTGTGATAAATTCCCTTGCAAGTCATCTATTTTTTCCGCTTCCTGGGAATTATCAAGATTCAGTTTTGTTAATTGTTCTATTATTTCTAGTTTTTCTTGCTCTAGTTTATCCCGTCGCTGTTCAAGTTCTTTACGGTAGTTATCACCTTCCTGAGTTGCGGGTAACGGCAAAGGATTATTAAAAGTGTTGGAGTCTAAAGCAAAAAAGTCTATTCCACCGTAACGAAAAGTATAGTAGCGATTGGGTAAGCGGGTAAAGCGTCCTGGTTGGTAAGTAAGACAACGACCTGTGTCTGTTTTAGTAATATAGTGTTCATCTAAGTGGCGTTCTAATTGTCCGGGTAATTTAAAAGACCTCAGATAATCAAGAAATGCCCGCGCATATGCGTCTCCTTGTCCTGAACCATGCCAACCAATATCAAAGTCTAATTTAGAGCGAAGTAGTTTACGTATTGGTAGCGTGCTTAAAGATGCTAAACCAAAAAATAATGGCAAGTCGTAGTAATCGTGATTTCCTGGTATTGGTAAAATAGGTAACTGGAAAATCATTTTGTCGTAAGCGATATTCTTCGGCTTGTCTCCACCTATCAGAAACTCTCGATAAGGGCTGATGAAGTTCTGCTGGTAGTATTCGCTCGACCCTACCAAGTAAACAACATCACCCGTATGTAACATAAAACGACATTCTTGGTGGTGGGGTAACATCTGCTCTGCAACCTGTCGTTGGGGGTTATGCCTGTGGTGGTATCCGGAACCACTGTCACCCACAACCAAGAATGAAAATTCGGGGTTATCTGCTTGACCGTCCTCTAAGACCATTCGAGTTTGGTCTATTTGCCGCTCCTTAATTACTGGGTCTTGCCAACGAACTCGCTGCTTCATTTTCAGAATTTTATTTGCGATCGCTGGCTCGGACACAAACTTTATCATTACTCTGCGCCCTTTAATTCAACAACTAGGTTGGGAAGTCCCTCCAACTTTTCTGCGGGTATTGCTTCTTCCATCGACGGCACCAAAACAGTTAAACCTCCAGGAACGCACTCGATGTCTACTGGAGTTGTCCCTACGATTTCCCCATCAATAACAACTTTTTGTGGTGGGTCAGTTGTAATTTTAAACTTCTTGGCTCGCATATAACCAATATCATCCCGCTCCACAGGATTTCCTGAAGTAGCAGTCTGAAAAAGATGATAAGCTGCTGTAATCGCACTTGCTTTATTGGCTGGAGCAACAATTGTCAAGTCTAATAACCCATCATCAAAAATAATCCCTGCTGGTCCTTGAGCCAATACAGATGTAGGAGGTGCAGCATTTGCGACAGTCACAGCAGCTACAGAACTTTTAACGACTTTATCTTCTGTTTCAATTTCAACATCAAAAAACTCTAAATTTCCTAACTGCTGAATTCCAGCCAAGATGTAAGCCATCATTCCAAAACGATTCTTGGCTTCTCGGTCTGCTCGCTCAACAGTTTCGGCCTCAAAACCAATACCTGTTAATAGTACCATCGGCTGACCATTACAGTAAGCAACATCTACAGGCTGAGGATAAAACTGCAAAATCGTTTCGCAAGCAGCTTCAATCGTGTCAGGAAGTCCTAAAGCAGAAGCGAAGGCATTTGCGGTTCCTCGGGAAATAACACCAAAGGGAATATTACTACCAACCATAGCTGTAGCTGCCGCTGATATAGTACCATCTCCCCCAGAAACAATGATGGCGTCTACCTGACTAGCAATAGCTTCTTTCGCCAATTCATCAGCATCAATAGTCTCGGTTGTCAACAGTATTTTCAAGTCAATTTCAGGTTCTAATATGGCAACAATTGTAGCCAAGTCTTGCTCGGAGTCGCCTTGACCAGCAACCGGATTAAAAATAAGACAGGCGGAGCGCTTCATAACTAAATATACTGCGAATGATTTATAAAGTAGCTATAGTTAGAAAAAAAACTATTAGAAAAAACTATTAAGCAGCATTTCGTCCTTGATTATATGCTTGATTAGTAGGTACTAGAATCCACCCATCTTTCAACAACTTTTGGCTAGTAGCCCAACCTCTAGTACCTTTTGGTATACTATGGTCAGGAACTGAGTAGCCAGGAAAAGCCTTATAGCTTCGCCAAGGATGATGTGGTTCAAGTCGTAAATGTAGACTTTTTTCACCGTTGGAACCCAGACTTTCTAACCAACACATTTGTCCGGACATAGTTTGCTCCTTAAAGAAAACTTTGAGTTATTAGAGGGTATTTATAAACTAATAAGTTTTCCTGTTCTGTTTGCTAACGATACATATAATTTTTATCTAATTATGATTATGCGTGCCTCTACCAAAAGTTATTTACCGTTCTATCGGTGGTTATAAAGAGGGTTCAAAAATGTAACGTAGAGACGTGATTCATCACGTCTGATTCATCACGTCTGATTCATCACGTCTGATTAATCGCGTCCCTACAGGTGTTATATGTAATATTTCTAGTCGGTTTGCTTTTCGATTAAAGGGTTAACCTCTTTTGCCATCTCCATGAAATCGCTTGGGTCACCTGTTGATTCTGCTTCGGTACGTTGCTCTTCTGGTTGTTTTAATTCAAATTTAGGAGCCGTTGCAGCTTCTGCGGCTTTCGCTCCTTCCTCAGTGCGGTCAATACTGCTAACGCTATATTGTTGTGCTGCTTCGTAGTCGGCATCAAAATCTACTTTTGGTGCTTTAACTTCACCTTCAGCAATATCTTCAGCGATTAGCTGAGCGTCGTAGGGCTTTTCCTCAGCTAAATTAGCTGCAACATCATTGGTGTTAATAGTTGATTCTGACATATAAACCTCCAATTGCTATTCTGATTATTATTTTGAAACTAGCTTGAAATTAGCTATTATTAATCTTTCAACACTTAATGCCAAATGTAACTGAACTACAAGTACAATTTGCGACTTCTGAAGATAGATGTATATCTCTAACTAAGGAAGTATTGATTCAAAAATCCGATGTATAAAAGTATCTCTATTGAATGTTGAGTTAGTTGTTTGAAATTTGATATCAATTAAACACATCTACTTGGCGAATTACTGAAAATAATTTGGGAGCTACTTTTATGCCATCTAACCTGAGAAAAGCTAGAAATCAATCTCTTTCAGAAGAAGTAACAAAAGTTTTAGACGGATTTGACAACTTGAGTGTTGATGGTAAGCTAGCAGCGCTTTATTTTGTCTATGAAAAAATGGGAGATTCAATTACTCCTGCTGCTCCTAATGCTGCAGACCCAGAGTTAGCTCCGTTGCTACTAGGGGATTTTATGGAATTATCTGATGATAAGCAGTTAGAAGTGATGCGAGATATAGTCAATTGTAGAGAGTCGGAATATTCTACTGCTTATGGTTCCTTGACCGCAAATAATCAACTCCTTGTCTGGTTTATCTGGGCAACAGAAATGGGTAAAAAGGTTGTAGATATGCCTAATGATTCAGCAATCCCATCAGTGAATGGAGTTGTAGAAGATATGGAAAAACTCAGCTTTGATGAGCAGATTTCTATGCTGCGGGAAATTGCTGAAGGTATGGGATACACAAATGTTCAACCAGTTCCTACACAAGCGGAAACAGGTAAAACATCAAGTCTTTAGATTTAAGGAAAACAATCTCAGCCATGACAGAAGAATTTAAAAAAGGTGACCATGTGGAATGGAAAACCTCGCAAGGTGAAACAACTGGTAAGGTAAAGGAGAAGCTAACAGAACCTACCGAAATTAAAAAACATCACGTTGCAGCTTCTGAAGAAAATCCTCAATATCTCGTTGAAAGCGATAAAACAGGTAAAGAAGCAGCTCACAAACCAGAAGCCCTGCAAAAAGTTGATGATAACTAAGCAAATGGATTCCACAGATAATAGTTATTCAAATACAACTTTGAATACAACTTTACCAGAGCTAGGTTTAGTATGCATTACAGCTTCCGAGACAGTACGCTTTCGTGCTTTGACTCGGAAGCGGTTATTACAACTAAACGATGTAGAACAACAAGAAGTTTTGCGTAAATTGTATAGTGATAATTTACAGCGCTTGGGAATTGCTATTGAGTTTTGTTTGGCAGAAAATATTAAACTTTACCGCATAACCTCAAAGCTTTTCCCATTTGCTGATGAACCTTTGGGAGAAGCAATACTTGATGAATTCAAGGAAACTCTCGCACAAATCGGTGACCGTGTTAACGAATCTGGTATCAGATTGGTTATTCATCCAGACCAATTTGTTGTACTCAGTTCAGAGAAACCAGAAGTTATTGAAAATAGTATTAAAATTCTTGAAACCCATGCTCGAACCTTAGATTTACTAAAACAATCGCAATCTGCTTGGAACCCTATGGAAATTCATGGTGGTAAGTCCAATCAGTCAGAGCGGTTGATAAAAGTAATTGAAGGATTACCACAGCCAATTCGTTCTAGACTTGCGCTGGAAAATGATGAATATGCTTATAGTGCTTCAGAAATTCTTGATATCTGTAAAGCTGCTAACGTTCCAATGGTTTTTGATGCTCACCACCATGTTATTCATGAAGGATTGAGTAGTTATGACGACCCAAGTGTAGGAGAAATGCTGTTGGCTGCGAGAAGTACTTGGCCTGTTCCGGAATGGCAAATGGTTCATATATCTAACGGACAGGAGTTTTTTGGGGACAAACGACATAGTGATTTAATTACGGATATGCCGATTTCCTACCGTCAAGCTCCTTGGATAGAAATTGAAGCTAAGCAGAAAGAAATTGCGATTGCTAAATTAAAGAAAGAATGGCTATAGCTGTTGCAGCAAATGTAGAGACTAAACATGTTTAGTCTTTAAAACTAAATATACCCGCGACCCAAAGAGTGTTAAGCATTTGTGTTAAGGTGGTAGTAGTTAAGATTAAATTCGGTTATAGACTTTGTTTGTATAATTTATTACAGACCTCTCCGAAACTAAATCTCTACATCCCATGATTCAGGAGAAGCCTATGACACTTTACGTTGGCAATTTATCGTATGAAGTTGAGGAAAGCAACCTCAAAGAAATTTTTGCAGAATATGGAACTGTTAAAAGCGTGCAGTTGCCGAAAGACCGTGAAAGCGGACAAGTTAGAGGTTTTGCGTTTATTGAAATGGGAACCGAAGCTGAAGAATCTGCAGCAATTGAAGCCCTCGACACTGCTGAGTGGATGGGCCGTAACTTAAAAGTGAATAAAGCCAAGCCTAAAACAGAGGGTGGTGGTTCATTTGGAGGTGGTAGACGTGGTGGTGGCGGTGGTGGGTACGGAGGTCGTTAAGGTTTAGTTTTTTATCTGACACCAAAATTGAACTGAAAGGTAGGCATTGAGTCTGCCTTTTTTTGCGCTTATTTTTGCAAAGCGATAGGTTACTTTGATAGAGAGTCTCACGCAGAGCCGCAAAGCCGCAGAGAAGATAATGTGCGACAGGTATATGGAAAGAAGTTACTTACAACCTTGGTACATCATATACAGCCTTATTAGATGTTATTAGGCTAGAATTAGATGTTAAACACTACTAATACACAGTAGGTATTCAGGAATAAGCTATTCCCGACCTTGATACAGCATATTTAACATAATTAGATGTTAGAGCCTGATAATAAGCAGTTAAGCTCTTCTAGTTAGGAGAAAGGGTTATAATATTAGACGTTAACTGTTATTATGGTTATAATGAATTCAGACTTTGCATTCGCACCCTCTAGCCCCGAACAACTTCAACGTTATCTCAAAGCCGCTCAGGTGTTCACTCCAAGCGCTCCCATTGATAGCCAAGAGTTATTTGCTGGCAGACATGAGCAGTTAGGTCAAGTGATTAGCGCTGTAGCTCAAAAAGGTCAGCACGTTATTTTATACGGTGAAAGGGGTGTTGGAAAAACCTCTTTTGCTAATGTAATTTCCCAAATTATGCGAGGATTTTCTGAACATGAAATTGTTTCAGGTATTGTCAATTGTGATGGGATAGATGACTTTACCTCTTTGTGGCAAAAAATATATCGCGAGTTTGATGTTCTAAGAACTTATGCAAATACTTCTCCAGAAGAAATTACACCCGAATCTATTAGGTACACTCTTCAAAGAAAGCTCGGTAAAGCTATTATTGTTATTGATGAACTAGATAGAATTGCTAGTCCTGTTGCAACTGAACTATTAGCTGATACTATTAAAACTCTTTCCGAGCATTTAGTTGATGTTACACTTATTCTTGTTGGTGTAGCTGATTCTGTGAACGACCTAATTGCGGAACATGCGTCTATTGAAAGGTCATTAGTTCAAGTACAAATGCCAAGAATGGCAACGAATGAGTTACATGAGCTTCTAGACAAGCGACTTATTTTGCTGAAAATGACTGCACAAGATTTTATAAAAGGAAACATCGCACTTCTTTCGCAAGGTTTGCCAAGCTATACTCATTTGTTAGCATTACATGCTTCGCAAAAAGCAATAACTAGAAATTCTGATGATATTGAATTAGACGATTTGAATGTAGCGATTAAAATGGCTGTGGATAAAGCTTATCAAAGTATCCTCAATGCTTATCATCGAGCGACATCAAGCTCTAGGGAAACTATTTATGCTCAAGTTTTGCTAGCCTGCGCTTTAGCAAAAAAAAATAGTTTAGGTTTTTTTGCTCCTCCTGATGTGGAAAATCCGATGTCTTTAATTATGAGAAAAAAATATCGTACTACAGGTTTTGCACGTCATCTTAATGATTTTTGCGAGGACAAAAGAGGGCCAGTTTTAGTAAAAAGAGGAAGTGAGAGAAATTATAGATTTAGATTTATTAATCCTATGATGCAGCCGTATGTAATTATGCATGGTTTAGCAAATGGCATTATCAGCCAAGAAGACCTGAGTAGTCTTTCATAAAGTTTACACTGCTAGTTGAAAAATAATAGAAATTTATAGTTTTCTCGGTAAATCAAAAATTTAAGGACTTCCCAGAAATAAGTAGTCTTCTCTTGTGGGGTGGGCATCCCTGCCCGCCCAAATATGCAACTTAAATGTGAAATAGCTTAACTAGAACTTTTATTTATTTGAAAGTCCCTTAGATAAAACTACTTCCCAAAAGCAGCCAAACACAGTTCCCGGAAATGGTCACCCCGAACTTCAAAATTAGGATACTGGTCAAAGCTAGCGCAAGCAGGAGAAAGTAAAACCACGGAAGAATTATAATGTTTTGCCAACTCTGCAGACCTAGTTACAGCCTTATCCATAGTTACCACAATTTCGTAGTTACTAAACCCTTCCTCCTGGAAACGTTTAGAAAAAACAGGAGATGCATTACCAATTAATAAAACAGCAGCGCATTTTTCTTTAATTTTTGCAATCCAAGGATTATCTTCACCCTCTTTTGCTTCACCACCAGCGATTAAAATAACTGGACTGTTGACAGATGCTAACCCGACTTCTGCTGCGTCGTAGTTTGTAGCTTTGCTATCGTTAATAAAATCAATGCCTTCCCAAGTGCAAATATGCTCGATACGATGAGGAACGCCAGGAAATTCACTGATACCTTTATGTATCGCTTCTTTCTCTATTCCAGCTAATCTAGCTGCACCCACTGCCATTAATAAGTTTTGCTGGTTATGTATTCCAGGCATTCGTAAAGCCGAAGCTTCGACGATTTTTTCTGGTGTCGAATTTGCTGCCAACTTTTCGACAACCCAACCATCTTCTATATAAAAGCCTTTTTCGCCAATCAGAAAATCTCCACCTTTGACACTTGTCCAGTAAGCATCAGCCCATTGACTTGTGCCAATTTTAGCTAAATACGGGTCATCACCGTTGAAAATTCGCAACTCCGAGTTAATAAGGAGTTTTGCTTTGATGTTGTAATAATTTTCTAAGGTTTTGTGACGCGCTAAATGGTCTGGTGTAAAGGTAGTCCAAATACCAATACGAGGAGCCAAAGTGCTGGAAGATTCGCTTTGATAACTACTAATTTCCCCAATTATCCAGTCGAGAGGATTTTCAGTTGAAGCAGTTTCTTCCTTTCCGTAAACCAAAGCAGTTTCCGTCGCCGCATAACCAATGTTACCGCAAGGGGGTGCATTCAGTCCTGCTGCTTGAAAAATTGCTGATGTTAAAGCTGTGGTTGTAGTTTTACCGTTAGTACCAGTAATACCTACCCAGGGTACAGAATTTAAATTTCGCCATGCAAGCTCCATCTCCCCGATGGTCTCGATTCCCATTTCTCGCGCTTTTACGAGTACAGAAATATCCCAGGGGACACCGGGACTAACAACAATTAATTGAGGTAAATCGGAACTAGCTACCGAACTTTCAAAATTGGGGGAATATCCCAATTTAACATCAATCCCTTCAGCGGCAAGTGCTTGTTGTTGTTTAACGAGAGATTCGGAGGTGTTGCTATCACATAGTTCCACCTCCCAACCGTCCCGCTTTAACAACCTTGCTGCTGCAATACCGGACTTTCCTAATCCAATTACAGAAGCTTTAGGCATAGATTGTGACAGTAATTCCCTGGTTAAGCTTAAATATAGTAGCTTTTATTGGCAGTATTTGCAAAACTTACACATACTTTTTTTGAAGGATGTTACAAAAAGGAAGAACGAGAGAAGATGAGTAGTAAAAACGTCACAGTGTAACGTTTCTACATACAGCAAATTTCTAGTTGGTGAGATACAACGGGGCGGGCAAGGATGCCCACCCCACAAGAGTTATTTAATCAGAACGCAAAGCGCGATTCACACTCTTAAATTATTCGTCCGCTTCTTCGTCGTCTTCGGATGGGGGAATTTCATTCAGTCGAAGCTGAAACTCTTCTACAGAAGCTATAGTAATTGATACTTCAAGAAGTTTTCTTAACACATCTAAATCCTCTATTGTCTCAAGACGCTCGCTAACTTCTGCTGGTGCTGCACCAAATCGTGTCCTCAAAACCGTGACAACTGACTCACGAGTTGCTTTCGCCATTGCATCTAGTTCGATATATGTAATATAGGGCACTCGTCCTTCCTCCTGAATTCGTTTAAATTCTTGTTTAAAGC
The DNA here is from genome assembly GCA_019359035.1 of Scytonematopsis contorta HA4267-MV1. GTDB lineage: Bacteria > Cyanobacteriota > Cyanobacteriia > Cyanobacteriales > Nostocaceae > Scytonematopsis > Scytonematopsis contorta. Next base: position 20,457 of record JAHHIC010000107.1, on the reverse strand, counting down.
TGATTTCAAGTGATTTTGGTAACACCATCATCTATTCTAAAAGGCGCTCTCAAAATATAAAATACAATGGGTAAAACCCAAAACATAGTAGAGACGTTACAGTGTAACGTCTCTACATGAATTTAATCAGAACGCAAAACTCGATTCACGCTCTCAAATTATTCAAAAGCTTCTTCTTCGTCGTCTGATGGGGGAATTTCATTCAGTCGAAGCTGAAACTCCTCTACAGAAGCTATAGTAATTGATTGTTCGTGAAGTTTTCTTAACACATCTAAATCCTCTATTGCCTCAAGACGCTCGCTAACTTCTGCTGGTGCAGTTCCAAACCGTATCCTTAAAACTGTGACAACTGACTCACGAGCATTTACTGCCATTGCATCTAGTTCGATATCTGTAATATAGGGCACTCGTCCTTCCTCCTGAATGCGTTGAAATGCTTGTTTAAAGCTGATTTCCAGTGGTTTTGGTAGTACCATCATCCATTGGATTAAGCGAAATAGCTCCAGTACTTGACTTTTAGTATAGCCACGTTCGTAAAGTCCGCGCACTAAAGTCAATTTCGACTGGAACCTTTGGTTTGGCTTTCCAACAGTTTCTAAAGTACTCAAATGCGCCATTATTACCACCGCAAATGGATTTTGAGAATGCTCTAGCTCACTCCAACGCTGTTGAAAATCTAATAATTTCACCATTGGGTACTTTGTGTCGCTAGAAAATCCCCAACGAGAATAACCGAATCTTGTCGGACGCCATTTAGGGTCATCATCTCCTAAAACTGCCAAGCTAATAACTTCTTTACCATACTTATCAAACAACCGATGGTTATAGATATACATCCGTTTGGCAAAGTCTTCTTGGTACTGACTTTGGATTTCGATATGAATCAATACAAAGACTTCAGCACCATCATGTAGCCAAACTTTCACTAGCTTGTCTGCAAGCCTATTTCCAATCTCTGCATCTCTGATGATTTCTCTCAATTCGACATCTAATGATTCATAACCTCTTTGCCAATTTATATCACTATGAATCCAAGGAAAACAGAGTTCTATGAATGATTCAAAATATACATCTAAAGCCTCCTTCCAGGGGCTATCGTAATCTGACAATACTCTTCTTGCCATGCAGAAATTCACCCTCAAAAATTATTACTATTTGAGTTTATCAAAGAATAAATGCATTTTTTTAAATATTTTTTCGATTAATTATATTAACAAAAGCTCATCTAAAATATATGATTAAAGTAATATAAATAACCAGATATTTAATGTGTAAAACGAAAACAAAGAAGCTTTAATTTATATTTTTAAAGACCAAGAGCGAAGTATGATTGTACGAGTCAACAGTTAGAGTTATATCTGGGGATTAATCAAGAACTATTACGATTTTTCACCAAGGATGGCCAATTAGTTCCCACTCCAGAAGAAGTTGCGGAATCAGAGCGTCAACAAAAGGAAATAGCTCAAGAACGAGCAGAAAGATTAGCCGCTAAATTGCGAGAGTTAAATATTGACCCAGATACAATTTAATAAACTTCTTCTTACTCTTACTCCCCCTTCCCTCATAGGGAAGGGGGTTGGGGGGTTAGGTCTTTATTACAAATTTTTGACTATCGCACCAAAATCAGCCAAAACGCGAGCATGATTTCTAAGTAACCCCAGCAAATATAATCGATTACGCTTAATATCTGGATTTGGGTCCATTACCAAAACACTATCCGGCCCATCAAAAAATGTGCTGACAGTGGGAGCTATTTTTTCCAGTGCTGTTACTAATTGTTGGTAATTACGGGATTGTTTTGCTGCTTTGGTTTGGGGTAAAAGTTCCACAATCGAGTTATAAACAGCCTCTTCTGATGGTTTTTGGAAGAGTTGTTTTTGGATTAAATTTGTCGGGTCAAGTAGTTTTGTATCTAGGTCTCCTTGTGCTGCTAAACGTGTGGAACGATTGACGGTTTCATAGATTTTTTCTAATGAACCGTTTCTGCGAATTTCTTGGAGAAATGTGGCTCTTGCGAGTACATCTAATAAATCTTTTAATGCACGTTCCGCATATTCGGGGTCATTTTCTCCCAGTACTGCATTTACTAAGTCATAATCAATGCCTTTCTCTTCTTGCAGTAAAGTACGAACACGTTGCAAGAAAAAGTCTTTTAGTGATGCAGTTAATTGGACTGCATCTTTCTTGAAAAAATTGGCAAAATTACTAGATATTTGCTCTAGTAATGTTTGTAAATTAATCGCTAATTTACCCTTCCAAGTAATGTTGACTATCGCATTTGCCGCACGTCTTAATGCGAAGGGGTCGGAAGAACCTGTGGGTATCATCCCTAGTCCAAATATGCTAACTAAAGTATCGAGTCTATCGGCTAAACCCACTACTTGACCTGTTAGAGTTGCAGGTAAATCATCATCAGCGTTACGGGGTAAATAATGTTCAAAAATGGCTTTAGCTACAGCTTCCGTTTCTTTGCTTGCTATTGCGTATTTTTCCCCCATAACTCCTTGTAGTTCTGGGAATTCATACACCACTTGACTAACCAAATCTGCTTTGCAAAGTAAGGCTGCGCGTTGAATATTGCTCCTGTCGCTTTCTCCCAATTGCAGTTGCTGGGAAATTAATTCCGCATTACTACAAATTCTATCAACTTTGGCGCGTAATGAACCTAAATCTTCTTGGAAAGTAACTTTTTCTAATGCAGGTAAAAAACTTTCCAATGGCTTTTCGATATCTTTGTCATAGAAATATTGACCATCAGCCAAACGAGCGCGAATTACTTTTTCGTTACCAACAGCAATAATATTGGATTTAGAAGGGTCTCCGTTAGAAACAGTCAAGAAATGTGGTAATAATTCTTTGCTATTTTCCGCTTTAAATAAGGGAAAATAACGCTGGTGACTTACCATCACGGTGGTAATTACTTCCGATGGTAAATTCAAAAATTCTTCTTCAAATTTACCTACCACGGGTGAAGGCCATTCCACCAAGTTAATGACTTCTTCCAACAAGTCGGGGTAAATTTCTACATGTCCCTCTAAGTCTTTGGCTGCTGCTAAAACTTGCTGTTTAATTGTTGCTTCTCGTTCTTTATCGTTTACCACTACATAACCATATCGTAATGTAGTTAAATAATCTTCTGCATGGGGGATAGTTACCTCTTGTGGATGCAACACCCGATGACCGCGAGAAATGCGATTACTTTTTACTGTCTCGGAGCCGTTCTTTAATTCTATTGGTAAAATTGCCTCATCCAACAGAGCCACTAACCAGCGAATTGGACGAGAAAATCTCCCCTCTCCATCTCCCCAACGCATTAATCGCTTACCCTCAAGTTTAAAAATCCACTGGGGGATTAATTCTGTTAAAATTTCTGCAACAGGACGACCGGGAATTTTTTTCTTTACAAATACAAAATCCCCTTTATCGGTGGGACGTATTTCAAAAGCGGAAACATCTACACCCTGCTTTTTTGCAAAACCGGACGCTGCTGGTGTTGGTTGTCCGTCTCTAAAGGCATTTTGTGCTGGGGGTCCTTTGACTTCTTCTTCTCTGTCGGGTTGTTGGGTGGGTAAGTCTCTGATTAGTATCGCTAAACGTCTGGGTGTTCCGTAAATTTCTACCCCATGTGAGGTAAGACTATTGTCTGTCAACGCTTGGGGGATACGCGCTTTCCACTGCTCGATTGCACCACTGAGAAAGCTTGCGGGTAGTTCTTCTGTACCGACTTCTAATAGAAAACTGGGCATAGGTCAAGTTGTCAAGGTAAGCTGGGAAATTTTATCAGGCAATTCCAATAGTTTACCTTGCTATTTGGTTGATGGTTGATGCTTGAGTGTCGATGATGTGTTAGAGGTAAAAGCTAAATACACGTAGGATGGGTTAGGCGCATTTGTAGGAATTAGTTGGAGGCTCTTTAAGTCGGATGAAGCGCCATAACCCATCACTTTTTTAGACTTAATATTTACTTTATAAATCACCTCTTAGAGGGTAGTTATAAAGACAACATTGAGTATTATTGATACCACAAACCAGCACAACACAAACCACCACAACACAAACCACCACAACACAAACCAGCACAACACAAACCACCACAACACAAGCCAGCACAACACAAACCAGCACAACACAACCCAGCACAACACAACCCAGCACAACACAAACCAGCACAACACAACCCAGGGAATAAATTCCCTGTCTAAAAGCTAAAGTCCTCTGGAAGAGGACTAATAATAAAATTTTTGGGACTTAATAATTATTTTATAACACTATCTTAGATATAATTTTGCTGGAAATGGATATGAAAGGAACTGCAATATTTTTTCTACTGAACTACAAATAAAATATTTTTATCTTCTAGAAGCATTTCAATCAGTTCTCGAAGATTTTCTTGTAACTCTTCTAATGTTTCACCTTGGGAATGCGCTCCTGGGAATCCAGGAATGTAGCCCACGTAAAGATTTGTTTCTTTGTCTAGCTCGATGATGGCTGTGAAAATTTTCATCTTGCTAAAATCTCGAAAATTATTTTTTAACGATAAATATATCTCGTCAACATCAGTTTACAGTAGAAGCACTTCAAGGAATCATTCAACGTATTAGTTCTGGAGGCACACCATGATAATAAACATTCGAGATAGCAGTATACTCAAAACTATTGAACCTAATATTTTAGAGTTATACTTAAAAACAAAAGGGTGGCAAGAAAAAGCAAAAATATATGATAATATAGCTACTATTTGGAGATTCAAGAAAGAAGCAAACAATGAATACGAGATTTTACTACCATTAATTCAAAACCAAATTGATTATGCACCCAGAATAAATGATGCTATTAAAACTTTAGAAAAAGTAGAAAATCGTTCGCAAGTAGAAATACTAAGCGACTTAATCACTAATCTACCTAACATCACTACTTCTGGCTTGGTAACACAAATAATGACTCCTACCAGTAATCATTTAAGTGGGCAAGTCATCATAAATGGTATCCTTTTTAATAAATTACGACAAATAAAAATAGAACTTACCGACCACGAATATATCAGATGATTGAGAAATACATTCAGAAATACACAGAGCCAATTCGCGAGCATCTTCAAAAGTAGTATTTGACCCTTGTCCCAAAGCAGGTGTCATTGGATGAGCTGCATCACCTAACAATATTACCCTTCCTTGCCTCCAAGACTTTAAAGGAAGACGGTCGCATCATAAACAACTATTGTCCCTTCGCAAGGTCGGCATAAATAATAATTTCTACACCCAAAACTAGCAAAAGTGTAAGTTCTAAAAAGCAGAGAATATTAACTGCTAAGCTAGGATTTGGTACTAGTAACCAAAAAGCTATTAGCGCAACGATACCAGAAACAACAAAAGTAATCTGGTCTACAATTAACTGCTCAATTTTGCGTCTTTTGCGACGCTTATCACTTCTGTGGGCAATTTCCCAGCCGAAAATAGATTCAATATCTATTTTAATATCGACCATATTGTAGCTTATAATCTAACTATTAATTTGGTATGTAGCATTACAAACGACAACAAATATAAGCTAAATAAAATAAATCAAGTAATGTAATTATTCTTTATTCAAAAACTTTCGATTTTAATTTGCTCTTTACCTATCATTAGCCAAACATATATATAGTATTTGGGGAATTGTCATTAATTCCTAATATTTGTTCCGTTGTTCAATCTTCGTCACAACAGCGGAAATGTTTGATAAATCTATTAAGGTAAATTTATGCAAATAGAAGAAAATAAACCTCAAAATCCAGAACAAAATCATATTCAAGTAGAAGATGACCGTACTGGTTTAAGCAGCGAAACTCTTAAAAGAGCATTTTTAGATAACTTATTCTACATTCAAGGTAAATTTCCTGCTATTGCTACCAAAAACGACTACTATATGGCATTAGCATACACAGTTAGAGACCGTTTACTACAACATTGGCTTAGTACTGCTGTAACCCATAGGCAAAATTCTTCCCGGATAGTAGCTTATCTATCAGCAGAATTCTTAATGGGACCGCATTTAGGTAATAACTTAATTAATTTAGGTATTTACGAACAAGCAAAAGAAGCAGTTGCAGAACTAGGATTTAACCTAGAAGAGTTGCGTGAACAAGAAGAAGAACCAGGTTTAGGTAATGGTGGTTTAGGGAGATTAGCAGCTTGTTATCTTGATTCCCTGGCCACTTTAGAAATTCCTGCACTAGGTTACGGAATACGCTACGAGTACGGAATTTTTGACCAGGTAATTAGCGACGGCTGGCAGAAAGAAATAACTGATAAATGGCTACGTCATGGAAACCCTTGGGAAATTGCTCGTACAGAGTGGTATGTAGAAGTTCATTTTGGTGGACATACAGAACACTACACTGATAAAGATGGAAAGCATAGAGTAAAGTGGACATCTCTCCAAGTTGTAAAAGGCGTCCCCTATGATACACCAATACTAGGCTATAAAGTTAATACAGCCAACACTTTACGCTTGTGGAAATCAGAAGCGACAGAATCTTTTGATTTTGGAGCTTTTAACCAAGGTGACTACTACGGTGCAGTTGACCAAAAAATCATCTCAGAAAACTTAACTAAGGTGCTTTACCCTAACGATGAAACATTAGGAGGTAAAGTTCTACGCTTAGAGCAGCAATACTTTTTTGTTTCATGTTCCCTACAAGACATGATGCGAATAATGGAACTGCGCGAGCAACCAATAGAAAAATTTCACGAACAATTCGCTATCCAACTGAATGACACTCATCCAGCAATCGCGGTTGCAGAGTTAATGCGCTTGTTACTAGATAAAGACAATCTAGATTGGGAATCTGCGTGGGGGATAACTCAAAAAACTTTTGGTTATACAAACCATACTCTGTTACCTGAAGCCTTGGAAAAATGGCCAGTTAGTTTGTTTGAAAAGTTTTTACCTCGACATTTAGAAATTATCTACGAAATTAATGCACGATTCTTAGAAGCAGTTCAACAAAAGTTTCCCAATGATAACGAACGCTTGCGAAGAATGTCTCTGATTGATGAAAATGGGGAACGCTATGTGCGTATGGCTAATCTCGCTTGTGTTGGTAGTCATGCTATAAATGGTGTCGCAGAGTTACATAGCGAACTTTTGAAGCAAACAGTTCTCCGAGATTTCTATGAATTTTATCCAGAGAAATTTAGCAATAAAACCAATGGTGTAACACCCAGACGTTTTGTAGCTTTAAGTAACCCTAAGCTAACTAAATTTATTAATAGCCATATAGGAGAAAATTGGATTAAGTCGCTGTCAGATTTGCGCGAGTTAGAAAAATTTGTAGATGATGCTGGCTTCAATTCAGAATGGCGCAAAACAAAACAAGGGATTAAACAAGATTTAGCTCAGCACATTCAGGAGCGTCTAAACATAATTGTTGACCCAAATTCTTTGTTTGACGTTCAAGTAAAACGTATTCACGAATATAAACGTCAACATTTAAATATTTTGCATGTGGTTAGTTTATATAATCGCATCAAGCAAAATCTCAACTTAGAAATCACACCACGTACATTTATTTTTGGTGGAAAAGCTGCACCTGGCTACTATATGGCAAAGTTAATTATTAAACTCATTAACTCTGTTGCAGAAGTAATCAATAATGACTCAACTATCGGAGACAAACTGAAAGTAGTCTTTTTACCCGACTACAACGTCACTAACTCCCAACGAGTTTACCCAGCAGCCGACCTTTCAGAACAAATTTCCACTGCTGGGTTAGAAGCTTCCGGTACTGGTAATATGAAATTTGCCATAAATGGTGCTTTAACTATTGGTACTCTTGACGGTGCAAATGTTGAAATCCGCCAAGAAGTAGGTGAAGATAATTTCTTCTTGTTTGGCTTAACAACAGAAGAAGTGTATCAACTAAAATCTCAAGGTTATAATCCTTGGGAATATTATAATCAAAAACCAGAACTCAAAGAAGTAATTAATTTATTAGGTTCTGGACACTTTTCACGTGGTGATAGTAGTCTCTTCCAACCAATGCTAGGTAAACTATTAAATCAAGACCCATTTCTACTATTAGCAGATTTTCAATCTTATATAGATTGTCAAGAAAAAGTTGGTAAAGCTTATCAAAATCAAGAACTATGGACACGGATGTCAATTCTTAATACAGCACGCATGGGTAAATTCTCTTCTGACCGCGCAATAAAAGAATATTGCGAAGAAATTTGGAATGTCCAACCTGTGCAAATTCAACTACAAGAGTTTTTTACTTAAAAGGTTTTGAACATTTGTAGTAGCACCTCTAAACTACAGTCCAACAAAATTATACATCTCTCCCCTCTCTTGTGGGGTGGGCATCCCTGCCCGCCCTGTACCTAGGTATACCTCAGAAGATATACCTAGATATACAAATACCCTGTCTTGCAACTAAACCTAATAGCAGTCATATAAAGAAAATTGATAAAATAACAGTATATAATTCCGTCAGTCGGGAGTTAATACGATGAATATATCTACTAAGCAAATGGGAATTATTACCACCACAATTACGATTACAAATTTAGTCGATGAAATTTTAGCAGAACGGGGTTTTATACCTGAAGAACAAGTTCGCTCCATCACCCTGGATAATGTGTTAGTAGATACAGGTGCAACTCGTCTTTGTTTACCACCAGATATTATTAACCACTTAGGATTGCCACTCGCAGAAGAAATTGAAGTACAAACAGCAGCAGGTGTGATAAAAACACGTCTTTTTAAGCGAGTAAGTCTAACAGTGGAAGGTCGAAAAGGTGAATTTACCTGTACAGAATTACCAGGAGGTAAAGATGCACTTCTGGGTGTTATACCACTTGAGGAATTAGGATTACAACCTGATGTAATTAATCAACAACTAATTTTACTACCTAACACAGGTAAAGATACATATCATATGATTTTGTAATGGATGTTCGCTCTTTAATAACCAATATTTTTTTTAATTTATAAAAGTTTGCTGTCTTCAGGATACAATTGCAAAAAGAAATGATAAACGGTTACAAAATAATCCAATCAATTTAGCATCAAAGCACGGGGTGACCATGATTCAAATTGATAGAAGTAACACTGCGACAGTGGGACTAGAACTGTTTCCTGTTGCAGAAAGGCATCAAGATGCTTTAATTGAGAGCATTATCCAAGAGCAAATTCCCTCTTGGACTGCAAACCCTTACTTTCAATCAGCTAGCGTGCATCGCAGTTTGGATGGATTGCGAGTATTTACTTATAGCCAGTGGAAACCAAAATTTGACCCCCGTAGCTTAACCCGTCCAGCAATATTTAGCGAATTTTATCCACCAGACTCACTTTTACTAGAAGTAGTTGCAAGTAGACCATTATCATCGGAAGTGGAAATTGTTACAGGCGACCGCATGACCCATCTTGCAGAGTTCCGGATGATACCTTCTAATCAACCAGAAATGGTAAAGCGGACATCTGCTGAACTCGACCGAGCCATGAGTTCCCCTGGGTTAATTTCCGCTACCTTCCATCGCAGCCTCGATGGAACGCGCATGTTTAACTATGGTCAGTGGGAAAGTAAAGAAGCTTTTGAAAATATTCTTAAACAAGCTGGTTTTAATCCAGATAAACCTTATTGGGATGGTTTAGCTAGAAACGAGTTTCATCTCTATAACGTGGTTCATACGCAAACAACAGCCTAAAAATTGTAACAATTTTAGAGGTGCATAATGGTATCTTTCCCCTTCAAAAATTCATATATTATTCAGTCCTCTTTCAGAGGACTTCAGCTTTTAGACAGTGACTTTAGTCACTGGCTTGTGATATAAATGATACTTAATATTGTTTTTATAAACACCCTCTAATAGCTTGCATAATAATAAACTATTAGTCAGCCTGCGGAGTCGCATAAGCTATTATCTAACTGTCGAACAAACGTTTGATACTCTACTGAGCTTAGTCCTTTCTGCAACACAGCCAACACCTGTAGCATATTTCCTGTAACTAATGCTGAGACATCCAACCATAATCCTGGAAATACTTGACTTTGAATTATGCCAGTTGCATCAGGCATTAGTGCCACATATTCACTATCCTGCAAGCTGAACCAACTCACTGTCTTTTCAAAAACCTGCCAAACAATATATTCTTGAATACCATTGCGACGGTAGGCACGTTTTTTATCATACAAGTCTTTGGTAGCACTGCTGGCGGCAACTTCTGCAACTAATTCTGGCGCTCCTTCTACGTAACCATCGGCACCCAAATAAGATTTTCCGCCACAGTCTGCATCGATTAATAAAATAGCATCAGGTTGGGGTTCGTTATCTAAATCTAGACGCACAGTGGCATTATCACCGAGTCTGACACCAGGAGTAACAACCTTATAATTTCCTAACCAAATCATTAAATTACCATGCGGTTCAGCGTGGGGTTCAAAACGCAGAGGGGATGCCACGTACACGACTCCTTCAATTAATTCGGCTTTTTTGATACTTGGCATGGCACTGTAGCGACGCTCAAATTCAGGACGGGTGAGACGGTCGCCACTCTCAAGAGGTGGAATATAAGAGCGGGAGTCGGTGGAACCTGTGGGAGAGGTTTTAACCATAACCTTTGGCATTAGGTGTGGGTAGATTAATTGTACCACAGCCATGAATTACCCCCTTGACATGCCAGTTAATCTCATCTAAATTAAATTACATGACGTAACGTTAAGTAAATCAACAAAAATCTGAAGGAAAAATCATATGGAAAACAAACACAGCAAAATAGCATTAGTAACAGGTGGTAATCGAGGAATTGGATTTGCCATTGCTCAGGGTCTACTGCGAAAAGGCTATGAGGTAATTATCACAGCACGTTCTCTGGATAAAGCTAAGCAAGCTGCTGAAAAACTACAAGGGTTTGGTAAAGTTATACCCGTTGAATTGGATGTGACAGATGATAATTCTATTGAACGAGCGCTAGAAAGTCTGCGTCAGCAGCTACATCATTTGGATGTCTTAATTAACAATGCAGGCATTTATCCTGACGAAGGTGTAAATATTCTCACTATTTCTCGTGAATTGTTGGAATCAACGCTAAATGCCAATACCTGGGGTACGATTCGCATGGTACAGGTATTTTTACCTCTTCTGGAAAAATCTCAGGATGCAAGAGTGATTAATCTTTCTAGCAGTTATGGGGAAATCAACGGACTCTCTGCGAATGTCCCTAGTTATTGTTTATCGAAACTAGCATTAAATGGCGCAACAATAATGCTGGCAGAAGCTTTACATCCTCAAAAAATTGCTGTGAATGCAATGTGTCCCGGTTGGGTCAAAACTGATATGGGTGGTGCATCAGCTCCGCGTTCACCTGAACAAGGTGCAGATACCGCGATTTGGTTAGCAACTGAAGCTTCACGCAATGAGATAGGCAAGTTTTGGCGAGACCGCAAAGTTATTTCTTATTAGCCTGATAGGGCATGTAAATTTAGATGATGCTCCAAAAATTCATACGCTTTGACGCGCATCTCTTGGGGAAAATGATGCTTACCACGTTAAATTTGTCGCTCAAACGTATTATTAGTGAGTTGATAATTTAGCTTTCTAAAGGGTTTTCCGCCGTTGATTCTGAGTTACCTTCCTGGGAAGTAATAAACAGCAACTTAACATCTTTGGGTGCGAATTGTTTATGCCACAAGCCACGAGGAACCACAAATACGGAACCTGTTTGTAGTGTAATTTTATCAACTTTTTCGGGCGTAAGAATCGTCACCTCAACCTCACCTTCGAGAATATGTAGAAGCTCATCATCCGGGTGGCGTTCCCACGGAGTTTGACCAGAAAAACTGACCATTCCAACTGCACATTGGTTGAATGTGGTAAGGACGCGCATCGATGCACCAGCTTCTTCTGCCGTGGTGTTATCACTGATGTCTAAGCGAGACAATTGATGCATTAAAGCACTAGTATTATGAGATTGCATTACTGCATCAGGAATTTGCTCGACTGCCATTACATACTCCCTTTTTTTTGAGAACTAGTGTATTATACATTCTGTTAACTTGGACAATACCTTTTTTTTAGAGGGTGTTTATAAAGAGAACATTAAGCATCATTTATATTACAAGCCAGTGACTAAAGTCACTGGCTTGTGGTGTGCATGGTGTCTTAATATTTGATTTATAAACATCCTCTTATATATCTTACACATGTAGATAAGTTTGAATTTGTGCGAGATATTGAAGGTCGAGTTATCAGTTTATATTGTGGTAGCGATAGGGTAAGGAAGCATTATTTTAGCTAACATCTGTTATAATTGTAATAAAGAACTTGGAAAATAAAATCGGATTAAATTAATGAGTCTCAAAACTACAGCCAAAATTGCAGACTTGTACCGAGTTCCAAATAACGGAAAAGCTGAGTTGGTGAATGGAGAGCTTGTAATTATGGCAGCAACCGGGTTTCTACCTGGGTTTGCTGGGGGAGAAATCTACAGCAGCTTGCGCGACTATGGATTTGCAACTCGGCGTGGTTATGGATTACCAGATAATGTGGGATACATCGTTAATTTGCCAGTCCGTCCAGGAGTCAGGGTTAGCTGGGAATCGGCTAATGGTTGGCAGAAATATACTACAAATTTACCTAAACGTGAATCGTTTAGTCCAGATGCTGCATTTTTTACCGGAATGCTTCCCCAAAATTTAGGAAAGTTTTTGGAAGGAGCGCCTATTTTTGCAGCAGAAGTAAGAAGTGAAAGTGATTATGGAGAAACAGCTGAGAAAGAAATTGCTAAAAAGAGGATAGATTACTTTGATGCTGGTACTTTGGTAGTGTGGGATGTCGATGTTCTCAAAGGGGAATTAATTAAAGTTTACCAATCGAGTGACTCGCACAATCCTATTATTTATCGACGGGGAGAAATAGCGGAAGCTGAACTTGCTTTGCCAAGTTGGAGGTTGGAAGTTGAGCGGTTGTTTCCACCAATTTGGCAATAAGGAAACACCCAAGCTTTGACCGGGATACTCTGACTTAGAATCGTATAGTACTCTTCTACTTATTTAAGTGTAACTAATTGTATGAATTCCTAAAGTTAGTATTTATCAAGTAAATAGCTTAGAAAAAGCAGAGGTTTTTGCAGCCTCTGCTCATTTGGATAAAGTTATTCGCGATAGTTATTCAATTGCTTTTAACAGGATGCTTTTGACAGATGAATTTTTTGAATTATACCTTGCTTGTTTACTTCAAATACTAAACCCCCAAAGGCGTCATTTAGATATCCTAAAGTATCTAACTTTTGTCCTCTGTTTTCTGCTCTTTCGTATCTTGAAACCAAATTAGAGTATGCTTTTCTAGCTTTATCTATTTTATCACCTACCTTGACCCCCATTTCTGTAGGATAACTGGGACTAGAAACCATTATTCGATGTACTTTACTTTGATTGGGATTATTACTAGTAGAAAGCCCCACTATTTCTGCTTGATTGTATTTCCAAGTTGTAACATATGAGCTATAACAAATATCATCATATTTTATAGTTCTACTTTTTGGTTTACCAAATAATTTTGTAACGTCTTTGTCTCCTGCACCCAGCTTGATACCGCCAATAGAAATTTTAGATACATCAATTGCTGTTCTATTAGAATTATTAACAATAAAATTATTGTAATTACGGTTACTATTTGCATGTACGGAGCTAAGACTTGTGGTCAGTAGTATTCCCAAAAAAATGCTAGGAAGTATTGATTTGAGCATAGACAAATTTCAGTTAGTGATTTGAATAATCACCAATTTAATGTATAAAAGCAGACGCCAGTATCTTCTTAATAATATTTCAAGTTTTTGGGTATCATAGAACAAATCAATCCCGTTGATATAAATTTTCGGCATCATTCTGACTTTGTGAGCTACCTACTACCAGGACAATAGAAGAGATGTTTAGAGATTGCTGATTTGTTTTTTTATATTGGTGCAACTTCTACTTCACAGTTTCGTGTCCTTATAGTCGTTCAACTTCCCGATGAAATAAGACGCTCAACCAAAGGGTGTGAGAGTTAAGCGCACGTGACAGCACTCAAGAATATATTTTCAAAATTTCACAATTATTAAGAATTAATACAAAATTATATTTATTTATTGTAGAAATTATATTGTAATTTTTACCTGTTAAACATATTTTTGTTAAACAAAAAGGTAGGTGAATAAGTATATCAATAGAACTTAATACTAGTAAATCATTAAATATGTTTTTTTTGAAATCTAATTCAATTTATGAAAAAATCATTTAGCATTTATTGGGCGATAATTATTCCGATTTTGGTAACTTTACCTACTTTAAAAGGAGCTATTGCTCAATCCTCATCTGCCCGTTTTAAAACACAGTTTACAGGTAATGGTAAATGTCTAGACATCATTAATGATGGCGAAAATAATAAACCCACAATGGCTGATTGTGGCAATTTTTCAGGACAGTTTTGGAAGATAGAACGCACGAATAATCGTGGTTATTACCGTTTAAAAACTCAATTTACAGGTAATAGTAAATGTTTGGATATTATCAATGATGGCGAAAATAATAAACCCATAATGGCTAAGTGTGGTAATTCTTCAGGACAGTTTTGGAAGGTGGAACGTACAAACAATCCAGGCTATTCCCGTTTAAAGACTCAATTTACAGGTAACGATAAATGCTTAGATATCATCAATGATGGTGAGAATAATAAGCCTATCATGGCTGAGTGTGGTAATTTCTCAGGACAGTTCTGGAGTACACCAAAAGGTCTTTAATGTCAGCATATTAAAACTATCTAATCCAATGAATGATATTTTGCCAAAATTTATCACCAAAAATTGCTGAAAGTAACCCACACACCAAAGCAAAAATAACCCATGCTGTGATTAAACCTCCCATAGTTTGTGCGCTATAGACTATACTAACGGTTCCTGCTATTAGGATTCCAATTAGAAAACCGCAGCCAAATCGGGCTGTGAATTGGCTGTAGTCTAACTTTTTCTTGGACACTGGATTTTTGCTCCTCTGCTAGCTTCTGGGTTTTGCAAAATCAACCTTATCTTATATTTCCCAGAAAAGACGGAATATTATCAGCAGAGTGGAAGTTTTTTGAGAATAAAACGAACCGCCAAGAATCCAAGAAAGCCAAGCTTAACAAGTTTGGAAGATAACTTAAGTATTGTTCACAAAAAATTTAGGATTGTTGTAAATATCAATTATCATCACGATAGAAAATCTAAAACTAGTTGATTGAATTTGTGTGGATGCTCGATTGGAACCCAATGACCGCACTTTTCAATAATTTCCAGTCGAGCATTAGGAATATTTTTGGCGGCATTTTCAGCATGGATTACAGGAACTATAGGGTCTTGTCTGCCCCAAATGATTAATGTCGGAGCAGTTATCGTATTTAATTTCTCAACGATAGGTTGATAAAACTGCCCCCAGATATTAAAGTTGGAACGACTAACATTGAGTATTGCTTCTGTCGCCCCAGGAAGCATTGCCATTTGATAAAACTCTTCCACAATTTGGTCGGTAATTAATTTTGAGTTATAAACAGCTTGTTTACACAACATCGCCAACCCAGACCGACTCACCGAACTCAGTAACTTGTCTAAAACAGGAAGCGTGGGAAGGCGAAGTAATAAGCTTACTTCTTTGCCTAAACCAGCACTACTAACCACAATCAGCTTATCGAGTAATTCTGGAAATTTCAACGCAAAAGTAAGTGCGACCCCTCCTCCGGCAGAAGTTCCAATTAGGCTGGCACGAGGAATATTTAAAGCTGCCATAAAATCTCGCGTGAACTGAGTCATGAAGTCAAATGTATACTCAGCATTAGGCTTGTCTGAACGACCAGCACCCACCATATCGAAGGCATAAACGCGATGATGCTTGGCTAATTCCAAGATATTGTGCTTCCACAACTCGATGTAACCACCACCACCATGAAGCAAAATGACTATACTCCCTGAGTCGCCAAGTTGCCAATAGCGTGTATTAATAGAGCCGACTTTAACGTACCTATCTTGTAATTCCTCAGTTAGATTCATTTTGACTTTGCCAAGCTTATAGGGCTGCAAACAATTTTACGCGCTTAAAGGGTGCTTATAAATAAAATATTACGCTTCGTTTATATAACAAGCTAGGGAATAAATAGCCAGGGAATAAATTCCCTGTCTAAAAGCTAAAGTCCTCTAAAAGAGGACTAGTAAGAAAATTTTTGGGAGCATCCTAATTTTGTAAAAAAATTTGTCTTTAATGTGTTATTTTAGTCCTCTTAAGAGGACTTCAGCTTTTAGACAGGGAATAAATTCCCTGGCTATCTATTCCCTGGCTATCTATTCCCTGGCTATCTATTTTTGGGACTTAATATTATTTTACAAACATCCTCCTAGACTTACCAATTAGGAATCACCCCTAACAGCACCTTTCTGTACAGACCGTGGTTCTCCATGCCAACCAGTTTCTCGCAACCAAGTTTCAAAACTTCGCAAACCGGGATAAATTTTCCGTAATGCTTCATAATCACGTTCAGGACTATATTCGCGATGAAAGCGAAACTGATTGACAACATCATGTCCGTTAGGAAGCCCCAGCCCCATAAATTCCTCATCCTTCATAGGTTGATATTCAGCAGGAATACCCGTCACCCGTTCAAAAGTCGTAGCTAAATCTTTTATTGTCAAACTCTGTACTTAAAGTCGGAAAACCAGTAGTGTTAACTCCATCTCAAATTGAGGCAAACCTACTAGGGGAATTAGGGGCTGTATATTATTTAACTTCTAAAGGAGCGTCTCGTTGGGAAAGTGTAAGGAATCCCGATTGGAATCGGTATGTATCTATATTTGGTAAGTTTACTGAATCTGGAGAAGGAAGTGAAGAAGTAATATGTCCTGACCGAGAATTTATAGAAAAATATCTCACCATAGATTGCTATGTAGCACCTGTAGTTCATGTTGAGGAAACAGAAATTTGGGACGTAATTGAACCTTGGTCTGCTACATATTATATTGGAAGACTTTACCCAGAGGATACAGAGTACGCTTCCAGTCTGTACATAACAATTGGAGTATGAGTTCAGATACTCCACTTGAATGGATTGAGGCAAATGACGAAGCGAATGAATGGTACTATGAGTTTACAAAATTCTATACAGACCCTATAAATTTGATTGAACTTTATAGAAATCCGTATCTTGAATAAAATACCAAAATATTTTCTCTATTGTTAGCTTTCAAACTCGCATAATTTTACCTGCTGATTACAAAGTATTCTGTAAATTTTTGGCGAAAGTAAGTTAATGAATTCGTTACTATATAGCAACGAATTACGGTATTTTTTACATATTATAAGTTATTCTATGCTTCTGCATCATTTTCAACCGGACGTTGTTCATATTCGGCAATAATACCCCTAACGATATCTGCTGCAACAGTTCCTCGGCAGTTAAAATCATGTTTTTTCTAATGAGAGTCCTGGTGTATCAGAATTTAATGGCGCCCTATATTTATTACTAAGTTCAAGAGCATGACAAAAACTAGTAAGCCTCCTTAACAAGGCATTGTAATAAGAGTAGGCATTAGGGCGTTCTTCTTGAAGAAGTCCATACAAAGCCAGTTCAGGCTCTTTTACTAAACGCTCTTTTGGGAAATCTAAGCCTGCTTTGGTTAAGCGCGTTGCTGCGATAGCAATTAATAGTGCTCCAACTGTATTTGTCTTGCCATTATGAAGGTCGTCTATTCCTGGTAAAATAAACTCTGCTCCTGGCAACTCTTCTAGATTCATGGTTGACCCACACGACGGTCGCCCCAAAACATAGAAAGTTGGCTATCTTTTATAGGTAAAAGACCTAGTAAATTTTCCATAAAAACATTGGGGTGCAGGTGCGTCCAGGCAATACCACTCGCTTCAATATATCGCTCGATTAGTTGATGCCAAACGAAGTGGGGGTCGGTACAGTCCCACTCTCCAAAAATACCCAGATGCACAATATGTTTTACACCTGCTTTTTTTGCGGCATCCACCATTGTTTTGCTCTGTGCCAACATCGCAACGTACCAATATTGATGCTGTAGCAATGCTGGAACATAACGAAATTGATTTGGCAATTGGTGCAGTTTCAGCAACAAAACCGCGACTTGTTACTCAAAGTTTGTTTACAGATTATTATTTATGCGGAATGAGGAAAAGCCATCCGCTTGCTAAGGAGAAATTAACGTTAGATAAATTTGTTAGGGCAAATCATTTACTTGTTACACTTACGGGAGAAGCAACGGGATTTGTAGATAGAATTATTCAAGAAAAAGGATTGCAGCGTCGGATAGTTATGACAGTAAATCAATTTGTATTAGTACCGGAAATACTTGCTAATACCGATTTAATTGCGGCTGTTAATTATCGTAGCGTACAGAATAGTAGTTTTGCAGAAGATTTATATTTAACAGAACTACCATTTGAGCATACACCAATTTCTGTGAAGATGATGTGGCACGAGCGCAAGAGTAGAGATGAGGCTCATTCTTGTCTGCGCTATTTAATTGTGGAGATTTGTTGTAGTAATTTGTAGTCATTGATAAGAAATAATGCGTGATAAGAAACAATGCGGAATACATTTTTATTTATTCCAATATATAAATTACTCAATTCCATCAAACACTGCGGCGACTTGAGTACAAGGTGGAGATATTATTGAGTTAATTTAGTTAATTGTTTTCTTATTGTCTTTTGTGGAAGTATGAAAATATTGACGGTATAGCTCACATCTAGGTATGACTTCATCATTTTGTAACTTGACCAATCCCAGACTATATAATTTAAACCTGATTTCTGTTGTTAAAATTACAGGATGACTGTTTGCAACAATCTCTTGCATTGCTTGCTCTAATTCTGGCTGTTGCTGCAAAATATATTCTTGGCGTTGCAAATGCTTACTATAAATACCTGCTGCTGTTGATGCCGTTTGCAAAAAGTTTTTTAAATTTATCTCTTGCTTGGCAATGTGATACAGAGCTAAACGTACCAGAAAAGGGTGTCCTCCCACCAATCCTATCAACTCCAGTACTTCTGCATCACTCCAATTTAGTTGATGACGTTGGGCTAAATCTTTGACTTGCTCGTGGGTAAATTCAGGTAATTCCAACGCTAAACCAACGTTAAATGGTGATTGATTGATATCGACTGGTACATAAGCATCGGTAGAATACGCAAGCGCTAATCTTAATTGCTTCCAAATATCGCGACGTTTGGCTTCTTCGTGAACCGCACGCAATAATCCAAAAAAATCTTTGTAAATTTTGGGATATTCAAATAATCTATCAACTTTTTCTAACCCTAAAACTAACGGTTGGTTGATTTCTGGGAATAAATAGCGCTCAAAGTAATTTTTACAAGACTTCATATAGCCAAAGCGCTGTCCAGATTTCCAATGCTCATCAAGTTGTTGCAGCAATTTTTCTAGTAATTCTCGATTATTTCCTGCGACTGCTTCGGTGACGGTATCGCAAAACCAGCGCAGAAATTTATTTAAGTCGGAGAAAAACTCCTCGTCTGCTATCTGAAAATCGATGGTTACTACTTTATTACCTTGGTTTTCAGCTTGTTGGAGAATCCGTGCCAGAAGTGAAGATTTCCCCATGTGCTGCGGTGCTTTGATGCGAATTAAAGAACCAGGTTTTTTGATTTCCTCGTAACAACGCTGTTCGATGGAAGCACGTTCTACATAAAAGGGAGAATCTAATGGCACTTCTCCTTCTGGATATTCTAGTTCGAGAGTTAAAGATGGGGAGTCGGAAGTTGCAACGGGGGAAGGTAAAGGAGACGAGGAAGAAGAGGGACTATTTATTTTTTGCGTTTTTTCTGTATACACACTTGCCAGCGCTTCAAAATCAGCAATTTCCTGAACTTCAAAACCTAATACCTGACAAAGTTCATAGAAGTTGAGATATTCAACTGTCCTACCATTGAGGAAAAAGTTAATTACAGATTGACTGCGACCTACTCTCTCAGCTAAATCGATTTGACGGGCAAAGCCTTTTTGTAACATTCTTTGCTTGACTAGGGGAATACACTCTGTGTTTACTCTGATTCCGCGTGGCATAGCTGAGTAATAAACAAACTACACAATTTAGCTTACAGGATAAGTATTTATCTGGTAAAGTTAATCACAACTCAATAACAATATCAATAAGAACTCAATATTCTATAAATTAAACTCAAGATAGGTATCGATATAATTTTTATCTATATATAAACAAAATTATGACGGGAGACTATGAGTATAAAGTTGGTGGCAGTTTAGAATCAGATGCACCCAGCTATGTAACACGGCAAGCGGATTCTGACCTTTAAGCTGCTACGCAGCTAAATTTAATAAACCGCGTTGCCTTTATTTTTAATCTTACGCTCCCATTTAATAATCAGTCCACCTTCGTTTAGCAATTTTTTTAGCAATTCTTCTAGCTGCGATACAG
>JAHHIC010000106.1 GCA_019359035.1 Scytonematopsis contorta HA4267-MV1 | reverse complement strand
ATTAAAATATCATCTGAGATAGGTAAATAATGTGACTATACAGGCAACGTCAGTGTTTTTTTACTCTTCATATAGAGAAAATAGTCAGTAAAAACACTTCTGTGACAGTTTGGGTGCGGAATGTAGGCTTAAACATAAACAAATATTAGCCAACATTTGGTCGTCCACGGAAAATATTACCCTTGTGGAGACGTTACATGTAACGTCTCTACATTCTTGGACGAAGTGCCTAATACCATCGTAGCCCCCTCCCCGCTTGCGGGGAGGGGGTTGGGGGTGGGGTTTCTTGTACGGGGACAACGATACGCAAAATAAAAAGCACTCCCCCCTTTCGGAGAGAGCACTTAATAAATAGCAAGCTAAAACTCGATGAACTTTAGAAATTAACCGTTGATAGCAGGAGCGCTGATTGCAACAGGAGCTTCAACACCAGCAGCCAAGTCTAGAGGGAAGTTGTGAGCGTTACGCTCGTGCATTACTTCCATACCCAAGTTAGCGCGGTTGATAATGTCAGCCCAGGTGTTGATTACGCGACCTTGTGAGTCAATGATGGATTGGTTGAAGTTGAAACCGTTCAAGTTGAAAGCCATTGTGCTTACACCCAAAGCGGTGAACCAAATTCCAACTACTGGCCAAGCAGCTAAGAAGAAGTGCAAGCTGCGGCTGTTGTCGAAAGAAGCGTATTGGAAAATCAAGCGACCGAAGTAACCGTGAGCAGCTACGATGTTGTAGGTTTCTTCTTCTTGACCGAACTTGTAACCGTAGTTTTGTGATTCGTTCTCAGTTGTTTCACGAACTAAGGAAGAAGTTACCAAGCTACCGTGCATTGCGGAGAACAAAGAACCGCCGAATACACCAGCTACACCTAACATGTGGAAGGGGTGCATCAAAATGTTGTGTTCAGCTTGGAACACCAACATGAAGTTGAAGGTTCCGGAGATACCCAAAGGCATACCATCAGAGAAAGAACCTTGACCGATTGGGTAAATCAAGAATACTGCGCTTGCCGCTGCTACTGGTGCAGAATAAGCTACGCAAATCCAAGGACGCATACCTAAGCGGTAGGAAAGTTCCCACTCACGACCCATGTAGCAGAAAATGCCAATCAGGAAGTGGAATACTACCAACTGGTAAGGACCACCGTTGTACAACCACTCATCTAAGGAAGCAGCTTCCCAAATTGGGTAGAAGTGTAAACCGATAGCGTTAGAAGAAGGTACAACAGCACCTGAGATGATGTTGTTTCCGTAAATCAAGGAACCTGCAACAGGCTCACGAATACCGTCGATATCTACTGGAGGTGCTGCTACGAAAGCGATTACGTAGCAAATGGTTGCAGCTAGCAAGGTAGGAATCATCAATACGCCGAACCAACCAATGTAAAGGCGGTTTTCAGTGCTTGCAATCCAGTTGCAGAACTGTTCCCATACATTAGCGCTTTCGCGTCTTTGTAAGGTTGTGGTCATGTCTTTATAATTGCGGTTGAAGTTATGTATGTGTTAGGCGATTTCGTTTTTGCCTATGGTTATATCTTACACTACTTTACAAAATTTCACCAAGTTATGTAACGTTTATAAGATTTATACGAGTTATTAGTTTTACTTATTTTAAATTAAAAATTGACTATTTCCCCCTTCCCTTCTTTTCCCCCTTCCCTACAAGGGAAGGGGGGTAGGGGGGTTAGGTCTGTGTGTTCTATGATTACAAGTGACGAATTAATTTAGCTCTTAGTATAGTTATCAATCACCTTAGCCAACTCAGGAACAGCGTTTTCCACGTGCTTCTGAGCCGAATTGCGAAGTTTACTATATATACCTTTCACTGTATTGTTGCTGCTTTTCTCGATTCTAGAGTCAGTAATGCTAAGTAAAGCATTTGCTGTACGCGAGCTATTTTGGGTCAAGTGTCCAACTGGGTCACCACCTTGCACACCCTCATCCCAAATAGGGTCAATTGCTGTGAGGAATGATGGCAATAGTCGCTCGATAGCTGTGGTGCAATAGCCAGGTGCAAGTCCTTTGACTGTGGAGTAGCTGGCTTTGATGGCAATACCAGAAACTCCTCCCATCGAAGAAACCTGTGAATCCAGCAATTCTGTGCAGCTAGTTACGACTTGGTTCTTTTTATTTGGGTCGTTCAAACCATCGCTAAGTGGCATTTCGGTTTTCCTTTATGTGTAAGTGGCTAAGCTATTATATATATCGCCAATTGAATTGCAAATCCGCAAGAACTACAGGATTAAAGTAGGCTGATGGATAGAAACAATAATCTTGGTTTTTCAGGTTTTTAACTTTTTCAATATTGCTGAAGAGCTTATTAAAAAAGGAACAGAGGCATCATAAAGTGACAACCCTTTTTGTGGCATCAATTGTATTTAGCCAAAATTCAAAAGAAAAAATTTATTATCATAAATATTTCTAATGTATTTTTTGTATCACAGTCCACAATCAAATCCAGCCAACATTATACTATTAGCCAAAATCGCATCTATATGTATCGCCAATTTGGCATTAATTTAATATTCTAATTCTGCACAAAAATCATCAAAAGTACAAAAAGCATCAAAAGCCAGGGAATAAATTCCCTGTCTTAAAGCTAAATTCCTCTGTACACTAAGTGTTCCCGAAGGGTAGAGGAATGGATTTTGTGTATTTATGCAAAAAGCGCCTCTTAGTTTTAAGAGGCGCTCTTTGTTAAACTTTAAGGTAGAAATTAACCGTTGATAGCAGGAGCGCTGATTGCAACAGGAGCTTCAACACCAGCAGCTAAGTCTAGAGGGAAGTTGTGAGCGTTACGCTCGTGCATTACTTCCATACCTAAGTTAGCGCGGTTGATAATGTCAGCCCAGGTGTTGATTACGCGACCTTGTGAGTCAATGATGGATTGGTTGAAGTTGAAACCGTTCAAGTTGAAAGCCATTGTGCTTACACCCAAAGCGGTGAACCAAATTCCAACTACTGGCCAAGCAGCTAAGAAGAAGTGTAAGCTGCGGCTGTTGTCGAAAGAAGCGTATTGGAAAATCAAGCGACCGAAGTAACCGTGAGCAGCTACGATGTTGTAGGTTTCTTCTTCTTGACCAAACTTGTAACCGTAGTTTTGTGATTCGTTCTCAGTTGTTTCACGAACTAAGGAAGAAGTTACCAAGCTACCGTGCATTGCGGAGAACAAAGAACCGCCGAATACACCTGCTACACCTAACATGTGGAAAGGATGCATCAAGATGTTGTGTTCAGCTTGGAACACCAACATAAAGTTGAAGGTTCCGGAGATACCCAAAGGCATACCATCAGAGAAAGAACCTTGACCGATTGGGTAAATCAAGAATACTGCGCTTGCTGCTGCCACTGGTGCAGAATAAGCTACGCAAATCCAAGGACGCATACCTAAGCGGTAGGAAAGTTCCCACTCACGACCCATGTAGCAGAAAATGCCAATCAGGAAGTGGAATACTACCAACTGGTAAGGACCACCGTTGTACAACCACTCATCTAAGGAAGCAGCTTCCCAAATTGGGTAGAAGTGTAAACCGATAGCGTTAGAAGAAGGTACAACAGCACCTGAGATGATGTTGTTTCCGTAAATCAAGGAACCTGCAACAGGCTCACGAATACCGTCGATATCTACTGGAGGTGCTGCTACGAAAGCGATTACGTAGCAAATGGTTGCAGCTAGCAAGGTAGGAATCATCAATACGCCGAACCAACCAATGTAAAGGCGGTTTTCAGTGCTTGCAATCCAGTTGCAGAACTGTTCCCATACATTAGCGCTTTCGCGTCTTTGTAAGGTTGTGGTCATGTCTTTATAATTGCGATGTGCTTGTATGAATTGTTCAGGTAGGTTTGTTTACCTGCTTGTTTTTATATTAGAGTGTTTATTACAGTTTGTAAAGCTTTTTAACAAAATTTTTTTATTAGTATGCTTTTTAAAAGCTAAAAACTTTACAATATAAGTAATTAAAGCACTTTACATAAATGTAAGTACTACTATCGCTATTTGTTTACAATCCTTAAAATAATCAAACTAACCGCTTAGGAACGCAGGTCACACAAGTGAACTTAACCGGACTTACGCAAAATATCTCTCAAACTCTTGTTTCTTAGTGTTCTATGCCGAAGCGGCACGCTGCGCGAACGTCCCTTTGTGGTTTAAAGCGAGATGTTTGACTAAGCCAAAGCGACGAACTCCAGTTTTGATAAAGCTTCATCAATATCCAATGCGGCAAAATGGTCTACTGGTGTGTAAATCCAGTGAATGCGTAGTTGGGGGTCTTGCTGACCTGTTTTTTGGAAACTCAAAGCGGATGCTAATTTTTCATCAGAAGGATTTAGAGCCATTGAATAAAAGTCCCAAAGGCTTGGAAAATCAGCTTGCATCTGACGCAAAGTGTTTTGTACGTCTTTTAATAATAGACAAAGGTTATTTTGCTGCATGTAGCGTGAATCGATTGAGAAACTTCGCAGAAACACAGATGTACAATCCAAATCTCCTTGCACAGCCATTTTTGTTGGGTCTATTTCGTTATCGGTAGTTAAATACAGACTTTTGCTAGGGGGTAGAAAAAAGTTTTCCTCAGATTCCTTTGCGGTTGGATAAAGAACGTAAAATCCGACTGGATGATGGTTATCGGTGCGACGTAACACACGCATAATAATCACATATCTCTGTGCCCAACCCCGGAGTTTTCTCGCAATCTGTTGGGGTGCAAGAGTATTTTTTGTCTTAAGAACACCGTAGGTATGGATTAACAAATGGGCAACAGGAATTGCATCTGTCCGAGGATTGAAAGTATCCATCTCCAGTTTGGCTAGCTCTTGCTCCTCAATAAAATTAAGGTTTTTAGCCAGAGGACGAATGCGAATACAAACAGAATTTCCATCAAATTGTTTATCAATCAAACCCAAATTCACAAAATTATCAATCATCATTCCGGCAGCACGCTCACTTCCGCGTTCTTTGTCGTAATAAAACAAATCAGCCGCTTGTTGATGTGTACAAGAAATAAAACCCTCCGGTACACCCAGTTCAGCTAAAGGATTTTGCAAACTCTGCCCCAAATCTTCTTGCTGCTTAAGAAATAGATAACCCCACAAGCGCACAAAATATTCTGCTCTAATGCGCGTTAAACCGACCTGTCCTTGCAAGCGAGAGACATACTTGCGACGTTGCTCGGCTGGAAAGTAATTTTCAATACTAAGTTTTAACATAATTTTATTTGTTAACTGTTGGCTGTTGACTGTTGACTGTTAACGGTTGTTGGTTGTCGATTGTCGGTTGTAAAAAAATCATCAGTTGTTAGCCATAGATAATTGGCTATCAGTCAACAATCAACAGTCAACAGTCAACAATCAACAGTCAACAATCAACCACTAAAAACTTCACCCTACTTCAGGCAAATTCCGTAAAACTCAACTTATGAAATCCTGTTTCCAAACTTTGTCCAGATTTACAACTTAGTCATTGCGTATACAGATTTAGAAAATCACAATGATGTCATCAAGCAATTATTAATTGCGAATTTTTATAGGGGTATTACAATGTTTTTAACACCCGAAGAGTTTAATGACAATAGCACATCTATCTCAAGATATACTTTTTACGATAATTTGGATAAAGAAACATTAAAAAATTATTTACTACAGGCTGTAATTGAAAGTTTTGTTGATGGTATTTTAGTACTAACACCCAAAGGAGAGTTAATTCATGCAAACGAATACGCTCGACGTATTTGTCATAAATTAATGCCTGATAAAATAAAAAATAGTTATCAGTCAATGGCCAACAGTCAACGGTTAACATTCAACGTATTACCTGAAGATATTTGGCGGGTTTGTGAGTGTTTAATAGAAAGTCGTGAATTATTTCCCAATGAAAAAATTGTTATAGAGTCAGAAGTTAAAAAATCAGACTCTCTAAAATTACGCATTCGCGCTCAATGGCTAGAGTTGGAAAGCAATCGAACTTTTTTGCTAGTAACCTTGGAAGACCTGAACCAAACTAGCGAAAGTATTGCAATTGCTGACGCAAAAAAATATGGTTTAACAGACCGTGAGGCTGAAGTGTGGGTACTACGTCGTGCTCGCTTGTCTTACCAAGAGATAGCAGAGCATCTTTATATTACAATCAACACTGTTAAAAAGCACATGAAAAATATTCACGCAAAACAAATGACTGTTGACTGATGACTTCAACCGTAACCTATAGTCCCGCTTACACAATAGTTCCTACCTACGAATGCTTTAACCGCTGTAGCTACTGTAATTTTCGTGCTGACCCTGGTAAAAGTCCTTGGATGACTCTAGAATCAGCAAACAATATTTTACGTGAACTACAAAAGCAAAATATTTGTGAAATTTTAATACTCAGTGGGGAGGTGCATCCTTTATCTCCAATGCGGCAAAGTTGGCTGCAAAGAATTTATGATTTGTGCGAATTAGCGCTGAATATGGGCTTTTTACCCCATACAAATGCAGGTCCTTTAAGTTTTGAGGAAATGCAAAAGTTAAAAAATATTAATGTTTCAATGGGCTTAATGTTGGAACAGTTAACGCCAAAATTACTGAAAACAGTACATAAGCACGCTCCGAGTAAATTACCAAAAGTGCGACTGCAACAGTTACAATGGGCTGGGGAGTTGCAAATACCTTTCACAACAGGGTTACTACTGGGTATTGGCGAAACTGAAAACGATTGGTGGGAAACTCTGGAAGCAATCGCCGAGATTCATCTGCGCTATCATCATATTCAAGAAGTTATTTTGCAACCTCACAGCCCCGGAAGTCAGCAAATTTTTGATGCAAGCGCTTTTGACCCACACAAGTTGCCATATGTAATTTATAAAGCCCGTCAAATACTCCCATCTGATATTACTATTCAAATTCCGCCCAATTTAGTGAATGATAGTAAATGGTTATTATGTTGTCTGGAAGCAGGTGCAAGAGATTTAGGTGGAATTGGACTGAAAGATGAGGTGAATCCAGATTATCCCCATCTGAATGAGCAGAAGCTGAAAGCTATTTTACAGCTAGCAGGCTGGGAACTAGTACCCAGATTACCTATTTATCCACAATTCGACGCGCTGTTATCAGGGTATTTACGCAAAAACGCGAATATGTGGCGAAGTCAAATAAATTGACATATAAATAGTGAAAATATCCGGAATCCGGAAAATTATGCTTGAAGAATACCATCATCTGCCCAGTTCTCAAGCGATTCACTCTTACCACGGGGGAAGTATGCTTCATTTTGGTCACGATAACTCCGAGATGATGGAGTCTGAAAAATTAGACTGCCGTAAACAAGTTCTCCAGATAGGAAAATTAAGGTGTGACTCCCAGGATATTGCCTCCTGCGATGAAGCATTACAAATTGACCCATATGATTGTGTAGCTTGGTATGACCGAGGAAAAGAATTGGATGATTTAGGGTTTTATGAGGAAGCCCTTGCTTACTATCACAAAGCTTTGGAAATCAGACCAGATTATACTGATGCTTGGAATAGCCTTGGTGCAATATTGTGCGACCAATTACAAAGGTATCCTGATGCACTGTTTTGTTTTGAACAAGCCTTGAAATTTGACTGTCTCGACGATTTTTCCTGGTACAATCGCGGCAATGTGTTGGAAAATTTACATCGCTACGAGGATGCTGTTGCTTCTTATGATTTGGCTTTGAGGATTAACCCAGAAGATGAAGCCACCTGGTATGGTCGGGGATGGGCACTTTATGAACTGGAAAATTTTGAAGAAGCAATTAACTCTTATGAGCAAGCGCTGAGACTTAAACCAACGGATGATTCAGCTTGGTACACTAAGGCTTGTTGTCACGCACTTTTGGGTGAGGTGATATCGACGATTGAGTGCTTGTTGCAAGCTATTAGTTTGAGTCCTAATCAGTATGGGCAAATGGTGAAAAATGACGCGGATTTTGATGATATTCGCGATGATATGCGGTTTCGGACGTTGATGGAAGAATTGCTGATTGAAGGATAGCTTGGGTTTAAGGGCTGTTCCAAATACCTGGATAAGCCCACAGTCTCCAGATACGTCGATTTGATGCCTCCATTGGCACGCTGCACGAACGCTTGTTTACCATCCATGCTATCAATAGGCGCGGGCGGGCAAGGATGCCCACCCCACAAGATTGAAGAATTTATTTTTTGGAGTTCCCTAAAACAAAAGTATTATTTAAACTAGGATTAATGTTCTCTGCTACAAAGGAATACGAGGAAGCAGTAGCATTCTATGACAAAGCACTTGAAATTAAATCTGATGACCACCAATCTTGGTACAACCGGGGAAATGTGCAGCTTAATTTGGGAAGATTGGAAGAAGCATTAGTATCCTACGACAAAGCCCTTGAAATTAAACCTGACAAAAATCAAGCCTGGTACAATCGGGGAAATGTGTTGGTTAATTTGGGAAGATTAGAAGAAGCAGTTACATCCTACGACAAAGCACTCCAAATTAAGCCTGAATATGACAAATACTGGAAAAACCGGGCTAATATATTGGAAAATTTACAACGATATGAGGAGGCAATCGCTTCCTACGATTTAGCCCTGAGAATTAATCCGGAAGATGAAGCCACCTGGGATGGTCGTGGTTGGGCATTTTATGAATTGGGACATTTTGAAGAAGCAATTAATTCTTATGAGCAAGTACTGAGACTGAAACCAACGGATGATTCGGCTTGGTACAATAAGGGTTGTTGTCACGCACTGCTAGGTGATGTAGTATCAACGATTGAGTGCTTGTCGCAGGCAGTTAGCTTGAGTCCTAATGAGTATCGCCAAATAGTGATAAATGACTCGGACTTTGATGATATTCGGGATGATATGCGATTTCGGGCTTTTTTAAAAGGCTATGCACCAGAAGACGAGGGACTATACGACCACTATCCAAGCAGGTGAATAAATACAAGGAGAAATTAAATGTCAGAAACAATTAACGTGGAGCAAAATGTTTTAGATAATCTCCGCATTTTACCAAGCGATAAAAAACAGGAAGTTCTTGATTTTATAGAGTTTCTTGTTCAAAAAATAGTGAAGGATAAACAATTAGGGAGCGATGAGTTAGAAAAAAGCGATTCCCTTGAACCCCTTTCTCTTAAAGAACTTGTTAAGCTTCCGATAGCAGAACGACACCAAATATTAGCACCGTGCATGGCAGCAACATCTGAAGATTTTTTGAACGACCCAGAATTAACAGAGTTTTCGGTTTTAGATGGGGAAGATTGGGAGACCGAAAATGACTAGTCCCAAAAGAGGGGAAATTTGGTTGGTGCAGCTAGACCCAACAAGAGGACAAGAAATTAAAAAAACTCGTCCAGCGATTGTGATTAGCTCAGATATTTTTAACTCTATCTCCATGCGGATTATTGTTGTAATCGAAAATCAGTAAGTGAAAGGTAAAGTTGTTTTAATAAGGTTTCCATTTGATGATTTATCTTCCATCAAAGTGCGTCCAGCCGTTTGCTTGACTAATGCAATTGGTACAAATCAGCACATAATTTTCGCCTTAATCACAAGTCCTATCTCTGTTAATTTGCTCGACACAGATATAATTATTGATTCTACTAATCCTGACTTTACAAGTAGTGGTTTGCATCAAGCGTCTATCATAAGGTTAGACCACTTGATAACACTTCGTAAATCAATAATTTTGCGAGAGCTAGGCAGTTTTTCCGAAAACACACAAAAATTAATAGCAGAGAAATTGTGCAATTTGCTCAACAATTAAATAACCAAATATTCTAATAGCCACCACTCCCCACTCCCCACTCCCCACTCCCCACTCCCCCACTCCCCACTCCCCACTCCCCACTCCCCACTCCCCACTCCCCACTCCCCACTCCCCCACTCCCCACTCCCCACTCCCCACTCCCCACTCCCCACTCCCCACTCCCCACTCCCCACTCCCCAGCTTCGCATCCCCCAAAAGAAAGAGTTGCTCTCATAAATCCGTGTTGTAAAATAGACATAGCAGTATTTGAGGACCAGTTAACTGGTTAGAAATCCCTATCGAGACTATCTTTGGTAATCTCCAAGGTTTAAAATCCAGCCAGACTAAGCAATTACAACGGCTGTACCACCAGCGTATTCCGGGTGACCGCATCGCAACCCCAGAATTCGCCCAAAGACTGGCTGCGATTAGCACAGAAATAAATCAACCCGTATGTGCCTACCTCAACCGTCGTGGACAAGTAATCCGCGTAGGGGTAGGCACTCCGCGTCAGACTCAAATTCCACCATTGGAACTACCGCGTTACGGTGCAGAACGACTTAGCGGTATTCGTTGTGTCGCTACCCAGTTAAAGCCAGAACCACCTAGTGAAGCGGCTTTAACTTCGATGGCACTGCAACGTTTAGATGCTTTAGCCGTTATAAATATTACCGGAACCGGCTTTACCAAACGAGGTGGAGGCGCAACAGGTTATGTAAAAGAAGCATATTTAGCGCACCTTACACCCCAAGAAGCCCGCGTACTCATCCCTAGCGGTGTACCCTTGGGGACAAAAGGTAACGTGGTATCGCCTCCAAATTGGAACATCTCACCACCAATGAGTCTAGATGTCTTGACAAATCAAGATTTTATGGACTTAGTGGAAGGAATAGAAGAAGAATTCCGTCGGGAGTATGTAGCCCAAGATGTCGATAGCGACCATGAGCGTGTAATCATTGTCGGAGTCATGTCCGATAGTGCGGCTCAAAAACAATTTAAAGACACCCTAGAAGAGTTAGCACGCTTAGTAGATACAGCCGGTGGCGATGTATTGCAAACGCTGTGGCAAAAACGCAGTCGCGTTCATCCCCAAACGGTAGTCGGTGAAGGTAAGGTACAAGAAATTGCCTTAACTGCACAGACCCTAGGGGCAAATCTGATAGTTTTTGACCGCGACCTTTCTCCCGCACAGGTTCGTAATTTAGAATCGCAGATAGGGGTGCGAGTCGTTGACCGCACAGAAGTAATCTTAGATATTTTCGCCCAACGTGCCCAGTCTCGTGCTGGTAAATTACAAGTCGAACTAGCACAACTGGAATATATACTGCCCAGATTGACCGGTAGAGGTCAAGCCATGTCACGTCAAGGTGGTGGTATCGGTACGCGAGGTCCTGGTGAAACTAAACTGGAAACAGAACGCCGGGGAATTCAGCGTCGTATTTCTCGCTTGCAGCAAGAAGTTAACCAGCTACAAGCACACCGCGAACGCTTGCGTCAACGACGACAACATCAAGAAGTTCCCAGTGTCGCTTTTGTTGGGTATACAAACGCAGGCAAATCTACCTTACTTAATTCTTTAACAAACGCCCAGGTATATACAGCAGACCAATTGTTTGCGACCCTCGACCCAACTACCCGACGTTTGGTGGTTCCCAATGGTTACGACAATCAATTCCAAGAAATTCTGGTTACAGACACCGTAGGATTTATCCACGAATTACCAGAAGCTTTGATTGATGCATTTCGTGCCACCTTGGAAGAAGTCACCGAAGCAGACGCATTGTTGCACTTAGTAGACCTGTCCCATCCTGCATGGTTGAGTCATATTCGCGCAGTTCGGGATATTTTGGCGCAAATGCCTGTTACACCGGGACCTGCATTAGTTATCTTTAACAAAATTGACGAAGTGGATAGCTCCACCTTGGCTTTAGCTCAAGAAGAGTTTCCTATGGCGGTATTTATTTCTGCTAGCAAACGCCTTGGCTTAGAAACTCTAAGGCAACGCATCGGTCAATTGGTTAACTATGCTACTAGTTCTCACTAAGTAATAAAGGAACCCCACCCCCAACCCCCTCCCCGCAAGCGAGGAGGGGGCTACTATTTTGTAGTAAAAAGGTACTAAATAGCTTCAATCTTGTGGGGTGGGCATCCTTGCCCGCCCTTTGCTCTGAAACTACCGTCATGAATATGTTGGGTTTCGCAAAGCCTCAACCCAACCTACTACTACTACCCACGAAACTACCGTCATGAATATGTTGGGTTTCGCAAAGCCTCAACCCACCTACTACTACTACCCACGAAACTACCGTCATGAAGATGTTGGGTTTCTCAAAGCACCAACCCAACCTACTACCCATGAAACTACTTAAGTGAATATGTTGGGTTTAGCAAAGCCTTAACCCAACCTACTAGTATTCTTGGCTAATGGTCTCCTGTGTAAACACCGAACAGCTTTTTGAACTTACTTACAATATACGTGCTAATACTGAAGATACGAGTATTGAAAGTAGAATAATATCTACTAGTGAAATTAAAGGGTGCAAACACAACCAGTAGGAGGAAAGTATTAGGTATAGAGCCTAATGCTGTGTCTATAAGTCAGTGTAAAGAGATAGCTAACGCTTGTACTATATACTGTCTTATCCGTAGTTTTGTCAGGGTGCGTCCTTTTTTTTAATAAAATCTATAAGTAATTACTCGTTAATAATTGTAAAAAAAATTTAGTATATACGACTATAGGTATATTTTAAATATCTACTTTTTGTATATAAATATATCTAGCCAGAAAATAAATATTACCAACAAAATATTACTCCCAAATCCAAGATGGAATTCTCTGGGTATATTTACTTTCAATAAATTACTTAGTGATTTAAAAAAAGCAAGGAAAAGGGTAAATAGTACCTTTACAATAAACGATAACCTTATAAAATTAAGAAATATTACTATTATGAGAGCATTATGAACGCAAAAGTAGAAATTTACACTTGGCAAACCTGCCCTTTTTGTATAAGAGCAAAAAATTTATTAACTAAGAAGGGCATAGATTTTATTGAATACAGCATTGATGGTGACGAAGCAGCCAGAGAAAAAATGTCTGAAAGAGCAAGCGGTAGACGTTCAGTCCCCCAAATTTTCATTAACGATTACCATGTTGGTGGCTGTGACGATATTCATGCTTTAGAAGCTCAAGGCAAACTGAATGAGCTATTGGCCGCAAAATAAACCGATAATCTAAACTAAATCGTTTTATAAATTCTGGCTACGAGGCTACAAGCGTGAAACTTGCTTTTATTATCGACCCCATCCAAAAACTAGACCCATGTCACGATACAAGTGTTGCTTTAATGGAAGCAACCCAAATTTTGGGACATGAAGTTTGGATAACCCAAACGTCAATGCTGAGCGTGGTAGAAAGTAAAGCATGGGCTGTTCTGGAAAGACTGGAACTTATACCTATAGAATTACAATCTGGACATTGGGTAGCACAAGACCCTTGGTTTAAAGTCACTTCCCGCAATTTTCAACCTTTGGAAACAATGGATGCTGTCTTTATGCGGACAGACCCACCAGTTAACGATGCTTATCTTTATGCTACTTACGTTCTGGACTACATTGACCAGCAAAAAACACTTGTAGTTAATAGCCCTAGGGGTATCCGAGCTGCAAATGAAAAAATGTATGCTTTGCAATTCACCAAAGTTATTCCTGAAACCATTGTTAGTGCCGATAAAGAAGTTATTCGTCAATTCACAGAGTCTAAAGGAACTGCTGTTCTCAAACCCCTGGGGAACAAAGCTGGCGAGGGAATTTTAATCCTGTCGGCAGGCGATCGCAATTTTAATTCGATGGTGGAACTGAGTACGCAGCAAGGTAAATTACCAGTGATGGTACAAAATTTTATACCAGAAGCAAAACAGGGAGACAAGCGTATTATTTTGTTGAATGGGGAAGCTATAGGAGCGGTGAATCGCCTTTCAGCACAGGGAGAATTCCGAAATAATATGGCAGCGGGGGGTACTGTTGCTCAGACGGAAATCACATCTACTGAGTATGAAATTTGTGCAGAGCTAGGCGAGACTTTACGCAAAGATGGTTTAATATTTGTAGGGATTGACGTTATTGGAGGTTACTTGACAGAAGTTAACGTCACTAGTCCCACTGGAATTAGAGAAATAGACCGACTAGACGGTAAACGTCTTGGTCAGCAGGTGATTCAATGGGTAAGCAACAAAAAATTTGATAGTTTATAGACCAAACTACCGCTCTTGCTACTTAAGCAGCACAAATTTTCTAATAGCTAGTAGCTAAAAGCTAATAGTTAATAGTTAAATAGTTACTTAATTAAAAGTGTAAATAGCACCCTAAGTTTTTAATTATTAGGTGGTGTACGCCGTCTTTGTAGAAAATCAGGAATATCTAATGCAGGTTTTCCTTTTGGTTGCTCAGGAGCGGGAGCGGGGGGAGCTGGTGGTGGTGGATTAAGGGGTTGTCCCAGTGGTCTTCTTTGTGCCGGTTGGGGAGCAGCACCACGAGTAGCGGCAACATTTTGCTGTGGTGGAGCTTGTACTTCACCAGTAAAACCCGTAGCAATCACAGTAATCCTTACTTCTCCTTGAAGCCTGTCATCTACAACTGCACCAAAAATAATATTGGCGTTGGGGTCAACAACTTCATGGATAGCATCTGCGGCTGCACTTAACTCATGTAGGCTGAGGTCGCTACCACCGGTGATGTTAAAGACAACACCTCTGGCTCCTTCAATAGAACATTCCAGTAAAGGCGAAGAAATCGCTTGAATTGCAGCTTCTCTGGCTCTGGACTTTCCGGAACCAACGCCAATACCCATTAATGCCGAACCAGCATCAGCCATTACAGCTCGCACGTCGGCAAAGTCAACATTCACTAAACCGGGGATTGTAATAATATCCGAAATACCTTGAACACCTTGTCGTAAAACATCATCTGCATAACGAAAGGCATCTTGCATGGGTGTTTGTTCGGGGATCACATCCAACAACTTACTGTTAGGAATAATGATTAAAGTATCCACCCGACTTTTTAAACCTTCAATACCTTGTTCAGCTTGAGTCTGACGACGACGACCTTCAAAGAAAAAAGGGCGTGTAACAACACCCACAGTGAGCGCACCCATTTCTTTAGCAACTTCCGCCACAATTGGAGCAGCACCAGTACCAGTACCTCCTCCCATACCAGCGGTGATAAACACTAAATCTGCACCTTCTAACGCTGCAGCTATCTCGTCTCGTGACTCTTCCGCAGCTTTTTGGCCGATTGCAGGATTACCACCAGCACCCAAACCTCGTGTCAGCTTTTGCCCAATTTGTAACAGACAGGGGGCAGATGCCAAAGTCAAAGCTTGAGCATCGGTATTAATTGTCCAAAACTCAACTCCAGTAACATCCGAGGCAATCATGCGGTTAACAGCATTACCACCACCACCACCCACACCAATTACTTTAATATTGGCGACACGACCGGGAACAATATCACCAATACGGCTTTCTTCGGTGGGAGTCTTCTTCCCGTCGTAATTTTGCCCCAAACTCAATCCAGAATGATTAAAAGGATTGTTGGAATTAGCAGTCACGGAAAAACCTGACTGTCCTGGGGATTGGGAATTTTTATAACTAAGTCCTTGGTTATTATCAAGTGTCATTGGATTTGCGAAGGGTAGATAAACGACTTATAAAGGTAGTCTTCACATTTTAGTCAACTAGTAAGTCTGACTGAAGAAAGCATCTGCCTTCTTTTTGACGTTGCCACAATAGCTCAGTAGTGTTCGGTAGATTTGTTAGCTTTGGTGACTATCAATCCCTATATAACGGCTTTATAGAGTCCGCTAGGGACTAGGAGTGAAGGTCCCTGAGTCTCAGAAACGAGAATAGGGGTGAAATAAAACAGAAGTATACATATCTTTACCTAAAATTGAACTGCATAACTTCCATAAAAAATTAATCTTTTCACTGCTGCTACGTGGTTGTATTTGCGTGTCGCTTTGGTATCCCCAATGACTTCCCTCCTTTTTAAATACTTAAGCGATGGTGTAACTTTATTTACGTGTAACAATACTGAGCTTTTTCTTAAATCCTCCACCAATACTGATATTTTTTTATATAAACCCAGATTATATAGACACAATAAGCATTGATACAAGTTATTGATTTGTACCTCACAAAAGTACGACAACACAAACTTTGAGTTATTAAGTATAGACTTTATTTGAGTCAAAGCAAATCTCCGTTCTAAAGTTTTGAATTCTTGTTATATCTTGTAAAGATGCTTTTCTAGCATTCCTTTTATAGCTTAATACGATTGTTAACCTTACTTGCCATTAGGATTACTGCATCTTTGTACACGAAATTTATTTTATTTTTACTTTTGCTTAAACAGGAGATAAAAACAAGAAACCTGACGCTTGAGTGTCGCTCAGATTTATTTTTTGCTTGTTTTATCTGAGGTTACCGTGGTCGGTGTAAGTATAATTCTCCGGCTTGGTTATTTTTCCTCCTTAAATAAATATTTATTGCTTAGTACATTAGGACTATATGTAAGTGTATAACCTCGTGCAATCAAATCATAATGTCTCATACTACAAACTAGTAGTGCAAAAAGACTGGTAAGTTTGGTTTTAGTTTAAAACACAGACGAACCTTCTGGGTTTTTTAAAGCATTCAATCATATATTGACTGAAGCTGTCCCGGTTAACACTATCAAATTGTCCAACATCTCGCACCCTTAAATCCAGTACATGAAAGGTAACTATAAATAGGTTTGGAGTCCCCAACAAGCGTTCGAGTTATTATTCACCCTATTTTAATGAGAAGTGAACGCCTATTTTTATAAATCCTACATAATTACCCCAAGTAATAAATATATTTATCGACGTAAAGTTTTTTGTTGACTAGGAGTCTTTGATACATAAAGCACGTTAATATTTTTCGCTTGGCAAAATTAATCTATTTTTTCTGGTTTTCGTGGTTCATTCGTACTAAGGGATTACTGGGATTCCTCAAATCAATAAAATCAATTTGATTAAAATTTACCTTTTTAGGCAAATGCTGTAATTGTGCCATAACGTTAATTTGCTCTGGTAATTGGGAACTAACAGAACCGATATGTACCTTGCCCAATTCTGTGTTTAAGATTAAATTTGTTGGGTCTTGCCAGTCAATCTCTGTAATTTTTAAGCGGCTGTGACTTACCGCTTCATAAACTTGATTCCAGTAGAGACGATATTTTTCTGGTGACCCAATAACTTTTAAAGTCGGTGCTTCAACTGAAGGCTTGAGTAACTTGTATTTTTCAAATGGCATCAAAACACCATTTGCATCAAGTAATCCCAAGGAGACTCGATTGCTAGCCGTTTCAGCATCTGGCGAAATTTTTTGTGCTATTGCCACAGGTTTTCGTTCTACAACTTGCACTATTAAGCCAGGAGGAAACAAGCTTCTGCTCACTCTCGCTTGGGCAATAATTTCTTGTCGATTTAGGGACTTGGCAATTGTAGTTGGGTCGATACGTAATAAGGATTGTGGCGAGGATAGCGTGGGATTATATTGCAACAGTAGAGATTGGATTCCTTTATCTGTCAGTAATTTATTGCCAGTAATCATAATTTGTTTAGTGGGATCACTAAGTACCCAAATAGGTTGGATGGCGACCCATAACAAACTACCAGCAAGACCACTAAGAGCAACACCTCGCCAAATAGTCTGAATAACTTTTAATAATCGCTTGTGACGTAACTTCTTACGACGCGATTCCAAATCCGTGCGGGACAATGATACTATGCCAGCCATTCAAACCCCTTCTACACTCTCTCTCACCATCGATATATATATAATTGCGAATCGCTAATGGCTAATTGCGAATTACTATGGCTAATTGCGAATTGCGAACTGCGAATTGCGAACTGCAAATTGCGAATTAGGCTATTTAATTCCGTTTTTCATGATTAAAGTTTACTGTAACCAGAAACTTGATTGTGGTTACAGTAATTCCTACTACTCAAATTAGCAGTGACACCCGGAAGTATAATGTAGCTTTTTTACGGCTAAATAATAAATAAATACCATTATAAAAAGCTACACTACATCTCTTGACAAAATCACTTGAGTCTGAATATAACTTGAGAATGGGCTTATAGCTGTTGTGCAGTGAAGCTATAAGATTCCAACTCAGGTTATTTCCAAAGATATACTATCAGACTATTACTCTTTTCTATACAACTTTTTTCCTTTATTTCTCAAGTCCCTCAATATCGCGAAAGGCGCTTTTACACACCACAACCGTAAAAAACTTTCTTTTTAAGAAGTAATTGCAAAATAAATCCAGAACATATATACTTTTATGTACTTTTAGACTGTTGACAAAGGTTAGAGCTAGTGCTAACAATAGCATGACCTGACCCTAAAGCCAGTTGTAGTGCCAAAACCACTGCCTCTGTTGTCAAATGTCAAAAAACTCTATTGTCAAAAAACACTTACGCGGTAATACATCAGGGATAATCAAATTTTTACCGCTCCAAGGCTGCTTATAGTAATTGAGAAGCCATAATTTGTAACTAGTGATTTTATTAGGGGTTTGATTCCCTAAAGTTTGTGTTGCGAAAAGTTCTGTGTCAGACTACAGCCTATCATTGCAATACATAGTTACTAATTACGAATTTAGCGATGAATTATAAAAAGTGGGTATTGGGTACTGGACAAAGGGTATAGGAATAGATATAACAACACCTTACTTACTCGTTTGTGCTGACTTTAATTGCCTTGCCTTGTATTCGATATTTTTGTATATAAAACTACAAAAAACTGCATCTACATGAGAACTACATTGGATTTACAAAGGTTTTATCAAGCCTGTAATCCCAGCAAAACGCTGGATATGGGAAATGCCTCAGACTCTCAGTACTATATTGATTTTTCAGATGTACGCGGTTGCAAAATAGTTGAGGAATTAGAACGAACCATAGTTCGTATTTCTCCAAACGAACCAACCTGTCAATTATTTACAGGTCATATAGGTTGCGGCAAATCTACAGAATTGCAGCGTCTAAAGACAGAATTAGAGTACGAAGGATTCCACGTAGTTTATTTTGAGTCTAGTCAAGACTTAGATATGGCGGATATAGATATTAGCGACATTTTGCTAAGTATCGCTCGTCAAGTTAGTGCAAGTCTAGAAGAAATAGGAATCAAACAAAAACCAGGATTTTTCGCAAATTTATTCCAAGAAATCGGCGATTTTTTGCAAACCCCAATTGAACTATCAGCAGAAGCCGAATTATCTTTAGGAATTGCTAAGATTAGCGCCAAAACTAAAGATAGCCCCCAATTACGTACACAACTCAGACAATATTTAGAGCCTCGCACCAACAGCGTCCTACAAGCAATCAACGAAGAACTCTTAGAACGGTCAATTCAACAACTTAAACAACGCGGTAAAAAAGGACTGGTCGTAATCGTTGATAACTTAGACCGCGTGGATATGCGAACACTAGCATCCGGTAGGTCGCAACCAGAATATCTATTTATTGACCGAGGCGAGCAATTGCGTCGCTTGAAATGTCATGTAGTTTATACAATTCCCTTAGCATTAATTTTTAGTAACGAGTACGAAAGACTCAAAAATCGTTTAGGAGGTGGAATTGCTCCGAAAGTATTACCAATGGTACTAGTGCGTCAGAGAGACGGCATTGACTATGAAGCCGGAATGTCTTTGTTGCGGCAACTTGTTTTAGCTAGGGCATTCCCCGAAGCTTCATGGAATGCGAGACCAGGCTTAATCCCAGAATTATTTGACCATCCAGAGACACTAAATAGATTATGTCGTGTAAGTGGCGGTCATATTCGTAACCTATTAGGACTGCTTTATAGTTGTTTGCAACGACAAGACCCACCATTTTCGCGAGAAAGTTTAGAAGCAGTCATAAAAGATTACCG
The DNA here is from genome assembly GCA_019359035.1 of Scytonematopsis contorta HA4267-MV1. Classification (GTDB taxonomy): domain Bacteria; phylum Cyanobacteriota; class Cyanobacteriia; order Cyanobacteriales; family Nostocaceae; genus Scytonematopsis; species Scytonematopsis contorta. The sequence goes on along the minus strand of JAHHIC010000106.1, from coordinate 20,945 downwards.
CGACGACCTACTGTTAGCAATTGATGACAATGTATGGGGATTACTGTACGAAGTTGTCAACCAGCAAACAGTCAAAGGAGAATCAGACTATCAAATATTGCTGCGAAGCATGTTTGTATTTGAATACCGAGACAAAGTAGGACGGTGGTTTGGTATAAGTCCCGCTCTCGCAGAAACCGAACAAGTCCTTGCTTGGCAACGGTAAAGACAATTCGCAATTCACAATTCGCAATAAGCCGAGGCGGCACGCTTCGCGAACGCAATTCGCAATTCGCAACTTCCCTGAGCAATTAATCAATTAAAATTGCTTACTTAATTAGTAAATTAAAGCACTATTTCCTAAAAATAATTACGGTGTCAAAGTTAGGACATTAAATCCAAGCCCTGGAATGCTATTAATTGCGAATTGCGAATTGCGAATTGCGAATTGTTTCCCCAATCCCCAATTAGCAACTCCCAGTTTTTACTTATGACAGAGTGGCAACAAACAAAAGCGGAAGCCCAACTTACGCGCATCCAAAAAACGAACGCCACCGAAAATCAGCGTTCTTTAATTCGGTTAATTCGAGCAATTTCACTTTCTAAAGACCAATTTGCTCTAATATTAGTACGTAGCAACTACTTGAGTCTACGTGAGCAAATGTTGGAGAGTCTTCGTTCTCTTACCAAAGACACTTATTTAAGAGAAATATTTTTGGATTCATCAACTACAAATTTACATAGCACCATTGTTTCAGATTTACATTTAGATAATCCTGCCGTTGCCAGTGATACCCTACCATCAGCAGTGATGGTTTTTGGTTTGGAATTTGTTACACATCTGGAAGATGTATTGACTGGGATTAACCAAGCACGTGATATTTATGCTGCGACTCTTAACTTCCCCATAATTTTATGGTTAACAGAAGAAGTTGCTTCCAAAATGACGCGCTTAGCACCAGATTTCAAAAGCTGGGCTGCTAGCACAATTAAGTTTTCCATGTCAAAGGAAGATTTAATCACTTTAGTGGAAACCAATACGGAATCTTTATATAACAAACTTTTGTCGAAAGATACTGCCAAATTTCTATCTAACAGCACCTTAAATTTAGAAAATAAGTCCCAAACAAAGCGCGAAATTGAATTAGCACGTAATGACTTACAGCGTCTATATAACGTCACCTTAGAACCAGAATTAGAAGCTAGTGTGGAATTTGTTTTAGGGCGAGCAGCTTATGCAAAAGAGCAAATTGATGAAGCCCTTGTACATTTTCAGCGCAGTCTCGCATTTTGGCAACAGCAAATTGGACAAAATTATTTAAGTATAGAAAATCACCTCCAATCTCCCACTCCCCACTCCCAATTCCCCACTCCCAATTCCCCACTCCCCACTCCCAATTCCCCACTCCCCGCTCACAAACTCCCCACCCTAGAACGTCAGGGATTAGTCCTTTTCCACCTAGGCTTGTGTTACCGACGTATGGCTGATTTGCGCCCCAACTTTAGCAAAAGCTATTGGCAAGAGGCGCTATTCTGGTTTAAACAATGCCTTCAACTATGCGAAGCTGCACAGAGGAAAGATTTGGTTGCTCAATTTATCTACTCTGTTTGTGAAATACTGCATCGTCTACAAATGTGGGAAGAGTTAGATGAATTCACGCACAAATCTCTTAGTCTTCATGAAAATTATGCTATGCAGCCCTCTATCGCCCAAGATTATGGATTTTTGGCTGCAGTTGCTGGTTCCGAGTCTAATTGGATACAAGCTCATGAATGGGCGAGCATGGCACTTTCAATAGCAGAAAATGACCCAGATGTGTCGCGTCAACAAGAAAGTTGGTATCTTTTGTTAATGGGACGTGCCCAAAGGCATATGGGGGAATGGGAAGAGGCTGTTAATAATTTAGAGTGGGCGAAGGTTGTCTGTGAGTTACAGTACGAACCTTCGTTATATTTGGAAATTTTAGAGGAATTGCGCGAGCTTTACTTTTTTGAGCGTCGTGACTACACAGAAGCGTTTCATCTGAAGCAAGAAAAAATTCAAATAGAACATCAGTACGGCTATCGTGCTTTTATCGGTGCCAGTCAGTTGCAACCACAGCGCCATAAAATTAATCGATATGACGAAGGACAACTTAGTGTTCTGGAGGAGGGAGCTAACATCTCGGTTATGCCTGAAGAAGTAGCCCAGGAAATTGCGGCATCTGGACGAAAGCAGGATGTGCAGCGTTTAATTGAAAGAATTACTCGTGCTGACTGTAAATTGACAATTATCCACGGTGCTAGCGGAGTTGGAAAAAGTTCGATTTTACGAGCGGGTTTAGTTCCTGCTTTAAAGGAAAAAGTTATTGGTGAGCGTCGCAGCTTGCCAATTATTGTGTCGGTATATACAGACTGGGTGACAACTTTAGGGCGCAGTTTAAACCAAGTTTTAGCTCAAACTGATTTGTCGGTTTCTTTAGAAATAACTCCATCAATAATTTTAGAAAATATTCGTTTATTAACACAGAGAAACTATATTGTTACTCTGATTTTTGACCAGTTCGAGGAGTTTTTCTTTGTCAAGAAGCAACAAATCAGAAGTAAACAGTTTTATGAATTTTTTAGCAAATGTTTAAATTTAGCCTTTGTGAAAATAATTTTCTCTTTACGAGAAGATTATTTACATCATTTACTAGAATTTGAACGTTTGGGTCAGGATAATTATAATTACAATTTAAGCGTTATCAATCATAATATCCTTGACAAAGATATCCGTTATTATTTAGGTAAATTTTCTGTTCAAGATGCTATCGGTGTTATTGACGTTTTGACGCAACGCTCTCATTATGAATTGAGTAATGATTTAATTAATCAATTAGTACGGGACTTGGCTTCTGAACTTGAAGAAGTCCATCCGATAGAGTTACAAATTGTGGGAGCACAACTACAAGCAGAAAAAATTACAACCCTTGAAGAGTATAAGCATTGCGGGGGTTCCGAAAAACTTGTAGAGCGATGGTTGGAAGAAGTTATTAAAGATTGCGGTCGAGAGAATCAACAACTAGGGTGGAAGTTACTATTTGAATTAACTGACGAAAAAGGTACTCGTCCCCTGAAAACTAAAGTTGAATTGTCCGCAGCGTTGCAAAATATAAATGTGAATAATAATACAAACTTTGAGGCATCTTGCGAGCTAATTTTAGATATTTTAGTTGCTTCCGGTTTGGTATTACAGCTACGAGACAAAACTATTGATAGTTACCAATTGGTTCACGATTATTTAGTAGAACCAATTCGACTCAAAAATAACTATGGTATTGTCGCTGAGTTGGAAAAAGTTCGCTTTGAAAAAACAAAAGCCCAAGTCGCTCAACAAATTAGTCAAGAACAACTGAATTCCGTCCTACAACGACGACTGAAAGAAGCCAGAATTGCAGGTGTTGTTTTGGCTATGATGACTACTGCAATTGGGGGATTATGGTGGCAAGCTGATATCCAAAGAAGAAGTGCTTTACGCCAAACTTTACGTGCTGAACGCAGCGAAACTAACTTAAAGATTAGTAGTATTGCCGGAGCTTCGGAAGCTTTATTTGCTTCAGGAAAAGAATTTGATTCTTTAGTAGAGAGTATAAGGGCTTTTCGCCGACTCAAGGGTGCTGATGGAGTTCAAGCTGATACCCGAACTAGGGTAGCTGGAGCTCTTCAACAAGCTGTTTATGGTGTTGCAGAAAAAAATCGCTTGGATGGACATAGCGATGTTCTTTGGTCTGTGACTTTTAGTCCTGATGGTCAGAATTTAGCATCATCTAGTCGCGACCAGACTATTAAAATTTGGCGTCGGGATGGTAGTATTATCCAAACTCTCAAAGCCCACAGCGATTCTGTCACAAGTGTAAGTTATAGCCCTGATGGGCAAACTTTAGCCTCTTCAAGTTTTGATAAAACAGTTTTACTTTGGCGCAAAAACCCCAGTACTGGATTATTTAACCCCAATCCTGACAAAATTTTGGAAGGGCACAGTGATTATGTTTTTAACGTTGACTTTAGCCCCGATGGTCAGTTATTAGTTTCTAGTAGCAAGGATGGTACCGCTAAAATTTGGAACCAAGATGGTAGTTTAGTTAGAACACTTAAAGGTCATCAAGGGTGGGTTCAATTTGCTATCTTTAGCCCCAATGGTCAGTTTATTGCCACTGCTGGTGAAGATAAGACAGTCAAAATTTGGCGTAGAGATGGCACTTTAGTCAGAACTTTACAAGGACACAAAAAAGGTGTAACCGCTCTCGCTTTCAGTCCTAACGGTCAAATGCTTGCTTCTGGTAGCAAAGACACAAGCGTCAAATTGTGGCGTTTTTTGGGTAATAAAGACAATTTACAAGTTTTACCTGATAAAACTTTACAAAAACACACAAACACTGTTTGGAGTTTGAACTTTACTCCAGACAGTGAAGAAGTGCTTTCTGGAAGCGATGATAATACTATTAACCATTGGAGTATTGACGGCAGTTTAATTCGTACCCTTAAAGGACATAACGATGCGGTTGTAAGTGTAGCCATTAGTCCAGATAACAAAATTTTGGCTTCCGCTAGTTATGACAAAAGCATCAAACTTTGGAGTTTAGACCCACCTTCTCTTCCAGTACTACGCGGTCACGAAGATAAAGTTTTGAGCGTTGCTTGGAGTCCCGATGGACAAATGTTGGCATCTGGTGGACGCGATCGCAAAGTCAAACTTTGGCAAGTGAATATGGGAACAGATAAGGAGGGGGGTAAACTTTATAGAACCATGCAGGGGCATACAGAAAGAGTTTCTAGCGTCAGCTTTGCCCCAGACGGTCAAATTGTGGCATCTTCAAGTTACGACGGAACCATCAAACTTTGGCGACGGGACGGAACTTTACTCAATACATTACGGGGACATCGCAATAGTGTAATGAATGTTACATTCAGCCCCGATGGTCAGTTTATAGCGTCTGCAAGCAAAGACCAAACAGTAAAACTTTGGAGCCGTCAAGGCGTTTTGTTGAGAACCTTTGTGGGACATCAAGGATGGGTCAATAGCGTCAGTTTTAGCCCAGATAGTAAAGTTCTAGCTTCTGCGAGCGATGACCAAAGTATTAAGCTTTGGCGGATTTCTGGTGAATTATTGAGAACCTTATCTTCCCATAACAGTTGGGTTTTAGGTGTAAGTTTTAACCCCAGTGATAACTCTATCGCTTCTGCTGGTTGGGATAATACCGTAAAATTATGGCGACCAGACGGTACTTTATTTAGAACTTTGTTAAAAGGTTACAGCGATAGCATTAGTGCTGTCAGTTTCAGCCCAAACGGTGAGACACTTGCTGCTGCGAGTTATGACAGTACAGTTAAGCTGTGGAGTCGTGATGGTAAATTACTCAAAATCCTTAGCGGACATAGCGCACCCGTTTTAAGCGTTAGTTTCAACCCTCAAGGCAACACCATCGCATCAGCAGGTCACGACAACACAATCATTTTGTGGAACTTGGATATGGATAACCTGCTCAAACGAGGCTGTGGTTGGGTTGGTGACTACCTAAAACATAACCGCAATGTCGAAGGACGCGACCGTACTCTTTGTGACGGGGTGAGTTAAAGAAGGCAGAAGTACGCACGTCTGAGGGCTGAAGACTGGTCTAATGTGTATCAGTAGAAAGTTGTAATTGAATTTAAACAGTCATCCGTCATCCGTCAACAGTCATCTGTCAACAGTCATCCGTCAACAGTCATCCGTCATTTTCATCTAGCAAATTTTTAAGAAAGGCTTGCAACCGCATACGCTCAATATAAGGCCAACCACCCTCAGCCTCAATATCTTTGAGCAGAGAGTAAAGACCTTGACGGTTATCTGGCAAACCAGGGACAAAAGTCACATCGCGAATTTCTCGGTGTAACCTCTCCAACTCCCGCAACAAAGCCAAAAGAGATTTTGAATCCCCTTGACAAAATGTCACTGCTTCCTGTACCACATTGCCAATATCTTGCAATTTATTAAACAACTCTTTTGAATCTACATTTTTACCATTATTCATCGTATTACTCCTTTATCAATTCCATTAGGCCACATTCGTAACTAACAAGTATTGGTACTCGACACACATCTGATAGTTACAAAATGCGAGCATGTTTAACTTTTCATGTTCAAAAAATCGTATGATTGACTGAGTTTCGCCCATAAAATAATGGGTTGTATAGAGTGGCAACACGTATATCACACGGAATATTGGGTAATACCAATGTTGCATATTGTTACAAAAAAAGCGTTAAATGGCCTTAATCAGCGTAAGATTGCCTTTTGAGGGACTTGTAACAAATAATTTCTGGAAGTATGCTTTGTGCCAGTTCTATGTTACGTGGAATTGCCAAAAATTTTAGCAGTGGCTATTGAATTTCAGTAGTGCTTAGCGAAAATTTTCAGGTTTTTGCCCCAAAACGCGATACGTTTAAAAGCGTTTAGCACGTAGAAGTTTTGGATGTCGATTATCGGCACATATCACAACTTCTCTTCAGTTTTACAACAACAATATTAATTTTTGAGATTGAGGTTGGCCATGAGGTTTCGCGGTTTAATCGTTGCTGTTTTAGTTGTATGTATAGGGCTTTTAACAGCTTGTAGTGACGCTTCAGACGAAGTAGCGACAGCAGAACTACTTACATACGACCAAGTAAGAGGTACTGGTTTAGCTAACAGATGTCCGCAAATGACAGAAACAAGTCGCGGTTCCATCCCCATAGAATCGGGAAAAAGTTACACCATCAAAGAACTTTGCTTAGAACCCACAAATTTCTTTGTAAAAGAAGAACCTACTAATAAACGTCAAGAAGCAGAATTTGTCCCAGGCAAATTGTTGACTCGTAAAACCTTCTCCCTTGACCAAATTCAAGGTGACATAAAGGTTAACAACGACGGTAGCTTAACATTTGCGGAAAAAGATGGGTTTGACTTCCAAGCTATCACCGTTAAACTACCTGGTGGTGAAAGCGTACCATTCTTGTTCACCGTTAAAGGTTTAGTTGCCACAACACAACCTAACCTGACCAGCATTAACACATCCACCGACTTTGAAGGTAGCTTCCGCGTTCCTTCATATCGTGGTGCAGCCTTCCTTGACCCTAAAGGTCGTGGTGTAGTTAGTGGTTATGACAACGCAGTAGCTCTACCCGCTCAAGCAGACGAAGAAGAACTTCTACGCACAAACGTCAAGAGCGCTAACGTCCTCGAAGGTAATATTTCCCTCTCCGTAGCCAAAATAGATAACTCTAGCGGTGAAGTAGCGGGTACTTTCGAGAGTATACAGCCGTCTGATACAGACTTAGGAGCTAAAGAACCCGTAGATGTTAAGATTCGCGGTATCTTCTACGGCAGAATTGAACCTTCAACACCTAAGTAATTCGCAATTAAGTTATGTAATAGGGATTTAACCCCTAACACAAAACGAGCAACCTAAACATTTGGGTAAAAGGTACAGAGTAGAAATGCTTAACCTTTTACCTTTTTTTTGGGGAGTGGGGAGTGGGGAGTGGGGAGTGGGGAGTGGGGAGTGGGGAGTGGTCTGGCAAAATATTCAAGGGCGGGCAAGGATGCCCACCCCACAAGATTTTGACTAATTTACAACATTTTGACTAATTTAATTTGCACTAACTCAACTAAAAAGTTCTATATTTACTTTCCCCATTCCCTATTCCCCATTCCCCATTCCCCACTCCCTATTCCCCACTCCCCATTCCCTACTCCCCATTCCCTACTCCCCATTCCCCATTTTTAAAGATGTTCTTGTTGTTCTCTTTAGTAAACATTCATACTATCTTAGCTTGAGATTTATGATTGTCAAGTTAACATTAATATGATTACAAACTAAGTATTTTTGGGGATGAAAATGAGTGAAAAATCGATTAATTCGTTTTTGTTCTTATTCTCTATATACACAGTGCGTGAGAAGCTTAAAAAACCAGATTAAGTAGAATCCCGGTTGGTTAATTGGTAGCAAGTTTTATATCTTAACTGTATGCGGTTTGTGAACCCACACACAAGTCAGGACTCCTACAAATAAAATATCCTTTTCGTAAATTTCAATAGGGTTGAATTTTTACTCTTGCCTGGTAACTTTTTCAATAGATGTATCAGAACATAGAGTTATAGATTATTTGATAATACCGTACTCTACGGGTAAGTGCTTAATTAGTTCTTCTCCGTGGTAGTTTCTCGTCGAATAATATATAAATTTTCACTCTTGAAATAAAGCGAATTTTAAATTCATCTTTAATAAATTATTTGGCTGGTGCTATGCCTACTACAGTCGTCACCAATGAGCTAAAGCATGAAATTTGGCAATTGTTACGTGAATATCAGCAGACTCGTGACCCTGTTATTCGTAATCGATTGGTTCAAATGAATTTTGGATTGATTAGAAAAGAGTCTCATTATTGGATTAATCAATGCCATGAAAGCTATGAGGACTTACTCCAAGTAGGTTGCTTAGGTCTTATTAATGCAATTGAAAGATTCGATATTGCCAAAGGTCATGCTTTCAGTTCATTTGCAATTCCGTACATTCGCGGAGAAATTCAACATTATCTGCGAGATAAAGGGGTAGCAGTAAGAATTCCCCGTCGCTACCTAGCATTACAACAACAAGCAATCGGTGTCTCCCGTGGTTTGCGAGAAAAGTACAATCGCCAACCAACCGACTCAGAATTAGCTGCAGCACTGTCCATTTCTACACAGGAATGGCAAGAAATTAAGCTAGCGTGGGTCAATCGCGCACCTTTGAGCTTGGATGTACCAGTCCAAGATGGAGAGGAAGGTTCCCCCTGTTTGGGAGAATTAGTTCCTGATAACAACTACCGCAGTTTCCAATTAGCACAAGAAGACCAAATTCGCTTGCAACAAGCACTTTTTCAATTAGAACAACGTACCCGTGAAGTCTTGGAATTTGTCTTTTTGCACGACTTGACACAAAAAGAAGTCGCTGAATTATTAGGTATCAGTGTTGTTACGGTATCGCGGCGAGTCAAAAAAGGACTGGACTTGTTGAAAGGCTTAATGGGAGCGACAGAAGATTAGTTATAAAAATCGTAAAACCCGCATTTCTACTGGATTGTAGTGTAATAAACAATTCTTGCCGTAGATTTGATTAGGTTATAACGGTATTCAGATTTCTTCTGATGAGCGTTAACTTCAGGGAACTTGATTTCAACAAGTAAATTTTATTAACTTTTTTGAGAACCGCTAATGGGCAGAAATTCAAAAATGGCAGTTGCTGCAATTTTGGCTTTGACGATTGCTGGATGTTCCGGAGATGGTGGGACACAATCTAGCGACCCGAATGCCACTAATCCCACACCTGCTGAAACACCGGCAGTTCAGTCTACACCGTCTCAGACTCAGGCTTTTAACAATCCAGTTGTCGCTCCTAAACAAGTGACGACATCAACAGTTCCCACTAGTGCTGCTAATTTAATTCAACCAACGAATCCCACTGAGCGAGTAGGAGTAGTGACCAGAGGCCGTCCTGACCCATTCGCTCAAATTGTTTCATCACCTGTTCCTGTTCCTGTCACAACGCCTTCGTCTGAAAGACCTGTTCCTGTTGTGCCCCCGCTACCGACTGCTAGAAGAAGAACAATCATTCCTAGCACTTCAGCCGCGATGCTAAGACCAGCACAACGTAGTAGAGTAAGTGCTGCAGGTAGTGATGAATTTAGACGTAGAAGCTTAGCTAATCAGCAGAGGAGTAATGCAAATAAATTGGCATTAGCCAGGAAAAACAGAAATTCTCAAAGAATAGCAGTCAGACCGATTCCTCCTCGCGCTTCAATTCCGGTCATACCTAGCAAAATGCCTCCTGTTGTCCGTACTCCAGATTTAGCTCCTTTAGCACCACCACCACCACAGCCTGATATGGCAAGAGCGGTTGTGGTAACTGGCATTGTTCAAGTTGGTAGCGCACCTCAGGCCATTATCAGAGTACCTAATGAACCAACCAGTCGCTATGTACAAGCTGGTCAGCGACTAGCAAATGGGGTTTTAGTCAAACGTATTGAAATGAACGATGGCTCTGACCCAATTGTAATTTTGGAACAATATGGTATAGAAGTTGCGAGAATGGTAGGGGAGGGGTCACGAAACGTAGGCCAACCGACAGCGGCTTCTGGTAATCCAGTTTCGATGGCGACTCCAATTTAAACAACAATGTGAATATCAACTCGAATATCAAGTTGAATTTCACCTGTTTTGGAGTTTGGTAAATGACAACCGCAAGAGAAAAAATTGAATTCCCTGGCTTGCCGTTAGCAGTTTATCGCGAGATAGCTGCTCATTTACGTCAAGTTGAAGGCACATCCGTGGGTTTAATCCCTCAGTTTAGCCAGGAATTTGATTACAATCAAAGTCAAATTGGCGGTTTATGGATTGAGTATTCAGAAAAATCCAGTCCTGATAATCGCCAACAAGTAGGGAAAATTCTTGCTTATTATAACAACCGTTATAGTAGGGGTTAATTTCAAACTCCACAAGAAATCCTAACTCAAACTCACCCGAAACTCACAAGAAACCCCACCCCCAAACCCTACAAGAAACCCCACCCCCAACCCCCTCCCCGTTTACGGGGAGGGGGCTACGACCTATCATAGGTAGTCTCTAAAATCTAAAATCTAAAATCTAAAATCTAACAATCAGAAACCCAGCATTTCCGTCTATTTTTCGTAGCCCCCTCCCCGCGTGCGGGGAGGGGGTTGGGGGTGGGGTTCTACGTGCGGGGAGGGGGTTGGGGGTGGGGTTCTACGTGCGGGGAGGGGATTGGTGGTGGGGTTCTACGTGCGGGGTTTTATGTTTTAAAAAAAACATTTGATTATACAGCGCAATACAAATTACTGAGGTACACTTGCTAGCAATATAATGCAAATAATACTTTGCTGATGGATTGCGGGTCTGGGCGTGATAGAAAATGGAACATTGGCAATTTCTAATACAGAAACAAGGCGAGCGCACTTGGCGACTAACTGAGTCGGCAACTGTAGAAATCGTGGAAGGTCGATATCGGGTTGTGGCTCGTTCCGACCGTCCAGATACTGATGTGGAAGTACGGGTAACTTATTCTCAAAGAAATGAATCTCCTCCGAAGCGACGAATTAATAAGCGTTCGCGTCGTACTAATACAGAAGGTTTAATAGCTATTATTCCCTATACCCATCTTGAAGCAGGTAGGTGGGAATTAGGTTGCTCTGGTGACATAATGTCAGATTTGCTAGGCAAATCCTGGCAACACAATTTAGTTCTAGAGGTTTTGCCTGCTCCTGTTATTGAACACAAGGAAGATAAGGGAAATGAGGGAGATAAGGGAAATGAGGTAGATAAAGAAGATGTGCTAGTTTTATCTTCTTCGCCAAGTTTTGATACTGCTTCCCCTGCAAGCTTAGTTTCTGATAATAAAAATGAGACTGAACAGTTAATTGCGGAAATTACTGAGGAAATATCTGTAATTAATTTAAATGAAACTGTTGATGAACAAGGTAATAATGCCGAAATTGTCGAGTTATCGGATTCGAGGGAAGACACAAATAGTCAGGTATCAGTAGCTGTTGATTACGAAGGTGTGAATAAATCTGAATTGCCTGTAGTTGAAATTACTGAGGTGATACAGCAGGAGGATACCCATAGCTCTGCTTTAGAAGTACAGCTGGCAGACGAGTCTGATGTTTTAACAGTAGAGGATGTAGTTCCCGCACAAATCTCTGACCAGCAAATCTCTACGCAAGTTGTTTATTCTAACTCTCAAGAAAATATCGAAACCCCGGTTTGGTTAAAGGGAGAAACAGCAGAACAAATTTTGCATAACTTGATTGAGTTAGCAATTCCCAATTCTGAATCTTTATTAGAAGAGAAAAAAGAAGAATATTCGACATTAGAACTAGAAAACTTACCACTACTTTTAAATTTAGAAACCCAAAATTACTTTGTTTCTTGGGGAGAAACTTTAACCATTAGCGGACAGGTCGAGCTATCACAAACATTTTCTTCCCAACTGCCAACTGCCAACTCCCCACTCCCCACTCCCCACTCCCCACTCCCCACTCAACTACAAATTGAACTACGGTCACCTCATAATTCACAATTATTAAGGCAAGTACGGCAATCGTTATCAGAAAATTTATTACCCTTTACTTTTAATTGTTCAATAGATGTTCCCGCAGACTGCGATTCAAAATTGATATTAGCAAATGTAAGTTTATATAGTGTGCTAGATAGTGTTGGTGAACTAGAACTTTTAGCAAGTCAGTCTTTTACTATTACAGCCAATTTATCAGAACTTTTAGCGATTAGTGCTACCGTTAAAAATCTGCCAGCAATAATGGAGGAGCTAAGTGAACCAATTCCAGAAGCAAACCAGAAAGAACCACCAGTAAGTTTGGATTTGGAATTATTAAATTTAGTCAAAACTCCTAAACCTAAAACACTAAATGTACATCCAATCACGAAAAAGACTTTACCACCACGAATCAACCCCAATTCTTTTTATAAATCGCGTCCGGAACGTTCTCCTCAACTACCGAAGGTTCCAGGATATGAACCCAAATTAAGTACCACAGCAGTAGTCGTAGCAGACCACCCCCCGACAAAACGCAAAAACCGCAGTAGAGGTAGTATATTTCCTTATTTAAAACGTATCAAAGCTTTACCAGGAAGTAGAGAAGAAATGAAAGCTTTGAGTGGTGCAAATTACCAAAGTGATGATACTACGAAGACCATTGCGGCTATTACAGAATTTGAGTCTCAATCCTCAAGTAGTTTAGTATCAAGCAGTTTAGTGTCCAACAATGTAGACCAACAAAATCTACTTTCAAACGAAACAACTGCAAAAGATGAAACCACTTTGGATGAACCACTATCCCAAGCAACATTAGATGAGTCGGTAAATGAATCAGCACGAATTAATAATCTGAAGAAATCTCCATTACTACAAAAGTGGTTTGAAAGTCAAGCATACTTAACACCCGAACCCATAACAGTAGATTTTCAAGATTATTCCCAAGAAGAATTAGAGTTAACAAAACCAGAGTTAACACAAGCAGAACTAACACAAGCAGAACTAACACAATCAGAACTAACAAAATCAGAGCTAAAAAAACCACAAAATACCGAATTGTCATCTCCCTCTCTCACCCCCTCCCCCCCTCTCCCTATCCCCCCCTCTCCTCCTTTGCCCCTACCTCCTCCTCCATTTCCAGTAAAAAGGAAATTACCAATACCACCCCCACCCCCACCACTCCCACCACCAAAAATTCCACCTGCGTGGTTGTCGAAAGAAATTGTCGTTGATGATGATACCGAGGAAGAACTACAAGTTATTACTCCTATCAACACCCCAGCTCAGGAATCGGCAAATCAATTAGTGCCTGTTCCATCAAGTTTTCTGTCTATTAGGGAAGAGATAATGGAATCGTTGCCAACTCCTCAGTTGTATGTACCACAAGGTGAATTAATTGCTGGACAATTAATTAGGGTACGTGTGGAGATACCAAATGTTGGTTCTTCCTTAGCTGTTAAATTGTGGATGCAAGATTACCAAACTCGTTGGTTGCTCGACGGACCCCACTTACTGACAAATTTGTTACTAAATTCTCAAGGAGTTTTGGAATTAACAACACAATTACGCATCCCCTTTGGTTGTCTGGAAATTCGTTTAGAAGCAATCGCGATAGATTTGGCTACTGAGCAAGAAAGTCACAAAGCTACCGTAGTCAGGACAATTATTCCTCCTGACCTACCACGTTTGCAAGATGTGGAAATGTTACATGTCTTGTCGTAAAAACTGTACATGTACGGTCTCTACATATAGCAGTTCGCAGGTAAATTGGGTACATAGGTTTAATGTCAAACTCTTGTGGGGTGGGCATCCTTGCTCGCCCGCTTGTATTTTACTAACTTGAAATTTGCTGTAAAACTGTTAAAAATCTTTAGAATTTAAACATTGAGGGGAAGATTTGCAGTAAGCTCGTTTTGGATTGTAGTTTCACATGACAGGAATATTTATTATGTCAGCATCTTTCCTACCTTCTATTCTCGTTCCTTTGACTGGTTTGGTTTTCCCAGCAGTTGTTATGGCATTTATGCTGCTATACATCGAAAGCGATAGCATCGGTTAATTTACTTTCTTGTTAATTTACCGACAAAGCAAAACCGCCTATTGGGTAGTTAAGACTATCACATAGGCGGTTTTTTGATATGAATTTTTTAACTGATGCTAAAAAATCTTAGTTTCGTAATGGTTCACCATCATTTACATGGAGGAACCAACTCCTGCATAGGCTCCGTAAAAGAAAATGCCTACAACAGTAATTACACCTAGCCCTGCAACAGTAGCAACTACCCACAGGGGAATTCTTCCACTTCCAGACACGTATTTCTCCTCCCTTGAGCAAATTAACGTAAATTAAAGAAAAAGGACTAATATTAATTTTCCTAGTTAGTTAAAGAAGTAACTGGAAAACAGAATCCCTAGAACGAAAATTAGCAGTAGCCCAAGAAATAAGGAAGTCCGGTTTAATTCCACCGGCTGCCTATTGGGGTTAGGCAATCTTTCCATTTTTGTCTCCTAACGTTGAGTAAACTGCATAGCCGCGATAGCGCCCAAAAAGAATAATGTTGGTACGCCTAATGTGTGAACCGCCAACCATCTGACGGTAAAAATTGGGTATTGAATTGGTTGGTTGATATTATTACCGCTGGTCATGATGTCAAACTACTTTCCGATAAATTGTTCAACTTGTTTTTTCGATTCAAAACGATTATTGACAATGGGCAATTCCTGCCGTGTCTCAGTGAAATACTGATTAGGGCGAGGTGTGCCAAATACGTCGTACGCCAAACCGGTACTAACAAATAACCAACCTGCAATAAATAACGCAGGAATGGTGATGCTGTGGATTACCCAGTAACGGATGCTGGTAATAATGTCCGAAAACGGACGTTCTCCAGTGCTTCCTGACATTGATTCCCTACCTTCACGAACACAACAGTTAATTAAGAGCGTTAGGTAATTAACTATCGAAAGTCATATTTGCTACCAGTTTGTACTGAACAAGACTGAAATCAAAAGTGACATCCAAATTATTCAACCTAAAGCTTTATGAGTTTATTATCCTACAAAGTTAAGAAAGAGTTACAAGTTGCAACTTTTTTCTCAGAAATAAGCAGCGATACTTAACTTGTTGGTAATTTCTCAGATGTTTCGGACTTAGGGGTTTCCGCTTCGGGAGTTGCTGCAACTTGTTGATATTTCAGCAAAACACCGTGGTCTCCAACCACAAAACCTTCATCTGGTGAGAAAAATACTACCTTGTAGAAATTCGCAGGCACTTTTTCAAGCAAAGTATCGCGTTGCCAAGTGTTACCACCGTCGGTAGAAAGCAGCATACTACCCCCACCCCCACCAATCCAAATTTCTTCTGGGGTGCGATAGGCTAAATCTAGTAAACCCCAACTAGCTGAGCGCTCTGGGTTTTGAGCTTCTAACCATTCATCTGGTTTTTCTGGGTCGCTAAATTGGATTTGACCACCTCGTGCTAGCATCCACAAACGTCCGTTGTCGGCAAAGCCCATATTTTCTAAACGACGGGAACTGTTACGGTTATGTCCGACCCACGAAGTTAAACCAGGTTCCCAAGTGGAGTAAAAATTTCCTTTAGCGGAAACTGCAACGTATTTACCATCGTCCGAACGTTTTAGGTTACGAACCACACCCACCGATTGTTCTACTTGCGCTTTCCAGTTTTTACCACCATCGGCTGTTTGATAAATAGCACCGACGTTGGTTGCCATTTCTGCCTTATTAGGACCCAAAGCGACAACACTTAAAGGATTTCCTGGTAACTTTTCCGACAATGGTATACGTGACCAAGAACGACCTTCATCAGTGGTATGCAGTATTAAAGAAGGTTCTCCCGCAACCCAACCTTCAGAGCCAGAGAATGATACTGAGTTAAAACGATACTGTTGCTCGTCGCCTAGTTCTAATGCTATAGGCTGCCAAGATTCTCCTCCATCTTTGGTTTCCATCAGGGTAGAGTTACTGCCGACCAAGAAACCATGCCCAGAGTTACCAACCAAAGAAATATCTAGTAGATTTTCCTCGGTGGGGACACTGACCACTTTCCAAGGGTTGTAAGTTGTAGCAGAAACACGGCTACACCCTATACATAAAAGACCGACAAGGACTAGGGCAAATAGCTTTTGCCAACTTTTCGTAATTGCAGACATTTGTACTCGTTAATTTTGTTTAATCATCGAACTTGACAATTAAGAAAGAATATGCTGTGTTGTTATTTTAAACCGTAGAGGCTGAGAAAAAATAAAACGGCAATTCCCATAGCACCGAAAATCAGGAGATTTTTTTGGGATGGAGTCATGGTGTTTACACCAAAGCCATAGCCCAAATTTTCTCGGAAACCCGATACTTTTTTCACTGACCCAATGTTTTTGAAAGCAGCCTTTTTGGCTCCACAGACGGGACATCTCCAAGTTATGCTTAATTCCGGAAATGCAGTTCCCGGAGCTACTTGACGACTTTCATCTCCCTTATCAGGGTCGTAAACATATCCGCAAGCAAGGCATTCATAGCCGTCTAATTCAGGTGGTTGGACGGCTACTTGTTCTGTTTGCTCAGCTTGTGCAGCTTGTTCAGCTTTTTCGACTTGTTCGCTCATAACCGTAAAACTGATGAGGAGCAATCCTTAAATATACGTTAAAAATTATGACACAACTGTCAGATTTTTCTATCGATTGCAAAAACGAATCAAATGAGATATAACGCTCTGTGGCGTAATATCCAGAAAAGCCTAATCGCTATAATGTAAAAGAAGGTAACAAAGTAATTACACTCTTAAAGGTAGATATTTATTGTGTTTGTTCTCAGCGGTTACGAGTACCTTCTAGGCTTTTTAATCGTTTGCAGCCTAGTTCCAGCCTTAGCTCTCGCAGCTTCAAAGCTTCTGCGTCCCTCTAGTCGCGGTGCGGAACGTCGTACCACTTATGAATGTGGTATGGAACCTACCGGTGGAGCTTGGATTCAGTTCAACATTCGCTACTACATGTTTGCGCTGGTCTTCGTTGTGTTCGACGTGGAAACTGTATTCCTGTATCCTTGGGCTGTTGCATTCAATACCTTAGGGTTATTGGCATTTATTGAAGCTTTAATTTTTATTGCAATTCTTGTAATTGCGCTAGTTTATGCATGGCGTAAAGGAGCTTTGGAATGGTCTTAAATTCTGACACAAAAAACATTCAGCAGCAGCAAACAGAGCGCATCCTCAACCCCGTTGGTCGTCCCACAGTTACTCAAGAACTTTCGGAAAATGTCATCTTGACTACCGTTGATGACCTTTACAATTGGGCTAGACTTTCCAGCCTTTGGCCTCTGCTGTTTGGTACTGCGTGCTGCTTTATTGAATTTGCAGCCTTGATTGGTTCACGTTTTGACTTCGACCGCTTTGGATTAATTCCCCGTTCCAGCCCTCGTCAAGCGGATTTAATTATTACCGCAGGTACTATCACCATGAAGATGGCACCCCAGTTAGTGCGTCTTTATGAACAAATGCCTGAACCCAAGTATGTAATTGCTATGGGTGCTTGTACTATTACTGGTGGGATGTTCAGTGTTGACTCCCCCTCGGCTGTACGTGGTGTTGATAAATTGATACCTGTAGATGTTTACCTACCTGGTTGTCCTCCCCGTCCGGAAGCAATTATCGACGCTATTATTAAGTTGCGGAAGAAAATCTCTAACGATTCGATGCAAGAGCGTGGTGCAATCAAGCAAACACACCGCTACTACAGCACGACTCATAACTTGAAGCCCGTACCTGAGATTCTCACTGGTAAGTACATGCAGTCTGAGACTCGCGCTGTTCCACCTCAACAATTAATGGAAGCAATGGGTTTACCCATTCCTCCCGCACTGTTAACAGCAAAGAAAGAAGAGGTAGACCGTGGCTGAAGAACAAACTCAAATAGTTCAGGGGGGTAAAACCTCCGCTTGGTTAACCGAAAATGGTTTTGTCCACGAAGCTTTAGAAGCTGACCATCAAGGTGTGGAAATTATAAAAGTTGACCGCGATTTTCTACTTCCCATTGCTACTGCTTTGTATGCTTATGGGTTTAATTACTTACAGTGTCAGTGCGGTATTGATTTGGGCCCCGGACAAGAACTGGTTAGTATGTATCACTTGGTGAAGGTGAGTGATAATGCTGATAAGCCAGAGGAAGTACGGGTGAAGGTTTTCTTACCACGGGAAAACCCAACTTTACCTTCTGTATATTGGATTTGGAGAGCGGCTGATTGGCAAGAGCGTGAGTCCTACGATATGTATGGGATTGTCTATGAAGGACATCCTAACTTGAAGCGGATTTTAATGCCGGAAGATTGGGTGGGTTTTCCTTTGCGTAAGGATTATGTTTCACCTGATTTTTACGAGTTGCAAGACGCTTTTTAGAACTCCCAAAGAACTCCAAAGAACCCCACCCCCAACCCCCTCCCCGCTTGCGGGGAGGGGGCTACTATTTTTTCTAGGAAGCTGAATGTTATAACTAAGGTAAGGGTGGGTAAATCCTTCTGTTAAGTACTATAAGTTATTTAGAGAAAGTTATATATAAGCGGAGTTTATATCAATGGTTGTTCAGCAAGACCGAATTGGTATGGCGGAGGAGCAAATTAATAATAAGAGACAAGAAATTGACTATGATACTAGGGAATTTACAATAGAAATTGTTGTCAGTAAATATTTGGAAAAAGATGATGATGACCTAAGTGAGATTTATGTACCTGAGTATCAGAGAGAGTTTGTATGGGATACAACCCGTCAATCAAGATTAATTGAGTCAATTATTCTTGGTCTACCTATCCCTCTTATTTTTGTTGCTGAAATTGAAGAAACTGGAAGATTAGAAATAGTTGATGGTTCTCAGAGAATTAGAACTTTAGCTGCTTTTATGACGAATAAACTGCAGTTAAGTAATTTGAGAACTTTAGATTATCTAAATGGTTTTTGTTTTAATGACCTCGCTTTATCACGTCAGAGAAAGTTTAAGAATACTCCTATAAGGATGATAGTTCTTTCAGAGAAGGTTGATGAAAGAGTTAGAAATGATGTATTTGACCGGATAAATACTAGTAGCCTTGATTTAACTCCTATGGAGACTAGGAAAGGTGTGTATCGAGGTGACTTTATTGACTTCGTATTTGAATGCACTAAAAATGAATTATTTATTGAACTGTGTCCTGTTTCTAAATACTTCCAAAATAGGTATGAAGAGGCTGAACTTGTTCTCAGATTTTTTGCTTTTTCGGAAACTTATCCAGAATTTTGCTTTCTTGATGGCTCTGCTTCTGCTGACCTTGAGCGAACAGGTGTAGCCAGATTTCTGGATGAATATATTATTTGGAAAAATAAAAATTTCCAGGAAGAGGAAAAAAATCATAAATTAAATGATTTTAATAAAATGTTGGATTTTGTTAAAAAGACTTTTCCTAGTGCTTTTAAAAAGTATTATGAGTCTGATGCTACTTCACGTTCTTATTTTGAAGCTATTTCTGTCGGTTCCCATCTTGCTCTTCAGCAAAACCATAATTTAGTTGTTAAGGGTTTATGGAAAACTTTAGATAAAAGTAATCAGATAAATTCATTTATTATTCCCATCAGTCGCTATCAAACCCATAAACCTGATAATATACGGAAAAGAATTGACTATGTAAAGGATAAGCTTCTTGGTAAAATCTGATGAAAGAGTTTATAAGAGATTTTCATCGGAGAGTAGCCGAGATTAATAAGTATTTTAGTTTAGTCAACGAAATTGAACAGCTTGGAGCTTTTTCCACAAATTCAATCACTTTTCCATCTGGTGAATATACAGTTGATAGTGACCTTCAAAAAATTCTCAAATCCCATTGCTATCTTTTACTATATAACTTGGTAGAGTCTTCTACTAGAAATGGAATAACTGCCATTCATGATGCTATTTCTATAGAAAAGCTAAGTTACAAAGATTTAAGTCCGAACATACAAAGGTTATGGGTCTTAAATGATTTGAGTAAAAGTTTTAGAGACTCTTACGTTAAAAAGGAAACTGTAGCAGATAATCTTCAAGATGCACTGAGGCTAATTTTAGATAATGATGTAGTTATACTAGAACCAACAAATATTCCAATATCAGGAAATTTAGATGCTAAGACTATTAAGGAACTCATAGATATGTATGGCTTTTATGGAAAGTTGGGAGTCCCAGAAAAAGAAATAAATAATATCCTTGATTCTGTAGTCAAAATCAGATGCGATTTAGCTCACGGAAATGTATCTTTTTGTGATGCATCAAATAAGATATCTTGGAGTGACTTGATTGACCAAAAAGAAAAAATCGTCACGTATTTAACTCATCTGCTACAAAATATTGAAAATTATATTGATAATAAAAAATACAAAAAGTAGTATTGTAGTATAAGGTTTATATAGGCAAAAATATAATAGAGGTATGCGAATAGTTTATTGTTTAAACGTTAGTGAACTAGACCAGCACTTTATTAATTCATTGAAAGCTACTTTCCCAGATAAAGAAATTGAGATTTAGGTCGCTTATGCGTCCCGCTACAAATTATTTTTACAAAATTGGGATATTAGCCAAAATAATGGGCAGACTATGTTATAAATCAACTTGTCCATTTTGTGCTGTATGGTTAGTCCCGGTTTTTCAGGGTGGAAAAATAAGCTCGCACCTACTTCTATAGGCTCAACACTATTTTTTTATATATTAGGTGGTGTATTGGTTGGACTTGGTGGAATGTCCTATTTCTTCTAAGTAGGTGGGCGGGAAAATTTATAACTATGTAACGAAAAGTTAACCTGAACGGTTAGAGTCAAATTTGACACGTTGCGTACTGTAGTTAGCTTTTTCTCCTCTAGCTTTAACGCCGTCAATC
>JAHHIC010000105.1 GCA_019359035.1 Scytonematopsis contorta HA4267-MV1 | reverse complement strand
ATTCAATACGAATTTCTCCATTCCAATCACCTAAATGTAAACGCGACTCAGCAAAATCTCGATGTGGTTGGAATCCCAATTTATCTGCATATTCCAAAGCACTATAAATCATACCTTGTGCAACGGAGATAGTTATTTCTTGGGGTGGTTCGGGAAATGCATCAAACGACTTTTCTACAAATTCTTTAAATTTTAACCGATTAATTTTACGCGGTGCAATACTATCTTTAACACCCAAACACCAAAGGTCTAAAAGATAACTACAAATACTTAGTTCATTATATTTACCTTCGCGTGCAATTACCACTAATCCTAAACCGTTAACAGAATCATTAGTATATACATTAGTAATATTTTCAACTAACTTCTTAAGCTCTGCTAGTTCAGAATTGTCTGGCAATAATCTAACCAAATTAGCAGTTGCGAAGCATTGATATAGTGGGTCTAATTCACCTGTCGCTTTTCTATTTAAGGCTGTTTCTTCTGCTTGATGTTGAATTGCAGTGTTAACATCGGACACCTTCAAACCAAGTTTACGAGCAATTTGTTTTGGCGTTAAGTGTAACGCTCGTAATTCTACAATTTCTTGCTGCTGTCCTGTTGTGACATTTGCCATAACTGCGACTCGTCTTTCATAGATGCAAACAACTGTGTAATAATATTAAACCAATAACGAGCACTCTGCTTCTTAATTTTTTTTAACTAATGCAAAATTTTTCTATGATAAGATTTATTTACCTTTAAGGTGAAAATAGTAGACAAATTTGTGTTGGGGATTAGGGAGAATTTGCTTTACGACTCGTTCAACATCAGCCTGAGTTTTACCGCTAGCAATTGGCATAGCTTCAAATAAAGCAAACCAAACATTGTTTAAACCTTGATAGGTCAAGATTTCCAGCGTGATTCCGAAATCAGTTTAGACTTAAAAAACCCATACTCTCCTTCATTTTATCGATGGATGTGGACTCAAGAAAGAGATAATTTTCCTCTATCTACAGTTTGGTTGGCTGTAATTGGTGGCGGTATGATAGGAAATAAAAGTGGGAGAGATATTTTTCATGCTAGTCTTACATTATTTTTGTTCGACGCTATTAATAAGAAACGTTTATGCCTGAAAACTGGAGAAAGCGTTCTCGAATTTGTTTTTGAAAAACAATCGGATAGTCATGGATGTTGGCGTAGTTTCAGTTGGTGTAAGGATGAATATGGAGAATGGGAAGATGTTGAATATGAGTAAATAATTGTTGAAGATGCATATTTTATCTCTCTAGATAGTTAGTCTCATGACCGTTAAAAATAATAATTGAGATTATTAATTCTAAACTACTCCCTGCTGTTTTTTAATTGCACGGGCAATAAGTGGAGCCTTTTTTTCCAACCCTTGGAGAGTAATATCCCCATCCAAATATAATTGATACCATGATTGACGTTGACGCAAAACTCGTTCATCATCCCGCAATCGCAAACGTTCCAAGGTAAATTCTGCTTTTTGACGTTGTTGCTCCGGAACTTTATCTGTTAGTACTAACTGTAAAGAGGGAAGTAAAATTTCAAACCAATCTTCCCCCAAGTCAAAAGGGTCAAGCACTTGGTCATCAAGAGTACCCTTGGTACTATTAATCCAAGCAGAAGCAAAGCGAAAATTACTCCATTCATAAGCCAAATTGCGATAATTATCACGACATCTATAATGGTCAATTGTACCAACTGGTTCATACATTACCGAGTAGGCACACAAATTCTTAAACCCATCAGCTAAATAACTTTTAAAAGGTGACCAATAATATGAGCGTTCCTTTTTTCGGGTCAGGATTTTTTGCCAACCAAGCATTCCCTCGTTGTCGAACTTTTTCATCAAAATCTGGTGGTTCTGGTATAGAGTTAAACGGTATCATCTTTGTTATACCCCAGAACTTCTTCTTTCTGATGTGACTATCCAACGAGGCCAAAAGGGGTCATGTCCGGGTAACACTCTGAGTAGTTCTCGATGAATTTGCGTGTGGTTTTTCAAATTATCTGGTAACTCATTCATATCACCATTTCGCATCCAAACTTCCGCAGCTTCAATTGCAATTTCTGCTTCCTTAGAGCGAGCTTGTTTGAGTCCAAAAATTTCTGATGTTAACCAACCGACTGTATCTCCTTGTTTAGTCCAAGGTACTTCATCAAGAGTAACATCTTTATTTTCTAACTTAAATAAAAATAATTTGTCTAATTCCTCCTCAAAACTTGGTTCTAAAGAAGCCAGAACAAGTGGAGAATGAGTAGTGACTAAAGCCTGTATTTTCATACTATTTTCTAACTCTGTCACCACATTTAAAATAGTAGGTAAAATCACTCTTTGCCACTGGGGATGTAAATGAGATTCAATTTCATCAATCAGTAAAACTATTTGGTTGATGGGCTTTTGTTGTCTAAGTTCAGAAGCTTTTTTATGTTCGTACCAAGTCCAAACAAGTAAATAAGCAAGTCCCAAAATACGCTTCATCCCAGCAGAGGCTTGAGTGACAGGAACATTACCATAGGGTAAATTAATTGTAGGAATATCGCGCACATCTTCAACAGAAACTCGCGTTGGCTCTCCAATTTCTATCGAATCATCTGGATGAGGTACAAGTTTTTTAATGACATTATAAAATAGTTGAAACGGGTATTTGTTGGTTTGGTTTTGCCATGTGACCCAATCTTGAATTGGACCGTTACAAAGAACTTTACCATTTTGCTTTAAACCATTCCAAAGTGTATCAGGATTAAAATTATAAGCTGCATCACTTTTGCGAGCAGGGTCAAAAACAGAGAAACTACCATCAACACGTACGTAAATAATTACCTCTTTTAACAAAGGAGGCATTTGTAAATTCTGCCACTGCTGCTCAGAAAAATCGAAGTTACTTTGGTATTCTCCTATATTTTCTTCAGCGCTAATCAAGCAATTAATTTTGGGATTTACTTCTCGGTTTTTTTGTGGATATGCAGGTTGTTCTACCCAATTCCCGGTGAGAATCCACCAAGCAACATCCAGCAAAAAACTTTTCCCAAGACCGTTATCGCCAGTAAATATATTTAGTCTATCAGCAAATTCAACATCAAAATGGTCAGATGGACCAACTTGCTCTATGTGAAGTTCTTTTAACATTTCAATTTTATATTACTTCAAATCAAAGATTGTCCCGCACCCAATTTCTAAAAGCTAAAATTGCTTGAGTTCTGCCAGAAACTTGACTTTGCTGAACATATTTATTAAAAAGCTCAATAATCGGTATATCTGGAAAAGTAGAACTCGAATTCGACTCCACATATTCCCCAGCTTCCAACACATTAATTTGTAATCCTTGCTTCCCGTATCTCCAGAGTTCTGGAACTCCCAATATTTGGTAATTGTCCAACTGAGTGCGAGAAGTTAAATCAATTTCGATAGCTAAATCTGGAGGTGGGTCAACACTCATGTCCAGACGATTTTTACCGATAACTGCTGCTTGATTTTTAATATAAAAACAAGCATCAGGCTCCACTGCTTGAGTCATGCGTTTATTTTTTAAAGTTGTCGAACCCAAAGACTCAAAAGCAATTTGTCGTGTCTCCAGTAAAATTTTTATCATATCGCTAATGATTTCTTTAGCTTTTTCGTGTTCGGGTAAGGGAACCATAATTTCTAGAAATCCATAACTATAAGAAAGTCTAGCGGCACGATGTTCTCCCAATTCTGCCAAAATACCTTCTAATTGTTGCCAGCTAATATCCTCAAGTAACAGTTGCTGTCCCGGTTGAATCCTCAATTGTCTTAGCTCTAGTAACATAAAAAGATTTGCACTCGTACATATGTTGCATTTATTTTTAGTCTAGCGTCAAAGGTCTGACTCAATGTTAAACCGTGAACCATATTGAACAAGCTGCTGGTTCCAATCTTCCGCTTTTGGTTTAAGCCGAGTAATTTGGGGTAAAATTTTCTGAATTCCCAGAAAAATTTCTTGACCAGAAGCATTATTATGATAGGCAGCCACAAGGTTGGGAATATAAGTCAAAAACTCAATAGGTAAACACCGGGGACTATCGACTGCGATGTAAATAGTTTTCTGGGATTTTTCCTTGTCCAACACAGCTATAGACAAAGCTTCAATCGGGGACTTAGCCAGAACAGCGCGAGAAATTTTATCGGATTCTTGACCACCAACAGTCATATGGAACCAACCCTTATTACGCTTGCTCCCTTTAGCTAATCCATAAAAAGAATTATTTTCTCCATGAGTTCCCCGTAAAAAAGCTCCGGTAACTTCTTCTTCAAAAGAGCGCATCAAAAACACAGCATTTTTCTTCGCATCAGAATAAATCAACCCCTCAGAGTGCAAGCTACCAATTAAACTGGACGGTAACTTTCGCGTCTTCGTTAAATAGTCAGACACATCAAGCCATCGACTTTCATCTGGTTGTGGTGGAGCAAAATTCTGTGGAAGCTCACCATCAATAATTTTTTCAGCCTCATTGCGAGCGCGCTCGACTAAAGCACGCAGCATTCCCGACTCACCAAAAGTATCATGCAACCAAACAACCGCTTCTCGAAAACTACAGTTTAGTAGATGCATCACCAAATCAATCGCACCACCACCACCATGTTGCTTACCAACAAAATCATAAAATCGAGAACCAATTATATTTACAGTGTGTCCCTCGCAAACCCATCTATTATTTATAGAGGGGTCGGGAAATAATCCCAAATGATAAGCCACATCCTCCAAAGGTAAATCTCGCAACAAATGAGCTTGAGCTTGCCATAATTCTATTGTCCACTCGATATTTTGCAATCGGTCTTGTAATTTTTTGCGCTCTCGTTCGCTTGCTTGTGCAGTTTTCTCAAGCCTTTTTTCTTCCCTCAGTTTAAATTCGCGGTCAGCAAGTTGGTGGTTTAAAGTATCAAGCTGTGGTTGAAGAATTTCTTTTACTGACGAGCGATAATCTTCAGCTGTTTGGTTTGCACCAGGTGCTGGTAAAACATCTTCAAGATTTATATGAACCGATTTACAATTAACCGCAGTATAATACTTTTTGATGTCAGTGTGTTTGGCTTTACTCCCTTTGATACCACGTTCGATTCCCAGATGTTTTACAGCATTGGCAAAACTTTCCTGCAACTCCGACATTTGTTTTCTGCCATTGAACAGCGCTCTGGAATTCAGCCTTCCCCGGTGGTCGATTGGCACAATAAAAGCGTGAATATGTGGGGTCGATTCATCCAAATGCAAGTCCGCTCTGAGAACCCGGTCTTGGTAACGGTCGAGTAGCCATTGACTAGAAGCAGCAGCAAAATTGTCAGCTAGTTCTTGGACGTAAAACCCTGATGCAGTTGGGTTATCCGGACGGAAGAATTGGGGACTTGCGCTTAGCACCATCTCAATACCCAAAACCGCATTCGAGCGAATCGTTTGTTCTCCGATTTTTTCGACGAACAGTGTTTTCAAACTTTTCTTGTTATCTTGGTCAATCAACCTGATATTTTTTATATTTGGGTTGGCATTTAGAGTTTCTTTCTCTCGTGCTGAGTGTTTTGTCCTACCAGCTAGAGACTCCCAACTCTTGATTTTTTGGATTCGGCAAATTGCATAAGTAACCATGAGAGCATCTTCTCACTGCCGATTCCCTATTAAATTACCTATGTTTTTTTACTCAACAAATATTTTCACTTCTTCATCACAAAGTTTCTTTTCGTTACTTATGCCATTGCGTAGTAAGTTAAACTACTCAAAAAAAAAATAAGAGTGTTGAAATATATAATACTAATTATACAACACAAAGAAATAAAAAAGCGAGTTTACTAGTTAAAATTACATAATATTTACCATAAAAGGTAAAAATAAAAACTAAAAATAGAATAAAAGACAACAGTATTTATAAGTAGCATAAAATAAAAACCCACAACAAAGCCAAAAATTGATTCCAGTTATTAAACCAAACCAAGATACTATTATGTATTACTCTAAATGAACTACCTAAAAGATTTGGGACTGTTTTAGATAATGTCCATCAACGTAACTTAGACCGTTTTCCTTACACATAGCTAAGAGCCAGTATAAATACTAATGGGTAAGCCAAGTAAAATAAGAATGTGCTGCTGCAAAAGTGAGAGAGGTGTGAAGTGAACGTAAACTTTCTTTTTAACCTCAATTAAATGTAATCTTTTTAAATGCAGCAAGAAGAATTTCTGCACTCCTTGTCATGCAGTTTCTCGCTTAGGATTACCAACGTAAAGACCAACGAGTTTTTCTTTATCTTTTTCTAGATTGTGGCGAACTTGAAATTCTAAAAGAATTATAAAAATTGACTCTTAGTATTAAATATTACGTATTACGTTATATCATTATGTAGTCGCAATTACTTGTGAACATTGTTTGGGATTACAGAGAAAGATTTAGACCACTGGCACTACGATATGATGGCGCAAACTATGCTAATTCGTAATGCTAACGGGGATTATACTCCAGCACATAGGTCATTATTAGAGTTTTTTGTAGCGTATAAATTCGCAGCAGAGTTGGGCGTTTTGGCTAGTGATTTTACAGAATTAGCCCAAGCTCAGTCTTTTTTGGATAGTAGTGCTGCACCTGTTGATTATGCTTGGTCAGAGTATTTTTCGCGGCAGTTGAATGATAGTGGGGTAAGTATGACGATTCCTCTATTGAGGGGGTTTATGAGTGAGTCGTTGGAGAAATTGAGGGAAACATTTGGGAAAGTAACTTTGACAAAAACGGTGCTGGATTTACTTGTGCCGATGGTTGATGTTGAAAATATTGAGAGGATTATTAAGGTTATTGAAAGGACACGTGGGAAAAGTGAGGATGAAGTTGGTTATGTTGGGGGAAATGCTGCGACTTTAGGGGTGAAGGTAGACAGCACGATGTTGGAGGGAAGAAATTTAAGTGGTGCGGTTATAAAGGGGGCGGATTTTAGTAACGCAAGTTTGCGGGATGCTAATTTTACTTTCACGAAATTAGATAAGAGTGTTTTTGGCAGAAACTTAGGTGGTATCGCATCAATTGTATTCAGTCCTGATGAGCAATTTTTGGTGGCAGGGAATCGCAACGGAAGCATTCAATTATGGGCGGCTGCTGATGGAAGAGAGATTTTAACATTTCAAGGACATGCTAGCTCAGTAATTTCACTATTTATCAGTTCAAACAGCAAAATACTTGTGACTGGAAGTCGAGATAAAAGTGTAAAACTTTGGGATGCTCATACGCTCATACTGGCAAGTACATTCAAACGTTACTTGGACATACTAATATTGTACGCTCAGTTATTATTAACCCTAACTGTAAAATAATTGCCAGTGGCAGTCATGACCAAACTATCCGATTATGGGATATGAATACAGGTAAATGCCTCAAAATCTTACAAGGACATACCGACATCATAACTTCAGTTGCAATCAGCCCTGATAACAAGATAATCGTTAGTGGTAGTGATGATAAAACAATAAAATTATGGGATATTAAAACTGGTGAATGTCTTAAAACTTTACAAGCACACAATAGCGTAGTGCGGTCGGTAGCTATAAGTCCTGATTGTAAAATAATTGTCAGTGGTAGTCACGACCAAACTATCCGATTATGGGATATAAATACAGGTAAATGCCTCAAAATTTTACAAGGGCACTGATTTCATAACTTCGGTTGCAATTAGCCCTGATAGCAAGATAATTGTTAGTGGCAGTGATGATAAAACAATAAAATTATGGGATATTGCAACTGGCAAATGTCTTAAAACTTTACATGAACACAAACTTTGGGTCACTTCGGTTGCGGTAAGCCCGAATGGTGGGATGCTTGCTAGCAGTAGCGAAGACCAAACAATAAAACTATGGAAAATTAATAGTGGTGAGTGTTTAAAAACTTTGCAGAGTTACAACAGTTGGATTTACTCGGTTGCCATAAGTTCTTGTTGTAAAATATTGGCCAGCTGTGGTTCAGATAAAAAAGTCACCCTATGGGATATCGGCACTGGTGAGAACATAAACCAATTGCAAGGGCATACAGAATTAGTAAGTTCTTTAGCTTTCGATACCAGTACTAAAATACTTGCGAGTAGCAGCAGGGACGAGACTATAAGGCTATGGAACACAAATAATAGTGGATGTTTAAAAATTTTTCGGGGACATAATGGTTGGGTACGTTCAATAGTAATAAGTCAAGATGGTGAGATACTTATCAGCGGTGGTGATGATAAAACAGTAAGGTTGTGGAATGTTAGTACAGGTGATTGTCTTAGAATTTTGCAAGGTCACACATATGGCGTTAATTCGGTGGCTATTACTATAGATGGCAAAATAATTGCTAGTGGTAGTAGCGACAAAACAATAAGATTGTGGAATGTTGATACAGGTGATTGTCTTAGAATTTTGCAAGGTCACACATATGGCGTTAATTCGGTGGCTATTACTATAGATGGCAAAATAATTGCTAGTGGTAGTAGCGACAAAACAGTAAGATTGTGGAATGTTGATACAGGTGATTGTCTTGGAAGTTTACAAGGGCATATGGATAAAGTGCGCCCAATAGCTTTGTGTCCATATGGAAAAACACTTGCTAGTGGTAGCCTAGACTACACAATAAGACTATGGGATATTTACACAAAGAAGTGCTTAAAAACACTACACGGGCATACGAGTTGGGTACGTTCTGTTGTATTCAGTCCAGATGGAAAAGCCCTTGCTAGTGGTAGTCACGATGAAACAGTAAAGCTGTGGGATATACAGACAGGGGAATGTATTAAAACGTTCAGGAATGAAAAATTATACGAGCGAATGAATATTACAGGGATTACAGGCTTAACAGATGCCGAAATTACCACCCTCAAAGTGCTAGGTGCAGTGACTGATGAAGAAGTATAAAATTAAAAAAATAATTAATTTTGACTTATGGAATTGAGACTTTAGGTTATTGAGTCAATACTATTTAAATAACGACAATATATTTTTTGGTTAAATATTCTTTGTTTAAAGTTAATGGCTATTTGCCCTTGAAGACAAAGTTTAGAGCTAGCGATGATATCACTTTTTTGCGTAGAAAAATAAGCTTGGAATAATGCCAAGCAAATGCTAATTATTACTGTATACTGACAGTAATAATTATTACCTGTAACCGTAACACTCTAAGCTTTGGGAGTCTAGCAATGAACCTGATTAATCTGGATTTACTGTTTAGCACAATTAGTGGTGTAATTGACCCCAATGCTTTTATCAAAGACAAACTAAAACGTTCGGAGGTTGTAATTCAACTATTAAAACAGTTTAACCTTGACCCAGAACAGCCACCAGGGGATTTTGCTGGAGTTTACGCTTACGCTTTGGTTGAGTATGGTGTCGGTAAACCAAAGCCAGTATTAGAGCTTTTTCGACAAGAAGTGGTAAAGTTAGCCTTCCGTAAAGCTTTTGACCATAATAATCCCTCAATTTTATTGTCTGAAATTGATGCTTTTGTGGAAACTTACGCTTTAGGAGATGACATCAAAGCTTTAGGGATAGATATCAAACGGGAAATGGCAGCTTTTTATATAGTGTTTTCTGAAGTTGCTAAACGTACACGTAACCCAGCAGATACACTGATGAGTCAGCAAATAGTCTCATTACACAAGCTTATCGTAAATATCCAGGAACAATTGGAAAGGCAACCAACCCTGGAAGGTATCCGTACAGAAATAGCACGATTAGCTACACAAAATTACCCCACGCTTCCGGGGACGGAAATCAAGAACGAAAATCAATGCAAAGCTATAGCTCTTGCTCAACAGATACGTGGTTGGTTTGAGACTTTGGGATATCGTTTTGAGCAATATGAGGTTTGGGAAGATTTTTACTTCGAGTGGATAATTAATGTGCCAGTGCGTCGTTACCGAGATGCACAAAAACGAGGCATTGAGCGTCCTCGCTTGCCTCTAGTAATTACACTGCGAGATTACGCAAAAGCACTGAATGTGGAGAGTGTTTTAGCTGGCTTCTTTTTTACTCAGCATAACATCCGCTTAAATAGCGAGGTATTTGACCAGCTTAATCGCATGGGTAAGTTGTTATTAATTTTCGATGGATTTGACGAAATGGCGGCTAAAGTTGACCGTCAGCAAATGATTAATAATTTTTGGGAATTAGCTAAGGTGGTGGTTCCTGGTGCGAAAGTTATTTTGACTTGTCGTACGGAGCATTTTCCTGAAGCTCGTGAAGGACGCGCTTTACTTAATGCTGAATTGAAAGCTTCAACTTTTAATTTGACCGGAGAGACACCACAGTTTGAAGTGTTGGAGTTGGAGAAATTTAACGACGAGCAAATACGTCAGGTGTTATCATTTCAAGCGGAAGTTGAGACTGTTGACCGAGTGATGAGCAATCCGCAATTATTAGATTTAGCCCGTCGTCCGGTAATGACTGAGTTAATTTTAGAAGCTTTACCCGATATTGAAGCTGGTAAACCTGTGGATATGTCGCGGGTTTATTTGTATGCGGTGCAGCGCAAGATGCAGCGGGATATTAAGCAAGAGCGCACATTCACTTCGCTAGCAGAAAAACTCTATTTTTTGTGCGAACTTTCGTGGGAGATGCTTTCGAGTGAACGAATGAGTCTGAACTATAGACTGTTTCCTGATAGAATTCGCCACTTGTTTGGCTCTGTTGTTCAAGAAGAAAAAGATTTAGACCACTGGCAGTACGATATGATGGGTCAGACCATGCTTATTCGTAATGCTGATGGTGATTATACTCCAGCACATCGTTCTTTGCTAGAGTTTTTTGTTGCCTATAAATTTGCTGCGGAGTTAGGAGCTTTAGCACCCGATTTTATGGAGTTAGCAAAAGCGCGATTATGTTTGGATGATACAATTCCTCAAAATTATACTTGGTCTGACTATTTTTCTGGTAACGCAGATGCTCCCCTTGGTAAATTTATTAGGGAACCGCTAGAAAAATTAAGAGAAACGTTCGGGCGATTACCCTTAACAAAAGCAGTGATAGATTTGATGAAAGCGATGTTAGGTGAATCACAGTATTTAATTAATGCTATTGAGGTAACGCGGGGAAAAAGTGAGGATGAAGTTGGTTATGTTGGAGGAAATGCGGCTACGGTGGCAATAAAACTTGATAGCACAGCTTTAGAAGGAAAAGATTTATCTTGTGCGGTTATTAAAGGGGGTGATTTTTCTGATTCTAGTTTGATTGATGTCAATTTTATGGAGGCAAATTTAGCTAATTCTAGTTTTACTAAAGTTTTTAGTACCGTATTATCAGTGGCATTTAGCCCCAATGGTAAATTTTTAGCAACTGCTGATAGTGATGGAGTAATAATTTTGTGGGATGCTTTTACTGGTCGAGAAATTATGACTTTGAATGGGCATAATGACTGGGTAAATGTCGTTACATTTAGTCCGGAAAGTGATATTCTTGCTAGTGGTAGCGCTGATAAACAAGTTAAATTATGGGATATTTATACTGGAAAATGTATTAGGAGTTTGTCAGGTAATACCACAAACATATTGTCTGCGGTCTTTATTATTGACGGTAATATACTTGTAACAGGTAGTTATGATAATGCGGTAAAAATATGGGATGTTAAAACAGGAGAATGCCTGAATATTTGGCAAGGGCATGAAGAGCGAGTGCGTTCAGTAGCTTTTAATAATTATAGTAAAATCTTGGCAACTGGTAGTTTTGATAAAACTATTAGATTATGGGATATTAATACAGGAGAATGTTTAAAAATATTGCAAGAACATAGCGCAGGTATACTATCATTAGCGTTTAGTCCCTCTGGAGAAATACTTGCTAGTGGTAGCTCTGACAAAACAGCAAAATTATGGAATATCAGTACAGGGAAATGTCTCAAAACTTTAGAAGGTCATGGTGATTGGGTACGTTCGGTAGCGTTTAGTTCCTGTGGAGAAATACTTGCTAGTGGTAGCTCCGACCAAACAGTAAGAATATGGAATGTGAGTACAGGTGAATGTGTTAAAACATTGGCAGAGCATACTGCTTGGGTTCGCTCAGTAGCCTTTAATCCTAAAAATAATATTATTGCAAGTGGTAGTTATGATAAAACAGTAAAGCTTTGGGATGTAAATACAGGTGAATGCGTAACTACTTTGCTGGGTTACAGTAACTGGATAAACTCAATTGCTTTTAGCCCGAATGGAGAGACTTTTATAACTGGTAGTTATGACCAAAGAGTGAGGGTGTGGAATAGTCACACAGGTGAATGTCTCAAAACTCTACAAGGGCATAGTGGTTTTGTAATGAGCGTAAGTTTTAATTCTGCTGGTAGCATAATTGCCAGTGGTAGTTCTGATAAAACCGTAAAATTGTGGGATGCTTATACTGGAAAGTGTCTAAGAACATTACAATTAAATGGGCATAAAGATTGGATAAATTCAATTGCTTTTAGTCCTATTGATGAAATAGTTATTAGTAGTAGTGGTGATAGAAACATCAAGATTTGGGATATTCCTACTGGTAAGTGTTTAAAAACTTTAGAAGGGCATAGTAAGCAAGTATTTTCTATTGCTATCAGTCCAGATGGTAAGCTATTAGCTAGTGGTAGTGGTGATAAAACAATTAGGTTGTGGAATATTGATACAGGTGAATGTGTGAAAATTTTGCTTGAACATACTAGTTATATTTATTCAATTGCTTTTACTAGGGATAGCTATACTCTTGTAAGTGGAAGTGAAGATAGCACCGTAAAATTGTGGGATATTGCTACAGGTAAGTGCTTAAGAACTTTGCAGCATGGGGGTAGGGTAAGGTCAGTTACCTTTAATTATGATGATACGCAGCTGGTAAGTGGTTGTGATGACCAAATGGTGAAAATATGGGATACCAAAACAGGTAATTGTCTGAAAACTTTCTCTGGACATAGTAGTGTGGTATGTGCGGTTGCTTCTAGTAGTAACGGGTCGATTATTGCTAGTGGTAGTAGGGATGAAACAATTAAACTTTGGAATATCAAAACAGGTAAGTGTCTGAAAACTCTTAGAGGTGAAAGACCTTATGCACGGATGAATATTAAAAATATTAAAGGCTTGAGTGCATCAGAAATAGCTACCCTTAAAACATTAGGTGCTCATAGTTGAAAATAACTTATCTTGGATTATTTTATTTATCTTTCCCCTTGACTTTTTGCAAATCTTCAAATAGCCTGTTTATATTTTTACTGGTTTGACAAAATAGGCTTTTATTTTCGTAAGTACCATAAAAGTACTTTCTTCTTCTACAAAGAATTGGGTTAGTGATACTGATAATAAAAATACCTAGCCAAGATAATACTAAAGTAGCAGTAGTAAAAGTCGTTATGCTGTTAATAGCATAACCGATTTCGCTAAGGATAGGTATTTTATATTTATGACTAATAATAGTTTCGTTACTTTGGTTTTGAACAGGTTTAATATCTACCATTGGGGGTTTTGTTTCGTCGATTACTACAATATTATTCCTAACTGCTTCAATTGCTTTAATTAAATCATCCACAGGTTGATTCTCCCTAGTTCTTGCAACCAGAAATGATTCAAGAATTATTAATCGGTCTTTGGTGCTTAGAAATATGGGTGTTTTTGTGTGTGCAACATCTAAAAAAGCTTGCTGTTCTTCTAATTGTTGCTGTAGTTTGGCAATTTGCATTAGCTTTTTGTGGATATTGGTTTCTCTTGTGTCAAGCTGAAAACTTTGGGAACAAGTATTCAAATAATTGGTGATTGCATCTATTATTTGTTTCAGTTTATTTGTTGATGAAGGTTTGTTATCGTTGGTCATTTTATACTCCTTGTACTATATTGAATAAACCTTGTTTCCCCTTAATGCTTACTTGCTCAATTGACTCAACATTTTCCAGTTTCCATGCATATCTCCCTGCCAATCAGCAGAGATAATTTCAGTTTGTGGTTGTTGTTCAATGAACTCTGGAGTCATTTTTATGCAATCTATAAGGTCACAGATTGCAATTGCACAGCCATGTGGGAAGTTGTTCCAGGGCGGCAATTTAAGTTTGTCTTTGACCTTTAAGTATTGTTTGTACTCTTTGCTGTTTCCGATTGTCGAGCAGATTAGCAACCTCCCTCTGTAATTAGTTTTTCAGCTTCTGGTTTCATAGTTTTTGATTCAATACGGAATTAAAGAAGCCCAAGGTTGCCATAAGCTAATTGCTTTAATTTCCTGACTTTTATTTATCTGATAACTACCATCCGACTCTTTTGTGTTAGTTGTTTTATGTTGCGAGTATCTTTCCATATTTATTTAATTACTACTGTTGCCAAATTCTTTTAAAAAATATCTCCAATTTAACGCCGCGTATTCTAATTCGTACAATCCGCTATCTGCAAAGAAAAACTTATCTTTTTTTCTACTTTGCCTAATCACCGAAATAATTGCTGGAGGCTTAATAAATTTGTTCCTGATATAGTTACGAGCAGTTGTGCAACTAACCTCTTTTATGCTTTGGATAAGAGTATAATGAGGAACTTGGCTAAAAGCTTTCATCCCTCTATTGAATCGTTTTAAATTTATCCTAGTTGTCCTTCTCATTTTTATTCTACCATTCGAGTTTGTAGTGCTTTTGACGTTGTTTTAGTTCGCATTAAAGTGCGCGTGCTTCCTGAAGTAATCGCACACAAAACTAAGCGCTAGCAAATGTAGTGATTTTTCTAATAGCTGCTTGTTAATTTAATACACAATCAAGCAAACATTCAGGAAGTACCAACTCTTGGTTATTTCTATCAACAATGTGGTATACACCATCAATTGGAGATTCAAAATAACTATTAATAATTCCTACACTCGTAGCTTGTTGAAGTTTTCTCGAAGCTTCAGGGATTAAGTCATCAACCTTGTTTTGAACTTCTGGAGATATTAAATTTCTAAGAAGTTGGCAACATTCCATATATCCTTGAATACCCTGAACTTCAATCACAGTATTGATAGCATCCTTAACTTGCGACCAATCAGTTGCTTGATTATAAATTGACGCAAGATACTCAACTGGGTTGAAGTTGGGATATTGCGGGCAATCTTCTACAAACTCTGGAGATAAAGCATCAATCTGCATCCATGCTGGCCACACAAGGCGATTTTCTTCTAATTGGTTAAGAACAAATTGACTCTTGATGGTTTGGGAAACGTAATAAGCCTTTTTAATAAAACCGTCTCTTTCTAAACTTGTGTTCAGCAAGAAGCTACGCAGCTCGTCATTTTCCAACAAAGAAGTATCCATACGAATGAGCGTTTCTTGCATCTTGTCCATATGATGCGCGTACACCTTAACACTAAAGGCATTAC
This sequence comes from Scytonematopsis contorta HA4267-MV1, assembly GCA_019359035.1. GTDB lineage: Bacteria > Cyanobacteriota > Cyanobacteriia > Cyanobacteriales > Nostocaceae > Scytonematopsis > Scytonematopsis contorta. Next base: position 25,344 of record JAHHIC010000105.1, on the reverse strand, counting down.
GCACAATATCTTGAACTTTTTCTGCTGGTGCTACTACTATTTCTTGCTCTAATAATCTTGCAGCTATTTGATTAACGCGGTAGTCTGTAAAACCTTCTTGAGTCCGAGTTACGAGCGGGTGATGTTCAATAATAATACTTGGTTGTGCTTCTTGGTTACTGTCCTTCTTGACATCCAAGTATTCAGCATTGTCATTGAAATTTGATATTTCTGTGGTAGTTACGCTAGCTTGTGGAGAATCGGATTGCCAAGATTCCAAATTTTCCCCGTCTATTTTTTCCTGTTCCCGGTTAGCTAATAGGTTTTCGATGAAATCTAATAATTTGCTAGGGTCGTTGGGGTCTAACTCAGGGTTTTTCTCCAGGATTACGTTTAAAACCTCAGTTCCTATTTCCACAACTTTTTGGGAAGTACAGCCTTTATCACTGCGGATTTTCTCAATATGTACACCCGTGGCTTCATCGTAAAGTGGTGGAATATGGTAAGCACGACCACCGTTTTTCGCTCTTCTCCACCCGCTAGTGTTTTGCTCGTCAGGTGAGGCTTGTTTTTTGGCTTCCCGCTCCTGTTTTAACTCTTGTCTACGCTGTGCCATCAGTTGGGTGACCGTTGACTGCGTGATTTGCTCGGATTCAAGATTTGCTAGAGCCTCTATTACTGGTACATATTTTTTGCCTTCAGCCAACCTGTAAAGAGTGCGTGGCTCAATTTTTGTCAGCCGCAACGGGTCGGGACGAAAAACCTCAAAAGCATCCGCTATTTTGATTGCGGTTCTTTCTTCTATCCCACCCTTCTTCCAACCACGCACTCGCATAGCTTCTCGATAATCTTTTTTGGAATATGCCAAACGAGTTTCGAGTAAATCGAAAGCGTGATGCAGGATGTGACGGGTTGCGGATTCTAGCGAATCGAAAGCTTGTTCGATACGTTCAAAAATTGTTAACTCTGAACTGAAAATTACTGCGGTACTCATGTTACAATCTCTCTGCTTTTTATTTTTTGTCGGTCTTATGTATGAGACCAACTTTCCCTAATTGAAAAAATCCAATACTATAGGCAACTTAAAAAATACTTAATTGAATATTTTGCAAGCTGATGATGCACGAATATTACGCTGCTATATCAAAAAAATCAGCTTTAATGGGGGTTTTCGCGGCTGCAAGAGCGTAACCTAGGACTGCTTGGTATTTTTCTGGCATTTTGTCAAAATACATATCGGTTCCCCATGAATCAACTGTTCTCTCATTCAGACGGAGAATAAAAGCTAAAACTTTTTTACACTTACATCTAAAAGCAGGGTTAGAGACTGCTTTTAAAGCTTGTTTTTTAGATAAATTAGACAGCCCAAATACGTCTTCTAAAAACTCTCCCGCCTCTATTACTGGAACATCGTACAAACCAGAAGCAATTGATACAGCAAAGTTTTTGTGGATATGTGCTGCTTTTGCATAGCCCAAAGCTATTTTATGGTGTTCAGGAATTTCCTCGAAATTGAGGCTATTTCCCCACTTATAGGGAGTGCGCTTATCAACCCCTAGCACCTGAGAAAGAATAGAAACACTATCGCGAATATATTTCCTAGTAGTTTCCAGCTTTATTACTTCGGTTAGCGATAGGTTTTGGCTTGCTGCGACTACTAATTTGATGAACTCCCTAGGCAATAAAGGTTCTACGTTGGAAAAGGCACTCAATTCTATTCTGCGATTCATTCTTGCACCTCCTTGAACTGTAATAATGCAGCTGCATAACCTAAAGTCAGTTCGTGATGACTTGGCATATCTGGGAAATCAATATCTCCCACTTCCCCCCACCGTCTAACGGCTCTTTCTTTAATACCAAGAATGCAAGAAAGAATTTTTACACACTTTGAATAGTATGCTTTCTCGGATTCGTAAACACTGATTTGCTTAGAACTTAACTTATAAAGCCAATTATGCAGCCTGAGATAATCTCTAGGCTTCATTCTTGCTGTAGTAATAATTACGTTCATACTGGCTTTTTAGGCTTGCTTCTGTAATTAATACTTTACTACTAACCTAATCTTCATTTTAAATAATTTACAATTTTTAACAAAATAATATTACATTTTCAATGATTGACATAACTTAATGTTGTTTTTTTACTTGTAAGCTAGATGAAGGAGCAGTTTAAAACACTTTGCTTGAGATGTCGTTAAGTCTATACAGACTCAAATGGGAGGCAGATATAAACTAATAGGATGGAAGAAAAAAAAGAGACTGATTACGTATACGCTCGGCTACCATTGTCTGAGGACATTACTGAGGCTTTGAGTAAACTCCCAAAGTCTTGGCAAGTAGCACCAAACTTAAAATCCCACAAAACTAAAGTTGAAAGCAGACAATTAAGGAATTTGGTGGTATTTGCGATATCGTTTATCCAATATTTGGAAGGGTTAGGAATTACAATACCAACTCCATTGGAGTTTGACGACTTTTTTGCTAAACTTTGGGCAGAATTGTCTAACTCTGTACTTTTTGCCTCGAAGTTTAAGGAATGGGCTGTTACAAATGATTTACCAGTTCCTGATGCAGAAGATATTCAGAGTTGGTTTTCTAGTTTTGTGGATATTAAAAATCAAGTAGGAGAGCCGCAAGGGACTGATAGTGTTGCTGATTATTTAAGAGAAATTATTAATAGAGATAATATCGATATTAAAATAGATAACAAGGAAGACTTAATTTTACTGCTAAAGAAATTATTTGCTATTTATTATAATTATATAAATTTGGTTGATAATTTAGCATTGTATGGAGTACCCGAACCAACTACATTAGGGCTATCTGATTGGATTAATAATTATACTAAAATTGATAAATCGCAGTCGCAATCAGAAAACTCTTCCCATGAATTACTGGATATTTTAATAAATATGAAATCTCTTCCACCGGAAGAAGATATGGTATTTTTAGCCCATAGGTTTAAAGTGAGGACTAAGCAATTATATAGAATATACTATATGATGCACGGTTGTGATGATGACAATTGCAATAATTGTGAAGATAATATATTAAATATAAATACTAGCAATTGTTCTTAATTCATCCCTTTCAATCAGGGATGAGTTATTTATAAGCGTACATTTTTGTGCTGTTTACATTTTGCTAAAAATCGAGTATTTGTTGGAATGGAAGGCTAGAAATATTGTATATTTAAATTTAGATTGACAAATTCGCAATAATTTGTTAAAAGATTTCACCCTGTTGTGCCAGTGGATACAGCGATGGAATTAGCTAAATCAGAAATATTGTGGGACTACATAAAGCGCTATGGCTGGGATTTCGTTCCAGATTGCAAAAAAGATTATTTGCTACTAAGGGTATTTTCTTTGGAAAATGCTCGTTATGTTTACACAAACTTTCGTGAAATATTGAAAATTTGGGCTAGGCAATTTGGACTTAGTTCTATAATTATTAGGTACGGGGAGGAAAATTGGGACTTTATTGACTTTGAAGTCTGTATTTCTCCTGAAAAAATCTTAGCATCTCCGTCTACGAGCCAAAAGGTGTTATCTATGACTCAGATATTTTTATCAAAATCACCAGAAATAATAAACGCGCTAGACTATAAAGGTTTTCACGAAACAATTTTGGAAGCAACAGAACAGAATTTAATTATCGCTGCTGTTTCCAATATTACAAATATTTGTCTTCAGGTTAATGGTAACCTGGAAGCAAGCAGAGCAGTTTGGAAACCATCTCGCTTTATTGGATTTAATTATCTAGAGTTTTGGCGAGAAACTTTAGACCAACTCGAACAGTTAAAGAACCATCTGTATCGAGATGGAAATGTTTCCGGCTTTGAATATGAAGGTATACGACCGGATGGGGCACGGTGTCGATATAGTACAGATTACTACTTGTTAACCTATTTGGATGAACCTGTACGATTTGGAGTATCCCGCAAAGAGGATTTCCAAGTTGTTCGACCAGCACCAGTTTATTAGGGTAATTTGATATCACAATTAGCTGCATTCTGGGGATACTGGGATGCAATTTTTTATTTTGTAGTTGAGAATTTTTATTAATATGAACAATAAACGTAGCGAAGCTTTTAATGAAATTGCAGAAATATATAATGCAGCACGTCCTAATTATCCACTTGAGCTAATTGAAGATGTAATTACTATAGCTAATATAAAGGAAAATGCCAAAATATTAGAAGTTGGTGTGGGTACAGGTCAGGCAACTATATCATTTGCTCAGAAAGGATACGCTATTCATGGTTTAGACCCTGGCGATAAACTGATTGCAATCGCATCTCAAAACTTATCTTCATACCCAAAAGTTACGTTTGAAAAAGTTACTTTTGAAGATTATCAATTAAAAGAAAAGTCCTTTGATTTGTTAATATCAGCCCAAGCATTTCATTGGGTTAATCGTGAAATAGGCTACTCAAAAGCTGCACTAGCTCTAAAAGATAAAGGGCACATTGCGTTATTTTGGAATTTTTCTCCTAAATCAAATACTACAGTATTTCAAGAACTTGAACAAGCATTTCAACAGTATTTACCAGAAATGGTATATAACCCACCATCAATTGATTCGCTTATAGAAAAAAGGAAAAATTGGATATTAGATAGCGAATGTTTTAAAGAACCAGTGTTTAAAGAATATGTTTGGTCTATTGATTATGATGTAGACAGATATTTAAATTTATTGAAAACTCAAACCGTTTATCAACAGTTTAACGAAATAGAGAAACAAGACTTATCTACTATTGTGAGAAAAATCTTAAATAATCATGGCGGATATATTAGTAAACCATATTTATCTGCTTTGTTTTGTGCTGAGAAAATATAAGTCTCGTGTTGTGAGTCTTGAAATACACGATGAGGTCGTAGTCTGCTAGGGGGATTAAGCAATAACACGAGTTTTTTATTTATTCCGATTTATTTTTATTTTTATTTTGCGTGATTTAGCTTCATATTAGAAATTTCCTACAAAGTGTAGGTTTGTAGAAAGGTTATACAAGCAAAGAAAGTTTGCATATTTTTTAGCATTTTATTTTCCTGGTTAAATCCTTTAGTTTATAAGGATTTGGGTATGCTTATAGTGTTTGATTTCCCGTTGGTTACACTGTAAAATCGTTTTGATTTTGTGTAAAACTCTAAGAGTAATGGAGTAATATAGATGTCAGTTGCAGATGCAAAAAAGAAGAAAAAAAAGAAAAGACTTACTCATAGTTCAGAGTAATCTTTCTTATTTAATGCGTCGGTACAATGGTGTATCTCGTGATGCTATTTACGACTGGAGGCAGTTTCTGGGATTATCAACAACTCGTAATAAGCATTTTTTTGACCCAGAGGAAATTGATGAATTAGATAGATTTTATGTCGCTGCTCATATTCCACGTGAAAATCGGCGAAATTTTTGGGGATTGATGATGGGTAAGGAAATGTATTGCGAGCTGATTTTAGACAAGGGGATAACACTTGATGAATACCTCTTTAATAAATTTGGTAAAACCTATCAACAATTTCTTTCCGATGTAACTCGGAGATATGGTATAGAACCTTTTGGTAGTTAGGAGAAAAATGGCGAAGAATTATATTAGAAATATTGCAAGAATTCATGGAGTTAACACAGAAGAATTAGTTAGCTTCCTTGGAGCTAAAAATGGTTCAATTCAAATTGATGAGGATGACCCACGTATCAAGCAATTTTTTCACCGACAAAAAGCTGCTGATAATTCTCAGGAAAATACTGACTTGAATGCAACAACAGAAGGAGAGATTGAATACTTAAAATCTTTACGGAGGAATGCCAGATATGCGAGTTTACATGCGAGAAATTTTTACAAGCAGGAGCTTGTTCGATGTCATAACTTATCTACGTTAGAATTGACGGCTGAAATGCGAGATGAGGGAGATGAACTATCCATTCAGGATGATAGTGATTTTTTCACGATGGTTCGAGAAAGTGCTGGACATCAAGCAGCAGTGTTACTACTCACTTCTATGACCAATCACAAAGTTTTAGCTCCTGCGGAAGCACAAATACAAGCTACAGAAACTACCTTAGCGACGAAGCAAGAGCCGTTGTCCTCAGATATAGATTCTCGCGAGACGCAGCAATAAAATCGCTTGGTAACTCTATGTTTATAGCGGCTAGCGTTCAGAGTTACTTTTCTTGCTCTGGATTATTGATTGGTTGGTGGATAACCCAGCCACCAAATAGCGACAAAGTGGAAGTTAATAATATAACCCCCTTAATTAGCTGGAGCATTTTTGGAACTTTGATTGGGTTGCTGGCTGCAGTTTTGATTATTTCAAGAAAACTTACTAAAACCAGGGAGCAAAATGATGACAGCAATTAGTGAATTTTTAGGAAACGCGCTCGGTGGATTGGCTTTGAACTTTGGTATCAGTGGAATGGTGGGAGGCATTACGGGTGTCGGGATTACCTTAGCTTTCCATCCAGTAATGCTTTTGGGTGGAGTATTGGTAGGAGGAGCCGGGATTGCAGCGATTCGAGCTAATGCGCGTCAACCTCATCTATATATTGTCGAGGAGTGGTAGTAATGCAGTTTCCTTCTCCATTGAAAAAAACTGTAACGCGAACACAATCAAAAAAAATTCCGGTAGTCCTGACTACTACTTGCATCACAGCAACTACAGTACTTGCGGTGGGTGGAATGGCATTGATTGTAGCGTCCAAGCAGCGTATATCTGAGGAGGTCAATAATGTTGATAGCGCCAGAGTATTAACGGCTAAAGCTAATTTGCAAGCAGTCCGCAAAGTCTATCTAGAAAAACTTTCCCGCACAGACTATACCTTGGGCACTTTGCGTAATTCTGTTGGGTATGGACAACCAAATCAAGTAGGTTGGCGCCAAGAAGTTAATGCAGCTTGGGCACAACAATTAAGAGATATTTTGCAGAGGGATATTGATAATCCTAAAAATATTAGGATGTACAGAATGCACATGACTCCAGCACTGCAATCGAGTTTGCTCAAAACATATCAAGATTTAGCCGAAGCTTCTTCTGGAGATACGAGGTATGTTTTAAAAAAAGTTAGAAGTGATGGAACAACTACTGAGGAAAAATTACCAAGGGCTGCATTTATCAGCTTGAATTTGAATAAATTTGAAGCTATAGATTTAGCTACAAATTTAGATTCTTACCCCAAGTTTAATGTTTCTGGGATTTTGTCTCAAATACGGAATGTACAGCAGGAATATTTAGTTAGGTTGGGTGCTGTACTAGAAGCACAAGACTATCAAGACCCTCTCGACCAATTGAACAATATTAATAGTATTTTGGATGCTATTAATCGCGAGGAAACAGGGAGAAGAAAGAAAAAATTAGAGAAATTAAATTCTAAACCTAGTCAGGGAGGTGGCTCCAATTGACTAAAGAGCAGTCAATGTATACCAAATATTTGGGTGGATTTATTTGCCTTCTTTTATTTGGATGGAATTTTCTCAGTTTATTTTGGAGGACATATATCCCAGTACCATATGAAAATAGTTCTCGTACCACAACAGAAATTGTAACATCGCCAACGAAACCGTTAAATGCGACTTGTGCAGTTGTATTTTTTGTGGGAATGATAGGTTGTTTTATATGTGGAATTAATGACTATAACAGCATGGTTTCTGAGGGAGAAGAAAATTGCTCGCTACCTTTACCTGGTGGGGAAGAGGTCCCCCCTTCTCCTACAATTGTGCAACAAAATTTAGTACCGCCTAATTTAGTAGTTGGAAATGTAATACCTTTTGTCAGACCAACTGCAGACGGGACTGTTCCCACAGGAAAATTATCTCCAGAAGAATTTAGAAATTTGATAGAAGAAGACCCTTGGATATCTGATAACGGAGTAAAAAATAATGAGTAACAAAAGAAATGGTAACGGAAACAACACAGGACAGCAGCTTGATATTGATTATTCTCAACCAGGTGCAATTGTGCCTACAGATAGGTTACGTCAAATGCTCGTCTCAGCTCAGTCTGGTGGTTCTATTCAACCTCAAGTAATTCAACCACAATCACTACAGGCTTATACAGAGCAAGTGGTATCACAACCAACTACAGTTCATTTTGTACAATCACCAGTTTCAATCAAACCAGTAGTACCAGAAATTAATATTCCATACACCAACGTCTGGAAAGCACATAGATTGCACCCACAAAATACTTGGAGGTTTTTGTGGTATCCAGTTTATTTTGTCTCAGACGTAATCAAAACTCCAATTGGTGTTGGTGCAGTTAGTTTGTGGCTTTTGGTAATGCTAGTAAATTTTCTACTAAATGGAAGTTACCAAGGACCAGGCTATGCGTCTGGGAAAAAAATCGAAGTAGTACCAAGAGAAATCCCTAGTTTTGCAGCACCAGTTATCAACCAAATCGAGTAGTAATATGTGGTGTCGGATTACTTTCTGGGTTGTTTGTTTTATTTGGCTGTTAAAGTTGATGCAACCTGGATACTTACGATTCTATGGTGCGATTCGTTACTAAATAAAATTACAGTTTTTTAACTGTATATAACTTAGTCAGTGAAACTTAGATTTAAAAACTAAGCACTGAACTCTCAGATTGATGAAGGTTTAAGTCCTTCCCGCAAGATTCATGCGTGACTCCCGACCTGTCCATACCGAGTAAGCTCATTTCTTACAGAGTAAAGCTGGAAACTAGGACGCAATCAGACGGCTGTTATGGGCTGACACTGGCGTTAATGGGGAGTTCCTACGGTGAAACCGAGCCTAGAAAAGTGACCTATCGTAAAGCGGGGCATAAGCCGATAAAACCCCGACTTTATCAGAGTTAAAACCCGCAGCGTCTCATAGACATAGCTGCCTGAATCCAGGGTTTCTGATGGTTAAATTGGCTACACCTAACGGAACATGATAATCATCTGAGGGAACGAAGAAAAACGAGTTAAGAGTCTTGGAGAAAGTCGAACTCCAGGTAGGTAAGATGAGATACGGAACTCTCTTAACACGGGTAGGATGTGGCGTAATTGCTACAAGGTATTCAGAAAACACTTAATGAAGCAGAGTATGATTAGGCACAGTAATAATACTAGTGAATCTTGGAAGAGCTTACCCTGGAAGAAATTCCAGAAGGAACTTTTCCGCCTACAAAAGAGAGTGTTCAAAGCCGTTTCAGCAGGAGACAAGCGGAAAGCAAAGTCTCTACAGAAACTTATTCTGAAGTCTTCTTCAGCTAGATTTCTAGCAATTCGACAAGTAACTCAATTAAATGCTGGTAAGAAAACCGCTGGTATTGATGGCAAGAAATCCTTAGATTTTTTGGAACGTTTCGAGTTAGAAACTATCCTTAAAAGTCTATCAGGAAATTGGAAACATCAAGGGTTAAGAGAAATTCCAATTCCTAAAAAAGATGGAACAACTCGAATGTTAAAAATACCCACTATTGCCGATAGAGCTTGGCAGTGCCTAGCTAAATACGCGCTAGAACCAGCGCATGAAGCAACTTTCCACGCTAGGAGTTATGGTTTTAGAACAGGACGTTCAGCACATGATGCCCAACAGTCCCTTTTCAACAATCTACGCTCCAAGGCAAACGGAATAGACAAGCGAGTGATAGAACTCGATATCGAGAAGTGCTTCGATAGGATTTCACACACCACTATAATGGAAAATTTGATTGCCCCAAAAGGAATCAAAATTGGTATTTTCAGATGCCTAAAAGCAGGTGTAAATCCGCATTTTCCAGAACAAGGTACTTGTCAAGGTGGAGTAGTGAGTCCATTACTAGCAAACATCGCTCTAAACGGGATTGAAAATATTCACAAATATTCCAATAATCGTGGAGTTAGAATAACCAACAATACCCCAGAGAAATACATTACTTATCCCTCCGTACGCTATGCGGACGACATGGTAATAATATTAAGACCTCAAGACGATGCAAATGAAATACTTGGAAGAATTGATGAATTTCTAGCAGCCAGAGGAATGAAAGTAAGTGAAAAGAAGACAAAGATAACCGCTGCGACAGATGGTTTCGATTTTCTAGGGTGGAACTTTAAAGTAAAATCCAACGGAAAATATATATGTACTCCCTCAGAGGAGAACTTCAAAAAATTCCGTGAGAAAGTAAAGAACATCGTCAACTGCTCAAACTATGGTTCAAAGGTAAAAGCTCTTAAGCTTGCACCAATAGTTAGAGGGTGGAGGAATTACCACAAATACTGTGACATGTCGGGGTCAAGGTTTTCACTCTGGTTCCTGAACCACAGAACATTTACGGTATTCAATAAAGAACCAAAAAATACCTTAAAAACAAGTACCGAACTTGTCAAAAAGGCATTTCCTCCGGTTCCTTACTCCTTAGCTACCCACGTCATGGTAAAAGGAAATAAATCCGTTTACGATGGAGATTTAATTTACTGGAGCGAGCGCAACAGTAAACTCTATGACGGTAGCACCTCTAAAGCTTTAAAGAAGCAAAACCATACATGTGGACACTGTGGTTTAAAGATGACAAGCAATGAGCGGGTTCATCTACACCACATTGATGGTAATCATGATAACTGGAAACCTAAAAATCTTCTAGCAATACATGAATCTTGCCATGACTATATCCACATGGGCAAAAGGGTAACTCCCTAAGAATATCGGGAGCTGTATACACGGAAACGGGTACGTACAGTTCTAACTGAGAGGTGCGGGAGATAATACTCCCCATCGACTCAACCATGCAAGGAGTGCATTTGTAGGAATTTACCAAAGCATTACATCTAACTGGAAGCCAACTCAGGAAGTACCTCCTCAGAAGCAGACTAAAATTCAGTCTGTTTCTGTCCCTAGTTCTACTTGTAAACCTAAAACGGATTACGAGCGGATGTTAGCAGCACAAAGACTTTTCAAGTGTGGGAATAATGAAGGTCAAAATTGAATTCGAGGGTAATCAAAATAGCTCGGATAAAGTTAATCCCGTAAATCGGAGAGGTATTGATGCTGTCAGTGATTGGAAATACGCGATAGCAACCACTACCTTAGCTGGATGCATGGTTATTACCTCTGTCAGTAACTGGATTGACCAGCAACCAATTGTTCAGCACTTACAACAGTTGGTAGCAAATCAATCCACAAACTCTTCAAACTTGGCTGATAGATTAGTGTCAGCTATGAAGCGCAAAGGATATCAAGTAACTACCAATCCTGACGAAATAAATATTATTTATTTGCGTAATGGCAAACCTTCAGGAAGTCCCAGTGGTGGCAGAATTAACGAATGGTCGGATGCCAGATTAGTTTTTCAGTATGACCAATCGGGAAAGCCGCAAATAATTTATCAGAGTGTCGCGACAGTTAAACCTGGACTTCCTCGCATTCGTTCCAAATTAGCAGTATTTGTGGAAAATGGACAGTATTTTTCATGGCGTGTGGGAACGCATGTTGGCATAGGTGGTTCCCGTTCTCCACAGCGTGCGCTAGTTCAAGCTGCTCCTATCAAGTTCCGGCGCTACCAAAACTCTAGGGGTGACATATCGGGGCTAGCTCTTTCCCCAATTCAAAGCGGGAATATCGGCGCTAATCAGCATCACGGGTATGGTCAAAAGTTTGTCGATGACGCTAGTTGGGGTTGTTTGGTAGTTCCCGACCCATCCAAGCAAGAAGAATTTGTGCGACTGGCAGAAAGTGACCGTCGCTATAAAGCTAATTCTAATTTCCTGTTTCCGACAACTATTATTAGTGTTGAGGATTTGTAGATGTTTATTTCTATTGTCAGAGGAGGAATATTAGGAGCGATTTTGAGTACAGTTATAAGTTTTTCAAATTGCAGTGGTGATTTGGGGTGCTACCAAAAAAACCTATCACAATCTGGGTGGCAATTTGGCGCACTTGCAGGTGGTATTGTTGGGATAGTAGCTTATTCACCATTACGTAGAAAAGCTGGTTTATCACCTGAAAATCTAGGATTAATCTCTCTTGGTTTTTTGGGTTATTCTATAGCTACAAATGCTGTAAATTTTGGTATAAATCAAGTACAGGATAATATAGCTAACTTTGACAAAACACCTGCTCGTGCTAAAGAATTGTTTGCTGATATTCAATCTCCTGGAAACTTAGGAATCGCACTTGCTGAGGGTACAAAAGATGAACAGGGACGCGAAACAGCATTAATTAATGGACACACAGACCCTGCTACTTTGGGAAGAAGAAGAGTCAGAAACCAGGGTTTTTGTTCCGATTTCGGTAGGACTGCTCCAGGTGATATTGATGGAGCTAATCGTGGTTGTTTGTCAAGAATAAAATCAAGACTTCCACGTTTAACACGATTATTTTTACAGCAAGGATTAAACCCTTCGGAACATATTGAAGCTTATTGGAATGCAGTTGACTTGTGGAATCAGGGAAGTCCTTTCGTCTCTGACAATTTTCCAGGATTATATGCTAATAATTTAAAATCTGGTAAATCAACCGATGATGCAATCCGTAAAGCTAGAGTTGACTCTTTTGAATTAAAAGCTAATGGTTTATATCATATTTGTCGTAATTTTGAGCCATTTAAATCAAAATTGACAGGTCTAGCAATTAATTCTAGGGAGTGGAAAGAACGCTGTACAGACTTAGACCAGAACCGTCGTAGAATCGCTGGAGAAATTGTTATGCGTAGAAACGGTGTTATAAATTAAGAGGTAAAATAATTTGTGGATACTGAATTTAAAGATAATCTGACTAATATAATATCTTTAGCCAAAAGCCAAGGTTATGGAAATGATGATATTTTAAATGTAACTAACGAATACTTTGGCTATGAAGCTTCAAATTACGTTAATTATCTTCTGAATAAAATAGAATTTATTGAAAGGCTTTATAGACCTACCGTATCTTTTAGCCAAGAAGAATTGTACAATTGTATTTATAATTCAGTTCTTAGTGGAATACAACCTGACAATATATTAGCTGTATGTGAAGAGTTTTTAAATCTTGATGATTATGCCTTTTGTCAGTTAGCGATAGAGCATATTTTATGTTATCGTCAACCAAGTGTTAACGAGGAGCAAGCATTTGTTTTAATTATTTTAAAATTACTGGCTATTGATGATATAGAAGAAGTTATCAAGTTAGTTGATGATGTGAAAAATATTTTTTTGAAAAAAATAGCCATACTCCCATTTACAGAATATATTTATAGGTTATATTTATCTAATAAGCCCGTAGATTATTTTTTAGAATTAGCCAATAAAACTAGATATTATGAGTTTCAGAAAATTTTCTTGAGAGTAGTTAATATAATATCTAAAGAAAAGGGTGATAATCTAGAATTTAACTTTGATGTAAATAGTCAGGTATTAAATACAAAATTAATAGCTGATAGTAAAATTAACCAACTAGAAAAAGAGTTAGAAAATGCTCAATTATTATCTTTGGATGAAATGGGTAAATTATTAGTTAACACTTTGGCTGATTTTCAAGTAGATGCTACTTTTTCAGGCTGTAAATCTGGTCCAACCTTTAACCGTATCGAAGTGAAGTTAGGTAAGGGAGTTAAATTTTCTAGTGTGGCTAACTTGGGTGAGGATTTGATGCAGCAGCTTGGGTCGTTTCTTGGAATTAAAGTTCCCCCAATGGTATCGGTTCTTCCTGGTCGATGTGCATTTGACCTCCCTAGGGTAGACCGTCAAAAAGCTTATTTCTGGGATTATGTTGATTTTGAATCTGAAATCGACCCGTTTGCTATTAGCATCCCAGGTGGTGTTGATGTCAATGGAGAATACTTTGATATAGCACTCACCAGTGAAAACGTGACTCATATTTTGGGTGGTGGTCGTACGCGCTCCGGAAAATCCCAATTTGAGAAAGCAGTAATTTTGTATTTAGCTCGTCGCTATCCACCATCAGTTGTGCGCTTGGCTTTAAGTGACGTGAAGCGGGTGACATTCAGCAAGTTTGACCAATTACCACATCTAGTAAGTCCAGTTTGTAAAGATGCACGCTCTACAGCTGACTTGCTTGATTACTTGGTAGCATTTATGGAACTACGCTATCAAGAGTTTGAGGATTACAAATGTGAAACAATTAGGGAGTTCAATTTTAAGACACTCCCAGAAAGACTAATAATGTCGCGGGTGGTGTGCATTATTGACGAGTGCTTCGACCTTCTGAGTGATGAAGCTTATGCTGACCGTATCAAAAAAGCTTTGATGAAATTGCTAGCTAAAGCTGGTGGAGCAGGAATACATTTGTTTCTTTACACTCAGCGACCGGATAAGAACGTCATCGACCCCTTGATTAGGTCGAACTTCCCAGCTAAAACAGCTTTTGCGACTACTCGACCGGAGGATTCCTGCATCATCCTGGGTGATAAAGATACTAGAGCGGCTAATTTACTAGGTCACGGGGATTTCTTATATAAAGTCGCAGATGAGCAAACAATGAGACTTCAAGCATTGTATGTTGCTGACGACGAAAAGCCAGAATACTTCCAAAAGTTGATATCAGAAGCTATCAATCAGCAAGACCCATATGAAGAGTGGGATTCTGGGCTGGATTTTGTTGAATTTCTTGAAACTTTGTATGTAAACCAGAATGTGGTTGATATTAACGCGGTTAGCAAAGTAGTTCAGAAAGCTGTTATAGATATTGACGAACAGCAAAAGAATTCGATATTAAGCCTTCATAAACGAGGATATGCGCTCGACGAAATTATCAAAAGTGTTTTTGGTAAGTCGCGTCATGATGGACGTATTTATAAAAAAATAAGAAACGCAGTGGAGGATTTTATAAATGAGTCAAATAATTGAAATAGAACTGACTACAAGTCAGCTATCTAAAAGGATTGACGCTTGTTATAACGCAGCTAATCGAATGGACGATAAAAGCTTGATGTGGTATTTTGTATGTCAAGTTTCCATTAAGTTAAATAAAGAAGGAAAAGGGGATACAGATTTGATACGTTTAAATGTTTGGAATATTTGTAGTTGGCTACAATCTAGTATGGGTTGTCTAATGTTTAGAAAATTTGATGCCCGCAGTTGTTTTAGGAGTATATTGAGTGATAAAACTATTGCTTTGAGTAATGATATAGTTTTAGCTATTAAGGATGAATTATTTGTTTTGTTTCCGATTAATTCCCCGGAGTATGTCGAGACTGTTCGGTATTTAGATGTATTTTGCAAGATGGTAAAACTACAACAATTAGGTTTAAATTAGGAGAATTTATGTTATCTTTTAATGAGTGTTGGAATATAATCGAAGGTTCTTCACAAGGTAAAAACTTTAGTATTTGGGGTGGTCAAGGTGTTGGAAAGACTTTCACTATTAAAAATTTGCTGAAAGAGATAAGTGTAGAGTCAGTTTATTTAGATTTAGAATACCCGTTTAATTTAAATATGTTGTTTCAAGTTATTCCAATGAGCTTTGGTATTTATTATCAGCAAAATTGGGTTAATATTGTGGAGCAGATTAGTAGTAAAAATCGCGTGTTAGTGATTGATAATTTTGATAGACTATCGCAGGTGAGTGATAATTTTAATGAGGATTTATATTCTTTATATCGTCTAGCAAAGTCAGATAAATTGTCTGTGATTTTGTTATCTAGAATGCATTTACGTCATTTCCATTTTTCTTATTTTCATGAATTGTTTCAGGATTTGGAAGTGACTGAGCAAAATACTTGGAAGTTTGGTGTTTAGTTTGATAGGCGATTCTTGGTAGAGCAAGCAAGTTCGATTCTTGCAATCGCCATTGAGAATAAACTATTGGACTTTGGACAAAATATGAGAGTGGTTCGCGGAAATCTTCCGCGAACTAGCCATTCTGTATTACTTGTATTTTTTAGCCTCTTCCATTAAATCTGCTGACCCTTGTATTAAGATATCTATGGCTCGTTGCAGCCCTTCTATTTTAGCCCTTGCTACTACTTGCTCCACAGCTTTTAAGTAAGCTTTACTACCAGATTTGCCAAGATGTTTGTACTTAGTATACTTTCCTTCAGTCTTTGTGGGAAAAATCTCTTCAGATGCTTGTAATTTGTAGTACCAGTATGCACTTCTTCTTCCTTTTGCCAAGTAGCGTACTATCCAACAGCCACCCGGAGCGATTATACCACTTGCCTTAATTTCTTTAATTTCTTTTTCCAAGCGTTCTATCATACTAACCAAATTGTCAGTACGTATCTTATATCTTGCACCTCTCTGGATAAACCGCAAATCAGCTTCTTAGAGCTAATAAATATTACACAGAAGCAAATAAAAACCTTAAGTAGTAAATAGATTTTTATTTGTAAAATAAAAATCTTTATTTACAGTATATTTAACCATCAGGCTCAATGAGACTTTTAATAATGATAATCATATAGATGTCGGTGGCGGCTCTCACCCAAGCTTTTACGGGTTTATATATTAACTTCAATTTGATATGTGCTTAATATAAGAGACCGTAAGGGAGTGAGTGGTCGCCGTTGGCGACCACTCACTCCTTAATTTTGATTATCATTATCTAAAAAGGAATATCAGGCTATAAAGTATTTAGACTTTTCGATTTGCTTTATAGACTCAAAACATGAGAAAAAGGGCGTTGAAATGTATTTTGAATAAAGCAAGAAAAAAATGGAATCTATTCTTGCCCACGCCCAGAACTTAGTGTACACCTTACTATCTTTGATGCCTTCTACATACCAACAAGAAAATCTGGAATCTATGTTGGGCTTGTTCTTAGAAGCACATGGATATCCGTTACCTGAACATAGTAAAAGCAAATCTGCTAGCGCACTGAGCAGATTTCTTAATATTTATAATTGGTCAACACGTAATGTAATTCGCACTACTCGTAATCGCATAATTAAGGAGATTTTATCTGAATGTCCAAAGGGACGTAAACCTTTCCTACAAGTGATTATTGACCTCACAACTTTGGAGAAATTCGGAAAATTCAAAGAATTTAACAATTTAATCGCAGTTTACAATGGAAAACGAGGTTTGCACCTGGTTGTGGCTTATTTAGTTGTCGGTAGGTGGCGAATTCCTTGGAGTTTCCGTGTCTGGAGGGGAAAAGGAACCTGTTCTCCAGCACAACTGGCATTAAAAATGGTCAAATCTTTACCTAAAAAATTAACCAAGCATTTCCAGGTAATGGTTCTCGTAGATACAGCTTTTGGCACTGTGCAATTTCTAGAGAGTGTCCGAAGAAAAAGACAGCACATCATTGCTGGTATCGCTTGTACCCGAAAGCTAATCGACGGTCGTAGTGTTGCTCAACTGCACAAGCGGGGACAACAACTTCGACTGAGAGGCTTGAAGTTTCCTGTCTATGTATCTTGGTATTACTTTAAACGTCATGACGGCAGGTACGAAAAACGATTTGTCGTTTCTACCAAAGCTCTTAAAGCTAGCACCATTTCTTGGTGGGGTAAACGACGATGGCAGATTGAGGGCTGGTTTAAAACTGCGAAGCACCGTTTTGTATTGCACCGTTTTGGACAGGGGACACTTTTAGGCGTTTATCGTTGGTTGGTACTGTCTTTTATTTCTTATATTTTAGCGCATTGGGCTTATTTATCAATGAGCTTCACGGAAGATACCCTTGTTGCTATCGCATCTACAAATTTACCTGATTGGGGGCAAGCCGCAGAAACCGCATTCCAAACTATCTTCCCTCCTGCAGGCTGTGTTACTTCTTTTACAAGATATTGAACGCCTGAAAGAACTGGCACTTAGTCAGGGAATTGACATTCAAATTTTCAGGTGCAAGATATAAGGTATAGCTAAATCCCGAATTCCAGGTGGCTTAACATGTTCTGGCATAAGCAAAAAGTAAAGTTGTTCGCGAATGATTTACGCGATTCATAACTGCTACTTCTAGATATATCATTAAATCTGATTATAAATGCTAAAAATAGTTTTTTAACTTGAATTTACACTATGACGGGCGTCAATTAATGTCACAAAAATAGCCATCAGTCTCTAAATACATAGTAAAATCTAAATTCCTATATATATATTGAGGGTGCTGATAGCCATGTCAAAACATAATAACAATCAATTAATAGCGCAATTTCGGTCGTTTAGACAACAATTAATATTTGTTTTCCTAAAAACTCCGACAGTATCATAGATTTGCTTGATGCACTTGCTGCTAATACTGGGGTAAGTTCAGTAGCGGAGTTATCTTTAAGCCCTTTGTTTTCAAGAACTTATAACTCTGTTTATAAAGCGATAAAAGAGTCATTTGATACATCAAATACAGATAGAAAGAAGAGAAGAAAATTACTCAAAAATCTAACTCGGACGGTTGCTTCTGTTGTTCCCAAACCCAACAAACGCCCTTTTTACTTAATAGCGCCGGATACAACTCCCCATCCGCGTCCATACTCAAGAACTATGCCAGAAGTAGGGTATATTTATCAACCCAATACGGTAGCAGGAAATAAACCCATCAATATTGGACATAATTACTCTATAGTCTGTGCCTTGCCAGAAAAAAATGGTTCTGATAGTTCATCTTGGTCGATTCCCTTATCAGGAGAAAGAGTACCAATTGAGTCAAGTGGTGTCCGAGTCGCTAGCAAACAAATCAAGACTTTAATGTCTGATGAATCACTTCCTTGGTACGGTGAATTAACTGTAGTAGTAGCAGATAGCACTTATAGTCAGCGTTCGTTTTTATTTGAACAGTGTAAACACAAAAATTTAGTTGTGGTAGCCAGGGTACGTAGTAATCGAATCTTCTACCAATCTCCTCCCATACAGCAAGAAGCAAGTAAACGCGGTTGTCCAAAAAAATTTGGTGAACGCTTTAATCTTGCTGATGAAAGCACTTGGCACCCAAGTAATGAGACTGTAGAAACGAAACATACTACCCGTAGCGGTCGCCAATTGACGGTAACAATACAAGCTTGGCATCAAATGTTAATGAGAGGAACTAAAACAGAACTAATGTATCGTCACCCCTTTACCCTTATGAGAGTTAGTGTTGCGGATGACACTGACAAACTCGTTTGGAAACCAATGTGGTTAATTATGATGGGTGAGCGATTATCTGAAATTTCACCCCTTGTAGCATACCAAAGCTATAGAGAGAGGTTTGGTATAGAACATTTTTTCCGTTTTGGTAAACAACGTTTGTTAATGACACAGTTTCAGACTCCAGAGCTAGAACACGAAGAAAATTGGATACGATTAGTATTATTAGCTTACGTACAGTTATGGGCTGCAAGAGAGTTAGCTACACAATTACCGAAGCCGCTTTAGCGTTATTTAAAACAAAGTAGTGACTCTACTCCCACTCCTAGTACAGTTCAACGTAATTTCCAAAGAATTATTTCGGAGATTGGCAAACCAGGGCATTCTCCCAAAACCCGGGGAAATTCGACCGGTCGAGCAGCAGGCCAAACTCAAACCAGACGAGTTAAGTGTCCTGTCATTAAGAAGGGACAAAAATCAAACAAGCCACAACAGCAAGTTGCGTAGTTTTGCTTGAAATACGGTTGTTTTACTCAGTAGAATTCAAGACTGAGATAGAAAAGTTACATATTTTAACAGTTCGCGTAAATCATTTGCGAACAAGCTCTTTTTGTCCAAAGTCCAAAAACTAACCCGATACTGAAATTTAAGCAATTAACTAATAGTTTGTTGAAATAGTAAGGTGTAGGCTTATAGTTTATTCTCAAAATCCCAAATTTATGCCGGGGCAAGACTTTTTGAACTGTGCATCTAGAAAGGGGAAAATTATGTTTAAGAGATTTGGTGAATTGTTTGAGAAATTAAATGTAGCATTAGGAGCAGTTTCTTTAGCAGCAATTGGTATTGGTGCGTTAACAACTTTTGGTGGATTAGGTTTACGTCATCTTACAAAAGGTGGAGTAGAAATAATACCAGAAAAACGTGCTGAGCAAATAGCTAACTTAGGAATTTCTGCTATTACTTTTGGATTACTTGGCTATTCTTCCGGTGTGGCTTTAGCATATGGTGCTGCTATGCTTCCACAAGAAGTTTCTGCTAGTATTACTGCTGTTTCTCAAACTTTAAAGCGCAAAAAATCTCAAGTACAAGATGATAAGTCTAGAATAAAATATACTTATCAATTTCAATCTGATAAAATTGACATTTACCTGTATAAGGTAATGACTATTAAAGGGTTAGAAGATAAATTAGTCGTTGGTAGAGTTGAGGATAAATCTAGCCACAAAATAGTAATTTACAATGAGTTGCAAGATTACCAAATTGACTCTTTGTGCAAAATATTTGATGTAGATTATGACCAAGACAAGCTTGTAGGAAAAGGATTTTCATCCTTAAAGCCAATACCAGATAGTGCAATAGTTGAGTACATAAGTGCTCATAAGACCTACATTTATGCTGTGGAAAATAGCTTTTATAATTGTAGCGTTTGTAAAGGTTGTACCAATTTATATGGCGATAATGATATCGTATGTGGTATCCACCCTTACGGTTTGGATGATTTTCAGTTTTGCCCTGATAAAAAGCTTGATTCGCGGCTAGTTTATCATTGCTATGAGCGCGAAGAAATCATTGATAACTTCAATCAACAAATAAAGCTGAGTAAGGCTTATATCCAAAAAACAGATGAAGGGTATCATATTCTTTGGGACGAACACTTCAATCGTAAATTCTATTTTGAATGGTCAGGAAATCTAATGCAAGATTCCGACCAACTTAACCAATTAGGTAGTACTAATTTGGTAGATTATGTCCAGTTTTTCTCGTCCAGAGAAATAATTGAGCAAGATTTTTCTGGAGACTTAGACAAAATTAATGAAGAGTTAAAAGGTATTGCTATCGCTCAAATAAGCGACAAAGGAATAAATTTATTCGTCAAATCTCCCTCACTAAACTCTGGTTATACTCGTGTTTATCGTTTTCGATTTGACGGTGTTCCTCTCTACCCTTACGAGTCAATTGTTCCAAAAAAAATTAGGAATGATTATAACCTCTTAAATTTTGTCGAGTTCCTGAAATCAATCTAACAACCAAATATAGCTATCAAACTTATAACTTCAACTTGAGAGCGCGTTTAATAACCAAGTTTCTTACTTGATTTTCAACTTTTTCTTCTAATTTGGTTGTTTGTGATGTGACGCGCTCAGTACGGGGGAATCCCCCCCACTACTGGGTGATGTCAGAATCACTCAATCAATAATTAGGAGCTAACTAAAATGTTTGATTTGTTGTTTGACTGCTCTGCTTTCGATATTCCTGCCACCACTCAGGCTATCAACAGTGTACTGTTCCCCGTTTTCTTATTTTTTTCTATCTTTTGGATGTTTTACCAATTTTTTCAAGCCGAAGCAAAATTTCCCAATACTTCTAGTATTTGTGATTTTGTTGAGCTTGCTTCATTAAAACCAAAAGATTTGGTTAGTCAAAAAACCTTACCAAAACAAAATAAGCAAGCTGAACTTTATAATACGACGTTGATACAAAAATTAACAAATTAAAAATTTTCTAAGCTCTTATTTTCTTGAAAGCTAAGAAAATATAAAGTTGGGCAAAATTTTAGTGAGGTAGCAATATATGTATTCAGTTAGTTAAGCAATAAATCGAACACTAAAAAGACAGAGCTTAATTACAAAGCCCTGGCAATTTTTGAGATTTAGAATAAATTAATAGGTTTTTTGGAGGATACGACCTATAGTACGTGGTGATACATCCGGTAAGCCTTTAAGTTTAGCTTCTTTAGCTATTTCTTTATTTAAGGAAAGTCTACTTTTATACCCACTATCTTCCATTTCTCTGCCTATTTCTGCTATGACTCGCACTTCTTTTTCATTTAAAGTTTTAGGTTTGGTTAGCTTCTGGAGCGCACTTACAGTTAAATCTACTTTTTCTTCCCAGCTATCCACCGAGTCAAAATCAATTGATAGCCATTGTCTTATAGTATGGCTTATAGTACCTTTACTAACACCATACCGCTTGCTTATGTTTTCTCGGGTTTCTCCCACAAACAGTTCTAATAGTATCTTCGCTTTTTTGGAAGCTTTGTCGCTTTTACTATTGGCTACATGCTGTAGTATTTTTTTTTCAAACTCTTTTTGCTCTAGCTTGTACGAAAGGTTATCTTCTTTATATCTATGAGCTTGCTTAAAAACCTTTGGCATGGTTTCCCCTAACCTTTTTAATAAAGATTTGCCTAATAAATAGAAGTGTGATAAACTTCTTCCAAGCGAAAAAAAATGATTAGGAAGTAATCTTTAAGCCATACGGCAAATATGGCTTAAATTGGTCTTCACCAATTGAAAACAATAGGTGTCATGATAACTTTTTAATTTGTGCGCTCAACTCAAATCCGTTTTGCTTAGGTTATTAATTTAACCAGCAGAACAGCTTTTTTCTGTCAAACGCTCAACTTAGGTAGATTATATCATGATGTTAACGATTTTTGTACATCTTTCTTTTGGTAGATGTCTTTTGATTAATTTTTTGTTTTTTTCTCTGACACCAGAAATATTTTGACGTAACTGCTGGGTGCTACCAAGCATATTCGTAAGTTATGTCTTTTATATCTGTATATTGTGTAATTTTTGAGCAAGATTAATATTTTTAATCCTGCCAATATTCTCTCAAATTCAATCCTAATAAGGCTTTAAATGGTTTGAATTTTATTTAACTTATACTTTACATAGAATTGATTGGGTAATAAATTATGCAATCATCAAGCAATCATCAGGTTATTGAACTAGTACCGCAAGGTTTGAAAGTGCATCCAAAATTAATAGAAATATATGGGGATAATGAAACCCGTTTTCAGCTACAAGAAAGTATTCACAAGCATGGAATTCTGACTCCTTTGCAGGTGAGTTCCCGCACTGGCGAATACGTAGTTATTTCTGGTAAGTGTCGATTACAAATAGCTTTAAGCATGAAATTGGAATCTCTACCTGCTGTAATTGGTACTTATGCCAATCCTGAGGACGAGATGGATGCAATTTTTATTTACAATTTGCATCGTGAGGGGAAGACACACTATCAAAAGCTTATAGATGCAGATTATCTTGAAGCAAAGCTACGGCCTTTAGCAAAAGAACGTCAGCAGCAAGGTGCTTATATAGCACGTCGCAGAGACCTTCTGTCAAATTTGACAGAAGCAGAGAGTTTTGCTCATAAGGACTCTGAACATATTAATGTGCGGGATATAGTTTGCAAAAGTATTGACTTAAGCACTGGTAGCTACTTCAAAGCGAAAAAGATATTCCAGGTAATTACCCAATATGAGCTGGAAGGTAGTTTAATAATTGCTGCGGCTTTGAAGGATGAATTTAATCGTAGTATTGATGCAGCTTACAAGTTGTTGCATGATGACCGTAGGTTTAAGGCTCTTCAATTAATTGAGAATGAAGAATTTAAAACTATCCCTGAAGCATTGGCTGCTATCATTTCTGGGTTTCGGAATCCTTGGCGTAAATACGATGTTGGTCAGGTATATTTTTTCAATCGCACACCGCGTTCGGATGTCTATCACCAAGCTCGCATAACAAAGATTACGGATGAATTCGTATATTTTAGTTTCCGTAACACGAAAACTCATTTGATAGAAACGATTTCCTTACGTCCCAACAAAATAAATGCGCTCGTGTGTGAAGAACCGTCAGGCTTGGATTTCGAGCGAATTAATCGATTGCTGAGTAAATTTGGAGGAATTTATCCAATTCGGCTGGGGTTACTTGGCCTACTCAATGTTGTAAATTTTACTTTGGTTATTGAGAGATATTTAGCTGATTTAGAAGCTGGGGGCTACGAACGCATAGTTTGCGAGCGTGAATCCTCATTTTTTGATTCACATGAAAATTGTGTGGATTTTCGAGGCCAGACCGTGCCGCTTGAAACTAATTTTGCGTTAGCTTAGCCAGACAGATAGCAAACCATTCTACATAAGTAGTGGGTTACTTTTCAACCAAGACCACCGAAAACCCCACAAAGACAAAATACTTACGTCAAAGCTAACACAAATTTAACCTCAAGTAGCACGAGTTTTACTTACTTTTTTAAGGACAAACTCGTGAATAATTTATCAATCCCTTGTGCCGACTGTGTTTACAGCACGCGAGCAACATATCAAAATTCCAAAATTAAAAGAATAAATCCTTATATACAAAGGATTTTAAATTCGAGCTTACTCGCGACATCCTTACAATGCACCGCATTCATATGTTTTCTGTCGGAGAACATAAGATTTAGTTTTTAGCTCATCAAACCCCCCGTCATAGAGAGGATTTGATAGCTAAAGCTCGTGTAAATTGGATTTTTTTTTGTTTGAGTCAACCTACCTGGAGATAAAAGAATATGTCCCCCTCATCAAATACATCAAAACATGGTACGAAGAATTTTATTCGCACTTCTCGCACTTTTAAATGTCCTGCATGTGGAAATGAAAAGCCAGATTGTGCAGTCAGTATAGATGGTGATTTTGTATTATGTCTTAACACTCACCGAGGTATTCGTGGTTTCCGGTATTTAGGTGATACAAAAGGTGGTGCATGTTGGGGTATGCTGGTTGTCGAAGATGCTAATTCAGAGCAATCAGAACGCTGGTCACAGCTACGTGTAGAGCGAGAACAAGAAAGGCGAGAAGCGGCTAGAGCTTCTGCCAAAGGTAAGCTTGAACCAGAAGAAATTGATAAGTATACTCACAAACTAGCTAAATATTATGGGTTATCTAGTCACCACCGGGAGAACTTAACTTCTAGGGGTTTTACTCAAGAGCAAATCAATAAATTAGGATTTTTTAGTGTCACACCAGGTGAAAGACTTCCAGCTTTATTCCCTGCAAACTATCCAGGTGTGAAGAGTGGAAGTTTACTAGTAGCCGGAAGCGCTATATTTATGCCCGCTTACAACTTATCGGGTTTAATTCATGGTGGACAATATAGGTTAGATATTGCAGAAGGTGGAAAATACCGCTGGCCTTTAGGCTATAAATCCAGTCACCTTAAAAACGGTGAACTGCCAATTACGTTTGTACCTGGAGATAAAATATTATCAGAAAATCCTGGTGATTGGATTGGTGATAATTTTGATAACGAAGCGTTTATATGTGAAGGTTTCCCGAAAGCGACCATAGCAGCACTAGCTTTTAATAAATTATTTGTTGGTGCAGCAGGTGGTAATTTTTCTAGTTCAATAGAACAATTTACCAATTTTGTTGTCACCAAAAACATTAAAACTATCAACATATGTCCAGATGCGGGGGATGTAAAAAATCCGCAAGTAATGCGTCGCTGGTTACGTCAATACGAGTATTTTAAATCTTTGAATTTATTTGTGCGTGTAGTTTGGTGGGGTCAAATTGATAAACAATCACACAATGATATTGACGAATTACCACCAGAAACAAAATTATCTTATATTTCATGGGAGCAATTTTTAGCATATGCCCATGAGTACGGTGGTT
>JAHHIC010000104.1 GCA_019359035.1 Scytonematopsis contorta HA4267-MV1 | reverse complement strand
GAATTGATATTTTCTCCTGAATATGTGCTAAAACTATTTTTTCTCGTAGGTCTATTGAATATGCTTTCATAAGAAGATAATATTTGTATCCTTAGTGTACCTCATAACAGCCGGAAGTGCTGTATATTGAAAATTTACTCGCTCACTATCGCCAATTCAAGTTAGTTAATGGTGCTTGAAATCTACCAGATTATTAGTTCTAATTTTTATTAAAGTTTATATTAATTTTAAGTACATGCAAAACATTGAAGAAATTATTGAAGAATCTCAACGGTTAATTTTTAACAAGACCGGGAAATCAATCAGTTTTATTCAAAAAGTAATTTTACGCGACTCTTTAAATGTAAGTCAAAAAACTTATGCACAAATTGCTGTAGAAAACAACTATTCAGAAAATTATATTAAACAATTAGTAGCTCCAAAGTTATGGCAGCAGCTGTCTAAGGTAATAGGAGAAAAAGTTAATAGAACAAATTGTCGTGCTGTATTAGAACAATACTTAAATTCATATTATTTAAAATTACAGTCAACGACAACAGGAGGAAAGGTAATTTTAGAATCTCCAGAGATGCCAGTTCCTCCAGCTTCTCCTTTTTATATAGAGCGAGGATTAGAAAAAATATGTTATCAAGAAGTGAATCAGTCTAGACCATTTATTTGCATCAAAGCTCCCCAGAAAATGGGTAAGACTTCACTATTAAACAGAATTATTGCTCATGCTAATTTTCAAAAATATTCTATCGTATCCTTAAATTTATATCTTGCAGAGACAGAGCTTTTTACCTCAGTCAACAAATTTTTGCGATGGTTTTGTGCTAATATTAACCACCAATTAGGATTAGAATCGAAGATTTCCGATTTTTGGGACGACGATATAGGCGCCTTGATGAATAGCACTATTTATTTCCAAGAATATATATTAAAACAAATTTCTAGCCCGATTATTCTAGTATTAGATGAAGTTAATCATTTGTTTGAATATCCTAACCTTGCTCGCGATTTTTTAGCACTATTACGTTCGTGGTATGAAGAAACCAGAGATATCTCAATTTGGCAAAAGTTAAGAATAGTACTTGTGACCTCAACTGATGTTTATATAAATTTAGAAACAAATAGGTCGCCCTTTAATATCGGTACTTCAATTGAATTACCTGCCTTTACAAAATTGCAAGTCCAGGATTTGGGACTGCGCCATCATCTTGAACTTACACCTGCTCAACTTGAACAATTAATGGAGTTAACAGGGGGATTTCCTTATTTAGGAAGTAATCGCTCGCATTCAAACTCAAATAACAATCCAAAAACAAAAGCTTGAACTGCGGCAGGCAATTGAACAACATCAGCAAACCGCAGAAATTGTCTACCAATCTCGTGCTTTATTGGCTAGTTTGTTGAACAACTCCCCTGATGGAATTGCTGCTATACAAGCGGTGAGAAATACGATTAATGGAGAAATTGACGACTTTCTCTACCTAGTAGTTAATCCCCTTTTTGCTAAATTACTTTCGCAAAAACGAGAAGCTCTTACAGGTCTACCAGGGGTGAAGAATATGTTCAATCAGCTTCATCCAGAATTATTTGATATCTTAGTATCGGTAGTTGAAACAGGAAAACCAATAGAGAAAAAAATTTATTCTAAAAATGGTGAAATTCAACAATTCTATAACTTTACTATTGTTAAGTTTGGAGATGGTTGTTCAATTACTGGACGCGCTCTTTCTTAGGTTATAGGCATTAAGCAAGTAACCAAACAGATGTAAAAAGATAACTATTCCAACCCTGAAGAATGGCTCGACCGCTTGCAACAAAAGCTACCGGAGCAACCAGTTAAAGAGGTGTAGCCGCTCCCACCTCTAAATTTGACGTCTCTGTAGAAAGCGAGTTAGAGCTTAGGGCATTGTATAGATGAGGGATGAAACGAAAGCATCCACAACTGTATACCGCTCTTTACAATAGACATCTCCGGGAATTAATTGTGCGTTGTTTGGAACCCTTATAGAGACCGTAAATTTACGGTCTCTACATTCTTGGACTGAGATATCTAAATATTAAACCTGTAGCTACCTGTTTAACTTGTTTTTTATAGCAGACTTACTTTTCCAACTTTAGCTTCTGACTTTTCTAACTTGATTTTATACTATATTTCTTTTATACTACTGTAATGTTTTATATAGTCATGCCTCTAGCTTCTTCAATGAGTCGATACACTATAGGTCAGTGTCAATGCACCGACTGCTGAGAAACTTGTGGCTTTCTCATGTATAATTACATAGCCAATCAACTCAATACTCTCCTCTATTCCCAAGCTATGTATGACAACCAACGCTTTATTCACTTAACCGAGGTCTGCGCTACGGATTTTCCAGAGTCGGAAAAGTACAAGTACAAGTGTCGCGTGCAGTTAATGGACGATGAAGAACAACCTCTGCTATACAAAGATTTGTTTTCCCGTATGCAGCCCAGTTGGTTGTTGGACGTGAAGAACAAGGGGGAATGCAAAATAGGCATTACTCTTTGTTATCGTAAAGGAGATGTTAGTCAGCCTTGGCAGGATGCGGGGATTGTCACCTTTGCTACCCAAGATGTACTTAACGGAGAGCGCAGCACAGAGCTAGAGTTTCCGATTACCACATGGAACTTAGCACCGCAGTTGAAGCTAAAAGTTCGTTTAACTCAAAGTACAAGTGAGGGAACTAGCGACGCATTAACGCTGTTGGGTTCTCAAAACAGCAATGGTCATTTCAACTTGAGAGTCAACCAAGCAAAAGAAATAAAGGTAGAAATTCCTCAAGCACATCCCCTCTCTCCACAACAGGAAGTGATTGTCAAAGATGTGTGGAACAAACTGCGAGCTTGGAAAGAATTGCAAATGGAGAAGTTCTTTCAGAGGTTGTTGCTGGAGGAGCCGGAGTTGGAGTATATTTTTGGTGAAGCAATTGACGGCATGGCAGACAGATTCTTTGAACTGTTTGATTGCTGCGTACACGAACTTCAGCCTCACACCCAAAATATAATAGGGGAACCTTTGATGGGTGTACCACCGGAAAAAGGAGATGAGTTCGACACGGTTGAGGATTACGGAGAGTTGTTTGCTGACATCGGGATGCGTCCCCATCACTGGCTGAAAGCACGTCAAGTGTGGATGTGGATGCTGACCTCAATTGCTTATTTAGAAGAGTATGACCGACAGGACTTGGCAAAAGGTGTAAATTCTGCCCTCTATCGTTTTTTTGACACTTATGTAATTATACCTATGGTGGAAGCGATAAATCGTTATGAGAAAGCCCTACCACCAGAAATACTCAAACAGATGGCTGACTCTTGGGAGGTGTTTAGCCAGAACAAGAAAGAGATGGGAATGGAATTTTATCAAATCCTCTTCACCAAATACTCTTTTGTGCTGCCGATTTTTGGACGAGCAGATATGGATTACTTATCCCTGCATCTGTTCCAAGCATTAGAATTTCTTATTAATTGTCTTAAAAGTGGCAGTAGTGACGAAATACTTAGAGAACTACGCTTTTTAGGACAATTACATGGTAGTGCTGGAGTACCATCCTGTGCCTACCCCGCAATTGCTGATACGCTGTTTACTTTGTTTGAAAAGTATATACCAAACTTTACCCCAGAGTTAAAGCAAGCGTGGCAAACTTTGATAGACCGCGTTACCAATGTAATGAAATTGCCGAAGTTAAACGAGGAGCGGTTACTTAAAAAAGCCAAGCAGTTCATTGATGTGATTGCTGACGAGCAAGTTTGGGAAGCAGAGGATAAAGCGCGGCGCTGGTCGGAAATTCAAGAGGAAATCAAAGCCATAGGTACTTATACTCAGACTTATGAGGAACTTGCTTACGGGGCGCAACTTGCGTGGCGCAACGCCTCTAAGTGTGTAGGGCGAATTCAGTGGAATAACATGGTGGTGCGCGACTGTCGCCACATTAGCAACCCTGATGAAATGTATCAGGAGTTATTGGAACACCTGCGCCATGCTACCAATGCCGGTAATATCCAGATTACTATGACAGCTTTTCGCCCTAAACAACCAAAGGAACGTTGGGGACCGCGTATTTGGAATCCGCAGCTAATTCGCTACGCCGCCTATGAACAGCCAAATGGTAGCATTTTAGGTGACCCTGCAAACCTGGAAGTGACCAAAGCAATTATCAAATTCGGCTGGAAACCACCAGAACCACGCACTCCCTACGATATCTTACCTCTGGTAATTGAAGTGCCCGGTATGGAACCGAAAATGTATGAGTTTCCTAAGGAAGAAATTCTAGAGGTGGAGATTGAACACCCCACAATTCCTGATTTTAAGTCTTTGGGCTTTCGTTGGTACGCTGTCCCTGCTATCAGTAATTTCCGCATGGACATTGGTGGCATAATTTACGGTTGTATCCCATTTAATGGTTGGTACATGGGTACTGAGATTATGCGGGATTTTCTCGACGAGTACCGCTACAACAAAATGGAGGAAATCGCTAAAGTCTTGAAATTGGACACCAGTTCCGAGCAAACCCTGTGGCGCGATCGCGTTGCCTTGGAACTGAACATCGCCATATTGCACTCCTTCCAAAAAGCGAAGGTGACAATGGTAGACCACCAGTCAGCTTCGCGACAGTTCTTAGCCCACGACTTACGAGAAAAAAAAGCAGGACGGGAGTGTCCGGGGGATGCAGGTTGGGTAGTTCCAGCCTCTGGAGGTAGCGTTTGTCCAGTTTGGCATCACCAAATGCGCGACTTTTACTTAGACCCAGCCTATCACCACGCTCCCGACCGTTGGGCAGTAGAAGACGGTATGGATTTGGAAAAAATTATCAAAGTAGCCAACGAGGACTCAGATAAGCAAGACCGTATACTTATTCTTTATGCTAGCGAGACGGGAACAGCTGAAGGTTTTGCTCGCAAAGCCGCTCGTCAACTGCAACACTATCGTCCTCAAGTAATGGCGTTGGATGATTACAACAGCAATACCCTAGCGTCAGAAAAACTGCTGCTCATCGTCACTTCCACCTTTGGCAATGGCGAGATACCTGGAAACGGCAAAAAATTTCTCCAGTGGTTGAAAAAACAAACAAAAAATTCCCTTAGTGGCTTAAACTATTCCGTCTTGGGGATTGGCAGCACCGTATATGAACACTTTTGCGCCGCTGGAATTACACTTGATAAGGCACTAGGAAAAGCAGGTGCAAACTGCATAGTACCACTGCACAAAGGTGATGAAATTAAGGGACAAGCCGACACTTTCAAGCAGTGGTTAGGATTAGTTTCCCGCATACTGGGTGAGGATGTAACCTCCGCTAATGCGACAACAAGCGTACCCAAATTAAACGTCACCTTCTTAAATGAAAGCCAATGTAAAGACGCGATTCATCAGGTCTCTAACCCAGAGCGAGACGTAAAAGTTCCCTTAGTATCCAATAGCGAACTGCTTAAAGAAGTAATACCTGGTAGTCGTTCCACTCGCTATATTGTTTTTGACATATCCGATACTGGATTAGAGTACGAAACGGGCGACCATGTAGCCGTTTACCCACGCAATCCAGAAGAGCTGGTGCAGCGACTGTGCAACCGCCTGGGTGTTACAACTAACCAGTATTTTACCGCAAGCTACGTAACAGGTGATGGTATCGAAGTAGAAGACCAACCACCGATTGCGGTTCCGACTACAGTAGGTCAAGTGCTATTTGAGGAACTCGACTTAGCTCTACGCGAACCATTTAATGACCTGCTGACATACCTATACTCAACTGTACAAAATTCTCAGGAAAAAATTCGCTTAGAAACCTGGCTAGAAATTCTTCGTCAAGGAGACGACAATCCCGATAGCATCACGCTCAAGAAAAACATCACCGACAATTTTATGAGCGTTGTTGATTTATTCGATGAATTTCCGAGCGCGCAAATTAACCTTGCGGCCTTATTGGAATTACTACCAAAACAAAAGCCGCGTCTTTACTCGATTTCTTCCTGTCCTCTACTCCATCCCCAGCAAATTCAAATAACCGTTGGCGTACTGCAAATTAAAACCGATGCAGGTAAAGTCCGTCAAGGTCTTTGTTCCAACTACCTAGCTGGACTGGAACCAGGAACACAAGTTCGCATTGGCGTTCGCACAAGCTCCTTCCGTCCTCCCAGTGACCCAGAGGCAGTTATGCTAATGGTCGGACCGGGGACAGGAGTTTCTCCTCTAATTGCCTTCCTGCAATACCGAGAATTTTTGTTACAGCAAGGACAAAAACTCAAAGATGCTTGTTTG
This sequence comes from Scytonematopsis contorta HA4267-MV1, assembly GCA_019359035.1. Classification (GTDB taxonomy): domain Bacteria; phylum Cyanobacteriota; class Cyanobacteriia; order Cyanobacteriales; family Nostocaceae; genus Scytonematopsis; species Scytonematopsis contorta. The sequence goes on along the minus strand of JAHHIC010000104.1, from coordinate 34,825 downwards.
TTATTTGGCTGTCGCAACTATAATGACTATCTTTATCAAGAGCAATTGCAGGCGTGGGTAAATAAAGGTGTAATCTCTCTGTTAGGAGTAGGGTTTTCTCGCCTCGATAATCATCCAAAAGTTTACGTACAAGACTTAATACGACAAGAACCAAAAGAAATGTGGAAATTGCTTAGTAACCCTAAATGCCATTACTACGTTTGTGGAGACGCCAAAATGGCGGATGATGTCTTTGAGGTAATGCTGTCGATAGCCAAAACCCAAGGGAAAATGTCCCACATACAAGCAGTGGAGTTTTTCGAGAAGATGAAACAGGAAAAACGCTTCTTCGCTGACGTTTGGGGTGTAACGCTGAACTTTAAACAAGCCATTAAACAAGTGCAGAAAGATAACTATTCTAAAGCAGAAAAATGGCTAAATCGAGTACAGCAGCCTGCTGATGCTCGACCGCTTGCAACAACAGCTACCGGGGCAACCAGTTAAAGAGGTGCAGCTGCTCCTACGTCTGAATTTGGCGTCTCCGTAAAAAGTGAGTTAGAATTTAGGGCATTGCATAGATAAGGGATGAAACGAAAGCATCCACAACTATGTAACGCCCTTTACAATATTAAACCTCTAGCTACCTGTTTAACTTGTTTTTTTATAGCACTACTCCCAAAACTCATCCAAATTCACCTCAGAGATGTTACTTTGTAACTCCTGAAAATATCCGCTTTTGGTAATCAATGCTACTTCTTGCTCCCGCTTCTTCTGGTCAATTTCCACCTTTAATTCAGCTAATTGTCGTTTTAATTCATCTTCCCGGCGTTTGCGCTCGCTAATGTCTTGGACAATTCCTTCGTAGTATAGCAGCTTGCCACTGGTATCGCGGACTGCTCTTGTATTTTCTTGTACCCAGATGATGCTACCATCGCGCCGATAAATCTGATATTCCAAATCCTTGACCTTACCTGTTTCCTCCATTAGGCGTGCAAACTGTTCTCGACAATTGGGGTTAACATACATTTGAGTACCAATTTCCCTGACACTGACAATCATTTCTTGCGGAGAATCATAGCCATATATGCGTGACATTGCGGGATTTACGCTAATGTAATGTCCTTCACGAGTAGACTGAAAAATTCCCTCTAAAGCATTTTCAAAGATACTGCGATAATTTTCTTCGGCAATTCTGAGAGCTTCTTCAGCTTGCTTGCGTTCGGTAATATCAATTCCCACCGATACCGTTGCCGACCCCTGCTGATACTTCTGAGCTGCAACAAGATAATATCGTTTATTATTATTGATTTCTAAGTCAATTACAGAAGAAGCTGAGATTTGAGGACTTGCTATAAATTGGTGCATAAATTCTGCCATTTGGGCACTACCTTGCAGAAAGCCCACTTCTTGACCAATAAAAGCATCTTGAGATAATTTGAAATTTTCCGCCAGATAACGGTTAACGCCTATATATAAACCGCCATCATCAATCCAGGAAATAGAACCAGGTACAGCATTTAAGACAGCTTCCAACTGTTCTTTGGCTTGTGCTAATTCTCGTTCGCGGGCTTTAAGTTGTTGAACCATCTGGGTAAATACTCTCGCCAGCCTTCCTAACTCATCAGTGCGGGCTGCTACAGAATCCAAAATTTCTGGTACGAAAGTATCGTTTTCCACAGCGACCGCTGCGGCTATGACTTTATCAACCTCCTGCAAATAATTAGCCATCGTCCGATTTGCCGAAATTAACGCTGACTCCATTCTTTTGCGTTCAGTAATGTCACGAATGGTCATTACGGCAGCTTTATCACCATTTTTAAGTGACAAGCAAGAACCAGAAATTTCCAAAATTAATATTTTGTCTGACTTGATAAATTCATATTCTGTTGTTGCAAATTCTTGTGTTAGTACTTTCAATACGGGGTGTTTAGTTTGTGAAACTTCTTTACCCTGATGAGCTAATGGTAATAAATTGGGTAAAGGATTTCCTAATATAGCGATATGGGATTTATTGACTAATCGGTCAAATGTAGCATTACACCATTGAATTCCAGTATCTTCACCTGTCCAGACAATAGCTTCATTAATAGAACCGAGAGCAAGCTCCATCTTTCCTAGTGTAGCTCGTAGTTCAGTAATGACAATTTCCAGGTTTTTCTCGGCAAGTTCTAAGTCACGAAGCATGATTTGAATTTTCTCCTTCTAAGGGACGTAGTTGTGCTGTAAAAAACCACTTTCCTTCGATATTTTGTGCTGTAATGTAATGCTCAGACAAAACAGGACGACCATCCTTAGCAATTACCATTGCATTGATAGGATGATTAGCTACATGAGAGATTTCAGTCATCTTGAAACGAGAAAATCCTAAATTGTGAGAATCATGGAAATTACTGGGAATAATTTCAGCTAATGTTTGCCCTATTAGCTCCGAACCCCAAAGATAAGTAACTGTAAAACAATTGTTAATATAAACAACAAATCCCTGGTCGTCTGCAATCACGATAGGCTCTTTAGTTTCTAATGTGAGTTCGTTAAAGGTTTTCATTTTGTTTACCAAGTATCATCATTAAGAATTTTCTTACCGTCTGCAATATCAGAGCCAACCACATAAAAATCTTGAGGATAAATCCAATGTTTTATTTATGATAAAAAATATCATTGATTGCCCCAATTTCGATAAATATGTTAACTTATAACTAATTACCAATCATCTAGGGAACTACCCTCCTCAATCCATGACTGCAAATTGTTTTTTGGCTTGGCTACATTAAATAAATGTAAACCAAAATCGGACGAAAGGTCTGAGCAAACTTTGATTCCTCTAAGGCTATTTCCTTTTTCATCCAAAGGTGGCGAGAAAACTCCAATTCCCAATTTTCCTGGGGCTAAGGCAGTAATACCACCGCCAACCCCACTTTTAGCAGGCATTCCCACTCGGTACGTCCACTCTCCACTAGCATCGTACATTCCACAGGTGAGCATGACGCTAATCACATCTTGAACATATAGCTCATCAATAGCTCGTTCCCCAGTCTGCGGATTAACACCACCATTAGCAAGAGTCGCAGCCATCATTGCCAAATCTTGAGCGTTAAGCATGATGGAACATTGTTGAAAATATAGGTCTAGAGTTTCCTCAATCTTGTCACCAACCATGCCAAAATTTAGCATGAGATAAGCCATTGCGCGATTGCGATTACCTGTTGCCTTTTCTGATAGGAATACAGGCACATTAATATTTAATTCTCTACCCGTGTAACGGTAGAACATATCAAGAATACGTTTCAGTCTTTCGGTTGCACTATTACCTTTAATTAAATCTGTAGTAGCTATAGCTCCAGCATTTACCATTGGGTTGTAAGGACGGTTGGTTTTTTCGTCTAAAACAATCGAGTTAAATGCTTCTCCCGTTGGTTCGACACTGACCTTACTGTTAACATATTCCCGACCGTGGTCTTCCAGAGCTAAACCATAGATAAAAGCTTTAGAAATAGATTGAATAGTAAAAAGCTTGTCGCAATTACCCACATCAAAAATTTGACCGTCAACAGTCACTACACAAATACCAAACCAGTCAGGTTTTGCTAATGCTAGTTCAGGAATATAATTAGCAACTTCACCATCATTTAGATATTGATATTTTTCATATAAATCAGTCAAATAGCCGCGAAAAGGCGAAGCTACGGCGTTAATTGAACTTGCTAGCGACTTTAAATCATGTTTACCTGTCATATATTAAGTTAGAAGTTAGTTAGTTAGAAGTTAGGGGTTAGGAATTAGAAGTTAGGAGTTGGGAGTTTACTATTCCATAATTTGTAACGCTACTTTGGCAAACTCCTGACTTACATAATGTTCTGGGTGTTGCACGCAGAAAACACCGTTACTAGCCAACTGCACTAAATCTTCTGATAAAGGAAAAATCCCGGCGACAGGAGCATCATAAGCCGCTTCAACTTTTTGGCGTAAAGCATCGAAATTCATGCTTTGTAATGCTTTATTTACCGCCAACATCAGCTTGCGGACTTTTAACTGTCGTGCTATGTCCACAGTAACTGCCGTCCCTTGATAATCTTGTTTGTCGGGACGCAAAATTAGAACCAAAACATGAGAAATAGCAATAGTAAGAAAGGTTTCTTTTGATAATCCTGGGTGAGTATCTATAAATAAGTAATCTAATTGTAGCCCCTTGACTAATTTGCGAAACCCATCATTGAGCAACTTAACATCATATCCCTCACTTAAAATTCGAGAAATATCATCCGCCTTGACGCTAGAGGGTACGAGGAAAAGTTTGCCATCCCCTTTGAGATGAACATTTTCGCTGACATCATAGGCTGTATCCTCAATCGGTGCTTCACCCCACAAATAGCTATTGAGAGTCTTGTTCATGTTCTCTGGTTCCAGACCGAAAAGATTATGAATTCCCGGTGATTGAATATCGGTATCAACTACGCCAACTCTTTGTCCTTGTAGGGCAACACTTGTAGCCAAGTTAGCACTAAAGTTAGATTTGCCAGTACCGCCCCGATAGGAGTGTATTGAAACTACTTTCGGCATCTGATTATTTTGCTGAATTAATTTTTCACTGATTAATACTGATTCATATGTATAACTTCAAGCCAAGTTTGTCAATGTAGTGTTACCAAAAACTTTTCCTTCGCTATGAACATAAAATTTCTGCAAAAAGTTTGGAGCTAGGCATTCGACATCAATAACTATTACATTTAATTATTAGACAATCATACTTTTCTAACTTCTGATACTAACTTTCCCTACTTATTTTTATTATGGAAACTGCGGACTAGTTTGCATCATAGCTGCCATCTGTCTTCTTCAATAATTTAGGCATCATGATGATTCATGTTCAAATAATTTTGTAACGAAAATATTAAACCTTGATAATGAATTCTACATAATTAAACCTCTAATTACCTGTTTAACTTATATTTTCACCAAAGCCAAACCCACATTTCATTACTTTTGTCAATTCATTAAGTTCATATTTTAGCCACTTAAATAACTCATACTTTGTTGTGGCTATTGTTCTGCAAGCATTTGTTCCGTATAAATGAGGTGTTAGTAAAGTGGTAGGTTTTAAAGTTGTGGTGGCTGTAGTTTTTTATAACAGACCAACTTTTTCGACTTTGACTTCCAACTTTTCTGACTTGATTTTACATTCACTGACAAGCTTTTATAATAACGGAGGTTAATTATGCTACCTAGTTATTTCACAAGGAACCCATCCTAACTTGGCTATGTAATAATCTCTCACACTGTCATAATCGGCTTTCACTGTCATTTATCCGGCATCTAAAGTCACTTAAAATACAAAATCATTGTTATTTTCTTGGTGCATCATCTTCTGAATAGTCCAGTATTGGCTTTTATGGACTTTACTAAGTAGCTGTGAACACTTATTACGAAGAAAAATCTCAATCATGTTAAACAACAGTTTTGAAATTGATGGCAACAATAATACCGCTAGTTTATCGGGAGTTAGCATCACTGGCAACGGTGAAGACGGTATCGAAATCAGCCCAGGAAGCAACAACAATACCTTAACTGTCAGCAACTCTAGCATCAGTGGCAATACTGGCGATGGAATTGATGTAAATGGTGATAGCAACCGCGTTATTGTTACAGGTAGCAGTTTAAATGGTAACGGAGTTGGAAAAGCGATAGAACCCGAAGACGGTTTTGAAGTAGATGGCAGCAACAATCAAATTAGCATCAGCAATAGCAGCCTAAACAACAACAGTAACGACGGGTTTAATATTGATACTGGCAACAGCAATACGGTTAACTTTAGCGGTGTTGAAATTGCCAACAATAAGGGTGACGGTATCGATATTGTTACTGCCAACAACAAAATCAGCCTAACTAGTTTCAGCGTTTCGGGCAACTTAGAAGATGGGCTTGAACTTGATGGTAGTTCTAATACCTTTAGTGTTAGCAACGGCAGCTTCAAAAACAACACAGGTGATGGTTTTGATTTCAATGGCGGCAATAATACCGCTAGTTTATCGGGAGTTAGCATCACTGGCAACGGTGAAGACGGTATCGAAATCAGCCCAGGAAGCAACAACAATACCTTAACTGTCAGCAACTCTAGCATCAGTGGCAATACTGGCGATGGAATTGATGTAAATGGTGACAACAACCGTGTTACTGTCACAGGTAGCAGTTTAAATGGTAACGGAGTTGGAAAAGCGATAGAGCCGGAAGACGGTTTTGAAGTAGATGGCAGCAACAATCAAATCAGCATCAGCAATAGCAGCCTAAACAACAACAGTAACGACGGGTTTAATATTGATACTGGCAACAGCAATACGGTTAACTTTAGCGGTGTTGAAATTGCCAACAATAAGGGTGACGGTATCGATATTGTTACTGCCAACAACAAAATCAGCCTAACTAGTTTCAGCGTTTCGGGCAACTTAGAAGATGGGCTTGAACTTGATGGTAGTTCTAATACCTTTAGTGTTAGCAACGGCAGCTTCAAAAACAACACAGGTGATGGTTTTGATTTCAATGGCGGCAATAATACCGCTAGTTTATCGGGAGTTAGCATCACTGGCAACGGTGAAGACGGTATCGAAATCAGCCCAGGAAGCAACAACAATACCTTAACTGTCAGCAACGCTAACATCAGTGGCAATACTGGCGATGGAATTGATGTAAATGGTGACAACAACCGTGTTACTGTCACAGGTAGCAGTTTAAATGGTAACGGAGTTGGAAAAGCGATAGAGCCGGAAGACGGTTTTGAAGTAGATGGCAGCAACAATCAAATCAGCATCAGCAATAGCAGCCTAAACAACAACAGTAACGACGGGTTTAATATTGATACTGGCAACAGCAATACGGTTAACTTTAGCGGTGTTGAAATTGCCAACAATAAGGGTGACGGTATCGATATTGTTACTGCCAACAACAAAATCAGCCTAACTAGTTTCAGCGTTTCGGGCAACTTAGAAGATGGGCTTGAACTTGATGGTAGTTCTAATACCTTTAGTGTTAGCAACGGCAGCTTCAAAAACAACACAGGTGATGGTTTTGATTTCAATGGCGGCAATAATACCGCTAGTTTATCGGGAGTTAGCATCACTGGCAACGGTGAAGACGGTATCGAAATCAGCCCAGGAAGCAACAACAATACCTTAACTGTCAGCAACGCTAACATCAGTGGCAACACTGGCGATGGAATTGATGTAAATGGTGATAGCAACCGCGTTATTGTCACAGGTAGCAGTTTAAATGGTAACGGAGTTGGAAAAGCGATAGAGCCGGAAGACGGTTTTGAAGTAGATGGCAGCAACAATCAAATTAGCATCAGCAATAGCAGCCTAAACAACAACAGTAACGACGGGTTTAATATTGATACTGGCAACAGCAATACGGTTAACTTTAGCGGTGTTGAAATTTCCAACAATAAGGGTGATGGTATCGATTTGCTCACTGGTAACAATCGCATTACTTTAGTAGGAGGAAGTGCAATTGGTAACGGTGAAGATGGCTTTGAAATCGATGGCAACTTTAACAAAGTTGATGCAACTAGTTTCGTATTTAGGAACAATAAAGGCGACGGTTTCGATATCAACAGTAGCTTTAACGTTGTCAATCTTTTTGGAGTTACTTCTATTGGTAACGCCGAAGATGGGTTAGAAATTAGTGGTAATCGTAACGTTATCACCATTGATTCTGCTTTCTTTAACGGCAATGGTGGCAAAGATATCAATGTTTTGGGTAATGACAACATCATCAACATTAGCAACTCTGTTATTGGTAATATTGTTGATGTAGGCGCTAACAACATCATCAATTTTGTCTAAATATGTTGTTTTTCCCATTATATTGTCGTGGCTAAAGCCATAATCTTGCGACTTGTTGAACTGTAATCACTAAGAGGGTGTTTATAAATACCCTCTTAGCATCCTAAAAGCTACCGATTTTACCTTAACCTTAGTAGGATTACTAAGCAAATTGTGTAAAATATTTTCTGAAAAGGCTTTATAATACTATAAAGATATAAAGCTTTATTTTGCCTACAAGTATTTTACTAAGGGTTATACTTCCAAAATGCTGGAATATTTGTGAAATATGCATTTTAGTAGTTTTTGACTTCTAGTTATTCAAGTTTTGTGAGAAATCTGAGTAAAGATTTCACACCATCCGCCTAACGCCACCAATTACACTACTTACTCAAAAATGATTCTGTTAAATCAAGAATTTTTTCAAACTCAAACTTATTCGCCCAATTTCTAAATATCTGAATTGTTGATGCATAAATGGGCGAAACATCATCAATTATTTGATTAACCAATCCCAAATCAGCATCAAGAGATGCTGCGTGCAACTGCATGACCCACTCTTTTGACATAGCGGTCATAAATTCGTTGAGATTAGACCACTCGACAGGCAAAGGAAAAACTTCAGTCGGGGAGGTTTTTTCTTCATAAAGATAACTAATTCCTAAATATTTAGCTATAATTTCAAAGATGGCTTTTTCTTGAAATGGTTTGCGAACAAAATTATCACATCCAGATGATAAAACCACCGCTTTCTGTTCTTCTAAAACGCTGGCAGTAGTAGCAATTATAGCTGTTGCTTGACCTTTGGTTGTGCTTTTAATACGTTTAGTTGCTTCATAACCATCCATAACTGGCATTCGCATATCCATCCAGATAAGATGAGGTGACCAAGCTGACCAAATTTCAATTGCTTCTTGACCATTAATTGCTTCTCGCAACTGAAAACCTAAGCGTCCGACAATTTTAAGTAGCAATTGACGGCTGTATTCATCGTCATCAACAACTAACATTCGATATTGTGGTTGATTGGGAGCTAAACCAATAACGCGAGTAAGTTGAGACTCTTTCTCAACTTCGACACTACTAACAACTTTGGGTGTAATATCAAATATAAACGTTGTGCTAAAGGTAGGTAAAGCAGTTTCCTTGTTGTTGAATTTCTTTTGGTCAGCGTTGCTTAAACTTGGTGTGAAAGATTTGCCACCACTAAATACAGTTATTTCACCTCCCATTAAATTAACGAACTGACGGCTGATAGTTAATCCCAATCCTGTACCTTCTTGTACTTGTTGGCTTGAGGAAGTTTGTCCAAAGGGTTTAAATAATTTTTCTAGTTCGTTAGGAGCAATACCAAGACCTGTATCTGAAACTTCAAATATAATTTGGCATTGGGAGTATAAAGATACAGGAGTATTCAATTGCACTTTAACAGATACAGTTCCTTGAGAAGTAAATTTAATGGCATTATTTAATAAATTAATCAGCACTTGCCGTAACTTAAGTTGGTCTGTACAAATATATTGAGGAACATCTTCAGCTAACTCAACGTATAACTCTAAACTTTGCTCTTTAGCTTTCAAAGAAAAGATATTTTCGATATCTGCTAGTAAGTCGTAAAGGTCAAAGTTACTTTCATTAAGTGTCATTCGTCCAGCTTCGATTTTAGATAAATTAAGCACTTGGTTAATTAGATTCAACAGATGTTCTCCACTGCGATTAATAATACTAAGATTTTCTTGTTCTTCGGGGGAAAAATTGCTATTACTCTTCATTAAGTTAGAAAATCCTAAAATTACGTTTAGAGGGGTTCGTAATTCGTGGCTCATGTTAGCAACAAAAGAACTTTTAGCATGGTTAGCTGCTTCAGATTCTTGTTTAGCTATCTCTAATTCGGCAGTACGCTCTTTAACTTTTTGTTCTAATGTATTATAAATACGGGCATTTTCAAGTGAAATAGCAGCTTGAGATGATAGTAACTTTAATATTTCTACTCTGTCAGGGGTAAAAGCTTTTACAGTCAGATTATTTTCTAGATAAAGAATACTAATTAGTTTGCCTTGTTTTAAGATAGGAATACATAAAACTGATTTTGGTTGTTGTCGGATAATGTAACTATCATTATAAAAATTCGTTTCAGTTGTAGCATCGTCAAGTAATAGAATTACTTGGGTGTGTACTACATAGTTAATGATGCTGGTAGGTATTTCTTCTGGGTCGATGGCTACTGATGGCAGCAAATTTACTATAATTTCTTGTGTTTGCGTTCCTGTTTTTGAAAGAGCAATTGCCTTTAAAGTTAAATTACCCTTATCATATAAAACAAGTGCGCCTTTAGAGGCTCCGGCATTTTCGATAGCTACTCGCATTAAAGTAGACAGCAAGCTTTCTAAATTGATTTCTTTTGACATAGCTTGAGAAGCTGCCATCACCGTTGCTAAGTCTAAAGCTTCTGAACCTGTTGTTGAGTTAGAAATAGCATTACCCGTAGTGACTTTATTAACCTTTATATTAGTATCGGAGTTAGTTTGTTCACTCGATTTAATGTGAGCTAGTAAATTAGGAAAGCGGTTTTCTAAATCTTTTACTTTGGCTAAAGCACCCCAGTGAAAGTAGGCATAATAAGCCTCAGTCAGGTAAAGTTTGGCAATTTTCTCTTTTCCCCATGCAAGATAAAATTTAGCAGCAAGTTCGTTAGCAAGAGCTTCTTCGTTTAGGTACTCCGAATTTTTAGCTTCAGCAATAGCTTTATCGTAATATTCCATAGCCTGAACATTTTCGTTCCTCACTCGATACTGCTCTGCCTTGACTAAATCAAATTTGTGCAAATAATTCATAGGAGCATGATGCGCCCAGTTCTGTATCTTTTCCTGATTAACTTCTACCTTTTGCAGAAGAGTTTTTTGTTCGGATTCTGAACTCTCAGAATATATCGCCAGCCTAGCTAGAGAGTCGTAAAAATAAAAAATCGGAACAATGATTGTGGATGTTAAACCAGCTAAATATTTTTCCGCATTTTCCGCATTTTCAATTGCTCCAACATAATTATTAAACAAGTAATTTAAAATAAGTTTAATAGAATATACTTGGCAAGATGCAGTTTTGTGATTAATTTCTATTTGGCTAGAAAACATTGGTTTTCTATTGTCTTCTTCTTTATTTACCTCGGTTAATGTGATGACAGCATACTCATATATTTGAAGCTTCTCTAACGTGGCTTTTTGTTTCATTTTAGTGAGAAGTTCACCATACTTAGCCATCTCCTGTCGAACTCCCGACAGTTCCTTACCAATAAAAAATAAGGTGCTACAGTATAAGTGAGCAGAAAGAGCAGCAAATTGTAAATCTCCAGTTTCTAAACCATTAGTGTAAGCATCCAAAAAATTTTTTAATGTCTCTTTGAGATGCTCTTTCCAATGTTTTGTCCATGCGTTAGTATAAAAAATAACCTTAGTTTTGAGTTCTTGAGTTTTTAACCTATCCAACAGATTTAAAGCTAGTTGACCAAATCGATAGCCAGCATCGATTTCTCCCAATCTGCCACAGAGGATTAATCCATAATTGGTATAGGCGATTGCCGACTCTAAAGCATTCCCGTATTGAATTGATAAATTGACTTGTTTGAATACAATCAGCGATAATAGTTCTATATTGGTGCTAAATAGAGAAGATGTAATAATTGAAAATATCCGCATGGCTGCTAGCTTTTCAGGGTTGGTCATTTCGGGTAAGTCAATTAAGCCCTCAATTTTCCTGAGAGTCAAGTTTGACCTCATTTCCTCTAGTCCATGCTGAACATCTAACTGACTTGGCTGTTCGGGAAGATTTATTCCCAGAATTCCTAAAGCATTTAGAGCAATTTTAATCGCGACTAGTGGTTTATTTTGACTTTGATAATTTTTAATCTTGACTTCATAGACTTTTATCAAGTCTTGCACTGTTTTAGCTTGTTGCAGCACTATATCTACCAAAGAAGACACTGACCCAAAGTCTCCAGTAAGGTATGCGGTCTCTGCTGCTGACTCATGTAATGCTAGCGTTAAGTCATATAAATGAAGCCAACTATCTGCAGCCAAAAGTTTCTTGCCGATAGTGAAATATTTCAAAGCAGCAGTATAAGCAGTAGAAGCTAAAGCTTTACGTCCAGCAATTAAATTTAATTGAGCTAGTTCATCTCGCTCAGTCTGCTTTTCCAGTAATTCCAGCCCATAATTTAACTGATTGACAATATCAAAAATTCTTTTTTCTTGTTCCTCTTTGGGAGTATTAATTAAAAGTAATTTCCCAATTTTTAAATGAGTTGACTGCTTTTGAGCTTCTGGAATCAAAAAATATGCAGCTTGTTGCACTCGGTCATGTGCAAATTTGTAATGTATTTGTTGTAAATTTTGACTCTGGAATTTTAATATTTCGTCATTTTTTAAAAAGTCAATTTCGCTTTGATGAATTACTAAATTTTTTTGTAAGGCACTCCTCAAAGCAACAGCGATTTCATCGGTTGATTGCTCATGGGCAATTGCTAAAGTATTCAAATCAAAACAGTTGCCAATGCAAGCGGCTAATTTTAAAATCTCCTGGGTATTTACGGGTAGTTTTTGCAACTGAGTTGCCATAAACTCGACAACATTATCAGTGGTATAAAGTGCTTTGATTTCGGTAATATTGTACTGCCAAATTGCCTTGTTTCTTTTGTATGTGAAGTAAATTAAGGCTTGTTCATGAAGAGATTTGAGTAACTGAGTTGCAAAGAACGGATTACCTTTAGTTTTATTAAATACAACTTCTGTTAAAGGCTGCACTGCTTTTTTTGAGCAATTTAACGTATCAGCGATTAAGGAATTAAGAGAGGATTTATTCAGAGGACTTAGGGTGATTTTATCAACTATAACATTATTTTTTTTCAGTTCATCCCATGTCAGCATTAAAGGATGGGTCGCAGAAACCTCGTTATCCCGATATGCACCAATTAGTAATAAATAATTTGTGTTACTTTCACTCATTAATAATTGCATCAACTTCAGAGAAGCTGTATCTGCCCACTGCAAGTCATCTAAAAAAATCACTAAGGGATGCTCTTTTGTCGCAAACAGTTGAATAAATGTTTTGAATAGCAGATTAAAGCGATTTTGTCCAGCATTACCTAGTAGTTCTGGTACATCAGGTTGCTTGCCAATCAAAAGTTCTAATTCGGGAATAACATCAATAAGCACTTTAGCTTGTGTACCCAAAGCTGTTAATATTTTTTCTCTCCATGTCTTGACTTGAATAGAACTTTCAGCAAATAGTTGTCGCATTAAATTCTGCAATGCTTGTATCCAAGGCAAAAAGGGAATATCGCGTTGAAATTGCTCAAATTTCCCTTTGATAAAATAACCCCTTCGACGAACTATTGCCTTTTGGACTTCATTAACTACTGCTGTTTTACCAATGCCTGAAAATCCTGCTACCAAAATCAATTCTATTTGAGATTTGGGATTTTGAATAGTGCTACAATTTCTTAGGCTAAAGGATTGGTTAGTTGCTTCTATCTCCCCATCTTCTGTATCCGATACTCGGTTAAAAGCAGTTAGTAGGGTAGCTACTTCGGTTTCTCTGCCGTAGAGTTTTTCTGGGATGATAAAGCAAGAGTCAATATCATTTTGAGCTAATTTGAAGGGAGTAATACTGCCTTTTTCTACAAGTTTTTCTCGACACTTTTCTAAGTCTATTTGCAGCCCAAATGCTGTTTTATAGCGTTCTTCAGGTGTTTTCGCCATCAGTTTCAGGATAATATCATTTAACATCCTTCCAATAGCTGGATTAATTTCTATAGGAGAAACTGGCATCCTGGCAATGTGACAGTGAACTAACTCCATTACCTGGTTACTTTGGAAGGGTAGTTGTCCGGTTAGCAATGAGTAAAAAGTTACACCTAGAGAATAAAAATCAGTACGATAGTCAATTCCCCGATTCATTCGTCCTGTTTGTTCTGGGGACATATAAGCAGTAGTCCCTTCAAATATATTGGGGTTAATAATTTCTTTTTTTTCTCTGGGTAAAAGGGAGGAAATACAAAAATCAATAATTTTTATCTGTTTAGTTTCTGAGTTAATTAAAATATTCTGAGGCTTAATATCTTTATGAATAATGCAGTTTTGGTGTATGGTTTCTAGAGCCTGAACAATTTGTATGGCAATCTGTAGAAATTCATTTAAGTTTAAAGTATTGGTTAAAGAAGATATTTCTGTCTGATTGTTAGCTCTGATGTAATCGCATAGGGAAATGCCCCCAAAATCTTCTAAGACTAATAGATAATTATTGCGGTAGTTTTCTAACCTTAGGTGTTTGATTATTCCTGGTAAATTGAGATTTTGAGCAATAGTGTACTGATGGCGAAATTGCACCAGTTCATTTAGGGTGGGATATTCTGCTTTGAGGAGTTTAAGAATTACGCTTTGTTGGTTGGATGCAGATATCGCTCGATACACCTGGCTGCGGGAACCTGAGTAAAGCTGTTGAGTAATTCGATAATTGGGAATTGTGAGCATAATGGTAAATTGAGAAAAATATTTTGCATCGGCTCAATAATCCGGGTAGAAAGTGTTTGCAGGAGTTTGTCTACTAATAGAAAAATGAAAATGTTTTTGCGTCATGTGTCATAATTCTACGATGGGTGGAATATGCCTAGATATACCATATAATAGTAGGTTTCTCTCGTGAAATTTCTTGTGATTCGCTCTTTGAGGGGGAGCATCCCAATTTTGCATTAATATTTTTATCCCCCACCCTTCCAGGATACTGCTGGCGAATAGGGGTTGAGACCCATCACCACTTACAACAGAAGCACAAACATCTTTCTCCTCCCAGTATAAAAAACCCACCCTCCCCGCTAGCCTACCGCGTACGCACATCTCGAAAAATCCTGAATTTAACGCTTATTAAAACCCCCTCACCCTAGAAGGGTGGGGCTATACAAACGAACCCCGCCTTCGCGGGGTATATTTTAGTCCGCGAAGGCGGGCTTTGTTCGTGTAATAAACCCCTTCACTAAAGTGAAGGGGTATTTCATAGAATTTTAGGATTATTTCAATACTTGTGTGTACAGGGTAGCCCCGTAAACGGGGAGTCACCGTTGGGGGTGGGGTTTGCTTGGGACTAATGATACAGACTAACTTTTCCAACTGCAACTTCCGACTTTTCCGACTTGATTTTATATTCACAAACAAGCTTTTATAGTTAAATTCCGTATTATGGTGAGTTATGACTAGAAGAAGCACCAGATATTTAAAGTTTCATAACATTTTTCCCCCTAGCCTAAGCGCCGCTATTTTCAGAACTAATAATTTATAATTGAGTTAGGTAAAGTATATATCTTTAAGCTTTAAGGTGAAATAATCTTGATGTTAAATATAACGATTGACGAAATCCAGAGCAACCCTTTAAAGTACCTCCGTAAAGTGGAGGCAGGTGAAAGCTTCGTAATTATTCAAGCAGATAAACCTATTGCTGAACTTAGACCTGTTACTTCTTCTGTAAAGCCGTTACGACCATTCGGCTTATGTGCTGGAGAATTTACGGTTCCTGATGATTTTGATGCACCATTGCCAGAAGATATCATCAGCAGATTTGAACGGCAATGAAAATTCTTCTTGACACACACATATTTTTATGGTTCATCAGCGCCGATAATAAGCTACCAATTGGTATTCAAAATGCTGTTCGTAACACAGATAACGAAGTATATTTGAGTGCTATTTCAGTATGGGAATGCATCATTAAGTATCAATTAGGTAAATTGCCATTACCAGAGTCCCCGGAAATATATTTGCCAAAGCAACGCAATCTCCATAGCATTTTAAGTCTTGACCTTGATGAAGGTAGCGTTGCTCAACTAATTAATTTACCACCATTACATAATGACCCATTTGATAGAATACTTATCTGTCAGGCTTTACAAAATGGTTTAACAATTGCAACAGTAGACGCAGCAGTTCGTGCTTATCCAGTTAATACTATTTAATTTATATCACTAATGGAATGGAAAAATAGTTGATAATCGCGTACCTTAATTACAACCAAATTGAAAACACTATGGGCACGCCGCTATTTTCAGAACAGACCCCGATGCGTTTTCCACACAACAAAGGATAAAAATTTCTCTTGCTTGACTTTTGACTTTTGACTTCTATTTTCAGGTAAGATATCAGTCAAAGCTGGCTAACCCAATGATAATGAAACAACACAGAAAAAAACAAACCTTTGCTATAGCAGTAGCCTTGCTTGTAGGTTTAATTGCCTGCCAATCTACGACTTTTCAAACATCCTCTAAAAGCTAAAGTCCCCTTTTAGAGGACTAATAATAGGGTTTCTAAAGCTTAATAATTATTTTATAAACACCCTCTTAGCTTCTCTTTAGTTCTCCCAATTTACGCTTAATCAATATTTCAACTTCCTGAATTTCCGCATTTGATTTTGGAATGTCAAAAGTTTTTGGAGGAGCCTCAGAGGTGAAGCGGTCAACAAAGGCGTGGAACGCTTCTTTATCGTCGGGATGAGCAATGACATAAGCTCTTAGCTCTGTTTTAGTCATGGCATTAAAGTCTAATTGCATTACAAGAACCTCCACGAACAACAAAGATTGGCGTAAAAGTATTGGTTAAAGATTGGCAAAGTACAACACACCTAATGCCTTGTTCCGCAGTTGGCAAAATCCTACACCTCATTATTCAGATGACTCTGAATTTACAGCAAAAACTTAATACAAACAAAATATTTCTTTTATTTCCCCCCTTCCCTCACAGGGAAGGGGGGTAGGGGGGTTAGGTCACTATTTCTTCATCGAAAACTCCGACCCTTCCCCATTACCAGAACCCACCACCACCGACCGCTTCTCAACCTTCCGTGGTTTCTTCCCAAAACCATAGCGGATAAAATCCATAATCCAGCCTTGCAAATTATCAACATAAGTAAACAAAACCGGAACCACAACCAGAGTCAGCAACGTAGAAGTAGTAAAACCTCCCAAAATCGCAATCCCCATAGGTTGACGAACCTCAGCACCAGCACCAAGTCCCAAAGCCAGAGGAACAGTACCCGCAATAGTAGCCAAAGAAGTCATAATAATAGGACGCAAACGCGAAGCACCAGCATCCAAAAGAGCCTGACGTTGGGACTTACCTTCCTCCAAACCAAGCAAAGTATAGTCCACCAGCAAAATAGAGTTTTTCGTCACAACACCCAGCAGAAGAACCACACCAATTAAGGCATACAATCCCAAAGACTTTTGAGCAATCAACAAAGCAATAAGCACCCCACCCAAACAGAAAGGTAAAGCCACCATAATTGTCAGCGGATGGAGAAAATTATTATACAGCAGCACCAGAATTGCATAGATAAACATCACCGCCAAAGCCAGCGCAGAACCAAATCTACCGAAAATTTCCTCCATAATTTCCGCACTACCTGAAGGCTGTTGTGTTACACCCGCAGGTAAATTCTGTCGCGCTGGTAGTTTCTCAACAGCTTGTACCGCTTGTCCCAGAGTAATACCTTGTAAATTCCCTTCCACAGAAACTTGACGAGCACGGTCAAAGCGGTTGATAGTTGCAGGCCCGCTACCAAAGCGAATATCTGCAACAGCTTGTAAAGGAACCAAACCACCACCTTGGGTAGGTACTTGGAGATTTTTAATTGTATTAATATCTTCTCGTTGTTTCGGGTCAACCTGTATTCTAATTGGAATTTGACGGTCAGGTAGATTAAATTTCGCTAAATTTGCGTCATTATCACCAATCGTCGCAAGAGAAGCAGTCCGAGCAATCGCTTGTACCGTTACCCCCAAATCAGCAGCACGTTGCACATTAGGAATTACCAAAACTTCAGGCTTAACTAAACTAGCAGTAGAAGCAACTTCCACCAAACCAGGGATAGTTCGCATTTGTTGTTCCAGTTGATTCGCAGCTTTTGTTAACGCATCAGGATTTTCGCTTCTGAGGACAATCGATAAATCCTTACGACCACCACCTGGCCCTTGAGTTTGGAAACTGACTCGTGCTCCTGGGACTTGGGTAAATAGCGGACGTATTTGATTTTCGACCTCAGCTTGAGTAACACTTAGCTCTTCTTCTTCCTTCAGTCGAACAGTTAGAGTAGCGGAATTTATTTGTTCTGTTGCCAGAATATTTTTAACCGCAGGATTTTGTCGAATTTGATTAGTCAGTTGAGTAACGACCTTATTAGTATCTTGCAAAGTCGAACCCGGAGGAAGTTCCACAGACACCACAGAAATACCACTATTAGCGTTATCAACAAAACCTTTGGGAATTAAAGGAACCAGCATCACGCTACCCACAAAAAACGCGATCGCAATTCCCAGAGTAGTTAATCTATGACGTAACGACCACCTTAACAATGACACATAAGGTTGAAAGCGCTTAGGACGAGAATCAGGGGTGGGTAGAGACGCGATTAATCGCGTCTCTACGGTCTTTTTCTTCTTCGGTTTCAGCAAATAGGCTCCCATCATTGGGGTAATCATCCGTGCAACAGAAGTGGAGAAAAACGTAGAAACCGCGACTGTAACACCAAAAGGTTGGAAAAATTGTCCGGGAATACCACCCATAAAGGCAACCGGTAAAAACACAGCAATAACCGTAGCACCAGAAGCGAGTGCAGCCAAACCAACTTCAGACGAAGAATCAATAGCAGCTTGAATTTGGTTTTTGCCCATTGCCATGTGCCGTTCCATGTTTTCGATTTCCACAACGGCATCATCAACCAAATTCCCCACACCTAATGCTAACCCCAACAAGGTCATATTATTTAACGTATAACCTAACGCTTGTTGTACAGCAAAAGTGGGAAGCATAGATAACGGCAAAGCAAGCGCAGTAATTAATGTAGCTCTCCAGTCTCGTAAAAACACCATGATAACTACCACGGCTAAAACACCAGCCTGTACTAACTCATCAATAGTACTTTGGTAAGAATCACGAACAAAAGTAGCACGGGTAAAAATTAATTCCAATTTGACATCAGAAGGAAGGCTTTTTTCCAGCTTCGTAACCGCTTTTTTCACACCTTCTTCCACCGTTACCATAACGCTACCCGTACTTCGCAAAACCTCAAAAGCAACAACAGGTTGGTTATTTAAACGAGCAGTTTGCCTAACATCACGGAAACTATCCTCAATAGTACCCAAAGTAGACAAAGGAACAGAACCACCACCAGGAAGGACAATTTCATAATTTTTCAACTGTCCCACACTTTCAGCACTACCCAAAGTCCGAATACTCTGTTCGCTACCACCAACCTCGACCCGTCCACCAGGTAAATTAATATTAAAAGAGCGAATTTGGTCATTTACCTGAGTCGCAGTAATACCTAAAGACTGTAAACGCTCAGGACTAAGATTAATTCTAATTTCTCGGTCAACCCCACCAACACGACGAATTTGAGCAACACCTTTTACTGACAACAACTCACGACTAATACTCAAGTCAACAAGATTACTTAATTCTTCCACCGAACGCTTGTCAGACTTAACAGCATAAGTCATTATAGCCGCACCAGAAAATTCTAACCGTTGAACAATCGGTTCATTAATATCTTGGGGAAGTTGTTGACGAATTTGGGCTATTGCATTTCTGACATCATTAGTAGCACGGTCAGCATTCGTCCCTAGCAGAAAATTAATAGTAGTAGTGGAATTACCATCAGTAACAATAGAACGAATTTCATCAATATTACCCAACCCAGCAACAGCATCCTCAATTCTTCTGGTAACTTGAGTCTCCAATTCTGTCGGACCAGCTCCTGGTTGGGTCACACTTACTTGCACAGCAGAAACATCAATATTAGGGTTAGTATCAATCCCTAAATTCAGGAAAGAAAACCAACCCACAAAAGTCAAAATTAAATATAAAACAATTGTCGGAACAGGTTTTTTTATCGACCAAGTAGAAAGGTTGAATGACATTGGTAATTGGTAATTGGTAATTGGTAATTGGTAATTGGTAATTGGTAATTGGGGATTGGTAATTGGGGATTGGTAATTGGTAATTGGGGATTGGGAATTGGGGATTGGGAATTGGTAATCGTTTTTTCTATTACCTATTACCTATTACCTATTACCCATTACCCATTACCTATTACCCATTACCCATTAGCAACCCTTACCCTATCCCCATCTTTGAGATATCCTGCTCCGTCGATGATGACACGTGCTCCTGGTTGTAAACCGCTTTTTATCTCGACTTTGCCACCTTTAAGAATTTCTCCTACTTCGACTTTTGTAGCTCTAACTGTGTTATCAGGGTTTAAAACATACACTAATGAACTACCATCTGGTTGAGGTAATACAGCTTTTTGTTGAACCGCTACCCCAATCGCTGAGTTTGTGTTAATCAATGCACGAGCAAACATACCTGGTTTTAATAATCCTGTTGCAGGTAAATCAATTTTCACTGTTGCTTCCCGTCTTCTATCATTAACAACAGGTTCAATTTCTCTAATTCGGCCTTCTAAACGTATACGATTATCCGCATCAGAAGTTACTTGCACGTTCGCTCCCACCTTTATCTGTGGTAGCTGCGTTTCGGGAATCAGTGCCTGTAATTCCAATCCACCATCTCGTATAATCGAAAATAATTTTTGCGTACCTCCCACAACCGTCCCTACCTGAGTTTGGGGAGGTACTCCTGTAATATCACCGACTCTGACTAATTTTTCTGCTACTATCCCTGAGACTGGGGCACGTACAGCAGTTTGTCCCAATTGGGTTCGCAGCTGTTGAACTCTAGCGCTATTGCTACGAACATTAGCTTGGGCACTATTAACTTGTGCTGTAGCACTTCTGACAGTCGCTTCGTCTCTACCTATTGTTGCTTGAGCACTGCTGACATTGGCTTGAGCACTACGAATATTCGCTTCTGCTAAACGTACAGCTTCACTCGCTGTCGCTAAATTTGTTGTCGCAGTATCTAAACGTTGTTTACTTTCTGCACCCTGCTCTGTTAATTGCCTGATGCGTTCAAAATTCCTTTGTGCTTCCGTCAGTCTCGCTTTTGCTTGTGCCAAATCAGCTTGACGTTGCTGTACAATTGCTTGACTAGATGCAACCGAAGCCTTAGATGATTCCACCGCAGCTCTTCGGGATGCTAACTCAGCTTCACGAGAAGCGACATCCGCTTGTCTTGATTCTACATCCGCCTTTGCTTGTAAAATTTGGGTTTGTATTACTGAGTCATCTAATACCGCTAAAACTTGTCCTTCTTTGACTATATCGCCTTCTTTAACAAGCACTTGTTTTATTTGTAGCCCATTAGCCTGAGGTAAAACAGGAGTTAACTCACGAGCAGCGATAGAACCGGTAGCGTTTAAAGTGCGGGAAATACGAGTTGTTTCAGCGTTAGCCGTGGTGACAGTCATTGCGATTGCCGTATTTTTCCCTGGGGTTGCTGTTTGATTAGCGACTGCTTTATCTTGAGTAGCAGGACGATTGCTAATGACACGCATTCCCCCAACAGCAACCCCGACTCCTATAATAGTACCCAGCAACAAAGGCATTAACCAAGGACGACGGTTAACTACGAGTTTTTCTTCTTCTTCTTCCCAAAGAGGTTTTTCCACCAGCGTCATCGGTGTTTCTTCTGCCTGAACTTCAGTAAAGCTGTTGTCGCTCATGGTCATACCTCCGTTTTCACTTTTAGCACCACTACCCGCTTTCCTTAAGTTTTCTTAAGAGATTATAAAAATAGTTACTTTATATTAACTATGCCTTATTACACCATTTTTGTCCGCATCCATCCGGTGGAATCACCCATGACAAAAGTAATGAGTTGGGAGCAATTCGCAATTCGCAATTCTTAGTTCCCAATTCCCCACCCCCGACTCCCTACTCCCAATTCCCCACTCCCCAAAAATATTTGCATCACACGGCTAAAGCTGTTCGGATCACCGCTGAATGATAATTATATGAAATACTTATAGATAACAATATCTTTACCTGATTACCTTAAACCCTATGCCTATAAATCTCTCTAGCTAGCACTTAACCACCTAACTTTTATATTTCATTAATGATTTAGGTTAATTGAAACATACCCTGCGTTGGTGGTGGGACTTGAGGAAAGTCTTAGAAAATCTGAGGAAAATCTTGTCCCATAAGCTTTAGAGTAATATTTTTCCTAGAAAACTTTGCGTCAACAGAAAGCATCGCCTATCCTGTGGTAGAGGCATTTATATGGTTTCTGAAGTGCTGTGACAACTAATTTTCGCATCTGTGTAGTCTTTTTATCTAGAGAAGGAATACACTTGTGCGAAGGCTCAGCGTCTCAATAACTTAAGAGAAACCTATATGGAATGCCATTTTCACATAAACCGATAAATAATTCTTATCCAATATACGACCAAGTAAAAGATTATGTTCAACGCGACCGAAATTTTAATTGATGCTTTTGTAAACCAAATTAGAGAAGGATACCGACGTACATACGGATGTCTAAAATTGGATTACCAGGATATTATAGCCTGGGCGGGTAACATGGCTTTGGAAAATATTGCCAATAGCGATGCCTTGTATCATAATGTCGAACACACTGTCCTTGTTGCCCTAGTAGGGCAAGAAATTTTACGCGGTAAGCATATCCGTGAGGGAGGTGTTTCCAGTGATGACTGGTTGCACTTTATCATATCATTAGTGTGTCACGATATAGGTTACGTAAAAGGAGTCTGTCGTCGAGACCGCGAAAACGAAGAACTTTACTCTACAGGTAAAGATGGCACCATGATTTCTCTTCCTCCTGGTGCCAGTGATGCGAGTTTGACACCATATCATGTTGATAGAGCAAAATTATTTATTGATGAGCGTTTTGGTGGTCACAAACTCATAGACGCTGAAGTTATTAAAAGAAATATAGAACTAACCCGGTTTCCTGTGCCTGCAGCAGGAGACAATCAAGGTACAGAGAGTTTTGCAGGTTTAGTACGTGCTGCGGATTTGATTGGACAATTAAGCGACCCACGTTATTTAAAGAAAATCACATCTTTGTACTATGAATTTGAAGAAACAGGAATGAATCGGGTGTTAGGGTACAAAAACCCTGCTGACTTACGCAAAAACTACGCTAAGTTCTACTGGAATGGCGTTTATCCTTATATTCAAGATGGATTGCGCTATCTATCGCTGACCCAGCAAGGTAAACAAATAATTGCCAATCTTTATTCAAACGTTTTTGTGGTCGAACACGAAAAACAGCAAGAAGAACAACGGTATTTTGAAGAACTGGGAGCGAGAAGCGAAGAGTTTAGAATCAAAACTTAAAATTGGGGAGTGGGGAAAACAATTCGCAATTCGCAATTCGCAATTCGCAATTGAGGAGTGGGGAGTGGGGAGTGGGGAATTAAAAGTTAAGAATTGTATTTTGGATGTTAGATGATAACCTACTCGTTAACAAATAATATATAATTCATAATTTCTAATTCCCAACTTCCAGCTCAGTAGAGACGCGATTAATCGCGTCTCTACCATTCCCCATTTCCCATTCCCCATTCCCCATTCCCCATTCCCCACTCCCCACTCCCCATTCCCCACTCCCTACTTTTATGAACTGGTGGCAACGATTAAAGAAAAATTCTCTGGCTAAATTTGGGGCTATTGTACTGATAGTCTTTTATTTAGCTGTTATTGCAGCTGATTTTGTCGCTCCTTATGACCCTTTTAGCCAACAAACTAATGGTTCACTGCTTCCACCCACCAGTATTTACTGGCAGACAAAAGCAGGACAATTTATCGGTCCCCATATTTATCCCACCACACAAGGTGAGACAAATCTAGAAACAGGTGACCGCAAATTATTGGTAGACTTTGCCAAACCAGCAAGATTGCGTCTGTTTGTATTCGGGGAAAAATATGACCTATTTAAAATCACCCTACCCCTCCCACCGAGTTGGAAGGAAGTAGATATATTTCCTGGTATTCCCGTAAATTTACATTTATTTGGTGCTGATGGGGGTACAAGATTCAATCTATTAGGTACAGATGACCAAGGACGAGACCAATTTAGCCGTCTGTTATTTGGTGGTCGTATCAGTTTATTTATTGGTCTAGTAGGGGTAGCAGTTTCCTTCCCTCTAGGTATAATCGCAGGAGGTATTTCTGGTTATTTTGGTGGTTGGATTGATGCGGTTATCATGCGTTTTGCAGAAGTCTTAATGACCTTCCCTAGTATTTATCTTTTAGTGAGTTTAGGAGCAGTATTACCCCCAGGGTTGTCCAGTACTCAAACTTTTATGTTATTTGTTTTAATAACTTCCTTCATTACCTGGGCAGGTTTAGCGCGAGTAATTCGCGGACAGGTACTATCAATTAAAGAGCGAGAATTTGTCCAAGCCGCACGAGCTATGGGGGCTTCACCTTTTTATATCATTATGCGTCACGTTTTACCCCAAACTGCGACATATATAATAATATCAGTCACCCTCACAGTCCCCAGCTTTATTAGTGCAGAATCAGTGTTGAGTCTTATTGGTTTAGGAATTCAACCACCTGATGCATCTTGGGGTAATATGCTATCGCTAGCAACTAACGCTTCAATTTTAGTACTGCAACCCTGGCTTATCTGGCCTCCAGCAATCATGATTGTTACTAGCGTTCTAGCTTTCAACCTATTAGGAGATGGATTACGAGATGCTCTTGACCCACGCAGTATGCGAAGGTAAGTAAAAATTGACACGCACGTTGAAGAGTATGTAAAAAATCGATACGTACATAAACTAAGATGTAGAGACGTTACATGTAACGTCTCTACATAATATAAAAAAATAGATTAGCATTTAGATTTTTTACTCTCATCCTTACTCAAAAAGAGTAATGCTAAAGTCGGAATCCCAGCCAGAAAAAATACAGCACCAGCAAACCAAATCAAAGATTGAGTCCAGAATTCTGATTGTGTTTGCTCATATTTTTGTTGTTCTTGTGAACTAGTTTCGCTTACAGTAACCGATACTGTTTGAGCCACAATCGTCGTTCCATTATTTGCAAAATTATCTTCTGTGATTTTTGACCAGCTAAAAGCAGCCACAGGTGATGCATTTACACTTGTAAGCATGACAAAACCAGCAGTTGCAACTGCTAATTTTTGAATTAATTTCATAGATATATTTTTAACAGTAAAATTTACTTCGTCATAAAACCCAGAACTAGCTTTAAGCCAATACACTCAAAGCCCAAATATTCAGGAAAACCAAGAGTGAATTCTCTGAACATCCAAACTTAGCTTACAGTTAATAACATCATATTTCACGATTCTGCGTATACAAAATGTTAAGTAATTATAATTTTCATAATAAAAAGAGAAGTCTATTGCGAACTCAGCATTTATCTTATACAACTGTAACGAACAATTTATTACAGGGTATAAATGCTAGCCAATAATACTGATGAAGTCATCCAGCACTTAGACATAATAATTAGAGAAAGCCAAAACCAAAACAGCCCAATAGGCTTATTTGCAGCACTATACCGTCAGGTGACTTTAAAATTAATTGCAGGTATCGAAAATAGCTTCTTCGATAATGCTTCACTGATGAAACAATATATTACTCAATTTGCCAACCGTTATTTTGCTGCTTTTGATACATACAAATTGGGTGAAAGTAATATTACAAAAAGCTGGAAAATATCTTTTGCAGCTGCATCAAAACAAGATTTACTTATTGTGCAGCATTTATTACTGGGAGCAAATGCTCATATAAATTTAGATTTGGGTATTGTAGCAGCACAAATTTGTCCAGATGATAAACTAGAAAACCTTAAAGACGATTTTTACCGAACTAACATAATTTTCGGAGATTTATTAAATTCCGTACAACAGGTAATTAGCAACTTTTCACCGATGTTTAACATTTTGGACACTGTTGGTGGCAGAACAGACGAAATACTTATGAATTTCAGCTTACGTAAAGCTCGTGAGGAAGCTTGGAACACAGCTTCTATTCTCGCTTACGAATCTTCTAATCAACAGCAAGCAATTATTACTTTACTTGATAGCAAGGTCGCTTTACTCGGTCGTATCCTTATAGAACCTCCCGGTATTGTGCTCAGTAAAGCTGTTAACACCATTAAACAAGCAGAAAGTAAGGATATTTCAGCTATCATCACCGCATTAAACAATATTTAAGCCCTGTAGAGACGTTACATGTAACCTCTCCACATGTAACCTCTCCACATGTAACCTCTCCACATGTAACCTCTCCACATGCAACGTCCCCACCTGCAACGTCCCCACCTGCAACGTCCCATATATAATTTTTACTTATATATACTAGAAGCAAAAACAATCTTTTAAAAGTATTAAGAATATTGTGAATTATGAATTTTTGTTACATAATCGTAATGTAAGTTCACAAAACTAAATAATCAAAACAAAAAATGCAGTATAAATAAATTTACCCAAAGCTAATGCGTACTGCTATCTTTTGCTGAAAAAATGTTTTGTAGTTTACCAACTTAGAAAATTAAGGTTTTATGTAAACGATGTAAACATACTTTAAAAATGTAAACGATTATTAAGAAGGAGTTAAGAAATCATGTCTATTACAGAAGCCACACGGATACTAGTTATATCCACATCAACCCAGTCCCGGCTGCGAAGTCTATTATCATGGTTATAAATGCTGATGAACTTCTCAAGCGCTATGCCGCAGGGAACAGAGATTTCGTACAATTCAGCTTGCAACGAGCACATCTAAGTGAATGCTGTTTAGCTGGAGCTAATTTAAGTCGGTCGGATTTGACGGGTGCAAACCTGTCAAGAGCTTCTTTGAACGGAGTTAATTTAAGTGAAGCTGTTCTGGAAGACGCTATTTTGTGGAGAGCTAATTTATGTGAATCGATTCTGATTCAGGCTAATTTTAGCAGAGCCTCTTTAATCAGAGTAGTTTTAACGAGTGCCGATTTGCATAAGGCTAATCTACAGAACGCAGACCTGCGATTATCTGATTTGCGTGGTGCAGACCTCAGTAATACAAATCTAGAAGGTGCTGATTTACGCTACGCAGACTTAAGTGGTGCTAATCTGGCAGGTGCTAATCTAAGTAAAGTGAACTTGACTGGGGCCAAATTAAGTAAAGCAGACCTATATAATACCAACTTAACTAAAGCTATTTTGTCAAGAACTGATTTGCGTGATGTTGACCTCAGTAGCATCATCTTGGATGAAACTCATTTATATGATGTGCAATTTGAGGAGGCTCTTTCGGGAGAACTTTCTTTAAATGCGGTCAGTTAAACACACTCAATGATAGCTTTCTCCACTTTGATTTGCGAATAAATTTATTATAAAAAGGTGGCTCATCGGCTTAGTAGTAATGAAGAGTCCCAATTCCTTATTGCAAGAATTACTTCAGACTGTACCGAATCTTAATTCTCAAGTTTATTTTAAAGCTTCCCTAACTGCTCTTTCTCATGCAATGGAAGACCTTCTACTGTTAGGGACAGATAAGCCTTTAGTAATTTCTAACTTTCAGCAAGAACGTTTTTATCGTCAAGAAAACCGTCGTTATCAGCGGATTGCCCAATTTACAGACCAAATTTACGTTTTAGCAGCACCAGAATCCGACTTTGCCACAACATCAAGTGCTTACGAGGTTATTCCTTTAGACCCAGAGGACGATTTAGCACAAGAGTGGCATTTAATCATTGTCGGAACTGAGTACGCTGCTTGTATAGTTTGTCAGGAGTTTGCTTCCCAAGTTGATGGGGTATCATTGGACGAAACAAGGCAATTTAAAGGTATATGGAGTTTTGACTATAAAGTTAGCACAACTGCAGCCCAACTATTATTAGATAAAATTTTATTTTATCGACCGGAATTAACAGAAAAAGTAGAATCAACAAAGCTTCAATATGGTTTGACTAACAAAAAATTATCTCAAATATCATCTAGTCAATCATCACAAATTGATGCCAAACTATTTACAGAGCGTTTGGTAACTTATTTACAATCTAGCCTATACAAACAGATAAAAGCTTATCGAACAATTACTCAAAAAGAACGTAACGAACGTCTAATTAACGCTATTACTACTACTATCCGTAATTCTTTAAAACCGGAAGAAATTTTTCAGGTTACGGTGCAAGAACTAGGGAAAATTTTCAGGAATTGCCGTTGCTTACTTTATCGCTACAATAATGAGAACGAAACAATTACACCAATTGAATATGAATGGGTGAGTATAGGTGTTTCTTCTTTAAAAGGACAAATTTGGTCTTTGGCAAATCATCCATTATTTCAAGAGGTTTTGGCTAGCGAACAAACAATTGCCATTGCTGACACGACCCAAGATTTAGGCATAAAAACAAATCCATATTTAAGCACTCAATTAGCGCAGTGGCAAATTAAATCTTGTTTAATAGTACCAATCTGCTATCAAGAAAATTGCCTGGGAATATTGGAACTGCATCATTGTGGGACTTCAGCCCATATTTGGAGCGAAAGTGAGCGAGGGTTGGTAGAAGCAATTGCGAATCAAGTCGCAGCAGCTTTTATTCAAGGTGAAGCGTACAACAATTTAGAAAGCCTCAACCAACAACTTGCAGCTTTAGAGCGCAGCCAAAGTAACCTAATTGCCATAGTGGGTCATGAATTACGAACTCCCCTTTCTACTATCCTAGTTTGTTTGGAGAGTTTAGCCAACGAACCAGATATGTCACCAGATTATCAGCAGTCAATGTTAGAAATTGCTTTGACTGATTTAGAAAGAATGCGACTGCTAATTCAAGATTTTCTTACCCTCTCTCGCTTGGAAGGTGGTTGGATGCGTTGGCAATTAGAACCAATTTCTTTAGAAACAACCCTGGATTTAGTTATCAGCAGCCTCAAAGAGCCTTCTTCAAGCAAGACTCTGCCACAAATTTTACTACAGATACCACAGGATTTGCCTTTAGTTCAAGTGGATGGAGAAGGACTCACGGAAGTTCTGGCTAAGCTTTTGGATAATGCTTGTAAATTTACAAATCCTGATGGAAAAATAACAATTTGTGCTAAGGTTTTCAATCCAGAAATTTCTTCATCTCCTCAAAATCAGTCCAATCTGAAACAAATGTTAGAAGTCATTATTAAAGATACAGGTCGAGGGATTGAAGCAAATCAGCTAGAAGCAATTTTTGAACGTTTCTATCAAGAAGAAAATTTTCTGCGACGCACAATAGGTGGTACTGGATTAGGTTTGGCGATTTGTCGTCAAATTATTCAGCAATTAGGTGGAAACATTTGGGCTGTTTCCGCAGGTAAAAATAAGGGTAGTGAACTCCATTTTACATTAGCGATTGCCTGAGACACATAATTATTCAACGACAACCATCCTTATATCCGTACATAAGTATTAATACAGTACGTAAATTGCATAAATGCTACACAAAATTGTGTTGACCAATTATTGCGGAGGGTAAAGATTTGTATCTATTTATCTCCTCTCAACACTAGTGTGAGAAATAATGTAAATAATAAAGAAAATATTAAGATTAACTGCTTATCAATCAATATAATGTATATGTGACAAGCAATTAAGTTATCATTTCATGCTGATACTTTACTCATCTTGAAAATTATAGGATTTGTCAACGTATCAGTTTAAATTGTGAACATTTGATTATAATTACTTACTGAATAGCCATATATGGAACTACTTCCCAGACCAGAAAGGTATAATGAGCAAAACTTTGAACTACCTATAAATGCGCGGTCGGACACAAAAAATAAAAATCTTGCTTCCCCACACCCTGTTTTCAAGAGAGAAAAGCCTAGTAATGTAGCACCACAACTACAATTTGTCAAAGAATCAAATTTAAATACTGATATTTCCGAGGAGAAGCTTTACTCTGCCAATTTAGAAGAACAGAAGCAGAAAGAACGTGTCGCTATTTTTATTGATGGTTCAAATCTGTTTCACGCAGCAATATATCTTGGTTGTGAAATCGATTACGCTAAATTACTTCCCTGTTTAACAAAAGAACGACAATTACTGCGAGCGTATTTTTATACAGCTTACGATAACACCAACGAAAAGCAGCAAGCTTTTATATTATGGATGCGTCGTAATGGCTACCGTGTTGTAACTAAAGAACTGGTGCAGTTTGCGGATGGTTCCAAAAAAGCAAATTTGGATGTGGAAATGTCTGTTGATATGCTGAATTTAGCAAGATGTTGTGACACTCTTATTCTTCTTAGTGGCAACGGAGAGCTAACTTATGCTGTAAACAGTGTCACTTACAAAGGAGTCAGGGTAGAACTAGTCAGTTTACGCTCTATGGCTAGCGAAAGTTTAATGAATGTAGCTGACCATTATATAGATTTGCATAACATTAAACAAGACATCGAAAAACTGTAGAGACGTTACATATAACGTCTCTACATTTTTAATAATGATTACCAGATTTACGGTGATGCACTGCAGTTACGCTATCAGGATTTAACACCTTACCATCTTCCACAGTAGCGTAAACCAACCAGTGGTCACCTACTTCCATCCGGCTTTTCACAGTACATTCCAAATAAGCCAAAGCACCACTAAGAATAGGAGAACCATTTTGCGATTCTTGAGTTTCAATACCCGCAAATCTGTCTTCCCCAGGAGCAAAATTTTTCATGAAATGCTTCCGTAGTTGTCTTCCTTCCGCCAAAATATTAACTACGAATTCTTTACCCGAATAGGTTAGTGGTTCCATAGCTCTATCTTTAGCAACAGCAATAGTTAAACCGGGGGGGGTAAAACTCGCTTGAGATACCCAAGAAGCCAACATAGCGCTGGATACATCTCCATGTTTTGCTGTCACCACACACAACGAACCTAAAATTCGTCCAACCGCTTGTTCTAAATTATTCGCTGGTTGTTGACTAACGACGCGAACTTTTTTAATTCGCTTTAAAGTTTGGGCAAAATCAGTTCCAGCTTCTTCACAGGTTTGCAAGGTGACATCATCTGGTTTAAACTTTACGCGGATGGGGTCAAACCCGAAACGATATCCCGCATCTTTTAATTTACTTTCCAATAAATCAATTGCTTCACCACTCCAACCAAAAGAACCAAACACACCTGCTAATTTATTTTTCGCAGCATTCGAGAGAATAATTCCTAATGCAGTTTGAATCGGAGTTGGTGCATGTCCACCCAAAGTTGGGGAACCAATAATAAAACCCGATGCTTTCTCTACAGCAGCTTGAATTTCTGCTGGTTCTGCTGCTTCGCAATTTATCGCTTCTACACTCACACCCGTTTTTGTAATACCATGAGCAATTGCCTGAGCAATAGTTGCGGTATTTCCGTAAGCAGAAGCATAAATTAAAGCAACAGAATTTTCTTGGTTATTTTGCTGCTGTAGCCATTCTCGGTAAGCTGTAGTCAGTTCAATTAATCCATAGCGTACCAAAGGACCGTGGTTTGGAGCATACATCCGCACCTTTAAATCTGAAAGTTTCTCTAAAGAGGTATCAACTTGTCGTGCATGTGGAGCCATCACACACTCAAAATAATACCGTCTATCTTCTAGAAAAACTTGCCAACCCTCATCAAAAACTTGGTCTCCACAAATATGGGAGCCAAATAATTTATCAGTATATAAAATTTCCGTTTGAGGGTCATAAGTACAAAGCTCATCCGGATAACGTGGGTTAGGAGTAGGGATAAACTCCAAACTATGACCCTTACCTAAATCAAGAGTTTCTCCACCACGTTTAACAAGGATAGGTAAATCTGGATTTTCTAACGCACCTCGTAAATTAATTGCTCCAGGATTAGAACAAACAAAAGTAATTTGGGGTGCAACTTCCAACAAAGCTTTCAAAGTAGCAGCACGGTTGGGATTAACGTGACCGAGAATTACGTAATCAATCTTCTTTAAATCAGTCCGTTTCTGCAACGCATCTAAGTAAATTTCCGTAAATGTTTCTCCAGGAGGGTCAATCAGAGCTACTTTATCCGCTTCAATCAAAAAAGAATTAGCAGTCGTACCCTTAGCTAAAGCATACTCTATTTCAAATCTCAAACGCGCCCAACTGCGGGAACGGAAAATTCTTGTATCTGTACCAATAGGCACAACCTGAACATCACGGGGTTTTGTTATTTCTGCCATAAATCTGAAGAATTGGTAATTGGTAATTGGTAATTGGTAATTGGGGATTGGTAATTGGGGATTGGGAATTGGGGATTGGTAATTGGGGATTGGTAATTGGGGATTGGGAATTGGTAATTGCACTATTACCCATTACGCATTACCCATTACCAATTACCCATTACCAATTACCCATTACCCATTACCAATTACCCATTACCCATTTCTTAATAGTGATTACCAACTTTACGATGGTGAACAGCTGTCATTCCTTCGGGTTTGGAAACTCTACCAGCGTAAACGGTGCAGTAAACAATCCAGTGGTCACCAGCATCCAATCTACTAGCTACTTCGCATTCCATATATGCCAAAGCGTCTGCAAGAATTGGTGCTCCACTTACGGAGTTTTGGGTTCTAACATTTTCAAAACGGTCTGCACCAGGAGCAAATCGCTTTAAGAAGTGTTTCATCAAGATTTGATAATTTCCTTCTTCCAAAACGTTCAAGATAAATTTATCACCTACTTGCATCAGTGATTCAATTGCCCGGTCTTTTGCTACTGCTAAGCTGAATCCTAAGGGTTTAAAGCTCGCTTGACTTACCCAAGAAGCCAGCATCGCGCTTTGAACATCACCTTTTTTGGCAGTAATAATGTATAAACCACCACTTATTCTCCCTAGAGCTTTATCTAAGTCAGCACTAAGGGATTTCATCGCTTTTATACTTTTATCCCGTGTTACCCACTGAGCTAAGTCAGTACCCGCTTCTTCGCACAATTTATATTTGTTCTCTGTTGGTGTTTCTCGAATCTCAATTACAGGGAATGAAATATGTAAACCCAAAGCACGGAATTTATTAAGTAGGGGATAAGTTGGTTCATCGTTTCCACCACCAGTTTCAAAAAGACCAATGGCTTGTTTCTCTTTCGCTGAACCTAAAATAGTTCCCAGCGCTGCTTGAATTGTCGCATCTTCGTTAACGGGAGGCATTCCTACAACTAAACCTGCACAACGGCTAACAAGTTCTCGCAACTCTTGTAAATCTGTAGCCGCATTCAAGTCCACCATTTCCACGGCTACACCTGTTTTGGTGATACCATTCGCAATACCTTGAGCTAAGCGTTCGCTATAGCCATAGTCGGAAACAAAAAATACCCCAACTGTGGCTTCAGCTTTCGTTTGACTTTGGCTCCATTTACGGTAACGTCCTGTCAGTTCCTCAACATTGTGAGATAAAAGTGGCCCGTGACCAGTGGCAATCATGTCAATTTTTTCTAGTTCCCCCATACGTTTCAGAGCTGAAAGCACTGACCGTGCATTAGGAGCCATCAAACACTCATAATAATATTCAAAATCAGCTTCGATTGCTTTTAAATCGTCATCAAAAGTATTATCTGAACAATAGTGTAACCCGAAGGCGTCACAAGTGTATAATATCTGGGTTTTGTGGTCGAAAGTAAAAATTGTATCTGGCCAATGTAAATTAGGAGCAATGACAAATTCCAACTCGTGTCCGTTGCCTAAATCCAAACGGTCACCATTTTTAACTATCTTCCGCTTAAATGGATGATGTACTAAGTCTTCTAAAAACTGAATCGCTACTTTAGAACCTACAACAGTGATATCTGGGCAGAGCTTCAGCATATCTTTTACCAACCCACTGTGGTCTGGTTCTGTATGGCTGATAATTAAATAATCAATCTCTGCTGGGTTAACTTCTTTTTTGAGGGTATCGAAAAATAACTGACGAAATTTCTCGTGAGAGGTATCAACTAGGGCTGTTTTCTCCCCACGTATAATAAAGGAGTTGTAGGTAGTCCCATTTTGCAACCCGAACTCAATATCAAATCGGTCTCTGTCCCAATCCAAAGAGCGCATAGCTGTAGTATTTACAGCTATCTCCGCAGTTTGCATGGTCAACCGTTTTTTAGTTTTTTCGGTTAGAGCTACCATAACCCGCCTCCATAAAAAATGAGTATTTTTTCCTCTTCTCTATATTTTGGCACGGGTGGTTTGTAAATAATTATTAAAAAACCTATGGATAGGTTAAGAAAAACTAAGAGTCCGATGATATTAGCTTTAATGATTGGAAACTCAAGGCTTCATTGGGGGTTATTTATCGATGACGGACTAGTTTACAACTGGAACAGCTCCTATCTACCTATCGATACCATCAAGCAAATCAGCCAATCCCAATTCACAATTCCCCATTTCCCACTCCCCACTCCCCACTCCCCACTCCGAATCCTGCTAGCCTCTGTCGTTCCTACACAGACAGCACTATGGCAAAATTATCCTGATGTTCGCATTCTTACTTTAGAAAATGTGCCACTTCAAGGACTTTATCCCACATTAGGAATTGACCGCGCTCTCGCTTTATATGGTGCAGCTTCAGTTTGGGGGTTTCCTATGCTTGTGATTGATGCGGGAACAGCACTAACTTTTACTGGTGCTGACGAAAACCAAAATTTAGTAGGTGGGGCAATTTTACCAGGATTAGGTTTGCAATTTTCAACTCTTTCCCAAAAAACTGGACAATTACCATATGTAGAAACCCAGTCACTACCTAAAAGATATGTGCTTAATACAGCTGAAGCTATTCAAAGCGGAGTGGTTTATACCCTTTTAGCTGGAATTAAAGGCTTTGTGGAAGCTTGGTGGCAAGATTTTCCCCAAGGTAAAGTCGCGCTAACCGGAGGCGATCGCATTTTGTTATCTAGTTATTTACAAGGGATTTACCCCGAAATTGGCATACGGTTGATGGTGGAAGAAAATCTGATTCTATGGGGAATGGGGGAAATAATTAAAACCCCATAGTATTATTACAATACCTTCGCCAATTATGAAGTGGTGACAGAAGGTTTAGGGGCGTGGATACGTCCCAATGAGGCTATTCTATCAAATATTTGAGATAATAAAACCTTGTGTGGTTTTTTCGGTAGCATCTTAAT
>JAHHIC010000103.1 GCA_019359035.1 Scytonematopsis contorta HA4267-MV1 | reverse complement strand
TCGTTACTGCCCGATATGCGGACATCCTTATAAAGAGAAATGAAATGCTAAAATATAGCTATGACAATTCTGTATTGCTTTAATCATATACTTTATAGCATAAACTAAACTGTTTAGTTTGCCCCTGGTGACAGCTACGCTATATTCACCCCTACCACTGGTATCAACTAACCCATGTACAATTTGTACTCTTGCTAATGGTGTTTCTCCATTTGCAGAAAACTTTTTTATTTGAATTGTGCCAGCTTTACGTGCTTCAAATGTACCCTCTACGGTGCTTTCATTAGTAAAGTAGTGGTTAATTCCAATAAAAAACTCTTTCGCTTTTCTGGTATCTGTCAGATGCATAGAGAAAAATCTCATAGCTGGTTCTTTACAGGATGGTATTTTTTTAAGGTTAGTAAATTCGTCAATAATTAACTGTTGCTTTTGTCTTGGTACTTCTTTAATTCTGCCTAACCAGCGTTCACAAGCATCTTCTAAAGCTTGTCCGATTTCTTCTTCTGATTCTGCTTTAATTTGTGCATCCAAGAATTGCCATACCTTCCAGTTTTCTCCAGTAGCATGACGGTCAATTAGCTGGTAAATTGGAGCATCAAAGCAATATTTTCTAACTAGCGCAATACAAGAAGCTGTGTTGGTTTTACCGCTTCCTTGGGAACCAATTAGCCATAAAGGTTTGTTATTTTTAATGATTGTGTATAACCAACCATCCTCCCATCTTTTTAATGCTTCTATCAGTTGATTTACCCGTTCTTGGATGTTACCTTCTGGGTTGTTAGATGCTTCTAAATCATTGCTCTTATTTTTCTTTAACATTTTCTCACTTTCCTTATCCGCTTTGTTCTTGTCTCTTATATTTTCTGCAATAGTTTTATCCATCTCTGAATCAGCTAAATCAAATTGCTTAAGTGCTGATGCATGAGTTTTATCCTGTATTTCAGCTTGCTTTTTAGCCCTATCCTTAATTGCGTCTACTGGAATAAAACCAGATTTAACCCTTTGTTTATCCCAGTTACTATTAATAGTTTGGGTTTTAAAATCTCTTTCATTTCTAGCCCTGACTCCAGTAAGCTTGATGCTGGTTTTATACCCTTCTAATTCCCAATGGGCATTTTCTTCATTGATTTCACATTTCTTACTCCAAGCTAGATATCCTAATCCAAAAGAGATGGGAGCTATAATAAACCACTTCACATCTGATTTTGTTTTAGGAATGTTCCTTAACTGGAGTGATGATTCTGGAATTGGTAACGATGCTTCAAACTGTTGTTGTTCCCATACTTCTTTTAAAAGTTTATGCTCGTATCTACAATATTTCTTATCTAATTCTGCTTGGGAATCCGCACGGTTTTTGATATGTCTCTGTCCTTTATTAATAGTTGTCGGGCAAAATCTAACAATTACTACATCAAAAGGTCTTGTAGATTGACCCAAATATAATGCTGACGATAAAGCTACAACTATAGAAGAAACAGATAAACCAGAGTAAGGTATTTTCATGCTTACCTCCTATCTAGGGAATCAATAATTGTGTAAATTCCCCCTAACCCAACAAGTACAACAACTATGAAGATATTTCTTTGCTGGCTGTCGGGTAAGTTATTAAACTGTTCTACTTTATTTTGTAATGCATTATAGGTTTCTTTTGAACTGTCAGCCATCTTTAATAAGTCACCTGTCGCATTCCAAATAATAAAGCAGGCAACCAAAGTACTGAAACTAAACTTGATGATTTTACCCATACCCTGTATATTCCACTCCCCATCTTTTCTATCTAAATTAAAAGCATCCAAACAATCTCTATTGGTAATATTGTTAATTAAAACGCTCAGAGCTACTGCTAGTCCTACTCCCTGAGTTCCGATTGTCAGTATTAAAAATCTAGCAATCGAATATGAAGTAAGACCCCAAAAGCCAGCTTCTATCCCTTTGAGTACCGATTGGTTTTTATTTAGCTTCTTTTGTAAATTCTCCTTATACTTTTGGATTGATTCGATTTCATCTGGTGTAAAACTACTATCTGACTCAATTGGGTAATTTGATTGTGGTGTATCATCTGACTCAAATTCTGGTAACATAGCATTGCATTAATTTATTAATATTGCTGCTGGATTGATAGATACTCAGCAGCAATTTTATTACTCTAAGAGAAAATATCTCTGACACTATTCCACAGCTTGACAACAGGATTTGTAGAGAACTGTTTGCGGGGAATTAAGCTTAAATTACTGTCTGAGCCATTTTCTAAGATATGTTGAATTTTCTTTTCTTCGTATTCATCGTCAGCTTTCATCTGAGCTAAAAGTGGCTTGTTTGATATCCCCTCAAACTTAGCTTGCATTTCTACATCTACCATTTGGGAATCAATCCAGGCTTGCAGTTCGATAATATCTATTGCATCATCATGACGCTGATATTCTTTCTCCAAATTGGAGAACAATTGCTGCTTGTATTCTTCAATTTGGTTCAGGAATCTGGTGTTTTCTAGAGTTACGTCACCAGCAGATTTATCAATTGCGGATGCAGCTTTACCACCAGTGCGGTAAATATCAGCTAGGGCTGTATTATATTCTTTGGTTCCATCAATATAATCCTTGAGATTTTCTCGGATAATGGGCATAGCCATTTGCAAGCGTTCTCCAGTCTTACCCATATCTCCTATCTGTTTGAGTGATTTTTCATCACCCATTGCAGCCTTTACTATTAGAGATTTGGTAATACCAAACTTCTTCTCTGTTGCTTTGGATATATTTTTACCGTAACTTGAAACGTGGTCACGAACATATTTAGCTTTCATTTGTCTCCTTAGTATTTGCAGTAGCCATCACAAATCCATCCCTCTTTAATTAATCTTCTTTCTTGTTGTTCTGGAGTTAGGGGTTTAAGTCGTTCAAGGGTTTGTAAAAGCAAGGGAATCATAAAAATAATGGATACCCCTACAAATACTATGAGATTAAACTTGGATTGACTTTGATTTCTTCTTTCGTAGCATGTCGATAGTTGATAATGTTCTTCTCTGAAAAAATTTATCTTGATGTTGTAATCTGGTTAAGGATTGTTCAAGATTGGTTGACATATCTTCAAGTCGTTTTACTTTCTTTCCTGATGAGTAATTCTCTACCTCACCCAACATTCGGTTAAATTTAGTGTTGGATTGTTCTGTTTGGTAGTCGATAAATCGGATTAATTCTTCTTTGACTGCGGCAATAAATTCATCCTCTGATACGAATTGGTTGTCTAATTCATCCGCTACTACTGCTATTTGTTCGGATGTTAGAGCAAAGCCCAATTCAATAGCTTGGAGGTTAATTTCTAAATTTTTCTCTTGGTCGGATATGACTAAATCTGATGATGATTCGGGGGTGTAGTTTTCTTCTTCAGCTTCTTGTGGTTCTTCCGTTGGTTGGATTTGATTTTCTGTTATTTCTGCTTCTGTGGTTTTTTCTACTGGTTGAATTGGGTTTTCTACTTCAATAACTTCTGTAGTTTCCTCTACTGGTTGAATTTCGGTTTCTGACACTGGTTCCTGTTTAGATGATAGAAAGCTTTCTACTATGGCTGCTATTTCTTCTTCTGTTGGGTTCTCAACATCCGCAACAACTTCCGCGTACACTTCTCTAATCTCTGGTAGAGATTTTTTGATACCAAAGCGTGATAATCTTGATTGAATACGTTTGGTGTAGGTGGTCATAAATAGCTCCTTTATTTAGTAGTTGATAGCTCAAAAGATTTAGCTGCTTGCTCAACTTGTTTACGCAATTTATAAGTGTGGGCTGCGAGAATTACTACGTACAGTTCTTTAAGGGAATAAATTCTAGTTCTGCGAAACCCATGCAACGGCTTAAACCATTTGGTCAGAGTATTTGGGTGAATTTTAATTTCGTACTCCTCAAATAGCTTTAGTAACTCTTGTCCACTAATTTCTGAATTTTGATTGGCGATTAGTTCGTTAGCCGCTTTAACAGAATTAACTACTGGTATCGCTCTCAGGTCACACTTAGGAAGCTGCTTTTTGATTGAGGCTAACCACACGATATTGGTTTTTGTAAGTGGAAACTGAGAATCAAAAACAGGTTTTAATCGGTACCAGCTAGCGTCACTAATACGCTTTCCTAAAGTGCTTTCAAATATCTCTCTCGCTTCTTTTTGACCAATAGTTTTCATCTCAGTATGTCCTTTATTTGAGTATGAAAAGTTGCCTTTGAATGGACAAAATTTAAAGGGTGCTACTGAGATAGACTCGTCATTGCTGCTGACTGGCTATTCTCAGTGAGTGATTTCATTTTCAAGTGGTTATCACTCTTGTTTACAAAGCGCACTGATGATTGCTTGATGCTGTTGGTTGCACCCTGTGAAATAAAAATTCACATTCCTTCTTTTTTTCATTTAAGTCGCTTGCTTCCGTTGAGCAGACTAATTGGTGCAATTTCTCAAATGAATGATTTTGAGTTTTTTAGTGGGCTTTTCTAATCCCTTCTAAATTTCCTCCTTCTGCTGGAAAGCCTTGCTGTGCAATTGGCTGGCAACTACATCGGTAGATTTGTTCATCTCAAACTTCTCGCTACCTTTATTCGACTTTTTTTACTTTAGCTCTTTAGCCGCAGTTTAGCAACAATATAGGTCATAATTAACAACAGCATGAAAGCGCGAATAGCGGTAGGATGAACATGAAGAGTAACAAAAAGCTTATAGTGACTAAAAGAGTGAGTGTTTCGATTCCAGACTTAACCCATGATAAATTGCAGAAGTGGGCTGACCTTGAAGGCACGAGTCTAGCTGATTTAGCAGCTTATCTGTTGCGAAGAGACGTAGAAATAGCCGAAAAGGAGGGTAGGCTTAAATACACTGAAGAAAAGACTAAGGAATGAATATGTATTTCTCTTGCAATATAAAAGTACTATTATTTTGAAATTTAATGCTTAGGTAGATATTGACTTCCTCCGACAAGCTTTAATAATTATCAAGCGAGCTATTGCACTTAGATATTGCTTTATTTCTCTAAAAGCTATGACCCAAACACCCCTACCATCTGACAGACTTGACCGTATTGAAGCTATGAGGGCTGCACGTAGCCCAGCAGCAACAGACGAATACTGCTGCCATAGAGCGAAATGCTACTACTGTTACTGATTTACAGCAGATTACGCAGCAAAATGCTGCTGCTATTACTGATTTACAGCAGATTACGCAGCAAAATGCTGCTGCTATTACTGATTTACAGCAGATTACACAGCGAAATGCTGCTGCTATTACTGATTTACAACAGCTTACACAGCAAAACGCAACGGCAATCGCTGATTTAAGCCAAAACTTTGAGGCTAGTGTGGCTGAATTAGTTTCCTGGATAGGAGAATTCGCGGAAGAAGGGCAACGCGACCGCGAGGTTATACGCGAAATTCAATCGGGAGGTGCGTGGCATTCAAACTGAGAACCAGCGTATCTTGCACTATTTGTTTGGGCAACAGGGAGGTGAAGGGTAACTGCGACCATGTAAGGAAAAGAAGTAGAGTTGCGTTTTGGCTGATTTCTTCTTTTGACTTGCTAGTTTGCCGAAACAAAGAGCGGGTGTGAGTATGGTTTGCTCAAAATTTCCTATATTATTCCAAGTGGAACATGTGCTTGCGAAAAAATATATTGCGGAAACCGCTTTTTTCACTTAATAACCGATATTATTAAAGGCATAATTTTTTTTTGCAAACCAAAAGATATTTTTACTGGGTCTGCTGACACAATAAAGTAAGATTATCATTGGTAATCGCTCTTAGTTTTATTGCACTTGTGGGAGGTCATATATATCAGCAAAAGCGCATTAATGCTAAAAAACGCCGAAACCTACTAGATTTAAGCGTTTTTCGCGCAGATGAAAATTGAATCTTTAACGGAGGAGTTGGGTCTCTATAAACCTAATCAGTTTTTAACTTTGGGGAAGGTTGGATACTGTTGGATTTCTAGTTAGACACAGTTGTTCATTCTGCTTTGCTATACATCTTACAACAGGATGTGTAATATTGAGCTGTTTTTTTTCGATTTTTACGACAACTTCAGAAACACAATAATTAGTTTTTTTTTCGGTAATTGGCGTAAAGATATATAAACAGCCCATACCCATGCGGAAAGCCTCCTCCTCCAAGCGCTTCGGTACTAAAAATTTGGAGGGTACATGCATCTAGAAAAAATTATCACAAAAATTAAACAGAAATTTACAAGCTGCAATGAAGCGTATCAGCTTGTAAATTTCTGCTTTGCCAGTAGAACCAGTAAATGGTTCACTCGGCACTATTAACCGTTTTTAAAGAGGAAATCGATTGGCACTTACGGTCAGTCAATTCTGCAAGCCTTATCCAACAAACATTAGTCCGGCCTCATCAACCTTCCCGATTCGAACCAACGAAAAATTATAACACACCAAAACGCTAACAGATTTCGAGGGAATCGGGCGAGATTTCAGGGGGAAAATTTCTTGGACGGACAACGCTTACAGAATTTCTAAGCAGGCAAATTGTAATAACACCAGGGATTAACCCACACTATGTAATGTGAGCTTAAACCAGTTAACAAAATTAAACATAGCTCCAGACCACCGACACCCTAATTACTAACTGCTCTGACCGTAGTGGCTAATCGGCTCTCAACAACAACAAAAGGAGACCGAGCAATGCCAAAAATCAGTAAAAACCACGATACAGCAAGAAACGTAAGTCTTGTAATTACTACATTGGTCATTAACACCTTATGTAGTATATTAAACCATTATCTGCATAATCCATCCCCTAGCACTGCCCCTAAAACAGGGGGTGAGGACACACTTGACTTTCAATTCAAAAGACCCAACTACCTTACAGAAGCCGAGTACCGGGAGCTAGCGGTCAATAGTGCCATCGACCCTGAAATAATCGAGCGTAACTTTCTCCACATAGAAGGTGACACCGTTTACGAGTACTTGTTCTTCTCCGACCAAATACCCCGCAAGAACGCAGGTAGGGTCACAGATGGCTTTTTAAAACAGTATTCACACGCTTCAAAAGGTGGGTTATGGATTTCTGGACTTGACCCCCAAAACAACTGGGAACCGATGCAGTGGGGGCGATTTAAGCCCACAGAAGCGCGTATTAACGAAAAGGGCAAACCCGTTAAATACGAGTCGCCACCCAAAACCCCCAACCGGGTAGCTTATTTTGAAGTCACCGAAGCTGTATGGGATGGAGTCTGTAAACAGAACGGTATCAAGCGCTATCATTCCCCCTTGATGTCGCGTTTGAAAGACAAACAGCACCTGACAGCAGAATTTTGGATATGGGTAATTCTCCACCCAGAAATCCCCATAATCCTGTGCGAGGGGGAGAAAAAAGCCGCTTGTTTGTTAAGCCAGGGGTACGTTGCTATTGCTGTACCTGGTATTTGGGGGGGACGTGTTGGTAAAAAAGACTTTGACGAACGTTTGCACCCCGACTTGCTGCCACTAGCACAACCGGGACGCGAGTTTATCATCCTGTTTGATTACGAAAGAATAATTAAAACCAGATGGTCAGTCTTCCAAGCGACCGTTCGTACTGGTAAGGCAATCGAGGCCGCTGGTTGTAGTTGCTCCGTCGCGGTGCTACCAGGACCAGAGAAAGGTGTAGATGATTTTGTGGTTGCTCATGGGGAAGAAGCGGCTTTCAAGCTTGCTGCCATCATCGACAGTGCTAAAAGCCTTAAAGACTACCAGGATTCCTTCTACATCAGCTACCGGGGGTTAAGCAAGAGATACTCTGCATATATCACGGTCGAAGTCAAGTACTTAACCCAAGCTTTTGGGGTTAAAAACATTGACGGGGAGGAGCCTGACCTTGATAAAGAGGAGTTAAAGGATATTGTGAGAAGACCAGGAGGGGAATTTTTCTATATCCCACACTCAAAAAGCCAAAAGAAATCCCGGACATTGGATGTGTCGCTCGCGGGTGAACTTGAAGAAAACCCAGACCTCAATTACAGGGAGACTCAACCATCCGAGAAACCAATCCCCATCCCCTGTTTTGTGCTTCCAACTGCTGGGACGGTAGTACTGTATAGCGATATGGGCACGGCCAAGACCGAGTTGATGCGGCTGTGGCGTCTTGTGAATCCGGGTAAACAGTTCCTCAACAACGGACACCGGGTTAATTTGCTCAAAAATCTAGCAAATCGCCTAGAAACAGAAATGTATTCTGCATTAAAGTCTGGCGATTTAGCCAAAGTTGAGGCTTTGAGCATCACCATTGATAGCTTGTACAAACTAAATACCACGTACCTGGAATACGATTGTGTATTTATTGACGAGGCTTGTCAGTACTTGACGCACCTATTGCATAGTAAAACCTGTAAGGAGTACCGAGGACAGATATTAGAGGTACTGGAATATATCGTGTATAACGCGAAGCTGGTAGTAATAGCTGACGCCCATATGGACGATATAACGATAGATTTCTTTATGGCAATGCGTCCCGAAGGAGAAAAGCCCCGCATTATCAAAAACAATTGGAAAAGTGGGGGACGTGTTGTTCACTGGTACGAAGGGAAAGACCCAAGCAAGCTGGTTGCCCAAATTTCTGCTGCACTAATGCTGGGGCAAAAAGTCATGGTGGTTTCCGACTCCAAAAGATTTATTAAGAAACTTGAATGTTGGTTAACGATGCCGCTTAAGAAGTCGTCAAATGATGATGATGAGGCTGATTCTGAGAAGAGTGAGTCCGAGCATAAACTACGGGTGTGGTCTATACATTCAGAAAATTCCGGCAGTGAGGAAAATGTTGCTTTTATTACAGACATAACTCATGCTGTAAAAGATGTGGATGCTTTGTTAGCATCCCCCAGCTTAGGTACGGGAGTGGACATACCCGAATATCATTTTGATGCTGTCTTTGGTGTTTTTCACGCGGTTTCCCAAACAGCTACCGAGTGTGCCCAACAATTGTACCGTTATCGTCCAATAGTACCGATGCATGTTTGGGTGGCTCCCAGACCTCCTTTTGGCTACGGAGAAACCGATGCCAATAAAATTAAGGCTCATATTTTGCAGACCAATGAGACGACGGCTTTCCTAATACGGATTGATAAGAAAACTGGTAAGAGAGGTGCGGAAAAAGACTGGGCCTTGGATGCGTACTGCAAAATTAAAGCTGCTAGAAACCGCTCTATCAATAACCTGCGGGCTGACTTGCGCGACCTATTGAAAGAGATGGGTAACAATATTATCGAGCGGGGTACGGATAATAACGAATTAGTCAAAAAATTGATGAAGGATGCGGGTATTGTTTTAGACCAGGCTCATAATGCGTCTGTGGCAAACGCCAAGCTTATCTCCTCAAATGAATACCGCGCACGTCAAACAAAAGACTACCTCAAACCGGAGGAAGTTTTTGAGTGCGAGAAATACCGCATACAGGACTCTTACGGTATGCCAGTTACCGAGTCGTTGGTAGAAAAAGATTCTGGGGGTACACTTATTAAGAAA
Source organism: Scytonematopsis contorta HA4267-MV1 (assembly GCA_019359035.1). Taxonomy (GTDB): domain Bacteria; phylum Cyanobacteriota; class Cyanobacteriia; order Cyanobacteriales; family Nostocaceae; genus Scytonematopsis; species Scytonematopsis contorta. The sequence goes on along the minus strand of JAHHIC010000103.1, from coordinate 35,567 downwards.
ATTATTGCCCTTGAGTCCGTGTTAGCTGAGTCCGCTGGAACCGCAACTGACCCCGACACTGGTAATGTTTATCCCCTACCTCCCAAAATTGTGGCGGATAGAGACTTGGCTGAACGGAGGAACTTGCCTTTATGTATGGATTGGGGCAATTATTCGGCTAGTTGGCTAGCTCGTCATGTCCTGGGGCTACCAGGTATCCTCAAACGGTTGGTTAATGGGGAAAAGGTTACGGCTACTGACCCCGACTTGGTTAAAATGACAGAAATTGCCCTTAAGTGCGCTACTCATATTAAAGCTATCCTTGGGTTTACAGTTCCCAACGATTGCAAGCCAATTTGGTTACTGGGGACGTTGCTTGACCATTTTGGACTAAAACAAATAGACCATAAAGAGGGACCCAAGGGTAAACAAGTTAAGCATTACTCGTTATGCGAAAAAGAACTGGACTTTGCGCGTCAAGTAATTGCTTACCGGAAACAGAAGCATGACCTATATGAGGAACGAGCGCGGCTAATTGCTGAAGAACAAGCGCGTCATCAGGCTTTTTTGGCAGTCCAGTACAGGGATAGGTCAAAAGATGACCCCGTATCCACCCCCCCCCCTAATGGTATGGAGAACCCTATAGGTCCGGGGGTGGATACCAAAGGTAAAGAGCCTGAACCTCCCTCGGAGCCACAGATTGGGGATGATTTGTCACCCCTTGACGGTGACCCCACTCCTATAGACACCTGTGTGGAACAACTAAGAGCAGGAATTAAACAGGGGGTTGAAACTGTAAAAGCTCTCTTTGAGAGTTGGGGGGAGGATAGACGATGGTGCGCTGTGTTTCGGCTTGAGAAAATTGCGTCTGAAGATAAGCTAATACTGGAGCAAATGATACCTGATTTCTATACGTGGATGGGTGAGCCTTTTAGTTTAACCTAATTTTTAGTGCCCCACCGACGTAATTACCAGTCGAGTAAGCGACTCGGTACAGTTTGTGCTGGTCTTAAACGGAGCCTAATTTGATATTTTGTTTGTAATATGAAGCATTATCGCTGTGGTTTCAAACTTTAACCGGACTGTCAAAATATTACGGCTTATTGACAATCAAATTGTCGATGCTGTCCTTACAACTGTAACGGACAAACATTTGTCCGATGCCACAACACTATGGGAACCGCTATTACAAGGAACTGGTGAAGAGGATGAGTACTGGGAGTGGAAGAGAAAAAGTAGACGGGCAAAAATACTGCCAGGGGATGAACTTTACGCAATAGAGTGTGAAGGAGTCACTCAGGGCTTGATAATGATTGATATTCTCAAGAAGCGCTGCCAAATCGAATCGCAGTACCGCTGTCGCTTGGTATATATAAGTGCGCTAGCTACGGCGCCGTGGAATCGCCCTGAAATCAATGACCATCCTACTTATAAAGGTGTTGGTGGTAACTTGGTCGATTTCGCTATCGCCCGCAGTAATGAATTGGGTTATCAAGGACGGATAGGACTACACTCTTTGCCTCGTGCGTTAGGATTTTATAGAAAACTTAAAGTTGGACTTCTCGATTGGGGTCCCGACTCAGAAGACCCAGATAATTTAGTTTACTTTGAAATATTGCGGAGAAACTCATGACCCAATCAATTCCTTCTTCCAAAAGTGTCGAACAAAGCCAAGACGAGCGCTTGATGGAATTGATAGCAGCAGAGGATGCATCCAATGGGGAAGTTGGTTGTGGTCGAGTAGCTAATGGTAATTTCTTGGAATTTTTAAATAATCGCAGTATCAATATTGACGACGATAACTTTAGGAGTTTACTGCAAACGCATTTAGGGCACGTACTAACCGAACGCGATTTTGATTCAATTGTTTCCCAAGTAAGCCGAAAAATAGAATCTGTGGTTGCTTCTGCAAATGCTTTACCAGTAAATATTACGCAACATCAAGCTGAAATAGTCTCACATATTCCTACTGCTATTCTTCAACAATTTTTACAAGCGGAGTTGGGAGAGTTTTTATCTAGTGACAGTATTGCACAAGTGATTGAATTTACCCACAAAGTTGTACATAAGGCTGTATTGCAGCCCCGACACACTTGGCCTAAACCGATTTGGGTGCTTAAATCTGGTTCAAAATTCTACATCGCTCAAGCAGCTAGTTTCGATGAGGCTCTTGATTTTGTTCGGGTGCAGCATCCGAAAGAAACAGGAGAGTTGGAAGCTGTGAAAGCTGGTGGGTTGTTGGCTCCAAACCAAGTCATTGCTTTGGATGTGAATGATTATTTATAAATACATCTTTGTGGCTTTAGGGTTCTCAAAAGTTAATACAATGTCTAAAACGCGGACTTGATGCAGCAAAAACTCATTTACCCAGCCATAACGACTGGGTTGAGTTGGGGTAAGTCCCCGTTTTTTAGATATATAGGTTCGTTATAGTTGTTTGTGTAATACACAGATAATTCTGTGTTTTGTTTAAAGGTCATTGCTTGAATGCCTTCTACACTTATTTATAGGTACAGCACAAACAAATTATGCAGTTTGATTGTCGAGAATTAATATTTGTGACTTGGCTTTTTGATGATGATTACAATGTTTTTATTGTGCTTATGTCCGTGCTTGTTGTGCTTGTGTTTGTCGTGTTTGTGGTGTCCACTTCCACCTGTTACTAATTCCAAATCGCTATCATCTAATTCAACTAAGTCGGATACTTGGGAAGTTAATTGTGTGGATGCGTTATTGGTAGACATTTTATTTCTCCTGATGATGTTTGATTTTTGTGAGCTTGATATATTTAATGTGCGGGGTAACAGAAATTAAATTATGCAGTTTGATTGTCGATAATTAATATTTGTGACTTGGCTTTTTGATGATGATTACAATGTTTTTATTGTGCTTATGTCCGTGCTTGTTGTGCTTGTGTTCGTAATGTTTGTGGTGTCCACTTCCACCTGTTACTAATTCCAAATCGCTATCATCTAATTCAACTAAGTCGGATACTTGAGAATTTAATTGTGCGGATGTATTATTGGTAAACATTTTTTTTGCTCCTGATAACCATGTTTGTTTTTTGAGTTTTACGCAATCGTTTGTTTGCTTATGTTTTTACATAGGGGGAGTAAAAATTGGTTTATGCAATTGCCACGCGACAATAATGGCAAACAGGATGTCACAAACTGTACAATTCCTTTAGGGTAAGGGTTTTGAGGGTTTTGGGCTATCTAGAAAAAGCCCGTGCTCTCATCAAAGGATTGGGGAGTGCCAGTTGAACCTCAACCGGGTAATTGGGTTTTATTCACAATAAATCTTTATCTCTTGGGTAGTCCCAAATCGCGTTCTGGTTAAAGCTGCTGTTGCTTTCGTCGTGTCGTGACGAGCGTTACTCCTCTAAAAATTCCCAAAAATGGAACAGTAAACCTAACAGGGAGGACTTGGGGTTGGTTTATAACTCAATCCCCTTGGATTGTTGCTTGTTTTCTGCCTGCTTGTAACTCCGTCTCTCCAACAATTCCAAATTCCAATCTTTCTGTTGGCAATTAGCGCTCGTTGCCGAGGGCAGTAACTCAGCGAACTTCTGTACTAACTCCGAGTCATCTTTACCACAGGCAATTATCACGGACGGGACGGACTGTAAATATTCAAGGGGTAAACTCTTGGGGCATGAAGCTGCCAAATACAAAGTTCGTGGTGGTGTTTTCTCGTGTGGCTTATCCGTTCGGTCGATATCAAGCTGAACAATTGATAATGCCTCGATTGGTGACTTACAAACTACGACCCGCTGGATATCATCAGTTGGTTGACCCCAGTATTTGACGTAAAACCAACCCTTATCCCGTTTCGTTCCTCTTGCATATCCCATAAAATCGTTATTTTCCCCTTTAGTCCCTCGCAAGAACGCCCCGCTGGTTTCTCCTTCCAGGTTCTTCATCACAAACACAGCATTTTGGTTGTTGTCCGCGTACACCCTTCGGACTTTATATAGAAGCTCCACAAGGTCAGACCGCAATCCCCGTTTTTGGGTGAGGTAATTATGTACCAAAGCCCAATTCTCATCATTTGGTTGGGGAGGTTCAAACTGGGGAGTGGGTTCTGTTTCAATTGCTTTACCCGCTTGTTGTTCCCCGTAACTGCGTCCAGCCCTTATTGCCCCCTCCTCCCCAAAACGGTCGCTCAACCAAGCAACCGCTTGTTTAAAACTGTACTGGTTGACGTGCATCACCAGGTCAATTGCCCCACCCCCACCAAAATTTTGGGATGGGTGGAAGTCGTACCACTTGGAATTATCTATATTAATGACGTGATTTTCTCCCCATAGTCGATTATCACCCGGTTTTTGAGTTAATCCCAACTGCCAAGCCACAGACTCAAGCGGTAAATCCCGTAACTGGTCAACTTGTAGCTGTAACTGTTGAACTTGTAGTTTTAATTGTTCGTTCTCAAGAGCGAGCTTTTTGGCTGTTGCTTCCATCTCGGACTTACGCTTGACTGCCCTGTCCCTATCTGCGGACTTGGCTATGAGTTGTTCAGATGATAATTTGTTGGCTTCCAGGTCGCGTCCGGATTCCACAATAGAGTAAAAGTCTTTTATATCCTGGTGTTTGGCTACACTTCCCTTGATGCCTCTCTCCAATTCCAGTGAGGACATTGCGTTGTGGTAATTATCTTGGAAAGCTTGCATTTTCTTGCGACCATCAAAGAAGTGGTTACACCTAAGTTGTCCTTTTTCATCAAGCGGTACTAGATATGCGTGCAGGTGGGGGGTTGCCTCATCGAGATGTAGTTCTGCGCGTACAATGCGGTCGCCATAAGTAGACTGTAACCATTTAACGTTTGCCTCCACCCATTTATCAAGACGTTCCTGCTCGTAATACCCAGCCCTTAGCGGGTCGTCTGGACGGTAGTACTGGGGCGATGCGGTTAAGAGAACTTCGACCGCGTAAACAGCATCAGTTCTGATTTTGCGCTTTTGTTCGTGCTGTCCAATAAAAGCATCCACCAACTGTTCTAATGTTTTTTCTGGGTCGGTGCCACCAATCAGCCGGATATTTTGTTTGGACGAATCAGCATTGGGGGTCTCTTTCTTTCTGGCAGTATGTGACTCAGAGCCAGCGAGGTCTGCTTTTTTGAGTTTTTTGATTCGCGCTATGGCGTAGGGCATATTTAGAAATAATCATAGTTTTATGGTGTTGCTGATTGGTGGTTTGATTAACAAGGGCATCCAAGCGAGTCCCCTTCTTCCTTATTCAAAGATGATTGGGAGTTACGGGATATCTTTCTACTAACCCCGAAGGGGCGAACGGAGGTTATTTGTGACGAGCGCCAGCGAGACATGGCGTAAGCCACCCCCCAGGGCAAATAACCGTAGTGAGTACGACTATTTCATAGCCCCACCCGAAATCCCTTTGCGGTAGTCCACGGGGGATATTACAAAACACCGCAATCCCAGATACGGCAATACTTTCAGGCTACTGCACCACAGAAGAGAGCAATTGTTGCACCATTATTGACCCCACTATTGGTTTTTCTCTTGTCTTGATGGGGTTTGCTGGTGGTGCAGTTCGGTTATCCAATATGATTTATTGACCCATATTGCACCATTAATGTGCCGTTGGGTACAACAAATGTACCATTAAAGTTTTTGAGTAGTTATACTGTGTTCGACACATTTAACTACTGGGATTGGTTGTAGATGGCTACTAAAGCAAGTCGGGTGGAACCAGCTTTATTGCGGGTTAAGCGTATGCCCCATACTGACGACGGGATTGTTTTTAATTATTTGGCGGCTCAAAGACAACCACAAACTGACTTGGCTTGTGAGGCAATTCGACCTTATTGGTTACCGCTGGCTTTGAAGGAACGAGGGGTTAAGGGGAAACAGCTTAAATCAGTTGGACAAAAAGCCATTGCCCAGTTGATGCAGCAAATAGAAATAATTCGACTGGAGTGCGGGCTGTCTTCCCAGGAGCTACCTTTTGCTTACTCGGTCTCCCAAAATACAACAATACCTCAAACGTCCCTAAGTATGGACAACAAGGCAGAATATGACGAATTGGCATCACCACCCCCTTTGAATAATGATGCGGTGGAGGATGATTTTTTGGAGGACGGCAGTTGTTAAGCAGTTCGCAGTAAGCCTTTCTTGGGTACGCTGCGAACCGAAGACGCAAACCGCACTCATTATTTTCCGGACAGGGAAAAAGTTTCTAGAGATAAATATTAAGGAACCATGACAACTACATCTGACAAATGACCGAAACAGCCAATACAGAGCAATCCAACAAACAAACTGAAGCGACTAATTTGGATAAATCTCCCACTCGTCCAAATAGCGAAATAGTCGTGATTGTTGATTTGGGTGCGAGCAAGACCAAGGTTATCTTCCAGGAATACCCACTGGGAGAACCACAGGTAATCTGTATCGATTCAACTGTTGCAGATGTGGGCTTGGATTCCCTTACAGGCTTGGATACAAGTGGTTTGCCAGAGGATAACTGCTGGGTCAGTTTACCAAATGAGGGTAGTTACGCCCTTGGGTATCTGGCTGCAAAAAAGTTTCACGGTAGCCCAATGCTACGTTCCCTTAAGTTTGATTTGGCTTTACCCAAGATTGCTGGTGTGCTTTGGGTTGTTAGCCAGAAATTAACCAAGAAAACAAAATTACTAAAAGTTAGGTTGTGCGTCCTTCTACCACCATCGGAAGGTGGGGATAGTAAGGCTCTTGGAGAAAAACTTAAGACTCTTCTGGAAGAATTTACAACCCCAACAGGTGTATTGCGGGTAAAGCTGGTTGACTTTAAGGCAATGCGCGAAGGTTTTGGCATCGCTTGTCATCATCGCAGTGTGTTGGGTGATGACGAATTCCAAAAACGCAATATTGCAATAGTTATGATTGGCTACCGTAATCTGTCTGTACTAGAGTTTGTGCGGGGTAAACTAACCGAAGGCGCTTCTTGTGACTTGGGGATGTCCTGGTTGGTTAATTCATTTGTACAAGCTGTTGGTGCGGGACTTTCAGTGGATGACCCCAAGGTGTTGCAAGCTTTGGTTGGTGCGGGTTCTGATTGTAATAGCGCTGTTTTGGCTAAGTTATCCCGCAAGCGTAAAGGTGAGGACTTAACTGCAGATGGGGAGAAATTCTCTAAAATTGCTATGACTGAGCGCAGTAATTATGTAAATGCTGTTATTCGGTGGCTGTCACAAAATATTAATGATGGGTTGGACTCTGTAATTTTTTGTGGTGGTACTGCTCAATATATATCCGATGAATTGTGTGAATATTACGATAATCTTCATATTCCTGTTGAGTGGGATGGTGGAATTGTAGTTCCCGATGTTTTGGATAAATTGGGTATGGGAGAACGTCTTGCTGATGCATTGGGTTTGTATCAGTATTATGTTACTAAACTTGATGAGTCAAAAAAAAAAGACGGTGCGGCTAGGTTAAAAGATATGGTTCTGGCTTACCTTAAAGCTAAAAAAGAAGCGAGTGAAGAAGCTAAAGCTAAAGAAGAATTAGCCTTAATTGAAGAAAGAAAAAGAATTAAGGATGCTGAAGCAGCGAGACTTAAGGCTCGTGGTGTTCTTGCTATGTCTGATGATATTTGAATCAAGCTAGTAGTTAATGCGTACTTTTTATTGAATTTAACAATGCTTATCCCGCTTGGATGCTGCGACTGAGTTGGGCGCAAATAATTCTGGATATTTCAAACTTGATGAGCGGTTTTTATAAGTTGATTCAGGTTTTTATAATTGGTTGGTAATACTTGATTCAGGTAATAGATACAGAGGTAAGGTTAGAAAATTAAATATTGAGGTTTTTTCTGTATTGATGGTTGACCCGTCAGGTGATTTGAACCATAATTTGTCCCAAAATTTTACCCAACTCAAGAGCCGTAACCCTATAAATTACGTAAACTTTTGGACAGGATATGGTTCATAATTTGGTTACGCATTCCGGTAAAAGCACACTAAAAAGTATCAAACTTTAAACAATGCGGCTAATATTCCTGATGTTGATGGTACGACTGATGCTACAAATAGTATTATGTGATGTGACAGGAGTCACTCAATTAACAGCTTAATTGATGGTCGATACATAAGATAAGCAATGCGATACAAAAGATTACTTTTGTTATCTTATGATTAGCACTCTTACAATCTATTTACTAATTCGGTTGACGTATTTTGAGCAATTTGAGCGAGTTTGTCGTGAGTATGCTGCACAAAAGAACACTTTTGTAATCATTAGAGCACTTTTGTAATCTTATGATTAGCACTGGCTAATCTGTAACCATAATTACAATTCGCATATTGATAAAGGTAAGAGTGCGTAGTAATTTGGGATTTTGTAGTATTTTTGTAAGACAAGTGTAATAAGATTTATTCCCGACGTGATGCGATTAATCCTTGTTTTTTAGGGCAATCCCCAAACCATAAGAGTTTTTTTTAGAGCAATCTCCACCCCATCCTTTTTTTTAAACCCGTGAAAAAAAAATTGTTTTCAGGGATGCGTCTGAGAAATGGTTTTTTTTTCACGGGTCAACCGTCTCGGACTAATCCTTGTTTCCCACGAGCCATCTTCTTGGGGTTGTGAGTGCTACAATAGTAGTATCATGTGACAAATTGACTCTTTTCAATTGTCAATTATTTGGGGTTATTGCGAAAAAGTGTTTTTGGTGTCACCCAGATGTCACCTAGCTTTAACTGAAGTGCCACCTAGGTTAAACCAAACATCAATTAGGCGTTTATTAGGCGTTTATTAACCTTCAGTTAGATGTCAATTAGCCTGATAATAAGAACATTTTATCTGAATGGAGAAAAAAGACTTTTATTATTTAGAGGGAGAAAATAGCCCTCAGGTGTAAGCTGGGTGTCACCAAGATTCAACTAAAGTGCGACCAAGGTGTCACCTGGGTTCCATCAGGGGTGATTTTGTACTGATTATTACTTTTTCTTACTTAGATTTTTTAAAATAAAACGGATGTTATTTTATAGGGTTTGGGTGTTCTCTACGCGAGTGAGTTAAAGTTGTGGAGCGGGACAGAGACCTCATCATCAATAAGAAAGAAAAATATGCAAGTTTTTAAGGCTGTCGTAATGTCGTAGTCAGGATTGAGTGGTGACAGCGGTTTGATGCCAACATATCGAAAATATTTCTTATGAAGCGTGCTACCCCATAAAAGTATATTTATTTGTCTTTTAAGTGCGTGTCCAATCTCCGTTCTTGAATTGCACTCCCGGAGCCAAAAAATTGTAGACTTTCTATACTGGGTGTATATAACAGGGTGTGGAATATGGCACGAATCGAACGCGAGTCAATTAACTTTAAACTTCCCAAAACCTTGGCCAATGCACTTCGCACCGCTGCTGCTGAACGTAAAACTTCAGCCACCAATTTGGTAATCCAAGGACTACACCACATTTTGGGCGATGTGCGGGGTACAGAAGTGAGTGTAGATATACGTTTGTACCAATTGGAAGAAGACTTTTTTCGTTTGGCAGAAAGTGTTAGAGACCACAGCGTAAATCCCGACCATGAAAAGAGGCTGGATAATTTAGAAGGAAAATTGGAAGCTTTGACTAATCGGTTGGCACAATTTGAGGGGGTGTTAACTGCTGTACAACAAAGTGTTAATGCCTCTAAATCGCGTTATAGGTCTGGTGGTAACCCCTATCTGCACAATTCCCGACCACCCGAACCTCAACCCTTTGATGAGATTTCTTTAGCTAGAAGGCTAAACACAAAAGTTGCAGAAATAGTAGAAAAACGTACAACACTTAATAAAAAAGAATTTGAAAGCTGGTGTAGGGAGCGGGATAACAGCCAATATGCTTGGCGTTTCAACGAAAAAGATAAGCTTTATTATCCAGTTAAATAGGGTTATTGGTGTTTGACTGTATTGAGTCGTTGTCAGCTATCGGGTCTTATTGATAATAGTTGGTTCTTGGTGCTTGTTGGTGGTTGACTTACGTGAGTCGTTGTCAGCTATCGGGTCTTATTGATAATGGTTGATTGTTGGTGCTTGTTGGTGGCTAAGAGACCGGAATGACTCGTCATGAAAAATCAGGATGGCTCCTCACTCATAAACATGGAAGCAAAGGAGGCAAAATCTCCAAAGCTTCCTGAAGACTAATCTTTGACTTAGTAAATTAGTTCTAAGTCAAGGCGTGGGATTTGTTTTTATATTTATTTATAGATTGGGGAACAAGAATTACCAGTCGGGCAGGAGTTTTACGTAGATAGTTTTGTGCGATTAAATATACGGGTATGTTTGTAAGAGGTGGCGGAGCAATTTCTCGAATGGGGCGAGAAAAGTTTAAAATTAACATATATTGGGCTTGTAAGGATAGTAATAAAAGGGTTTTTGGTGTATAAGGTAACGTAAATTCCTATTATCGCCACCTAGTTTTTATGCCCGGTCGCATCGTTAAGGTTAATCATGATACTCTTCCGCCAGTGATTTCTTGGTGGCTGGCACCGGATGTTTTGGCGATGTTATTGGCGGAGAAACGCAGTGAATCGACCCGTAAGGCTTATGACCGGGACATCAGGCATTTCTTTGCGATGATGTTTGGGGTGGAATCGAACGCGGAGTATGTGGTGCGCTTTTTGGCGTTGTCCCAAGCCCAGGCGTATGAGTATGTGGTGCGGTATAAGGCGGCAATGATTAAACAGAAATTGTCTGAAGCTACGGTAAATCGGCGGTTGTCGGCTTTGCGGGCACTTACTCACAAGGGGCGGTTATTGGGGGTTTGTAGTTATACGTTGGAAGATATTAAGGGAGAGACGGTTGTTAAATATAGAGATACGAGTGGGATTACACCGTCTGAATTTAAACAAATACTATATACATGTGACCCAACAACCGCGAAGGGGGTCAGAGATTATGCGATTTTGCGGCTGCTTTGGGATAATGCGTTAAGACGGGGAGAGATAGCGGCGTTGACGATGGGGGATTTTGACCGCCGTAGTAGTAAGTTGTTGGTGTTGGGGAAGGGACGGGGTAGTCAAAAGGAAAAGCTTGATTTGACTCCTAAGACGCGGGATGCAATTTGTTTATGGTTGGCTTTTAGGGGGTTGGCATCAACTAGGGATGCTTTGTTTGTGGCCTTGGATTTAAATACGCCAGGTCATCCTTTGACCGATGCGGGGATTGCTAAGATGGTGAGGACACGAGCGAAAAAAGCAAACATTGATAAGCCGTTAAGCCCCCATAGGATTAGGCATAGTGCGATTACAGCAGCACTTGATGCGGGGCAAAGCGTGCGGGAGGTGCAGAAGTTGAGTAGGCACAGTAAGTTGGAGACTTTGATGATTTATGATGACAATCGCCAGCAGCATCAGTTGCAGGTGAGTAGCGTGCTGGCGGATTTGGTTTGACGGGCTTTAGTTCCAAAAAGGTTAACTTGCGCCGTGCTGTACTAGAAGGTCCAAAAGTGTCCAAGCTGTTACCAACCGCCATGCAACAGTTAGAACCATTGCCATACTCTTGTTACAATCAGGAATTCATGCGTTGATAAATTAAGCGGTTTGGACAAAAAACTTTTTCTGGAAGTCTTACACCGCAAAACTTTCAGCCGCCGCGTAGCAGCTCATATTAACTTGGCCACTTTTACCCCAAAATGGCTGTAAAATGAAGTTCGCTACACCCAGTCGTCTGGTGTCCGGTCGAACGCTAAACAAAATCGACATTTTTTTTGAAAATTTCTATATATAGAAAAAAAAATACAAAAATTTTGATTTTTGCTGTCCGCTAAGAGTTTTGTACGCCAGACAACGCTACTGTGTACGCCGGATAACGGTGTTGTGTACGGCGTACAGACGAGTATCGAGTTACCCCCCCGTCTTCGACTGGGTTTCCGAGTCCAAGCTAGATAATATCCGCAAAACTGTTGCTACTAAGACCACGCTTAGCATCGGATGATTCAGATAACTAGACATCACTAACCGATTAACAATCATAAAATTTTATGTTTTTGTGCGTATTACTGACTAATTATCAGTTACTATAATAAAAAATAAATTTTTTAGGATAGTAAACAGTGGCTAAGGTCGATACACCCACATTAGAGCAAATTTCTGCGGGTCTAATTAGAGTTAAAGTTTTTCAAAAATCGCTTTACCCTTACCCCAAAGACTTGCAGATGGGTTACGACAAGGTGGTTCTGGCATTTTTGATGAGCGCTCAACCGGAGAAAGCGCCAGCTAGCGTTCCGGAGTTTTACGAGCTTTGCGAGCAACCGTTATCTGAGTGGGGAGTGGAAATAGACGACGAGATAGCCAGTAGCGAATCTCTGCTTTTTTTTGGCGAACCCACAGAGTTAACAATCGAATTAGCAGAAGCTTTCGGTGGTAGTGTACTGAGTCAAGAGCAGGGTAAAATTGCCACTGCGTTACTGCAACACTGTCGCGAGCATTCACAAGGAGCGCAAATTTATACGGACTTCCGAAAGTTTATTATTGAGCATCCTGTGTTGTCGAACCAGGAGCTTGTAGAAGCAAAAGGGAATTTTGGACTCGGTGTTGGCTTGTCGGATTTATTGGATGAATGCTACGAACCGATACCGAGTTGCCACGAGTTAGAGGGAAATTTTTATGCTTGTCCGTACTGTTATGCGCTCGCAGGAATAGACCCCCAAAAGCAGGTAATTGCAAATTCTAACTGTAACCGCTGTCCACCTGGACGTAGGTTAAAGCGTAAAATAAAATTACCAGACAACTGTTTAAAACTGAAGCGTGGTATCGAGCGCTTTTGGTTTTACCCAGGACGTGCGGAAATTCAGCTATATCAAAAGCTAGTAGATATAGGGTTAGATGTTGAACTTTACCCAGAGTGCGACAGCTACGACATAAGAATCAAGTTTAATGATGGTGAAGTATGGGCACTCGATTTAAAAGATTATTCAAACCCCTATCTACTAGTAAGGAATTTGGGTGATGAACCAGTACCTAGCGAACCCGAATGGAATGTTGCATATATTGTTATCCCTGCGGAACGTAAGAAAGACCGTCCTGCTTACTTGAAAGAACTTAAATCACGATGGCGATGGGAGAATGTTAAACCCATCTTCGATGACGCAGTTTTTGCACTAGCTAAAAAGAAAGCGGGTTTGGTTCAAGATTATTCTCAGAAGCGTGAGGAATTAAGTGAGGAGACTACAAAGCGCGGTAAAAGTCCCACCAAAAATAAAGGGAAAAAGACATGAGAGAAACAAGGTCTTGGCGGCAAAAAGCAGCACAATCCCTACAAAAAACAAACTTACATAAAGACCAAATTGAAGCATTGCTAGATTTGGAATTATGTCTATTTGCTGTCGAAAAGTTAGGTATTCAAACAGAACTTGAAACAGCAATATCTGTATGGCTGCTCATATCCAATCGATTTTATCTGTTTCCGCGACTAACTTCATTAATCCAACCTGAGGCAAAAAGAACCCTATTTAATCTCAGACAGCTAGTACCCTACTTAACAAACGAAGATGCCACCGAACGATTAATAAAAGTCTACAACCAAATCCCCTCGAAGTACCGAGCATACGATGTTGACAACAAAACCTATCGGTTCTCCCAAAAATCTATGCCTTCAATATGGGGCAACCGTTTTGAGCGCTTTGAAGACTTACTTAGTAACAAACTAAAGTATCGTCAACGTACAGTAAAATATGCCTCACCAGGTAGAGAATATTGCTTTAAGTCAGGAGAAAAAACCTACAGTGTCAAACTTCCAGAAGATTTACCCACATACCAAGGAAGAGTCATATCAGTACACCGCGATAACAACAAAGCCATCTCCATCACCAAACAGGAAATGTCAGAAGCAGCCAATCTTTTAGATGAACGCTGCAATCAAGACCATAAACGGCGTCTGCAAAACATCATCCTTGAGCATTTTCAAGGAATGGGTTATGTAGAAATCGACACAATAGTCTTCGACGGAGTTAAAAACTTAGTTGGATTATTAAATGCAGGTAAATCAACTCTAATTGAAATACTAACCGTAGCATTAGCAAACAAAAAACACCGAGTTGGCATTGTTTTTAACGAAGTTGTAACTTGTCTAAGAATGGCAAGTCTACTTAAAAAAGTTGGTTTGCGAGTATCTGTAGTAGTTGGTCAAAGAAGTCGAGACACTCACCTTCAAAACTGGCATGGTGTAAACGGTGGACTAGATGGTTTCAGCCATCTATCAACGGCTTGCCCCTTAAGCCAATACTTTCAACCCGAAAATCCTCCTTCCCCTCCATGCTTTGATTTGAGAGAGGTAAAAGGCGACAGCTCCGATGACAGCGACTCGGAGAACAATAGTAACAGTAAAGGAAATGGTCTAAAAGTTTGTCCTCTGATAGGTCAATGTCCTCAACATCGCGATGCAAACGAACTCGCGGACTCAGATGTGATTTTAACTACAGTGGCAGCAGCCATATTTACTCGTCCGTTACCCCACGTCAGTCCACAGTCAATTACCTACTACGAATTGATGTACCGCACCTGCAACGTTGTATTTTTCGACGAATGCGATAAAGTGCAATCTAACCTCGACTCGACATTTTTACCTGCCATCAAACTAATTGAAAGGGGGAGTAATGGGTTTCTTGACCAAGTAGTAACATGGACACGAACAACCAAACTGCGTAATTCTAGAAACGACCTGCGGCAACTAACCTTTGGACAATTTAATCATGCCCTGCAAAATGCTGATTCGCTTGTTGATAATATCTGCACACAATTACAATTATCCCCTGACGAATCCGAGTGGCTAGCAGAAAAATTCTTCACTTGTTCATCGCTCGCAAGGGAATTTGTATTAGAAATTGCCAAGTCTGAAGGCATAGATACTGACGCCGAGACTTTCATTCTAGATAAAAACCCTGTATACGAGGAGCTATCTAAATTTTTACAAGGCAACTGGAAAGAATCTTGGCTTGCTGAGTATGCAATGAGACTTAATCATGAGAACTACCAGGAACAGCAAGAAACAATTACAAAGATACAAAATGAACTGACTAAAAAAAGCTGGTTAAAGGCAATCAGCGATAAATGGGGATTTTGCTGCAAGTTCGCATTATTCCTTAAATTAGTTTTGTTCGTGTCATATTTTCAACAATCAATTAAAACCGCATACGCACTAGAACAACAAGTAGACGGTGCTGACGAAATTGTTTTCTTCAATCGCATTCCACGAGACTTTTACGGTCTAACACCAGGACTAGCATCCGGTTTAGTTTGCGGATTCAAACTTGAACGGCAGGAAAATCAATTAAAACTTTGGTACTTCCAAGCACTCGGACAAGGACGCTGGCTATTAGAGAACTTCTCCAATGTTTTTGCGGATGAAGGAACACAAGGAGCGCACGCTTTATTACTTAGTGGTACAAGTTGGGCAGGGCAAAGCCCCATCTATCACGTAAACCAACAAGTAGATTACCTACTGCGTCCAAAAATTAAAGAAGCAGTAGAAACCATTTCAGAAAGTAGTTTTCACTTTACAGAGTGTTACTATCCTGACGGTAAACCTGTACGAGTTTCTGGGGCAATAAATAAAGAAGAAGCACTGTTACAAATAGTACGTTCGCTGCTTCGCTCAACCGACACCATGCAACGAGACTTTGACGCATTGCCCGAAGGTAGAAAGCGTTTAATTTGGTACGTCAACAGTTACGAACAAGTTGACTTTGTTTACAAAGCCATTAACAGTATTGATACTAGCTCGTATTGGAAAGACCGAATAGCAGCATTAACGTCGCGTTCCCCACTCGAAGAAATAGACGAATCCTTGATTTCTCGCAGTAACGTAGAGAATTTTGCTGACACAAACCGAGCCATTTTAATAGCACCAATAGCCGCAATTGGACGAGGTAAAAACATTTTAAACTCAGGAGGACTAAGCGCATTTGGCGGAGCATACTTTTTAGTCCGTCCGCATCCTGCACCCGATGACCTCGAATACAAATTTCGACTCGCATTATGGAGAGAAAGAAAAGCCATAGCATCTGAAAGAGAAGGCAACTTTATTGAAGTTTGTAACGCTTGGAAAAGCGAAGGTTATGGTATCTTTCTCAAAAGTCTTGACACCGAATTACGCTACTCCTACAAAGGATTATCCAAAGAAGTACGCGAAGGACTTATTTGGACTTTAATGGTGCTGACCTGGCAAGCAATTGCCCGAACAATTCGCGGCAACCAGCCAACTTTAATTCGCTTTATCGATGCAGCATGGGCACCGAACCTAGCTCTTAAAAAACCAGAAACCGAAAAAGATTCCCTACTCAAAGGATTCAAATACGTTCTACAACCCTACTTTACCAAAACCAGAACAGGCTTTGACGTGCGCGACATCGCCCTAGTCCGCTCACTTTACGAACCCTTCTACCGTGCATTGGAGAAAATAAATGGCATCTAATTCTATACAATTGTTCGCTCTCTCTGTTCCCAAAAAGATATCATTACCGTTCAAATTATACGCACTAACCGTTCCACAAAAATGGAAAAAATTATTTGACAAACTACGGCAGAAGAAGCATGGTAAAAAATACATCTTACTACCAGTCGAAAGCCTTAATCATGCGCTCCAACTTTTGTTAGATGATGAAATTTTATTCCCTGATAAAAACGCATTCAACTTAAAATCCAACACCAAGTGGTTATATACCAAAACTGACAAAGTATCCACTAACTACATTGCAACCGTCGTCAAAACATGGTTACGCATTACTCTTGAAAAAACCAAATCATTGACACCAGCTGACATAGCAGAAATTAATTCCTTGTCAGGTAATGATTTGCACTTTGAAGAAGTTGAACTTCCAGAAGTTTGGACATTAAAGAATGGGAAATCTAAAATAGAGCCAATATACTATAATCTCATTCCATATCTATTAGCTAGCGCCATAGCAACTGAACCCCTCGAACTCATTGACCCTACAACTAATAAAATATTCAGAGACGTAGTTTTTCGTTCTTGCGCTGTTGACAACGGTGACGTCGCAGAACTTATAAGCTGGGCGCCAGAACTAGAAACCAAACAAGTTACAGATAAAGAGACTAACGAAACGAGCAAGAAAACGCATAATTATTCCTACCGTATAAACTTCGCGCTCCACTATACCGCAGATGGAAAACCATACATAAGTTGTAATTATGGCATACGGCGTTGGGTAAGTTGGGAGTTAGGCTTTTTATCATCCCGTGTAACAGTTTATGTCAGCCCAACAAATTCTACAAGATTTGCACCCTGTCAATTAAAATTTATGCAAGAGAAACAGGATGCCAAAAATCAAAATAAAGACAAGAAAAAAAATATTGACTTTGAAGGACATCTTGCACGTCTAATTAACGAACTTGACTTCCGAGACAAATTTACAGCATTAGATGTAATAAATAATCCCTGTAAACAAGATGACCTTGCTTGGGGAATAGTATACAACAATACGATGTCTCATTCACACAACGCAGGTGCTGGATTATTCCCCAAAGACATTCAAATATTTCATGACAGTTGTTTGCAGAGAATACAAAAAGTTTTTGATGATGCATTTCCAATCATAGAAACTTACACAAGTTGCGATAACAAGCAAGCAGTTAAAAACACAAGCTCGAAATATCGAGATATAAAAAAATTCATCAAATCGCATTTTGCGATTGAAATTGAAGAAATACCGTTTTATATCCCGCAAGATTTACGACTCATTTTATTATCGCAAACCACTGCCTCTGAGAAATTAATTCACGCACTTGCCCCAAAATACGGTATCAAGGATATTGTCGTACTTGGACTTGGAGCATTAGGAGCAGAACTACCAGGAGAAAACTGGGAGTTTGAATGTAAACAAAGAATCCAAAAAATCATTGACACATTAAAGATTGATTACACATCATCCAACAAGCAAACAATCACCTTAATTGAAATACTACCCAAAGACCACTTTTGGAAAGATGCCACCCAAGACCCAAAACCTTGTTTTCGTCCTGCCCTTGCTGCCCTGAATAGTGTTACTGACCATTTTGTAACTCATGACGAAGACGACAACCAAGATGCTCTAACCGAAGAAGAACTCAACAACGCAATCAACCAAAGACTAGAAACAATCGAAGCGAATAAACAAGAGGGAAAATTTGAAAAAATTTCTCTCAAAAGTAATTTAGCCTACCGTATGGAGTCATCCCTCAAAGATTTACTATCGATGGCAGGTGCCTATACAATTCCGACAATAGAGGCAGAAAACTTTCCCGACGACGTAGCAAGCTGTGGCGTTTATCTACATCTTTACAGTATAGGCGAGATAACCAAATATCTACCCATTGCAGTGCAAATGGACAAAACAGGCGTTACAGCCAAAGCTTGTGGTTGTAACGACTGGCTTGACTTTCACACCTTTCAAATCAAAATGGCATCCGGCTTACAAGACATTGCTCCCATAGACCTCGATCCAATTAAAATTCAATCCTGGGTATTTAATAATCTATTCCAAGAATGTCAAAAGCCAACAATTTTCTGCTTCGATACAATAAACCTTCGTAAACGCGGCTTAGTTTTCCTTCAAAAACAGTTTTGGCACCCTCACGAACTCGCCTTTAGCAACGGTGAAGATAAACCTTTAACTTTCCTCCCCATATCAAATTACCCACACGTTCGGGTAGCCAGTATCATCACCCCTGGTAATGATTTTGAAGTCCCTATATATCGCACTTGTGATGAAAATGGCGAACTAAAAGGACATACATCAGGTGTTTTTTATCCATCATCACTTCATGCCGAGTGTGGAAACTATTACCTTAGCAACCAACGTCCCGACAGCCGCAGTGGAGGAATACTAAACGAAAGCAAACTAGTTTCCCTACCCAAAGTCAGAGGAGATAAAAAAGGAGAAATGAAAAAACCAACCCCTCGTGCCCAAGGATACAACCCACGCGGTATATTTATTAACCTTACTCTCCAAAAAGGAGACAGCTTTCAAGATTGGGCGAATTACGTTCAATGCCTGCGACTTTACGCATTGATTCAATACCTTGATGCTACGAATTACCCTGCACCCCTGCATCTTGCAAAAAAAACAGGTGTCTATCGACCAATTCAAGCAATTAGCAAACCATAGCCGAAGTTTGTTTTTTGTATCAACAATACGAATAATGCGGGTAATATTTAAGCCAAGTGGCTATTAAACGTAAGAGAATTGTTAATCCAAAAATGCTTGGTACAATTTCATAACACAAAATGGTACGGGTGATGGTACTCAAACACCTGCTCGTACCATTTTTAACGTAGTTCTGTACCAATGTAAAAGCTCATAGGTGTAAGGAACTGCAAACAAAAACACTTAAAAGGGTCTTGGCAACTTTTGGTGATGGCTTTAGAAAAGTTTTTAGCAGAAGGAAGGAGTAAGGATTAAGGAAGTAGTGACTGTATAATTTTTTCGTTTTAAAATAAAAATAATCAATATTTTTTACTACCCGATAAATGCTAGCCACAGTTTAGATAGGGGTGCGCCGATTCATTTGTTACAAAAAACCCTGGGTCACAGTTCCGTAGCAATTACGGAAATGTATTTACATGCCAAGCCTGCAGATAGTAGTGGGTTGTATTTGGCGGATTCTGATGAGTATTGAGTGGGTTATCTTTATATGTGGAGCTAGATAAATTTATTAAATGTCGGCATATTATTTTAAAATAGAAAAACACGAATGCGGGCGTTATTATCAAAGGGGTATTGCATACGAATCATCCTGGAATTGATATCCATAATCATTACAATGGCGTGCTAACTCCCTCAGAGCTTTTAGATGTTACGGGATACAAAGAAGACTATGTGCGAGTTTTAGGAAAATTTTGGGTTAACTTCAAGGATGACTCTTTAAAAGGAGATTTATTAAGAAATCTCCTAACTGCAGAACAAATAACTACTGGTGATAATGACTCATTGCCGTCCATTGATGTAGAAACAGCACAGAATATTGTTATAAACTTACTTTCTGCTCGCAATGGTACTGACTATAATCTAGTTTATTCATTCCGACGCTATCTGCAACAGGGCGTTAACCAAAAACAATTTCTAAGAGCGGTAATCAAAAATCTTAAGCGCCAGAATATCAATTATGCAGAACTACAGGGGAGTTTGGCAAGAAGCATCTCCTTTGATGATTTTAGGCAAATGCTTTATAGTGAAACCAGGCTCGATATTCGTTTTCTTACCTTGGTAAATACTAAAAGATTAGTAGCAGAACCATCTAACCCAGAAAAATTACTAATTCTAGATGACATAAAGGCACTTTCAACTGTTGGGCAAAGGTGGACGGTTGGGTTAGATATTGCTGGACCTGAGTCGAAAATGTTTACTCATATTGGGATGGAACGCTTTCAACTTATATACGAACAAATTAAGCTTTACGCACAGCAAAAAAATGCCACTTTTGTAATTAGAGTTCATGTTGGAGAAGGATACTTTAAAAAAGGTGAAAGCCAAGAGGATAATCGCTTCGGTCGTTTGATTGCACAAAGTAATGTCTCACTGATTATAGAGACCTTAAAAACACTGAGATTATCCGACCAAGTGATTATTCGCTTGGGACATGTAACTCACGCAACACCAAGTCAATTGTCAGAACTTCAAAAACTTGGAATCATAATTGAAGCAAACCTAACAAGTAATTTGGTTACGGGTTCCGCTGCAACGTCAGCAATTAGAGAGCAAGTTTTGTTAAAGTTTCTCTTAATTAATTTGAAAACAATTATCAATACGGACGCTGGGGGAGTAATGGGCACAACTATTGTCCGAGAATACAGAATAGCCCAACAAATAATTAATAAGTTTAAGAAAAATCAGGTAGAAATAACCATTGGCAGTAAAAAATACTTCTACACTCAGCTTCCGGATACAATGGATAGAATAGACGGCTACGACTATGAACTATTACCTCCAGATAAAAAAGATAATTTTGATATGGAAAACCTGATAAAAGAAGCAGAAGAATACCGCACAAACGTTGTTCCGCGTTTAGGGGGACAACCGAAGAGTTCTTAACTTTACCCAGCTGTCTTAGAGCTAATTAATTAAGATAAAGGTGCTATTGTACTATGTCAAATCAATCGCGGTGGCTTGTATATTTCTCAGAAAAAAAGCTAGAAGCTCACGAACAATGGGTTGAGTCGGGATATGTTGATGATGGACGTTTAATAGTTCGAGAGCGCAATTTGTCGGGAGCTAGTATCCCCGGTGTTAATTTAATTTTAGCACAATTCGTTAAATGTAATTTGAGTAGCGCAAATTTTCGAGGTGGGGATTTGACTGGTGTTGAGATGGTAGAGTGCAATTTGTCGGATGCGAAACTAGAATTATCAACGTTGGACAAAGCTATCATTTTTGATTGTGGATTTGTAGGGGCTAATCTAGATGCTACAAGTTTTATTAGCGCCAAAGTCCAAGGTGGAGATTGGAGTAAGACGGACTTACATAGGTCTGATTGGACAGATACAAAAAACTCGGGTGTGTATTTTCATTTAACTAGTTTTCAGGGAGCGAGACTCCATCGAGCGAGCTTTGCAGATTGTAATTTCCAAGCTGCTAGCTTGGTTGCGACAACGGCATACGATACTGTATTTGAGCGTTGCGATTTTCGTTATGCTAATTTAGCCCAATTTACTGTTAAGAATACCCTATTTTATAGGTGTGGATTCTATAATTGCACGGGTATCCCTAAGATAGAAGGAAAGTGTGATTTTGTAGAACCAGACCTATCAGAAAGATTTGACGGAAGTGGGGTAGTAACAGACGAGAAACTTTTTCAGGCTTGGAGTAGAGAATTGTATATCTAAACATTACTCAAAACTACTTATCATATATCCATGCATCTCGTAACTTTTAACGAAAACAGGTTCCATGTTTCGCAAGACCCCGATAAACTTATTGGCGATTTCTTAACATTAGCGTTATCTGATTATTATATAAATCAAGTTGAGTCACTTTTTACGGATAGTGGAGAAGGAATTGATGATATTTACGGTGATGTTAATATTTACGCTTTTCGTGCGATGCACGCGGATGATTTACCGGAGTATATATCTAATTCGGAACAACTTAATGTCCCATCAAACGAAATCTGGGTTATTTCGGCATCTGGTTTTTGTTATGAAGCCGAATCTGTAATTATTCCTGGTGACGAACTAAGGCAAATAATTCAATTCGCCAAAAAGCTTAAGGGCGATAGTTACTAAAGTACAAAAGTTAAGTTCTTTAAATATATATTGACAATTAGGCATCAATACCCATCTGTGCTAGAGCTAAAGCTGGGCAACATCGCTGCTTAGTCGAGGCTCTTGTAACCCCTGATATAAAAGGATTTTAATTTAAGAAATAAGAAACGAGACTAATTTTCTTCTTAATTGAACTTTTTACCAGATTTATCAATATTTTTGTTTGACTTTGTACCGAGCTTTATGAGAAGGTAAAAGGTTTGGCTAAAAATGTGTGGTTTGAATCTGGTTTGGTACACCAATAAAATTATCCCACATGCATGTCTATCCGTTTTAAAGCATTTGGTCATATCTCGGCTTAATGCTGTAGTAACATAGGATGATTACCGAACCTGTGCTAGTTCGGTAAGTAATATTTTTTGCATAACAAAAAACCAGAGTGCTTTAAAATCAAGAACTTAACAGCATTTAGAAGCATTGGGTGTTTCCTAAATCAAATTTTCCCAAAAATTCAGGAATTGTACTGATGACCCTGGTAGATAATGTAGAAGTTATTAGCTTGATACTTAAGTCATCATCGCAGACTAAGTAGATAGATTAGTATTTTATCCCTATTTGCTCGGCTGCTGGTTATAAGCGGACATGTTTTCTAATACTTTGCTCCTGTTTTGTAACTGCTGGAGCGCAGCGTTTTTACACGAATATTAGATGCCTGTCATATCTAACATCGGCATCATTTAAGATAACACTTTGCACGCAAAGTAGCACTGCTATTAGTTTTGTGCTGCTCAATATTTCACGCCAACACTCTTTTAAGCTTTAGGGTATCTAACCATGCAACAAAATAACAACTCTGTAAACATCTGGGAATTAGTTCAAAAATTTATCTCTGAAAACACTACAGTTACAATAACAGTCCCATTCTTAGTAGTTGCTGCACTAGCCTATGGATATAAAGCTTCTAGCAACTCGACACCACAACCCAGGGAAGCTCCAGTGGTAGCACCAAGTTCGCCCCCTTCGGTGGTGAATGGTAGGGATGTGAACATTAACACCGCTGGTCCCGGTGGTGTAATTAATAATAATGTGACTAATACTAATACTAATACTAATAATGTAAATCATAATCACCCTTTACTTCCACCAACCTCTCCAATGCAAAGTCCAGTGCCTCCAAGCTCTGGATACCCTAATACTTCTACCAAGCAAACAAAACCCCAGGAGCCTAAACAGCAAATACAATCAAAAGCTACACAGCCTCAACCAAAGGCTGTGGCTGCCGAACAGAAAGAACAACCGCAGCCCAAGCCACAAGTCACGCAGCCTGCTGATGATGAAGTTGTTGCAGTCCGACCGCCACAAGCTCCGACACAAACTTGCAATATTTCTGTTGTGTATGACCCTAAAGATACTTATGTAAATCTTCGTTCTTCTCCTAACGGACAGGTTTTGCAGAAAATCCCAAATGGAAATAAGGTGAACATTGACAGCAGTCGAAAAGATGGAGACTGGAGCTTTGTCAATCTTGGCGGCTCTATTTCTGGTTATGTGAAAAATAACCTTCTTCGGAACAGTTCCACTCACCACATATTCGACAGAAATGATACCTTTGCTAATCTTCGCTCGGCTCCAAATGGGACTGTTTTGCATAAAGTCAACAATGGCACTCCTGTAACTATTCTCCCCAACACTGAGTCTAACGATTGGGTGCAAGTAAGGCTCAACACGGGCAATCAAGCAATAGGTTATATGTCACTATCACGCATCGCAAACCCTAGCTGCAATGGTGATGGAACTTTTGCTGCTTAGCAAGCCTCACTTTTAGGGGTCATCGCACCAAAAAGGTTTTGTACGTATTGTTGCGCGACGAATTGCTAGAAGTATTGCCAGACAATGCTTTTAACCCAATGCTCTGGAGGGATGTTTTTACTACTTCCAGACACTAAACAAAAAAAAACTTTTTCAATTGTCTGAAACGCTTGCTTCATATGAGCTTTAGCCTTTTTAATATAAGCGTGCGCGTACAAAAAAATCGCGATAAGGCACATTCCTGGCAACAATAAATTCGCAGTTTGCGGTAGCCTGCGGCTTGCCCAAATGGCGGGAGCAATTTATAGAGTGAAGAAAGTTAATTATCAATTGCGACGAAGAGCACGAATTGTTTTGGTTGTATCAAAGGTTGGTTAGCTGCCAATTGTCCGCGATTTCTTTGTGGTTAGTGAACATAAAATACTGATTAGTTACTAATAATTAAATTGCAAATAATCTTATGTCTTATCGATGGGTTAAATCTAATTTATTCGCAGTGATTATATTGTTGTTTACAGGAGGTTGTCATTATAGTAATAGTAAGCAAAGTAATTATCAACCTACTTCTGATTCAACAGTTGTGAGTCCGGTATCTGCACCTTTACCTACTGCCACACCTGATACAACTAGGAATAAGCCAAACACAACTCCTATCATAAATAATGCTAAGTTAGTCGATATTCAATCAGTTAATAAAAATATAGTAGTTGATATTCGCTACGCTACAAGTAATAATTTTTTAAAGCGGAAAGTATATCCGGAAGCAAGATGTATATTACGATATCGAGTAGCTAAAAAGTTAGCAAAAGTACAAGAAGATTTAGCTAAAAATCAATTAGGTTTGAAAGTTTATGATTGTTACAGACCATTGTCTGTACAAAAACTGATGTGGCAGGTAAAGCCTGATAATAGATTTGTTGCAAACCCAGCACAAGGTTCTCGACATAATAGGGGAGCGGCAGTAGATTTGACGTTGGTTGATAGTAATGGTAAAGAGTTAGAAATGCCGAGCGAATTCGATTCTTTTACGCCCGCATCCCATAGAAATTATAGTGGTGGCAACATTCAAGCTCTTCATAACCGTCAGTTACTTGAAAATGCAATGCAAAAGCACGGATTTATTGGTTTGTCAACAGAATGGTGGCACTTTGATGCCTCTGGTTGGAAAGATTTTCCTTCTTTGGATGTGCCATTTAATCAGATTCCCCGTAGTTGATTCGGAGTAAAGCCTTCCTCCCACTCGACTAATAGTTTCAATGCTTTACTAATAACATCGGAGCGGATTTTCATATTTACAAGAAGCAATTTGTGTTTGAATAAATTGCTCATATCGAGGGCTTGAGTTGAATGTTCATAATTTTTATGCATGTTGGTTTGCTCTTATCCTTCTATTATGACGCTAAGTCCGAGCGCAACATTTTTAGCTATTAAGAGTATCATAATAGAGGATAAGTATCCTTATTCCGTTAGTGCTTCCAATTGCTCAAGCAATTTTTCTACCTGTTTGCGCTTCTTCGGGTCTGACCAAATACGCGATTTCCTTAGTTTGGTAGTCGCAGCAGTAAAGCGCTCCTTGTAATCGTTAGACTCGCTTGGATGGGTATTTGGGGTTTTATTCTCGCTGATATATTGCTTGATTTCGCTTAAAGACCAGTTTTGGGCAATAGCTCGTTCTAAAAAGGCAGCGCGTTCATCCTTATCTTGAATCTGGGCGATGGCTTTGGCTTTGGTGTACTCAACGGCGCCTTGACGCAGTGCCTCAAGAATATCTGATGGAAGGTTTAACAACGGCAAGCGGTTATTAGCAAATGATTCCCAAGTCATCAACCCCAAGCCAGAAAACACTTCTTCAACAATTTTCAGGTCTGGGTTTACTTGAGTGTCATCTGACGGTTTTTCGTCTCCCTCTTTGACAATAACGTTATTGTCAACTGACTCAGAGTCTAAAACATTTGACTCAACATCGTTATTATCAGACTCTAAGCTAACGTCATTGTCCGCATCTGATGAGTCCAATTCTTTTTTTCCAATAACGTTATTGGAAGATTTAGCAGCTTCTTTGCGCTCGTGTTGCAGACGCCGCAGTAATGGCGGAATCTCCTCAATATTTCGACCTAGTTTGAGAGCCAGCAGTTGCAGGATGCCTGAGGTCTCCTCGACTGGATTAAGGTCTTCTCGCAGTAAGTTTTCTATCAGTGCCAGTTGAAAAGCTGCGTTGTCGTCTAGTTCTCTGATGACGACGGGGACTTCTTTTAATCCTATTTCTAATGCAGCACGGTAGCGGCGCTCACCTGCTACTAATTCGTGTTTATCTTTACCAACAAGGCGTACCAACAGGGGTTGCAGGATGCCATGCTGTTTTATAGACTCAGTTAACTGCTTTAATGCCTCGGAGTCAAAATAACGGCGCGGTTGGTTTGGTGGCAAAGAAATCTTGTCTAATGGGATGGACACTTGTGAATCGGCATTAAGAGCGCCTGTAGTGTCCCAAGGTACTTCAATTTTGCTTTTGAGTGGTTGGCTGGCTTTAGTGCGTCTCATGGTAAGGATTCTAGAAGTTCGGCTATTTTTTTGAGGATTTCAACAGATGGGTGCTTTGGGTCGTACACAGCAAGAGGCATTCGCTCTTCTGATGCATCAACAAAAGCAGTTGAGCGGGGAATGGGGGTGTATATTGTTCCTGCGGCTGCTAGTTGTTCGGTGATGGCTGCTAAAGTACGAGTGTCCTGGGAGTTACGGGCATCATATTTTGTAGGCACAAATCCGGCTATTTGCAGTTTACGGTTGGGTTTGTTGCGTACTGTAGCCACCGTTTTTAACAGTTCACCTGTGCCCTCAAAAGCTTTGAAATGGGTTTCCAGGGGCACAAGAACATGAGTGGAAGCTACAAGCGAGAGGTAAGAAAGCAGCCCCAAGCTGGGAGGGCAATCTATTAATATAAAATCATAATTTGATTCAACTGGTTCGATAGCTTCTTTGAGGCGGAAATCCCGCATCACAGCACTAACCAATTGCATTTCTGCCGTGCTGAGAGAAATGTTAGCAGGGACTAAATCCATACCATGAATTTTCTCATGAATTGGCAGGAGTTGTTCTTCCACAATGGCATTGCGGACGGTTTGTTCTAATTCTCTTGGAACCAAGCCCATAAATATAGTTAAACTGGCTTGGGGGTCTATGTCAATGAGCAGGACACGATGTCCCAACTGTGCTAGGTGGTAGCCCAGGTTCTGAGTAAGGGTGGTTTTGGCAACACCTCCCGCCTGGTTAAAAACTGCGATGATTCGGCTCATAAGTGAGTTTTGTTTACCTGCCCCGTTACAATTAACGATAACTGGTCATGGGACAATTGGCGTCGTTTTTTTTGGGGGGGGAGAGAGGGACGCCTGTGTTTTGTTTTGGAATTTTGATGATATAGGGGACGCATATTGCAGCGTTCAATAGCTCTGCTATCCCCTCCACCAGTTCTTTGACACTATAAGTGGAGTTTTTATCCAATCTTCTAGGGGCACTTCTTGCTTGTGCTTGGGCGTTTTTCTTCCATAACCTTACATTACTAAATTCTGTTTGCCATTTTATGGGTGCCCTTCACCTCCAGAACACTTACAAAGTTGCTGGGGTCTAGCGACATTATTTATTTCGCAAGACTTTGGAATAGAAGATCTGCCAAAAGGGAAAAAGTATGGCAGTTAATAGAAATAAGCTGCCTAAAATAAAATGACCTTGTATAAAGTTAGCTAAGATAAACAAAGAAATAAGCAAGTAGAATATAATCGTAAACGAAAAAGCCACATCGGATGATGTAGCCGACTGCTGCGAGTTTGGAGAGGTAACTGACTGTTTAGTTGGTTTAGTAGTTGTAGAATTTTCTTGCTCAAGTAAGTCTAACTTGGGTAATTTAGGAATTTCAAAATGTAAGTTTGATGGAGAAGATGCTTGGAAAACGTAATTTTGGCTAATAGCATCACAATGCTGAACTTGGTCTTCAATTCCCATCTGCTGAAATAAGCTTTTTGCTTTTTGAACAGATAGTAAAGCATTAAAATTATCCCCAGGTTTAGCTAGAGACAAAGTTTGAAGCAAATATGATTGGGCTTCATAAATTCCCCACTTTGTGGATTGAGCAACTTTTATCGCTTCTTGATAAATTTCCTGTGCTTTATTGAAATTCCCCATCAAATCATAAGCAATTCCCATTGCACACAAAACTTGTGTTACCTCTCTATATGCTTGAATAGCATTGTAAATCTCAATAGCTTCTCTGTATAATCCTATTGCTTTTTCGTATTTTTCAAGCGCGCTATAAACGTTACCTTGATGCATTAACGTCCATGCTATACCACTCTGATGACCAAGCCTACTGTTTAAATCTAACGCTTGCCTATAATACTCAAGTGCTTCTGAATATTGCTTACACGCGCAGTAGATTCGCCCAAAGTCTGTGAGAACAAAGGCTTCCTGTCTTTGACAACCGATATCTCTGGCAATTGCTAATGCTTCATTATAATAGCTAATAGCTTTTGAGTACTTTTCTTGCACATAGCTAATAAACCCAAGTCCAAAAAAAGCATGATATTGATAGTCTTTATCTCCAACATTTTGAGCTATCAATAGAAGTTCTTGGTGAACTTGTATAGCCTCACTGTGCTTACCCTGCCATTTGTAGGATACTCCCAAAGCTTGTATAATATACAATTCTGTTTTCCTATCCTTCAGTGTATTGATTCCGCCAGCCCGATGACGTTTTAATGCTTGTTGGTAGGAGTCGATAGATTCGTCATATTGACTCATATCAAAATAAACACTCCCAAGCCCTGAGAGAGCGTCTACTTCCACATAGCTCTCATTGATTTGCTGTGCAATGTACAATGACTGTTTGTAGTAGCTAATAGCTTTATCAAAAAAGTCAGGCTTATTGTGAAGGTCGCCCAAGCCCTTCAAAGCTATTGCTTCACTCCGCTTTTCACTAATGTTACGGGATATTTGCAACGCTTGCTGATAACAATATAAAGAAGTCTCACTTTGTCCTACAAGATATAGTACATTGCCAAGTCGATTCCAAATTATACTGATTTCCTTCTGATTTGTTTCGTTCTGTAGCCAGTTGTTTTGGAGTTGGGTATACATATTACATAATAGTGGATAGTAACCCTTCAAATCCAGAAAATCAGCTATGCCTTCCACTGTATAAAAAGCATCTAGATAACATTTCAGTTGAAACTGGTGGTAAAAGATTTCTAGATAGGCACTAATATCTTCTATATCAGACCACGGCTCGGATGTAATAAGTTGTTGATAATAGTGAGTTGCTTTCTGATGCGCTACCGTTTGTTCACCAGCAATGCCTTGAATATATTTCTGTATTGAGGGCTGGAGTTGATAGGAATTTTCACTTTTAGTCAGGAGAGATTGTTGTACAAAAGCTTCTAAGATTTTTAAAGTTTCAATTGGCTCTGTAACTTCAAGTATTGCTGCTGCTGCATCTTCAGTGAATGGTATCCGATACACACTTAAATCAATGAGAGATAAATACTGATTTTGCGTTAAGCGTTCTAAATGTTGCTGTAGAATTCTTTCCAAACATGTTTGCTCACCGCGATGTTCATCTGAAGCCTTTTTTGTTATACTTGAAAAGCTAATTAAACCAGCCTGTCTTGCTTGACTAAGAATATCTTTGCCTTTGCAGTACAAGCGCAGATAACTTGCTGCTAATCGTAGAGCTAGAGGATGTCCGTCCAATATTTGTGAAAAATTTTCAAGTTCATGTTGCTCCTCATTAGACTGAGAATGATTAGTCCCCAATCCTAAAGATGATAAAAAGTTTCCACCCTCCCTTGGATCAAGTCCCTTGAGCATTAGCCAACTTTCATACTGAAGTGAGAACGGAATTTCTTGGCTGGTAAGTAAGATGACACTGTTCTTACCTTGCTCTTTCCAGCAGCTAAAGAATTGCTGATATCCTTCATCCTTCCACTGCTGCCCATTTAAAAGTATTTCTAAATTGTCAATTACAAGCAAACAGCGTTGCTGATTTAAGTGCTTAATAAAATTATTAATCTGCTCAATTGTTGAGAGTCTTGAAAACTCCTCTAGAGGCTCTCCTGTTAGTGCTTTAAGAACCTGCTCTGCAAATATTCCAAAGTCAGGAGCTTGCCTTACATCTGCCCAAAATTGACTGGCAAAGTATAAATATTCCCTACCATTTTGAGAGATGTTCTGCAAATCCACATTTTGTTGAGAGGAGCGCTCGGCGAGAGTATAAAAGTATGCAGCTAACCAAGACTTCCCGATGCCTCCAATACCCTGAATACCAATTGTCCTTCGCTTGGTATCTATGAACTTTTCATGAAGTTGTGTCTCAAACTCATACCGAGATTGCCACTGTTCTATATTCGGTGGATTTGTAATAACTCCATTTTTTCGGGTACTTTTATTTGTCGGTGCCCCTCCCGACGACTGTATTCAGAAAAACTTTGCTCCTCTAAAGTCGGCATAGCCACCTATAACTAAGACACCAATTTGCTCTGCTAGCTTGGTCATGTTGACGATGGTTCCTGGCTGAGACTGAAGTGCATCAGCAATGGCTTGAACATTTTGTCGTACTTCCAAATCATCCTTGGCAGCTTCCTCCACTTTTTCGATTAACACAGCAGTACCAAAATCAGCTGGTTGTTGCTCTGCTAAAGTAGGCTGTTGAGCCACTTTCTCAATCGCAGTTGCAGTGCTTGGGTCTTTGCGTCTCAGTGAAGACAGAAATTTACTGACCAAATTCCAGGTACTCTCACTTAGCTTTTCCCCTGTCTTTTCAAAAGCTTTGGTAGCAACCAAAACTGCAATTGCTCCTGCTGATAAACTTACTGGATCGCTCATGACTCAATTCTCCTGTATATCACATTTGCTCTTGTTGTATTAATCAACACAAAATTCTAATTAAAAGGCTTAAGAGTACTGAGCCAGGATGTTTGTAAAACCTCTATTCTGGGTCTGAAAACCTTTGCTCGGTCTAGTTTTGATAATTTGTTGCGCGATTAGTTAAAAGCCGTTTTTTTTTTCAACGAAAAATCAAGTATTATGAAGACCGGACAGCAGGTTTTCACAAACATCTCAATACAATGACTATCTTGGCTTTACACCAATACTATTTTTACTTTCAGATTTTCTTATCAAGAGACACATAATATTACTTTGAAGTTTCCTTATCTAAGGTATACGTAAAACTATTTATTATTCCGGAAACATACAAGTGATAAATATCACGTCTAGTTCCAGGCAATATCACTGACAGTTAATTGCTGATGTACGCAGTAATAAGAGGAGAACGCAGTCGGACAGCAGTAATTTATTTAACCGTAAATAATTATTATACAGATAGTTTCACATGTGGTGCCACCAACGTTGGTAGTAATCAGAAAAACCCTAGCTTTCTCAAAATCCGTGACTCTAACTTATCCGGCGCCAAGTCTTCTCCTTCGACAAAGCATCGATGTATGGATAAGTGTGTTCACAACCTATTTAGGATTGCTGTATAAACGGTAACTCTGTGATGGATAATGCTATTTTAGCGATAAAGAATTATCTATGATTAAAATGTAAAGATTTACAAGTAGTCTCAGTGATTATAATTGCTAACAAACGTGATTTGTATCACATTAATGTATAAAGCATAGTAATACTATTACTTTGACTGAATTATTTAAGTGAATGCAAAATCGAGCCGAAAATGATAAAAATTTATCATAGCTGTTTAAGTAATAATTAAATTAACTGCACGAACTTTTATAAAATCTCCGCCATACATCTCTAATTACTATTGGCATCCAAATTCGATTTTGTTGAAAATCAGATATTAAATATCCCTGTTAAGGGTAGTTATGAAAATGACAAAATTAGAAACTATATTAGTAGTAGTACTAGTTGTTTTAGGAGTAGGAATAGTAGCACTATTTTTTTTGGTACTAAACAAAGGAGAAGAAATTGAGCCAAAACAGATACGCTCTGATGCTCAAAAGTCTTTGGCAGAATTTGCTAAGAGTGCAGACTTACAGACAATTGACTGTGTAAGCCAAGACCCTGATAAGAATAAATACGTCGAATGTACTGCTAGAGATAAACGCTCTAGACTTCTAACTTTAGAATGTGCCTATGGCAAAAATAAGGGATGCAAAATACAAAAAATATGGTAGTACTATCCAATCATATAATTTGTCAATGTCTACTCCACTATTGTATAAAAAAGATGAATAAATTATATTATGTAATTTATTCCGTATTTATAAAGTATGCAATAAATAATGCTTGATAAATCTTTTCCTAAATTTTTCTGTAAACTTGTATTATAGTGCAAAATATAATTTAAAACATAATTAGATTAATTTTTTGTAATATTGCTTAGGTGAATATCTTAGGAGAGTGATAAAATAGAATAAAATATACTGAATCAAAGGGTGCATCTTCACATTAAACTTGATATCTTTGATAAGTCTGAGTTCTATGGCAAAATCCCCCTCTGAACCTGGAAATACTTCCGGTGGAGCTACCTCTAAAATTCCTTTTTCAACAAAAAAAACTGTTAGTAAGCGAGGATCATATATTAAAGAAAAAAAGAACCACAAGTGTCCAGATTTTTTAAATTTTGAGTTTACTAAAAAGCAACCCAATAAAGACCAAACAGTTGACTTGGGATTAACTATAGTTTTTGGTCATTTAGAACAGCCCTTATGGTTTGGAAAGGCTATTTTCGGTTTACGTGGAGGAAAACTATATGTAGAAGTTAATAATGGTCAGATTCCCCTTGACAGGCGTTATCCTCAGCAAAACTTTAAAGAAATATCTTCAAGTGTAACTGAAAAAACACAAGTGACTAATCGCACTGCTGGAGGAATTGGACAAAGCGGGGGAAGCTTGAATCTAGGACGTGAAAAAGTCAGCGAGGTATCTAAAACCTTTCAATTTGATGAAAAACAGCTATACGTTGTTGGGGACGAGACAAATTCAATCTGGCATTTTAACTCTGGGCATCAAGATTGTCTTATGGGGCAGTACAATTGCCCTATACTGGGCACTTTAAAGATAAACGAATTCCCTTGTCAGGTAGATGCAAAATTTCGGATTGAAATAGACGACTTGCAAGTAATAGAAGCAAAAGGATTATATAGCCCGGACGAAACTACCAGTAAAACAAAAAGATGTACTTTGGATAGGCTTATTATCAATCACACTTTGGGGAGAGATATAGAATTTAAAGTTGGTTTAGAGAAGAAAAAATGTTCCGATTATTTAAGTTTGGTATCACTGTGTTATGAACCGAGAGTCATTTGAAGAACTACAGTCGCTGATACAGCGCGTAAAGGAAGCTAAAACAAGCAAACTATCCGACCTTGCTTGTATTGCTGGTTTAGATATTACCAAGGACTACATTGGTGTAGACCTTAGTGGCGAAAACCTAGATGACGACAATTTGTTAGATATAAACCTGACTCGAGCGAATTTAAGAAATGTTAATTTTACTAACACTACCTTAGAAAACTCTATTTTCAGGGATGCTGATTTACAAGGTGCAATACTTAAAAATGCTAATCTACAAAGTTCTGATTTAATAGGTGCTGATTTGAGGGATGCAGACCTAACCGACGCAGACCTTCGCCTAGTCAAATTGAGTGATGTAAAAATTAATGAAAGAACAAAGCTTGCCAAGAAATGGCATTTGGTATGGGAAATAATAAATAAAAACAAGGATAATTGGCAATTGTTAAAAGAAGACTTAAGTTTTGCGTATCTTGGCTATGTTAGTTTGAATCGCGCCAATTTGCGAGGAGCAAATTTAGAAGGAGTGATTTTAGTTGGAACTAGACTTGAAAGTGCAGATTTAAGAAACGTCAATCTAAAGGATGCTGATTTAACTTCTGCTAATTTAATACAAGCAAGTATCGACGACACAACTAACTTCAATGATGCAAACGTAAAAGATATGAGGTTTGGAACAAATTTTGGGATGTCTAAAGCCTTGAAGGATGATTTGATACGGAGAGGCGCAATTTTTGACAAAAATGTTGTGCAACTTACATTTATAGAACAACAGAACGGAAGTAAAACTCAGCATAGAGAAGCTTCTGTTGAATCAAAAAAAGAAATGGAGGCATTAGAAGAATAAAGTGATACGTGAGTTTTTGATAGTTTTAATTGTGGCTGAAAGGTGCATTAACTTCTACTGACACCATAACTTGCTCATTCTTCTGACTCAATATCAATTTTACGTATTTTTTCTTGCAGAGTCGCAAAAACTACCTCACCATCTGTAACTCGGCCTTGTGAGATTTGTTCGGTTCCTACTGCAATTTTCTGACGCAATTCTAACAACCTTCTTTCTCTTTCTTCTAATAACTTAAATGCTGAGTTGATAACATCATCCGTATTCTCATATCTACCGCTAGCCATTTGTGCTTGAATAAATTGTTCTTGTTCGGGTTTAAGTTGAATATACATATTTCCTACCTCTAGATAATTAATACTATCACCAGTTATTAACCTTAAAAACCAGAATGCTGTTAATTGCTGTCTGGTTCTCCTCCTGGCTTCTACTCAGACCTCGTTGTTTTGGAGACTTCCAAACATACGAACAACACAGCTTTTCTCACCCTTATTTTATCCAATTGGTTATATTTTGATGTTCCACGTCAAAATCATGGTCAAAATCAAGGGGTACAGTAAGTCAAAATTGATGTCACTCTTAATTCAATTTTGATGTCATTTTCACCCTTGTTTCATTTGTCTGTGACTTCGTTTTTGACTTACTTTTTTTGACCCAGTAAGGTTAAAGAGAATGAACATAAGCCACTCATATACCACATTCACTTTGTTATACCAATTACTTATCCATCAAAATCGATTGGTCTACCGTTAAAGTGCCCGTATATCTGTACTGCTTCAAACCAACTAGGGAGTGTTTTCTCAACTTCTTCTAATTCATTACCAGGGGTGAATATAGCGTAGCTGTCACCAGGGGCAAACTAAACAGTTTAGTTTAGACTATAAAGCTTATTATGACTGTATTTTCTCAGCATTCAAGCCGCAGTTTCAATCGGTAACCTTTCATTCAGATCCAACTTAAAAGTACCATAAGGATTAACATGATTCCAAATTAAAGGTGAAAGCGCACGCAAATCCTCTTCCTTCATCAATTTCATCCATTGCGGCTCAGCCAACACCTGCTGAATTATCAAAGTGTTGATATATACTAAAGAAATCTGTAGTAAATGCAGAGATAGTACTCCGAATTCCTGGTCTGATAAGCTATTGGTCGCAATCTCCCCACCCTTTCCGTAAAAAATAAAACCATTAGCACCATTCCAATTCTCTACAACGTTCAACCCCGCATTTATTTCTTGTCGCAGTTCAACTGAGTGGAGATATTTACACAAAAATATAGTTTTTACGGCTTTCCCCAGTTCCATTAAAGCTTGATGAGTAGGGTGTAATAAATTGCCCTTGGTAAAACGCTTTAATATAGCTTCAGTTTCTGCAACACCCAAACGCAAAGCGGTTGCATACTTTATCATTTGGTCATATTGTTGACGAATCAAATCCCAGTTAATAGCACGAGTT
>JAHHIC010000102.1 GCA_019359035.1 Scytonematopsis contorta HA4267-MV1 | reverse complement strand
TGATTGACGGCGTTAAAGCTAGAGGAGAAAAAGCTAACTACAGTACGCAACGTGTCAAATTTGACTCTAACCGTTCAGGTTAACTTTTCGTTACATAGTTATAAATTTTCCCGCCCACCTACTTATTCCTCCAGTAGCTGGTACATATTTCTGTAATGGAAAAACAATGTAAGCATCGTTATTTTTAACAACAACACTTGGCGCTCCTTTACTCCATTCATTAGCAATATTTGGTGCTAAATACTCAAATTTTATCCACTTCCATTGTCCTTTAACTAATATTTTCAAACAAATACTAGCGCCGTCATCCAGTTTCCAAGCACCAGCATCAAAGCTAGGCGAAAAACTGAACTGACGTGGCTGCACTGGTGGACGATGATGTTTGTGCTTGGACTTGCGGTGTAACCATTTTTGATAATTAGTATTCCAAGACTGCCAAGCACCAATCGCACGACGAATTGCGCTTCGTCTCAACTGAACTGGAAAACTATTGAAAGGTAATGGGTATTTTGGATTTTCACCAACTGAAAGTAGCTCATAATACCTCCAACCACCATTCTCTGTGACTTGTATATTTACTCCTTCAGGGTGGGTGTTAACTAATGCAAAGTAAAAAGCAACAACAGAATTAAAGGCTGTTTTTGTCTCAAGCAAATCAAGCCCAGTACGTATTAATTTACACTTAGCAGATTTAGTGACAATGTTGAAGCCTTTTTTCTTTTTGAGCATTAGTAAAAGCACCATTATATTACAGTTATTATAACTTAAATAATTACCTGTTAAGTCATATTGTAACAATTATGTAAAACCAAGATACTAGTTATTATTTGAAATTTTTCAGAAATAGTAGTTAATATCAGCTAACTAACAGCTTTGGACAGATTTATTACGTTTTACCATAATTCACTACGTTAAGTTGCTACTAGATACGACTACAATTGCAGTTTATAAGTTTTCTTAGTTGAGTAGAGAGGAAGTGGAAGCTATGCTAGGAAGCAGTTTAGAAGAAACAAGAGTTTATCAGGAAGCGAAAGCTGAGGGTAAAGTTGAGGGTCGAGTTGAGGGTCGAGAAGAACAGAGGGCTGAAATGTTGAGAGTTGCTGTACCCTTGTTACTAAAAGCAGGGATGAGCTTGGAGGAGATTGCCCAACAGTTCAAGGTTGATGTGGAAGCTGTTCGACTTGCTGCACAGTCGGACGCTTAGAAGTTTAAGAATAAAATCGGCGTTTTCAGAAAAGATGTGGAGACGCTGATTTATGGAAAATCCGTGAACTAAAGTTCCGGCTAAAAGCTCAAGTCCGTTTCAACGGACTAAAACCTTTGTTATGTTTCGATTACAACCCGTTTTAACGGGTTTAAGCTTCTCGCTGTGAAATTTATTTCTAGGCTAAACTTCAGAAAAAATGTAGAGACGCGATTAATCGCGTCTCTACTGGTGTTTGAGGTAAATTGCCTCAATTTTGCTGTAGCCTATGTACAATAGAGGATTGTGTTTATATTTAAAGAAAGTCGGAGAATCTGATAATGTCTCGTAAATGTCAATTAACTGGCAAAGTTGCCAATAATGGTTTTTCGATTTCCCACTCTCACCGTCGTACCAAGCGCTTGCAGCACGTTAACCTGCAAGTTAAGCGTGTTTGGTGGCCTCAGGGTAATCGCTGGGTGAAGTTGAAGCTTTCTACTAAGGCTATTAAGACTCTGGAACTTAAGGGGTTGGATGCTATGGCTAAGGAAGCTGGTATTAACCTGAATTTGTTTTAGGTAACGAATTTTGCAACGGATGCTTAACGGATGTAACGGATGATTGGTTGCCGTAAGTGTCCGTATTTTATTTTGGTAGTGCGAGCATCTTGCTCGCTTTTTTTTGAGATAATCACTTGTTTTTGGGGACAATCGCTTTTTTTGGGATAACCGCTTTTTGGATGCAGTACTTCACAAATATGGCGATTCCCGTTTTGGTTAAATACGCTAGGATTTCTGTTTTGGTTAAATACACCTGGGCGGGCAAGGATGCCCACCCCACAAGAAAGAGTTTCATCTTTTTTCTCTATACCTCGCTCAACTCAGAACCGCTATTAGCCCATCCGTTACATCCATTCAGCATCCGTTGCAAGAATTTTTACAGCAAGTGATATGTTTTGCTTCCGAGGTGGGTAGTATAAGTTAGCTCGGATAATAACGAGCTTCATGAAGTTGCTTTAAACATAAGTCTGTTTCACAAATTTAAGGTAAAGTTATGAATTTAGCATTTATTTTCGGTTATAAATTAAGTAATTCAAATAATTTCTATAACAACCGGAAACATCATTAAAAATTTAGCGTGATATAACAGAAAAACAAACTACTTTGTTTTATTTAAGCAGCTTTATCGCTGTTCTTAAAGCGGCACAAAGCTGTTTAATAAAAATGACTGCACTCGCGTGTGAAATAGTCTCACAGGCGTATTTGTCAATACTAATAAAAATTAAAAATTACATTTATCGACTCGACAGGGAAGCAGTTATGTCTCGCAATCGCAAGTCAGTCAAACCAAAACAAAATTTTTATCGACTAATTAGAAAATTCTCTCCATCCGCTATCAAAAAACAAATAATATGGCTACTTCGCAGTTTTATTGTTGCTTGGAGAAAGCCAAAATCGGTTAATGCTGGTTTCGTATTGCCTACCGTGGCTATGGTCGCATTGGTAGTTGTACTCTTGACAACAGCAATTTTATTTCGCTCTTTTGAGCGGTCTAAAAATGCAAGTAATGTGCGGGTAAATGAGGCTGTATTAAATGCAACCGCTCCTGCAATTGACCGTGCTAGGGCAAAATTAGATGCTTTGTTTGAAGACTCGACATTGCCACGGGGAACTCCTTCTGATAATGCTTTATACGATGCTTTGAAAAAAGACCAGTACCGACTGGGTGATGAAACTCGTTTGAAGTTAGCTGTTGAGATTAATGGTACAGCGGGAATTCAGCAGAATACTACAAACTTAGAGGAAGACGAAACATCAAAAACTGCTTGGAAATTTCCCGTTGATACAGATAATGATGGCAAATTTGATACCTTTACTTTATACTCCATCAACTTTCGTTCCCCTGGTAGAAATGCAGCTGGTAATTTTACACGAGAAAGAAGCCCTTTAGATGCTAGAACTCCACCGATGGACATTAGCTCTACTAACCAACAGTGTGCTAGTGCTACAGGTTTCTCTACTTTGGTAGGTAATTCCAGTTGGTATAGGTTGCAATCCGGTAATTTAGGTAAAAGCTTTTTTGTATATGCTGTCAACGTGCCAATTAGCGAAAGTGATATAAATCAATTACCAGCTAGCGAGCGCACGCGATATAAGAAGCATGAGGGAGGCAAAGGATTTGTTGCATTAGAACTTCAACAAGATAGAAATCGTATTCCTTTGCCAAACAACGCCGTATGGTTTGAAAACGATTTAGAAATTACACCTGGTGCTCCCCTAGCATTAAACGGAAGAATTCATACGAATAGTAATTTGCTAGTTGGGGGAGATCCAGACGCAAGAAATCCAGAGGCAAACATAACACTTCGACAAGTTAGTAGTATAAATTCCTGCTTTTACAATCAGGAGAACGGACAAATTGTTGTTGGAGGAAACGTTGGAAATGGTAGCGTAGGTCAGACTACTGATCAAAAAGCAGTAACGGTAGACCTTTATAAGGGTTTCAAAAAAACCATAACCACAAGTGAGATTAAGGGCACAAACAAATCTGTAGACAGTCTAGGTGGTTCCCAAATAGGATTTAATGACGCAGCATTTAACGAACGTATCGCCAGGATGAAGGCTGATGCTTTAAATTTATGTACATCCTGTAATGACCCATCCTTCACAAATGGTAAGCAATTAAAAGCCGCTGTAAAAGCTTTTTCCTATCCAGATGATATAAAAAGGAATGTTGAAGATAAAGTTAAAGATACTGATGCTATTACTATTGCTAGACAAGTTCTTGCAAATGAAATAGAGCTTTATCTAAAGAATCGCACGAGACGAGTTCCCTTTGCTGAAGTAGCAGATGCTTCAGGAGCAGGAGCATTAACTGGGTATGTAAATATCACTGCGAACTTAAAACCGCAGGCTGCTTGGAGAGAACCAGTTAACGCTAGTAACCAATTGACAGCAACATCATTACAATTAAACAGGACTCAATTAGAAGCTACAGACCCGGTTGAACAGAAAAAATTGGGTATTCAATCACTTCTGGGCGATAGAATTTTAGTGGGTAATAACTTACCTGCGATATGGCAAAAAGCAGATGGCTCAGATGCAAGAGCAGAAGACAAACAAACAA
Source organism: Scytonematopsis contorta HA4267-MV1 (assembly GCA_019359035.1). Lineage (GTDB taxonomy): Bacteria > Cyanobacteriota > Cyanobacteriia > Cyanobacteriales > Nostocaceae > Scytonematopsis > Scytonematopsis contorta. The sequence goes on along the minus strand of JAHHIC010000102.1, from coordinate 40,768 downwards.
TGGCTGGTGCTAATTGGAATGCACCTAGAGGTGCTGGAGCAAGATGGCGACAAACTCAAATACAACCCCTAGCAGACTTAGGTTTATCTAGACGTAACGGCTTTTGGGAAGAAAAAGCAGCAGAAACTCCTATAAATACATTGGATAGCGTGGGTGGGGTCAGAATTGTTACTGGTGCTGGTATCTACCGCGATGACGACGTTGCTGCTGATACTCCTAATTATCCCCGCAATCCTACTTATAACGCCAGCACAAACCCTTTCCCTGCTTTATTAACTAACAATCCTGCTTTGGGTAGTGGGGTGACTGCTCCTCCTTTGTTTAATGCTCAACCAAATATAGTTGTTTGGCCTGACACTATGCCCATGTCAAGCCGCACAACAACTCAGACAAATACAAGAGGCGATTTACTGATGCGGGCAACAGCAGTTTATCATTACCAGACAAGTTCTAAGACAATTGCAGCTGGTACTGACCAACAGCCTATTGCTTGCGTGAGTAGCTATTATGACCCTACGGATAATAATTCCGCCAGAAATAGAAATGGTCTGCCAGTCAATGCAGCAACAAATCTAGAAGCTGGTCTTGCCGATGGAAGGTCTAACAACGGTATAGTGTACAATTTCCCAGGAAGAAGTTCTTTTGCTGCCAGCAAAGCTCTTCTGGAACGACAAGCAAGGTTAGTATTTCCCAATGGACGTGTTGTAAATCAACCCTTGAGAGACGCGCTAGCCAAAATAGGTGCTAATAACGCAGTTACTGGTGCTGGTGTTGACTTGGAGCTTGCAGATTATTCGGCAATTGATACAGCGCTTTGCTCAATCGCTATTTTAAATGATGAAGCTGATGGTACATTAACCTCTTTTGTTGCCACTCCAACAGGTCAACCTGCTCATGGTGCTATCAAAGAATCATCTTTCCTAGATGCGAGAGAAGTCAAACAGATTGCCACATTAAACACATCAACATCACACTATCAAGATACAGGATTACAATACAACGTTGACCTAGAACAGCGCCAGCCATCAGAAGTACGGGTCACGGACATCCATTTAGGTAGCTTAGCCAATACAGATATTGGTACTGGTGAGTACTTATTACCTAATAGTGGTATTATTTTTGCCACCCGCGACGATGGATTGAGAGATGCAAGCAACTCAACATCAGAATCACAGTTACTCAGCCCAACAGATTTTCAGGCAGACCCCACCCGCCGTCCTACTGGCATCCGTCTTACCAATGGTGAAACATTAGCTAGAAAACCAGGCACTAATAGTAATGCTTACAATCCTAGAGAAAAAGGTTTAATTTTAGTATCAGATTTACCAGCCTATGTTCGTGGTAACTTCAACTTACACCGCACAAATACGACTACCTCAACAGAAATTGAAGAATTTACACAAACAGAAGCCACAGGTACAGGTTTTTACGAGCGCACTAGTCCCAACTCTAATTTTGCTTGTCGTCCAGGAAGATCGGGTTGTTCGAGGACTGATCCAGGTGACTATTGGCGGCCTGCAACAATTATTGCCGATTCGATAACGCTTCTATCTGGTAATTTTGTGGATGGTTTCCGTAATCAAGGCGACTTTGACCTGAACAATAATACAGGTATCGCAATTCGTGCTAACTACAATCCTACTTACATTAATGCTAGTAACACCGGAAGCGCCGCTTTAAACTTAGACCCGATAACAACACAAAGGTTAAGAAATGGCTTTTTAGAAAATGGCTTTGTTACAAATGCTAGTTGGTGGGATACAACAACAATTAACGGTACAACTCCAATCTCCAGCGTAATTAATCCAAGAAATACAGCTACAGGCCCTAATGCTTTAGGTTCCTATACACTCAATGGGGTGACACCAATCCAGCGCCGAGCAGCTAACACTCCACTATATGTAATGGAAATTTGCCGTAGAGAGTCGGTTTCTGATTGTCAACCTGGAGACTGGGTGGTTGGGTTTGATGTTAATGGAAATGGAAACCTGAATGAGATAGTTACTTTTGATGCAAATGGTGATGGTTTAGTAAACGCGAGCGATACCGAAAGGGAAGTTAAGGCAAATAGACTAGGGTTAGCAATGGCTGCCTCCCCAAATTTTGCAACTATTAGTGGCAATTTATCTAATAACTGGAATACAGCATATGGAACAAATAATAAAACTATTAGACAACGACTAGGTGCAGGTGATACAGGAAGTATAAATCTACCTGATGCAGCTGACTTGCGTTTTCCCCGACGTGTAGCTTTTGCACGTAACAACATAAACCAATTGGTTGCTGCGGCTGGTACTAGTAATTACCAACCTTTAGGAGTAGGTTGCGGGTTACGCCTTACTGCCTATACATTCCCTACCCCTCTTCCTCCGAATACTCCTGGGACTGCTGCTGAATTTTTGCAGAATGGTTGTACTTATGGAGGTACTACGGAAGGGACTAATTATGGAAGAACGTTTAACACAGCCCCTGGTCTTTGGTTTAGAACTAGTAACAGTACTCCCAGTACTCCAAATGGAACTGCAAGTTACCAAAACAACTTGCCTCTGTTTTATTATTCTCCTGTTGATGCTGATGGTAACGGCAGCCCTGATCTAGATGCACAACCAATATTGGTTCCTGTATTACAAATTCATGATGCCAAAAACAATCCAGGCAATACTTTCAGAACTGACGGAGCCAACCAGCTACAGAATGAATTCTATCAACGATGGCTTAAACAAGCGAACGCTAATACCACTTTCAATATCACTTTCGTAGCAGGAATTAGCCCCAGTAGACCAGAGGAAACTTCAGCAGGTTTACAGAACTTTGCACGCTTCTTGGAAGACTGGACGGGAATAGAAACCAAAATCAGTGGCAGTTTTATTCAATTTATTAGGAGTACTTTTGCAACCGCTCCTTTAGCACCTGTCGCAAGAGGCAATGCAGGGGTCAATACTGCTACCATTACTAATAACCTCAGTGTTTTTGACTACGTATTAGATGTTTATCCAATAAATGCTGCTGGTGGTACTTCATCCTTCTACAGAGCGCCTGGTCGTCGCTGGGGTTTTGATGTCGGGCTATTGTCAGAGCAACCAGACTTATTTGCTCAGAGATTTACCTTACCTTCTACAGGTCGCCCGAATGAATTCTTTAGAGAAATAGGTCGGGATGACCCTTGGGTGAAAGCCTTAACATGTTCTGCTAAAGCTGATAATCGTACAGCAATACCAGCTTCTGTTGGAGCTACAGTAACTTACAGCCCTGCAATTACTGCTGGTGAATATCGCCAAGGCTGTCCTACAATACCAAATGACTAACCAAATGACAATAAATCGGGTTTGAATAACGGGTAAATTGCCATGATAGAAAAGCAAGTTAGCAAAAAAAGAATACAGAATAGTCAATTCAGGAAAATAATAGGTTCTTACCTCGGTCATACCAAAGGAGAAAGGGGTTTCACAATTATTGAATCTTTGATGGCGATTGTTGTAGTTTCTATTTTGCTTGCGGCGATCGCCCCGGTCTTAAGCTTATCAGTGGCAACCCGCGTTCAATCCCGGAGGATAGAATTAGCAACCCAAGCAGCCAGAGCTTACATTGATGGGGTCAGGTCAAAAACAATTACAGAGCCAACAAGTATTGCTACAACTAGTATTTCAGCTTTTCCGGCTCCAACTACAACAGGAGAGTTAACTTGTAGTGCCAATTCTTACTGTAGTGCTCCCAGTGGAACATCTTTGTATTGTGTTGATTTCGATGGTAACGGTAGATGTGATATGGGAAGTGTGACTGATATGATTGTTCAAGCTTTTCGATATAACCGTAACGCGACTGCCACCGCAAGCAATGGATACAGCTTAGGTATAAGAGTTTATAGAGCAGATGCTTTTAGAACAAGCACAACTCTTTTTACCAATAGCAACAATCCTCGCACTAGTAATGCTAACTCCGGACAAAACACCAAAGCTACCCAAGGAGGTGTCGTTGGAGGTATGGGAGAACGAAGAGCGCCCTTAGTAGAAATGACTGCAGACATTAATGATACCGTGCCCAGCTACAGTGAACTTTGTGCTCGCCTTAAAGGAGCTAGCCCAAATCAGACTCAAGCGAATAATTTAGATAATGGTTGTAGCAATAATTAAAACTTTAATTTTAAATTTCTGTGAATAAAAAAGGGAACGCACGATGAATAATCGACTAAAATTTATCATCAGTTGCCACTTCAAAGGCTTTAGGAAAAACCAAAAAAATAGTGGTTTTACCCTGATTGAATTGCTGGTAGCAATGTTAATGGCAGTGTTAATTATTACTCCACTGTTAGGATTTATGGTTGATGTTTTAAGCACTGACCGTAAAGAGCAAGCTAAGTCAACAACAGAGCAAGAGATTCAAACAGCTCTTGATTTTATTGCTCGTGACTTACAACAAGCAGTTTACATATATGATGCTGATGGTCTGACAAGGGACCCAAATGCTGACGCTTCCTTATCAGGAATTAAAAACCAGATACCACCCAAAAAACAAAGCGCCGCCAACTGTAACAGTAGCAATGAAGCAAATTGTCAACCAGTACTAGTTTTTTGGAAGCGAGAGTTTATACCTAATAGTGTGGGAATAAATTCTAGCACCGAAACACAACCCAACCAAACAGATGATGGTTTTGCTTATTCATTGGTTGCATATTACCTAATTAATAATCCTCCAGGAAATAGTTTTAACCGTAACTGGTCACCTTCTGCACGGATTGGCAGGTTTCAAGTTAGAGGTCAAGTGATTTCTGCTAATGCAAACAACAGAGCAAATACAAACCAAGCTGGATTTGCACCTCCTCCACTAGATTTGACAGTGACTGCTAATTCTCTTAAAGAAAGGATGAATCGATGGGTAGCTGCAACTACTCCTTACGACCAACGTGTGGAGACTTTAGTTGATTTTATTAGCGTAAATCCAAGTGCAAGTACCAGTAGCTTTACTTGCCCAAGCGGAGGTCAATTAGTAGGAAACAGCGCCAGTGGTTTCTTTGCTTGTGTGAATGCGAATGAAGTATCAGCACAAGTTTTCATAAGAGGAAACGCTTACGTTCGTCTCAACAACAATAATAATATTAGCGTTGCTCGTAATCCTGGTGATTCTGCCTTTTTTCCTACAGTCAATATGAGAGTACAAGGTCGTAGTTTTTTGTTTAGCAAATAAAATTTATATTTCGATAGATAATCTTATAAAATAAGAGCAATATTGTATTGACTCCACTTTTTTATAAAATATTAATTCATAGCATTTTTTAGTTAAATAATTGAATAAAAATATGATTAATACAAATTTTTTGAGATTAAATAAAAATATAAATACCGTGACAGCTAATTTTACCAAAAGAATGTGGCTAAAGAATGCAAATACGTATAAAAATATTCATAAAGATAAAGGATTTACTTTAATAGAATTAATTGTAATAGTCGTAATCGTAGGAGTTTTAGCAACAATTGCTGCTCCTAGTTGGCTCGCATTTGTTAATAGACAGCGAGTAAATAAAGCTAACGATGCTGTTTTGGCTGCAATACAGGAAGCTCAGCGAGAAGCTAAAAAGAATAAACGCGACTACAGTGTAAGTTTTAGAGTTAATACCCAAATACCTGAGATTGCTATTCACCCCAATAGCGCAGTTCCTCGATGGCAACCTTTGGGTGGGGATGTTGGAGTAGAAGCAAAACAAATCGTATTCGGTACAAATATTGCCGATATTGATGGCACGAATAACAGAAGAAATACTCTCCTTAGTCCTCCGATTAACGGTATTGCTCCTAATGTTTCTTTCACAAATTTAACTACTCAAAGAAAAATTACTTTCGATTACATGGGTATTTTGGCGTCTAAAACTGATGGAAACAACTCAGATACAGGTTTTAAATTTATGGTAAGCGTACCTGGAGGGGCAAATCCAACACAGCCTAGTTCTCTCAAGCGATGCGTTATCATCGATACTCTGATTGGTGGTATACGAACTGCAAAGGATGGCGAATGTAACTAAGAAAATAAAACCTCCAGTCAAAAAATAATTAAAAAATCAGTAAAAAAACTGAACTCCAAAACCGTAGCTGAAGTCGAAAATAGACTCACTGTGGGAGTTTTTTTATATTGTACAATGACCGATGAGTTTGACTTTAGCGTAGCAATACCAACATATAACGGCGAACATCGTTTACCGGAACTATTAGAACGATTACAAAATCAGATTAACACCGAGCATATTTCTTGGGAAATTATCGTTATAGACAATAATAGTACCGACAATACCGCTGATGTTGTTAAATCTTACCAAGCTTCTTGGCAATCTCCTTTTCCCCTAAAGTATTGCTTTGAACCCCAACAGGGGGCAGCATACGCCAGAAAAAGAGCGATAGCAGAAGCCAAAGGTGAATTTATTGGTTTTCTGGATGATGATAACTACCCAACACCAAATTGGGTAGCTACCGCATATAATTTTGGAAAAAAATATCCCCAAGCTGGTGCTTACGGTAGTCAGATTCATCCCGAATGGGAAGTTCAACCACCAGAAAACTTCCAGCGAATAGCTCCATTTTTAGCAATCACCGAGCGGGGAAATTTACCATTACTATACGAACCCCACAAAAAATTACTACCACCCTCAGCAGGACTAGTTATTCGCAAACAAGCTTGGGTAGAAAGTTTACCAAGCCAAACGATACTAACAGGAAGAACCGCTAGTAACATGCTCACCAGCGAAGACCTAGAAATGCTGTCTTACATCCAAAAAGCAGGATGGGAAATTTGGTACAACCCAGAAATGGAAATCTATCACCAGATACCACAATGGCGATTAAAAAGTGATTATCTTCTACCCTTTTTTCGAGGTATTGGCTTAAGTCGTTTTGTCACGCGCATGGTAAATCTAAAACCTTGGACTAGACCAGTAGCTTTTATCGGTTACGCAATTAACGACCTGCGTAAGATTTTTCTACATTTACTTAAATACCGAACGAAAGTCAAAACAGATTTAGTCGCTGCTTGTGAGATGGAACTTTTTGTCAGCAGCTTAATTAGTCCTTTTTACCTGTGGAAGAATGGATATTTAAAAAAAGGATTAAAGAATGATTGAACTACCGAATGAAAGTATAGATATATCTGTGGCAATTCCCACATATAATGGCGCAAAGAATTTACCTATATTATTAGAAAAGCTAATTCAGCAAATAGGATTAAAAAATATTAAAGGTGAAATTATTATTGTTGATAATAATAGTAAAGATAATACAGCCGAGATAATTAGTAACTACCAAGCTAACTGGAATCATAATTTTCCATTAAGGTACTGTTTAGAAAAAGAGCAAGGAGCCGCGTTTGCAAGATTGAGAGCAGTCAAAGAAGCAAAAGGTGAGCTTATAGCATTTTTAGATGATGATAACTTACCTGCTTCAGATTGGGTCATCCAAGCTTATAAATTCGCTGAAAAATATCCCCAAGCTGGTGTTTGGAGCGGTCAAATCCATGGAGATTACGAAGTAGAACCACCTGCAAATTTTAAGCAAATTCAAGCTTTTATGGCAATCCGAGAACATGGGGACAAACCTTTTTTGTTTGATGCAAATAATCTAAGACTTCCCCCTGGTGCAGCCTTTACTGTTCGTAAAAAAGCATGGGATGAGAATGTTCCATCTAGACCAACTCTTAGTGGTAAACTACCTGGAATAATGGTTCAAGGTGATGATTATGAACCTTTCCTTTATATAAATGAAGCAGGTTGGGAAATTTGGTATAACCCCGAAATGCATACCTACCATCAAATACCAAGTTGGCGATTGGAAAAAGATTATTTAATTTCTCTTGCTCGTGGATGTGGTTTGCCTATTTGCCAACTACGATTAATAACAGCTAAAAAATGGCAAAAACCGCTAATATTTTACCGAACATTTTTAGGTAACTTACGTCGAGTCTTACATCATTTAATTAAATATAGAGGAGAGTTAAAAACAGATTTAATCGCACTGTTTGAAATGGAGTTTTATTTAAGCAGTATGATAAGCCCATTTTATGCATTAAAATGTTATATTCGTAGAAGTTTTGGGAAGACTACTAATGTACTTTAAAAATAAAAAATGTGCCTAAAATCTCTGTTATCATACCAGCTTACAACAGTGAAAATACAATCGCTAAAACTATAACATCGGTTCTCAAGCAAACATTTGATGATTGGGAGCTAATTGTTATCAATGATGGTTCATCCGACTCAACCTTAGAGATTATCTCTTCTTTTCAAGACGAAAGAATTAAAGTCTTTTCCTATCCAAACGCAGGTGGAAACATCAGTCGGAATCGCGGTTTAGACCTAGCAATAGGGGAATTTGTCAGTTTTCTCGATGCAGATGACCTGTGGACACCCGATAAACTGGAGCTACAATTACAGCTTTTGCAAGAAAATCCTCAAGTTGCAGTCGCTTACAGTTGGACTAATTATATTGATGAAAACGATAAGTTTATACTTTCAGGTAGACATTCAACGTTTAATGGCGATGTTTACGAAAAGTTAATCATAGCCAATTTTTTAGAGAATGGCTCAAATCCTTTAATCCGTAAAACAGCTATTTTAGAGTTAGGTGGATTTGATAAAGATTTACCTGCTAGCCAAGATTGGGATATGTATTTACGGTTAGCTGCTAAACATCATTTTATGGCTGTTCCTAAAGCTCAAATATTATATCGTGTCAGTGGTAATTCACTATCTACTAATTTAGTTAGACAAGAGAAAACTTGCTTGTATGTGATTGAGAAGGCTTTACAATTAAGAGCAAGTTCTGTAGTCAATCTCCGGAAACAGAGTCTGGCTAATCTCTATAAATATCTTACCTGCAAAGCTCTCCAAAAACCTTTTAATCGGCAAAAAGCTTTTACTGCGGCAAAATTTTTATGGAAATATTTTATTAATAATTATGAAGGTTCCGTTCGTCTTAATTTTATGCTAACGCTTTTTTTTAAGATTATCCTCATACTTATTTTTGGAGGAGATTTTTCTTTTGCATTCTTAAGGAGCATCAGAGGAAAAGCTAAACAGTTACAAAATGGTTAATTGCTAATTATTTTACATTTTTTTATTCCTAGACTAATTCTACATCTCTTGTGGGGTGGGCATCCCTGCCCGCCCAGATACAAGTACAGACATAAGCCCAGATACAAGTACAGACATAAGCCCAGATATAAGCCCAGATATAAGCCCAGATATAAGCCCAGATATAAGTCCAGATATAAGTCCAGATATAAGCCCAGATATAATCCCAAATATAATCCCAAATATAATCCCAAATATAATCCCAAATATAGGCCCAGATATAAGCCCAGATATACAACTTAAATTTAGAGCAGCTTCACAGTGATAATTTCCTACAATATTTCAAAGTAAACAGCTTAACAAACATTTCTAAACATTCGACCAGAAAATCTTTATAAAATCCTATTAATCACCAAAAATCTCTTGCCGGATTATTCTTTTTGTGTAAATATATTAATTATGAATCTAGTCGCTTCCAACAAAGAAAATAAATACTAATTTCAATATTGAAGATTGCTATTGTTTTGATTCTTGGTGGTGATTTTTCTGCTGTATTTTTTGCTAGTAGAAAGGCTAAATTGTTGCAAAATTATTAATTGTCACAAGTAGCCAAATACTAAACATACGCTAGCCAAATCTCAGTCAGAAAGAAAGCCAGAAAGCCAAAAGAAAAAAAGCCACAAAGCCACAAAGAAAGCCGGGGAATAAATTCCCTGTCTGAAAGCAGAAGTCCTCTAAAGAGGACTGGAAATAATTGCGTACCATTAGTCGATTCATAGTGGAGCAATACTTACCGCAATTAAATAACAAAAGTTATTTAGTCCATTTCAATGGGCTTGAGCTTTTAGACAGGGAATTTATTCCCTGGCTTTCTGGAAATAATTGCGTACCATTAGTCGATTCATAGTGGAGCAATACTTACCGCAATTAAATAACAAAAGTTATTTAGTCCATTTCAATGGACTTGAGCTTTTAGACAGGGAATTTATTCCCTGGCTTTCTTTCCAGCTTTCGAGTCGTCGTAAGATTGCTTCGTTGTTCCTTCTCTAATAACAGATGAGGAGGTTGCTTCGTCCTTCCTCCATTCCCTAAGAGGGAACACTTTGTGAACGCAATGACAGATGAGGAATAACACTTTATATATTTCATTATTCAGGGTGCAAAGCATTTATCAGGATGCAAAACCAAATATTAACGAATCAAACAGCAAATAAATTCTCAAAATAGGCAAATTGAAAAATCAACGGGTGCAACTACCAGAGGTAAAAATCGGTGCATTTACCAAAGGGAAATCATCAGATGCACATACCCGTTGAAAATTCATGCACAAACCTATTACTAAAGATTCTTCTAGCAGTGGATTTACACTGTTTGAAGTCTTAATTGTTGCCATTCTAATTGGAATCTTAGCAGCAATCATCGTACCTAGCTGGGTATCTTTCGTAGAACTTCGCCGTCTCAATATAGCTCAGAACCAAGCTTACCTAGCCATGCGTCAAGCCCAAAGCCAAGCCACAAAGCAAAAAATCACATGGCAAGTAACCTTCCGCGAACGCAAAGGTAACATTCAATGGACAACTCACCCAGCAGAAGCCGGAAAATTTCTTCCCGATACAATCAAAAATAATGACAGCTTATGGCAAAATTTCCATCCAAACATAAGTATTGACACAACTAAGAATAACAAAGGCGACTTTGAAACAACCTTTAGGAAAGACCCTAATGGTCAAAGATGGCGAATACTATTTAACTACCAAGGTTGTCCCATTAAAGAAGTTGGAGACGACGATTGTAGAAATATAAATGCACTCGGGCAAATAACCTTCTTCAACGGCTACACAGGCCAAGCCAAACGCTGCGTCTATGTTTCCACAATAATTGGTGCAATGCGGACGGGAAAAGAGCAAGCCAAAGCCAACGAAAACGACAGGTATTGCTACTAGCACCACGCAATCTTTGAGAGGTCTATGAAAATTATTTGTGTTGATGTTGTATACACAAATTTTGTACAATGATTGTAGAGACAATAGGGAAAAATAATTTATGCAGTCCAATAAAGAAGCCTCCAGCCATCAGAATCGTGATGTCACCATAAACATCAGAGCTCACCAAAGACAACGAGATTTAATAGACAGCGCAGCAGAAGCTTTAGGCAAAAACCGTTCCGACTTCATGTTGGAAGCTGCATGTCGAGAAGCAGAAGGGGTTTTGCTAGACCGTCGTCTTTTTATACTGGATGATGAAAAGTTTCAGCAATTTATGGAACTGTTGGATGCACCACCTTCTGCGAATGAAGCCCTCCGTAAAATGCTAACCACCAAAGCGCCGTGGGAGTAGGCATCATGGGCAAACAAGAACAACTAATTCAGGTTCCTGAGCCGCTTAATCCAACGCATCAATCGCAAGATTTCGATTCTGGGAATTCCGAACTGGACGATTGGTTAAAAAAACGTGCCCTTAAAAACGAAGACAGTGGTGCATCCAGAACCTATGTGGTGACTGTAGAGGAAAAAGTTATCGCCTATTATTGTCTGGCAAACGGTAGTTTAGTCAACGCAATCGCCCCCGGTAAAGTCCGTCGAAATATGCCAGACCCTATTCCCGTCATGGTCATTGGACGGTTGGCAGTAGATATAAATTGGCAGGGTCAAGGTATTGGATATGCCTTAGTGCGTGATGCTATCCTTCGTACTATCCAAGCTGCAACAATCGCGGGTATCAGAGCAATCCTCGTCCATGCCATTTCCGAGGAAGCTAAGCAATTCTATCAGAAGTGCGGTTTTATTCCTTCTCCCGTTGCTCCCATGACGCTTGTAATAACAATCTCGGATGCAAAAGACGCACTTGGAATCGTTTAAATTTTCATTAGATGAGGAGATTGCTTCGTCGTTCCTCCTCGCAATGACAGAGGAAAGAAGGGGCTATTTTCGTAGCCCCCTCCCCGCGCGCGGGGAGGGGGTTGGGGGTGGGGTTCTTTTTGCTGGAGTTAGGGCTGGGGTTCTTTTTTTGCAATCATTAGCAACATATAACCAACCTCAAAACCCCACATGTCCAACACAGTAAAAACCTCACCCCAGCATCTAATAATATACACACGCTACCCCGAACCAGGAAAAACCAAAACCCGCCTCATCCCTTTCCTAGGAGAAAAAGAAGCAGCCGACCTCCAACAAAAAATGACCGAATATACACTCATGCAAGCACAGAAATTACTACAATTATTTCCCGTAACCATAGAAGTGAGATTTGCGGGTGGCAACTTGCAACTAATGAAAAAATGGTTATCAAAAAACTTCAACAGCCAACTACTTTATCAACATCAGGGGGAGGGAGACCTAGGGCAAAAAATGGCGAATTCTTTCCTTGAAGCATTTAACCAAGGAGCAGAGCAGGTAATAACCATTGGTAGCGACTGTCCCGGAGTCAACACAGAAATTTTAGCAACAGCCTTCCAGCACTTAAAAACCCATGACTTAGTAGTCGGACCCGCAATAGACGGAGGTTATTATCTAATAGGTTTGCAGCGAAATACCGATGAATTATTCCACAACATCAACTGGGGAACCGAGCAAGTCTTGCAGCAAACAATAGATATAGCTCAAAAACTTAATCTTTCAGTAGAATATTTACCCATTTTGGCAGATGTAGACCGTCCAGAAGATTTGTACGTTTGGGAACAAATTCTTAATAAATAAGTTCTTAGTTAAGCCAAAGGTCTAAAGCCCAAAGACAAAAATCTTACATCTTGTGACAATACCGAGTTTTTTCTGAAGACAGTCAGAACATCCGGTGCTAACGTGGTGTAATTTAAAACTTAATGAACTAGAACATAAGTATACCATCTGAATCGGCCAATAGGTTGTAAAGAATTGGTAAGGTAATGGGAAGAATATTCCAGTAACTTTAAATTAGGACAATCACACTTACACTTACGTAGACAAAACAACAAGCAACAGAAAACCATATGAGCAACCCTTTTGATTCCGCAAATGCTTCCCGTACCCTTAAAATAGCTGGGATTGTCTTAATTTTGTCCTTTTTCGTTGACTTTGTGCTTCTGTTGTTTCCCTTTAGACCAACAGACCAAACTTGGTTGATTGAATTAGCAACGGCTTTAGTTGACCGAGGAATCGTACCGATGGTAGGTTTGGGTTTGCTAATGGCTGGTTACGGAGTTGACCCCGACGAAGGCAAAAGCTCACCTATAGATATTAGATTTCCAGCACTGGTACTTTCTACTGTCTTAGGGATAATGTTTTTATTAATTTTCCCTTTACACGTCAACAACGTACTTAAAGTCAGCGAACAACGGGTAGCTGAGATTGGCAGAAGCGCAGACCAAGCAGAAGCTGGTGTAAAAACTCAATTACAACAATTGCAAGCGCAACTTAGTACAGATGCTGCAAAAGCTGAATTAGAGAAGCAAAGAAATTTGGTCAAAGCTCAGTTTTCTGATTTGCTCAAAGACGACCAGAAATATAAACAAGCTTTAGAAAATCCTCAGGTTCCCCCAGCACAAAAAGAATTACTCAAAAAGTTCAAAGCGAACCCAGCAGAACTAGAAAAATTTATTGCTCAACAAAGCGACCCTCAGCAAATAGCAAATCAACGTCTCTCGCAAATCGTTCAACAAAAAGAAGACGCACAAAACCAAGCGAGACAACAAGCTAGTAAATCTGGACTACGGATTGGTATCAGCAGCTTGCTGTTAGCCATCGGTTACAGTATCATCGGCTGGACAGGTTTAAGAAGCTTCGGTTCCGGAGTCTCAAGTTCATCACGTAAAGCACCTGCACGTTAATTGGGAATTGGTAATTGGGAATTGGTAATTGGTAATTGGTAATTGGTAATTGGGGATTGGTAATTGGGAATTGGTAATTGCCTAACACCCATCACCCATTACCCATCATCTATTACCCATCACCCACCACCCATTACCCATTACCCATTACCCATTACCAATTATTATGTTTTCTATCTATATACTTACTTATAACGAAGAATTGGACATTGCTCCTTGTATCGAGTCCGCAATGCTCTCCGACGACATCATTGTTGTCGATTCATGCAGCAGCGATCGCACTATAGAAATTGCGAATCGTTATCCTGTGCGAGTAATCCAACATGCTTTTGAGAGTCACGGTAAGCAGCGTACTTGGATGTTGGAGAATATTCCCCCTAAATATGAATGGGTTTACATCCTGGAAGCAGACGAACGCATGACACCAGAACTGTTTGCGGAATGCGGACAAGTCATGAAAAACCCCGAATACATAGGCTATTACGTCGCAGAACGGGTAATGTTCATGAATCATTGGATACGTCATAGCACTCAGTACCCCCGTTACCAGATGCGTCTATTCCGTCATGGAAAAGTTTGGTTCACAGACTACGGACATACAGAAAGAGAAGTTTGTGACGGTTCCACCAGCTTCCTTAAAGAAACCTATCCTCATTACACCAGTGGTAAAGGTTTAAGTCGTTGGATTGACAAACACAACCGTTACTCCACAGATGAAGCCAGAGAAACCCTACATCAACTAGAAAAAGGAAACGTAGATTGGGGAGCTTTATTCTTAGGTAAATCAGAAGTTGAACGTCGTCGCGCTCTCAAAGACTTATCATTACGGATACCAGCCAGACCACTAATAAGATTTTTATACATGTACTTCATCCTCCGTGGATGCTTAGATGGTCGTGCTGGCTTTGCTTGGTGTACATTGCAAGCATTCTACGAGTATCTAATTTTGCTTAAAGCATGGGAAATGAAACATATGCCCACACCCACACTGGATACAAAAATACTAGAGACCTAACCCCCCTACCCCCCTTCCCTGCAAGGGAAGGGGGGAGTAAGAAATAATAACCACGTAAAGTATAGGAGAGAGATTGTGCTCTGCTTCACGTGAAAAAAATTACCCCCCTTCCCTCTTAGGGAAGGGGGGAGGGGGGGTTAGGTCTTTTTTCTCACGAATGCATCATAATAAAACTATAATGTCAAGAGCTATATATAATGAGTATTTTTAACACCGAATTTTAATCTGCCCATATTTTATTTACAACCATTAATTAATTAACAACAATTCTTATCCCAGAGCATAAGCAACCAAAGAGCGACGACGAGATAGTCATTTATCCTTTATAATAATTGCAACAATAGTTCATAGCTTTAGTAAAGAAGAGTAACAAATTATCAGATTAGACAACCATCAAAATAGTTGCTAATCAAAAACTTTTAATTGCCCAGTAAAAAATAACCATAAAATTAACCATCAAGTAAAAACAGTCAACAGCCAACCATAAACAAAGGAGAATAAAGTCTTGGCAGGTGAACGCTTAAAACAGGACTTAAAAAATGACCTGATAGCAGGATTATTGGTAGTCATACCCCTAGCGACCACAATTTGGTTAACAATAACCATAGCAGGATGGGTAATAAACTTTCTCACAAAAATACCCAAACAGCTTAACCCATTTCAAGGAATGCAACCCTTCCTAGTAGAAATACTGAATTTATTTGTAGGATTAGCAGTTCCCTTATTAAGTATCCTCTTAATCGGCTTAATGGCCAGAAACATAGCAGGACGTTGGTTACTAGAAACAGGAGAGCAAGTATTAGCTGCAATCCCCCTAGCAGGACAAGTATACAAAACACTCAAACAACTACTAGAAACCCTATTAAAAGATTCCGGTAGTAAATTTCGTCGCGTAGTACTAGTAGAATATCCCCGACGAGGAATATGGGCAATCGGCTTCGTAACAGGTATCATCAGTAGCGAAATCCAATCCCAAATGTCTCGTCCCATGCTGAGCGTTTTTATTCCCACAACCCCCAACCCAACAACAGGGTGGTACACAGTAGTACCAGAAGACGAAGTAGTTAACCTGTCCATGTCAATCGAAGACGCCTTTAAAATTATAGTCTCTGGAGGTATAGTCTCATCCAACGCGCAATTACCCAACCTCCCGCTACCAAAAGAACGCAAACTGGAAATGATGGTTGACGGTTAACTGCTGACAGTTGACAGTTGACAGTTGACAGTTGACGATTGACTACTATGCTAGTTGCGAATTAGTGGTTGGTTGCAAGTAGTTAGTGGTAAGCTTTAATCTTCTATAAATCGCTTCCGACTTAAAGCTGTGGTGATTAAAATCGCCAAATATATAAAAATATGAACTAAAAAAATCTTAACCCCATTCAAAAACCCATTCAAAAACCTTAATCAAAATAACTCAACAGTCAACAGTCATCAGTCAACAGTCAACAGTCAACAGTCAACATTTAACAAAATCATGCAAGCACGTACACCCCAACAAATAGCTCGTGAATTGGCTCTTTTAAGCCTAAGCCAATTACCCACGAGTTCCAAACAGTTCACCGAAGAGCAAATGCCTAGATTAGTAATCGAAGCAGTACGCACCTTAAAAGAAGAAGTTCAGGAAACCCTAGCGAACGCGACAGCCGAATTACAACGTAGTAACGACCGTCTATTAACCAGCCAAACCCGTGCCGTCAACATGGACAGCGTGAGGAAAATGGTCAAAGACGCAGTTGAATGTACCCAAACAGCCATCAATCAACTAGGTGCAACAGTAGACTTATCTGAATTGATAGCAATGTCCAACCAAAAACAAGTAAGAGACTACGTTATTACCCTAATCAACACAGTCAACGAAAATCGACAAGCAATAGATGAAGTAATATCCGCAGCTCTAGTAGACTGGCAAGTAGAAAGACTAGCAAGAATCGACAGAGACATGCTGAGAATTGCCGTAGCAGAAATGAAATTTTTAGACGTTCACGAAAAACCAGCAATTAACGAAGCCGTAGAACTAGCCAAACGATATAGCGGAGAAGACGGTTTCCGATTTATCAACGGTGTATTGCGTCGAGTCAGCGAACAAGCAAAAGCCGAAATGTTAACTGTTGACGGTTGACTGTTGACTGTTGACGGTTGACGGTTGACGGTTGACTGCTAATTTCCCCACTCCCCACTCCCCACTCCCCACTCCCCTTCCAGACAATGGCTTTTAATTGGTTTCGTCGTAAATATGATGAGTCTTCTTCTACACCAGAAGAAGAAAAGCAAGAAAAGCAAGAAACTGAATCAACCGAAGCTCCCACAGTTGCAGATGCAGCAACACCTGATACTACGGTTGATTTATTAGCATACGCGAAAGCAGCTTATAAAAACATTCAACAACGTCAAGAAACAGGGGTTGCAGAAACTCCTGTCGTTGAAGAATTTCCAAATACCGTTGTAAATGAAGATACCGAAGCTGCGAATTCCGAAAGCAATGAGTCAGAAGTATTAGACATTACTGCTGAACCAGCGATTGCGGAAACAACCGTGGAATCTACGGAGTCAGAAGTGAGTGTTGCTACTGAAGAATCAGAACTGGCAACCCCAGAGGTAAATGAACCAGAAACTTCAGCAACTCCATCATTTTTAGAACGAGCAGCAGCAGAAAGACAAGCAAGACTTGAACAATTAAATCAGAGCGTAGTTGAAACCGACTCAGAACCAGAAATAATTACCCCCACAACATCAACAACAGCTTTACCAATAACAGAAGCAGAAGAAACCCAAGAAATTTCCTCAGACGATTTGGAGGAGGGATTAGATGAGGGATTTTTGTGGTCTACAGAAGTTTTAGCTAAACAGGGTAGACGTGTAGAAGATGTTTCGATTGAAGAAATTAACTGGTTGCAGAAACTTCGTCGAGGTTTAAGCAAAACCCGTCGAGGAATTCTCAACACACTCAAATCTATTGTTGGTAAAGGGCCCCTTAACCAAGCTGGAGTAGAAGAAATTGAATCATTACTTCTGCAAGCAGATGTCGGGGTAGAAGCAACTGACTATATTATTCAATCCCTCCAAACTAAACTCAAAGAAGAAGCACTCCCCCCAGAGCAAGCAATAGCTTATCTCAAAGAAATTCTTCGCTCCATGTTGGATTCTCCGCTAGAAAATTCCCAAAAAACCTCTTTTTATCCAGAAAAAGGCGATTTTAATATCTGGCTAATTGTTGGAGTCAATGGTGCAGGTAAAACAACCACTATCGGCAAACTTGCTCATTTAGCCAATAAATCTGGGTATAAATGCTTAATAGGTGCAGCCGACACATTCCGTGCAGCAGCAGTAGAACAAGTAAAAGTGTGGGGTACTCGTAGCGGAGTAGAAGTAGTCGCGAATCCTGGTAAAAATACTGACCCAGCAGCAGTCGTATTTGATGCAATTGCCGCAGCTGTCGCAAGAGATACGGAATTACTCTTAGTCGATACCGCAGGACGCTTGCAAAATAAGAAGAATTTGATGGATGAACTCAGTAAAGTCCGTAGAATAATAAATAAAAAAGCCCCGAAAGCAAAAGTAGAATCACTGTTGGTTCTTGATGCCACCTTAGGTCAAAATGGTTTGCGACAAGCCCAGGTTTTTTCCGAGGCTGCTCAGCTAAGTGGTGTAGTATTAACCAAGCTAGATAGCACCGCAAAAGGAGGCGTTGCTCTTGGTGTAGTACAACAACTAGGTTTACCCATACGCTTTATCGGTGCTGGTGAAGGAATGGAAGACCTCCGTCCATTTTCTAGCTATGAGTTTGTGGAAGCTTTGCTTAGTGGTTGACTGTTGACGGTTGACTGGTGACTGGTGACTGGTGATGATTACCCTCCCACTCCCCACTCCCTACTCCCTACTCTTTAATTTCTTTTTCTTTTAAAATCAATAAATTGCATAATTTAGGGATTCTGTTATTATTTCAATGAAAATAATCAAAAACTTATCCTACCAACCTCTAAATAATGTAGAGACGTGATTAATCACGTCTCTACAATACCTATGTAAGAACGATTAAAACAAAAGTTTAATCACCAAACAATAAATCGAATACAAATTTAACAGTCAACCGTCAACAGTCAACAGTCAACAGTCAACAGTCAACAGTCAACAAAAATTATTCTCTTCCCGTAGTTTAAAGAATTGAGGTGATATGATGAAGTTTTTACATATGGTATAAATAAGAAGTTCAAAACAGTGGTGTCTTGTTGTTATAACTTTTGTGTCAATTGCTTCTATTTTTAGAAAAGGCAATCATAACATGTGACTAAAATGCTGTGGAAAGGATATGGGTCTAATATATAAGAGACTATAACTATAACCCCTAGGTGTTACACCCTCTGTTTCCATTGATTAATTGTTTAAACTTGATGACTATTTAGTCAAGATATTTTTTCTAGTAAGATATATGATTTGGTAATAAACGAATGAAACAAATAAATCCTTTAGGGGCTATTCTTGATAAAACATCTGCTTGTAAGTGAACCAGTTTTAGGAGATATAATTTATGACAAAATAATTTTACATTTACATAAGGATTCACCTACAGAAAGAGTGTTTCTACCCAGTGAATAAAAAATCTAACATAATCTAAAATTATTTGTGCAATCTTATGTTGCGAAATAGAGAATTTAAAATTCTATATTCACTAAATAAAAATAAGAAGTAAATCAAATACTTCTAAAACTGGTGTCCTACGTCTTTATACTCTTGCTAAACTGACAGAGATTGCCTAAACATGATTTAGCGATATCTTGTAAAAGTATTTATAAGTAAAACGACAACTAACTGTTTATCTAAACTTTGAGAGCAATAAGCTTGTGCCTGTGTCCCAAATTCCCTCCCAACCTACCGATAGTAATAGTGGCAATCCTGGGGATGTCACCCCTGTGGTGGCACTCAAAGAATTAGTTGCGAGGTTGCACCGGGAACAAAACAAGATTCAAGATTTGCTGAGTTCTCTAGGGTTTGCACTTAGGAGCTTTAATAATCTGAATCAGTTTTTGGAGTTAATTCCCCTAATGGCAACTAGAGTAACAGATGCAGATGGTAGTGCATTGTTTCTCTATAAACCCAACGGTCAAGTCAGGTTAGAACAGCTACACTGGCAGGATAGCCGTCAGCGCAAAAATATTCGTAAAGCTTTGGAAATTGCCAGTAGTCAAATTACCCTGATACCTCATACCATTCCCCTTGCTAATGCAACAGGTGTTTTGGATGACCAAATGCATCGCTGTCTCGGACCAGATATGCAAGTTTTTGGTACGGCAATTTTGGTAAAACACACAGAGCGGGGATGGTTATATGTACTTAGTCGTGACCCAGAATACACTTGGACTGAAACCCGACAAAAATTAGTTCGGTTAGTTGCAGACCAAACCGCAGTTGCTATCGAAAACGATGAATTACAAGTTGAACTACGTAAAAAAGAACGTCTCGACCAAGAATTAGAAATTGGTGCAGAAATTCAACGAAGGCTTTTACCCCGTCAATGTCCGACTATTCCCGGTGTTACCCTTGCTGCTAGATGTAAACCGGCAAACCGTGTAGGTGGTGATTATTACGACTTTATACCTACTGACCAGGAACAATTACTACAGGACTCACAAGTTATCAAAAAAGACTGTCGTTGGGCTTTAGTTATTGGTGATGTAATGGGTAAAGGGGTTCCTGCTGGTTTAATTATGACAATGATGCGAGGAATGCTACGGGGAGAAGTGCTGCATAATCACTCACCTTCACGAATCTTGCAAAATATGAATCGAGTGATGTATGCGGATTTGGAGAATTCCCACCGCTTTGTCACCATGTTTTATTCGGAATATGACCCCCAAACAAAGATATTATCTTATAGTAATGCTGCCCATAATCCCCCATTTTGGTGGCACGCTTCTTCTAAAACTGTTACCCGTATAGATACTTTGGGGATGCTTATTGGTTTAGATGCTAATAGTCAATATGAAGATGCTCAGGTAAAATTGGAATCAGGGGATGCAATAATTTATTATACAGATGGCTTGACTGATGCACTTGGTCCTAATGGTGACCGCTTTGAAGAAGAAAATTTAGTCGCTTGTTTTCAAGAAGCTTGTAGAGTTTATACTAATCCAGAACAAATTTTAGATTTTCTCTTTGACCAAGTACTGGGATTTACTGGTGCTGAAACACAGAGTACTGATGATATGACTTTGGTGGTGTTGCAGGTTCAGTAAAGAACCTAACCCCCCAACCCCCCTTCCCTGCAAGGGAAGGGGGGCTAAGATTAAGTTTAGATATTATAAATTAATTCCATAGTGCGTCCCATAATTTCCCCCTTCCCTTATAGGGAAGGGGGGTAGGGGGGTTAGGTCTCTTTGGGGTTATTAAAAGACTATTGTCCAACCTTGTTGTTGGGTCTGTTCCTTTGTATAAGAAACACCATCAATTTTTAGTCCATTATTATCCAGCAGAGTAATAATACCACCGTAATTATCTAGCACTAATTTTTCTTTATCCAAAGAGACTTTCAGTACATCTCCAGGATTAATTGTGCCATTAAGAGGCTGCTTTCGCTTTAGGTTATCAGCTAAAGACCAACCGCTGATATCTACTTTTTCTGCGGAAGAATTTATTAACATCACAGACTCTTTATTTACAGTCTCATCTAGTGGATTTACCAGTGCGGCAATAATCCGAATTGCGGACTTAGATGCTGGAATATTTACCTCTAATCTATCACCGCTGGTATCATCGGTATGGAAGGATTGAGATTGGAATGTTAAAAATATACCTACCCACTGACTTCGAGATGGGTAGTGAATCAATAGTCCTCCGTCTTGCCAAACTCCATTATCTCTTTGAAATTTGCCAACACTACCCTGGTTCATATGGATATCGTGGATACCATTACCAGGTAGAAAATCAAAATACTTATCTTTTATATCCTCTTCTGGACCCCATTTTTCTCCGAAAGCGTATAAAGTCACGTCATTTGCGTTCAAAGCACGGCTTATATATAGTTCAATTAACTCATTTAAATCATTATCTGGACCAGGAACGTTATGAGGTAGGGGTTTCATTTTTGTTGTATCGAATAAATTCCCCCGGATAAAATCAAGAGCTAACCCACCTGGTTTTCGCTGCAATTCATTAAAACCGTAGTCGAACTCTACCAAACCTTTGAGAATTGGATGTTGAAAATTTTCATCTACATAATATAGAAGCTCTGACGGACTTTGCTTTGATTTTACGTTGATTGCGATACGGTGCTTTAAATTATTATCAGTCACAAGCACTTGGTAATGAGGAGTAGAACCTTCCCCCAACTTTCGGTCTAAAGCTTTACATTTTAAAACACCGTAATTTTTTAAAGCCATTAAATTCACCTGTAGATAAAAAGACCCTGACTCAGAAATAATCCCTAACCCACCTCTCACAAAAAAACAGCGTCTTTCCCCCCCTTCCCTATTAGGGAAGGGGGTTGGGGGGTTAGGTCTCTTCAGCGCTTAGCAAAAGTCGTTCCATCTTATACGCTGAATTTGGAATTGGCAGCTGCAAAAATAAAAATATTATGTTATTGTCGCTACTTTAATTTTTGCCGTTTTACTGGTCTTTAATTTCCATTCGCAAATTTACCCTCTTGATGGGAAAATGTAGACGAGATATAAGGCTTAACTTGTGTCGATTCCAGCCCAAGGAGGTCAACGACCCCGGTCTTTAGCCACTGGGTTTCCAAACTCCCAAGAAGTTTTTTATGATTAAAATGTGGAAAAGAATTGCTTTGATTTTGCTACTAGTCGCAAGTTTCAGTCTGATTAACCCAGATATTGCAACTGCTGCTGCACTAAAAGATTTCGCTGATACTAATGATGGTTACCAGTTTTCATATCCCAATGGCTGGGTACAAGTTAAAGTCGCTAACGGGCCGGATGTTGTATTTCACGATTTGATTGAAGTCAGTGAAAATGTTTCTGTTGTCATTAGTCCCGTCCCAGGAGGAAAATCATTACCGGAGTTAGGTACTCCATCTGAAGTAGGATATAAATTAGGCAAAAATGCTCTCGCTCCCGAAGGCTCCGGACGTGAAGCTGAGTTGGTTAATGCTGGTGAAAGAGATGTTGATGGCAAAAAATATTATTTAATGGAGTATTTGGTTAAATTACCCAATAAGACCCAAAGACATAATATTGCTAGTGTATCTGTTAGTCGGGGTAAGCTTTTTACCTTCAATGCTTCTGTTCCCGAAAAACGCTGGCCTAGAATTAAACGCATGATTGAAGAGTCTGTTAATTCTTTCCAAGTTTATTAGTTAACTGTTGACGGTTGACGGTTGACTGTTGACGATTGACTGTTGACGGTTGACGGTTGACGGTTGACTGTTGACGGTCGCATCCTTTTACGGACTACATATATATACCATCAAAAATAATGTAGAGACGTTACATGTAACGTCTCAATGTCTTTGTACACCACCAGTCAACCGTCAACAATCAATAAATTTATGGGTATTCCAACATTTGTACTTGCTTCCGCTTCCACAGCACGTCGTCGTTTATTAAAAAACGTCGGTATCGAACCGCTAGTTTCTGTAAGTAATTTTGATGAGTCTTTAATACAACTTACCGACCCTGGAGAATTAGTAAAAACTCTGGCTTTACGTAAAGCCGAAACTGTCGCATATCAGTTTAAATCATCTTTAATTATGGGTTGTGATTCAGTTTTAGCAATCAATGGAGAAATTCATGGCAAACCCGCTAACTCTGAAGAAGCTATTGCTCGTTGGAATATCATGCAAGGTAACTTTGGAGACCTTTATACAGGTCATGCATTAATTGACCTGGCTCAAAATCGCACTTTAGTTAAGTGTCAGGTCACAAGAGTATATTTTGCCAAGATGACCGAAAAATCAATAAAAGCTTATGTTGCTACAGGTGAACCTCTTAACTGTGCTGGTTGTTTTGCTCTCGAAGGTCATGGAAGTTTATTTGTAGAAAAAATCGACGGTTGTCACAGCAATGTCATCGGTCTCTCTTTACCACTACTACGTCATATGCTCGCAGAACTTGGGTACGATGTCACTGATTTTTGGAATTAGGGGAGTAATCAATTCGCAATAAGCGCTACGCTCCACTTCGTGAACGCAATTCGCAATTCGCAATCAACCGTCAACCGTCAACCGTCAACAGTCAACAAAATCACTTCCCGCTATAATAAAAAGCAATTTCTTTTTCTTTAAGCGGAGCGAAACCCGCTTCCACTAATTTCTGGTCGAGTTCAGTTTGAGGAATATGTTTCGCTCCGATTCTGACAATACGTGACCGCATTGTATTGGAAACTCCGCTACGTTGTCTATTTCCTTCCAACCCCATCACATGGCTATATAAAGTAAGCTTTTCTTGAGGGATAGGAGTACCATCAAAATCAATCCCTCTTTCAATAGCCTCATCAATCGCATCAGCACCCTTAGTACTAGAACTTGCTTGGTTAGTTTCGGTAGTCATAGCAATCTTTATTCCCTGTATAATCGAAAATTTTACCAGAGAAGGGGAGTGGGCAATTCGCAATTAACAGTCAACACTCAACCGTCAACACTCAACCGTCAACAGTCAACACTCAACAGTCAACAGTCAACCGTCAACTAACGCCGAGTCTTCTGTGTTACCAATCCTCCCATAAATCCACCAGCAACCGCACCAGTCCAAAGTCCTCTAGTAGTACCTTGCCAACCTTTCCAAGCAGTTTGCGGTGCGTTAATTAAGCTACATGCTTGTTGCCATCCAAAAGATTGATTTTGGCACTTTTGTCCATGAACCCCAGTACTAATTTGTCCACCAACATAACCACCAAAAAAACCCAAAGTCAGAGCAAAAAAGCTGCAAACCAAAATCCGTTTTTTCTCCTTCGTCATAATTTATCCTCATCCCAATTCCCAATTCCCCACTCCCAATTCCCCACTCCCCAATTTTGAATTTTGAATTTTGAATTTTGAATTGCCTTAGCCAGTATTTCTCATCCCAGCAGCAATACCGTTAATAGTTAGCAAAGCACCTCGTAATAATTCACCTTTGCTATAACGAGAGTGAATAACACCATTAGTAGGAGCAGCTTGAGCTTGTCGCAGACGTTTTAGCAGAGAAATTTGTATAAAGCCTAGCGGAACAATTGTGCCATTACGTAATTGTACTGAACGTTGTAACACCGGGTCTCCATCTAAAAGTTTTTGGTGTCCAGTAATAGTTAACACCAAATTTCTTGCTAAATAATATTCACTCGCAATTTGCTCAAACAGTTTATTGAAGCGTTCTTTATCTTCTGGTTTAGATAATTCTTGTACGTACTGTTGAGCCATTTGCAAGTCTACTTTTGCAAGGGTCATTTCTACTTTGGAAATCACCATTTTGAAGAACGGCCATTTGACATAGAAATAACCAAGCAAGTTTAAGTGTTCTTCCGGTTCTTCGTCTAAAAATTCTTGCAAAGCAGTTCCCACACCATACCAAGAAGGAAGTAAAAATCGGGTTTGTGTCCAGCTAAATACCCAAGGTATTGCTCGTAAGCTGCTTAAATCTTTTTTCCCTGATGGACGACGTGCTGGTCGGGAACTAATTTGTAATTGACTAATTTCTTCGATGGGAGTGCAAGAATGGAAGAAATCGATAAAATCTGGTTGTTCGTAAATTAAAGAGCGATAATGATTTCGAGAACGTTCAGCAAGTTCTTCCATTATTTGGTTCCACGGTTCGATATCATCGAAACCTGTACGCAAAAGACTTGCTTGCATTACCGCTGTGGTGATTGTTTCCAAATTATATAGAGCTAAATCCCGTAAAGAATATTTGGAAGCTAAGACCTCACCTTGTTCAGTTATTTTGATGCGTCCGCTAATACTTTTTCCTGGTTGTGCCAAAATAGCTTCATAAGCTGGACCTCCTCCTCGTCCCACAGAACCTCCTCGTCCGTGGAATATTCTCAGATTTATCCCATACTCTTCAGCTATTTTTTGCAGTGATTTTTGCGCTTTATGTATTTCCCAGTTACTACTCAAGAAACCTGAGTCTTTGTTGCTGTCAGAATATCCCAACATTACTTCTTGGAGGTCTGGGGAGTAGGGAGTCGGGAGTAGGGAGTCGGGAGTTGGGGAGGGGGAGAGGGGGAGAGGGGGGGATGAAGGGGATAGGGAAGAATTTTGAATTTTGAATTTTGAATTTTGAATTGTTTGATAGCCTCCCGCTAATAAGGCACGATATAATGGGAGTTCAAACAATTCCCGCATAATTTTGCGGCTTGATTGTAAATCTTCTACTGTTTCAAATAGGGGTACTACTTGAACTGTCCCTATCGCTGTTCCTGGGTCATAAAGTCCTGCTTCTTTTGCGAGCAACAATACTTCTAATACGTCGCTGACCGAACGACACATACTAATAATGTAAGTCTGACAAATCTTAACTCCAAATTCTTGCTGAAGCGATCGCACGACTCTGAGAGTTTGGATAACGTCGTTGGTTTTGTCAGAAAATGGTAACTCCGATGGAATTAAAGGACGACGGGTTGTTAACTCTCCCACCAACCAGTTAACCTTTTCCTCTTCAGTCAGTTCATTGTAAGGTCGAGTTAAAATTCCCAAATAATCTAAAATCTCGTTAATCGTGTCAGAATGACGAGTTGACTCTTGTCGAATATCCAAATGTGTCAAGTTAAAGCCAAAAATCTCGACCTGACAAATCAAATTCTCTAACTCTCGACAACTTAAGCCAGTTTCCTGCAAATTCCGCAAAATTAAACGCAATTCTTCCAAAAACTCTTCCCCGTTCCCATAATACGGAGCTTCGTCCCCATTAAAAATTTCATTCTTGGAAATCGCTAAATTACGTATGCGGCTATTATCAAGTCGTTTTAAAATATAAGACAACTTCAACCGATAAGGTTCTTGACGATAACGCAACGCTAATTCATCGTAAACCTTACTTAATTTCGACTGGTCTAACTCCAAAGACTCCAATAAATCTGGTAAAACATCACTCCAGTGCAGCGATAAACTCAATAAATCCCGTAAACGCTTAACTGACTGAATATATTTTTCCAAAACAATATTACGCTGATAACAAGCCGTCCTCCAGGTAATCTCTGGTGTAACTGAAGGATTTCCATCCCTGTCTCCCCCAACCCAAGACCCAAAGCAACAAAAATCTTTCTTGGGTGGTTCTAACCAAGGAAATGTTTTCGCAAGAGTATACTTGAAGCGTTGATACAACTGCGGAATATTATCAAATAAAACTTCCTGGAAGTAATGCAAAGCATAATCAACCTCATCCAAAACAGATGGCTTAAACTGGTGCAATTCATCAGTACGCCACCATAAACGAATCTCTTCCACTAACTGCTGGTTAATTTCCTCGATTTCCCAAGGATATGCACCACCGCGTTTTTCCAATCCGTCTAATTCTTGCAATAATTTTACTACGCGACGTTGCTTCTCGCGGATAGTGTAGCGAACAATTTCTGTCGGGTGTGCAGTAAATACCAAACGTATATCTAACTGCTGAATAAGCCTTTGTATTTGCTGGGAAGGTACATTGAGCTTAAATAATAAAGGAAATAATTCGGCAAAAGTACCTTTTTTCTTACCCTTTCCATTTGCATCCCAACTTTTCGCGAGTAAATCAGCCCCTAACCCATTGTTGAGTGGCGACTCTTCTCTTACATTAGCCGAATAAACTAATTCTGGTAAAGTATCCCCGGATTTTATTTGCGTTTCTTCTTCATAACGAGTCATTTGCTCTCTTTGCTCAAAATCTTGCTCAACGATATTTATGAGCTGAAAATACAAAGCAAAAGCTCGAGATGCTCTAATCGCGTCATTTATGTTCAACTGTTCAACTAATTTCAAAACAGAAGAATCTTCGCTGATAGTAGCTTGACCTTCTGGCGAACATAAATGACGTAGCTGCTGTAACAATTCTACCATCGTCTGACCGCATTCTTGTCGCAGAACTGTTTCCCACAATTCTTCCACAACTTGTAGGCGATGGCGTAAAAATAAATCAGATGCGGGGTAGATATTCACAGCCTGAGCGAAGGAGTATAAAAGGGAACTCATATCCTCTACATTGGGGGGTTAAGCCCGGTACTTTTCTTCTAGATGATTCTATGGTTTCAGGTTACTATCAGATGATTTGCAACAAGAATACTAATTTGATATTGTATTTTTTTTAACTTCGGTTAGACTTTTCTATATCAGGAAAATCTAACATGGGTAGACGTGTACCACGAAAAATTTCCTCACTAGATTGTCCGATGGCTTCCAATGTGGCTACGGTGGCTTTTTCTGCCAAGAGGAGCATAATTAGAGATGCACTTCCAACTTGTACCATGAAGGATTGAGGTATGGTGAACAAAAATAAATCGATTCCGGGGTTATTTTTGGGATTGACAGGGGGCTGAGACATAGATAATTTGCCGTTGTTGGAGATAAATAGTTGATTAACAAGGTAAACTCAACGAAGGAAGAAGGAGGAAACGCACTTGCTTTTGAGTAAGAGAGGTTGAAGTACCTAGATAAAATTTTATAATTATTGGTTTAAAATACTGTGAAATATTTTAACCTCAAATAACCGTCACCCGTTCTTCCTTCTTCCTTAATCCTTCATCACAAACCGTAATTGCGAATTGCAAATTGCGAATTGTTTCTTCCCCAATACTAGCTTCCTGTAAAGTCATCTTCCAATGAAAACAGTATCACCAGAAAGCCAGCAATCGTTAGTGCAATGGGTAAGCCAAGCTACAGGAATTAGCTCTATTGGCGTAAAAATCCGTTTGCGGGGAAACGACCTGCACATTTTGTGTGAAGGGAGGGATTGTCCTCTACGCTGGCACACTTTGTCAGACTTACTCCAAGCGCTGCAGCAAACAGATTTGGATGCGTTGACAAAAAGTGACCAACCTTCAATATACCAAGTATTTGTCTACGGAAGGAAAAAAGGAGAAAATCGTCCTCAATGGTGTCATCGGGTTTATTTAAATCAACTTGGACGACATTTAGAACAGGTTCAAGCTGCACTATTAGTTGCTACAGTAAGAGAATCGCAATTACCTGGTAGTGGGTCGATAATTCTTTCCAATGAAAGTTTGGCACGTAAAGGTGACCCAGATGCAATAGCTCGCTATTTAAGTGAGACATTAAGTACTTTGGGTGTGTCGGTGATGGTGAGGGTGAAGCGACAAAAGCCAAAAGACGATAATGAATTAGCCTCGAATCGTCTATGGGTATTTTGTAATTCCAACTATAGTCCCGACGCTAAACTAATTGCTGAACCCGTAGCAGAAAAATTGCGGCTTTTAAAGCTAACTGGTTACCAAGATGCTGTGATTGCTTGTCAAATCGGTGGTGAAAATAAACCGGACTGGTTGCTGAGGATTGATTTAACTCCCCCAGAGACGATGTTGAAAGAGTGGGGACGTTGGGGAGATGTACAAGCGATAGCAAAACTTTGTAATTTGAAACTTGCGTCCGAGAATGTTGTGGTAAAAGTTTCCCAGAAGGAGTCTACACTACATCTATTTTGTACTCGAAATGCAGGTGAAGAAAAAATTCCGACGAAGGAAACTTGTATAAAGATAATAGAACCACTTTTAGAAACTCTAGCTCCCCAAGGAGTTCTAGCAGCAACGATTTATGGGCAAAAAAGTACCGATTCTCAACCAAGTTGGGTTGACTGGTTAAAACTACCAGCGACACAAAATACAGTTTTTGCACTTTCACCTTGGAATTTAGCCGCATCGGGTGACGAACCTGCTATTATTTTTTTATTAGAGCGTTTGCTAAATCCAGACCTAGAAAAACGTTTGTTAACAGGTGGCATTCGTGTAGTCCCTCGTCGCAAAGGCGATTTGTTACATATAATGTGTGATGCTCCCGTCTGTCCACAACGGAAACGGGTAGTGAGGGAAATTACGGAGTTTTTACGTCAGTTAAAAATTCCGGGAATTGCAGGGGTGCGTATTTATGGACGTCGTGCAGGGAACAAAGAACCTAGTTGGAGTCACGGTGTTGATTTTGAACAACGTCAACAGCGTTTAATCCCGGAAGCAAATCCCGAATTTGCTGTGGCTTCAGTTCACGTCAATGAATTAATACCACCAAACGATAACGAACCAGTTCTGCGTCCTGATTTAACCGAAACGGATGTTCAAGGTTTAGTCGCAAAGGTAACGCAGGACTGGGGTACAGCTGCGAGGAAGTTACTTTTGGGAAGCGGGTTGTTTGCGGAGCGTGAATCCAATGAGTCCACTCAAGATTATCAAGGACTGAGGGTAGCTTTAATTTGGGGTATGTTAGGTTTATTGTTGACGCTACAGACAGATTGGGTTTTAGGTAATTTTCTCGCACGCAAGGAAATAACTAAAAAAGGAAATTCTACCCTTTCGCAACAACAAGAAAATAAAAGTTCATTTATTGTCCAAAGTTCCGGGAACGACGGAAATTCTGTATTTAATGCTTCTGGATTTACCAGTACACAAGGAAATCAAGTAAATTATAAGACAGCACCACGACAAAGGGGTACAGCAACTGCAATCCTTTTAGCCGCTCGTTCTCAAACACCTAGCTTCAATGCTCGTCAATTAGATGAACAATTAGCGTTGTATAAAGAAAGACTTGCTCAAAAAGGTAGGCCGCCAGATGTATTAATAATAGGTTCATCTCGCGCACTTAGGGGGATAGACCCACAAGCATTATCGAAAGGATTGACTACTCAAGGATATCCCGATATGGATGTATTTAATTTTGGCATCAATGGGGCGACCGCACAAGTAGTAGATTTTATTATTCGTCGCGTATTAGAACCATCAGAATTACCAAAAATGATACTTTGGGCAGATGGTGCTCGTGCATTTAATAGTGGTAGAGAAGATGCGACTTTTGCTTCTATAGCTTCATCACCTGGTTATATGAAAGCGATGGAAAAACAAATTACGGAACCGGGAGAGGATGAGGGAAATAATTCTGCATCTGGAGAAAAAGTACCTGGAAAACCAGAGCAAAACGTATATCAAGCAATGAATGATTGGTTAAATCAAACTTTGGGAGCAATATCACCGACTTATAAACAAAGAGAACAATTAAAAAGTGCTTTAACCGAACAAGTCAAGTCGTTACCGATAATGAACGATTTTAGTAATAAGGGTACATCCGCAAATGACCCTAATGATAACTCCGATGAAGCTTCCTCACAAGCAGTAGATTTTGATGGGTTTTTACCTTTGTCTATTCGCTTTGAACCGGGGAGTTATTATAAGAAACACTCTAGGGTGACGGGGAGTTACGATAATGACTACAAATCATTTGCACTTGCTGGTAGACAAGAAGAAGCAACAAAATCCTTATTGAAGTTTGCCAAAAAGCGTAATATCCCTGTAGTGTTTGTCAATATGCCTTTAACATCAGATTATTTAGACCCAGTACGCAGTCAACATGAATTGGAGTTTCAACAATTTATGGTGCGTATGAGTGAAAGCTCTAATTTTATTTTCCGAGATTTGAGTTTATTGTTCCCGCAAAAAAATGAACATTTTTCAGACCCCAGCCACCTCAATCGCTATGGAGGTTACGAAGTCTCTAAAAAGCTCGCTACCGACCCGATGATTGCTTGGCCAAGGAAATAGTAATTTGTTGACGGTCAACCGTCAACCGTCAACCGTCAACAATCAACCGTCAATAAAAATGAATTTTATATCTATTCTTTATGGGGCATTTTTATTTTTTGTTTTGGGTATTTATTGGTATTTACCTCAACAAAAACTAAAATTATGGATTTTATTAGTTTCTAGCATCGCTTTTTATAATACTCTTCAAGGGGGTTATATCCCTTTATTATTAGGTCTAATTTTTATTAATTATCGTATAGGTTTAGAATTAGGAGCAAATACATCTCCGGGGGAGCATACTCTAGATTGGCGTATTACTAATGAACAATGGCAATTTGCTCAGTCTGACTGGAATAGCCGACGTTTAAAGGTTCTGTGGGTGGGTATTGCTTTAAATGTTGTTTTATTGGTTGCTTTCAAATATCTACCTCCATTATTTAGTTTTTTCCACCAAAGTACTACTAATTCCGGAAATGGAGCTTTTAAATTAATTGCTCCTTTGGGTATTTCCTTCTTTACTTTTGAATGTATTGCTTATTTAGTTGATGTTTATAGGGGTGCTCCTGCAACTGCAAATTTTATTGATTTTGCTGCATATAAATTATTTTTTACTAAGTTAATTTCTGGTCCGATTACTCGCTTTCATTCTTTTAGTTCGCAATTTAATTCTTTAGAGTTTCCTGCTGTTGATGCTGTTGTTGATGGTCTTTGGTTAATTGCTAGAGGTGCTGTAAAAAAAGCTTTGTTAGCTGACCATTTAGGGGTTTTTGTTGATTTATGTTTTGCGAATGTACAACGTGCTGGTAGTGGTGATTTACTTTTAGCAACTTTTGCTTATGGGTTACAGCTATATTTAGATTTTAGCGGGTATGTTGATATTGCTCGTGGTAGTACTTTACTCTTCGGTTTGACACTACCAGAAAATTTTGATTCTCCTTATTTTTCAACGAATATTGCTGATTTTTGGCGTCGTTGGCATATTACTTTAGGAGATTGGCTGCGTAATTATCTTTACTTTCCTTTAGGTGGTTCTCGCAAAGGTTTGTATCGGACTTGCGCTAATTTAATTATAGTCATGCTAATTGCGGGAATTTGGCATGGTGCTGCTTTGGGTTTTGTGGTTTGGGGTATTTTGCACGGTTTGGCTTTAGCAATACATAGACTTGTAGACTCGTTAAGTAACCGGATGGAGACTTTGGAGCTTTTTTGGCAAAGTACTATAGGAACTATTTTGGCTTGGATGTTGACCCAATCTATGGTGTTTTGGTCTTGGATTTGGTTCCGTTTACCTAATTTGCAAGATTCTAGTTTTGTGGTTAGTCATCTTTTTGGACATACCGGAGATGCACAGTTTTCTCAGAAGGTTTATGTGGAAGTGCTGAATATGAGTCAGGGACAGGTAGCTGTTTCTCTGATTGCTCTTTTCTTGTTTATGGCTGTGGTTTTTGCTTTGAAACGGGTGTTGAAAGTGCAGTTTAACTGGCCTGTGAAATTATTGTTTGTTCCTCTGTGTCTTTTTTCTGTTTGGATATTAGCTCCTGAGGGTGCTTTACCTTATATTTATTTCGATTTTTAAGTTTCTAAAGAGTATGGTTGAATTAATACCTCTGCTGAAATTCCTAATTGTTGATGTAAGCAGCGAATAATCTCTAATGTCAAAGGTTTCTTTCGGTGTAAAATATCAGCGACTTCTTCGCTACTACCAATAAATGGCTCTAAGTAACTCCATGATAATCCACGAGCTTCAAGGTAATATAAAATTGCCTCTATAGGTTCTGGTGCTTCAATTGGGTAATGTTCCTTTTCGTACAAATCTAAAAGTGTGGTTAATTCTTCTAAACGGTCACACTCTGGTGTATTGGGTTCTGCTTCCAATAAATTATTTATCTCGACCAGTGCTGCTTGATATTCAGCTTCAGTTTTAATTGCACGAGTTTCTAGCATATTGTATCACCTCCAATACTGCTCGGTTAAGAGATTTTGTAGGTTGGGTTGAGGGACGAAACCCAAAATTTCTTTGTATTTGTTGGGTTTCGCAAAGCCTCAACCCAACCTACGTATTTTAATATTTTGAGGCAAAACCTTCCAAATATTGGTATCACCTTAAATATTTGCTGCATCCACGTTGTTATATTCTTGATGCGTACCAATAAAGCGAACATAAATAGCATTTCTATCATAACGAACATGAACAATCAAGCGGTAATCATTATAGTAAATGTTAATTTGTTCACAAAAGCAAAATTTTGGGAATCCTAGTAACTGACAGCAAAAGTTTTTAGGCTAGCAAGATTATGCTAAACAAAGTATTTTTCCCTGGATATACTCTTGACGAAAATATTCATAATGGTGTAAATACTAATATTTATCGTGGGATAATAAAAGAGTCTGGTAGCTCTGTTATCCTTAAACTTCTGAATTCTGAATATCCGTCCCTAGAAGCAATAGCTCGTCTTAAGCATGAGTATTCCGTCGCTGGAAATTTAGAGCATGAAAATATTGTCAAAATTTTACGCTTGGAAACTGACGATAAGCGTTTAGCGATAGTGTTTGAGGATTTTGGTGGTGTTTCCCTGAAACAATATCTGGAAAATAATCAGCCATCTCTACAACTGATTTTGTCAATTGTGATCGCCATCACCGAGGCTTTGCTTTATATCCATTCTTGCCATATTATTCACAAAGATATTAAGCCCGCTAATATTATTATCAATCACAACACTGGTGAAGTCAAGCTGACGGATTTTAGTATCGCTACCCGATTAAGCAAAGAAACACCTCAACTTGCTAATCCCAATCAGTTGGAAGGGACACTCGCTTATATGTCCCCGGAGCAAACTGGGAGGATGAACCGGGTGGTTGATTACCGGAGCGATTTTTACTCATTGGGTGTGACGCTTTATGAAATACTGACGGGGGAAATTCCTTTCAATTCCAATGACCCCCTGGAGTTAGTACATAACCATATTGCTAAGCAACCAGACCAATTCAAAATTCAAAATGCAAAATTAAAAATTCCTCAGGTTCTCTGTGATATCGTCATGAAACTGATGGCAAAAAATGCTGAGGATAGATATCAAAGTGGTAAAGGGTTATTGGCTGACTTCAAGCAATGCCAACAACAATTATTAGCTAATGGTATTATAAATAATTTTATACCAGGTCGGTTGGACGTATTTTCTCAACTTCTCCCCAGTCAAAAACTGTACGGACGGGAAGAACAGATGAAGCAACTTCTGGATGCTTTTGAACGAGTAGCTATTGGTAGAAGTGAGTTAATGCTGGTGTCTGGCTATTCGGGTATCGGGAAAACATCGGTGATTAATGAGGTGAATAAACCTATTACTCGCGCTAGAGGTTATTTTATTAGTGGTAAATTTGACCAATTAAAACGAGATATTCCTTATGCTTGTTTCATACAAGCTTTATCTTCATTATTACGGCAATTACTTACAGAATCTACCGATGAATTGGAAAATTGGAAGCAGAAAATTTTGATTCTACTTAATAACTATGTTAATCATTGGCATGATCATTTGCATAAGACAATTACACCATTGCTAGATGCTTATCAAAGTGGGATTGAAACAGGAGATAGCGAATACGCATCTTATGCTGCTTTGGGAATAGCATTTCATCAATTCTATGTAGGGAAAGAACTTTCAAAAGTTCAACAAACTATGGAAGTTTATGGCAAAGCTATGAGCCAATTTAAACAACTCACTCCCCTAATGTATAATAATATTTGTCATCAAGGGGTATTGAATTTATTGGGAGATTCGATAACAGCGCATCGATTAGTTGGTGCATTATATGATGAAGAAGTTACGTTAGAACAGCAGTTAGGAGCATGTGACTACACTGGATTGTTCATATCTTACTGTATTCAGCTAATGCTCTGTTATCTATTTGACAAACATGAATTAGCAATAAAAAAAGCATTTTTAGCAAAAAAATATTCTCAAGGAAAAGGAGGATTAACTTTTACTATACAATTTTGTTTATACGATTCTTTGGCTAGTTTAGCAATTTATGAAAACTCTTCAATCTCAGAACAAAATGAAATTCTACAACAAGTTGCTAGCAACCAAGAAGAAATGTATAAATGGTTATGTCACGCACCAATGAATTGCCAACATAAATATGATTTGGTTGAAGCAGAATTATGTCGTATAAAAGGTAATAAATACCAGGCAATGGATTTATATGACCTTGCAATCCAAGGAGCAATTGATAACGGATATATACAAGAAGCAGCCGTTGCCAATGAAATTGCAGCCAAATTTTATTTATCATTAGGGAAGAAAAAAAATGCTCAAATTTACATGACTGAAGCCTATTACGGTTATATAAAATGGGGTGCAATTGCTAAAATTACAGACTTAGAAGAAAGATTCAATGACTTGATAATTCGCACCGATAAAATAGCAGAATCTGAAGTTGATATTACCAGAACTATTGCAAGTAGCAATACCCGAAGCAAAGGAACCACTACTAATGGTGAAAACCTCCTTGATATAGCTTCTATTATGAAAGCTAGCGAAGCTATACAAGGAAATATTATTTTAGAAAGCTTACCTCGTACATTATTGTATATCATCTTAGAAAATGCAGGCGCTCAAAAGGGTTGTTTAATTTTAGAAAAAAATGGCAAATTGTTGATTGAAGCAATTGATTCTAACGATAAAAATGACTATTTAATCTTACAATCAATACCAGTAGAAGAAAGTTCAGATATTTCTCAAAAAGTTATTAACTACGTTGCTATTACTAAGCAAACATTAGTAATAAAAGACGCTATGTCAGACCCAATTAGTAAAAACTGTCTCTACATACAACAATACCAATGTAAATCTATACTTTGCTTACCTATCATTTATCAAGGTAAGTTTATTGGTATTTTATACTTAGAAAATAACCTACTAAAACATGCATTTACACCTGCAAGATTGGAGCTTATCAAAATACTCATATCCCAAGCAGCAGTTGCTCTCAAAAATGCAAAACTTTTGGCTAGTTCGCAACAATTAACCGAGCAATATCGCAGTATTTTTGAATCAGCAAATGATGGTTTATCAATTTACGATTTTGAAACTAATAAATTTGTTGCTATTAATGCAGCAACAGAAAAAATGTACGGTTATACAAATGAAGAATTCCCCAATCTTCAACCACAAGACTTTGTACACCCTAATTCTCTTCATCTGTTTGCTGAATTTATTGATAAACTCAAAGCTGGGAAAGAATTTTTCTCTGAAGCAACTGTTTTACGTAAAGATGGAACAGCTTTTGATGTAGAAGTGAAATCTACATATTTCACTTATAACGGTAAACTCCACGCTCTTTCCATCACACGAGATATCACGGAACGTAAGCAAGCAGCAAAGCTTTTACAACAAAAAACGGAAGATTTAGAAGTAGCATTAAATAAGTTACAACAAACCCAATCAAAACTAGTTCATACGGAAAAAATCTCTTCCCTTGGTCAAATGGTAGCGGGAGTTGCTCATGAGGTAAATAATCCAGTTAGTTTCATCAATGGAAACCTTTCCCATGTTTCTCAATACATTGATGATTTAACTAACTTATTACAAATATACCAAACCCACTATCCTCAACCAGTTCCAGAAATTGAGTCAGAAATTGCAGCAATAGAACTGGATTACTTGTTGGAAGATTTACCTAAAATGATTGATTCCATGAAATTAGGTACTGCTCGTATCAAAGATATTATGCTGTCACTGCGTAATTTTTCTCGAACTGATGGAGATGACAAACGAGAAGTAGATATTCATGAAGGCATTGAAACTACCTTAATGATATTATCCCACCGGATTAAAGCTAAACCAGAACGTCCTGCTATCGAGATAATTAAGGAATATACGACTCTTCCGAAAGTAGCTTGTTACCCCGGACAACTAAATCAAGTATTTATGAACTTGTTAGCAAATGGTATTGATGCACTAGAAGAATCCAACCAGGGTAAAGTTTATAACCAAATCGATAATGTTATTACTATTTCCACCGCTGTGTCTGATGGGTGGGTAACTATCAGTTTTGCAGATAATGGTTCTGGTATGAACGAAGAAGTAAGGCAGAAATTATTTAATGCTTTCTTTACGACTAAACCAGAAGGTAAAGGTACAGGTTTGGGATTAAGTATTAGCTACCAAATTGTCACTGAAAAGCATGGTGGAACTCTGGAATGTATATCTTCTCCAGGAGCAGGTGCGAAATTTGTTATCAGGATTCCGCAATGATTAGGGAGCGTTAATCCCAAAAAAAAGGAAAATGCGTAGGTTGGGTTGAGGAATAACGGAAACCCAACTTTTCGGTCGCTTTTTTGGCAATTACTCGCATAGGCATACAAGGAATGTATAGCACTATAGTAAATGTTAATTTGTTCAAAAGAGAAAAGTTTTGGGAATCCTAGTAATTGACAGCGAAAGCCAGAAAGCCAGAAAGCCAGAAAGCCAGGGAATAAATTCCCTGTCTAAAAGCTAAAGTCCTCTAAAAGAGGACTAGTAAGAAAAAAAAAGGTTTTTAGGAGCATCTTAAATAAAATACCAACTTCTTATATTATTCAGTCCTCTTCAGAGGACTTCAGCTTTTAGACAGGGAATTTATTCCCTGGCTTTCTTTGTGGCTTTCTTTGTGGCTTTCTTTGTGGCTTTCTTTGTGGCTTTCTTTGTGGCTTTCTTTGTAGCTTTCTTTGTGGCTTTCTTTGTGGCTTTCTTTGTAGCTTTCTTTGTGGCTTTCTTTGTGGCTTTCTTTGTAGCTTTCTTTGTGGCTTTCTTTGTGGCTTTCTTTGTGGTTTATGGGTTTACCGTACGAATAATTACCAAGTATTTTAATTAGATGAAAAAGTCTGTTACTAAAATATCCCAAAACATATCTCTACGGCTTGTCCTTATAATACCCTTTGTACTACAAATCTTTGCTGCAGTGGGACTGGTAGGCTATTTTTCGTTTATCAATGGACAAAAAGCCGTTAATGAACTAAGCGTCAAGGTGATGAATGAAACTGCAAATCGCGTCCAACAACATCTTGATAGTTACCTCGATATTCCTCATAAAATTAACAAAATAAATATTAATGCGATAGAGAGGGGAGAGCTAAATTTAGAAGATTTGGAAAGTGCTAGATACTATTTTTGGCAACAGTCACAAATTTTTAAAGACGTTACATATATTGGTTTCGGATTAGATACAGGTCAAGGAACGGGTGTTGGATATTGGTTACCAGGTGAAGGTCTTTTATCTGAAGAAATAAATAATGGTAAAAGCTACAGTTATGCCATTGATAGCAAAGGAAATCGCCGAAAACAAGTATACGTGACTGAATATGACTTTAAAAAAGATGGATGGTATACAGATACTAAATTAGCAGGTAAACCAATTTGGAGTCGGATTTATACATCTGAAAGTTTTGATGGATATGTAGCTGCTTCCGCAAATTATCCTATCTATGATAAAAATCGTCAGTTTATAGGTGTGACTGGGGTGGATTTACATTTGTCAGATATCAGTAGTTTTCTGGAAAAATTACAACCTAGTCCCAATGGCAAAATATTTATTATTGAGCGAGATGGATTACTAATAGCTAATTCGATTAAATACCCTAATTTTAAAAAGGAAAAAGGTGAGATAAAAAGATTAAGTTATTTAAATAGTAATCATCCTTTTTTAAATACAACTGCAACATTCTTACAAAAAAACTTTGGCGATTTAAAAGCAATAAAAGGTAAGCAAAGTATAAGCTTTGAATTTAACGGAGAACCCCATCACATTAATATTACTCCTTGGAAAGATGAGTACGGGTTAGATTGGTTAGTGATTGTAGTCATGCCAGAATCTGATTTTATGGCAAAAATTAATGCTAATTCTCGCATGACTATATTATTATGTTTTGCAGCCTTTATTATAGCAATAATTTTAGGAATTATTACTTCTTATTGGATACAAAAACCTATTTCCAATTTAACTAAAGCATCTTTTGCGATTGCTTCTGGTAATTTAGAACAAAATGTCAAGCCTAGTAGATTGAAAGAAATTAAAATATTAGCTCAATCTTTTAACCAAATGGCTGCACAACTAAAAACTGCATTTAATGAATTAAAAATTACAAATTTAAAATTAGAAAAGACTAATCATGAATTAGAAAAAAATAACACAGAGCTTGAAAATCGAGTTGCTGAGCGAACAAAAGAATTACAAAATATTATTGAAGAACTCAAGCAGATGCAAGCTCAATTAGTTCAAGCAGAAAAAATGTCCAGTCTGGGACAGATGGTAGCGGGTATTGCTCATGAAATTAATAATCCAGTTAGTTTTATTTATGGCAATCTTAGCCACGCTAAAGAATATACTCAAGATTTATTAAAATTAGTGGAGCTTTATCAAAAATATTATCCTACTCCAGAAGTAGAAATAGAAAAAGAGATTAAAAATATTGAACTTGATTTTCTTAAACAAGACATTACTAAAATTCATGATTCTATGGGAAATGGAGCAGAAAGAATTCGTGATATTGTTCTAGGATTAAGAAATTTTTCTCGCTTAGATGAAGCTGAATATAAAGAAGCAAATATTCATGAGGGGATTGATAGTACCCTGATGATTTTAGAACATCGACTCAAACAACAATTTAAGCGTCCGAGTATTCAGGTTATTAAGCAATATGATAATTTGCCTTCAGTTAAATGTTATCCTGGTCAACTAAATCAGGTGTTTATGAATGTTTTAGTTAATGCTATTGATGCATTAGATGAGTTAGCTATTTCGCAGCCTGATAAAAAATTATTGATTCGTATTTCTACTCAATTTAGTAATGATAAGTATGTTGTTATTTCTATTAAAGATAATGGTTTGGGAATACCTTTAAATATACAGCAAAAGATATTTGACCCATTTTTTACTACTAAACCTGTTGGTAAGGG
Organism: Scytonematopsis contorta HA4267-MV1; assembly: GCA_019359035.1. Lineage (GTDB taxonomy): Bacteria > Cyanobacteriota > Cyanobacteriia > Cyanobacteriales > Nostocaceae > Scytonematopsis > Scytonematopsis contorta. Next base: position 326 of record JAHHIC010000102.1, on the reverse strand, counting down.
TACTGGAATGGGTCTTTCTATTAGTTATCAAATTATTACAGAAAAGCATGGGGGGACGTTGGAATGTGTTTCTTCTCCTGAAGGGACTTCTTTTATTATTCGGATTCCGCAATAGTTTATAAGAGGGGGGTGGGGTTTGTTTTGACAGGAATTGTAATCGTAAACTCTGTCCCCTTTCCCAAAGTAGAATTTACTTGAATACTAAGTAAGTCGGCGCGAAAAAACCAAACTATGTAAAGATAAATAAATACGTAGAATGTATCTGCCGAGGTGACTGAAATATGGGCGCTCGTTTAAGGGTATTTCTCACTCCTGAGCAAGACAAA
>JAHHIC010000101.1 GCA_019359035.1 Scytonematopsis contorta HA4267-MV1 | reverse complement strand
CTGACCAACTTTACGGATTAGCTGTACTACAACCGACTGACCATACAGTGGATGTATGGGATTGGTAATGGTTACGCGACTTCCCAAAAGAGACTTGAAGTGATGTGCAGTCTTATTATATTGTCCCCACTATTGCCGACAGAGCTTGGCAGTGCCTAGCTAAGTACGCGCTAGAACCAGCGCACGAAGCAACTTTCCATGCCAGAAGTTATGGTTTTAGAACAGGACGTTCGGCACATGATGCCCAACAATTCGTATTCGTAAATCTAAATTCTAGAGCAAAAGGAATAGACAAACGAGTGATAGAACTCGATATCGAAAAATGCTTCGACAGGATTTCACACACAACTATTATGGAAAATTTGATTGCCCCAAAAGGAATCAAAATCGGTATTTTCAGATGCCTAAAAGCAGGTGTAAATCCGCATTTTCCAGAACAAGGTACTTGTCAAGGTGGAGTGGTGAGTCCATTACTAGCAAACATCGCTCTAAACGGGATTGAAAGTATCCACCGTCACCATATACAGCCTGGTTACAAAATAACCAACAAAACCTCAGAGAAACATATTAATTACCCATCGGTACGCTACGCGGACGACATGGTAATAATATTAAGACCTCAAGACGATGCAAACGAGATACTTGGAAGAATTGACGAGTTTCTAGCAGCAAGAGGAATGAAAATAAGTGAAAAGAAGACTAAGATAACCGCTGCGACAGATGGGTTCGATTTTCTAGGATGGAACTTCAAAGTAAAATCCAACGGAAAATATATATGTACTCCCTCAGAGGAGAACTTTAAAAAGTTCCGTGAGAAAGTAAAGAACATTGTCAACTGCTCAAATTATGGTTCGTCTGTAAAAGCTCTTAAGCTTGCACCAATAGTAAGAGGATGGAGAAATTATCATAAATTCTGTGATATGTCTGGGTCAAGGTTTTCACTTTGGTTCCTGAACCACAGAACATTTACGGTATTTAATAAGGAACCAAAGAACACTCTTCATACAAGTGTAAAACTCGTAGAGAAGGCATTCCCAACAGTTCCTTACTCCCTAGCTAGTCACATAATGGTAAAAGGAAATAAATCCGTTTACGATGGAGATTTAATTTACTGGAGCGAACGCAACAGTAAACTTTACGATGGCAGCACCTCAAAAGCTCTGAAAAAGCAAAACCATACATGTGGACACTGTGGTTTAAAAATGACAAGTTCCGAACGAGTTCATCTACACCACATCGATGGAAACCATGATAACTGGAAACCTAAAAATCTTCTAGCAATACATGAATCTTGCCACGACTATCTTCACATGGGCAAAAGGGTAAAACCCTAAGAATATCGGGAGCTGTATGCACGGAAACGGGCACGTACAGTTCTAACTGAGAGGTGCTGGGAGTAATATCCCACATCGACTCAAACAAATCCACTGGTTGGTGGTACCAAGTTTATCGTGTCAACAAAAAATCAGTTAGTTGTCGATATTTTCAACCAAATCAAGGCTGGTCAAATACGGTAGAATATTTCGACATTAGGGGATACTGTTGCAAAGAAAATGCTATTAAATATGCTGAAAGCCAAGGTTTTAAAAATATACAGGAGCAAAACAAAACTAATTTAGACTTAGACGAAGCAAGCAAATAATATTCAAAGGTAATAATATGAAATCTTGCTTAAACTGCAAATATTTAGGTCGATGGGATAAATCAGACAATTCACAATGGGATTGCAAACACCCCAACAATAAAGAATTTACAAGCCAAGAAATAACACCTGACCCCAATTGTCCCACCTGCAGAGGAATAGGATATCTTGATGCTGACACGGGAGTTCCAACTCCAATGATTATAGGAAGTTGGACTGTAGTAGATTGTAGTTGTTGGGACGAAAGTGATGACGAAACTTTGGCTGATTTCTATGCTCGCAATTGCCCTGGTTACGAATTCTTTAAGTGGAAAGAAACACCAAGTGTAGTAAATGAACCAATATAATCGAGAATGAACGAAATAAAGAAGTTGGATAATTTTCTGCAAAGTATGCTTTCCAAAGCTTTAATAATATTATCCAACTCTCTTTCTTTATTGTGCTAAAGTCTAATTTACCCACCTCATAAAGGTGTTTTATAATTTTCGTTAAATGGAATATACTTCCCTGATAAGCAGGTTAAACTGACCAGCCCAAGCGAATTAAATTTACCTAGAATATTAAATATTATTACTAAGTTTTTAGATATGCATTAGCTTTTCCATACTATAAATATTTAAACTAAACTACATTTTTAGCTCCAATTTTACCTGCTTGGTAAAAATCAGTTAAATCAGGAAAATTGCCAAGCAACCACTTACTTCCTTTCTCATATTCCTCAATATTGTTAGCAGCCATATAATAACTAACACGGTAAGCTGCCAACTCCATCATTCCCTGCAATGTAGCAGAAGAACAAAAAGAAACTGGAATCAATATAATCTCCCTAATCACCTCATGGTTATATTTTCCAGTTAAGATAAAATACACTAAAACATGTACAAGTCGCAGCAACGTCATTGACCTATCCGCATACTTTTCCACATACGCTCTAAGTATTCCATATTCGTTTCCAGCTTCAGGTAAAGAAGGTAAAGTTAAATCACTTTCCTCATGCACAAAATTCATATTAAAACCCATATATTGCACTAAATAAACCAGCGTCATTCCCCAACGCTCAGTGCTAGTCGTGTTGACTGAATATGCACCCGTCGCATATTCTTCACCATATTTATCCTGCAATTTCCGTGCTGATTTTTGATTTATCTCATTTTCCCACTTAACCATATTAAAATAATCTATCAAAATATCTCTCAAAGAATATAAATTTATTGTTTCTACAGGCTCATTTGTCGAATTCCTAACATACTCCTCCAACTCAACTGCTAAAACTTCTTTATTTTCCTCAGGTAACAATGACTTAGCCTCATCGAGTGTCATTGGAAAATCTAATGTCGGAAAACCAAATCTACACTCTGACGTAGCGACATCTTCCAAACAATCAAGCGCTAGCGAACGCGTAAAAGTGGGATTACTAGCATTAATATAATCCCCTTCTAACTCTTTCTCTACCAACACCGTAGTAATAGCCAAAAGTGCATACCATGACGCATCATGCAAACACGTCGGAAAGTTTTCACACAAGTCTGTTAATCTAATCAACAATATATCAAGCCAAACACCAATCCTCACGCTATTTGATATATCTCTGAAATGTTCAATAGTATCGCTACATTCAATGTTCTCATGCCACTCCTGGTTTTCTACTATCAACTCCGAAGAGTAATTAGAATCGTTAGCCCCAGCCAAATCTTCTGTACGCTCAACCCAAAGTAAAGCTTGCAAGATTAGCTTGCACATAGCAAACTTCTGTTTCTGGTGATAATCAATCAAATACGTATCCATAAAATATACACATATAATTAGTCAAGGTTAGCATGGAGACAATAATTAACCACTAGTGATATCCGCAAAAAAATAAATACCACTACCAAATAGGTTGTGTATTACTCGTAAATAAAAATATCCACTATAAACAAGCTAACGCTTGGGTGAGTGATTGCAAAAACAATGATATTTGGTAAAAATTATGATGCCTTACATTAATTCAGTGACAGCGGTTGGTAGAGTGGGACAAAACCCAGAAATAAAATTCTTCGAGAGTGGCAAATTAAAGGTGAAGATAAGTCTTGCTGTCCGACCCCCATATAAATCAGACCAACCACTATGGTTCGATTGTGAAGCCTGGGGAAAAACTGCGGAAATTATAGCAGACTATGTAAAACAGGGGTCTGTAATTGCAATACAGGGAGAAATGACATTCGACCGCTGGATAGGTCAAGACGGGTCACGCAGGAGCAAGATGATTATTAAAATTGAAAACGTTGAGTTATTGAGCAGAGCAGAAAGTTCAAACAATACTAATACTTCAAAATACGACATCGCTAACGCGCATTATTAGAAGAGATTGCTTGCAATTAGTAATATTTGCAGGCAATTCTACACAACTAAAAAATGGATTTGTACCAACCATGATTAACACAATTTTAGGCGTAACTTTCAAAACAGTAAACGAAGCTTTAGACCGAGAGGGAAACCCAGTCGTTTACGGTGAACTGACTTTCTCGACTTACGGAGACGATAGCAATACTATCCCATATAGAGGTCGCGGTAAAGTCGCAGAAGTTCTCAAACATAATAGCGTTGGTCTTAGTGGAATGGCACAAGGATACATAGATATCCACCTAGAAAGCCGTGGAAATTACCAAGAAAAACTACCCACAATGGTAATTAGGAACTTAGTCGCTGCTAACACTGAAGTCCAAACTCCAGATTTCGCAAAAGAGTTACTAGAACAGTCTATTGCCTCAACCCAAACTCAAACCCAAGGAGTTGAAATTCAAGGGTCATACACTGCAAATGACTACGACCCAGATAGTGACATACCCTTTTAATAAAGGTAATCACGGTAAAGGCAAAGCGTAAATAAAAATATTAGTTCAATAAATCTTGGGCTAATACTTTTATTTTTTTTTCAACTGCTAAATCCAGCATAAATACTGGTAAGATTTTCAATATAAACTATCATCGCTTCAAAACTTATGCCTGCTAAAATATTCTCAATAATAAATCAGTCAGGCGGTGCAGGTAAGACCACTTTAGCGCACAACCTAGGCTACCACGTCGCTGCCAATAACAATAAAGTACTGCTCGTAGATATGGACCCCCAAGCCTCGCTTACAACATTCATGGGGCTAGCCGAAGTAAAAATAACCCTTGAAAACAATATATATGGAGCAATTACCGAACGTACACCTATCAAAGTTTGGGATGAAGAAATTAATCACATGTCAATCATACCCACAAACCAGGAACTAGCTTTTGCAGAACGCGAGCTACTCCAAGATGTCATGATTGACAATAGAATGCGTTTAAAAATGGCACTAGACAAAATAAAAGACCAATTTGATTACATTTTCCTAGATTGCCCACCAGCGCTAGGGTTACTCAGCGTCATGGCTTTAATCGCGTCGGAAAAAGTTATAATACCTCTCCAAACCCAATATAAAACTTACATGGGAACAAGAGAACTGCTCGGAACAATCTACCGTATAAAAAACGCAGGGCACAGCAGTCTAGAAATAAACTGCATAGTCCCGATGATGTTTGATGGACGTAACACACAAGATACGAGTATTCTTAAAGAAGTACAAAATCAGGTAAAAGATGTTATTTATGTGACTCCCCCTATTCCTCGCTCAACTGCTTTCCCAGACGCATCTCAAAATAATGTGCCTCTCGCATTGCACAAGAAAAATCACCCATCTGTTGAGATATTAGAAAAAATAGCGAAACATATTATTAGCTCATGAAAAATGTACCAGGATTATTCGCCAATATAGACTCCACCAGCATCAACCCAGAAGAGAGCAAAAAGAAGGAAAAGGCAAGCACTTTACTAATAAGCTCAATAGTTTTACCACCATCTCAACCAAGACGATACTTTGACCAAGAAAAACTGGAAGCACTCGCCAAAAGCATCACAGAAGTAGGACTACTAGAGCCAATAGTAGTTAGAGATATTGGAGAATCAAAATACGAATTAATCGCTGGAGAACGTCGTTTAAAAGCTTGCGAAATAGCAGGACTGAGCGATATAGCCATAAACCTCATTCAATGCGACGACGACGAAGCAAAACATATTCGTTTAATCGAAAACCTTCAAAGAGAAGACCTCAACGTATTTGAAGAGACTATCGGAATACTAGAATTACTCGAAATATTACTAGAAGTAGACCAAGAAGAAGTAATTCGTATTCTTCGTCGCATGGAAAACGAAGAAAACGGGAAAGTTACGCAAAACGTTTTGCGTAATCCTGAAAGCCTTACTATACAAGAGCTTTTCTCAAAACTAGGGAAAATCACATGGCAATCGTTCATAGCATCCCGATTACCCCTATTAAAGCTCAAAGAGGATATCAAAGAAGCCTTGCTAAAAGGGCAATTAGAATATACCAAAGCTTTAGCAATATCCAAAATTAAGGATGATGAAAAGCGAGGTCAGGTATTAAAACAAGCGATTGAGAGTAAATTATCGCTATCAAAAATTAAAGAATTAGTGGAAGAAGCTCTTGCAGAATCACCTACTTTGGAAAAACCCAGCAAGAATAAATTACCTGTACTAAAACCAAAGGAATTCAGCAATAGAATTAGCAAAGTAACCAAAATAGGTAAAGCTAGTAGTATCTGGAGTAATCCTCAACAAGTAAAGCAACTAGCTAAATATCTCAGCCAAATAGAAAAGCTTTTTGCTGAAGCGGAACCCCAACCGGAGCTTCAAAGCGATGACGAGAATAATAGCGAGGAAAATTCAGATAATACTGAAGAATAAATAAAACCAACAATCATGCAAATTTTCTACCCCAACATAGTAAATATATTCCAGCTTATCAAAAAATAGACTGATTAAAAAACACCCCCCAGATTAATCCTGGCGTTTTTTATCTACTTCCCAACTTCTTCAAAAATATTTTTCAACTCAAAAGATAGTAGCCTTCCAGAGCTATTATCTTTTTTTGCGACTATTTCAATTATATTTGCGAATTCCACTCTACCTAATTTTACGGTCTACACTGCCCGCTAAGGCGGGAATTTAGTAGAACAACATTAGTATAGAAATAGAATTATGTTCGTAAAAGTAGTAACCAAGGCTTACACCACCGCTTTAATAGTAGGATGTTTGCTATTTATAGGCTCTGCCGCGAAAAGCTGTAAACAGACACAGTGTAATAAATGGTTCCAGGAAATTGGTACACAATACCAGCAAGTTTTTCAGCGTGATATAAAAAGATTCGGTTTATAGAAAGTATAGTAGCCCCAAGTTGGGGTTGCTATATTTTTTTATACATAATTCCACATCAATTAATTCTACGGTCTACACTGCCCGCTGAGGCGGGAATGTAGTAGAAAACATTCATGTGAGATTTATATATTATGGCTACTAAGAAATCTGTTCAAGTTCCTGCTATCATTGATGATTCAGCAATGGGTCAGTTCAAACTTGAGGCTTATGATGTCCGCGTATTCAATAAGGCGTATTTTGGTCTGCAAGAAGTCTGGGGAAATACCATCCAAGGACAAAACAAAGTTAAATGGAATTCCGAAAACTGGCAAGAATTCCGCGAGTACTTCAAAACTGTGTTCGGAACTATAGAAGAACCCAAGGTTACTCTCGAACAATTGGTTGCATACTCCAAAAAGTATTTCGACCGCGACTTAGAAGGGCTTATAGAAGTAAACAAAGCTTCTTGGGAACGTCGCGATAGATATCAAGCCAGACAAAATGAGTCTAAAATAATTGTCGCCAACTTCTAAAGGAGATAACTAACTAGAGTAATCTAGTTGGTTATCTTTTTTTTAATTCTACATCCACACTACCCGCTGAGGCGGGAATTTAGCGAAAAATCTGTAACACTGTAAAACTGTAAAACAACGTACTATGCCTATCAAAAATATCGTAGTCTCAGTAATCATCATCGCAACTTCAGCAGTAGTGCTAACCAATAGCGTAGAATATGCAGTTATTCGTGGAGAGGGTTCAATCTGCCAACGCTTTGGAAAAAGAGAAGCCGATTGGAAAAGCCTAGGTGGAAAATGGGATTCCAAAAATAATTACTGTGTAATCAATAATTTGTAGTTACAGAAGGATAGTAGTTGCTCCCAGCAGCTATTTATCTTTTTTTCTGCTAAGCATTATGATTCACATTAATAAACCCTTCCCTACTAGAAGAAGAAAGCTTAGGGATAGTTGAAGTTTTAGGCTTCATTTCCACAGAAAATATATTATCTTTACGGTTAGCAAACTCAATCAGCTTATCAAATTCAGCAATTAAATATTGGTGCAGCGAGTACACATCAGCCATTCGACTTCCTAATCCCATAGAGATATTAGATGGCACATTTACATCTCCATGCCAAGATACATCAATATCCTCTTTTTCACAATACCCATCAATTTCTGGTTTAATGTAATCAGCCGTTCCCCCGCAAAATACTAACTCTTCAACATCAGACTGACCCGAAGAACGCAACCAGCGTGCTATAGCTCTCCAATATTCATTTCTTGCAAGAGTCAAAGCACTGGACATCAATTCTCCATCTGCTGTTATTTCCGATTTTTTACGCTTACGGGAAAGTTTTTGCAATACCTGGGGGTCACAGCTTTTACCCGCAGCAACCATCGTTTCAACTACCCCAAAGTCATCCAGACTCAATCCCGATACTTTCCCAACAAAGTTTTTAACTAACCAAGACATTCCCAAATCACTAGTAACCCCTCTGCTAGGAACACCATTCCTAACCATAAACACACTAGCATTGCGATAACCGAGCATCACAAATAACGAATTGGGAACAACCCCACCACAACTGTGTTTGAAGTGAAAATACAAACCACTCCCTTCTACTACAGCATCAAAATCCAATAGTTTAATTTTCATTTTACCAGTTGGTGTATCAAACCCTTTGAAAACCTCTTTCAAACGAGCTTGCAACTGGTCTTTATCTTGAACTTCCCCTGGTGGTAACAACACATTTAAATATACAGAAAAGTTCGATTCTAAGCTTAACTTCTCTTTTACCAACCAAATTAACCCGCAAATTTTAGGAATCGCTAACTCATATTTCAATTCATTTAGCTGAGTTAGACCCTTGAAATGGTCGCGAGCAAGCGTACCCAAAGCATAACATTCATCACCAAAACCAACCCACACACGCGCTTCTAGATTGCCTTCCTTGTATTGATTTTTCACCGAAGCATAATCAATATCAGCTACCTCTGAATCCAAAATAATAGCTTTGGGTGAACCATTCGGGTAATCCTGAACAATAACTTTATTTTGGCTCCCACCCATATCAATAGTTAATGCTATTGTTTTCTTTTCAGGTTTATTCGGCTTATTCTCAGACATAATTAATATTTAACGAATTTAACTTACCAATTCCGCAGACGCCATATATGTGTGACGCTACAGTAAACTAGCTATAAAGACAGAAAATCTTCAAACTAAAAGTTTTCTCTTTGATTTCAAAACATCACATGGAAGTTTAGTCAAGACGAAAACCCGCATCCCTTTTAATTTTTCCCTCTCTTGCAGCTCTTACGATTGGGTTATCCTCATCATCTTCATCATCTTCGTCGTCTTCAGAAATATTTTCTACAGTCCCCTTGGAAATTTCACTTGCTGCTATCGAAGAAGATATATTAGCGGATTGAGTAACAGTTTCCTTTCCTAAAGGTGGACTAACAAATATCAACTGAGGAATATGCTCCATGTCCAACAATCGCTTTATAGTGACTATTTCTAACTCCAAGTCCGATATAATTCTTAACCCAGCTTTTCGCAATTTTTCTGGACTCTCTCCAGAATCAAGTAGATATTCAAGCCAACAATAAGCCATTATCCCTCTTATTGCTTTCGAGCTACCTTCATCATTTTCTTTAATATAAGAGAGGACTTTACCCATTAAACTGTCTTTTTTCCTTTCGATAATCCACTTTACCGAAACTTTTGCGCGTTTTGTCGCTATAGTCATAGTCAATATAAATTTAAAATTATAAATAAATAACACCGCAGCAAATATATTCTACGAGCTTCCCAAAGTGCTATCAGAAGAAAATAATAGAATCAGCGTTAATTAAATTTAAACCATAAACATCATACGTAATCACCGCATAACATCTTAACTAAATCAGCCAATACTAGTGAGCAATATTAGTATTATCCAGGACGCAGAATTTTTATTTTTAACCTAATATCTACAAGCAATATCAATGCAAATAGAATAAAAACTATTCATTTGGCAACATGTCGCTATCGCGAATAACAAATGAAATGCGAGTAACTGAAGGAATAAAATAATGGATGAATTACAAGAAATTAAATCAATCATCGGTGATACAATCCCAGAATTCATATACAATTTGGGATTGTTTACATGGAAAATGCATAACAAAATGGAAGAACCTCAACAACCATTTTTAGTCTGCGAATATGAAGCATTTGAAAGACTATGCCAACACTTCGGTAAAAGTACTTCCCAAGTCAGCCATGTAAAAGCCACATCAAAAAAAGTTCCCTACGCAGCGTTTGAACTGAAGGCTATACTCAAGGTTAAAGGAAAACTACTAAGTTAGAATCTTCGACAACCCCAAATATTTATTTGCTATCTGTCTGACTTTTAACTAATCTTTCCTATACTAATTACTAATCGAGGTTACTTAAAAGTTATGCTCTCAGTATAAAAATGGTATTTTAGATAACTTATTGCACTGAGTTAATCAAATGCTCATCCATGTTAATCAAATGTTATCTTAAGTAAGCATTTGATTAGCAGGAAGACAAATTACAAGCAAAAACACCTTACAATTACTCTAGCGCTAACAAGCCAATGCTTATCATTTGTAATCTTTTGATTAACCTTGCTTATCTTCTGCATACACTAGCCATTTTGCTTAATAAATAGCTACACTCCTTGCTACACAAGTATTTAAGCTTCTCCAAGGGTAGTGCAGATAGCCGCAGTATTGGTCGCTGTTGCGCTTAAATTGTCCGGGAGACCAGGTGTGCCAATGTACCCACATTTATGCAATCTGTTTTTCTGAGTAAAGTGATAATCGCTAAAATCACCGCTAGCAAATGCTTATTTCAAATTAATTATCCCAATCTAAAATTTTTGATTTTTAATTTTTGATTTTGTTCGGTCATTTCCATTTTAAATTCTTTGACCACATCCACAGTGTCAAAATTACTAAAAAGCTCAACCCAACTACCCCAGCTAAAGGATTATCGTTAATACCTGTCACCCAAACTGGTACTTTCCCCGTATACTCAATCAACTTGCCAACATTAACCACATACCAACCCCAAATCAACCCAGCATGAATCCCAATCGATAAACCCAAGCGTCCCTGACTCCTACGTTTTGCCCAAATGCATGTTAACGAAAGCAATAGCAAACCGACAAATTGTGGTGAGGTGCGAATTATTTCGGGTATCGGTTTGAGAAAATGTAATATGGGAAAAATTAAAGCAACTGTCCAAAGTACTACATCAGGTTTATAGTCGCGTTCCAACTCATCGTATATCCATCCTCGAAAAAATAATCCTTCGGTAAGTGCGGTCAAGAAAGCTGTAGGTATCGCTTCTAGAATAAATCGGACTACCGACTCGCTCGGTTGCTGCCATTTCAACCAACCCAATGAACCTTGAACTAAAAATAATAATTGAATGCTAATTAATCCTATTGCTAAACCCCGCAGTAACTCAACTCCGTTTTGACGAGTAAATTCCAAACCTAAATGTTGATATATTTGGGTTGATTGTGAACCAACTTACCTCAACTAGGCAACAAAATAAAGAATGCAATCGCCAATATTCCCATCGTCAAAATAGTTACTAAGTTAGCATCGTGTAACAGCAAATATATAGGCGCAGCAATAGGCAACCATACTACCAACAAGCACAAAACAAAGCCTATTATCCGAATAGCTGCTGGACGCTGCGCTAAAAGGCTTAAGTTATTTTTCATACAAACTTTCCAATATATAACAGAGGCATGTAATTAACGCACCTCCACAATACTTATTCCGCTTGCCGCATTATAAATTGACGAAGGTAACTAATGATGATTCAGGGGTAACAAATAATTGTTCACCGCAAGTTTCTTCCACAATTTGTCGGGCGATCGCCAATTCCCATCCTATTTCTTTACCAACTTATTTGGTAGTAAGTAGATAGTGACATACACGTAATCTAATCTCATCGGGCATCCCAGAACTGTTATCTTTAATGCGGCACAACTTGACCATTGTAAACTAACATATTTAAAGTAGTAAAGACTACCAGTAGATAAACCCAAACGACGCCTATTATGTCGAGAACCTTATTCAAAAAAACAGATTACTCCCTTTCCAACTTGATTGAACGTATAGATATGGGTGATATTGGACTACCTGACATCCAACGTCCGTTTGTTTGGGAAGCAGCAAAGGTCAGAGATTTGTTTGATTCGATGTACAGAGGATTTCCGGCTGGCTATCTACTGTTTTGGGAAAACGAACATTCAAGCAATAGCCGTCAAATAGGCTCAAACTCAAAACAAAAAATACCTTTGTTGCTAATCGTTGACGGTCAACAGCGGTTAACTTCGCTATACGCAGTTCTTAAAGGACGTTCGGTATTAACTAAAGACTTTCAGGAAGTAACGATTCAAATAGCCTTCCGTCCGATAGACTCTACATTTGCTGTCGCAGATGCGGCAGTAAAGAAAAACCCTGAGTATATACCTAATATCTCGATATTATGGTCAACTTCTACTGGTTTGTTTGAATTGGTCGAATCTTATCTCGAACGTTTACGAGGAGCACGCGAAGTATCTGGGGAAGAAACCAAAACTATTCAAAGAGCTATTAGTGACCTCAAAAGTTTAGAGAGTTATTCATTCACCGCGATGGAGATTGCCTCGAATGTAGATGAAGAACAAGTATCAGAGATATTCGTTCGTATTAACTCAAAGGGTGTAACTCTCAAGCAAGCTGACTTTATTTTGACGTTACTGTCAGTACATTGGGACGACGGAAGAACAGAGTTAGAAAAATTTTGCAGAGAATGCCGTACACCATCTTCTAGTTCGACTCCCTCCCCTTTTAACTATTTCATTCAGCCTGACCCAGACCAAATATTACGAGTATGTGTGGGACTTGCATTTAAACGTGCTCGGTTGCAGTATGTATACTCAATTCTTCGTGGTAAAGACTTGGAGACAGGAGAATTTTCAGAATCCAGGCGCCTTGCTCAGTTTGAAGAACTTAAAGCTGCACAAGTTAAAGCATTAGATTTAACCAACTGGCACGAGTTTCAGAAAGCATTAATGCAGGCTGGTTTCCTTAGCAGCAATACAATTACTTCAGATATTGGACTGCTATACACATATATAATGTTTTTGCTCGGTAAATACGAGTATAAACTCAAATTAAATCAACTTCGGGATGTTATCGCACGGTGGTTCTTCATGACTGCTATTACAGGGCGTTACACGTCTTCACCTGAAAGCGTCATGGAATCAGATTTAGCTAGGTTACGGTCTATAAAAAATGCTCACGAATTTGTAAGTACCCTAGATACAGTAATTAAAGATATGCTTACTGAGGACTATTGGAATATTACGCTTGTTAATAATTTAGAGACTTCTTCCGCACGCACTCCAGTATTATTTGCTTATTACGCTGCACTTAACTTATTAGGTGCCAACGCTTTATTCTCCAAGCTCAAAGTGTCGCAACTGTTAGACCCAGCAATCAAAAGTAAGAAGTCAGGGGTTGAACGTCATCACTTGTTTCCTAAAGCATATTTGAAGAAGTTAGGTATAACTGAGGTTCGGCAAACAAATCAGATTGCTAACTATGCTTTGGTTGAATGGTCGGATAATATCAGTATTGCGGATAATGCACCTGCTAGTTACTTTCCCTTGTACTGTGAGCAATATAAAAATAACCCTGCGGAGTTAAAGCAAATGATGGAGTGGCACGCTTTACCAGAAGGATGGGAAAATATGGAGTATGAAGAATTTTTAGGCAAACGCCGGACTTTAATTGCGGATATTATTCGTAAAGGAGTGGAGAAGCTTTTTGTCTGACGAGGGTTGAACGATGCGGCGTTCTCATGTCAATGTACCCACATTAGCAAAAACTGTTTTTCTCAATAAAGGAGTAATCGCTAGAATTACTGTAGCCAAGTGAAGTAGTTGACATCTTTCGCCGTATGGAAAACGAAGAAAATAAGTGGTTACGCAAAACGTTTTGCGTAATATTGAAAACGTTATGATACAAGAACTAATCTCTATTTAATTGCTTTTTTCAGCAAAATATTCTATTTTCTTCCTAAGGGAAGGATAATTATTGGTTCTACACTTTTAGTATGCCCATAAAAGGTATTCAGACATGAGCCAATTTAATCAAACACACTCATCTTTATACCCATACTGTGATGGTGGTTTACCATGATAGTTAAGAACTTGAGGCTTTTTGTGTTCTTGACGAACAGATTCTATTTTCTCTAGATGTAAATCAAATTCCCATTCTTGGGACAAATCGAAAATAAATTCTATATGATTTCCCGCCTCTAAGCAAAAGTCTCCCAAACAAAAATCACTTGTATTAGGAGGAATATCCACAAAAGGATGATGAAATTCAAAACTACGCCCTAAGCGGTCTTTATAAATAAATCGATACATGTGTTCGGCATCAAAGTTAAAGGCATCCACAACTGTAACAGCAACTTCATCTAAGCTAAGATTACTGGGAATAGCTATGCGTAAAAATTTGTCCATATCAGCTTAGATGGTGATACTGTTGTCGATTTCTGTTCTGATTTACCAGATGTGCAAAAAAAGTTGATTTTCATGGGAATGACGAGCAAGAAAATTCGCAGTGGAAGTTTCACTTAGAAAATACTCATTCCCATTGGCACATATTTTACATGGAAGCGATTGTCCCGAAACCGGAAATGTCCCAAAATTCAGATTACAGTACAAATGCAGCGTGGATGTCTGCCTTGAAGGAATTATCACCTGAGAATTATCAGATGTTGTTGTCAGAATGGAAAGTAAACCATCAACGACGACGCAATCTATGGAAAGCGATGGGTAATTTGGGTTTGATGTAACAAAAGTTGGGCTATTACTATTGCCACTGTGAAGTATCTTATCTATCTGTATACCAAACCATTGTGTATTTTATGTCTGAGCCAAAAACGGAGGAAAGCCACTGCAATGGAATTGTTAGACATCCGGAAGCATGGCATGGTTCAAAGCTCACTCCAATACCTAATTACCAGAATGATACAACGCTCTCCTTCAAAGATATACGGGGCAAACGCACAATTAGAATCATTATCATCATCAAACTTGTAAGCAATAATCTCTTCTCCCAATTCTAATTTTAAAGAACCTAGCCACGTATTTAATAAGTCCTCTTCTTCGGCATCTTTTGGTCGAAAATGATCTAACATCCAAACGGCAAAATCTATTGGTTGCATCACTTCAGCCTCATTTAGCATATCATCCTCAGTCCACCAGTCCGGTAGTGTGGAGAAATTATAGTTATCTGGGTAAGTCGCACACAGAAAATCCAACCAATCGCTAATTTCAATCTCTGTTTCTTCTTCTTCAGAACTGAAGAACTGATACCCTTTGGGCTTTGCAAAGACTCGAATATCAGGAATGCCATAATCAAGATTTTTTCTAGGAGCTAGAAGCATCTCAAGGGATTGCTGCATTATTGGTGAAAACTGGAAATTCTGAATCAAGTAAGTATGTCCGATCTGAATAACTTTCTTCTCAAATTCTGTTGCTGCTTTTCCGTGCTGCTTGACGAGTTGTTTCAATTCTTCAGGAAACATTTATCTTTTTGCCTCACTGGGTAACTATAAAAATTTTGCTTCTGGTAGTCGCTTTCTTGTTGAACACCTTATAAATGGGTGTGCAAAAATATTTATATATTCTGAAATTAAATACGATTAAGGTCAGTTTCCTGCTATTAGGCTATTACAGCCGTTATTTTTTGTAACTTAAAATGTATATTTAATTTTGCATCACTACTTATCTAACCTGAGTTCGACGTAAGAAAGGTAGTCACTGATATTAGCGCCTCTGAGATTGAGACCGCTAAAATCTCTTTCCTCAGCAGCATATCTTCTTCTCAATTCTTTCCCATCCATAATTTACGTTCACTCTAAGCTATTTTTGACACAGCTAAATCTGAGAAAGCAACAAAGCTGCATTTATCTTAACAAGGGGAATAGAGATGATTGCATTTAGTTGTATAGTAATAAACGTTCCTTGAATACCGCTCCCAAGAGGATAAGGAGATAATCGTTGATTGTAATTCTCGACTCACCCGCTACACCAGAACAATTAGAGCAAATGCTTTTGGAACTGAAATTTTATATAAAAGTAGCCGTTGACATTGAGCGTCGCATACTTGCAGATGGTGGGGAAATGCATTACGACTGCGAGCAAGTTTTACTCAGACAAGGAAGCAGACAGTGGGATATTTGGGCTGCAGCGTATATGCCCTCAACTGGTAGAATGACTTTTGATTCGATGGTCAACCTCCGTCCACGTCAAAATAGGTCAATGGAAATACTTGACGCTAATATAAAAGAACGGGTTACCCAAATTATCATGGAGTTTTTGGGATAAATATGAACACAGTCACCAAAGAGCAAGAACACTTTCAACTTGAGGATATTCCCACACAATTAAACCACTTAGCGACACACCTCGAGCAAATTCAATCGCTGACTTTAATTGGTGCAGATTCAGATAAAGTTGTTAGCCTGATACACGAAAGTAGATACTATATTGAATGGACTGTATCGCAACTCGTTGATATTGATATCGACTCTTCTTTTGAACTAGTCGATTTGGGACGTGTCCTTACCCGATGGCTATTTGACTGGTCAGAAATTTGGACAAACCCAAAAGCAAGAACTGAGGTTGTTTCTTTTACTAAGAACTGGTCGCTACGACTTAGAAAAGGAGTCCCAGTGTCATGACTTCTGTTATGGTACAAAATTTATCAAAAAGTGAGGCTGTGATTCGTTTAATATGTCACGGGTTGTCATATAACCCCAACGTAACTACCTAACAGTCAACTTCATCGTGAGATATGTCCATTATGCTCCCAATCTCCACTTTTTCCTTACCGATTTTCTCACGATATCTACTGACCAAATATCACGAGTATTGAGTGGTTACGCAAAACGTTATGCGTAATATTGAAAGCCTTACGATACAAGAACTAATCTCTATTTAATTGCTTTTTTCAGCAAAATATTCTATTTCCTTCCTAAGGGAAGGAAAATTACTGATTCTACACTTTTAGTATGCCCCTTCGACAATTTGACAGGCGATCGCATTTCCCTCCAAGTCCGCTTGAACTTATGGTTTTTCTCGTTTGAGCTGTGTAACATGTAAACTCACTGCTGCTGGGTTATTTTGTCATACGTTAGTCTAAACTCCAATAAATAAGCGTTGGATAATAAAGCTTTGGGTATATCGACAAAATATCTTGAGGTAGAAAGGATACTTGACCTGAAACAAGCATTTGAGCAAGCTCATGTAAAAGTTGTTGCTACTAAGCGATGGGTAAGGAGAAAAGCTGCTGATTTTTATGATGCGATTGGCGGCGTCTTCAAGCTTTATCTTCTACCGCACCTAATGCCTTAAGAGCAGCAATTTCCGCAGGACTTAATCCCGTAACTCCTGAAATATTCATAAAATTGTATGGTTTATCTAACAATGTTTTTATACATTCTCCTGTTCTGAAATTCCAAAGCTTAATTGTTCCATCTTCAGCTCCACTGACGAGTAATTGACCATCAGGACTAAAAATTACTGATTGCACCCAACAAAAATGCTCATAATAAGTATCAACGCATTTACCAGTTTGTACATCCCACAGTTTAATCGTTTGGTCGCGACTACAACTAGCAAGTACCTGGCTATCTTTGTTAAAAGCAATTGACATGACCCAATTGCTATGTCCTTCCAAGGTATTTAGACATTGACCTGTATTGCTATCCCATAATTTTATGGTATGGTCATAGCTGGCACTTGCGATAATTTGATTGTTAGAACTAAAAACAACACATGATAGGGTGTTATTATGCCCGCGAAGAACAAGGGTTGATTCGCCTGTAAGACTATTCCAAATCCTTAATGTTTTATCTGAGCTAGCGCTAGCAAGTTTTTGACCATCTGGACTAAAAGCCAGCGATGAAATCCTATTAGTATGGTCATTTAAAGTATTTAGACATTCGCGACTAGTAATACTCCAAAGTTTTACTTTACCACTTCTTTTTCCAGTCGCAAGCATCTTACCATTTGAATTGAATGCAAGTGCGTCCACTCCTCCAGTATCCTTCTGCAATATGTTCAAGTATTTACCAGTAAAATAATTCCAAAATTTGGTTGTATTACCATTGCCAATAGCAAGAATCTGGGTTTGTGGATTAACCGCAATTGAATTAACGAAACCGTGAAATATCTGTAAACTTTTTACACATTCACCAGCAATAACATCCCACAATTTTACTGTACCGTCATCATACGAACTAGCAATAGTGCTGTCAGAAATGAAAACGGTTGACCATACTGGGTTAGAATATTTTTTTAAGACTTTTATACATTCTCCTGTTTTGATATCCCATAGCCTTATTGTTTGGTCGGAACTTCCACTAGCAAGTATTTTACTATCCGGGTTAAATGCTATATCTCGTAATCCACTTGTATGGTCTTGTAAAACTTTTACGCATTTACCGGTGCGTATATTCCATAATCTTACTGTAAAGTCTGAACTAGCACTTGCAAGTATTTCTGTTTCTGCGGCAAAAGCTAATGACCATATTGAGTCTGTATGACCTTCTAAAACTCTTAGACATTCACCAGTAGAAATATCCCATAATCTAATTTTATGGTCTTGTCCAGCACTAGAAAGTATCCTACTATCAGGGCTAAATGGGCTTGAATGCAATAAACAAATACGCCCCTCAAATATTTTTAGACATTCACCACTTTCCACATTCCATAATCTAACAGTCCTATCTCGGCTACCGCTTGCTAATATTTTACCATCTGGGCTAAGAGATATAGAGTAAATCCAATCAGTATGTCCTTCTAAAGTGTTTAAGCAATTTCCTGTATCGACACTCCATAATTTTACAGTACAGTCATAACTACCGCTAATCAGAAACTTGCCTGATGGGTCAAATAAAACGCATATAACGGAATTGGTATGTCCCTGCAATATCTTCAAACATTGCCTAGTTTGAACATCCCACAACTTAATCATTAAATCGGAACTGGTGCTGGCAAGTATTTTTCCATCTGGACTAAATTCTGCAGAGTATACGCCATTGTCGTGTCCTTTAAAATGCCAAATTTCTTGTAAATTTTCAGCTTTCCATAGGCAAATAATACCAGAATCATGAGTTGTTGCAAGACATTTACCATCTGGGCTAAATACAACTGACCACACTATTCCTATTGCTTTTGGAAACTCGCAACCAGAAAGATTAGCCTGTGCAAAATTAGTATGGCGTAAACTAGCATCAGTGAAATCTCCTTTCCTAATTAGCGCACCGCTAATATTTCTACCTTCCAAGGCTTCCTTATCAACTTTTACCAATAAAGTTGCAGCATTTCCCCCTACATATCCAACCTCATTCTCATTTTTCCACCTTGTTGCTTCAATGACACCGATGATTGACTCTTTTGCCTCAACACCAACCATTGATAAAAGTAAATCTATGACCGCTTTCGTTAAAGGCTTAAGCCCAAAAGTTTCTCTTAGTTTCTCTAATGGTTCGCTGACAAATTGACTTAGGGGCACGCTGGGTAAAACATTTCCCAATATATCGACGTTTCGCGAGAAATAGGACCACCAAGTATACTCCTGCGGTGCATCATTACTTATGCGCGACTGTTCCCGCGCCAATTGTGTAAAATCATCCGCTAACACACCTAGTTCAGCGGCAAATTTATAAGCAACAAAAAATTCTAATAACGAGCGATGGGCTGGAGTGTAATCTCCATCAGCATTGCGGATTAGCATCGTTTGACCCATCATATCGTGCTTCCAATGGTCTAGGTCTTTTTCTTGCTGCACTATTGCACCAAATAATCGTCGAATGCGTTCTGGGAATTGTCGATAATTCAAACTCATCACCTGGGTGGATAACATCTCCCAAGACAATTCACACAAAAAATAAAGCTTGTCAGCCAACGAAGTAAAGGTGCGCTCATTATTTACGTCTCGAAGCAACTTGCGCTGCACTGCATACAAATATACCCGTGACATATCCACAGGTTTACCTGCCTCAATATCTGGCAATGCTTCCAAAATTAACTCGGTCATCACTGGACGACGAGCTAAGTCTAGTAATTGTGGATTGCTGATTATTTGCTCCGCAGTTTGGGCGTTCGCTGCGTAAGAGAAACAAGAGCGTATTTGTTCGTCGTTAAATTTTTCCAGTTCCAGTACTTCAAACTGTGGTGTTTCACCTGTCAAGCTAGTAGTTGAGGCAAGGAGTTCAGCATTAAGTAAAGCCCGTCCGGATTGTGCTTCGGGAAAATGTTCGGTACGACAAGTAAGGATAACTTTTGCCCCAGGGACTACGACCTTTGCTAATTCCCAAAAATTATTTACCATCTGCTGCTTATCAACCTTTGCTGCCATTTCATCAAAACCATCAAAAATTAGCAGCAGTTTACCCATGCGGTTCAGCTGAACAAAAGCATCGTAGTGTGGTAAGGGAATTTTATATTGACGAAAGAAAAACTCTGAAAATAACGATTCTACACTCACTGCTTTGGCATAATCTCGCAGAGGAATTACCAATGGCAAACGAGGTAATTCCACGCCACGTTTTTGAGCACCCCAGTAACGTTGGAGCGCAAGCCAAGCATAGTGTAAAGCAAACCAAGTTTTACCGGTTCCAAATTCGCCAAGTATGGAAATATGTTCTTTGGCTGGGTCATCAAGCCAACGGTCTATATAACCATCAATCCAACCGTCTTCTTCTTCATAGCAGCTAACGGCTATTGTTTGTTTGGTAACAGGGTCAATTTCTTCTTTAATACAAGCAAGTGGTATATACTTTTCGTCAATTTTTCTGCGTTTAACCTCAGCTTCTAACCAGTCTAGATATCCGCTAAAATCAGCATCTTGCGCTAACAACTCATCGAAAGTGTAGCAGCCCAGGCGACTGTTTTCTTCCTTCTCAACTTCGCTGCGTGCTGCACGGGAAACACGCCGAGGGGTTACTAGCCAACCTTCATCCGTGCGCTGCTGTTCTACCGATTGGCTTAATGCCATTACATCGTTAACCCCTGCCTCCCCTGCTATTCCCCGAACTAAAATACGGTCGTATCGATTGCGTCTTACTGGAATGTTAATTATCCACTCGAAGCAATCTTGCGTCCAAATTTCATATTTCTCCAATCTATAGCCCAAGGTTTCAAACCAACCTCGCATTTCTTGCGCTAGGGCTGTAGCTCTGCAATTACTTTGCTCTGTTGTTTGAGCGGATGGTAATGCTGGGTAACTTTGGGCTTCTAATCGTGCAATTTCTGTTCTAATTGCTTCCAGTGTTGGTAGTCTCTCAAGCTGTTCTTGAATACTTGTTATTTTTTTGTGAAGAGAGCCTACTTGATGACTCATTAATACATCACCTAGGGTGCGGCTACGCTTGACAACTTCGATAAATATAGTGGCGAATGCTGCTACTTCTCGCCTAACATCAAGTCCCAATCTGTAGATTTCGTCTTTTATTTCCTTTTGGTTAATAAAAGTATCAACTTCCGACAGAAGAAGGTTCGGATTGCTGTGTTCAAAGGCTCCGCGAAATGCTTTTTTTACTTCTTCTGCACGAAAAATTTCTAAAAATGCCTGTGGTTTCCCAACACCGTACTCAACCAAAGCATAAACATAGACACCACTAAAATCACTTGGTGGATGCTCTGGGTCTAAGTTAAATTGCTTAAGTAATTTTATGACAATCTCGGAACGCTGTAGCTTGTCCTTAATGAAGGCTGTAGGGCTGACAACGCCTGTAATTGCTTGAATTATTTGGTCAAAGGATATTGGTAACACGTAGAAGGTAATGTAAAAGTTTTTAATTTTTTGCTTACCATTATGGTAGCGTGTGTTTAAAAATCTGATTTTTGTACAAATGCTTTAGTTAGATATTAGTTAGATAATTACTACACTTGGTATCCGGAAAATTCTCCAGATAAAAAAATAGTAAGGTTTTTACAAGGAGCTTTGTATGCTTATTGATTAATAGTTGTATTGAATCTATAAATTATTAACAAACAGCGCATAATAAAAGTACTCATTATATTTTGGTTTGCATGACTCAGTTATCTACGCCACGTCGCACCCGGATTTTGCCTTCATCTCCAGCTGACCAAGAAGTCGTCCGGCGCGAGCGGGAGGTGCAACAAGCACTCGAAGAGCGCTGTAGTCCGCTGTTCGAGCGTTTTCGCACCACACTTATAGAAACCCATCCGAACTGGTTTATCGCCATTGACCCCGACAGCGAGGATTATCTCCTTGCGCCTACTCTACGCGGACTCACTGAGCAAATTAGCCAAGCTCACACTGGCACTCACGAAGCGAAACTGATGATTTTCAGGCTCAACGATACCGGAACTTGTGGCAGACTATGGGTGTAGGTACATTTGGCGCAGACGGCGAATTGTTTTTTGAACTGAAGCTTATCCCCACTGTCGGCGAGCCTTTTGATATTCAAGCTTTATTCGACACAGGATTTACTGACGGATGGCTTGTTTTGTGCTGTTGATATTGATTTAGATGGTGATTCAATTTGTACGTTATCTATATTGGAGCCAGACGTAAACGGAGAGATACGCGAAGTAGCGAGAACTTTTATTAAAGGACATAAATCTCACGTCAGACGTAGGAAGTTGGGTCTAGGTAGAATAGCCAAAAAGATGAGCCAAACTGGTGTAGTAAATAAAGGTTTCTGTAGTAAACATTGGGAAAGAATAACTAGAAGAGAGAATTCTGAAGGATATAGGATATCATCTGAAATAGCAAAATTTGCGGATAAGCACCACTGCAAAGTAATAATCTTTGAATACTTACAAAGCTTACGTCCTCAAAAAGGAAAGTTTTCTAAACGTTCAAATCAAAAACGTGCTTACTGGTTAAAAAGTAAGATATACCAGTTTACCTCGCATATTGCTAGAACAAAATTCAATATTCTTTCTACTAGAGTTAGTCCTAAAAATACTTCAAAGTACTGTGCTTTCACCGGGCAAGATTTATTTAGAACTGATAGCGAGTTAAAAGCTAACTTGGCAAAGAGTAATAATGGGTACTGGGATAACTATATTTCGAGTGAAGGTTATTATCCTGGGAAGTTAGCAATAACAAGAAACGGCTATTGTGTTCATTCAGGTTTAAATGCTGCTAGAAATATTGGAATCAGATTCTATCAGCGTTATAGTTCTCAAAAGCTTGTTCTTGTAAAAGGATAAGTCAGGCATTCCCTATATGTGAAGCGTCCTGTCCCCATGTGTAGAGGGGTGATAATTCTCCAACTAATTAGTTGATTGCTGTTTATTGAGAACAGTATGAAGGTGAGTATTTCTGTTTACAGATGTCGCTCTTATCAACCGGACATTGGAGAACCGAAATTGTAAGGAAGTTTTGGTATTTGTACAATTTGTACCAATTTCCGTCTACACCATGCTCTTTGTCAACACAAATGAATTACTAACCGAGGTTACTTAATGATAACCCTCTCAGTAACAAAATAGTATCCTGAATAACTTCTTGTACTTAGCTAATCTAATGTTTATTTATGTTGTCCAAATGATAAGCATTGTGGTGCATTAGATTACCAGTTAGACAAATCATAGCCAAAATTAGCCCAATTTACTCCATCGATAACAAGCTAACACTTCCCTTTGCTTATCTTTAGTTATCTTTAGTTATCTTTTGATTACACTTGCTTATCTTATGCGTTGACTAATTTAAAAATACAATCCAACATCACAAATCGCTACAAGCTAAACTCCAAGCATATTTGAGCGAACTCTCGACTAATTGAGACAGCCGCAGTATTGGTCGTGTTTGTACATAGATTGTCCGAAAGACCAGGTGTGCCAATGTACCTACAGGCATGTCGAACATTTTTCTCAATTATCTATTATTAATGACAATTAAATCAAAGCCTTGCATAGTACATAAGTTTCACCCAGACTTTAGGAAGCGAAATTTAAATCTCAGTAAAAGCCTGACTCGATTACCAAGTAAGCTAGACGCAGTTCTCAAAAAAAGCGATTTTGCTTTCAATCAAGTGTTCCCAAGATTAATGTCGCAAACCTTAACATAGATTACTCAAACTGGTAATTAACTTTTGTCTAAAAAAGGTAGCAGAAATGCCAAAAAATATGGACAAATTTTGATAGCCAACAAAATATCAGTAAAGTTAGTCTAGAAACAGAAGACAGCCCGATTATAAGGGCTTGCGTTTTGTTACTACTAGAAGCAATTAAAATAGCTATGGAAGACACCACAAGTAAAAAAACAGACTTATTAAAGATACGTATTACCAAAGAAGAAAAAGCTATTATCGAGAGCAAAGCTAAAGCAACAGGAATAACAACCTCTGAATATTTGCGGTCATGTGGACTAAGAAGAACATTGAGAATTATACCTACCCCAGAGCTGGTAGAAGTCCAAGGACATGCCAGTATGGTTAAAAGTCGATTAATGGCAATATCACAAATAGCAGAGGAAACAGGTAGCAAGCAGATTTTGGATATTACTGAAATCGCAATTAAACAAATTGACTTATGTATAAATGCAGCACTTAAAGTAAGTTCCACAAACTCATCAAAAACCTTAAGTTAAAATAACTAAAACCTTAAATTAATTGAGTGCTAACGCACAAATTAATTGATGTTCACAAACATATTTATGTATTACGCTAGGTTAATATATTTTAAGAATTCCGGTAAATACTATAGCGAAAGTAAACTAGAAATATTGTCGTCAGAGGTTCAAAAACACCGTCATTGCGACAATGGTGATTTAGCAATAATGTTCGTAATTGTCGAAAGAATCAGAAAGCTAAGCGAGGAAAAACAACTGCCTGGATTGAATTGCAACTGGCTAAACGAAGGTTATATTTTCGTTGATTTACCAGACATAGGTTATCCCGTTCTAATTAAAAATTAGAGTAATATAAATAAATTATCTACCGCTAAGGGATAATTTATTTTTTACTAATAACTAAGGCAAGATTATAAAACATGATTTCCGTTATCTATAAAAGCCCACAATTCATAGATACTCTGGAATACGTCCTGGGGAAAGAGGATGCTGAAATTGTGAACACCAATATGCCAGGAACAACTCCAAAAGAATTTAACGAAAAGTTTCTCCAAAGTAAATATAATAAATTATCTGTAAAATTACCCTGCGCTCACTTGATAATTTCTATCAGAAAAGATGAACATTTATCTAACAGCCAATGCAGTTACATAGTGCAAGAATATCTCAAGGATATGGGGTTTTTGCCAAAAGACCAGTTATCACCACACGTTAGCCAATATGTCGCAGTCAGGCATCACGACCGCGACCACGAACATTTACATATAGTAGCCTCCCGCATCCAGCTAGATGGAAAATTAGTCCGAGACTCCTACGAACGCTTCAACTCACAAGTTTCAACCCGACGCATCGCAGCAGAGCTCAATTTAGAAACGACTCCCATCACAAATAATGCGATCGCAACACGATTAAGCCAGGAGTACGGAATAACTACATCGGTCAGCCCCAATCGTTCCCCCAGCATCAGGTCGGTCAACAGCAAACACGAAACACCCAGCAGCAAAGAAATTATAAAATCGGCTATCGGGGAAGCAATTAAAAATAGCCCAAGTGTATCCGATTACATCCAAAGATTAGAAGAAAATAATATAAAAGTATTACCGAAAGTACGGGGAGAAGAGCTACTCGGCTTTACTTACGTCCATAACGATGTAAAAATAGCGGGGTATCAAGTATATAAGCCCTACAGTTGGAACAAATTACAGTCGGAATATGGAGTAAACTACGAACCCGAAAGAGACAGGATTAACCTACATGAAGCCAAGTTCAAAACTCTAAATTTTATTATCAACGGAAATAAAAGCGATAGCAGCGATGACAGCCAAAATTCGAGTAATAGTGCAGAATTATCACAGCAAAGCAACATATCAGCGGAAAATAATCCAGACCTACAGAGGTTAAACTTTCAAGAGGATAAACCTAAGAAGCAGCGGAAAGTTAAGCCCAATACTCCAACTTTAAATAAATCAGATAATAGTGAAATTTCTACTAGCACACCTGCAAATATTAATGAACCTGAGGTAAACAAAGTAGAGAATGTGAGTATCCCAGTTGAAAACCAAGTAAAATTTACCGAGCTTAATAACCTAGAGTTAATTATCACTGAAACAGAGAAGAAAGCCAGGAATAAAAGTAATAATACCAGTAATAAGCAATTACAGCATGATATACAGCCAGTTATCAGCAAAAATATTAGTCCAGAATACGAGCAGCAAATAATAGAAGAAACTCAGCCTCTTAAGATTGAAAAAGATGAACCACAACAACTAGATGAATCGGTACAGCATTTGCCTAAAATTATAGTAAACTATATGGTCGCTAATGATAATCCTGTCATCAATGGTAGAGAATTAAGCGTAATCCTCGATGGACAAAATTTGACGGTCAGACGACATGGAGAAGATAAACCCATCATGGAAGTAGTCTTAAATGAAGGAAGTTGGTATCAGATTTCAGAAACTAGTTTAACCTCAAATGAAATAGACCAACTTGAAAGCTTAGAGGAATTCACCAAGAAAATATTACAATCACAACCACAAGCAAATATAAAAGATATTTTCAGATAAGTATATAATCCGTTTCTCATCCTATCTGTCAATGTGAATTTATGGGTTTTGGGTAGACGATTTAAAATTGGAACATACTATTTAATCAAATCATATGTCTTTGGAATAATTGGTAGTTATTCCATTTAATAGTTACCATTTACAAATTGCCAGTCATCAGCTAATCTTTTTTAAATTTATTAGTTGCATATTTTACGATAAACGTTAGTAAAATCAGTAAAGTTTACAACACTTAACTTTATATTTGATGAGCGCAATTTTTGAAAAAAAATTTTATCGCTCTGTAGAGCGAAGCTTTCAAAGTGTAAAAATAAAAGAGAAGAGGGTAAAAGTACCAAGTGCTATTAGAGTCCTGGAACACCACATGCAACCCGAAAACCAAAAGTATAGTCGTCGAAGGCGAGGCTGCCATTGCGGGAAGCAGAACGGCAATGCTCAGGAAGGTAGTACCACGAACCACCACGCAGCACTCGATTTCGGTTATTATTATCGCCCTCATTTACCCACGCACTTCCATCTGTCGGTGCTCCTTCATAACTACTATGCCAGTGGTCTGCACACCACTCCCACACATTTCCGTGCATATCGTATAAACCAAATGCATTCGCTACACCAAAACTTCCCACATCTGTTGTCTCTTTTCGATAAATTCCTTTGAGTCCTTGACCATAAGAACCAGACCGTTGAGATTCTTCGTTATATGTTCCTCGATAATTTGCTAGGTCGGTTGCAATTGTTTCCCCAAAATGGAATGGGGTAATTGTTCCAGCACGACAGGCATACTCCCACTCAGCTTCAGAGGGTAAACGGTAAGCTCTATTTGTGTATTGGGAAAGCCTTTTGCAAAATTCCACTGCATCCAACCAAGAAACACCCTCTACTGGACGATTTTCCCCCTTAAAATGAGATGGGTCAGATTTTAATTCGTGACTCACTTGTTCCAAGGAGGCAACTGCTTGCCATTGTGCTTGAGTTATGGGATATTTGCCCATAAAAAAGTGTTGAATCGTAACTTCATGCTGTGGACTTTCACTATTTTGTCGCTCTAATTCATCTTCCGGTGACCCCATCATAAAACTGCCTGTAGGGATGGTTACCATTTCTAGCTGCGCTTTATTCCCTAAATTTTCAATAAAGTATTTTGTTGTCTGAAGATTACGGTTAATAACTATTTTTGCCATTCATTTTTTTCCTGTTAATTTTCTATCTTCTTTGATTTTTGGAAAAAATTTTATTGTTCTACGAAGCGGAGCTTTCAAAGTGTAAAAACAAAAGAAAAAAAGGTAAAAGTGCAAAAGTGTCAAATGCTATTAGAGCGCTCAAACACCAAACGCAACCCGAAAACCAATATCGTTATAGATTAAGTCGAGGTCGCTGCTGACACGGGAAGCGGAACGGCAATCCCCAGGAGTGTCATACCACGAACCACCGCGCAGCACTCGTACCAGATTATCATTATCGTCCTTATTTACCCACGCACTTCCATCTGTCGGTGCTCCTTCATAACTACTATGCCAGTGGTCTGCACACCACTCCCACACATTTCCGTGCATATCATATAAACCAAATGCATTCGCTACACCAAAACTTCCCACATCTGTTGTCTCTTCTCGGTAGATTCCTTTGAGTCCTCGACCATAAAAACCAAACTGTTTATTTTTTTCGTTATCTGTTCCTCGATAATTTGCTAGATCGGTTGTAATTGTTTCCCCAAAATGGAATGGGGTAATTGTTACAGCACGACAGGCATATTCCCACTCAGCTTCAGAGGGTAAACGGTAAGGTCTGTTTGTGTATTGGGAAAGCCTTTTGCAAAATTCCACTGCATCTAACCAAGAAACACACCCTACTGGAAGATTATCTCCTGTAAAACGAGATGGGTAAGGATTTAATGAGTGCTTTACTTTTTTCAAAGAAGCAACTGCTCGCCATTGTACTTGAGTTATGGGATACTTACCCATAAAAAATGGTTTAATCGTTACTTCATGTTGAGGAAATTCATTATACCTGCTCTCTTCTTCCCTTTCGGGAGTGCCCATCCGAAATTCACCTTCAGGAATACTTACCATTTCCAATTCCACACCCCTACCTAAGTTTTCGACGAAATACTGGGCTTGGTGTTGATTCCGTTCAACTATTAATTCTGTTTTTAGTTGTAACCAACCCGATTTTTGTAATTTAACAGTTGCCACCTCAAAATTGAAGAGTTGCAGATTAACAGATGGAGTTGTTGGTATCTCTTCTCCATCTATTTCATCTTCAATTATGGTGATTGTCGCTACTTCAAATTCAAAGGTTTGCAAGTTAATAGCTGGAGCTGGGTTTGTTTGTGTTTCTTCTGCATCTACCTCATCTTCAATGGTGATTGTCGCTACTTCAAATTCAAAGGTCTGTAACTGAGCTAAATTATCAGGTACTTCTAGAAATTTAGGAATAACTTGAGATTTTCGGTCTAATTGTTCAGCTAAAGCTGCATATTCTCCACCTAATCGGCGTAAAACCTGAGTAGTAACTTCAGCAAAGGGTATAACTTCCTCCTTTGTTTTTTTATCCCAATCAACACTAGGAGATAAAAGGGCTGCAAAATTTTTAATTGATAGACCAACCTTTTGTGCTATATATTGAGAGACGACGTCTAGCACAGTGTCAATATCTGGAATGGGAACAGAATCTATTAATAGTTCTCTAACTCCCTCAACAAATTTGTAATTAACAGTTTTACTTTTAGAAGTCAAACCATAAAATGTAATAGGCTGTAAAAGACCACTCATAAATACTTCGGCAATATGAATCTGCATAGACTCTTTTAACAAAGTTGCCTGGATAAGATGAACTACAGGTAAACTCACAGGAACTGTTGCCATTAAACCAGCCAACCGTCTTGCCATAGGAGACGCAGTTGCTCGAAACCGATTCACTAATTCTGATGCCGAAAGTTGAGGAGCGTCTTTTGACATCTGTGGTTGAGCTACGATTAAAGAAGGTTCAAATAAAATCCCAGCTGTTTGGGTACTTCCCATACCAGCTATAACTTGCGACCATTGTTGCAAAGAATCAGGCTCTAATGTGACTACAGGAAGAGTTATAGCTGTCTTTAAATCCACATTTTCCCAAACAGGTAGTCCATCAACCACAAGTCGCGTGTTAGGAACACCAGGTGCAAGAGCGCTTAACTGCACCGGAAAACCAAAACCCATAGCAGTTCTCATCCACAATCGTTCTGGAAATAGTTGGAGAATTGCCAAAGGCCCAAAATTAGACCAAAGCTTTAAAAAGTCATGAATCTTTTTCTGACGCCATATCTCGGAGGTACAATCACTAATAAATAATACCAAGCGCCTACCTGCTGGGTCTAATAATTCTTTAGGGCTATGGGAACGTTGCTTACTTAGTGATAGATTTTGCTTTGCAAAAAGTTGAATTTCGCCCTTTTCGTCTGTTGTCAAACTCCAAGTACAAACATATCGAAAAGCGCCTTGTAGTTCAGTAAGTTTTTGAAACTCAGCTATTATTTCTTGCCAAATTACTGTTGAGCGAGATTCTTCAACTACCAAAGCAAGGTCTAACCACCGTTCGGGTGCTGGCTTAAGTACAGGTATCAAAATTCCTCGTTCAGCAAATTGGATAACTGTTTCTTCTTCATCCAAAACCGTTTTAGTTTTGGAGGATACCTTACGCATAAGCGGACGTAACGCTCTTGCTAAATTCAGAGAATTACGCAAACCTGGAGCCGCAGGAGCTTTAAACGACAAACCTTCAGGTGCAGTAGTTTTTTCTTCCTGTAGCTTGTCATCTGACGAATTGGGAAGAGAAACAGTTGCCAATGGTTGAATGTTGGGAGCAACATTAACATCATTATCAACAGGTGGTAATTTATCAGCAGGGGGTAATTTAGGGGTAGGATTTTCCTTAATTTCTTCTGGAATTATCTCCATCTGGTTGTTTTCATCAGATGTTTCTGTAGCTTTAGTTCCCTCGAAAGCACTCATTTGAACTGCCAACCAGAAGAGGTCTGCCATTTCTTCTCCATCTAGTTCAAGTTGCACCTGCTTTAACCGAAGAGCTATAGAAGCTATATCCAGATGGCTATGCTGTATCATCTATCTTCTACACTATTAAGGATTTTTAACAATTGTTCGACCAGATTTTCCTTTTCTTGACCCACGGGCGCATATTGGCGGGTCATTAAGTAAATAGCATTAAGTAGTTGGTCTGTTGCTAAATCTCCTTCTTTACGCTTTTTCAAAAATTCATTAATTAAGAATTGAGCTTGTGTACTAATTTTATCATCCTTACCTAAATGAGCTGCAACAATTTTTTCTAGTTCTTTATCATTAGGTTCTTTAATATTCAAACGCAAACAGCGACGTAAAAATGCTGGCGGGAAGTCTCTTTCTCCATTGCTTGTGAGGATAATGAAAGGAAAAGCATTACATTGTATACGCCCTTGCTTTACAGAAGCTTTAATATCTTTATAAGTATCCTCTGTTTTATCTTTATAAGCTGTTCGCACTTCTACATTTTCTAGTTTTTCTGCAATCCTAACTAACTCAGGAATCTCAAACTGCCCTTCTTCAAATACATGTAGTAAATCGTTAGGTAGGTCAATATCGCTTTTATCAATTTCATCAATTAGTAACATTCGTGGTTTATCTGATGGCAATAAAGCCGTTCCTAATGGTCCAAGTTGAATATATTTACCAATTTCCGAGAGGATGCTTTTGTTGTTTTCACTTTCTTGGGATGCATCATTATTATTATTATTATTATTATTCTTTTGCTGCGGGGTATCTTGGAGACGACCAATAGCATCGTAAGAATAAAGTCCATCTTTAAGCATTGTACGAGTTGTAATTGGCCAGTACAATACTTCACCCAATTTTAACTGATAGGCAACAGCATGAGCTAGAGATGTTTTCCCCGTACCTGGTTTCCCCGTCACCAATAAAGGTCTACGTAGATACAAGGCTGCATTAACTAACTCAACTTCTTGAGAGCGAACTTGAAAATTAGCACCACGTTTTTTATCTTCGACATCACTCCCAGTATCATTAGTAAATCTACGCCAACTTGGTGGTGCAGGTAGTCTTTCAATACCATCATGGGGAGCAATATTATTACCTTGAAAAATTTTCCAGTCACTCATAATTATCACATAAAATAATCAATAGTAGGAGGCAAGCGATTAGGGTCTTCCCATAATAACGAAAGATGATGCCCAATATGCTCATCATTAGATTTTGAAAAAGCTTCCTTACGTTTCTTTCTTACCGTTTCAGGAAGCTGAGAGATACAACAATTTAGCAATTCGTTAACCTGTTCATTATTACTTGCGAATAGATTGTACCTTAACCATAACGCTACTGGAGTGGCTGTTCTTAAAATTACTGCAAAAACACTGTCTTTTCCCATTTGGACTGGAGTTGTTTGCCATTTAACCCCAATAACATTTGCTTCACTTAATTCCGCGTATAAATTATTTAAGTCATCGTCATCCCACAAAATAAACGTACTATTAGCTGAATTTTGAATTACTTTTTGTAACGTAGTCCATTTATCTTTCCAAAATGCCCTCTTATAGCTATAGTTCTTTTCCAACCTTTCAGATGAGCGAACAATGACTTTGTACAGATTGCCCAGTTTTTCTGGAAAACTCATAAATCCGTCTTCAATTCCCCAATTATCAACTGCTTGATTAATTAAATCTAGTGGTAAAAATATTTCAATTGTGAGCCTATCTGAAGAATAATCTCCGATTTTCTTGAGACAATCAATAATTTCTTGTGGTATTTTTTCTAATGTAAAAGTATTTTTATTTTTGTCTTTTGTTCCTTTTAAATCGTTCACATTATGAGATTTATGAAGCTTTATAAATTCTGAATTTTGGCTATAATTATAACTATCACCATTAGGAATAAGCCAAGCATCTACAAAATAATAATCTTCTTGATTCTGATGTTTTACAGAATCTTGCTCGCTACGACGTATCCAAACCATTAAATAGGGTTTTGTATTTTTTGATTTATTTTTTTGAGCTAAAATCACATCAAAAAGCTCTAAATATCCATTTATACTATTTTCAGCCAACATCCTCAACTCCTGAGAAATTGACTGAGGCATTTCTGAATCCAAAATTAATTGAGCTATAAATTTTTCAAGAATTGTATATTTTGATATTCCTGATGGCATTTTTTTCAATTCAGCCAAAATTCCTTCCAAGTCATCTGGAAGTGGATTTTGCCAATCCTCAGGAGAGCAGGCTTGATATGCTTTTTTAACACAGATGAAGATTTCATTTTCATAAAGAGTTAATAAGTTTACTAAACTTTGAATATTATCTTTTTCTTTTTCTGGCTGTTTTATATTTTCAATGTCCCGCTCAACTTCCTCCATCCGCTTGGCAATATTATCAAGCTGTAATTGCAAGTTATTTTGTTCTTGAGGATTACTTTCTCGCCTTTTTTTCTCTGCTACTGCATTATAATCTTTCTCCAGTTTGTTTAAATCTTCATTCAGTTGTTCGAGTCGGATTTGTCTAATTCTACTCATCCTCTTACCTTAACTCTTCAAGTTGTTGCTCAATTTTCTCCATCTGCTTGGCAATATTATCAAGCTGTAATTGCAAGTTATTCTGTTCTTGAGGATTACTTTCTCGCCTCTTTTTCTCCGTTACTGCTTTATAATCTTCCGCTAGTTTGTCTAGGTCTTGCTTCAAGCTTTCAATTTGAATCAATATTATGCGAGATTTTTTTGCTGGTAGTGATGGTTTAGGTATCTCAGTATCTGGCAGGACCGAAGAATTTGTAAACAACTGACCCCCCTGATTATCCTCCCAACGCAAATATAGTATAGGACGATACCACTGATTACCCTCAATCCCCATAGCTCTTTGTCCCCAACCCAAAGCAACACCCAATGAGTCTTTTTGTCCAAGAGAGCGGTAAAAATTTTCCCCAAAAGCACTAGCAGAAGCCACACTAACAGAATATTGCATTGCCACCACAGCCGGAATTCCTTGACCAATCAGATTTTGTGCAACCCCGTTAAAAACGCTCTCATTCAAAAGAGACATGCCACTTTTACAAGCACTGAGAACTACCAAAGCTATTCCTCTTTGCTCTGAGTTGGGTTGTTCCCAACGCTGCAAATTACCTAACAATTCCCCTAGTTCCCTAGCACTTACAAAATCACCAACCCCATCTGATTTCTCAAACACTAAATAACCTTGAGCTTCTCCTAATGGAGCACCACATTCACACTTGTGTTCATTTTGCTTATAAGCTTTTCTGCATCCCTCTTCATTACAACGTTTGCCAAAAAAACCATGTCCATCAAAATGGATAACATGAGGATTTACCGCATTTTGACGTTCTAATAATCGGTTTTGTAATGCTTTCCACATTGATGAACCAAAAATTTCCAGTTGAATTTTCCCTTGGTCTTGAGCTTTTTGTAACCCCGTGATAATCGCTTCTCGTTCAAGAGAAGACAAAGGCTCTAGTTTCATCCTGTCATTGCCAGCACCTGAAGAAATTAATAATATATTAAGCTTTTCAACAGTTGATAAATTAGGGCTGGAACTGCGATAAGCGATATAACGGGAGAAAGTCACTCCTTGATGTGCCAAAAACCCGTAATCGTTATGCAACAACTCCCAAGGATAATCTGTTAACCTGACAAATTTAGAAATATTTACGGGAAACCTAAGACGAACATGTAACCAAGTATTTGAACGTTTAGCTTCTAAAGCAGCCGCCTCAATCACCTGTACGATATCATTACCCAACGTCTGATAGAGTTTACGTCCAATGTTAGCCAAGTATTGAGGGGTAAAAGCGCTTCGTTCTGGTAGCAAAAGGGATTCGTTTACCATCCAAGCCTGTTCCGCTTCGTCAAAGTTATGTTTATCAAACTTGGTTGACTCTAATATTTTAACTATAGTAAAACGTCTATCCAAAACATTTAGAATTTCACCATCAAGAAAAGGTAGAGATGCTTCATGAGAAACTTCTCCCCCAAATGAGCTTTCTGCACTCACTTTAAAGCAATATTTTTTTTCTTCTATCGCATAAAATCTTAGTTCTGATATTTTCATTGACTCATTTACCCGTAGCTCGCTTGCATTAGCCACCTAAATCATCATTTAGGTTGCTTGTACTATCACCTTTAAGTAGCCCCTGCAAATTTTGATTCACAAATTCCTGATATTTTTCCGGATTTTTTTTGGCGTAGGTATTAATAAGGGCTTCCTTACTTACCAAGGGAGAAAGTTTGACTGTCACTTTTTGCACATCATCTCGACTAACCTTCCCGGATGCTTCCCCACCTCCAAATGTAAGAACATTAATTTTTATACCACCACCACCTTCCTTTTTAACTGTGACCTGTAGTTCTAATTCTACAGAATCTATACTCAGTAAGGGTGTATCATCTTTATCTGCTGGGTCAATGGTGAGTAGTTCTTTTTTAACTCGCTGGATAAACTCTGCTAAACCAATTTCGCTAGACATCCGGAAATCTCCCAAAGAAAGTAAGCTAATATCTTTCGAGTATTAAAATTAATACAGTACTTGTATATTCTTTGTCAAATAAGTACGTAAGTTCAGATAGAAAACAACAACTCAACAAATACTAATTTGCTGAGCTGCTAAATAAATTTCCATCGTAAGGAATTCATTTTCCTAACTCAGTACATATTTGTAACTATCACAACACTTCTAGTACTAGTCGCACTCGCTAACTACTTGCTCACCACTAGCTCATCAAGTTTATTACATTTGTAAGGATGCTTAATAATTGCGCGTACATAATAATGATACTTACCACTTAATCGTTGTAAATCATCACAAACTCTACACCTTCACCTGTGCTTCGTAGAAATTAAAGACAATAACACTCGCATTAGTACATAATATCTTATAAATTCAACTTACCGCC
Organism: Scytonematopsis contorta HA4267-MV1; assembly: GCA_019359035.1. Lineage (GTDB taxonomy): Bacteria > Cyanobacteriota > Cyanobacteriia > Cyanobacteriales > Nostocaceae > Scytonematopsis > Scytonematopsis contorta. The sequence goes on along the minus strand of JAHHIC010000101.1, from coordinate 13,842 downwards.
ATAATCCGCCTGAGTAAATGGAAAGAAAACGCATCTCAATTTCTCTTTTTAGTGGTATAGCCGGCTTAGACTCAGGATTGCACAAAGCTGGTTTTGAGCCTGTTTTTTGCGCTGAGATTGATCCAAACGCTCAAGCGACTCTTAAGCTATGGCTATCGCAACAAGGAATTACATGTCCAGTGGGGGGTGATGTCACCCAAATTGATCCGCAGAATTTGATGAGAGATTTAGGGTTAATGTCAGGTGAGTTAGATATTCTTGTAGGAAGACCACCCTGCCAATCCTTCTCTCTCATAGGTAAACGTGACTCACTAGTTGACTCTAGGGGGTTGTTACTGTTTGAGATGGTAAAATATGCAGCAGCCTTTATGCCCAAGGTGGTGTTGATAGAACAGGTAAAAGGGCTAAAAAGCGCAAGTTGCCTAAAAAATGAAAAAGGTGGGGTACTAAAAAATCTTATCGCTGGATTTCAAGAGCTTGGGTATACGGTTAGTTACGAAATGTTAAGGGCTGCTGATTTTGGAGTACCCCAAATTCGCGATAGGTTATTTTTAGTCGCATCTTTACAAGAAAAATTTCTCTTTCCTCAACCAACTCATTTCCTTGCTACCAACTGGTCAATAGAAGGTACATTTTTTAATCAGTTGTTAAATCCCTAGACCAAGCTTCCGCAAGTGCAGATTTTGCGAATAATTGTGTTGCCATTCGACCCCAAACTTGTCGCTTGTTAATACCGGGGCTGATTGGATTATTGCCAAGCATCCCAGCAGTAAAAGCTCCAGCAATATCAGTACCTTTTTCTGTGTTAGAACCGCTTGTACTTGCAGTCATTATTTCAAAAATAACTGGGTGACTCAAGTTAGGGCTAATATCAAATGTTAGGTCTACACCTAGTTTACCATGACATATACCACTTTTCTTAGCACTTTTGATAATCTCTTTTTTATCTTGCTCATCTTGAATATTGTGCTGAAGATAAAATTCAGATTCGCTTAAGTTTCTGAGAACTGGAGCAGCTATAAAATCAAAGTGATAGTCAACTTGACTATTAGTCTCGTTATCACCATATTGCAAATAAATTTCTGACCATATGCCAATATCTTGACCTTGAGTTAGGTTTGCAATATTTAAAATTTCTCGTTCGTGGGGTTGTAATCCTCGATTTACTTCAGGTATTGTAGTAGTAATATTTTTAAATCCAAATAATCTTCTTGGACAAACTACCCAAGTTTCTTGAGTAAGATTTTGCAACTGGATTTCGTCAGTTCCATATTGAATTGAACAAACTGCGGGTATAACGCTTTTTAGGTCTGAGTTAAAATAGTTGCGTAAAGCGTGGTTATCAGTAAGTTTTATTTTTGTCTGGTTTCTATTACCTCCACCATCGCATAAGCTTTCTGTAAAAGGGCAAATAGCTTCTTGGAAAATTGTTTTATCTTCAACAAATGCAATCGGTTTACCAAAAATCTCAAACACTCTGGGCATTAACAACAATACTCCATTTCAAAATACTCCATTCCGAAATAACCCATAACACGAGTAGTTTGGAATTATAGCACTTTAATCGTCTGTAATTTCTGTGAGTTTACTTATTTATAAGTACTTTTAACAACAAAAATGATTTTTTAAGTAAAATTACTGTATCTTTAACCTATATAAGTATTAATTTGTAGCGATTAATCACGACAGACCATATTTTCGTTAATAAAATAGCTGTTATCGCGCCTGTATTTTGAGTGGCGCGATAATAAAGCAATAAATCATAACATTATTTACCACCGCAAATTAAAAGCTATTTTTACCAAGCTACAGCATAACATTGCCTCAAAGATACTAATACAAATACTTTCAGGCATTAAGTGCCCAACAAAAGTTGATAAAAATCTAGTAAAAACGACAGACTACAGATAACTCCAGTTAGTAAAAATGTGAACAAAAGTCAATTAACATACCAAGTTAGGGAAATTAAAATGGAAATTTAGCATTGCTAGAACCCCCTATAAATAAATTTATACTAATGACCATTAAAATCCAGCACTTCGATACCAGACTAAATCAGTGGATTCACACCGACGGTGACTTAGAAAATCCTGATTCAATTCTGACAGAAGAACTGGAAAACACTCTATTAGAAGCTTTTTTACCGGATAAAACATTTTCGTTCGGGCATATGGACGATAAATCCACAGACGAACAACTAAAAAATCACCCAAACGGACATGTATTATTACTCTCTTCAAAAAGTCGGCTTTTGTATGGGCCTGAAGAATGCCTGGAAACCATCAAACAGTTATGTCCCGATAACAAAGATAGGGGAGCATATGGTTCCATCTTCCTTGGTTCCTGTAAAAACGCTATCAACCGCGAGTTAAATGTACTTGTTGTTGACAACAGCAACGGCGAAAATGGCGGTATTATTGATAATGACAAAGCTTATCGCCTCACCGGGGACTGCTACGGACAAATCTCCACACAATTATATAAAGAGTTAACCGGACATCAAGAAGGTGACAAATACCGGGTTATCCAACATCGCTTCGGTTGGACTGACCAAGATGGAGACGATAATAAATTCCGGTTTGGCAAAGGAACGCTACGACCTACAAACCTCGACCAAATCCTTAGCTATCAAAACTCAAACCAATCAAAAATTGATTTAATCATCCCCCTGTCTGCTTTTAAAGGAACAGACAAAGATAATCCCCAAAGACCGACCAAACCCCAAATAAAACCTGGATTGTACAGACAAAAAATATGGCTAGGTGAAAAATCGCAATCCGAACTTGGTAAAACTGCTATCTCCCAAATGATAGCTTCTTTCCCCTCAGGTATTAAAGACTTCACCGAGCAACTAGAACTGGAAGCTAAAAGAATAAAAGAAATTCAAAATGACCCTAGGGAAGTAGCCAAATTTTACTGTGAGAAATACGAGAAGCGGAAAGCTTTTTTAGAAGAACAAGCAACTTCACTTGAGGAAGAAGCAGCTGAAGACCCAGAAGTGGCAGAAAAACTAGAAACTTTAAAAGAGCGGGTTGCAAGCGACTCCAATATTTATAAGCTTATCAAAGCAAACTTAGAAGGAGAAGGACAATTACTCGAAACCGAAAAAATACAACGGGAACTTGCTCAATTCTTAAAAAGGGAATGGAGGGACAATGCTATTGGTAAAAGCATTACTTTTGAACGTGCATTAGTCATTCCTTCCAAAGACTTGCAAAATGGTGAAATCTCTATTGCCCATTACCAAGACGGAGAAAAAGTTCTCAACTTTCGCTCACCATTTCTTAACTCAAACGGTCTTTGCGTATCAAGCAATAAAGTTGTGCAAGACTTGCTCGGACCAGACGGTAAACCACTAGCTGGTGTTATAGCTGTCTCAGACGAAACTTCAGAACACATTTACAACCGTATTAGCCAACAAGTTAAATCAATTTTACCAGAAGCGCGTGAAACATTAAAGTTGTCAGGTATTGAAAATTACTTAGACCAGAATATTGGCAAACTAGAAACCAAAGATAAAATCGAATTTACGAATGAATTTAATGAGTATATAAAGGAAATTCAGTTATCTGGTTACGAACTAAAAATACTTCCCCAAGAGTCCGAACAAGAGAGACAAGCACGTGACTATGACGGAGACTACATCGGGTTTGAGCAAGCTAATAAATATCCTAATTTGACAGCAGAGGCAATTTATCGTAACTTACCTGAAAATGCTTATAACCCAACTGTAAAACTCAAAAAACAATCTTTTTATCGAGAGGATGGTAGCCAACCAGAATTTGAAGAAATTGCCATTCACATGAGTGATGGTATTAGTGTCGGTGTTATTAATAATCATTTAACCAAACTGGAAGCGCTTGAATCAGAAATTACTATTCTGGAAAAATATGGAAGTAAGCAAGACCAGAATGATTATATAGACCAAGTAGCAACTAAATATAAAAAGTTATTTGCAATTGAGACTGCCGAACAATCCAAAGGTGACAAAGCTGATAAAACTAAAAATATACCTGAAGATTATCGCGGGTACATGCAGGATTTTATCCGAGCATCAAAGCAAAACCCTCCAACTCAAGATAGCATTTCAGCAGCAATGACTGCCAACAAACAAATGTATCGGGAGATGATTGCTGAAGCAGCGTACCAAAACCAAATTGCGGTTGACTTGTTCAAAAGCGCTACAAAACCCGATATGGGTGGTATTGAAGCAAGTAGACGCATTTTACATCGAGATGTTAATTATATTAAAGATAAAAAGAATGACGAAATTTATACTAACACCGTTATTGAACCTAAAGGCTACTCACCTGTAGAATTATTAATTAGCCAAACTAATAAATACTTTGATAAAGGTAAACTAGAATCACGCGATTTAGTTCAATTTTCCAAACTATTTAACGGAGTTGAATTTACCAACCAGCAAAAACTAGAAGCGACCTTAGCAAAAAAAGAATTTGATAAACTATTTAACGCAGCAGCACTAGCTTCAGCACACAATAAAGCAGAGCAAGGGCCATCCGCTAAAATAAAAATGCCAAATGGCAGTGAATTAATAGTCACCAATCTACTAGAATATGATAATCAAAATATTTGGAAACCCGACGAAATTAAAGACATCCAAATCAAAATAGTTAGCACTGATGAAAATAAACCATTTAGCAAAAAACCTCACCAATATCAAGTTCTCGCACAAATAAATGGTCAACCTGTATTTAAATCGTTGGGAACACTTGCTTTAAGTCAAGAAAAGACAATAGCTAAGTTGGGTATTGAATATCGCAAAGAAACGCAAGTAGGTAAAGTACAACTTCAGCCTGAAATCACCAAAGGTCAAATTGACCTTATGTACAGTCAGGCATACAAACTAGCAGAACAATTTTATAATACAATTCCTGATAACGAAAAGCTATCAATGGCAGCTGCAATTTGGGCTGTAGCAACTACCCGTGAAAGCGGTGAGGAATCATCTAGTAAAAAGATGTCGAATTTCGCATTTGCTGCTATTCCCCAAGAAATTATTAGCAGACAAGATGAACTGCAATTTACAGATTTTACTCTCACCGGGCACAAATATAATAATACTGCCGAACTGGTTAAACCAGAAAACTCAGGTACACTTCAGGAAATCAGGTTTAATGTTGCAAAACAAGTTAATAGTAAAGGTCAAACCGAAGCTAAAACTGTTATCGAATACAAAAATTCTCAAGGTGAATATAAAACATTTGGTAATGTTGAAGCCAGAAACGCTCAGCTTCCAATAGGGACTACTGCTACAGGTACATTTGGAGTAGATAAAGCGTCAACCGCAACAGTAACTACAAAAGTACCTGGACTACCAGAAATTACCTTTCAAATTAAAGAACTTCAAAGGTATGGTAACCAAGAAAGGTACAATAATACTTCAGTTATGCTAACTATTGAAAAGCAGAACTTAATCAGAGAAGAATATACTGTAAATATTAAACATAATGGTCAAGATATAAAATTAGGGCAGATTGATAAAGAGTCAATTAAAGAAGGCATAGCAAAAGGTTGGTTGCAAGAAAAGCCGGGAACCGGACAAGAATTACAATTAAAAATACAAACAGTAGCCACGGGGAATAACGCCTATGCGGTAGCTGAAACTGCCAATAGTGGTATAATGCGTATCAATATTACTAACAAAGATTTAAAAAACCAGTATATTAATGACCGTGATTTTAGAGAAGGAACGATAAAAGCTTATAACAAACAAGACGTTTATATTGCAGTAATTGGTGATAAAGTTTTAGGCATAATTGGTCAACACACAGAACATATTTCCCAGAACTTCTCTAAAAGCAAAAATCCTAGTAGTCCTGAATTACTAATTAAAAATAATATTATAAAATTCGGAGAAAAGTCTAGGACAATCCCAGTTGAGATTAGTACTAACGAAACTACTTGTACCCTTAAACTTAATCCAGAAACCGTACAATATCCTGACCGATGGATAAAACGTAAAGAGCTAATTGAAAGTAAACCAGCAGAATTTAGCAAAGAAGAAATACTTAGAGAACAAATTTTAGATAAAATTAATACCCGTCCTAGCATTATGTTCCAAGATAAGGAACAAAGATTAGTAGGCTTAGTAGGATTGGCAGTTGACGAACAAGTCGCGGATAAAACAGCAAAATATTTAGATAAAATGGAGGTTACATACGAACAACTGAGCCATTCTCATGCTAAATTAGAAACCCAGAAAGGTATGGCTGTATTTGTCATTGATAAAAGCACTCTCAGCAATGAGCTAAAACAAACTTTTATAGAACGTGCTGGTGATAATATCAAAAATGCCGATACTCCAGAACAGCCTATTCCTTTAATTCCTGAACAAACTGTTTATTTTAATAACCCTAATCAACAATATAACTTACCAGATAATTCCCAAATTACTAAAGAAGCAATTGGATTGGTAGTACCAGCTTCAGATGTCAGCATAGTGACTAAATGGCTAGAAACTAACAAAACTAAAAGTAGCACTATTGTGGATGAAAACGATAATATTGCAATACTTATTATCCCAAAAGATGAGCTAAATATAAAAATAGAAAATAAGTTAAATGAGCTATTAATTAAATCTATCAATATTGCTATAACTGAAGGATTCGACAAGTACGAAGAATTAAGTAATCAAATTAGAACACAAGTAGAAATACAAGGTAGTTTACTGCAAAATTTTAATTACGAAAAAAGCGAGTATAGACAAATACTTGAATCATTACCCAATCGTCCACAACTGCTTAGCAAAGAAAATAGCCCCATCCCTATAAAAATTGCAGCACCATCACAAGAACCTATTAATGAGCAAGAAGCTGAAGAAAAAGTTTTAGAAAAGGGGAAAATCAATAATATTGCAGCTTTTTTCCCCACAGCGGCTAATTCTTCACCCACTGTTAACCCGAATTGCGAATTGCGATCGCCTTTGGTGACAGCGAAGCTATCGCCAGAAACACAAGCAAAATTATCGCACTTGCAAGAACCGAATAAAGGTCAGGTTGAACCAGTAATTATTGGACCCGAATCCAAGAACGGACTAGGAGCAGCACTTGCACTTGATACCACCAAAGCTAAAAACAACGGCAATATCCAAAGCGATTACCCAGTTGAATTTGCGCTCAACAAATACCCAGATGCAAAGCAAGCTTGTATACATCAAAAGAAACTGAATCCAGAGCGAGATACCATACAGTTAATGATAGAGGTGACACAAGCTAAACTAGAACAATATCCTCGACTAGTTAAAGAAATCACTAAACGAGGAGGTGCAGAATGGTTAGAAAACTGTAGCGCTGCTGATAACGCAAAAAACCCAGCACATTGGGACGGTCAAGGTAAACAATCGAACCTTATCAGTGTAATTACGCAAGCTTACAATAACGTAATTGAAAAGCAAAATAATTTAGCGTCCAATACCACATTACCCTCTACTCCTGACCTTACCAAATCAACACAAATCGAAAACCAAACAATAAAAGTTATCAGTGGTGGTCAAACTGGTGCTGACATGGGGGGACTTATCGGAGCAAAAGCCTTAGGAATTACCACTGGAGGAACTGCCGCTGCTGGATGGTTAATTGACGGAGGCACAAATCCCAACTTACAAAATTATGGAGTAGTTGAAGGGGAGCAAGGTAGCTCAAACAAAGTTACCTTTGCTAACCGTACCATAGCCAACATTGAAAATTCAGACGGTACTGTTCTGTTGGGGAACAGCCAAAGTCCAGGAAGTAAAGTTACCCTTGATGCCGCAAATCATAGAAAAAAACCTATTCTAGCTATTCCGCTTGAAACTGTACTCAATGATAAAGCCACCGCTGCCAAACTAATAGAGGATTTTGTAAGACAAAACAATATCAAAATCCTTAATATTGCTGGCAACCGAGAAAGGGTATCACCAGGAATTGAAGCTGCAACCGCACAAGTAGTGCAAATGGGGTTAGCCCCAATTGTTGGGAAAGAAGTCAATATCTCAAAGAGTGAAAACACACACGCAAGTTCACCTCAATCTCCTTCAGCCAATTTTCAAAATAGTCTGGGAGAAATAGATGCAGGAATAAATATCAGTTCCAAGTGTCCCGACTCCTTTGGCGCTGTATTGACCAGTACTACCGTAAAATCAAAACAACTAGGAACAATAGAATGTGATTTCCCTGTTTCTTTCCGAGATAATAAAGAAATACCTGAAGGGAGACTCGGACCTGAAACTTATGAAGATGCTAAACCAGCTGGTCAACCTTTCCTTTCTGCCGAACAAGCTTTTTACGCATATAAGGAAGAATACCCTTTAGGAGAAGCCAGAGTAAAACTGATGGCAGAAATTTTACAAGCTAGGCTTGAGCAACACCCAGACATAGCAGACGAAATTACTGCAAGAGGTGGAGTTGAATGGCTTAAGGAATGTACCTACCTTGTTAGTCCGAATAACCCAGACCAAAAGAGGAATTTTTTTGAAGGAGAAGGACTAAATTCACCATACATTCGCGCACTTGCAACGGCTTATACCAAAGTAATCGACCAAATTCAAACAACAGATAAATCTCAAAATAATCAAACTAAACAAGAGAATTACCAGCAACCTACAGGTAATAAAAATAACATGGTAACTTCTTCCCAGAACAAACTAGCTGACCCCAAAAATATTGATTTTGATGATTCAAAACCACAAATTTATGTTACCAATGACCTACTTGAAAATGCTCTAGACTTTAGCAATAATACCGCTAATTGCCAAACTGGAGCGATGGAAAGTGTTATCACGCAAATGAAAGCTAATACCATGCAAACTCTTCAAAATTGGTACACAGTAGCTCAAAAGCTTGGTAAGGAAGAAAAATATCTTAATAAAATTCAGGAGGTTACTCAACTTTATATAAAAGACAATAACATAGATTTAAATAAAGTCTTTACTGCAATGGATGAGGACTTAAAATCTATTGAAAAAATCAACGAAGTTACCAAACTCGCTGAACAAATAGCTAGAGTTTTAGGTACGACTGATATTAACGATATCACATCAGTCAATACAGGAGATTACAAAATTGCCACAAAAGCTCATGACAAGACTTATTTACTTAAAGACAAAGAGGACAACGTTTTATTATATGTCAAACAAGGTAAAACTCAAACTAACAGCCTTAATGATGAAACAATACGCGATTTAAGGTTTATTCAATTTAAAATTGATAACTCCTTAGAAAAAACTCGTCAAGAATTAGTAGAGAGATAACACAATGAATGTAGCAGATATTTTAGGAAATCTTGATGTTGATGATATGAGTACTGTCAAAAAAGCAAGTTTCATCCGCGATATGATGGAGTATTTTAAAATAACTGACGAGGAGATTGAGGAATATAAAAATTCTCAAACAAATAATCCAAACTTAGAAAAAGAGCAAAAAGCAGCAGCAGCTAATCTCAGTCCCGTAATTACACAAATAAATGAAAACGAAAAACAAGCTACACAGCAGCTTAATTCAACTGAAAATACTATTTATCACATCCAAACTACTAATGTTGAAGATGTCAATTTTAACAAAAATTCAGATGAAAATAATAGCGATAATACTGAAGAATCAAAAGAAAGTAAGGGTATGCAACTAGCTAACAATAGTGATATACAACAATTTGTAATTCCCGTTGTAGTTGAAAGAATTATAACGTCTGGCAAACAACAAAAAGATACCATGACTTACGAAAGCGTAGGTTATACTGCCACATTAAGGCTAGGCAAAGATAGCCAAGCTCTTAGCCTTGATAGAAACTCAACCGAAGAAGAAAACCAAACTGCATTCCGAGCTGACAAAGATAATAATGACCAAGAATATACCATTATTATTAACAACCTAACACAAGATGAAGCTAAGCATTTTAAAGCTTTATTTGAGGAACAAAAAAATCGCCAGGAACAAAGCAAGCTACAAACACTCGATGACAAACCTGAGACAGAGCTAGAATGACAAAAGAAGGCAGATAGGAGATGGCACTCGTTCGACAAGAATAAGTTATATATGGTAACGAGTATATCCTTCTGTCCTCTGCTCAAAAGGTTTAAAACCTTGCTATAGAAACAGCATTTGCAATTGTTTAAGACAGCTTTGCGGGGGAAGCTTCCCCTGTAAAGCCGACTTATTCAAACTTTTGGCATGTTTCATCATTTAAATGGTTTAAAAAATTGTATTAGCAATCTTTATTATATAAAATTATTATAAATCCGGAGGATAATCAAAAAAATATAAATAATTTATCAAGAAATATTATTTTAAATTTTTATCAAATTGTTTGTAAAATTTAAATCTTATAAATTAATTTTATAAGCTATACAAGGATAAATATAAATTGTCTGTAATAATAAAATTTTTTATTTTGAAAGATTTACTTAATAAATTTATTAAGATTTTATCAATAATGAGGTTAATACTTAAATACTCTGTGAAGTTGATTACCATTAAGGAATAATTAGTGTTAAAAGTATAAATGCAAACGACTTGCAAAACTAATTATTGATTACAATGGACAAAATCAAAATTGTTATCATAGAAAACGATAATGTAGCAAGAGTTGGTGCAGAGTACATACTTAGCCAAAAAGGTATGTTCCATATAGTTGGAGTAGCAAAAAATTGTAAAGACGGATTAGCGGAAATAGAATCTAAAAAACCAGAGGTAGTCTTAGTGAATACTGAACTCCCGGATAGTTCTGGAGGGAAAATAATCAGTTTAATCAAAAAAGCCTGTGCCGTAACAAGAATCGTAGCTATGGGTGCTATCAAAAACCTGGGTACTATTAAGCAAATCATTGATGATGGGGCTGATTGTTACTATTGCAAACTCAGTCCCGAAGAATACATAGAAAATCATCTCATTGATGCGGTTATAGCTGCAAATCGTAACGGTGCTTGGATTGATTCAACTGTGAACCGAATGTTAATCGATGAAAGGCAATCAAAAGAAAAAGATTTGGTTTGTAAATTTACAGATAGGGAAATTAGCACTCTCAAATTAATAGCAAATGGCATGTCTAACGAAGAAATCGCAAAGGAGTTAAACTTTTCTAATGGCACTATACGCTCTTACATTCACACACTTTTCGATAAACTCAATGTTGGTAACCGCATAAATGCAATTCGTTACGGAATATACTTAGATATAATTTCCATAAGCGATTTCAGATTAGAGAAAGGGAAAATAGCTACAATTCAAAAAAAAAGGAAAAGAAAGAAAACAAAAAATTCTAGCCATTCAAAATCTGTCGTTAATTCTCAATGACAAACTTTAAATAGCCTTAAATATTTTTAAAGTAGCAATCTACCTTATTTCTTTATTGAGTAGATACAAAAAATGTAGCTTCTTAATAAGTATTTTTGAATGAATTTAGTTGCAGTAAATTTATTCAGAGTATATAAGGGTGCTTCTTACCAAGGTTTATAAGCAACATAGATTTGCAATAAACTTTCAAAAAGTAAACACAAAACATTCATAGGCAATAAATAATCATGATACATATATTAAAAGGGAAGTAGGTGTTTAAAATACCCACTTCCTTTTTGTTTTGAATTTGATTAATTATTTATTGGCCAATATTAATCAACAACAATAATACACCCTTTAGCTTTTTTAGATTGTTTACAGGTTTCAATAATTGGAGCATTTTGCTGCATGATTCTACGAGATAATTTTCCCTGAGAAGATTTAGCCCACTTCAGCAACTCTTTATCAGAAGCACTTATAGATTCAGATTTGCTGAAATTACCAATAGTTCCCATAGTAGTAGCATACGTAAATATTCCAATTCCTGTACCCAGCGCAAACACAAATCCTAAAATTACACCAATTTGGGCTAACTTTAAATTTGACACCGCAGTAGATAAACTCAAATCAGATTTAGCTTTAGATTTTTTAGGACTATCCTGACTTTTTATCAATTCCTCAACAGCGCGTGCGACAGCAGTTTTTTGCTGCTGAACCGCAACATAAGAAGCAGCTTCAAGCTTATCATCCACTATTTGAGTCCAACCTGTGACAATAGATTGTATTGTTGTAGGCAAACTAGTCAGAATTTCCTGAGTATTTCCCAGTTCTGCATAAAGATTAAATAGCGGGTCACCTGGGGGAACTCCCATTTTTACTATCATTTCTCTTATCTGCTTTTTTTCATTACTATCTGCAGAATCAAGAAATTCTTTCACTAATGGATTTATTTGACTCATTTTATTACCATTTAGTTCTTCTTGTCTGTTGAGTTATAGATGGCTGTTGCTCTATTTATTCAAGATTACCTAAACCTAAATATTTAACAGCTTGAGCATTATCTGTTACCTCATCATGAAAGTTTTTAATCCAATGAAAAATTAATGAACGCTCCAAAACATACAATGGAGAATCAACAGTTATTGCTTTACTATACGTCAAACCAGTATCATGTAATTTTTGGTAATAGTTATAATGCAGTTGACGTAAATTCAACTCAACACCTTTGAAAATTTTCACAATCTCCTGGATTGGTTGACCATCGTAATACCGAAACTCATCTCCAAAATAGTGATTTTTCACTATTACGTAATCAGCCCTGCTACCATAAGTATCAAACAACGGTTTTAAATACTCATTAGGGCAATCCGGACGATAAGATATAGGATGTAAGAAGGTTACGCGGTATCCGATGGAATTTAAATTATCGATTAAGGCAATATTTTTCTCAAACTCTTTAAACTGTGGTAGATTTTGACCTGGCATATCAGTCAAAACCAAACGTAATCCCGAAGATTCTTTATCTTGCAAACTATCTAAGATAATATCACTATTATCAAGAGAAAAATCTAGTAAAGGAATCTTAAAAGTATCCGTTTGATACGCTTCTAATTTATTTACATACCCATGATAATATGCTTTTAATCGAATATTATTTTCACGGTACAAATCTAACAATAGCCGAGATATAGTACTCTTACCAACACGAGCATCTCCCATTGTAATTACAAATCTTTTAAGATACATAACTATGCTACAGGTGTTTCCTTTATTTCATCCAAATTTTCTTTCTTTTGTTCTTCTTCCCACTCTTCCAAAGATTTTTTAATAATTGGCAGGTAATAACCTACTTTAGGTTTATTATTCAAACCTAAGAGTGAATTTGCTATCTCTAACTCAGTAGATAGTTCATTAAGCCAAGCAGCGACACGTGATTTCAATGAAAAACGGACGTTTTCCATATTCTTGATATCGTCAAATGTTAATGAGTTCTTATCCAAAAAGTCAAAAGTCTTGTAGAATAACTCAGGTAAACAAGCTTCTTTCATACCTATTGCTTGCATTGTCCCACGAATCGGTGATTCATTGTATCTCTCAAATTTATCTGCTGTTTCCCCAAAAAATAAGTTTTTAACGACTATATAATCTGGTACATCTCCACAAAAGTTATAAAGGTTATCCAACAAATTAACAGAATCCAATGTTCTGCTAATCACGGAAACTAGCGTAATATTACACTTTAAATCTCTTTTAAGACTCTTAAATAAGTCAAACTCTTTCACAAATTTCTCGAAAAATACCCCGGACTGTGCTGGTAAATCAACTAGAAATACAGGTACATCATTCTGGTGTATATCATCTAGAAGTGTGTCAGACCCTCCTTTATTAAAAAAATTAACATTTCCTATAATCGAGCGGTAATATTTTTTAAAATGACGCTCTAGCTGGTAACCGTTCAGGGGGTGCGCCTGCGGCGCACCACCCGGTAATGCGCGTTGTAACTGTTTGATTATAAGAAGCGCACAGGAACTCTTCAAATATAAAAAATAGAGAATCAGGTTTGATTTTTGAT
>JAHHIC010000100.1 GCA_019359035.1 Scytonematopsis contorta HA4267-MV1 | reverse complement strand
TGTCTATGGCGCGGTGGAACCACTCTGAACCCATCCCGAACTCAGTTGTGAAACGCTGCTGCGGCTACGATAGTTGGAGAGTTGTCTCCCGCAACAATTGCTCGATGCCAGGGCAATATTACATAAAATGTAGAGACGCGATTAATCGCGTCTCTACATTTGTTTGGGGGTTTGTTTTAAATAAATACAGTTAATTTTAAATAAATACAGTTAATTTTAAATAAATACAGTTAATTTTAAATAAATACAGGGCGGGCAAGGATGCCCACCCCACAAGATTTAATTATTCACAAGATTTAATTATTCACAAGCCTTAATTTTTTTACAACAGCAGAAGTCTCTCAACTGATATTTGAATATCGGGGAATGCTAATGGTGTAAGCTTTCCCTCTCTGATGATTTGTTCGCTAGCGTACTTACCATTTTTAGGTTCTCTAAATATAGTTATTTGTTTAGCGGATAAATTTAAAACCCAATATTCCTTGATTCCAGCACTAGCATAAATAGAAGTTTTAATATCTAAATCTTTTTTCTGGCTGGTTTTGGCAACCTCCACAACCCAAAAAATATCTTTTGGCTGGGGATGACGATTATCGTAAGCTGACTCTGGTAATTTTACTATAGCGATATCTGGTTCTGGTTCGGAGTTGGATAAAGTAATAGGCCCATTGAAACGAACATCTGCTTTATCAACGAGTAATTCTTCTAAGTACTTAGCACCTCGTTTGGCAGTGCTGTAATGTATCGGCGTTTCTGGACTCATCTCAACAATTTCGCCTGCTAACAACTCCACGCGGCGATTATGCAGAATACCTGCTTCAATCATGCGGTGATACTCATCCACAGACCATTTAGCTTGCGTCCTCATTGCCAAATCGCTCACTTTTTTATAAATCTAACTCAATTTTATGCAGTTGAACACCCTATGCCGTCAATTTCTATTTAATACAAAACCAATAATTTTTCTTCGCAATTCATCACCTCCCTTTCTAAGCATTGTTTCATGAGAAGCTTGAGGAATTTCATAAAATTCTTTAGGTGACGGTGCAGCATTAAATAATTTTTTCCCATTTGCAAAAGGGATATATGTATCTAAAGAACCATGCACAATAAGCACGGGACATTTGATGCTTCTGATAGCGTTTTCCCACTTTTTTATGCCTGTGTTCGCTTTAATTATTCTTATAAGGGCTACCACTTAAACATTAAGAATTACGGAAAACTACTGATTTTCTTTCTAAAACTCTATGGTTATGCCAGAAATTATGTGGAGATTGAAATGTAACATCACTAACAAGTTTAAGGTAATACCCTGGAATACGTAATAATACTTAATAAATAACAACCCAAATCCAAACTTCCTTCATACCCTGAAGTAGCTTGATTTTGGCTGTTTATTTGGCAAGATAAACTTTTTCCTCATACAATCTAATAACAGGCTTTTGTTGCTTAAAACACAAGTCTAAATATCTTAATTTAATTAATTTGTTAACAATCTAGGGTAAAGGGCTATAGGCAAGACGCCAATGATGATGCTAGACCGTATAAATGATATAGCTTGGCAAGCAAGCCAGGGTAGTGTTGCAGCTATTATCCAAATATTAAACCAAAAACTAGCTGACTCTGGTGTCAGAACTAGAGCAGTTTTTGCAGACGGGGTGTTACAACTGTTATGTGAAGCTCGTACCCTGGAAAGTCTTGAAAAATCAACTTTAGTAACCCAAGTTCACCAAATCCTGGAGTCTATTGCACCGCGTAACATTCGTCGGGTTAATATTAACAGCCGTATTGTACGCGAAGAGCAATTACTTTGGCTAGAAGAAATCAACCGCGACCGAGAAAACCAATTAATTTGGTCAGAGGAAATCGAGTTAGAACAGCCAAGTTTTTTTCAACAAATAATTAAAGATTTTAAAGAGAAAAAGCCTGAGTCAGTTTCTGCTTCTTTACCAAAAACTCAATCTTCGTTTCCGACAGTAGTTGCTAATAGCAATAAACAAAAAAAATCACTCTGGGGATGGATGCTAATTATCCCTAGTTCATGCTTGGTGCTGTTAACAATTAGCTGGGCTATTGCCACCCTGGTGGGGGTTAGACCGAAAAATTTGCTTGAAGTTGAAACAGCGAAATCTTTACCATCAACTACAAAATCTTTACAATCGGCAAATAATAACGAAATAAAGCCAAAAGTTCCGATTCAAATTAATTCTATACAAAATGATGACCCTTTTGCTGACGCAGTAAGAATTGCGAATCAAATTTCTGGAAGTGGTAAAAAAGCTACTAATTCAACTCAGTGGTTAGAAATAGCTGCTAGTTGGCAACGGGCTTCTGATTTAATGAGTAAAGTGCCATCCAACCACAGTCGTTATAAGGAAGCGCAAATTAGGACGAAATTGTATCGCCAGTATAGCTCGGCAGCACAAAGACAAGCAGATAAAAGTGGGGAGTAGAGTTATTAGCAGGTGCTAGGTAGCTTTTTTAAATTCAGTCAATATATATAAAGTTTTTACAACAAATGTAGAGACGCGAAATTTCACGTCTCTACAGCGAACATGATTGCATAAATACATTTTGGCAACTGTATAAATACTTAATTTGTAAATATTAAAAGAATCTTTTATATAAAGAATTTATATTCAATTTGTCCTGTTGTAGGTATTTTTGGAATGCATTATGCATTAAAGACAAATTAGATAAAACTCTACCATGAACACTACTAAAATTTATACTTGTGTTTGCTATTACAACTCAATCCTAGTCGTATTTTTCTCGGAACCTCAATGCTGGCAATTCCGGGTTATTAGCCCTGAGGGTTATGTATTTGGGGAAAGCAAAATTTATTCGACTCCAGTAGCAGCACATAAAGCTGGACGTGATTGGCTAAAGCAATCCATTAAATAGCATGTCTATATATATAGTGCTATGAGTCAAACTGGCAGAGGTAACGCAATAATACCGCCACAATGCTGAATAATTTTAAAATAGGAGGACCTTGTGTGGGTGGGTTACAGTTACACCTAGCCTCATTTTCGTTATAAACAGGCAAATTTTTGGTAGCAGATTGTCAAAGAATTTTATTCCGTCAGTGAGAAAAAAGGATAAAATTCATAGTTACTGAAATATATATATTTTTCAACCTTACACTTAGTCTTAATCGCTACTCTGTTTTCCAAGTGCGTAAGTATATTCTATAACTTCATAATTATCCCGCTATTTTTTATAAAAGCCTTAAATACTTACGTATTCATTCTTAGATAGAAAAAGTAAATTAATATACTAGTGGCTCTACCTGAATAATACTACTTAGATTTTTGATGAAGACATCAGAAAAGTATCGACATTTCTGATGTATTAATGTCAATATGCTCTTAAGGGAGAAGATAGAAGGCTTACAAGGTTGCTCGACTAAGTAATTCTTCGCGTCTATTTACTTTTTTTTGTAATTTATTGACATTTTTTTGGCTTGCAGCCACTTCCAAAAAGCTAAAGTCTATCTTGCTCTTGTTTTTTTAAATACACAATTTTTTGAAAAACCTATGATAATAAGAGTAAAGCTTGTAACAATTGATTCTGCCAGGGTTAAGACAATTTACTGAGTTTTCATAGAGCATAGCTTGAAAGTAAGGATGCAAGTTAATTAATCCTTGCACTAAATTATACTATCAATTTCTTAAGAGGAGTTCGAGGAAAATGCAGATTAGCTCACTTCCATCATTTACTATTGCGCTGTACAACCCTGGTAGTGATGTTGCAACAGCTCAGAGACCAAATCAAATCATTTGGGAGCGTAGCGGAAACGGGATTCTTATAGGTATGCAACCTGTTCCAGCCTATCCAAACCCTAACGCTCCTAATTCCATAGACGTTTTAATTGGTGATTTTGCTATAGATGACCCTGCTTTACGTCAGTGGGAGGACACATTTGTCCTGGGTAATTGGGAAGCTCCATACTATGCCAACAAAGGTTTTGATGACCTTGCTATTATTTTTGATTTCAACCGCACTCAAGATTCAATTCAGCTATATGGCAGTGCCAACAACTATCAACTAGTGAGTGCTGATTTTGGCACAGCAATACTTTTTCAAACACCAACTGGATTTGACCCTATTGGTCTTGTACTTGGGAATCCTAATTTAAGCCTAAATGATGATTATTTTGAATTCAGAGGTATCACTCCACCACCGGGACCAGTAGTACCGCAAGTTAGGCAATTAGGAACTTTGGGTTTTGATTCTGTTCGTAGCGTCGCCACAGACCCTAGTGGTAACGTCTATATCGGCGGAACTACTGGTGGTTCCATAGGAGCACCTAATGCTGGTATGTTTGATGGTTTTATTACTAAGTATGACAACCAAGGTAATCTGTTGTTTAATAGACAGCTTGGCACATCAGGTTATGAAGATATATTTGGTGTAGAAACCGATAATCAAGGTAACTTTTACGTATCTGGATATACCGATAGCTCTCTAGGCGGACCAAGGCAATCTGAACTAGCTGATGCTTTTGTAGCTAAGTATGACAACAATGGGAACCAACTGTGGATTAGACAAGTAGGACGAAATTTTCAGTTTCCTACCTTTACCCTTGCTGTTGACCGTAATACTGGTGATGTCTTCATATCTGGCCCTGATGTCACACCCACTGATATAGCGAATCCAGATGATGCTTACGTTATTAAATTTGACACTAATGGCAACTTAAAGTGGGATGTAGAGATTGGAACTTCTGGGTTCTTGAATTTTGATGAATCTTACGGTATCACCGTCGCCAATGATGGTAGTGTTTATGCAACAGGATGGACGAATGGCAATTTAGCAGCAACTAATCAAGGGCTTTATGATAACTGGCTAGCCAAGTTTGATAACACAACTGGAGCTGTTCAGTGGACTAGACAGTATGGAACTTCAGATTATGAATGGTCATGGAGTGTTGCTACCGATAGTCAGAATAATGTTTACACTACAGGATGGACTCTAGGTAGTTTAGGAGGAGCAAATGCTGGGTCTTATGATGCTTACTTAACAAAGTATGATAGTCAAGGTAACCTGGTGTGGATTAAGCAGTTTGGCTCTAGCGAGGATGATGAAGCTCGTAATCTATATATTGATAAAAATGACAATATCTTCATAACTGGATTTACTCGTGGCAACTTGTCCGGAGTAAATGCTGGGTCTTTTGATGCCTTTGTAACTAAATTTGACACTAATGGCAATCAGGGTTGGATTACGCAGTTTGGAACTCCTGACCAAGAAGAAGCCGCAAGTGTTGCTGCTGATGATTTTGGCAACCTTTATGTTGCAGGAGGTACACAAGGTTCTCTTGGGTCTCTCAATGCTGGGTCTTTTGATGCTTGGACAGCAAAATTAGATGCCGCATCTGGAAAGTTGCAAAACTTTAATGGAACTTCAGTAAATCCATCACCAGGTAACCCACAGGGACCTACTGTTTTCCACGGCACTCCAGGTGATGATTTTATTGATACTAGAAGTACCAATAATAATGTCATAGTCTACGGTTATGAAGGCAATAACACAATCTTTACAGGTGCTGGTAACGACCATATCAACAGTGGTTCCGGAAATGACCGTATTAACTCAGGTGATGGTGATGACATCATATATGCTGAGGGTGGCAACAATATTGTAGATGCTGGAGCAGGGAATAACTCTGTTTTTGCTGGCTCTGGTAATGACGATATTCGCGCAGGTAATGGCAATGATATAATCTACGCTGGTGAAGGGAAGAATCTCGTCAATGCTGGAGGAGGGAATAACTCTGTGTTCGCTGGCTTTGGGGATGATACTATCAACACAGGCGCAGGTAATGATACAATTCAAGCAAGTGAAGGTAATAATATTATCAATACTGGAGCAGGAAATGACTCTGTAGTTACTGGTTTTGGTAACGATTTTATCAGCACAGGTGCTGGCGATGATACAATTCAGGCAAGCGAAGGTAACAATACTATTTTTGCTGGAACAGGCAACGATATGGTATATGTTGGTGGTGGAGCTGACAGATTTATTCTAGACGCAGGAATTGGCTCGGTGATTATCTATGGTTTTACAACCAATGACTCCTTCAGTCGAGGTAATGGCATTCCTAACAGTCAGAATTTGGCTTTAAGTATTAGTGGAAGTGATACTTTAATTAGTGCAGGTGACGACTTACTGGCAACTTTAAAGCATGTGCAAGTAAGCACCATAAACGTTGTTTAGGAGAAAAACTGCGATTAAATACACCGTTTTGTGGATGCAACATATTTATCAAATCAAAGCTGCATCCACTTACGGTTAAACAAATGATTTAAGACTTTATTTCGGACTACCACAGGTTGTTAATTCAAGGATATTATCCAAAATTTCAGTCACCTCAAACACAGCTTTATTGTTGATAGATGTGGCTGCTTTCCGATAGTAGGCAAAGTTTTTAGGTTCTATCAATTTTGCTACAGCCTTATCAACGTCCCGAAAATTACGGAGTACAATACCAGCTTCATTTTCCACAAGCCACTCAGCATTATATTGCTCTTGCACCAATGTTGAGAAATTGCACTCCGTAATAATTGGTAAATTCATGGCTAAAGCTTCGGTAGTACTTGCACAACCAGTTTTACCAATGAAAAAATCTGACAAATACATGTAGTAAGGGATTTCATTCGTAAACGTTTCAATAAACCTTGGTTTTGTACTTGGAATACGACGCAGCATACGTGCAACTTTTTCGTTGCGTCCACAAATAAAAATCAATTGTAAATTTAGAAACGAGCGTTCCAAGCGTTTAGCAATCTCTAGCATCTGCATTGACCCATAGCCACCAAACATTACCAAGCCAGTAGGTAAATCTGGATTAAGACCCAAGCGTTGTCTTTCAATTCGACGGTCAGCGGTAATAGGTTTATGGAATCTAGAATTAATGACTGCCCCTGATATCCTTAAAATGCTCTCCTTTGGATAACCTCGCGATTGGGCTTGTTCAACTGCACGTTGGGTAGGACAAAAGACGAATAAATTTGAGAATTGCTTTTGTGGTTCTATCCAATAATCATAGAAAGGAGAACAGTCGGCAAAATCTACTAAAAGAGTGAAAAAAGGTGTTCCTGGTTTTGCTCTTTGTAAGCTTTCGTAAAGCATTCGGTTAAGAAACGGAATAGTAGAGACTACCACGTCAGGCTGATGTTCTCGCCAATAACTTTCCATGAAGCGAACTCCAGCAGAATAATTATAGCTAATGTTTAGCTTGCATAGAAAAAGATATAGTGGGTCTATGAATGTTAAACCCATTTTTAGCATGAAATTGTATATGTTAATTCCCTGTGCAAAGGAAAAATCCATTGCCTTGAGTATTCCGGTCTCATAAAGATTAATCCGTCGTGGATTTACATCACCTCGCTTTTGAAGCTCTTGATGTAATGCATTAGTAGTACTACGGTGTGCGCCACCTGCATCATGATAAATTATATCTACTGTTTTCACTTCAACACCTGACTAAATTTATATTAATACTTTGATTCGGTTCGTAGTCGCGCTTTAGCGCAATTAATTAATCTATGGAAATTAGAGCTAAGTTCAACTACAAACCTATTAAACTTATTTGACAGAGTGCATCACTTTTGGTGCTTCCAAAAAACCACTGCGAATGAAATACTTAAAGTAAATCTCTAGCAATTTCTGGTCTAGGGGAGGACAAGAAATAGAAGTACCTGAAAGTGCAGCCAGAGTATCATCACAGCCAATTTGAGGTCTTTTATCTTGTTGATTTAACTCGATGTAAGTTAATTGCTCATCAGACCACTTATGGCTAAAGAAAGGCAACAGAGGATACAAAGGATTTCCCCTAGAATTACTTAGCCTGATTTGCCATTCTTCATAAGAAACCTGTTCCATTGGATAGCCCATAGAGCAAATAAAATCAACTAGTTGACTCCAATGCAGTAGGTAAGGATTTTGTAAATGGAAGGTTTTTCCTAATGAGTTTTTTTGTTGGGATAAATAGACGATAGCTCGGCTGTTATAGTCAACAGGAGATAAATCCAACATTAGGTCTAAGTCTGTCATTATACATCCCATTTGGACGCATCCTTGAATCATTCGACACAAGAAACCATCCGTATTCCAAAGACCTGTTTTGCTATGACCAGACACTAATGGTGGTCTGTGGATAGTAATTGGAAGCCCTCGTTCACCTGCTATTTGAACCAACTTCTCTGAGACCCATTTACTTTGGGAATAACCAAGGTAAATTCCTTCGCTGCAATCAACTGGGTCTGATTCTGTTACCCTTTTTCCGTAATAAGCTTCTGACTCAAGAACTGCAACACTAGATATATGATGGACAGGCTTGACTTTGGTTTTGCAAGCTAATCTTAAAACTTCTTGGGTTCCTAGGACGTTGATTGCTTTAAATTTGGAGTAAGGATAAACGTAATTTAGTAAAGCACCATTATGATATATGGTATCGATAACGCCAGACAAATTATCAAACTCTTCACTGGAAAGACCCAACAGAGGCTGAGATAAATCACCTAAAACAGGTATAATCCTGGAACTGTAATCTGGGTTCCAAAGTTCATAGTCCTGCAAATTATTTTGTAGCCTTATTTTAGCTGACTCTAAATTAGCAGAACGTACCAGACAATAAATATCCGCTTTAGTTTGGTCGAGGAGTTCTTGGATTAAAAATGCTCCTAAAAAGCCAGTTGCACCAGTTAAAAAGATGGAATTGGGTTCGCTATTTAGCTTAACATTTAAATTATCAGAATTATCAGAGCTGATAGCTGGGTAAATTGCCGGGTCAAGTACTCTCTCTTTATTTAAATCCAGGACATTGACTACAACATCTGTTTTTGCGCTTCCTGGACCCAGTTGCTCAATTAACAAAGTCGCAAGGTTAGCAATACTAGGCTCCTCAATAAAAGCTCTGACAGGTAATTCAACTTGTAGTTCTTTTCGTATTATGCTGGTTAAATCAACAGCCATTAAGGAGTCAAATCCTAGGTCTTGGAGAGACTGCTCTATATCCAAGTTACTGCTAGAAAGACCCATTACATTAGCTGCTTTTTCTTGAAGGTAAGCAATTAAAAGCTTTTCTCGCTCACTTACTGTTGCCTCCTTCAATTTTTGTAAAAGTTCATACCGTTGTGCTGAGACTTCCTCGGCTTCTTCCGTTTGGTTTGTTTCTGTAAGTAATTTTTCCAGCAATGGTAATTGTTTACCTGAACTTAGTTGCTGTTTAAATACCGACCAATCAAACGGTAAGATACCAATTTGCGTCTGATGTTGTGCTATTAACTGCTCTAGTATCCGTAATCCTTGTTCTGGAGCAATGCTATTCATTCCTTGGGCTGCTAAGCGTGCCTGGTAACGGCTACTCAGACTAGCTGCCATTCCACTATTACTCCAAGGACCCCAGTTGATACTTAGTCCAGGTAGCCCCATTGAAGCACGATAATGGGCTAGGGTATCCATGAATGCATTAGCCGCTGCGTAATTCCCTTGACCTGGTGAACCCAGTAACGAAGCTGCTGAGGAAAATAAAACAAAGAAATCTAGCGGTAGATTTTGGGTTAATTCGTGTAAATTCCAAGCTCCTTGCAATTTTGGAGCCATTACTTTTGTAAAGCGTTCCCAGTCTTGTTGTAAAAGTATCCTATCGTCTAGCACACCTGCTGCGTGAACAATTCCCCGTAAAGGTGGCATTGATGTTTTTATTTGCTCAAATACTGACATCATATCAGCTTCATTTGAGACATCTGCTTTTTTTACTACGACCGATGCTCCCAGCTTCTCCAATTCCTTCAAATGTTGGAGTGTTTCATTGGATGGCTCACGTCTTCCGATTAGTACTAATTGTCTAGCTCCCTGCTGCACCATCCATCGAGCAACATCGAGTCCTAAAGCACCCAGACCACCAGTAATCAGGTAAGTGCTATCTGAGCGTAGTCTTATTTCTTGGGATTCTGGGAGTTGTTTATTTACTAAACGGGCTACATATCGATTGCGATCGCCTTTGGTGACAGCGAAGCTATCACGAAATGCAAGATGGTCTTCTTTTTGCGAATCAGTAATTTCAGCTAGCAGTTCCGTGGTTTCACAATCCGAGGGTTGAGGGGCTAAATCAATCATTCCTCCCCAGAGTTCTGGATGTTCCAATGCAACCACTTTGCCCATTCCCCATAAAGAAGCTTGGGTTGGGTTAGGAAGCTGCGAACCGACGGGGACAGCACCTCGTGTGGCTAGCCATAATTGGGGTAGAGACCGTATTAACCCGGTCTCTACATTATTATTATTATTATTTTGGTTGTGTTTGACTAAGGTTTGCAGCAAATGCAAATAGCTACCAACACCAAGTGTTTGAGCTTTTTCTAAAGATGAACTGGTTAACTCGCAAGCCTGTTCTGCATCTAAACCCCACAAATGAACTACTTTCTGTAAGGGTTGCTTCAGAGTTCCTAAAGCCTCTTGGAATAAACGCTCAAAATCTTCTTTTTTGGAAGGATTAATAATCCAAGTCGCGTCTTTTTTAGACTTATATTTATCCCCTGGATAAACTAAAACAAATTTGTGACCTTGTTCACGTAATAATTTAGCAAGGGTTTGTCCTACTCCGGAAAAATCAGCAAAAATTAACCAACTGCCCAGTTTATCAAATCCATTTTTTTCTTGAGTTGCCAATTGACGTGGTTGGAGTTGCCATTCTGTAGTATAAAACCAATCTTTAACAGATACAGCTGCAAGCTGCTTTTGGTTTTGCTTAACTAATAGTTCCAGCAACTTTGGCAGTAATTTCAACTCTGAAGATGAAAGTTCTTCTGTGTTTTCTAAATTTTGAACTATTTGAGCTAACTGTTGAGTATCCCCTTGGCTAAAAAGTTTAATGATAGGAGTTTGAACTTTTTCTGAGGATATTTCTGGGGATAAATTCCCTACTTTGGTATGCCCATTACCGGGAATATCTGCCCAATAGCGCTGACGCTGAAACGGATAAGTTGGTAGTTGCAAGCGGTGACGCTGGTAATCCTGGTCAAATTTACACCAGTTTACTGAGACACCACGTACGTATAATTCTCCCAAACTTTTAAGTATTTGTTGCCATTCTTGTTGCCCTGGATACAAGCTCGGTAGCCAGAGGCGATTTACTGTATCTTGACTGTCTGTAGCGTCTGGTAAACAGTAGCGACCCATCCCCAACAAAATGGGCTTGGGACCAATCTCCACAAATACGTCAAAACCCTTTTTATTTAGAGTTTCCATGCTTGCAGCAAATTTTACTGGCTGGCTAATATGACGACACCAATATTCAGGGGTTGCTATATCTTCCGTGGCAAATTCCCCAGTAACATTGGAAATTAACTTAATGCAAGGTTTAGAGTATGTTACTTCTTTTGCAACCTCCTCAAAATCAGCTAAAATAGGTTGCATTAAAGGAGAATGAAAAGCGTGAGAGACGTTTAATTATTTCGTCTTCACTCCTTCTTTTTGTAGGAAGCTTATTACAGCCTCGATGCAATCACGCTCACCGGAAATTACAATACTTTGGGGCCCGTTAATAGCCGCAATTGAGACTTGTTGAGCATAAGGTTTTATTGCTGCTTGTACTTGACCTTCTGAAGCAAACACAGCCACCATCTCACCATTTTCAGGTAGTGCTTGCATCAAACGAGCACGTGCGGCAATCAACTTTAAACCATCTTCTAAGCTAAATACCCCAGCGACACAAGCAGCAGCATATTCTCCCACACTATGCCCCATAACTGCCGTCGGTTCTATACCCCAAGATTTCCATAATTGTCCAAGTGCGTATTCTATGGCAAATAAAGCAGGTTGGGTGTAAGCGGTTTTATCTAATTTTGGATGAGAAACTTGAGTGTCTGGATATAAAAGTTCTAGTAAAGATGTTTCTAAGTATGGGCGCAAAATTTCATTACAACGGTCTAGGGCTTGACGGAATATCAGTTGGGTTTCGTAGAGTTGGCGTCCCATGTCCACATATTGCGAACCCTGACCTGTGAAAAGAAAGGCAATTTTTGGGCACTTTTTACTGTTGAGTTTTCCATTGTCTTCTTTTGTGATGGCTTCTTTGCCGATTCCATTTTTGGCAATGAAGATTTCCAAATGTTGGCGCAGTTGTACACTAGATTCGGCAACCGCAGCAAAACGCTTCTCAAAATGAGACCGTCCAGTGTTCGCAGTAAAGCAAACATCTGCCAGAGATGCTTCAGGATGAGTATTTAAGAAATCAATGCAACGCTGTGCTAGTTCCACCAAAGCTTTCTCAGTTTTAGTCGAAAGCGCAAGAAGATGTGAGGGACGCTCCTTTTGCTTTTTCTTTTGACTTTTAACTTTTACCTTTTGGCTTTTCCTTGGTGCTTCCTCTAAGATGACATGGCAATTAGTACCACCAAACCCAAAGGCACTTACCCCAGCTAAACGGCTTCCGGTTCCAGGAACCCAAGGCTGGCACTCATTTGGAATTGCAAAAGTCGTACCCTCTAAAGATATATATGGATTAAGTTCCTTGAAGTGTAAATGAGGCGGAATTTCTTTATTTTGTAGCGCTAATACCACTTTGATAACGCTAGCAATTCCAGAAGCTGCTTCCAAATGACCAATATTAGTTTTAGCTGAACCAAGCCAACAAGGATGGTCTGCTCTACGGTTCTGCATCAGCACGGCTTTTAATGATTTAAATTCAATAGGGTCTCCCAAGGAAGTGCCAGTGCCGTGAGCTTCTACATAGCTAATTTCTGCTGGTGTGACGCCAGCATTTCCCAAAGCTTGACGAATAACTGCTTGTTGGGAAGGACCATTGGGAGCAGTCAGCCCATTGCTCTGTCCATCTTGGTTAACTGCAGAACCCTTAATGACCGCCAAAATATTATCTTCATCCCTTTGTGCATCAGAGAGACGTTTAAGAATAACAACACCACACCCTTCCCCGCGCACATAACCATCTGCACTAGCATCAAAGGTTTTACAACGGCCATCAGATGCCATCATTCGTGCATGAGAATAAGTTATAAACGGTTCCGGAGACAGCATTAAACTGACTCCACCAACTATGCTTAAACTGGACTCCTCAGTCTGCAAACTCCGACAAGCATAATGCAATGCAACTAAAGACGAAGAACAAGCAGTTTCAATTACCGCACTTGGTCCCCGTAAATTCAGGATGTAAGACAAGCGATTAGCGGTAATAGAAAGAGTATTACCAGTACCATCATAAGCATTTACTAAACTCAAATCCTTAGTTAGTAACCTACAGTAATCGTAGTTACCAATTCCCATAAAAACCGCAGTCTGAGTGTCACTCAGTTTTTCTGGTGCAATCCCTGCGTTTTCCAAAGCTTCCCATGCTACTTCCAAAGCTAGCCTTTGCTGGGGGTCCATCCGTTCTACTTCGCGGGGGGAAATACCAAAAAAACTAGGGTCAAACTCGTCAACCTGTTCTAGAAAACCACCCCAACGAGTACTCATCTTTTCGGGTATACCTGGTTCTGCGTCATAAAATGCATCAATATCCCAGCGTTCCTTGGGTACTTCTGTAATAGCATCCACCCCGTTACGCAAGAGTTGCCAAAAAGATTCCGGATTTTCGGCTTTAGGAAAACGACAACCAATACCAATAATTGCTATAGGTTCCACTAAATAAACCCCCTATGATAGACTATTCACCCATCAGTAATATAAATTGTTTAAATCCAACTCTTGTGGGGTGGGCATCCTTGCCCGCCCGCATATACACAACATGCTGAAACAATTTATTGAAACAATTTATTGAAACAATATTATATATTGAGACGCGATATATCGCGTCTCTACACATTTAGGTTACAGACCTGGAAAACTGCTGGAATGCTTTGGTGTTGTTCTCAATTGCTTTGCTAATCGAGCCACCTTTTGCCATAACGCGCATATCCCGATTAACAGCCCAAAGGTAATCAATGGGGTCGAAAAGTCGTCTCAAATCTGTGAGAAGCCTCTCGTGATACTTCAGTGTCACATGAAAGCCTTCGTGTTCTTGGCACAAGCATTTCTTAAGCCACTCAAGCGCTTCTTCGCTAGACATATTAAATACAGGAGACTGAAGTAGCTTGTAGAAAGAAAGTATAAAAGATGCGTCAGTGCGGAATATAGCTGGTAACCCACCGGAAAGACCACTCAAACCGACAACTTGCGCTCTGTAGATTGTCAAATTTGCTAAGAATTTCTCGTATTCCGTTGGTTTAGAGAAATCTTTGTACAATTCTTGGGCAATCAACTGAGAAGTTGTAGTATGAAAAGCTTCGTCCAAAACATGGTTATGAGATACAGCGACTGGGGCTGGAATGAATTCGCCATTTCTTTCTAAATCCCGATAATATACGGAATAGCGATATTCATAGTTCTTAATCAGCATATTCGCCATAAAGCGCGTGACGTAGAACAAGCAAGCCATGAAAGGTGAAGTTCCACAATTCAAAGTAAAGAACTGTAATAATGGCTTAGGTGCTAATTGTCCCAACAGACCCGTAGTTTGCGCTGGTATGGACTCACCTTTGTTATCCAACTGTTTTAAATAATCGGAATACAAGTGTGCTTGATTTCTAAGCAAGACTTTATTGGTCGCAAACCGCAATACAGATTCTCCATATGCTGATAAAGGAGATGTTTGCCAGTTAAAGGAGAATAATTGCTTGTGTCCAGATATTGCTCTTTTAGCCAAATCATTTTTGTAGAATTTACCCTGGCTAGAAGCATGAAATGCAGCTTGACCTAATAGCGCTTTTTTGGTTTTGTAACCGATTGTGTGGAAGGCGTGAATGTGATGGCGTTCTTGCTCTGTTTCCAAATGTAGCTCTTTGCAAAGCGCATCATAACCACCAACATTTCCAAAAACACCAGCGGTCACCTGATTATAAAGTACGGTATTCGCTTCTGTCGCAGCTGTTTGGTTATATTGCGTAGCCCAATAAAGGTGATTCAGGGCTATCTTTTGCGAAGGGGAAGCTTCTTCGTAAAGTGGAGTCCCGTAAAGAAGTGAAAGCTCTGGCTGACTCCAATAATGATTGCTGTTGCTACTGTAGTCAAAATTTTTGTCGAGTTCCTCTATTTTTTCTGTGTAGTCGGATTCGATATTGCGCCGATAATTAATTTCTGTCAGTTTTACGTGCTTTTTGACCTTCTCGGATGGCGTCGCAAATTCGTCTTTCAACTCTGGAGATTTGGTGATATCCAGCATAAATTTTTCCTCACAGTGTTAAGGTGCAAAGTTCAAGTGCTAATTCTGAGTTATTCTTACATTCAAGCAATCAAGCAATTACACTTGTACTTTGAGTTCCGAGGCTAAGTGACGAGACAAAGCTTCAATTGTGGGGTAATCGTACAATAGGGTTGGGTCAAGTTTTGTTCCTAGCCAATCCTCTAGGTCACCAGTCAAACCAACTGCTACCGAAGAATCTAAACCGTATCGGTCAAAAGGAATCGTAACGTTAACTTCATCTGAGTCTATTTCTAGCAGTTCAGCGAGATAAGATACTATCCATGCTTGTATTTCTGTGCCCGTAGGAGAACCTTTGCTCTCATTGCTTTTAGTATCTATTAGCATTGTTATTTGAGGATTGTGTATTTCTATTTTCCAGAATATTTCCAGAATATTTCCAGAATATTTCCAGAATATTTCCAGAATATTTCCAGAATAATTTCCAGACTAAGGAGTCCAACTCTATTCGTGAACTTTTGTTTGGCGTTAGAGTTCAGTCATATTCCTATATATCCGGATTCTAATATATGACGCACAGGAGAACGAGCTTCACAAAACGAAAAACACATTATCGAAAATTTTTACTTTTGTTATTTGTCTTATACATTATCATAACATAATTTCATGAATGTATATGACTAAAGAGGTATTTTTTTTTACTTACGGATAAGGAAAATTAATAATTTGGCTCTGTAAATAAATTAAATAGAATCAGTCTGCCTTTTAAATTATGCTTCAAAGTTGTTGATTATTACTTCACCATAAAATGGCAGTATAAATTGTCATTTTATGATTCCATAATCCTCTGCCACATTATGCTTCAATAAATTTATTGCCATTTTATCCTTCTACTAAATTGCTGCCATTTTATACTTCAAGTAGCTAATTGCCACATTATGCTTCTACTATTAAAAGGTGAATTTATCATTGAGTAGCTAGTAAAAGTCGTGTATTTTTATTAATATTTAAAACAAAAGTTTTATAGCTTGGTGCCATTATTCCTTTTAGACAACAAGCCTTTTTGAAGGAACAATAAGCAGCAAATTTACCTTTCTGATTGTGGTTATCAAAATTTGATGCAATGAATTCATCCATCAATTTTTGAGTTTCCAATGGAAGCTTGGCAGTACGGTTTCCTCTACGACTTTTACGAGGTAATAAACCTATATAGCCACACCCATATTCAGATAAAGCTTTTCTCCAGTTTTCTACCCAGCGATAAAAGGTTCGCTCAGGGACTGGAAATGACTCAGGTTTTTCTCCCATTAAATATGGGGCTATAATGTCGTAACGCCTTGATGCTTCTATGCAGTCAGCTTCTCTTGCGTCTTGTAAAAATTCATATATTTCTGATTGAATTTCACCATTTTTATGTATCCCCGCGAGCCATTCATTGAACGAACATATTGTCTGCATTTCACACCCTTACCTTTGCAACTAATGCTCATGATGAAGACTTTACATGTAAATTGAGACGCTATATATAACGTCTCTACATAAATTTATAGGATTTGAATCTGTTTTAACTTAGTTTTTGTAATACAGATTCAACTTCTGCTTGTAAATCCAAAAACTTTGCTTTGCTCTGGGGATTCTCGCTCCAGTCTTCTACTACATTCAAAGTTCCATTTAAAAATCCGGTTCGACAAGCGTAACGTTGAATTTTACCGCTAGAAGTTTTAGGAATGCTGCCAGTTTTAACCAGAACTGCGGCATAAATTTGAAGTCCGTGTTCGGCTGCAATAGCCTGAGAGATATTTCCTACGACTTCATTTACATTTAACTTACGCAAATAATTCCGCTCTATTTCTTGTACAATAACCAATTGCTCTTTACCCCTTGCTTCTACAGTAAATGCGGCTCCACTTCCAGTCTTAAGTGCCGGGTGGCTTTTTTCTACAGTTAGTTCAATATCCTGAGGATAATGATTTTGCCCACGAATAATGATGACGTCTTTGATGCGTCCGGTAATAAATAATTCTCCATCTTTTAAGAATCCTAAATCTCCTGTACGTAAAAATGGACCCTCACCTGTATCTGAAACGTAAGCCTGGAAAGTTTGTTGTGTCAGTTCTGAATTATTCCAATAGCCACCAGCAACAGAAGGACTTGATACCCAAATTTCTCCTATTTGGTTATCTGGACAAGTTGTTAAAGATTCTGGTTCAACAATCAGAACTTTTTGACCTAAACAACCACCACTACTTACGATTTCTCGGGTCGTACTCTCACGTTTATCTGCAACTGCTACTACTTGATTTTTTTCTAGTGCTACTCCGTCAAGGTAGCTAATAATGGGTGGAGATGATTTTACACTTCCGGAAACAATCAGAGTTGTTTCAGCCATTCCGTAACAGGGGTGAAATGCTTCCATACGAAAACCACAATCTGCGAAAGTACTAACAAATTGTGTCAGGGTTTCAGCACGAATGGGTTCGGCTCCTGTAAAAGCCACTTCCCAACTACTTAGGTCGAGACTAGCTCGTTGTTCTGGTGTTGTTTTACGAATACACAGGTCGTAAGCAAAATTTGGTCCTCCGCTGGTAGTTACTTGGAAGCGGGAAATAGCTTTTAGCCAACGCAAAGGCTTTTGCATGAACGCCAATGGTGACATTAAAATCATTTCAGCTCCCACATATAGGGGTTGCAGCACTCCCCCGATTAGTCCCATATCATGATATGGCGGTAGCCAGCTTACACCTCGGCTTTTAGGTGTATCAGCGAAACTTTTTTTAATCAATCCTAAATTGTGCAGAATATTGCTGTGACTTACCATGACGCCTTTCGGAGTACCTGTAGAGCCTGATGTGTACTGAAGAAAAGCCAGGTTGCTACCAGATAAGCTTGGTTCTTGCCATTCTTCAGCTAGGTTACTGGTAATACTTGTAATACTGTCGGTGGCTAGCCAGCACAATTGTTGAAATTCTGAATTTGTCGCAAAACTACTGTTGATGTTGTCTAACAGACTTGTAGTTGTCAAGGCTAGAGTTGCTTGGGCGTCTGAAACGATTGATTGCAACCGAGACATATTCTGATTAGCTCGGGGAGGGTAAGCGGGGATTGCCACAACTCCGGCGTACAAGCACCCAAAAAAAGCGGCAATGAAGTCCAATCCTGGCGGATAAAGTAGCAAAGCACGGCTACCAGCTACGTTCATACTTCGCAGTTTAATTGCAATTACCCGTGCTTGTCGGTCTAATTCTGCATAAGTCAGACTAAGGGTTTCTGTTTCCCCGTCCAGTAAAAAGGTATAAGCCGTTAAGTTAGGTTGATTTAGCACTCTAAAACGAAGGAGGTCTACCAAGGTTGAAACAGTCGAAAGTTCCTGCCCTATTTCGGTTAAACCAGTCAAACAAGTAGTCATTAAATACTCCTGCACAAATCTATGAGAGTTGGGTGTATTGGATTATTTCTAGTTCTTTTGAAAGAGGTAGAGTCTAGACTACTCACAAATTACTACCACTTAGTTTCACATTAAAAGGTTTGATTAGTACTATTGTTTTGTGAGTTTTCGTTACTTCTATTGTGTAGCTATCGTGACCTTGATAATAAATCTTTAGATTCCACAAGCAATGTGATTTTATGAAATGCTGAGAACTAGCCAGAACACATAAAAGCGACAAAACAGTATACTTGGCAATACTGTAAAGGATTAGTTAAGAACAGTGAAAATACGTAAGTTTAATTGAGGGAATGAACCAATATTATTCAGTCACTTGTTGGATTAAAACCACAAGTTACCTTACTAAGAAGATTTTCAGGCAAATTTATACATCGAAAACATAAATCAATTTTTAGACTACTCCTCGGATTATGATTGTTTTTCACTATTTCTCACGCAATATTACAAAAATTCTGTTCCACTATGCTCTACATTTATGTAAAGATTCCATGAAGCTTAGTATATATTGTGTCAATATAACATGAAGCAACACATAGTTTTTGTATATTTGTTACACATCTATCTTAAGAGGTAATGATTGCATATATCTGTCAAAGGGTAGATATTAGGTGATTTCTAATTAAGTCTCTTCCACAACAGCCCCATATTGTTGGATGATGCTTGATAAAGTTGTTACATTTTGTATATTGTACAAATATTGTCTGTACAAATTATGACTACAAATTAGACCGAAGCATTGTGAAATATAAGCTAAAGAGCGTATTTTTCCATAAAAATTCAAGTGGAGCAAGCATTAATTGTGACTTGTAAAGAATATAAGAAGCCTGAGGTTTACTCAAAAAATAAGCCATTTTTGGAGCGTTCAAGATTATTAGTTACCATTGCTACAGTTCTCACAGGTATTGCCTTGATAGGGGCAACTTTGGCCTATGTCTTACATTTTCAACGTGATTTACAAGCCTCTTCACCTACTCCTATAACGACCAGTCCCCCCAAAATAGCAGTTTCAGCTTTGGGACATTTGATACCAGAAGGAGAAGTTATTTACTTGTCTCCACCAAGCACCCTGAATGGGTTTGGAGGAAGTCGAGTTGCCAAACTTTTAGTCAAGGAGGGTAATAAAGTTAAAGCAGGACAAGTAATTGCTATTTTGGATAACTATCAAAATTTGCTAGCATCCCTACTATTAGCTCAGGAACAAGTCAAAGTAGCTAAAGCTAATCTTGCTCAGGTGAAAGCAGGTGCAAAAATAGGAGAATTAGAAGCTCAGAAAGCAACAATTGAAGGCTTGGAAGCCGAATTACAAGGACAGCTGAGCGCGAGGAGTAAAACCATTTTACGTTTACAAGCTGAGTTGAATACAGCGGAATCCGAGTATGAACGCTATCATAAACTGTTTGTAAATGGTGCTGTTGCAGCTTCCCAACTAGATAGTAAGCAACTAGCGATGAAAAGCTCACGAGAAGAACTTTCGGAAGCAAAAATCAATCGTAATCGGATTGAAGCAACTACGACCGAACAAATAAAAGCAGCCAAAGCGACTTTAAGAAAAATGGCTGAAGTTCGACCGACCGATATACAAGCGGCTAATGCTGAAATTGACAAAGCGCTGGCTAACGTTGCTAAAGTTCAAGCTGATGTAGAACTATCTTATATCCGTGCTCCTATAAGCGGACAAGTTTTGAAAATTCATACTAGACCAGGAGAGACAGTTGGCAATAAAGGAATAATTGCTTTAGGACAAACTGACCAGATGAATGTAATGGCAGAAGTTTATGAATTAGATGTGAACAAAGTGCGAGTTGGTCAAAAAGCTACTATTACGAGTAATGTATTTCCTGGTGAACTACATGGTAAAGTAGCTGAAATCGGTTTGCAAGTAAATCCACAAGATGTTCTAAGTACCGACCCAACAGCAGATGTTAATAGTCGAATTGTCGAGGTAAAAGTTCGTTTAGACCCAGAGTCTAGTAAGAAGGCTTCAGCTTTTACTAATTTACAAGTTAAGATATTGATTGATACTAACTAGGAACCTAACCTCTAACCCCTTCCCTATAAGGGAAGGGGAATAAGAATAAAGCTTTTTATCATGATTTTTTATTAACAGTAACCATGAGAATATTTTTTGTTAATACACCTTTAGCATGGCTGCAACTAACTCGACAAAAAGGTCGTTTGCTGACTGCTTTAGCTGGGATTGCTTTTGCTGTTATTCTCATGTTCATGCAATTAGGATTCCAAGCATCTCTTTTTGATAGTGCAACAAGATTTCATCAAAGTTTAAAAGGAGACTTAGTTTTAATTAGCGCTCGCTCTAAGTCTTTGGGTTATATGAGAACTTTTTCTTGGCGTCGTTTATATCAAGTTTACAGCTTTGATGGTGTAGAGTCTATAAGTCCTGTATATGTAGGGTTTGGAGACTGGAGAAATCCGAACAATGGAAATTTTAGAGCTATATATGTTTATGGTTTTCAACCTGGAGATTCTGTGTTTAAATTTCCTGAAGTGGATGAGAACCTGAGTCAACTTCAACTAAATGAGAATATTTTATTTGATAGAGCTTCTCGTCAGGAGTATGGTTCTATCGCTAAAGAATTTGAGCAGGGAAAAGCAATTTCAACTGAGTTAGCTGGTAAAACAGTTAATATTGTTGGTTTATTTACGCTGGGGCCTTCTTTTGGAGCGGATGGAAATATTATCATGAGTGATTCTAATTTTCTCCGTTTATTTTCTGGTAATCGTAAAATGGGAGAAATTGATATTGGCTTGATTAAACTAAAATCTCATACTAATACTCAAAATATTTTAAAACAAATAAAGTCTATACTACCTAAAGATGTGAAAGTTTTAACCCATCAAGAGTTTGTCGATTTTGAGAAAAGCTATTGGCAAACAAGTACATCAATTGGGTTTATCTTTACTTTGGGGGTTAGTATGGGGTTTATTGTTGGTACGGTGATTGTTTATCAAATTCTTTTTTCTGATGTGACTGACCATTTATCTGAATATGCGACTTTAAAAGCTATGGGGTTTAGAAATACATATTTAGAGTTTGTCGTTTTTCAGGAGGCGATAATTTTAGCTAGTTTAGGTTATGTTCCTGGTTTTGCTTTAACATTGGGATTATATGATTTAACTAAAGGTGCGACTGCGTTACCGATTGAAATGGAAACTAACCGTGCTTTACTAGTAATGGTGTTGACTATATTTATGTGTGTAATTTCGGGTTTTATTGCTATTCGTCGATTGCGTAAGGCTGAACCGGCTGAGCTTTTTTAAGTATTTATGTTCAATTCTAATTCTTGGATTAAATGTTTAAACCCAAATCCGAATACCGTCTTTCGGTTATTTTGTTTTCCATATGCGGGAGGTGGTGCTTCTATTTTCCGTACTTGGTCAAACAGTTTACCTTCTAATATAGAAGTTTGTGCTATTCAAATTCCTGGTCGAGAGGGACGACTCAGGGAATCACCTTTTACTCATATATCACCTTTGGTTCAGACTATTACACAAGTTATTCGTCCATATTTAAATGTCCCATTTGCTTTTTTTGGTCACAGTATGGGGGCGCTAATTTGTTTTGAACTTGCTCGTCAACTTCGTATTCAACAAGAAGTATGTCCAGTTCATCTGTTTGTTTCTGCTCGTCGTGCGCCTCAGCTACCTGACCGCAATCCTTTGATGCATACCTTACCAGAAAAGGAGTTTTTGTCAGAACTACGTTGCTATAATGGTACAAATGAGAAGGTGCTAGAAAACTCTGAATTAATGGAAATTTTATTACCTACTTTGCGAGCAGATTTTTCAATTTGTGGCACTTATAATTTTTTGAGCGAACCTCCTCTTAATTGTTCTATCTCGGCTTTTGGTGGAATAGAAGATTCAATCGAAACATCTGATTTAATTAAAAAGTGGGAGGAACAAACCCACTCATCTTTTTCTCTTTTTATGCTTCCTGGGAATCACTTTTTTCTGCACTTTAGCCAACAGCGTCTCCTAGAAATAATTTCTCGACAATTACTGCAATTTGTATAAAAAAACGCACTTATAAATTTTCCGTTCTCACCCAAGCACGCAAAACTTCTGCCACCGTCCAAGCTTGAGCAATACATCCTCGCGGAGTTATGGGTACATCTCCATCAAAAATTTCGCTGAGACTACCAACTCCTCGGTCGTAAAGATGATTGGCCATTGGTTCTAAAAATTTACGAGCCTGTTGAGGATTTTTATAAATCTTTAGGTGTGCTGTCACAAACGTACCCAACAGCCAACCCCAAACAGTTCCTTGATGGTAAGCTCCGTCTCTTTGATACTGGCTACCACCGTATTTCCCCTGGTATTGTGGATGGTCAGGGCTTAAAGAACGCAGTCCATGCGAAGTCAGCAACATTCTTCCACAAACATCTACTATTTGTTGTTGCTGTGCAGTTGTCAGTGGACTTTCGGGTAAAGATACAGCAAATATCTGGTTAGGACGCAACGATGGGTCATCTCCGTCGGGACTGTCTAGCACATCGTAGCAATAGTTTGTTTCGTGATTCCAGAAACGCGAAAATCTGACTTGAGCGCGTTCGGCAATTGCCTCGTATTCTTGGTAAGGTAAATTAATCTGACGGGCAAATTTTGCAATTGTTTTTAAAGCATTGAACCAAAGAGCGTTTATTTCCACGGGTTTACCAATACGTGGTGTGACAACCCAATTGTCCACTTTGGCATCCATCCAAGTAAGTTGCACACCATTTTCCCCAGCATAAAGTAAACCATCGCTGGAATCGAGACGAATATTATAGCGTGTACCTCGACAGTGCCAGTCGATGATATCCGCTAGCACGGGAAAAAGTTCGCGTAGTAAATCATCATCTTTAGTAACTTCATAGTAAGCGCGGATAGCTTCAAAGTACCAAAGAGTCGCATCAACAGTGTTGTATTCTGGTATTTCTCCTGCGTCGGGAAAACGATTTGGTAGCATTCCTTGGTCTACATATTTGGCAAAAGTGCGAAGAATTGAACGGGCAATTTCTGGACGACCAGTAGCAAGAGTTAATCCTGGTAAACTAATCATGGTGTCACGTCCCCAATCTCCAAACCAGTGATAACCAGCGATGATGCTTTTACCCTGGGGGTCTGCTAGTACGGGACGGTCTACAATAAATTGGTCTGCCGCTAATACCAATTGATTTAACCAAGCGGGAATATCTTTACTATTGGGTCGGTCGGATTTCCAAAAGCCGATTAATTTTTGTTCACGAGTTCGACGATTTTTGAGCGCAGCTTCCCCATTTAAATCTACTTGTTTTTCGGTGCTGGCAACAAAAGTCAGGGATTCTCCAGGATTAATTATGACCTCAAATGTCGCTGCATGCAGGTGGTCTTCGGAATCGCTTAATCCTCGGTAGCGTTCTATAGCTAAGTCAAAATCGTAGTACCAATTGTGTATAGGGGATGGGCTTTGTTGCTCGTTTTGTTGCTCGCTTTGTCGATTACTTTGTAAATATAATGGCACCGCTTCTGGATAAGCTGTCACACAAATTCCCTGTTCAATAGTTGTGAGGGACATATTCCAACCATTTGCATGGGTGTTACCGTGATAGTCCCGATAGTTGACCATTGCTTTCAACGTTAACTTTATAGGTTGGGTGGCGCGAAGCAAGTTATATTGGACATAGGTTGTGTTCGCTCCTTGCTCCATCCATACCCGTTTTTCTAACAGAGCATCAGCAAAAGCAAAACGCCATACAGGAATTGTTCCTTCCAGAGAAAAATGTTCTATGTATCGATAGCCTTGGGGACTGACGATACCATCTGCCCAACGGTTACTATATAAAGGATAGGAACGGCTATCATAAATTACTGTTTCATCCAACTTTGCCAGCATCAAGGTGCGACCGAGAGGGGGCTTTAATGCTGCTACTAATAAGCCGTGATAACGACGGGTCAGCAAACCTGCTACAGTTCCGGAAGCATAACCACCGATACCATTGGTGACTAACCATTCCCGTGACTCAGCAATGTCGAGGTTACCGCAAATTTCTCGCCCAAATTCGATACACATAAATTTATACATTCCGCTGGGTAGATGTTTCGAGCATGTTTCATTAATGCTGAGGCTGTTATTAAGGGCTATTGAAAACGCAATTTTTTACAATCCTCACGGCTCGATTTTAACTCTTGCAGCATTTTTTAGGAGTTATTAGCAGTTACTTTAAATCCTTAGATGACTACTTGTGACCAAGTATGGAGGAAACCGTTAAAATAAAATTGTAGTCAGGTAAGTTTGAGATGGGAGCTAAAGACCTCTTTCATAACGCTGTCAAAGTCGCTCTTCAGAAAGAGCAGTGGGTTATTACAGACGACCCTAAAAACGAGGTGATTACTCAATGGATAAATTAGAGCAATATAGAACAGCAATTAAAAAAATTTTGACAGATTATGCTTCTGTTCCTATTGCTAATGGCGAAATTGATTCTCAGCTTATCTTTGATACGGAACGCGACCGCTATCAAGTTATGAGCGTTGGTTGGAATGGGCATCGTCGCGTACATGGTTGTATTTTACATTTAGACATCATCAACGGAAAAATCTGGTTGCAACAAAATACTACCGAAAGACAAATTGCTCAGGAATTAGTTGCAATGGGAATTCCTAAAGAAGATATTATTCTTGGTTTCCAAGCTCCTTACGTACGGCAGTACACTAACTTTGGTGTTGCGTAATATTTGTTCTAAAATGTTATAAAAAACTCAACCTCAGCCTCAGTTGAGTTCTTTGGATAACTATATTTAATAGCTATTGGCTGATAGCAGGATTTACCTTTTGTAAATAATCCCTAAATATTTTATGTGCTGTTTTATGGTCACCTTCTGGAGATAAATCGCACAGCATCCATATAGGAATACTTTGATAGCATCTTGGTTGGTCTGTAGCAATTAACCGGGCAAGGTGTTCGCTATTCCAACCAGTATGATTGTATTCCCAAGTAGCAAAAACATGAAGGGCTTGTTTGAGTCTCTCGATTGTTTGCTTGGGTTCAAAAGCTATTTCTTCAATTCCAGTAACAAATTTAGCTTCTTTTCTTTCAACTGGACACAATGCGCGACCTGTATCAAATATATGTGTATTTGATAGACCGATACCGTAGTGCCAGAAAGGGTCAGATGGATTTTGCCAGTTGAGTAAACGTCCGTAACCACTGCTTGAGGGGTCAACAAGGCGCTCGATTTCTTCTATTATCTTCTCAATTTGGTCAATAGATAGCGACATAAGTGAAAGCAAACTTACTAAATATATATACAGGTTTTACTTATTGAATTCCGAACAGAACGCCTCAATTTAGGATTACTTGTTACTTCCTACAAATTTAAGTGCCGATTATACATTAAAATTACGCACAAAAAAAAGTCAATAAATATACAATAAAATCCAGAATAGTATCGCCAAATTACGATACGATACCGTTTCGTAAAAATATAATAGCACCTATGAGCGATAATATAAAAAAGCCACTAGGTAGACCCCGTAGTAACGAATCTCACCAAGCAATGCTGCAAGCGACTCTGGAGTTGCTGGCAGAAGTTGGGTATGATGCTATGAGTATTGATGCAATTGCTGCTCGTGCGAGAGTTGGTAAGACGACTATTTACCGACGTTATACAAGTAAAGAAGAACTAGTTGCTGATGCAATCGAAAGTATTAGACAAGATGTTGTAATTCCCGACACAGGCAATTTCTGGAGCGATTTTGAAGCACTAATCGAAAATGCTGCGGGTATAACTCTTAGTGCTTTAGGACGACAGACTGTTGCTATGATTATCAGCAGTGCATCAAGTAACACTCAGTTTGCTGATATATATCGAACAAAATATTTGCAACCCCGACGACAAGCTTTTGCGATTGTGCTTGAACGAGCAAAAGCAAGAAATGAAATTCAACAGGATTTAGATGCTGGGTTAGTTTTTGATATGATAAGTGGAATTATGCTTTATGCATTAATTTTTCAACCAACAAATGAATCATGGGAAGCATATGTTGGTCGTGCTTTACGTATGTTTTTTAAAGGGTATAGCCAGCAAGAGCTTTAACTGAAACACCAACAGTTAACAGCCAACAATTTAGCTACTACCCAACTTCGCAGCACCAAAAGTAGCATTGAATTTGCGACACCAGATAGCAGCAGATTTGTAATTAGCTAAGTTAATGTTATTAGGAATTTCATAGCTTTGATTGCCACTAAATTTTTTTAAAGGAGCAAGGACTACATAATCTCCTTTTTTTAAAGGATAAGCAGGTGGATTAGTGGAAGCAATTACGTTATCTGAACGATGCAAAATTACGACCAAATCTGGTCCCATATTAGATGTTTTAAATGATTTATCGAGTTCTAAAAATGATTTACCTTTCTTGCTTATAATATTTACTTTTCCTTCAGTTTTATGCTCTCCTGAAACAAAAGTTCCGGAACTGACAACATTTATATTTTCTGATTGGACTACCTGAGTTGTAGGAGTTGCTTGACTAGTTATAGCAACCGGTTTGTTTGCTGAGATACTTTCTCTGGTACAGGCAACTACGACCAAAGAAATTAGGCTAAGGAACAAAAATTTTCTTAACTTCATGACTAAAATTCCCTTATGCAATATAGATTCGTGTTGGAACTCTTGGTGTCAACTTTAAATGAATTATTGCTTGAATAACTAGTCGCGATGTTACTCTTTCCTAAGATTTTGCCTAAAGAATTTTTATGAATTTATCAGCTAATTCTCATTTTTAAGTATTAAAAGATATGATATAAAATCTTGTTAGGTTGGGTCGAGGAACGTTCACGCAGTGGAGCGGAGCGCTTGACCCAACAAATAGACGCAACAAATAACAGTCTTTGAAGACCAACGTAAAAATTAACCCTCTGCGTTTTCTATTTCTTTTTTACGTTTACTTCCAGCCATTGCGATTCCGGCTAAGACAATACCAGCAATTGCAGTGGGTTCAGGGACTTTTTTCTTCTTCTTCTCAGAATTACCAACCTTCATTTGGAAAGCCAAAGCAGAATTTTTAGGCATTGTTGTACCCGTACCTGTAGCCCAACTCATTGATGCTTTACCTGTAACTTTAAATCCGGCTGATATCCCACTAAGACGTAAGTAGTCCACGTCGCTAGTGCCTTTCCCTTCTGAAAAAAGATTACCAAGAGTGGTTGTTGTATTATTGATACTATAAACTAAATCACTTAAAGTCATCTTACTATTGTTCGCAGCACGGGTACGGAAGAATATTTCATTTACCGGACCAGTGAAAGCTGTTGTGGTTAGCGAGCGTTGACCAACAGTAGTAGTACCAACCTTGTAATCTTTATTGCCAATTGTGTATTTAACTTCGCTGCCGTCATATTCTAGAACGAAGTCCAATAAGCTGCCATTGCCCCAAATAAATTCTGCTGCGGAAACAGGTTTACCACCTATAGGTTTGCCGTCTGCACCAAGAGTTGTATCTCTAACATCTCTGTTTATACCTAATTCGCGTTCTGCTGTTCCTAAAGAATTATTCCCCATACGACCTTCCGCAACGAACAACTCTTTAAATCCATCATTACCCTTGATGTTGTCTGAGTATCTATCCATCTGTTTTTCAAAATCGATGTCATCATAATCCCCATCCCCATCAACATCATATTTATTTTTGCCATCGCTTATAGCACTCTCGTCTGTCAAACGAGTAATTGAAACAGCTTGAGCTTGGGTAGGTGCTGTAACTAAGCCCAAAGTAACGAGACCCAAAGCTACGATAGCTTTTTGATGATTCAGATGACGTAGAGAAATCATAGTCTTTCCTAAAAATTACTGTTCTTGAATTTTCTGTGGTTGTTGTTCTGTAAGGATATTTGCACCTGACACCTGATATTAAGAGGAATTATTTTTTGAACTTAGTTATGATAACCGCTCAAAACTATACGTTACAGATTTGTTACATGTCTCTTAGCTTAAGACCCAATTCTTTGTACTGTCGATAAAAAGTATTGGATTTCACAGAAAATTTCAATTCAGATTAAGTTTTACTTTTATATAAGGATAATACTGACGCTATTGCGATTATATTTTTTAGATAGGTATGTGAAATAAAATATTCAATTCAGTAATAACACTAGAAAAAATATGACCTGTGCGAAGCGGTTGAACAGACCACACAGAGCAACGGTTGGAATCTATTCTTCCTCGGTTAACATCCCACGTTCTCTACATTTTATTAATTCCCCCTTCCCTCATCGGTCTGTGGGGGGTAGGGGGGTTAGGTCTTTATTGTTTTACCAGTCTGTTTGCTGTCGCTCTTTAAGGGCTCGCTGGTAAACTTCCTGAGTTTGTTTGGCTAAATTTGACCAGTTAAAGCGTTTTTCTAGGTCTTCGTAGGCATTATCTACTAACCATTGACGGTAACCAGGATTTTTTAAGACTTCTAGTATTCCCCATGCTAGGGAGTCTGGATTATTGGTGTAAGTCACAATTCCTGTTTTAGTGTGTTGTACTACTTCCGGAAAACCGCCTGTGTCTGAAACAACTACGGGTACCTTAGATGCAAAACTCTCTAAAGCCACTATCCCAAAGGGTTCATAAAGGCTGGGAAATACCGCACAATCAGCAACAGTTTGAAATTTATCTAAATAATCATCCGCGATAAAGCCTGTAAAATAGCATTTACTCCAAATTCCTAAATCCCAAGCCTGTTTTTTCAAATTATCAGTATTACCGCCACCAATTATGACAAATTTCACATACCCGCCCATTTCTGCCAATACTTTGGGTGCTGCATCTAGCAAAACATTTACACCCTTCTCATAGGTCATGCGTCCAACATAATATACTATTTTTTCCCCATCTTCTGAAAATTGACGGCGGAAATCACCTGCGTGAAAATTTTCGTGGTGGCGTTTCTTCTCTGGGCGTATTCCGTTATAAATAACATCTATCTTATCCCAAGGATTACGTAGTGCTCGCACAACCTCTTGCCGCATGTAATCAGTGCAAACAATCACTCGCCAAGCATTATAAGTAAATATAGTTTCTTTCCCGTTAATATACAGTTGTTGCTCATTGTGAATTCCATTATACCTGCCATACTCAGTCGCGTGGATAGTGGAGACCAAAGGAATTTTGAACGTGTGCTTGAGTGCGATCGCCGCGTCACCGACTAGCCAATCATGGGCATGGATAATATCAAAACCGCCTTCTTCCAACAATAATTTACCACCTTGAAGCCCCATGCTATCGTTCATGTTGGCGACCCAGTGGAAAAAGTCTTTAGCAGGAGCAACGGGTACACGATGTATATGTACACCCTCAACAATCTCGTACATTGGGGCACTACCGAACTCCACTGTTATTAAGTGAACTTGGTGACCTAATTTAACTAGTTCCGGATATAACTCTGCCACATGTCGCGCAATTCCGCCAACAATCCTAGGTGGAAATTCCCATGTTAGGACTAATATCTTCATATACCTAATGCCCCAGCCGGTTACAAATTGATAAGTTTCTACATTTATCTCAAAATACAAGTGTGGCAATTGCTGTGAGTATAGTCACTGTTTTTTTTATCTTTTTTTAATATTAACTTTATAACAGTAGCGAGTGATACATTATTGTCAATTGTCAATTGGTAATTGGTAATTGGTAATCCCCCATTACCCATTCCCCATTCCCCATTCCCCATTCCCCA
Source organism: Scytonematopsis contorta HA4267-MV1 (assembly GCA_019359035.1). Lineage (GTDB taxonomy): Bacteria > Cyanobacteriota > Cyanobacteriia > Cyanobacteriales > Nostocaceae > Scytonematopsis > Scytonematopsis contorta. The sequence goes on along the minus strand of JAHHIC010000100.1, from coordinate 21,011 downwards.
TTACCCATTCCCCATTACCCATTCCCCATTCCCCATTCCCCATTCCCCATGACCAATTTACTAAAAGATGTCCAAAATCTACTCACTGACCTGGTTGCGCGTTATTCCCATCGTGTTGATTATCTCATGATTCGTCTGGAAGAAGCTGATGGGACTGATATTTTACTGCGTGGAGATAAAATAGAGACCCTTAGCGAAGCAATTTCCATCGGTGGTCACGTGCGAGCATGTTACAAAGGAGGCTGGGGATTAAGTAGTTTCAATCAACTTTCTACTATTGCTGACCGTATCGAAGAGGCTATCGTTGCTTCTCGAATGGTGGGAGACGAAAAAACTATTCTCGCTCCGGTGACACCTGTACAAGCTATATGTGAATTTCCTCTTACTGGTACTAACCCACGCCATATTTCTTTATCACAAAAAAAAGCATTGTGCGAACATTACTCTGAATTACTTAAAAGTGTAGATAAATATATTACAACTACATCTGTTCGTTACGCAGATACATCACAGAGAGTAATTATTGCGACAAGCGATGGTTCTCTTATTGAGCAATCCTGGACGGATATGGAAATGCGTTTTGCTGCAACAGCAAGAAATGGTGATACTGTACAAACAGGGAGGGAAACTAATGGCTCTCGAAAAGCTTACGAAGATTTAAACAATCTAGACGAACAAGTAAAAAGTGCAGCACAGAGAGCCGTATCAGCTTTATCTCTCCCCTCAGTCAAAGGCAACACTTATACTGTAGTTATAGACCCGATTTTGACAGGATTATTCGTTCACGAAGCCTTTGGACACCTGAGCGAAGCTGATATGGCTTACGAAAACCCGGACATATTAGAAGTGATGACTCTGGGACGACGTTTCGGACATAAGGAATTACAAATTTTTGATGGTGCTGCTCCCGTAGGTCATAGAGGTAGTTATTTTTATGATGATGAAGGGACACCTGCGACAACTACGCAACTAATTAAAGATGGTGTATTAGTGGGAAGGTTACATTCGCGAGAAACAGCAGGTAAATTAGGTGAAACTCCTACAGGTAATGCACGTTGTCTCGATTATCACTTTGCGCCTATCGTCAGAATGACAAATACTTGGATTGAGCGGGGTAAAACACCTGTGTCCGATTTGTTTAGCGATATATCGGAAGGGGTTTACGCGAAAAATTGGTTGGGGGGGATGACCAACGGGGAAATGTTTACTTTCTCAGCAGGGGAAGCTTGGATGATAAGAAACGGTAAAATTGCTGAACCAGTTAAGGATGTAACACTTTCGGGAAATGTTTTTCAAACTTTAGGAGATATTGAAGCAATAGGAGATGATTTTTACTGGGATGAGTCTGGGGGTTGTGGTAAAGGTGGACAAAATGGTTTATCTGTCGGATGTGGTGGACCAAGTTTAAGGATATCCGGTGTTGTTGTCGGGGGAGAAGCCTGAAGCAATTCGCAATAAGCCTTTATGAGCACGCTGCGCGTATCCGCAAGCGGACGCTGACGCGAACACGCAGTGGAGCGGAGCGCTTACGCAATTAGCAATTATTTGCCACGAAAATGTAGAGACGCGATATATCGCGTCTTAAATCAATTAGCAATTAGCAATTAGCAATTATTGACCACAAAAATGTAGAGACGCGATTAATCGCGTCTCTACAGGGTTTTAATCAGGGATTATTTTTGTTTTGAGGCGGAATTTTGTATTGTTGAATTAGATAAAGTATTTCCTTGATTGAAATACAATGTAACGCCGATTGGGGCTACTAAACTTACATGATTACCGTCGAAATCTTGAACACCGCTTAAGGTTTCATGAAATATTACTACCCGATATTTTCCTGCTGGTAAATTGCTGGGGAAGCGACTGACAACACGTACCTGTCGGCTTCCACCAGATTTTAGAGTAAACTCACGAGGAGAGAATTGTAAATATGGTTTTTGGTTATCCGGACTTGATGGTAAGGGTTGAAAACCATTGTCGCTTTCATAGGTAAATTGTTCAGCGTAAATACGCACACGAGATGGAGTACTAGTAGTATTTGTCAGCGTAATAAAAGTTTCGGTTTGTCCTTCTTGCGGTTGTGTTTCGATTACTAGGGGTGAGACATTTATTTGTGCAGAAGCTTTTTCAGCAAACAGAGTAATACCAAATAAACAAATACCAACAGCAATGTAAGATAAACGTTTGGAGAAAAACATATTTACAAAGTAATTAAAAATTAGACTTCGTATTTATAGTTCCCATGTCTCAAACAATTTTCTCACTTCATTAAAAATATATATTACTTGATAGAACCTTTATTTGGGGTAGCATTTAACTTTTTCACTATCAGTATGTGTTTTTTGATAAAATAATACTTGGTCAACCTAACTTTGCAAAGGAATTTAAAAAGTGTCACCAATAGAAATCGCTACCCTTGCAGAAGAAGCATTATTAAATCGACAAAAATTACCTATATTGGGTGCGGATGCGGTTAAACCCAGCTACGATGGTTTGGGATTGCCTAATGTTGCTGCTTTAGCGGTGGAATGGCTATGTCCGGATGCTCCACAATTACACGAACAGCCATCTTTACCTCCCTTCAACCCAGAATTATTAGAAGTAAAAGCGGTAACGGACGCTTGGAAAAATTGGCAACAACAAGCACCGATAAAACATGTGGTGTTTTTGATAATGGATGGTTTGGGTTATGACCAGTTGCGAACTTTGATGGACGAGGATGTCACACCAGGAATTAAAACAGCCTGTCACCAATCGCGGGCTTTTTTTATCCCTGCTACTTCTGTTTTTCCCAGCGCTACTGTTAATGCTCTTACTTGTGCAGCGACTGCTTATGCTCCTGCTCAACATGGATTAATGTCTACTCGTATGTTTTTTCCCCGAATGGGTAATATTATAGATTTAATTAGATTTAAACCTTTAAATTCTCCTAGTTCTACATCTTATTCTGATACTCAATTCAATCCAGATAAGCTTTTATCAGTACCTAATTTATATTTACGGATGGAAAAAGCGGGTGTAAATGTAGAAATTGTCAATTCTCAACTATTTCGTAATTCTGGCATTACCCGTTTTACTAGCGTTGACAGTCAAGCTGGTAGAGATAAATATTTTGGTTATCAAACTCCTGCGGATGGTTTTGCTCAGGTGAGGGAACGTTTATTGGCTAATTTGGATAAAGATAAGAGTTTTACTCATATATATATCCCTAATATTGATATGTTTGCTCACCGTTATGGACCTCTGAGTTTTAATTATCGTGCTGAAATCGCGGGTATTGATTTTTCTTTAAGACGAGAATTATTAGAACCTTTAGCGGGTCGTAATGATACTGTATTAATATTAGTTGCTGACCACGGTCAACGTTCTGGTTATGCGGATAAAACTCTTTGGCTTGACCAACATCCTCAACTGACACAAATGTTTTCTATGCCATCTACAGGAGAAACGCAATGTCGCTTCTTGCATTTGATGCGAGATACTGATTATGATGCTTTACCTGATGCTTTAAATTATATTCAACAAAACTTTGGTGAACATTTCTTTGCTTTGTCTAAAATTGAGGCTATTGAAATTGGTTTGTTTGGAGAACCCAGTCAACCTCCCTGCAGAGAATATTTGCAACGTATTGGTGATTTGATATTAATTCCCCGTGAGGACTGGATTTCCTCGGAACAATCGGGAGAACCCAGTTCTGCGGAAGGTCGTCCTGCGAAAAATGGGGTACATGGTGGTGTTAGTCGTGCTGAAATGTTGATTCCTTTTTTAGCTTATCGTTTTTAACACTGTTTAAAAGTTTCGTTTATTGCGAAGCATGTTATTTAAAAAGTTATTTAATTTGAAATATTTACCATAGTTGAGAGAATACCGAGAATTTTATCTACTTCTTTAATAAAATAATCGCTTCTGTCAATAAATACGGTATTGTCGTGAATTTTTAAAAACTTCCAATCGGTTCCTGTTGTCACAACACCATACATGACATCGGTTACATTTTCCTGTTGCTGATTGAATATATTTGCTGCAATCATTGTTGCAATACATTGTCCTAAACCTGATTTGATACTCTCATTTTTAGCTTCTACAATCATGACGATTGGACTAGTAATATCATATTGTTCCTGGGAACCACATAGAATAAAATCACAACGTCCTTCTAAACCTTTGGATGCATCAACATTAAATTCCGAGCCAGAAAAAACGCTAATTTGATATTTTAAATAGCGCCTAACTTCAATTAAAACAGGCATAATTACGAGTTCGGAACGTGCTTTTTCTGTATTAATTGCCGTTACTAAAGGTAGATGTTCTGTCAGAATAATATTTAGATAATCTGTGGGTTGAACACCAGGTGTATTTAAGAATAAATCTTGGTTTTCGACAACATTAAGCTTGAAATCTTTTTTGACTTTGTTAAAACTAAAAGCACTATATGGCATTTTCAAACTCTACTTTTCAAGCTAAATCGTATTTTCAGGTTAGGTGCGTCTTTCGGAGCATCGCTGCTTTTATTTGGGTGGATGAATTCGAGCGAGTAATGGTAGTTTTGTTGGGTATTCCCATATCCGTCGATACTACCATCAACGTGGTAAGTAGGTTGGTTGAAATGGACTGTTACTTAAATTTTATCTCGAAACGGAACAATCAGTTCTGGAAATGAATTTAGAAAACATCCATCACACCACCCGTCACACCTGTCGCCCACAAGGGATACAGCCGTCACACAACCCATCATAAGTAGGAAGTCCAAGCATCACAACCCGTTACACATTCCAAAATTTTTGCTAAAAATGAGGTATGGTTGAAAATTTTACTCCAAATGACCATTCATGAGTTTAACGATTATTTCTTATCTTGTCCTATTGGCAGTATTACTAAACGTTTAACGACCTATTTACCGGATGGAGTATATGATTTGTTAGAAAAAATGGGCTGACGAAGAAAGACGGTCTGTAAGCAACCTTGCTGCTGTGCTGTTAGAGCTAGTGGTTCGCGACAGGGAGAACTGGAAGTCAAAAATAGAAAGCACTTCGCTTAAAAAAGATGAGAAACTAAAATGACACAAACCTTACCCGAACTAAAACTACACACGTTCGATGAATTTATCGAATGGTATCCCGAAAATTCGGAAGTACATTACGAATTGCATGATGGAGCAATTGTTGAAATGCCTAAGCCTAAAGGGAAACATTCAGATTTAACAGGTTATTTAATAGAAGAATTACTGATAACCATTAGAGAGATGGGTAAACGTAGAATTTTGACTATACCTAAAGAATCTATTGTTAAGCCTAATAACTTAACAGGCTACGAACCAGACATTATTGTTTTGAATCAAGAAACTATTGGCACTGAGACACGCTGGGAAAATGAATCAATTATTCAAAATGCAAGTTCGGTTAAATTGATAGTAGAAGTTGTTAGTAGCAATTGGCAGGATGATTATTATAATAAACTTCGTGACTATGAAGCTATGGGAATTCCTGAATACTGGATTGTAGATTATGCTGCATTGGGCGGACGTGTATTTATTGGAAATCCTAAAGTTCCTACTATCTTTGTGTGTGAATTAATAGACAGAGAATATCAAATGACACCTTTTAGAGGTAATGACCGCGTTGTATCTCCTACTTTCCCACAGTTAAATCTAACGGCTCAACAGGTTTTTGACTCAGTAGCTTAAAAAGAAGTAAGCTATCAAATAATAAAAAATATGTATGACTACAAAAATAATTCTGTACCACTACGAAAATATTGTCACTATACGGCATCAAACCTGTGGTTAATTTAAAAAGAAGACAAGGAAGATGAGGTGGACGGGTAAGTAATACAAACATTAGCAACATTAACAAAAATATTTTTACTACATCCCAAAGCTTTTGAAGTAGTTATAGTTGGGGTGTCTGGCAATAAATGAGTTTTAATTGTATTAATGGGAATCCCAAGGCTTTTATATAACTCTTTAAATTTTCCGCGATATATTACTCTGCCATTAATTCCGACTAGCTCACCCTTTATATTTAATATTGGACCACCACTCATTCCATCTCTTATCTGGCTTGTATGTGATAAATCATAACCTTCATCATGAAACTGAGGTTTATACTGTTGCTCGGATGTATTTTCCAACACTTTTCCTAGTAAAAAATTATATGTGGGCTTGTTGCTGCTCAAACTTCTAATGAACCCAGCACTATAAACCATGTAATCTTTAAAAACTATTGGAATGCCAATATTACTAGAGTCACCTAACGTAGCTGTCTCATAATTATTTTGACTGAGAAATTGAACACTTGCTAAATCAAAACCAGGTATTGTTTTAATATTTTTTAAATTGATAGGGTAGCGCTGATTATTATATGTAACCACTTCATGCTTAACATTTTTATAGTTAATTACATGTGTGTTAGTGACCACAGTATAAACATTACCTTCTTTTTTGACAATTACTCCGGAGCCAAATCTAGAATTAGAGCCAGCTATTAATACTGTAATTTTTCTTGACTTTGCGTAAATTTGGCTCCTAGATAAATCTGAAGCTATAGCAATTTGACATTGTGCAAAGGTAAGCGAAAACCCCAGCGCAATGATTAATGGCTGATAATTTATTTTCATATTAATATAGATTATTCAAAAAAATAGAATAAAAATAATAATTTAGTATTCAAAATTAATAGGTTGTGAGTAAATAGTTTTTAAATTGCCAATTACCAACCACCTAAATAAATAACTAAAATAGAGCTAACCGCTGATGTTGATGATATAAAAAGATTTTCTTGACGAATCAAGAAGATTTAAAATGAGTATATCTGTTAGAAAAATTATTGCCAATAAGCTTTAACAAATTCTTAATTTATGCTGATAGTTTCTTTATAAATAGCACTTACCCAATTGGCACACAGAATAAAAATATTTATCCAATTTTGTAGTGTATAATACTATAAAATTGGATATTTTTTAATTTGGAAGTCTTTTAAATAGGCAGCTAGCATTCGTTTCTAGAATCAACTTGAGATTTGTACTCATGCAGCAAATCATCGAAATACTGTACGTGTCGATTAATCCCACGCTCAACAGCTTTGATTACGCTGGATAGTTTGGTTGAATCCCCATCGTAGCGAGTCAGCACCGGACGGATAGAATCTTGGAAATGATTCACCTCTAATTCCGCGTGCAAGCTTAGCCAAGCTGGGTGGTTCATACCACGAGCATCAAAGTAAGAATGAAGAAGCCTCACATTTCGGACTGACACACACAGTTCTCGACCACTCAAAGCTGCCAGGGCTTCGTAAAAGTTGTCGGTTCCATAGCCAAATTCATCGAAAAATGAACGTTCATACGATATAGTTGCGGCACTTCGTTGAACTGCGATAATTTCAGCATCACTTAATCCAAGCTCGTGAAGAAATTCTATATACATCTCACTATGACCATCTTCCAAATCTGTGAAGGTATGGTCAGCTAAAGACATAATGGCAGATTTCTCATCTGGGTCAGTACAACTACCAGCTTTGACGATACATAAGCCAAACCACTGATGCAGCCTATCCCGCCAATGATGGTACTGGAGGAACGTATATTGCATCAATGCTTCGCTTACAGTGCCAGCTTTCAGTAGGCTAAAAAAGCGGCTGTTGTCCAAAGCTTCGTGACAATAGGCGATTGTTTTGGAACAAATTTCCCCAAATTGGGCTTTTACTGCAGGGGTTAATTCAATATCTCGATTTAAACGGCTAGAGGTTAGAGCAATAGCTTGTGGGCATATTGAAGAGAATGTAGATTCCGTTTTCATAAACACTGTCCGATTACTAGTAGTTCTAACAGTAAGCTTAAACAATTATTAGTATTCTAGTAAGGTACTTTTAAATATGTTAGTATGTCATTTTAATTATATTATTTTGGTGATGCCCCTTCGACCTTGGAATCAACTTGAGATAAGACAGCTACAGTATTTTATGGAGCTGGTTGCGGAAGTGGGTGAGAAAAAAAGCTTTAGCAAAGCAGCTGAGCGTTTAGATGTGGAACAATCCTACCTCAGCAAAACGATTGCCTCATTGGAAGCGACGTTGAGTGTAGAACTTTTTGACCGCACTCGTCGTCCTCCAGTGTTGACGATGGCGGGAAAAGTTTTTCTCACAGAGCTTCAGCTTGCCACTACTGCGCTGGAACGGGCGATGAAACGCGCACAGGAAGCAAGTCGTGGCGAAATTGGAAAGCTAGTTGTGGTGGTGAACACAGCAATTGCAAATAGCTTACTTCCGGATATTCTCAAAACCTTTCGGAATCGTTATCCAAACGTGGAATTGGAACTACAATCAATGACGATTGAGGAAATGATACAAGGACTACGGGAGAATTCAATCGATGTTGGATTTGAACATCTGCCCAATCCTTACTCAGATGATTCAACTCTGAATTTTCTCCCAATTGTGCAAGAGTCTTTTGTGGTCGCATTGCCAGAACATCATCCCCTGACGGCACAATCACGCATTCCACTGGAAGCACTCAAGCACGAACCGCTCATTTTGCCACCGCTTGATGCAGTGCCGTCCTACAAAGTGGTCTTATCAGAATTTGAGCTTCGGGGATTTAAGCCAACATTGCTAGAAACGGTCAAAGCAACTTGGATGGTGATTAACCTTAGCTTAGTAGCAGCAGGTGCAGGCGTATCTATATTACCGGATAACGTGCAAACGCTTCAACGTCAAGGAGTGGTTTACCGAGAGCTTGAAGATACCCCGTTCGCTCGACAAATTGCGGTAGTATGGCGACGGTCAGATATTAAGGCTTTGTTACAGCCAGCACCGACCGATTCGATTTTGCTGCGCCAATTCCTCACGGTAGTTCAAGAGATAGCAGAACGTTGTACATCAACTGCTGATTAACCGCTCTTTGGATGCGAGATATTCAAAACTTTTAGCTACAAAAATACTTAGTTTTTTAGTATCAAATTAACTAAGTTATCAAGAATGCGAGAACGTGACAGGTGCATCAATTCATTACCATAGAGAACTTCTTGGGTCACCACGTAAGATACAAGAGAACCAAAAAAAATTTGCGCTGTCGCTTCTGGGTCGCTAATACCTAATTCTGAATGCTCCAAGAAATATTGACTCAATAACTGTCTCCCATGCAAAATAACTGTTTTAGTGTAAAGTTTTGCTAACTCAGGAAACCGCTCTGATTCGGCAATAATTACCCGCAACAACGCTATATAATCTGGATTATCAGCGACTAAAGAAAAATACTTTTCAGCAAGTTGGCGAAGTAAAAATGCTGGTTCGCCTTTTAATTCTTGCATACCAAAAACACTACCAATATTATTAATTGTTACCTGTTCCATTAATGCTTTAAACAGTCCTTCTTTATCCTGAAAGTGACTGTATACCGTTTGCTTAGAAACTCCCGCTACTGCACTTACCCTATCCATACTAGTACCAGCATAACCATCCTGCAAAAATACGCGCATAGCTCCGTGCAAAATTTGCTCCCGCTTTTGCTTTAGTGGGGCTTTGGGGATTTTAATTCGAGAAGCAGATATTTTTGACATAAAAAAAGATGCTGTGTGGAGTGTGGAGTCTGAAGTTTATTAAGTTTTTTTGGTTACTCTTGAATTTATCATACTAGACGGTATAGTATGATTGTCAACCAAGTATCCATTATTTTGTAATGTAGGGTACTCCCATGACTCAGCTTGTCCCGAAATCGACAGAAAGTATTCCAAATGCTCCTGCGTTACCACCCAAACCGGAGCATCATAAAAAACCGAAGCCTCTATTAGTAGTGGCAATACTTTTAGCTATAGGTGGTATTGGTTATGTTTTTTGGTGCTTGCAACCGCAACCTGTCGCAAATGTACTTAAAGTGAGTGGAAGGATTGATGGTTACGAGACTGAGATAGGAGTCAAGCGTTCGGGACGAATTGAGTCAATCGCTGTGCGGGAAGGTACTGCAGTTAAGAAGGGTCAGAATTTAATTCGGCTGGATGATAGTAACGACCAACTTTTGCAAGAGCAATTGCAGGGTGCCCAAGCGAGGGTTGCTTCTGCTCAATCGGATGAACAACAAGCAATTTCTGATATTGAACAAGCTCAGGGTGGGATTGAACAAATTAACAGTCAAATTAGCGAAGCAAAATTAAATGTCCAACAGTCTCAAGGTGACGCTCAAGGTAGGATTGGCCAAGCACAGTCTAATGTCGCAGCAGCAAAAGCGCAATTAGTACAAGCACAAGCGCAATCAAAACAAACAGCAGCAGAAGTTAAACTGGCGAAAGTGAATCGCGACCGATACATTAAATTAGTGGCTGAAGGAGCTATTAACAAACAGCAATTTGACCAAACGCAAACAGCATACGATACTGCAGTTGCTACGTTGGAAGCAAGACAAGCCGCTGTGAACGCTGCTTCCCAACAGTTAAGCGCTGCTCAAGGAGCGTTAACTCAAGCGCAAACGACAGGTTTAAATCCTGGTATTCGCAATGCTCAGTTAGCAGCTTTATATAGAAAGCGAGAGCAAAGTAACGCTCAATTAAAATCTGCACAAGCCAAAGTTAAATCCGCTCAAGCAAAAGTTAAGGATGCTTTAGCATCGCAGCAACAAATCGCTACTCAAATAAAAGATTCTAAAAGAGATTTAAATGTTATTAGTCCTTTAGATGGTGTAATCACAGCGCGTAGTGTTGAACCAGGTGCGGTAGTTAGCAGCCAAAGCAAGATTTTGACGGTGGTTGACCCGAATAATATTTATTTAAGGGGTTTTGTTCCTCAAGGAGATATAGGCAAAGTTCGTGTTGGACAGGTCGCAAAAATTTATTTAGATTCTGCATTGAATAAACCCCTACAAGGAAAAGTAATTTCTATTGACCCGCAAGCTTCATTTACACCAGAAAATATTTACTTTCAAAAAGATAGGGTAAGACAAGTTGTGGGTATTCGTATCAGCGTTGAAAACCCAGCAGGCTGCTTTAACCCCGAAAACCCTTACGCAGGTGGAGACTTACCTTGTGCCAAAATTGGAATGCCTGCTGATGCGGATATTTTACTCAAAGCTGAGGCTCAAAAGTAGGGTGAGTATTGGATACCAATAAAATCACTGCTAATAAAAGGGACTAAGAAATGAGCAGTCAAGTAGTAATTAGTACTGATAATTCTCCACCAAACCCTGCTTCAGCAACTGAAGCTATCAGCGTTCGCGACCTGCACAAGCACTATGGTTCCTTAGCTGCGGTGCGAGGAATTAACTTTACGGTAAAAAAGGGCGAGATGTTTGGCTTAATTGGACCGGATGGTGCGGGTAAAACTAGCACTTTCCACATTCTCGCTGGTGTAATGCAAGCTACAGCAGGGGAAGCGAGAATATTTAATCAGCCTTCACGGGATGCGCGTTTGATAACGGGCTATCTAACGCAGCAGTTTTCTTTATACTTAGATTTAAGTATTGATGAAAACATACGCTACGCATCCGGATTGCGTCAAGTACCTGATGATTTGTTACGAGAACGTCGTAATAAATATTTAAAGTTGATGAGCTTAGAAAAATTTGGTGAACGCTTGGCTGGTCAACTTTCTGGTGGTATGAAACAAAAATTGGCGCTTTGCTGCGCTTTAGTTTCCCAACCACAAGTTCTGTTACTAGATGAACCGACCACCGGTGTTGACCCCGTATCACGACGAGAATTTTGGGATGTGCTTGCAGAGCTTTCAGCGTCCGGTATGACTATCCTCGTTGCAACACCTTATTTAGATGAAGCCGAACGTTGTCACCGCGTAGGGTTGATGTACGAAGGTCAAATACACGAAATTGGTACCCCTGGAGAATTACGCGACAACTTAGGCTTGCATCGTTTAGAAGTGCGATCGCAAAATTTGGAAACAGTCGAACAACTACTATTACAAAATCCTCAAACAGATATAGCTGATGTACAAACATTTGGTGACCGTCTCGATGTGCTGGTGAAAAATATAGCAATCGGAGAAACCCAAGTACGCACCTTAATAAAACAAAACCAATTACCATCCCCCAAAATCGAATCAGCAGAACCAACCCTAGAAAACGTCTTCGTCACCCGGTTGCGACAGCAAGGTTCAGCACCAGAATTTTTTCCATTTCCTCGTTCAAGAGTCCGGAGTAGGGAATGGGGAGTGGGGAGTGGGGTACTGGGGACTTGGGATGGGGAACTCGCAATCCACGCTCGCAACCTTAGTCGGGTGTTTGGTAAATTTCAAGCAGTTAAAAGCGTTAACGTGGAAGTGCGTTACGGCGAAATTTTTGGGCTTTTAGGCGCAAATGGTGCTGGAAAAACCACCACCATAAAAATGTTATGTGGATTATTAGAAAAAAGTGACGGTGAGATTACTCTGGGTGGAGAAACGGGAAATTTGCGAAGTGCGAATTTAAGAAAGCGTATTGGCTACATGAGTCAAAAATTTACGCTTTATGATGACCTAACAATATTAGAAAACTTAGAATTTTATTGCGGTGTATATAACGTACCGCGCAAATTACGCAAAGAAAAAATTAATTGGGTAATTGCGACCTGTGGATTAGAAGGACGCTCAGATATGCTTACCAAACAACTACCGGGTGGTTGGAAACAACGGGTAGCTTTTGGTGCTTCGGTAATGCACGAGCCAGATATTCTTTTTCTTGATGAGCCAACATCAGGAGTAGACCCCCTTGCTCGTCGTCAGTTTTGGAAATTAATTAATGACTTTGCTCGCAACGGAACAGCAATATTAGTCACAACACATTATTTAGAAGAAGCTGAACAGTGTAACCGCATGAGCTTTATGGTCGCAGGAGAAACTGTAGCCGAAGGCTCCCCCAGCGAAATCAAAACCAAGCAACCAGGACAGTTAATAGAACTAGTCGTCAGCAAAAACCAAGCTGCTTCTGATGTACTCAAAAAACATTTAGAACCTTGGCGTGTTTCTATTTTTGCTAACAGCTTACACGTCGTTTTAGACAACCCCAACGAAGAAATTCAGCAAGTAAAAAAACTCTTACAATCTGCCAACATTACAATTTGTTCCCTACGTTCAGTTCCCTTATCTTTGGAAGATGCCTTTATTAGTATAGTCCAACGAGCGCAAAAATAGGGAGATACAGTACTTTGCATGTAAATAAGACACACCTAATAAATATCAAACCTATTGTGGGGTGGGCATCCTTGCCCGCCCACTTATACTTCACTAACTTGAAACCCGCTGTATTTTTTACACATTAAAAATCACAATGAAAAGAATACTTTCTCAATGTATAAAAGAATTGGCACAATTTTGCCGCGATAAATTAACGTTAGCGTTGGCATTTTTGCTGCCATTTATGACACTGGTAATTTTTGGGTTTGCTATCCGTTTAGAAAGTAAAGATATTCCCTTAGTTGTACAGGATTTTGACCGAACAAATTTAAGTAACAGCTATATAGAACGATTATATGCCACAAATCAATTTGTAGCCAAAGAATGGTCGGGAAATGACCCCGCACAAGATGCTATTGATAGGGGTATCGCAAAGGCTGCGGTGATTATCCCTCCCCAATTTAGTAGGGATATTCAAGCTGGTAGAAGTACTAAAGTACAAGTACTAGTTGATGCAACTGATGTGAATAATGCTCGCGTAATTAAAAATAGTATTAAAGCGGTGACCAATTTTTTTATGCAGCAGCAAGGACTACTACCATCTGTCAGCAGCATTACAGCTAGAATTCGTCTTTGGTTTAACCCCGGTCGCTTAGAATCGTTATATATTGTACCAGGAGTTTATGGTGTAGTTTTGTGGATTTTTCCTTCTTTGCTTACTGCAATTGCAATGGTGCGGGAAAAAGAAAAAGGTACAATCTTACAAGTCTATGCTTCTAGTATTAGTGCGACTGAATTGTTACTAGGTAAAGCATTTGCGTATTCACTAGTCGCAATTCTCGAAGCATTAGTAGTCATTGGTTTGGGGTCGTTAATTTTCCAAGTAGGCTTAATTGGAAACCCGATTATTTTATTATTAGGGACTTTAATATTCGTTATAGATAGTGTTTTATTTGGTTTGCTTTTAGGAGTCAGAACTAGTAATCAAAACGCAGCCGTACAGGGTGTTTCTCTAGTTGGCTTCATTACTTCTTTATTATTATCAGGTTTTATTTACCCACTTAATAATATACCCTTTCCTCTTTCGCTAGTTTCTAACGTAGTTCCAGCTAGATATTACATAGATATTACTCGTGACGTATTTGTACGGGGTACTGGGTGGACAAGTGTTTGGTTTGATTTTATCATGCTCATTTTAGTAGGCTTAGTATTTTTCAACGTATCCCGTAGAGTACTAAGTCGGATGCAGTTATCAAGTTAATTACTGGTCATTTATGAAAAACAAGCAAGCAATTAGCAATTACCAATTACCCATTACCAATTACCCATTACCAATTACCAATTACCAATTATTAATTACCAATTACCAATTACCAATTACCAATTACCAATTACCAATTACTCATATGATGAAATTTTTTGATAGTACATTATGGGCATTAATTCGCAAAGAAATTAATCAAATATTGCGAGATAAGCAGTTGATTGTATTACTGATAATACCGCCGACCCTACAGTTATTGCTTTATGGTTTTGCACTTAATCCTGATGTGCATAATTTGAGATTAGGTGTTATTGACTATGCAAATGTAGCGTCAAGTAGAGAACTAGTATCGGCAATGACAGAAAATCATGTTTTTGTTCTTGATGCTGCACCAACTAGCGAAAAAGAGCTAAGTACTTTAGTAGAAGAAGGTAAACTAGATGTAGGGGTAATTGTTCCGCCAGATTTTCCTCGTAAATTGGAAAATAAATCAGCAGAAATTCAGGTTTTTGTTGATGGGGTAAATGCAAATACGGCAGGTATTGCTAATGGCTATATGAGCCAAATTATTCAACAATATAATCTTCGTTTAGCGCAAATACAAGCAAACCCACCAATTATACCAGAAGTAGTTTTTCTATATAACCCAGGACTAGCAAGTAGCTGGTTTTTTGTACCTGGAGTCATGGGTTTAGTTGTGACGCTGATTGGAACGTTAGTTTCAGCAGTTACGGTTGTAAAAGAAAAAGATACGGGTACTCTTGAACAATTGTTAATGACTCCGGCTGAAAACTGGCAAATTTTGCTAGCAAAAATTGTACCCTTAGTTATTTTGATGATGGGTGATGTGCTGCTGGCTTTAACATTAGGAATGGTAGTATTTAATTTACCTTTTCGCGGTAGTGTCCCACTTTTCTTCGGGCTTTCGGGTATGTATTTGTTTGTGGGAATGAGCGTGGGGATTATGCTCGCAACTATTTGTAAAACTCAACAACAAGTAGTATTAACTGCATTTTTTATTAATTTACCAATGGTACAAACTTCTGGAGCAATCGCACCAATTGAAGCTATGCCTCCATTTTTTCAGGTACTTTCTTTACTTAACCCTTTACGCCATTATATTACTATTGTTAGAGGTATTTTACTTAAAGGTGTTGGGTTAGATGTCCTTTGGGTGCATGTTCTAGCGTTATTAGCTTTTGCTGTTGTGCTGTTGAGTATTAGTATTAATAGGTTTCGCAGTCAGCTTAGTTAGGGAAGTGATGCTCTTGCGCGTTTTTGTTAAATTTAGATATAATAAAAGACGGTATTCTCGCTACCAACATGCAGGTTAACCATATGGTTATAAGTCCTTTGACGCTAAACCTAGACACTATTCCCCTATCAGATGAACAGTTCTATCAGTTATGTCAAAACAACCGCGAGTTTAAATTTGAACGAACGGTTAAAGGAGAATTAATCATTATGTCACCAGTTGGAGGAGAAAGTGGCAACCGAGAAGCTGACTTAATAATCGATTTAGGAATTTGGAATCGGCAAACAAATCTCGGTTTTACCTTCAGTTCTTCCACTGTTTTTAAATTACCTAATGGTGCAGACCGTTCCCCAGATGCAGCATGGATTCAACGGGAGCGTTGGGAAGCACTCACGGTCGAACAAAGACGCAAATTTCCTCCTATAGCACCAGATTTCGTTATCGAATTAAGGTCTGCAACAGACGACCTGGAAACTCTACAAAATAAAATGCAGGAATATATGAATGCTGGGGTGCAATTAGGATGGTTGGTTAACCCCCAAGAGCAGCAGGTCGAGATTTATCGTCAAGGACAAAACGTAGAAGTGCGAAATCTCCCCACCCAATTATCCGGTGAAAACGTATTGCCTGGATTTAGCTTGATTTTATCTGCTTATTAATAACAATTTTCTCGTTTGCTTTTAATAATATGTTGGGTTTCCCAAAGCCATGCCGAAGCGGCACGCTGCGCGAACAACCCAACCTACGAACAAGTCATCCGTTACATTCGTCTGTATCCGTTGCTAGTCAGTTATTGTCAGACAAATTCGTTTCCATCCCAGAAGCAATCAAGCTTATCATTTGTAAAATTGCCGCTCTGTCTCCTTTTTTACACTGCTCAAATAATAATTCAACATCTAGCATTCCTGCGTTAATCGCCGATGTTGTCAGTATATGCTCACTTGCTTGATAGTTGTCATTGGCACATGCGGTATACAGAATTACCCCAGCCATTGTGTAAAAATCAAAC
This sequence comes from Scytonematopsis contorta HA4267-MV1, assembly GCA_019359035.1. Lineage (GTDB taxonomy): Bacteria > Cyanobacteriota > Cyanobacteriia > Cyanobacteriales > Nostocaceae > Scytonematopsis > Scytonematopsis contorta. The sequence goes on along the minus strand of JAHHIC010000100.1, from coordinate 4,401 downwards.
ATGGGGTCTTCATCTCCGTTTAAACTCACCACTTTAGGGAATTCTGATAACGGGTGGATGAATTGCTCAAAGGTTAACTGTGTCATGCTTTTAACCAAATCGGTAATCGGAAATTTTTGGCAATCCCATAGAATTAAAGCAAATCAACGACTCCTCCGCGATTCCTCAGTCACCGAATTACGTAGATTACTAATTTTTGGATGGTATTGCTGAAGTGAAAGCAATAATATATACTGGTTAGACAGGAGGATTCTTTCCTCGAATTCCTCAATTTAAGTTATTGGCTAGTCATCAGTGTCAGAGACTAGTTACTAGGGTGTGCTGCCTTTCCTCTGTCTTCAAGTTTTTATTGCTTCACTTCCTTATACTATCCTGTGTCATTTTTTAATGTCAATATGTCATTTAAAAATAGCGGCACAAAATGCCATCATTTTTAGTTGTCATGAGAGAGAATAGGAAAAAGCGTGATATAGAACGGTTCAAAAAATGACTGATAGAAGACGTTCTGAAGACTATAAGCAGGTGAGCGGCTACGTCCCAGTAGAACTAGCTCGCTCATTCAAGAGTATTTGTGCTCATATTGGGTTGTCCCAAAGCGACGCACTAGAAGAAATGCTTTATGAATGGGTGACCAAAAAAGGCGGTCCAGACTTCTCCTTGGGTGAGGAGGCTGCTCCCAAAACGGTAGCCGATGTGGTTAGAGTCAACATGACAAAACTGAAACACTGCGGGGTTAAAAACTTACAGGCTATTGCCAAAGGAGAAGTATTGCCGACACCGGGAGACTTCGCCATTATTACATCTACGTTAGCCATCCCAGAGGAGGAAAGAAAAATGATTTGGCAGCAAACTTTCAAAATTTCCGTGGAAAATGATTTTAATAGTGTAAAACTATATAAAGAGTCTGGAGGTATAAAAGAAGGTGAGTGCGAGTATTCTTAAAACCCTAAACCTGCCGGGATGGAACTACAAAATCTCTTATGAAGGGATTTCTATCCTTGCTCCGACGAAGCGAGATGCTACTCACCTTGCCCAAATCTACGGAGAGGCACTGAGTGAAACTGCTGCAAAAGTCAACGGGAAAGTACGTATAGGGTGGAAAGGCTGCAAAAGACCAATTGAGTTTTTCGGGTGGATGGCATCCCAGGGAGCACCGATAAAATCGGAAACTGCCGAACGGATTTTGAAATCAGGGGGTAATGTTTTTTGTAGCCAGCTAGAAGTACCCGTGGAATTACTGCGACGAATGGTTGCTGCTGCGGAACACGAGCGACCTATTAGTATAGTTAGGCAGGATAACCGCAAACAAATTATTGTGAATCAGCCAATGGCTGATATGTTGGATACACCCCCAGAGGTTGCGACGCAAAGAGTAATGACTCGATTTTGGTTACCGTCTGATTTGGCAGAATTGGAACGAAAGTTACAAATCGATAGGCAATTCACTTGGACTTACTCTGCGGGGTTGAATGAGCAATCTTGGGCTGTTTTGACTACCCAGTTTGAAGCTTTTGAAGCTGATGGAGCTTGGTACAGACAGGGAATTTGTTTGTCTACTCCAAGATTGGTGCCGATACCTCCTGGTGCTTTTGCTCCGGTTTAGGGTTATTGATTGCTAATGGTTAATTGCTAATGGGTCGGTCGGGGTGCGTTCTAAATTTAAATTGAATTGATTAATATAAAATAATATTCATTTGGTTTTTGGTTTCATACAATAGATTTTAGATGAGCAGGGTATAAACGGGCGGGCAAGGATGCCCACCCCACAAGAGATTTGATATTTTTTTGTATACTTAATTTACCCGCAAAGTGCTGTAATTCATATATATAATTTAATGATTAATCGTATGATATTTGGCGTCGCTTTAACTTACGCACGTGTAATAACTACATCACGTCCTTTTTTTGTTGTGACAAATTATAAATACTAGGTACGCTTAGGTTTGGGTCTGTCACACAAAGTAGTCTAGGTCATGAAAATTTCCATATCTATCTTGCCAAGAAACTTTTTTACTCTTTCGTGCTTTACGTTTTCTTTGGTAGTCTAAATATAAACCATGTTCGCTAGCAAATTGTTGAAATATCTCAACCACAAATTCTTGGATAAGATTTCCGACAATTTGACCCCATTTATGAGAAAATGACTCTGCCATTTTTTGATATTTAACTTATCCGTACACCCATAAAAAACCTTCACATAAAGGAACATCATGTTTTCGGTTTTTCCATTTTACATTTCGGTTGCGTATTTTTTCAAACTCAAAAGATTTAAATCCTGCTGAAGAAGCTAATTTCCCCATCCATTCAATTACCGGAACATAAACTCCGAATATTTTTAGTAATTGGACTTACATTCAAAGACTTATTTTTCTCTCTTTCTAATTCCTGTTTTAACGATGTATCTCTTGTCTGAGCTTCTCGATAATCCCGCTCAACAGACAAATTCACATCATCAATTAACCTGCGAACATCCACAAACTCATAGCTTTTTTCACACTCAACTTGATACTTTCCAGCTTTTAAACGCTTACGCAAATTCTCCAAAGGATAAGCATAAGGATTTTCACTACCCTTTACAAAATTCTATCTAAAGATAGATAAATTTCAAAAATTTTTGTATAGGAAGAAAACAATCATATTAATTTAAAAATACTGCATAATCATTATGCTCAGCATCTATAAGATAACGTTACGCTCTGATTTTGAACCGCAATTAAGGGAAGCTGGTTTAAAGTTTATTACCGCAACGCAGCGTTTTGGTAAAACGATTTTTAATAGTAATTGGCAAACTGGACGATTTATTGTACCAGCGATGACACGCTCTGAACTGCGGGAGGCAATTGAAAAGCCAGCAGAAACAAGGGTAATGTATTTTGACCCCCATGACTTGGTAGAATTATTAATAGACGAGGTAGCGGGTATGCCTGGTGCTTTGCCGTTGCTGTCATTTGCCTTGAGCGAATTGTATTTGAAGTATTTAGCACGTCAACGGGAAGCTTCGATTGGGGGTAAAACAATTGACCGTGCAATTACTCTTGAAGATTATAAAGAAATTGGTGGGGTAATTCAATCGTTAACCGGACGCGCAGACGAAGAATATTGCAAGTTAGTACAACTTGATGCGACCTACGAGCAAATCGTGAAAAATGTAATGTTACGGATGGTTGCGCTGGGTAGTGGAGAATTAGCAAGGCGAAGAGTACATTTAGAGGAGTTGGGATATCCCGAAAAAATTCAGCCACAGGTGCTGAAGGTAATAAAACAGTTTTCCTCTGTTCACTTGTTGGTTAACGGAACAGATAGCGACAATAAACCCTTTGTAGAACCAGCTCATGATGCTTTGGTGCAGGGATGGCAAAGGTTGAAAGATTGGGTGCAAGACGAGAAAAACCTGGGATTGCAACGCCGTTTAACTCCAGCAGCTTCTGAGTGGAAGAGTAAACAAAACAGAAGTTATTTATGGCATAATGACCCTTATTTAGATGTTTTACAGAATATCAAATCTACAGATAAAAGTTGGTTGAACGAAGTCGAAGCCGAATTTGTTAAGCAAAGCGTTAAGCGAAGAGAACGAGAGGTATGGTTGTGGCGAGGTGGCTTTACATTAGCAATTTTATTTATATCAGGTGTTGCTTTGAACCAGTGGATTAGAACACAGGATGCAGAAATTAGAACTTTAGCTTCGTCGAGTGAATCTCTTTTTGCCTCAAACCGTCAACTTGATGCATTAATTGATGGAATTAAAGCTGAGAAAAAGCTTAAATTTATGGCTCGATTGCCAATTAGCATACAAAGCGAAACCAAAACTCAAGTAATGAATGCTTTGCAGCAAGCACTTTATTGGGCACAAGAAAATAACCGTTGGGAATCAGGGCAATCACAAATACGTAGTGTGAGATTTAATCCATCTGGTAATATAATTGCTTCTGCTAGTGATGATGGGTCTATTAAGTTTTGGAATTTGGATGGTACGCTTATTGAATGGAAAGAAAATGGTAAAAGAAAAACAATACTTAGTGGACATAATAAACAGAGGGTAAATAACATAGAGTTTAGCCACGATGGTAAAGTTTTAGCTTCAGCGGGTTGGGACAAAAATATTCAACTCTGGGATATGAATAACTACAAAATAATTAAGCCTTTAACGGGACATAAACAAAAAGTTTTTAGTGTCAGCTTTAGCCCAAATGGTCAAATTTTAGCCTCCGGAAGTTGGGATAAAACTATTAAACTCTGGGATATTAAAACTGGTAAACTCAAGAAAACCTTCCCACCTAAGTAAGTCGGCGCGAAAAAACCAAACTATGTAAAGATAAATAAATACGTAGAATGTATCTGCCGAGGTGACTGAAATATGGGCGCTCGTTTAAGGGTATTTCTCACTCCTGAGCAAGACAAAAT
>JAHHIC010000099.1 GCA_019359035.1 Scytonematopsis contorta HA4267-MV1 | reverse complement strand
TCAATAAGCACGCCTAAATAAAAACTAATTTTTACGAAACTCCCCTGCTCCTGCTCAATCTCCCTGCTCCCTACACCCTGCTCCCCGCCTTTTTTACAGCTTTTCTTAGTGCCATTCGACTAAAGTCACTGGCTGGCTTGGTAAGAACGATGCTTAATATTCTTTTCATAAACACGCTCTAAGAGGATGTTTGAAAAGTATCAATGTTAACGAAGAACCTAACCCCTAACCCCTTCCGAACATCGGGAAGGGGAACAAGAAAATAGAGCTTTCAAAACCTCTCCCTGCTTTAGATAAAAGCTTTTAACCCCCCTTCCCATGCCGAAGCGGCACGCTACGCGAACGTAGGGAAGGGGGGCAGGGGGGTTAAGTCTCTTTGTCTTATATTATACTTTTCAAACATCCTCTAAGGCATAACATATTTATTATCCTACTTAGTTAGCTATATGTATGATATTTTTTTATTAATTATAATTACTGAGATAAATTCCAGATATTAATACTCGTATCAGCCCGTCCGCTAGCAAGAGTTTTGCCATCTGGACTAAACCTAACAGAATAAACGTAAGCAGAATCCTGTTTCAAAGTTGTAATCGCTTGTTTTGTTTCCAGATTCCAAAGTTTAATAGTACCGTCAAAACTACCACTCGCTAGAACTTTCCCATCAGGTCTAAAAGCCACAGAAACTACTGCTTCACTATGACCAACAAAAGTATGAATTTCCTTACCAGTGGTCATATCCCAAAGTTTGACATTTTTATCAACACTAGCGCTAGCTAAAGTTTTACCGTCAGGGCTAATAGCAACAGAAACTACCGCTGCTTTATGTCCTTTTAAAGTTTTAATAACTTCCCCAGTAACGGGATTCCACAGTTTGACAGTTTTGTCAGAACCACCACTAACAATAGTTGTATTGTCTGGACTTATTGCAACAGAATTTATGCTATCGATATGTCCTTTTAAAGTTTTAACCTGCTGTCCAGTTTGCAATTCCCAAATTTTAATTGTATTATCTCTACTACCACTAACAAGAGCTTTCCCATCGCGACTAATTGCAATGCTAGGAACTCCATCGGTATGTCCTTGCAAAATACGAATTTTTTTTCCTGTAGCTATATCCCACAAGATAATTCTTTTATCGCGACTACTGCTGGCAAGAATTTGAGATTCTGGACTAAAAGCAACCGACCAAACCCAATCAGAATGTCCTTCTAAAGTACGTACAACTTCTCCCGTTCCTAAGTTCCAGATTTTGATACTTTTGTCACCACTACCACTTGCAAGCATTGTATTATTAGTATTAATAGCAACAGAATTTACCGCGCTCGAATGCTTTTTTAATACTTGGGCGGTATAAGTATTTTCTTGATTACTTTGATTATTTTGAGTTTGATTGATACCTGTTGTTATTAAGGGAGTATTATTAGGAATTGATGTGGGATTTATATCTGTTTTTTTAGAGTTATTATTATTGGCAAACAGATTATATTGCAGATATATAATTCCTCCCAAACCTAAAAGCGCAACTACTGCACCTAATAACAAAAGATGTCTGTGCTTTTGCCTCTGAGTTTGAGAAACGGGTGGTTGTGTTGGTGGTATTTGTATTCGGGGTATTCGTGTTGCTGGTACAGCTTGGGGTAATTGTGCTTTTGCAACAGAAGAAGGAGTGGATGGAGTTGGGGGTGGAATTAATAGGGTTGAAGTTGCTGCAATTCCTACTGCTGGTTGAGGAGCTAAGTCTTTGATAACTTCATCTGCTGATTGATAGCGCTGATGATAATCGATTTGTAATAATTTATTTAGAATTTCAACTAGTTTACTGCTGACAGGTTCTTGCAAATATTTTTGCCAAGAGCTAACCCAACTGTAACCTTGATGCATCCACAGTTGATAAGGAACTACTCCAGTTAACAAATGGAAGCAAGTAGCACCCAAGCTAAATAAATCGCTGGCTGGATAAGCTTCTCCTCCTTGCATTTGTTCTATTGGAGAGTACCCATGTGACCCGATGGTTGTTCCGATACTATTGTGAACTGTTGCTGTTAGCTGTTTTGATGCTCCAAAATCAATTAAAAATAATCTTTGGTCGCTGTGACGACGAATAATATTTTGTGGTTTGATATCGCGATGAATTACGTCGCATTCGTGGATAAATTTAAGTACGGGCAGTAAATCTATTAGAAATTGGCGAATTTTACTTTCGCTATATCTACTCTGGGACTTTAACTCTTGAGATAAATTTTGCCCATCTATATATTCTTGGACTAAATATAAATTATTTTCTTCCTCGAAGTAAGCAAAAAGTTGAGGGATTTGACGATGTTCTCCCAACTGCTGTAATCGTTTGGCTTCTTCTTGGAATAACTCTATAGCTTTTTTTAACCCCGAAGTACCCTGAAGCTTCGGAGCAAATTGTTTGACTACGCACTTTTCGTCGAGTTTATCTATGTCTTCTGCTAAATAAGTTCTGCCAAATCCTCCTTCTGTGGATAGTACGTTTACTACCCGGTAGTGACCCCTCAGTAATGGTATTAGTTCTGTGCCACAATTTTGGCAAAACTTAATACCATCAGGATTTTGGGGATTTGCACAGTCTGGATTCAAACACCAGGGCATACCAAGAATCCTAATCTTCTTTAATTATTATACTAAGTCCATCTATATACTTATACGACTCTGGTTATATAAAGTCTAGGTAGCTAGGTATCAAATTTGGCAAAGCAAACCCGCCCCCAACGGTGACTCCCCGTTAAAAGTGAACGCAATGACAGATGTGTTTACACGGTAGGTTTACGAGGAATGACCGTTGGGGGTGGGGTTTCTTTCGTTGTCTATTGCTCTTGATTTATCTATGTTTTTGATTCCTAATTATTAATGTAGTTATTTCCGTTTTAATTATTCGATAAAAGAAAAAATAACGGTGTTTTCAGGGTGGTTTGAGGTTGATTTTTTAATTTTTATTCTTGTTTAGGAGTCACAATGTTTGGGATGAAACAGACACTATATCCCCTTAGGTTAAAAAATATTTTAGTCTATTGCATCAGCAGCAATTTTCTTTTGGCAAGCAATATTCTGCCGGTAGAAGCTTTGACAATTTATCAACAAGCTGCCGAGTTGAAGGTTGCCCAATTAAAAGTTGCTCAATTGTCAATCGAAGACCCGAAGGTAAAAGACGGAATTGAGAAAATTCCCGTACCTCAGCAGACTCAACCAAAGCCTCCGAAACAGCAAATTAATTCTCCTTTACCTCGTCGTACAAGGGAAATTCCACCTGCGAATACGATTAATTCTCCTAGCAACATACCTGATAATACTAATTCTCCCCCACGTAAACCAGAGGAAAGACCAGATAATAATAATCCTCCTGTGCGTAATCAAGAGGAAAGACCGAATACAAATAATCGTCCTAGCAATACAAATCCTAGACCAAGTAATCAACCACCTAAAAAACCTATTCAACAACGTCCAGCAAAAAAACCTTCACCAACAAATAATCCCAGTAATTCAAACCCTCAATCTCCGGTGAATGTACCGTCAAAAGTTCCTAATTATAGGGAAATTGATTTTGTAGATATTCCTTTTGGAATTCTTTCTAAGAAGGACTATCGCTTCCAAGGGAGATATTTTCATTTTTATAAGTTTGAGGGTAGAGAAAACCAAGTTATTGAAATTAGGCTATTGGGTAGTAATGACAGACGTCGTACTAATAATTTGAATTTAAAACCCTATATGTTTTTGCTTGACCCTGATAATGATGTGGTTTTGCAAAGGGGTAGTTCTGGTAAAAGTATGGAGGCTTTTGCTTATGCACGTTTACCTGCGACGGGTACTTATACTATTGCGGTGACTAGCCAAAATCCTGGTGATATCGGTCGTTATACTTTGGCTCTGAGAAATGATAGAGCTAGTTATGCTGTGGATGAGTCTAATAAACTTAGTGAGCTTAGCCCAAGTTTGTCGCAAAATCGCAATCCTTATAATGTTACTAAGTTTCAAGGTCGCAGGGGTCAACTTGTTAGTATCCGGGTTGATAGTATTTTTGAGGAGTTTTCTCCTTATATTGTGCTGCTGGATTCTAATGGTCGGGTGGTTTCTTCGGAAATTGCTAAGGATGGTAAATATAGCGCTTTGATTGACCGCACTAAGTTACCTGATGATGGGACTTATTATGTTGTGGTTGTTTCTAGTAATCCTCAGGAACGAGGTCGGTATCGGGTGACGGTTTTTTAATAACAAACCCTACCCCTTAAACCCCACCCCCAACCGTGAACGCAATGACGGTCTACTACTACTTGTGCGTACACGGTAGCCTCGCACGCGGGGAGGGGGCTATGATTTAGTAAAAGAAGAATGAAAATTGCTATTTACCAATTTAAGGTTTAAAAACAATGATATCAGAACTTGGTAGGGTTATTCTCACAACTGATATGCCTAATTATGGTTTAGAAAATGGCGATATCGGCACGGTTGTTTTAGTGCATGAAGGTGGCAAAGGATATGAGGTCGAGTTTGTCACATTAAGTGGGGAAACTTTTGCTATTGTTTCATTATTTGCTGAACAAGTCCGCTCTACTAGTACTAGAGAAATTGCTCATGCACGGATTATAAGTTCATGACCAAAACAATTCAAAATTCAAAATTCAAAATTGAAGAGGTAAACCCAAATATCTTCTAAATCCTGTTCGGCTAGTTCAGAAAGTTTATAACTATTCATTTAATCTTTCTTGGTATGCAACGTGCGTTCTCCTCGCTCCTTGATTTTTTCTAGCAGTCCGGGCAGAGTTTCATCATTATATTCGGTGTACTGCCCATTACGTAATTGTTCTGCCCCAAGGCTAATGTCACGCTGCAAAGCTTCTAACTTGAGTTTCCGCACTTCTGCTTCTGCTTGCTTCAATCGAAGAGCCATCTCTTGAAAGCTAATTGCATCCTGAATGACAATTTCTGCTTTGCCATTAACGGTGAGAACAAGAGGAGATTTTGTAGCTTTAGTGCGCTCTATAAATTGCTTGACATTACGCTTAAAGTCTGTAACAGGATGAATATTTTCTAAATCAATCATATAAAAATACCAAATTCAGTACCAAATTAAGTCATAATTCAATATTAAAACATGTTTTTGATGTGGTATACACCAACGCAAATAGTGGCTCGTTTTTAACAGGTTAAAATATTGGTTAAAGCGCAAATTCAAACCCGTTTTAACGGGTTTCAGCTTTTAGCCCGTTCGCGCCAGCGTCCGCTTCGGATACTTTAGTTCAGGGGTTTATTTGTGTCTATACGGGAGGCTGGTGGGAGGAAGCTACGATATGAACTTGAAATTTGCTGTAAGTCTACATAATTGATGGGTTACGGGGCGCTTCATGCGACTTAAAGAATCTCCAACTAGCTACTACAAATGCGCCTAACCCATCCTACGTGGATTTGTTTATGTTAAGCAACTCTGCAATCGCCGAAATTAAAGTATCTGGCTCAATAGGCTTAGATATATGTCGTTGAAACCCCGCTTCTAGAGCTTGCCGTTGATTAATTTCTCCAGCAAAAGCAGTCAGAGCAATCGCAGGCAAAAGTCCCCCTTGCTCCGGTGGTAAAGACTTTAATCGCTGCATAAACATATAACCATCCATGTCAGGCATCCCAATATCGCTCACTAGTAAATTTGGTCTATCCTGAGCTAAAATAGCGAGAGCTTCGCTGGCTGAGTCAACGGCCGTCACAACTGCTCCATGCATTTCTAGGATAAAGGCGATAAGTTCGCGTGTATCGGTATCATCATCAACTACCAAAACTTTGATACCATGCAAATTTAGCGATGAATTAGACGCCTGACTATCTGCGTTATTTACTTCGAGATTTTGTATAAGCGGCAATGTCACAGTAAAGCTTGCACCTTGCCCTTCCCCTGCGCTATCAGCATATACAATTCCGCCATGTAATTCCACTAAGTGACGGACAATTGCTAACCCCAAACCTAGCCCACCAAACCTTCGAGTTGTGCCGCCATTTTCTTGTCGGAAGTAGTCAAATACATGGGGGAGAAAGTCGGAATTGATACCTTTACCTGTATCGCTAACAATAATCTGGGCTGTATAATCAACGCGCTTTAATATAATTTCTACTCGTCCCCCCGCGTCAGTAAACTTTACAGCATTGGAGAGAAGATTCCAAACCACTTGCTGTAATCGATTTGCATCACCTGATACTAGACCAACATTTGGTTCCAGCTTTGCTTCTATTTGAATCGATTTGGCTTGCGCTGCTAAATGCACTGTTTCCATTGCGGCTTGAATAGTTGATACCAAATCGACAGGGGAAACATTAAAGCTGAGTTTGCCTTGCAGAATCCGAGAAACATCAAGTAAATCTTCAATCAGTCCAGATTGTAACTTAGCATTACGTTCAATTACGCTCAGTCCTTGAGCAATTTTTGAAGAGTCCAAATTACCTTTTTGAAGCAGCTTTGACCAACCTAAAATGGGATTTAAAGGTGAGCGCAACTCGTGTGATAATACCGCCAAAAACTCATCTTTAATTCGGTTGGCTTTTTCTAACTGCTCCGCTTGTTGCTGCATTCGTTCATGAGCTTGTTGTTGTGCAGTTTTGTCCTGCATAATTTTCATAAATCCCTGCACATTGCCCGTTTCCGAAAGCAACGGCATCATTAAACCACTCCCCCAAAAGCGACTGCCATCTTTCCGTACATGCCAGCGTTCATTTTCTGCCCGACCCTCTGTCAGAGCCAGATGCATCTCCCGCTCGGCTCGTCGAAGCTCGTTGTCTTCCGGTGTAAAAATCATCCGACCGCTACAGCCCAAAGCCTCTGTTTCTGTGTAACCCAAAAGCCTTTCTGCACCAGAATTCCAGCTAGCAATCGTACCATTAAGGTCGAGGGTAAAGATAGCGTACTCTTTCGCACTTTCAACCATAAGCCGGAAGCGGGATTCACTTAAGCGTAAGGCTTCTTCCCCCTGTTTGCTAGCAGTAATATCACGGAAGTAAATTGTAATTCCATTAGTCGCTGGGTAAGTGCTGACTTCATACCAACGATTGTGGTCTGGGTAAAACGTTGCCAGTGACCCAGCCACGCGGTCATGCATTACGTGCCGATGAAGCTGCTCAAATTCGTTACCCACAACTCCTGGAAACGTTTCCCAGAAATCTTTGCCAAGCAATTCACCTGGATTAAAATCAAGCAACCGTTCGGCCGCATGATTTACATATGTAAACCGCCAGTTCCTATCAAGCGCGAAGAACCCATCTTTAATACTCTCCAGGATATTTCGGCTCTGCTCCTCGCTTTCCTTTAAAGCTACTTCCGTCTGTTTACGCTCCGTAATATCAACAGCGACCCCGTAAATTACCTGTTCTTCAGGATAAGGCTGTGCCTGCCAAAGCAACCAATGATAGGAGCCATCTTTATGTCGATAACGGTTTTCAAACGCAAATGTTTCGTTACCCAAGAAAAGACTGTCAGTTTCCGAAAGCGATGTACTAATGTCGTCTGGGTGTATAAAATCAGCCCAAGGACGGGATGTCATTTCTTCCACCGTCCAACCAAGCGTTCTTTCAAAAGTTGGGCTAACCCATTTAAAATAACCGTCGATGCCAGTAATTACTTGTAAATCCGAACCGACAGACAGAAACCGCTCCCGTTCCTGCTCAATTTTTTTGCGCTTAGTGATATTAGTAAACAAAATAGCGAACTTGTGGCTTTGTGGCTCGCCAACGGGAAAGGCGTTAACATCAAACCAGCGGTTCATGGCTACCGATTGATTTTCAAACTGAACGGGTTCACCTGTCTGCACAACTCTGCCATAAATTTTAAACCAGGAAGCTTCGAGGTTGGGAACAAGAGAACGTGCGGTTTTGCCTTCTGCTTGCCTAAGTCCCGTCATCATTTCAAATAATGGATTCACTTGAAGAAACCGATAATCAAATGGTTCATCGTTTTCGTCAAACAGCATTTCGCAGATGCAGAAACCTTGGTCAATCGACTCGAACAACGTGCGATATTTTTCTTCGGACTCGTGCAGTGCTTCTTCAACACGAGTGCGTTCTACGTCCACATTAGTAATACTCACCAAGTCTTGGCTAACATTGGCAAGAAATTCTCCGTTCAGTTCAGTTCGCTTACCCTTGCGATTTTCTTGGGTAAATTGCAATGCCCGTTCGACCGATGGAACTAACCGTCTCAACCGTTGCTTAAGTACATAGTCTGTTGCACCACGTTTGAGCGCTTCTATCTCTAAATCTTCGTTCAAACTACTAGAAACAAAAATAAATGGTACATCAGGAATTTTTTTGCAGGCAACTTCTAGAGCTGAAAACCCGTCAAAATTTGCCACTACATAATCAGCCAAAATCAGGTTAAATAAATTGTTCTCTATTGCTGCAACAAAATCAGAGCGGGTTTCTACTCTTAGCAACTGGCAGTCGATTCCGCCGTAAAGTAGAGTGGTCTCAATTACACCCGCATCCTGAATATTGTCGTCAAGCAATAGAAACCTAAGTGACTTCATATAAAAGGCACAATATTATAATTTATTATTAAGCACCTGTAACAGCCGCTGATGCAATATATCATTAACAGCTGCTCTTATGAACTCTACCCCAAGAACACATTTAATTTTTACATATATCTATCAAGCGACGGATGTTAACGTTAGATATTATTTAAAATACAAGTGTTTATGAATACAAAAACATATTAACAAAATAGAAACATGATTAATTATACATTTCCATCCAATCCGTAGAGACGCGATTAATCGCGTCTCTACCAAGGGGTGTCGGATAATACATAATTAATTTCTGAAAATGTCTAACAATAAATCTCCGTCCAATCATGTAGAGACGCGATTAATCGCGTCTCTACCAAGGGGTGTTGGATAATACATAATTAATTACTGGAAATGTCTAACAATAAATCTCCGTCCAATCATGTAGAGACGCGATTAATCGCGTCTCTACCAAGGGGTGTTGGATAATACATAATTAATTACTGAAAATGTCTAACAATAAATCTCCGTCCAATCATGTAGAGACGCGATTAATCGCGTCTCTACCAAGGGGTGTAGGGCAACACATAATTAATTTCTGGAAATGTCTGAAAATAAATCTCCGTCCAATCAGTAGAGACGCGATTAATCGCGTCTCTACCAAGGGGTGTAGGGCAACACATAATTAATTTCTGGAAATGTCTGAAAATAAATCTCCATCAATCAGTAGAGACGCGATTAATCGCGTCTCTACCAAGAGGTGTCGCATAACACATAATTTTGGATTAAAATTAAAAATATTTTTTATGGTAGTTATAGAAATATCTATCAAGTGACGGAGATTAACGCTAGTAATTATTTAAAATGCAAGTATCTATAAACACAAAATATATTAATAAAATAAAGTTAAATCAATTAAAAAATATAATTATATATATCTTTAGATAGAACAAGTAAATATTATTTACCTTTGAAATAGAAAGTAAGTAGAAAATCATCTATTTATTACTCATCAATTAAACTAAGTTAAATGGAAAAAGTAATATGAAATATAGACAGCTTGGTAACAGTAATCTCAATGTTTCTGAAATTAGTTTAGGGTCGTGGTTAACCTATGGTGGTGGTGTGGAGCGGGAACAGGCAGAAGCTTGTATCCATAAAGCCTTTGATATTGGTATTAATTTTATTGATACCGCGAATGTTTATGGTAGAGGCACTGCTGAATCATTTTTAGGTGAAATTTTACAGGGTATTGACCGCAAATCCTACGTTTTAGCGACGAAAGTCTATTTCCCCATGTCTTCTACTGACCAAGGATTATCTGCTGCCCAAATCTATAAACAAATCGATGACTCATTACAACGATTACGCACAGATTATGTAGATTTGTATCAGTGTCATCGCTATGACGTGAATACCCCGCTAGAAGAAACAATGGAAGCGCTGACTAATGTTGTACAACAAGGAAAAGCTCGTTACATTGGGTTCAGCGAGTGGAATCCAAGCCAAATTCAAGCGGCATTAAATATGAAGAACGTGGAGCAATTTGTATCAAGCCAACCACAATACTCGATGTTATGGCGCAAACCTGAAGCTGAAGTGTTTCCCCTATGTGCAGCAAATGGCATTGGTCAAATAGTTTGGTCTCCACTAGCTCAAGGGGTTCTTACTGGAAAATATAAACCTGGAGAAGCTCCACCTCAAGATTCCCGCGCTGCAAACAATCAGATGAATGGATTTATGGGTGATATTACTAGCGAGCGTGTTCTAACAGCCGTTCAAAATCTCAAACCAATTGCTCAAAATTTAAATATCTCAATGGCTCAACTTGCTTTAGCATGGGTACTACGAGATTCGCGAGTTTCCTCTGCCATCATTGGCGCCAGTCGTCCTGAACAAGTAGCAGATAATGCAGCAGCATCAGACGTAAATTTGAGCGATGATGTGTTGCAAAAAATTGACTCAGTGCTAGCACCTGCTTTGCTTCATGCAACAGCAGCTTAATTGAATAAATAATTTCATGTAATTAATTTTGGTGAATGTAAGAGTTCATTTATAAAGTAAAAGTTAAATACACGTAGGATGGGTTAGGCGCATTTGTAGGAATTAGTTGGAGGCTCTTTAAGTCGGAGGAAGCGCCGTAACCCATCACTTTTTAAGACTTAATATTTACTTTATAAACCACCTATAAAGGTTTTGATATTTAACTAATTCACCCAAAAAATTGACCTGAAATATTAGTTTACTATTATTTAACTTAAGAGGAATCTTCCTATGTTTCAAGATATATTCGAGTTACCAGGACCTCCAATTAACTCAATTGTCGGGCATTTACTTGATTTAAGTCAAAACCCGTTAGAATTTCTAACTAATTGTCGTGACTATGGTGATATTGTTCCGTTACGCTTAGGATTAACACCTACTTGTTTACTAACAAATCCTGAATATATAGAATTGGTTTTGAAAAATCGCGTTAAGGGTAATCCCCCGAACCTTCATTAACGCTCTTTTGTCTCTTTAGAGCAGAGATGTTCGCGTGTCATTAGACACCATGAGTAGGTGCTAACTGGATGCGGTAGCATTTCTCAAGCAGGCTTATGTCAGTTTCAAATCAAATTTAAGTGAGTCACCAGATACTACGGGAATGCTTTGCTTTTTAATTTTTATTGTCACACAAATGTCTATCGCTTTCTTCCAAATCCCCATTTGTGTGTAGATAATCGCGTACCCATTCGCAACCGTAAGCGATAATGCTATCGAGGTTTTTTACCTGTTGTATATTCCACAAAATCACTTTACTATTTTCGCCAGCAGAGGCGAGTGTTTTGCTATCAGGACTAAAAGCCACTTCCCAAAGGCTCCCAGTATCACCCTTTAAGGTGTTTAGCAATACAGGTATCTTGCCCATTTCTCGTTTCCAAAGTTTAATTACCCCATCGGTGCTACTGGAGGCTAGTAGTTGCCCATCTGGACTGAAAGCTACTGACATGACTGCCTCATTATGACCTGTTAGTGTTGTCAGCAGTGTTCCATCACGGCGCCAGAGTTTTACAGTTTTGTCATCGCTGGCGCTTGCTAGTATTTGATTGTCAGGACTAAATGCCGTTGACCGAACTATTGATTTGTGTCCTTTTAAGGTTGTGATTAACTCACCATCCTTTTTCCATAATTTGACTGTACCGTCTCCACTAGAAGAAGCAATAATTTGACCGTCAGGACTGAAGTTAGTAACCCAGGTTCCGCCTTGATGTCCCTGCAACAGTGACAGAAGAGTAGGAGTTTTCCCTTCTAGGTTCCATAATCCTACAGTGCCATCTGCACTTCCAGAGACAAGCCGTTTGCCATCAGGACTAAATTTGACTTTTCTAGCTGCACCTTTATGCCCTTTAAGCGTTGCTAACAATTCTCCCTCCGGTGTCCAAATTTTGATGGTTGCATCTCCACTAGCGGTAGCTAAACGCTTTCCATCAGGGCTGAAAGCAACTCCCATAACAATACCATCATGCTTAAGAGTGCGTAGAAGTGAGGATTTTCCTTTATCATCAAGGCGCCAGAGTTTTACGGTTCTATCTGTGCTGGCAGAAGCGATGATACTGAGTTCGCCTTTTTTATCAAGGGAGGTTGAGGGGATGGGACTAAACGCAAGTCCATAAACAAATGCTTGATGTCCATTGAGGGGTTTGAGTAAAGAGTTATTTGGGTTCCAGAGTTTTACTTGGCTGTCCCAACCCTGAGAAACAAGCGTTTTGCCATCAGGGCTAAATTTTACGCTCATAACCATTGCCCTATGTCCAACAAAAGTACGTAGCATTTCTACCTTGTCCCAGGTCGCACCAGTTCGTTGCCAAAGCTTGACTGTCTTATCATCCGATGTCGAAGCCAACTGTGTACCGTCGGGACTGAAGCTGACAGATAAAACCATCCCCTTATGTCCTGTGAGGGTTGTTAGCAGCACTGGCACATTTCCAGATAATTGCCAAAGTTTAATTGTGCCATCTAAAGAAGCAGTGGCAATGGTATCTCCAACAGGGTTGATGGCAACATTAATTGTCGCTGTTTCGTGAGCCTTAACACTAGCCAGTTGTTGACCGTCAACTTGCCAAATATTCAGCATTCCCTTCGCGCTACCCACGACGATTTTTTGACTATCTGGGGTAAATACAATTCCCGTATTTATAACTGTATCTGCGCTTAAAGTTTGGAGCAAGGCGCCGTTTTTGCTCCATATTTTAACTGTCCTATCCTCACTAGTAGAAGCAATAAATTCACCCGAAGGGCTAATTGCAACACCCCCTACGTTGGCTTGATGTCCCTTTAAAGTATGAAGTAAAGCGCCGTATGAACTCCATACCCTTACAGTCCGGTCTCCAGAAACAGACGCAATGGTTTGACCGTCCTGGCTGATGGCTATGTCTGACACTAAAGCTTGATGCCCTTTGAGCATTTTCAGCAGCCTACCATCTTTTGACCATAGATTAACAGTATTCTCCTTACCCGTTGCTACAATCATCTCACCATCAGGGCTAAAGGTAGCACCACTGTTTGAAGCGGCAGGCCTCGATAAGCGATTATATTCATCTGCTCCCAAAATTGCTTGTTGGAGGGCAAATTCCATTTTGCTTTTAGTCTTTGGGTCTACTTCTTTTAATGAAAGTAGTTTTTTTCTGGCTCGCAATGCTTCTATCAAAGCATCTAAGTGACTATTGGAGGCAAATAACCCTTCTGAAGATGATGCCAACGCTCGAATTTCGTTGATTTTGGCTTGCTGCTCGTTTACACGTGCTTGGTTATACTGCAAGTAAGCACTGATTCCTAATGTACAAGCTAATACAAATGCTGTGCTTAGAGCAGCTATAAAATATTTTTGGCGTTTTGCATGTTGTTTCTGTTCTATTAAGCGTGCTTCCACTTCCATTAGTCTTGCAGCTTCTAAAGCCTGCTGGGCTTCTTGTCTATCTAATTCTTGACTCTTGGCTAAAAATTTATAATCTAAATCACTTAAACTTTTTCCCTGCGTCCAAATTTGAGCATCAATTAAAGCTTTTCCCCGCAATAAACGCGAATCATCTTGTTGTTTGGTAGCAATCCAAGCATTAAAGGTTTGGGAATAAGGACGCAGTAATCCAAGTTGTTTCTCTACCCATTCAAGATTAAATACTTCTTGATAAATTCGGTTTCTTACTTTTAGTAACCCGTTTTGTTTTTCAACTAAACCAGAGAGAATTAATTGGGTTTGTTCAAGACTATCATCAGCTAATACGGGTGGACAATCAACCATTCTAACGTTCAGCAAAATTTGCTGATAAATTCCCAGCAATCTACTTGTGCGTTCTTCGTTACGTAAGATTCGGTTTCGTATTGTTTTTAAATGCTCTGGGTTATCCACAGATTCCCAATTTTGTATTACGTATTTTTTTACTAATAGTCCTACTTGTGACCTTTCCTCCTGTAAGTCACTATTAACCAGCAACTTACATAACTTCTGCGTCAGAAATGGCTGTCCACCTGTCCAAGCTAATATTTCTGCCATAGCTGTCTGGGGACTACTTATCTTTCCTTCTAATCCTTTAACTAATGGCTGTGCTGACTCTAACTTAAACCCAGCCAGTTCTATTTCTCTACCAATATTAAAAGGAGTGCGTTTTTTATCAGCAATTAAATCACTCGGTGTTGCCACGCCAAAAATAGCAAAGTTGAGGCGATTGTATGCGGGATTTATGGCTCTATTGTTATAACAGAAACGAATTAATGCAAATAAATCATCTACAGAAAAATCTAAACTTAGAATACTATCTATTTCATCGATAAATATTATTAACTTTTCTTGCGGTAATTGTCCTAATAGTACATCTTCAATAAAATAAGTTAACCGTTGCAAAAACGATAGATGTTCCTCCGAATTCCACCAAGTTTTTAAATTGAATTTTTCAGATAAGTTAAATCCACGCCATAGTTGTGTAATGATGCCTTTATACCACTGTAGGGGAGTAATATTTTCACTACCTACACTAGTCATATCCAAAGTTGAACAGCGATATCCTTCTTGTTGCAACCTATTTCGAGCGTGGACTAATAAAGACGACTTCCCCATTTGGCGCGAGTTAAGTATATAACAAAATTCTCCGGCTTTTAAGGTAGTATAAAGTTCTTCATCTGCTTGTCGCTTTACGTAGGTGGGTGCATCTTTGCTAAGACTGCCCCCGACTTGGTATTTATCATTTGTAATCATGAAATAAATAATTTCAATAGTTTAAAGTCGAACTAACATAAGTGCGATTTCGGTCATTTCTTTTTGATTGATTCAAAGCCTCAGCCGCAGCATCAACTAAAATACTTGTAGATACTTGTGCGTTGGGAATTGTGCAAGCCACCCCCAAACTCACAGTTACGACTCTAGCAGGCAAACCATCATAAGCTAAATTATGTAAAATTCCTAACTTTTTCACTTCCTTACGGATTTTTTCAGCTAATATACAAGCATTTGAACTATTTATATTAGGCAAAACCATCGCGAATTGTTGATAATCGTAACGAGCTATTATTCCTGACCAAGATTCAGAAAAATAACAAGCCTTTACACAAGTTTCTAAAATACTAGCAATTTGTTGCAAACAATTATTTTCTGCTTGTTTACCGTTTGCATCACCATAAAGTTTCAAATAGTCTATTTCGCATAAAATCATTGATAGAGACGCCATCTCCGAAGCTAAATTAAACCAAAGTTCTTTAAGACGTATGTCAAAATATCGCCTATTTGCTACTTGGCTTATGTCGTCTGTAATCACTAAGTGTTTCAGTTCTAAATTTTCTTTTCTTAGCTGCGTCAGCTTATCTTGTAAATTCAATTCCTCTAGGTTTTGTAATGCAAAATATTGACGATACAACTCGCATGAAATTTTGCATAAACTACCACTAACCTTTACCAATCCCATACTTTCTAACTTGTAAGCAAGAATATGATTTATTTCCACCCCCGAAGCATTATTAATCACCTGTTTTAATGCTATTTCCAAAGCCGGGTTATTTTGTAATATCACAAGTAAATTAAGCAAATGAGCGTGATAAATACCATTGATTGTAGGTGCTAATTGCAATAAATTGTCTAAAATCATTTTGGGATTTTTAGCTAATTCATATAAAGCAACCCTTACTAAATAAGGGTGTCCTCCCAACATTTTGTTCATAGATACTATTTGCGGCATTTTTAGCTGGTAATCCAGCTTATGAAGCCGTACTAAATGCTGAATTTGCTCAGTTGTAAACTCTGGTAACTCAATATTTAGACCAATATTAAAAGGAGATTGATGGATATTTAAATTAATATAAACTTCTGTAGAGTGACATATAACTAGCCGTAATTGCTGCCAAATGTCTACTTGTTTACCTTCCTCATGCCAAGACCGTAGCAACGCTAGAAAATCTTGGGCAATTTTAGGATACTCAAATATTCGATTAACTTCATTCAAAGCTAAGACTAAAGGACTCTCAAGTTTTGACAACAGATAATCTTGAAAATATATGCTACAACTCACCTTAGAACCAAGTTCTTTATCCCAGTATTCTTCTAAATTTGCTGATAGTTGCAATTGATGAGCGATATTTGCACAAAACCAGCGCAAAAATTTATCCAAAGAGTCAAAAACCTCTGCTTCAGCTTGCTGAAAATCTAAATATATGGTGCGATAGTTCTGGTGTTTAACAAAATCAATTATCCGCAATAATAGGGATGATTTACCCATTTTTCTGGGTGCTTTAACTCTGATAACACATCCAGGTTTAGTTATTTCTTGGTAAACCTGTTGTTCAATGGGAGGACGTTCTATGTAGAAAGGAGAACCTAAAGCTACTGGTTCATTTGGTAATTCCAGGGTATTTAAGTACATTATGCCTTTGATTTTGTATCAAATATCTGATTTATTCTCTAATAGTGTAACATTATCTCGCATTGTAATTACTAAAGGCAAGCGAGGACAAACCAAGTCGTTCCAATACTTGGAAGGTTTTGTCCCAAAATACCAAAATACGTAGGTTGGGTAGCTCCACTCAACCCAACAAATACAATAAAATGTTGGGTTTCCCAAAGCCATGACGAAGCGTCACGCTGCTTTAACAACCCAACCTACAAATTCTACAAATTCTCAAAACCTTCGCAGTATTGCAAGTCGTTCCGTTTTGAAGACCAGCAGGTTAGTGACAACCTTGCTGAGTTTAATCAACCCAAACTACCCGAATGAAGCAAACTAGAATTATACCTTCGCTGCACCTTCTTAGCATTTAACTTAGCCCGCAAAGCGCGAATTTGGTCAGCAGTTCTCACAAAAGGAGAATGATGTTCCTTATTATCTCCCTCACTGCTACTACTATTTTCACCTTTAAGTTTAGTAGTAGCCAAACAGCTACTTAAACCAGGTAAATAAGACTCCATTCCCAAAGCCCACATGACATCTTGAGTTGACTTAAACCTATCTTTTAAAGACATTTTAATCATCTTATTCAACACAAGCGCAAAATGCTCGCTCACATCCACACCATTTTGCCAAGCAATCTCCCCAGTAGTTGCTTCATACTCAAAATCTAACGGTGCTTTCCCTGTCAGTAAATATAAGCAAGTCACACCTAGAGCATAGATATCACTTCCATACACCGGACGCAAAGCGAACTGTTCCGGAGGAGCAAAACCCATAGTTCCCACAAAATTGGTACTAGCGGTTTTCTGACCATTCCCTTCAACAGCCTGCACCAACTCCTCTTTTACCGCACCAAAATCAATCAAAACCAGCCTGCCATCTTCTTCGCACCGCAATATATTATGAGGCTTAATATCTCGGTGAATCACACGATGATTGTGAACATACTGCAACACAGGCAATATTTCTCGCAAAAACTGTTTAACCGCAGCCTCACTCCTGACACCATGACGTCTCACTTCCCGTGCAATAGTACAACCCCGCACGTACTCTTGTACCAGATAAAACTCACCATTCATTTCAAAATAGTCAACTAGCATAGGAATTTGGGAATGACTTCCCAACTGTCCCAAGATAGTCGCTTCTTTTTCAAACCGGACTCTAGCACGTTCCCAGCTTTTGGGATTAGTCGTCTTCGGACATAATTGCTTAATTACACAAAGTGGGTTTCCTGGCAAAATCGCATTTTTAGCTAAAAATGTGACGCCAAAACCACCTCTACCTATTACTCGCAGCACTTCATAACGGTCTCGAAATAGCTGATTGGAGCCGCACAACTGACCCAGTTGAGTCAGATGTAAATCATCGGCGTGCAAATTTGTTACTTTATTGGGAAAGCGATTCATCGGCAGTACGATGGCAGGTAAGCTTCAAGGTGTATGGTGTTAATTGTTTTTAATTTAACAACTAAAGTTCCTCACCGCTAGTACCATTACCGTATCTTTGCAAAATCCTGATGATTTTAACTAGGCTAATTTACTTCTAATATAAAAAATATAAATACTTAAAGATTCCGTGAACCTACTGTTATTAAAAATTCAACAAGACTCCGTAAAAATATCATGTAGAGGGGAGTGGGGAGTGGGGAGTGGGGAGTGGGGGAATAAGGGAATTGGGAATTGCGAATTACGTTCGCGTAGCGTGCCGCTTCGGAATATTACGAATTGCGAATTGTCCCCACTCCCCACTCCCCACTCCCCACTCCCCATCATGGAATTTGAATTTGAACTAGGGCATTTTCTGGTAAATAGCTGTGGTAACATCCATCGTTTGCTAGCACCAAAATAACGCGAACTGGGTAATCTGGTGGCATTTGCAAATCAGCCCAAGGTACAGCCAGTTCTAAACAATTATTTAAAGCTACTTGCGCTCGACTTGCACGGGGTAACCACTGAAAGTGTTCTCCCGCTTCCCGAAACTGAACCGATTGGGAGAGTAAATTTATTTCCAAATGGTGGTGGTAGTGGTAATTTAATGGAGCAATATCCGGTACTTCCGCTAAAGGAATGGGGCTATTGTTCATAGTTTTTTCCGGATAAAACCAGAGTAAATTCAACTCCGATGGCAAATCTTGTCCTGGTTTTACTCCACTCTTTAAATCCAAGCGAATATAAAAATTTAAGTGGTCTAACCCATACCATAATCGTTGAACAATACTACTTTGATGCATTGTCCCCCGTGCTCCACCAACTTCTATACGTCCGGCTTTATCCCAATCTTGCTCGTCTCCACTACCATTAATTACAGGATGAATAAATCCCTCTGGGGGATGATTAGTCCTAGCCGCATGAATTTCTACAGGGTTTCTTAAATACGGTGGTATTGGTTCATTTAAAGCTTTATAAATACCAATCAAGTGTTCGCGAAATAGTTGGTCGAAAATAGCATCTTGGTTGGAAGAATGTCCCTCTCCAAACCACCAAAACCAGTCTGAACCTTCAGCAGCGTAGAGCGATTCCCATACTTGGGGGTTATTTTCTTCTGTTGCTTCTGGGTGTTTTGCTAATACTTCTCGTGCTTGTGTCAAATAATCCCAAGCTCTATTTTTTGCTGGGTCACCAATCCAAGTGGTAAAGCTACCATCAACCCAAGAACCACTATGTAGTTGCTCTCCTTTTATTGTGGTTGTGGGTGGAAATTGCTGGATAAATTCTTTGACTGTAACCAGTTTAATATTTGGTTCTCGCTCTAAACTTGCGTAAAGTGCTTCTAAAAATGGCTTTCCATCTTCCGGATAAAATTCCCAGCAATTTTCTCCGTCTAAAGCAATAGTCACTAACCAAGGTTGTTCCGGTTGTTGTTCTCGCTGTCTCTTAAAAATTGCCTGTAAATGTCCAACTAAGTCCGCTGCTGCTTGCTTTGCTGGCATAGAACTATAAGTAAAACCAATTAAATCAGATAATCTGTGGTCGCGAAATACTATCGCTAAATCACCTGCGTTAGTTTCTAAGCTATAGGGCTTATATAACAAATCTGGTTCTTCTACATTTCCAGCACCATCACGATGGAAAAAGTGTTTTAGAGTCCAACCTAATACCGCCTCATCTGAGCAAATCCACTTAAATCCTTGTTTGATAATATACGGCAGTACCGAAGGGCTAACTGATTGTTCGGAAGGCCATAGTCCAACCGGTTCGCATCCAAAACGGTCTTTATATAGTTCCCAAGATTTATATAGATGACGAGGGATATCTTCTTCCCATTGGAAACGACAGTTAGGTAATGTCATCTCTGGCACAGCCACCCTTCCAGAATTGGTATCCGCAAGTAAGGGCATAATTGGGTGAGTGTAGGGAGTTGTGGTTACTTCCAACTGACCCGCTTCTTGCATTTTTCGGTGCTGGGGGATAATACGGCTAAGAATTTCTCGTTGTTTTGAATAGATTCGCTGACGGTCACTTAAAGTAAAATCGCGACCACGTTTTAACCAAGCAGCAATGTCTGGGTCATCCCAAAACAACGGGTCAATCCAAGCTAAGTTGTGCCATGCAAGCAAATCACTATAATCTTGCAGTTGCCAATTTTCTAAACACCAAGACTGCCCCTCAGATTGACGCTGATGATAAAGTTCGCTGTAGCGAGGATGAGGGTCAATTAGGGTGTGGTGATTAGCATCAAAAAAATGTTGAACAATAAATTCTTTCTGTCCTTGGTTTAGCTGCTCTGTAGGGGTGAGGCTGACTTCCAAGTATGGGTCAAAGGCTGTACCTGCTATATAGTCTTCTAATTGCAATATTAGTGAGGGAACTAAATTCACAGTTTGATGTAGCTTTGGATAGCGTTCTAACATCAGCACTAAATCGAGATAATCCTTTGTCCCATGCAATCGAACCCAAGGTAACCGATACTTGTTGCTGCGAGATATAGAAGCATCGCTGCTGGGAGACTTGTACAACGGCTGATGTTGATGCCAAATAAAAGCGACGTGTAGAGGATGAGACATAGGGAATTGGGAATTGGGAATTGGGAATTGGGAATTGGGAATTGGGAATTGGTAGCGGGGAGATGGGGGAGAGATGAAAAAATTAATAATTAATTTTCTTTACTACTGTACCTCGTCTTACTATTTCTTCCACCCCCAATTCCCCATTACCCATTACCCATTACCAATTCCCAATTCCCCATTCCTTACTCCCCACTCCCTACTCCCCATTCCCTACATAATTTGCTCAATTTCCGCAATTTCGGGAATCATTTCTTTTAGACGACGCTCTATGCCCATCCTTAGGGTCATGGTGGAACTGGGGCAAGAACCGCACGCACCTTGCAGACGCAGTTTGACAATTGGACCGTCGATATCCACTAATTCTACGTTACCACCATCCGATATCAGGTAAGGGCGCATTTCATCTAAAACTGTTTCCACGTTTTGAGATGTAAGTTCCATAGTTTTAGACCTCTATTAGATAATTTTCCCGAACAAGTTTCTTTATTACATCCTAAACCGAAATCGTCGGACTGTTGGCTGTTGACGGTTGACGGTTGACGGTTGACGGTCAGCAGTTGCCAATTACCCATTACCAATTACCCATTACCCATTACCCATTACCAATTACCCATTACCAATTACCCGTTTACATTTTAGTGAAATACAAAATTTTATTTCTCTTCACTAAATTTATACAGGTTGTTGTTCTATGCTTCACGTTGCTTATCGAAAGATAAATAACCAACCTCAAAATATACGATGCCAGGTAGATTCTATTATTACTTGCAAATGGTTAAATGGTAATAGGTTTTGCCTTTGGAAAGCAATTTTGTTAGCGGGGTAAAGCTTGATATTTTTAAAAAACTATTTGTTACCTAATTAGTAAGTAAATATCATGAATGCGAAGCGACCTGCAAAAAAAAATCAATCCAAGACTAATGTGGCAAAAACCTCTAGCAACGTAGAGCAAGACGGCGATAATCAATTATTCCCCATTGTTGGAATTGGAGCTTCTGCAGGTGGATTGGAAGCATTTACACAATTACTTAGCCATTTACCCACTGATACTGGGATGGCATTTGTTTTAATCCAGCACTTAGACCCCCATCATAAAAGTCTACTGAGCGAAATTCTCTCCAGAGCAACTCAAATGCCTGTTTCGGAAGTGAGAAATGGGACGGTGGTGGAACAGAATCATGTTTATGTGATACCACCCAATTCGCAGATGAAGGTAGCTGAAGGGGTATTACGGCTTACACCTCGTGACAGAAGTCTCAATGCTGGGATGACGGTTGATACATTTTTTCATTCTCTAGCTGAGGAGCGGGGTAACAAAGCAATAGCGGTTGTGCTGTCGGGTGGTGATGGTGATGGGTCATTGGGTGCTAAAGCAATTAAAGCGGCTGGGGGTATTACCTTTGCTCAGTGTGAAGACACCGCGAAAATTAGTAGTATGCCCAACACAGCCATCGCCACAGGTCATGTTGATTTCATTTTACCTCCCCAAGCTATCGCACAGGAAATAGCTAAAATTGCCTTGCACCCTTATGTTGTCCAGATGACCTCGGAAAACGTGGCAGACCAACCAGAGGTTGTAATCGAAGGTGAAAATGCTTTACAAAATATTTTTGTTTTGCTGAAAACTTTTACAGGGGTGGATTTTACCCATTATAAACACAACACTTTAAAACGGCGAATTCTCCGACGGATGGTATTGTACCAAATGGAACGCTTGGAGGATTATGTTACTCACCTGCGGGAACATCCGGCTGAAGTACAAGCATTGTATGAAGACGTTTTGATTAACGTCACCAGTTTTTTCCGCGACCCTGAAGCCTTTGAAATACTTAAGAGTAAAGTATTTCCCATATTAGTTAAAGAAAAATCGGCTGGTGTACCCATCCGTATTTGGGTAACGGGTTGTTTTACTGGAGAAGAAGCTTATTCGATTGCTATTAGTTTATTGGAATTCTTAGAAACTCAGCCGATTAAGCCACCAATTCAAATTTACGCTACAGATATCAGCGAAACAGCTATCGAAAAAGCTCGGCTTGGTATCTACAAACAAAACCAAATGGCAGATGTTTCTCCCGAACGTCTACGTCGCTTTTTTATTCAGCTTCAGGACGGGTATCAAATATGCAAGCCAGTGCGCGAACTCTGTGTATTTGCCAAACAAAACCTGTGCAGCGACCCCCCATTTTCTAAGCTCGATTTGGTTTGCTGTCGGAATGTGATGATTTATTTTGGAACTGTTTTGCAGCGCAAGATTTTACCTATTTTCCATTATGCTTTAAAACCTAGCGGATTTTTGATGTTAGGGACTTCGGAAACAGTAGGTGAATTTTTAGATTTGTTTTCCTTGGTTGATAAAAAATATAAAATCTATGCACGAAAATTGACCTCATCTCGGCTACCCTTAGATGTAGTCAACAATAATTATTCTTTGGAGTTAGTAAATATCAGTTCAAGAGTTAGCGACGAGTCATTTAACGAGCTTGATTTGCAAAAGGAAGCAGACCGAATCGTTTTGAATCGATATGCTCCTGTAGGTGTAATTACGAACGATGATTTGGATATAGTCCAATTTCGCGGACAAACTAGTAAGTATCTTGAACCCGCTCCCGGTAAAGCAAGCTTAAATTTGCTGAAAATGCTTAAAGAAAGTTTGCGTTTGGAAGTTCGTACGTCAATTCAGCAGGCAAAAAAGCAGGATGTTGCTCAGCGAAAAGAAGGTTTGCATCTCTGGGAAAATCAGAATCTTCGGTTGGTTAATGTTGATATTATCCCTTTTCGGAGTCGTACATCAGATGAACGCCACTTTTTGATTTTGTTTGCGGATGCCATTGCAACACCTCTTGTGGAAACTGACAAGGAAAAACCTGGACGCAGAAAACCTGCTGTTGACAAAGAACTTACTCGACTGCAACAGGAATTAACAATTAGTAAAGAGCATCTGCAAGCGATTATTGAGGAGCAGGAAGCTACTAATCAAGACTTGCGAGCTGCTAACGAAGAGATTTTGTCCAGTAATGAAGAATTGCAAAGCACGAATGAAGAACTGGAAACCGCAAAAGAAGAAATTCAAGCTGCTAATGAAGAATTAAATACGGTTAACGATGAACTACATCGGCGTAATATTGAATCTACTCATGTTAATAATGATTTACAAAACCTACTTAGTAGTACTAATATTCCAATTTTAATGGTGGGGGGTGACCTTCGCATTCGTCGTTTTACTCCCCCAGCTGGACAAATCCTCAATTTGATTCCTACCGATGTGGGTAGACCTTTGGGGGATATTAAACATAACTTGAGTGTACCAGACTTAGAGGAACAGATTGCCGAGGTAATTAATACACTTAGCGTCAAAGAACAGGAAGTACAAGACCAAAAAGGACGTTGGTATGACCTGCGAATCCGTCCCTATCGCACTACTGATAATAAAATTGATGGTGCAGTAATTATATTAGTAGATATTAATGCGCTTAAACGTAGTGCTGAGCAATTGCGTCAATCCCGCAATTATGCGGAAGCTATTGTTGAGACAATGCGCGAAATGTTGGTGGTTTTGGATAGCGACTTGCGAGTTATCACCGCTAATAGGAGTTTTTATAATATGTTTCGGGTTTCAGCAGCAGAAGTTGAACAGCGTCTGATTTTTGAAATTGGCAATAGACAATGGGATATTCTCGAATTGCGATCGCTTTTGGGAGATATCGTTCCCAGCAACACTCAGTTGGCAGAATTCCAAGACTTTGAGGTTGAGCTTGATTTTGAACAAATTGGTCGCAAAGTTATGCTGTTGAATGCCAGAAAAATGTCGCAAGCAAATCAACAAGATATGATTCTCCTGGCAATTAGCGATATCACATCAAAAAAACAGTTGCAGAACGAACGTGCTCAAATTTTAGCTCAAGAACAAATAGCTCGCGCTTCTGCGGAAACAGCAAATCGTATCAAAGATGAGTTTTTATCGATTCTCTCCCATGAACTGAGAAACCCTTTAAATTCTCTCATCGGATGGACACAGTTACTTCGCAAACAAAAACTGGAAAAAAACAGAGTCCACCGAGCACTTGATGCTATCGAACAAAGCGCGAGGATACAAACCCAACTAATTGAAGACCTGTTAGATATTTCCCGCATTACTTCCGGAAAACTACGTTTAAATGTTGGTTTGCTCGACCTGGCCTCCGTAATTGCAGCAGCTACCGAGGTAGTCCGCGTAGCAGCAGAAGCAAAACAGATTGAAATTATATCCCAGCTTGAAGCTGGTAATCAGCGTATTTTGGGTGATTCTGTCCGTTTACAACAAATTGTTTGGAATTTATTATCGAACGCAATTAAATTTACCCCAGGCAATGGACGAGTAGAAATTACACTCAAATATATTGATGCGACAGCCGAAATACAAGTTACTGACACAGGTAAAGGCATCAGTGCGGACTTTTTGCCTTATGTATTTGACCGCTTTCGTCAAGCAGATAGCTCTCTCACCCGTTCCAATACTGGACTGGGACTAGGACTAACAATTGTCCGTCACCTCGTAGAACATCACGGTGGTACAATATCCGCAGAAAGCCCAGGGGAAGGACAAGGGTCAACATTTACCGTCAGCTTGCCGTTGCAAACCACAGAACAAGAACCTACACCAAAAACACCACAGGCTGTTGACCGACTACAAATATCAGTTGGAGACGTGCCATCCTTGGCTGGGATACGAGTCCTAGTTGTGGATGATATGGCTAATGTCCGGGAATTATTTACTACAGTGTTAGAGGAGTACGAGGCTACCGTCACTAGTGTTGCTTCTGCCAGCGAAGCACTTGCTAGATTGAGAGCTAATCCATCTGGGTATGATGTATTACTGTCTGATATCAGTATGCCAGGGGAAGATGGCTACGCATTAATTCGTCAAGTGAGACAACTAAGCGCTGCTGAGGGGGGACAAATCCCTGCTGCTGCTTTAACTGCTCTTGCACGAAACGAGGATGTAACAAATGCACTAGCTGCGGGTTTTCAAACGCACCTGAGTAAACCTGTTTCACCCGACCGATTGGTGATTACGGTTGCGAGTTTGGCTGGAAGAATTACGGAAGGTTGACCCCCGCACACATGAAACCCCACCCCCAACCCCAACCCGTGCAAATAAAACCCCACCCCCAAACCCCTCCCCGCACAAATAAAACCCCACCCCAACCCCCTCCCCGCGCAAATAAAACCCCACCCCCAACCCCCTCCCCGCGCGGGGAGGGGGCTACGATGTACATACAAGTCGAACTACCTGTCATTGCGTGCAATGACAGTTCACTTCTGGCTTCTGTCTTTATCGTAGCCCCCTCCCCGTTTACGGGGTAGGGGGTTGGGGGTGGGGTTTTCAGTTAACCACTAACAATAACCGGCTGCTGATACAGTGGAACAGTAAAAGTAACAGTAGAACCAAGTCCATCACCCAAGCTGTAAAAATGTACCTCTCCCCCCATAGCTTCCACAAGCTTCTGAGATATAGCAAGTCCCAAACCAGTTCCACCGTATTGACGGGTACGGGAACTATCCACCTGAGAGAATAATTGAAACAGCTTGTCTTGTTTATCGAGAGAAACACCAATACCCGTATCCGCAACGCGAACTCGTACCATCCCCGGAAATTCTTTATCTTGAAGTGTTACCTTTTTCTTAACCAAATCAGCAGTAACCTCAATGCCTCCGTCATGTGTAAATTTAATAGCGTTACCCAGTAAATTCAACATTACTTGCTTAAGACGCTGGTAATCTCCGTGAATAATAATTTCATCAGGAGTATCTGGCAATACCATCTGAAAAGTTAGCTGCTTCTGCTCAGCTTGCGGTCGCATGAAATTGTTTACATCATCAAACAGGTCATCTAACTTCAGGGTGCGTAAATCAAAATCCATTTTCCCTGCTTCGATTTTGGCTATGTCCAAAATGTCGTTAATTATTTCCAGCAGATGCAGCGATGATTTATGAGCTTCCTGAATAAAATTATTTTGTTCCTCTGGGTCATCCACCATCCCATCAAGAACAAGTCGGAGAAATCCTATCATACCGTTAAGTGGTGTGCGGATTTCATGGGACATATTCGCCAAAAAATCGGTTTTGCGCTGAGTTGCAGCTTCCGCTTGTTGACGCGCTTCTTCTAATTCTTGATATAAAGTAGCGTGAGCAATGGCTGTTCCTAATTGGTCAGCGACTTCTTTTGCGAGTTCAAGTTCGGCAGGGATTAAAGGCTCACATTCATCCAATAAACTTATAGCAATCAAAGCATTTGGTACATCCTGATGGCAAGTAGCAACAACCAAAATTTTTTGTTGCTGCAATTGTAAATGTACAGGCTCTGCCGTACTAATAGGTTCTAAAGTAGAAATAGCCTGAGCAAAAGCTGGCTCTGTAGTGATTTCGATTTCCGCACCCAACATAGAAGTCAAACTAGGCTGGTGATACTCTGCTACCACCTGCACTGTTGAACTCGATTTATGGTAGGGACAGATGATGCAACGCTTTACCGAAAGAGCCGCTCCTAAACAATCTACTGTCTGCTGCCAAATAATATCTAAATCTAACGTGCGGCGAATATTCCTAGTTATTTGATTTATCGTTTTTCGATGTTGCTCTACCCGTCCTGCTAATAAGTCCGTAGGTGTCCCAGATGTTACACTGACTTCCTGCTTACCCACAGGTCCTTGTAGCAAACGCCCCATTACAAATACAGTAGCGACGGCACAGCCATTTGCTGGGATAATTGGACTAATTATCAATTCCAATTCAAACAACTGCTGGTGATAACTAAACCAACACTGATACCGTTCTGGTATCAAACTAGTCAAAATTCGTTGCAATCGATGTAAATAGGCAACCTTATCTACAGGGACAAAACCGTCAGGCTCTCTTTCCCAATCACCAACAATTTGCGCCGGATTTATACCCAAGCGTTGGCATTGGAGCCAGTAAAAGCTTAAATATTGTCCCGTCCCATCTTGCTTATACTCCAACTCGGCGCCTAAGGTGGCTATTGAGCCATCGGTATTACTGGTAACAGGTTCCAGGTTATGGGACAAATCATTACACTGTTGAGATGTGGCAGTAATTCTCATGACTCGAGTTGGATAAACTTGTGACAGCCCAAAAAAAAGTTTGCGAAATGCTGCTTAAAGTGTGGCATAAAATATTACACCTTTAACAGACTTTTCTGGGATTTTTCGGTTGCCCTGGAATTTTTAGTTAAATTTTGGGTGAAATATTACATTTTTTTTAACCCCATTGGTAACAAATTTTTTTTATGACAGCAAGTGCTAGGTAGTTGAATAATCAAAATTAATCGTCCCATTAGTCGTTCCATTCGCCGCGAGGAGGTACGGGTGTACGATATGGATTGCGCGTTAGTTCGTCATCCCGGACGCTGTCACCTTTCAGCCACTGACGAACAGCAACTTCAATCACCTTACTGGGGTCAGTAGTCAGGTGCTTAATTTGGTCTAGTAGCTCTGGGTCAAGGCGAATTGCTATTTCCACCTTCTCAGCGCGGAGAGGTTCCGCATCAGTATCTTTTTCTTTCATATTCATGAGAGATTCTCTGAATTTTTTTCTCAATTTTACCAATCGAACAAATTTATACTTAGGGGCAATTGCGGATAGCAGTTGCTCATTAAGTCTGTGTGAAGTAACTTCTTCATGTTTATTGTACGCCTCTGGCAGTTCAATACTAGAAGCTAGAAGTAGACTTTATATTTAATTTGGGAATGGGGAGTGGGGAGTGGGGAGTGGGGAATTGGGAGTGGGGAGTGGGGAGTAGGGAATTGGGAGTGGGGGTGGGGAATTAGGCATTGGTGTTGTAAGTGACTGAATTAAATAAATGATTTATTTTCACGCCACATTCTCCCACTTCACACTTCATATCCCAATTTTCCTATTCCCTATTTGCAATTTTTCAATGCTAATTCCTCATTCCCCACTCCCAATTCCCACTCCCCACTCCCCACTCCCCACTCCCACTCCCAATTCCCCACTCCCCACTCCCAATTCCCCACTCCCAATTCCCCACTCCCCACTCCCCACTCCCCACTCCCCATTTCCAAAAAAAGAGCGCATTTGCCAAGAAAGTATTAAAATACGTTAAGTACTTTGCTTCTATTTCTTGATTGCTGCTAAGCAAAAAGATTATATTTTCAACATTAAAACCCTTATGACTGACGTTCCCGCAGCTCGCATTCGCAATTTCTGTATTATTGCTCATATCGACCACGGGAAATCCACCCTTGCTGACCGTTTGCTCCAAGCTACTGGCACGGTGCAAGCGCGGGAGATGAAGGAGCAGTTTCTCGATAATATGGACTTGGAACGGGAGCGTGGCATTACGATTAAGCTACAAGCTGCCCGGATGAATTACACTGCTAAGGATGGTCAGCAGTATGTACTGAACTTAATTGACACTCCTGGGCATGTGGATTTTTCTTATGAGGTGTCCCGTTCGCTAATTGCTTGCGAAGGTGCGCTGCTGGTCGTTGACGCCTCCCAAGGTGTGGAAGCACAAACTCTGGCTAATGTTTATTTGGCACTGGAACATAATTTGGAAATTATTCCGGTTTTGAATAAAATTGATTTGCCTGGTGCTGAACCTAGTAGGGTTGCTTCCGAAATCGAAGAAATTATTGGTTTGGACTGTAGCGGTGCTATTCTGGCTTCGGCTAAAGAAGGTATCGGTATTGACGAAATTTTAGAAACGGTTGTCCAACAAGTTCCACCACCTAAGGATACGATAGATAATCCTCTACGTGCCCTCATTTTTGATAGCTATTACGATAGCTACAGAGGTGTGATTGTATACTTTCGGGTGATGGATGGGAAGGTGAGGAAAGGTGATAAAGTTTACCTCATGGCTTCTGGCAAAGAATATGTTGTTGATGAGTTAGGGGTTCTTTCTCCTACCCAAAAGCCTGTTGATGAATTGCACGCTGGGGAAGTGGGTTATTTATCTGCTTCTATTCGGGCTGTTGCGGATGCGCGGGTGGGTGATACTTTTACTCTCAGTAATGCTAAGGCTGCTGAACCGTTACCTGGTTACGCGGAAGCAAATCCGATGGTATTTTGCGGTATGTTCCCTATCGACGCTGACCAGTTTGAGGATTTGCGGGAAGCGTTGGCTAAGCTGGAACTTAATGATGCGGCTTTACATTACGAACCGGAAACTTCTAGTGCGATGGGTTTTGGTTTCCGTTGCGGTTTCTTGGGCTTGTTGCATATGGAAATTGTCCAAGAACGGTTGGAACGGGAATACAATCTGGATTTAATTATTACGGCTCCTTCGGTTGTTTATAAGGTAATAACCATTAAAGGTGAGGAGTTGTTGATTGATAACCCTAGCCATTTACCCGCTCCTAATGAACGACAAAGTATGGAGGAGCCTTACGTCCAGGTAGAAATGATTACCCCTGAGACCTACGTGGGCAGTTTGATGGAGTTATCCCAAAATCGCCGGGGTGTGTTTAAGGATATGAAATATCTCACCCAGGGACGTACAACTTTGACTTATGAACTTCCTTTGGCTGAAGTTGTTACTGACTTTTTTGACCAAATGAAGTCTCGGTCGCGGGGTTATGCGAGTATGGAGTATCACTTAATTGGTTACCGGGAAAATCCTCTGGTCAAGTTGGATATTTTAATTAATGGTGACCCTGTGGACTCTTTGGCTATGATTGTTCACCGCGATAAGGCTTATAATGTTGGGCGCGGGATGGCGGAAAAACTTAAGGAGTTAATTCCACGTCACCAATTTAAAGTGCCTATTCAAGCTTCGATTGGTAGTAAGGTTATTGCCAGTGAACATATTCCGGCACTCAGGAAGGACGTTTTGGCTAAGTGCTATGGTGGTGATATTTCCCGGAAGAAGAAACTTTTGGAGAAACAGAAAAAAGGTAAGTTGCGGATGAAGTCTGTGGGCACGGTTGATGTCCCTCAGGAGGCTTTTATGGCTGTGCTTAAGTTGGATAAAAATTAAGAATAAAGAACCCCACCCCACTCCTACACGAAGAACCCCACCCCCAACCCCCTCCCCGCGTGCGGGGAGGGGGCTACGATTTTTTTGTAACTTTCTGTTTCCATCTTGTTTCCATCTATTGTGGGGTGGGCATCGCAAGCCCCGCCCAGTCCAGCAGTTCCCAGGTACACAAATTAAATGTGGAACAGCTTATCTTTGAATTAATGGAACTTTCTGTTTGAAAAATTCAGCAAAATTTCATTAAAAAACTCGTGAATTTTATCAGGTAAATTATAAAAGTGAATTGTAACTTTTCATTCTGCCTTCACATCAATTTTTCGAGCTAACCTCTCTATATATTCGCTGACACTAATTTTTTCATTTTTGGCTGCAATCACTAAGTTTTCCCATGCGGTTGCAGTTAACATGATACCTCTTTTCTTTTTTAATTCTTCATAAAAAACGGGTTGATTTCTTGTTCTTTTTATTCCTTTACCTGTTGACATATTAAGAATGTATAACTAAGCTAAATCATTATAGACAAGGAATTAACTTAGGTCAAATTATAGGTTTATTTTCAAGAAATATTTATATGTGGCAATTCTAAATTATCGCTGTTTACGTAGCGTGCTGCGAACCGCCAAGTAGCCAAGTTAGCCAAGAGGCTCGTGGGTATAGATTTACAGCAAATATCAAGTTCATTAAGTACAAGCAGTATTACAAGCAGGCGGGCAAGGATGCCCACCCCACAATAATTTTGATATTTTTTGGTGTACTTAATTTACTTATAAAATGCTGTATGTAGTTTTTCATTCAAAGCCCAAAACTATATTTAATGCAGTATGAATAATTTCCCAATACTCTTCTTCTAAAACTCCAATTAAACCAAGAACTCGGCTATTGTCAACACCACGAATTTGTCCTATATCTAGATAACGGTCTTGGTCTAAACCATTATTTGATGTTGGTTTAACATTTACAACATAAGGTACATATTTAGTTCCTGGTAAGAGTGGTATTACTACAGTTAAAAAACTGTAGCGATTACCCACATCATTTTGAACTATTAAACAAGAACGAATCTTTTTAGCTTCTGCACCAATAGTTGGTTCGAGGTTGACCCAACGAATCTCTCCACGACGGTAGATTAAATTACCATTAGGCATTATTCAATACCATCACCAACAACAACATCCCAAAGTGCAACTTCTTCTCGGTAAGATTTGTCTGCTGTATCTCGTTGGTAGGCTAACTTTAATTCTTCTTCTAAGTATTCCTTTTTTGCCTCCTTTAAAATTTTATTAATAAAAGCACTACGATTTGCTTTACCTTCATTGTCTGTCGCTTGCTTGTCTATAAACACCAGAACATCATCATCAAGGGTAATAGTAACTTTCTTAGCCAAAAGTCTTCTCCTTAGTCTTACTTATTTGTCTTACTCATTTATCATAATATATTCTGTTTAACCTGTGCTTTAACTAAGGAATCTAGCATTTAATTTGGGTTTGCCAGTTCAAACATATGCTAGATTAACTGCTATACCACGGTGAGGTATTTAAGAATGACTGCTTTTTTGGAACGTCCTTCAAGCAAAATACTGCCTTTAGAAAGTGGGGACAGACTGAATCGCTACGAGTTCGAGCGACGGTATGTAGCAATGCCTCATGTGAAAAAGGCAGAGTTGATAGAAGGAATAGTTTATATGGCATCACCTTTACGTTTGAACGCACCCCATCTAAAGCAAGCTTATAGATGGGGATTCTTTCGCTACACAATCCGTAGACTACGCAACGTACCCAGAGTTACTGGCGTTCTCAGTGTGTCGTTGGAACTTTGGTCTACGAACACTCTAGAATAATTTGTGTCACCCATAATCACGCAGTACCAGTACCTAGCTCCAATGTTGTAACTAGCGTTTAGGTCAGCGTTGTAATGTTTACCATTAGTGAAGCGACAAAGCGAGTAATTAATCTTACTCCGTTTGACTTTACCACTGCCATCAAAAGCATAAGCACTAGTGTATTTTGGGTTGACAAACACGACTGTACCACCTAATTCAGACCATCTTTCTTGTGTCAACTCAACAATTTTTCGATGGCACCAAAGGTGGAATTTCTGTTTCTGTAAAGACCTCTTTTTGCCAGCTTTCGCTTTCCAACCGACTAAATTCTCAAAGACAATTACTTTGACATTATGAACTTTAGCAAATTCAATAATACCACGCATTACTTTACGAGAAATTTCTAGATTGATATTAGAAGACTTGCGGTAAAGACCTTTACAAAAACCTTTACTCTGTTTCTGACCTGTAATGTTTGAAGTCTGTTTAGATTTCTGAGCAATCATCATTCTACGCTTGTTACGTCGGTCTATGTCTTCAGCAGGATGGATAAATTTCCGCGCCTTTACAGTACCGTCTTTACCAATTATAGAAGCTGTCGCAGCATTGTTTATACCCATATCAATACTGCAAACAAAGTCAGAATTTTTGAATTCAACTTTCTTGATTTCTACTGGCATAGAAAGTTGACAAGTTCTTTTATTAACCACCAAAGCTGGTGATTTTAGCTTATTGCCATCAATTAAATGACGGCTTAATCCATGTCCTTTAATTTTGATAGACTCAAGCCATACCCAATCTTTTCCATTCCAAACTTTAATATCAACACTACTATAATTTAAACCATAACGCACCAATTGACCTTTGTATAAAGCAGGATAAGTATTGCAAAAACTTGTAAAACTTGGTGGTTTGCAGTCACGATGTTTTCTGATTCCAGACTGCCATTGATAATATCTAGTATTAAAACTGGAAACAATACCAATAGCATCAGCGATAGCAGCACGCCTTAAATAGCTTGGAAATTTACGAAAAGAGGGAATTTTTTTGACAATTGACTGAAAATATTTGTGTTTTGGATTTGGGTTATCTGCGGTTTTATGAATCATCTTTTCTACCGCATTGACCCGTTCGGTAGATGTCAAGTCAGAAATATTAACCCATTGAGCATTAACAATCAAAACTAACGGCTTTAAGAACATGCGATATGACTCCACAGTGAGAATCATTTGACGTTTTTGGTCTGCTGTTACAGACAGACTCCAAACGTCAGTTCTAATGACTTCCTTTGGTAAGGGTTGTTTTTTAGTCCTTCGCTTGCTCATTGCTTAATTTTAACTTTAATACACGCTATGGCAATGGTTTTGACTATTTATAGTTTAGCAAGCTAATATTTAGTTGTCAACACAGTTAGTAAATTAGTTATGCCAAATACTACTAGGCTGAGAACGCGCTCTAACAGCGCTTTTAGACTTATTTATCATTTGGTTCTGGTAACTAAGTTTCGACGAAAATCTTTAAATTTAGATATTCTTGATAGAATGTCAGAAATCATTAAAGAGCTTCTAATAAAGTGGGAATGTACATTTATAGAATTTGGTGGCGAATTAGACCACGTGCATGTATTATTTGAGACACACCCAAGTGTTGATTTATCAAAATTAGTTAATAATATTAAAACGATTACTTCCCGTAAATTACGGTCGGAATTTTCTGAACATTTATCTAATTTTTATTGGGGCGCAAAACCCCAGTTTTGGTCTGGGAGCTATGCAATTATTAGTGTCGGCTCACAAGCACCACTAGAGAAACTGATAGAATACGTACAAAACCAAGAGAAACCTGAACAATAACGTTCTAGGGAGATTTATATATTTGTTTCGCTTACCCTACCTAAACTTCGTTATAGGTAGGGACTGCGCTCAACATTTTTGTTCAAAGGTCATGGACAACCTCACTTCGATTTAATTGTCTGGCTGGGTAATTATAAAGTTTCTACCCCAGGTGTCGAGTCAGGTGATAATGTTACTGTGCGTTTAGATTTGGATAACGAGCCTCAACCTGATGTGGTGCTGTTAATAGAGGAAAGTCGTGGGGGACAAACACGCATCAGTGATGATGATTATATAGAAGGGGCATCAGAGTTAATCGCGGAGGTTGCAGCTAGTAGTGCATCAAATGATTTACATGATAAGAAAAAAGCTTACCGTCGTAATGGTGTAAAAGAATATATAGTTTGGCAAGTTTTGGAAAATAAATTCGATTGGTTCAGCTTGGAAGATGGAGAATATATATCGCTAACTGCGGATGAGTCAGGTGTTATTAAGAGTAAAGTTTTTCCTGGTTTATGGTTAACTGTTGATGCTCTGATAACGGGTAATATGACGAAGGTTTTGGCAGTGTTACAACAAGGTTTGAGTTCTCCAGAACATGGGGATTTTGTGCAAAGGTTATCGCAAGGTTCGTGATTTTGGTAAAAAATCATATATATTTTGCCATAATGCTAATGCAAAAGTTATGATTGAAATTCCACGATAGTAATACTTTACGGAAGTGGTTGCTAAGAATTTAGTATTACTTTAGTTAGTGCTTTTTCTTTAAAAAACCCCTACTCTTGATGGAGTTAGTCAAAATTCTCTTTAGTAATCTGTAAGTGTAGGTTCTTTAGGAATTTTATAATAACCATGACACCATCTCAAAGCACCAACTCTTCCGGAAATAATGACAAAAATAAAATTCGCTATGCTGTTGTTGGTTTAGGTTGGTTTGCTCAAGAAGCCGCTTTACCAGCCTTTGCTCAAGCTGATAATTCTGAACTAACAGCTTTGGTTTCTGATGACCCCGATAAACTAAAAGAAATCAGCAAGCAGTACGGTATTCAGGATACCTACTCTTATGAACAGTACGAGGAGTGTCTCAAAAGCGGTAAGGTTGATGCGGTTTATATTGCGCTACCTAACCATTTACACTGTGAATATACAGTACGAGCTGCAAATCAAGGAATTCATGTGCTGTGTGAAAAACCAATGGCAGTTACGGAAGACGAATGTGAGAAAATGATTAAAGCAAGCGAAGACAACAATGTCAAGCTAATGATTGCTTATCGTCTCCATTTAGAAGAAAGTAATTTACAAGCGATTGAGACGGTGAATTCAGGAAAAATTGGTGAACCTAGGATTTTTAATTCAGTATTTACTCAACAAGTTGAAAAAGGAAATATTCGTCTCCAAAAAGCTATAGGTGGTGGAACTCTTTACGATATTGGCATTTACTGTATTAATGCTACGCGCTATTTATTTAAAGATGAACCTATTGAAGTTTTTGCTGTAGCTGCAAATAATGGAGAAGAACGCTTTGCTGAAGTAGAAGAAATGACCAGCGCAATTTTACGTTTTCCTAATGACCGATTAGCGACATTTACTTGTAGCTTTGGAGCAGAAAAAGTTTCAACTTATCAGGTTGTAGGTACAAAAGGAGATTTGCGAGTTGATTCTGCTTATGCATGGGAAGGTGAACAAAAACATACTCTCACAATCAACAGTGAAAAGCAGGAGCGTAGCTTTGAATCTCATGGTCAATTAGCTGCTGAGTTTGTCTATTTTTCTGACTGTATTTTACAGAATAAAAATCCAGAGCCATCGGGGATGGAAGGTTTGAATGATGTGCGAATTATTCGTACTCTCAACCAGTCGATTGAAACTGGTAAACCTGTACAAATTAAAAATCTAGACCAACAAAAACGTCCGACTTCTGCTCAAAATATTAATCTTCCTCCTGTTGAGGAAAAACCAGAATTGGTGAATGCGGCTAGTCCTGGTGGTAAATAAAAAACTCCACCCCCAATCCCCTCCCTGCGTGCGGGGAGGGGGCTACGAAAAAAAACTATTTGTTCTTATTTTTAATTACCACAAATAAAGGAACAATTGATTCTTGATTTTCTATGCGTATTGGTTATACAATGTAATACAAATGTTAAATTCTCCATTTTCAATGGTAATGAAGGAGAACAATCATGCAAGTTCAAGATGAAAAGCAAGTGGGTAAAGTTTTTACAAATATAACTATAATCAATAACGCTGATGAAATTCGCGCTCTTGATGGAACAATAGCAGAAGAGCAAGTACGTTCAGTTACGCTTAACAATGTATTAGTGGACACTGGTGCTACAACTTTATGCTTACCAGCAGACATTATTGCTAAGTTGGGTTTAAGAGTTTTAAAAGAAGTTGATGTTGTTACCGCTATGGGTATTGGAACAACAAGAATTTTTCAAGACGCAAAATTAAAGATTGGTGACAGGGAAGGAACTTTTGAATGCTTGGAATTACCAGGAGGAAAAAATCCCTTGTTAGGTGTAATTCCACTCGAAGCATTAGGCTTGGAATTAGACCTGAAAAATCAACAGTTAAAAGTACTACCTATTAGCCCAACAGAAACTTATTTAACTATCTAAAAATTGCAGGTTATGAGCGTAAGCGCGTAGCGTGCTGCAAGCCGCAGCGCTTACGCTCCAATATGTTCCTTACCGGATACACAAGTCTACTTTACTTACAAAGTCTCTTCTATGCTTGAGGTGTAACTTTAAGCAATTTACCTTGGGAAAAATGCCCTCAGTTGTTACTATCCGTATAATCCGTACTTACAGTCACCTGCTGCCAAGTATCCAAATCCGTTTTGACCCATTCCAGTTTTTCCTGAATCAGACTCATGGCATCGGTGCCTAATGCCAGTCGCATTGGTGGATGAGGAATTTCCACAGCTTTAATGATGGCTTGCGCCGCTAATCGTGGATTGCCAGGTTGCTTACCATCCATCTCTTTGAACCACTTCAATGAAGCACCGCTCGCGGTCGCATAAGCATCAATGGACTGTTCGGCTGTTGCCAGAGAGCGTCCGTTAAAATCTGTGCGAAATGCCCCAGGTTCAATTAAAGTCACTTTAATTCCAAAGGGTTATATATAAGGCATTAGCAGAAGAAACTCCACAGGTTGAATTGGCAATGATTTGGCGTCAAGATGAAAAATCGCCTGTATTA
Source organism: Scytonematopsis contorta HA4267-MV1 (assembly GCA_019359035.1). Classification (GTDB taxonomy): domain Bacteria; phylum Cyanobacteriota; class Cyanobacteriia; order Cyanobacteriales; family Nostocaceae; genus Scytonematopsis; species Scytonematopsis contorta. Next base: position 16,559 of record JAHHIC010000099.1, on the reverse strand, counting down.
CATAAGTTTTTAGATATTGTTAGAGAAATTGTTCAAAAACAAAGAACTTATTGAGTGGACACTATCTTCTCATCATTTTCTTAATTGATTTTGCTGTCTTTTTCTATGAACATTTTTATTAATTAAATAAATCCGGCTCTCATCTTCTTCTTAGAAAACTTACCTAACATTAAGGTATAGACAAATATTACCAAATAACCCATTTATAATTGGAATTGACTCATGGTTAAGTCTCTATCTACCTCTAATGCAAAGCTGAATCAAGTCACCACTATACAGGATAATCTACCCCAAAACTGGCATTCCCTAGATATAGAGCAAGTTATCCACTTGCTAGAGACTGACCAAGAAAAAGGTTTAAGAGGTGTACAAGTTCAAGAAAAAGTAGTGCGCTTTGGTTACAATCAATTGACTGGAAAGAAAGGAAAACCTTGGTGGTTAAAATTCCTTCTCCAATACAACCAGCCACTGCTTTATATTTTGATAATTGCGGGTGCAACTAAGGCAATCATTGGCGAGTTTGTTAACGCAGGGGTAATTTGGGGTGTAACAACAACCAATGCTATCATCGGATTTATTCAAGAATCCAAAGCTGAAGGAGCAATTGCAGCCCTAGCAAAGTCAATAACTACGGAAGCTACTATTATCCGCGAAGGTCAAAAAATACGTGTTCCTTCACAGGAGTTAGTCCCTGGTGATGTGGTATTGCTGACTTCTGGTGACAAGGTACCGGCTGACTTGCGACTGATAAAAGTAAGAAATTTACAGGTGGATGAATCTGCTTTGACTGGTGAGTCTGTTGCGGTTGAAAAAGAGGCTGGTTATAAGATACCACCTCTCAAAGCAGACGTTTCGCTAGGAGAACGCAAAAATATGGCTTATGCTGGTGGCTTTGTCACCTTTGGGCAAGCAACTGGTATAGTTGTAGCGACGGGTAATGCAACTGAAACAGGGCGTATTTCTCAGTTATTGGAAAATAATATTGATATTTCCACCCCCTTAACCAGAAAACTTGACAAATTCAGCAAAAATTGGCTGTATATGGTCTTGGGGCTAGCAACCTTGACCTTGATGGTAGGGTTGCAAAACAAACATTGGAGAGACGCGATAGAAGCTACCGTAACATTAATAGTCGGCTCGATTCCTGAAGGTTTACCAGCAGTAGTAACTGTAACACTGGCGATTGGTGTATCCCGCATGGCTCGCCGTCATGCAATTATTCGCAAGTTGCCAGCAGTCGAAACTCTCGGTGGTGCAACGGTCATTTGTTCTGACAAAACTGGCACGTTAACTGAGAACCAAATGACTGTACAGTGCATTTATACCGGAGGATATCAGTATACAGTTACTGGCGTTGGCTATTCTCCAGAAGGGCAAATTTTGCAAAGCGGTAAACCTACTGACTTGGACAACGATAGTAGTTTACAGGAGTGTCTGAGCGCTGGACTATTGTGTAATGATTCCCACTTGGAAACTAGAAATAGTAAATGGGTGGTGTTAGGTGACCCAACCGAGGGAGCATTAATTACCTGTGCTAATAAAGCGGGATTAATTCAGCCGCTTCTAGAACAACATATGCCAAGGTTGGATGTGATTCCTTTTGAGTCGGAATTCCAATATATGGCGACTCTACACGCAGCACCCCAAGGCAACATTATTTACGTTAAGGGTTCCGTCGAAGCTATTCTCAAACGCTGTGGCTTCATGTTGAATGCTGCCGGACAAATCAGACCCATCGATTGCGTGGAAACATTGCGTACGGACTCTATCGAGCGGGAAGTTAATATTATGGCACGTCAAGGCTTACGGGTTTTAGCGTTCGCCAAAAAAATTGTATCCAAGGGGCAAACCACTGTAGACCATCCAGATATTGATAACGGGTTAGTTTTCCTCGGTTTGCAGGGGATGATTGACCCACCCCGCGAAAGTGCAATTCAAGCGGTGCAAGCCTGTCAAAATGCGGGAATTGAAGTAAAAATGATTACTGGTGACCACGCGGTTACAGCACAGGCCATAGCAACTCGCATGGGTATCAACAAAAAAGGAACGGTGTTAGCGTTTACTGGTGCTGAACTTGCCCAAATGGACAACCGAGAACTGGCTCAAGTGGCATCCGATGGGGTTGTGTTTGCTCGTGTAGCACCAGAACAAAAACTGCGCTTAGTGGAAGCCTTGCAATCAAAAGGCGAAATTGTGGCAATAACTGGGGATGGGGTAAACGATGCACCTGCTCTCAAGCAAGCCGATATCGGTATTGCGATGGGTATTGCGGGAACGGAAGTAGCCAAGGAAGCTGCTGATATGTTGCTTACCGATGACAACTTTGCCTCTATTAAAGCTGCAGTTGAAGAGGGACGTGCAGTTTACAAAAATCTTGTGAAAGCGATGTGCTTTATTCTCCCAGTCAATGGGGGAGAGTCAATGACAATTTTACTTAGCACTTTGTTAGGTAGAGAATTACCAATTTTGTCATTACAAATTCTCTGGCTTAATGTAATTAATTCGATTACGATGACAGTTCCCTTGGCTTTTGAACCTAAACCTCAAGATGTGATGCGCCAACCACCCCGCCGACCCAATGAAGCTTTATTATCGGGGAGTCGTATTAAACGTATATTAGCAATTTCTCTGTATAACTGGATTGTGATATTTGGAGTTTTTGAATTCATTCGTCAAACTACAGGGGATATATTTTTAGCTCGTACAATGGCGATTAACTCTTTAATTGCTGGTCGGATTTTCTACTTGTTAAGTCTAAGTCAACTAGTGCCAAATTTAATTGCAAAAATGGATGGTACTATCAAAGAGAATGTAGATATTCCAGCTATTGCATTTGGTATTGTTGGCGCTATAATTTTACAGATTTTATTCTCCCATGTGCCTCTAATTAACCAAGTTTTCTACACAGCACCCCTTAGCTTCCAACAATGGTTATTCTGTTTCGCTGTAGGTTTACCAATGATTCCTTGGGCTGCTTTTGTTAATCGTTTTGACCCTCCTAATTAATTGTTTTCAAAAAACTTGTCTGTATCCTATATCCTAAACCGTATGCGCTTGCAAACCGAATGGTACAAAAAAAAGTAGAGGGTACAGCATAATTATCACCCAATTAAATATTCCTGGATATCAAGTCACTTAACAGTTCCTCAAACTAAAGTATCCGCTTCGGATACTCTAGTTCAGGGTATTTGGAGGCTTTTCTTAGTGTCATTCGGTTCTATTCTTCAGCATGGCTCTCATCTAAAATTGTTCCTTCTAAATTTGCTTTCTCCAGATTTGCCCCACTTAAATTTGCCTCATGTAAATCAGCTTGGCTCAAATTTGCTTCAGACAAATCGGCTACTACCAAATCAGCACCACTTAAATTAGCGTTATCTAAATTTGCAGCCTTGAGATTAGCTTCACTCAAATCAGCGTCGCTTAAGTTAGCATCAATCATCTTAGCAACAGTTAATTCTGACTGATTTAAATTAGCACCATCTAAAATAGCTCCTTCTAAAATAGCCCCTTCTAAAATAGCTCCACTTAAGTTAGCCCCACTCAAATTTGCATTTGTTAAGTTAACACCATTTAGGTCGGCATGACTTAAGCTTGCTCCACTCAAATTAGCTTCACTGAGATTTGCTCCATCTAATATTGCTTGGTCAAAAATTGAGCCACTCAAATTGGCTCCTGGTAACTCAATTTCGCTCAGATTTACGGCTGTGAAATCTCTTTTACCTGCGGCATATTGCTCTAATAGTTCTGAAGCTTGCATAGTTTTCATTAAGTAAAATTGGCGCTGCTAAATTTTTACCACAAGCGAAAAAGAGAAGTTACTATTTACGTAATTATTGGGCAATGTATATAGGCAACGGAGGTAGAATCCGAAGAACTTCTCGAAGAACACTGTAACCAGCTAAATCCCATAATAGATAAGCAATAAAGCCAATCATAGCGAAGCGTCCGTTCCAAAGTTCGGCTTGAGGTGTCCAACCAAAGAGTAGACCGTTACGGTTAATGCCATTAAAGGCTTTTGCTGAAAATTTTTGAGTAGATGTTTTCATGATAAATTTTTTCTTAAAATAGGATTGATGATATTAATTTTAAAAATTTTTATAATAACTACTCTCTATCGACAGATATAAACTCCATAAAATATTACTATCGTTGGACATAATTACAAATCTTATACTCTTCCACTTAAATTTTGGTATAAATTTATAGATATGTAGAGACGCGATTAATCGCGTCTCTACTGTGTCTCTACTGTGTCCCTACTGTGTCCCTACTGCGTCTCTACTGTATCTGACTGGTTTCGTGAGTGCGATCGCCAGGTGATGGATTCAGGGGAAGCACTGCTAAACATAGTCGAGACGCAACGACAGGCAAATGGTAAGGAAATTTGGGCTAAAACAAATAAAATACCACTTCGGGATGTTGAAAATAATGTAATTGGAATTCTCGGTACTTACGAAGATATTACATCTTTTAAAGAAACACAACAGGCTTTAGAACATGCTTACGCACAAATGGGAACCTTAGTTTTAGAACGTACACAACAGCTAGCTAAGGCAAACGAGGCTTTACAAACAAAAATTACTGAACTCGAAGAAGTCGAAATTGCACTCCGCAAAAGTGAAGCTAGAATTCAAAAGCTAGCAGCAAGTATACCGGGAATGCTTTATGAATTTGCACTGCGACCTGACGGTTCAATGTCCTTTCCTTTATGTTAGCCCCGGTAGCTACGAAATTTATGAATTGACACCAGGACAAATACAAACTGATATAAATTTGATATTTTCCTGTAATCACCCAGAAGAAGCCGAAAGTTTTTATAATTCTATCGCTCTTTCAGCTCAAACATTAAAACCTTGGCAGTGGGAAGGAAGAACTATATTACCTTCTAAACAATTAAAATGGATTAAAGGTGCATCTCGTCCAGAGAAACAAGCGGACGGTACTATAGTCTGGTATGGTGTGGTCTTAGATGTAACTTCACGCAAACAAGCAGAAGCGGCATTAAAGAAAAGTGAAAGTCAATATCGTAACTTAGTCGAAACTATTAAAGATGTTATTTGGTCAACTGATGAATAACGAAATTTATTGCCATGAAAATTAGACTTTACGAACCGAAATATTTAGAAGAACTGGTTCAGCTATGGTATCAAACATGGCATCAAACATTTCCAAACATCAAACATCCACAGCCTTATTCAGCATGGAAAGAACGTTTTTGTAATGACTTAGCTATTCGAGGTGAAGTTTGGGTTGCAGAATTAGAAAATCATATAGTCGGTTTTATTGTTGTGATTAAAGAAGAAGAAGAATTGAACCAAATTTTTGTTGACCCAATGTACCAAAATAAAGGTATTGGTTCAGCTTTAATAAATAAGGCTAAAGAAATTTATCCAAAACGACTAAAACTTTATACATTACAACAGAATGAACGAGCTTGCTTGTTTTATGAAAAACACGGTTTTAAAGCTGGTAATGTATCAGTAAATAAATATAACGGACTACCTAATGTTGAATATACTTGGGTGTATGATAAGCTTCAAGTGAGATAATAAAAGTAACGACTATGGTGCAAACAATTCAAGCTAGTGACCTAACACTGCACGACGTAAAAGTAAAATTTGACTTACAGGAAACTCAGGATGAGTATTTCTTTCGTGAATGGGAGGATAATCTACCAGAATTGACAGATGCGGAAAGAGAAAAGCTAGACCAGATAAAAAGGGATTTTCTTTATCTAAGTGAATATCCAATGACAGAAGAGGTTGTTAAATTAGTCGTATTATCTCCCTTATTATCTATAGGAGGATTTTACGAACCACCGTTTAGGATTCGTGCAGAAGCTCCGGTACAAATTGCTTTAGAAGACAAGGGTGAATTAGTTAAAGGAAGAATTGACGTATTGGTTTTACAAGATAAATTATGGGTGTTGGTAGTAGAGTCGAAAGAAGCAGGCTTTTCTCTTCAGCAAGCTATCGCACAAGCATTAGCTTATATGGTAACTACCCAAACTCCTGAAAGTGCTGCTTATGGTTTTGCAACTAATGGGAGTGAGTTTATATTTATCAAATTATCGCTACAACCAACACCTCGATATGCATTTTCTGATTTATTCACACTACGTCGTCGTCAAAACGAATTATATCTTGTTGGAAGTATTTTAAAGAAAATTGCTGACCTAATAAAAATTTAATTATTGATACTTATAATTAGCAATTACCATTCCCAATTATTACTGTTCCTCAAAATTTACTTTGTCATAAATATCAGCTAGCAAAATTTGAAAGTTAACAGACTCCAGAGATATTGTTTGTTCAGCGTCTTCGTACTCAGTAAAAATCCAACGATTATTATCTGTTTTGCTGTATTGTTCAACGTGCATTGTATACTGGTCAATTAATAAATACTCTCGAAACGTAGGAATAGTACGATAAGCTACAAATTTTCCGTCCTTGTCATAATTTCTAGTAGATTTGGAAAGAACTTCCGCAATCATGAATGGATTAGTAATAATGTCTCTTCGTCCTTCTTTAAATTCTAACTCACCTGCAACAATCATTACATCAGGGTAAGTATTAATTTTATTTTTGGGAATCCACAATTTTTGGTCAGTAATAAAAACGCTATAAGGTTGACGTTTAAGAGCAAAGTTTAACGCTGCGTAAAAATTTCCAGTAATTTTATTGTGATTAGGACTTCCACCTGTCATAGGAATAATCTCACCATCAATATACTCGTGACGTTCTTCTGATTCTACCTCTAATTCGAGGTATTCTTCTAATGAATAGTAGCGCTGTTCGTTAATAATCATCGATTTTAAACCTCTAAACTAAATTGGACACATTAGCGAGCAAAACGCTCCCTATATTAATTATATATTCTACTAGTTAACTCCACCCTCAATCCCCTTCCCTTAAGGGCTATCGTCTATATACAAGTTCAATAAATCCCTGAACTAAAGTTCGGGCTAAAAGCGCAAACCCGTTGGAAACGGGTTAGAATCTTGGTTTAAGTATAATTCAAACCCGTTTTTAACGGGTTTTAGCTTTTAGCCCGAACTTTAGTTCAGGGGTTATCAGCAGTATGGTGAGTTTTTCGGTTTTTCTAAGTGCCATTCGTTTAGAAGTTGAGGGTTGAGGGTGGGGTTTCATGTGCTGTTTTTTCCACAATTTCCACTGCTCGTATAACCCCATTTTCTGAGCGAATTTTTTCACCCAGTGCAGCAGCTCGTTCTTTTATATCTTTATCTTGAATAGCCTTCGTAATTGCCATTGCCAGAGAATCAACAGTTAACTGATGGTGACGAATCATAGCAGGACTTACCCCTAACTTAACACCCAGATATCCCCAAAATGGCTGGTCACCTAAAAATGGAATAACTACCCCAGGAACCCCCGCTCTAAATGTAGCCCCAGTTGTCCCCGCACCACCGTGATGTACAATACAAGACATCTGCGGAAATAACCAACTGTGAGGAATAGATTCAATTTTAAACACATTATCAGGTAAGTCTGCATTTTTAATTCCACCCCAACCCGTCAGAAAAATTCCCCGTTGTTGAGTTTTCGCAAGTGCAGCCAAAGCAATTTTCGCAGCTTCTTCAGCTTTCTCCCCGCTCATACTACCGAAACCAATATATACAGGAGGTGTGCCAGAACTAAGAAATTCCACTAAATCATCTGGAGGTACAAAATCTTTAGGTGTATCGAGAAACCAGTATCCCGTCACGTGGTCATATTCAGTCCAATCAGCTGGTTTCGGAATAACCGCAGAGCTAAAAGCATTTAGATAATGAATCTTAGGATTTTTCTTCCTTGATAAAGGGGAATCCCATAGTCCAAAAGGTGATTGATTCAAAACTGTTTGACGAAATTTATTTGTGGGATTACGAAAAGCAAACCACAATAATTGAAACATAAAGGTATAAGTAAATCTATTATATATACCCCCTAAACGTTCCCATTCCGGAGCAGCAGCATTAGGAAAAGCACTTGTAGCACTCAACGGTTGCATTCCCGCAAAATAAAAAGGAACTCCTAATTTTTCAGCAATATATAATCCCCAAAAAACGACACCACCACATATAATTACATCTGTTTCCTGACAAGCCTCCCATGAATCTTCACATGCAGTTTTCAAAATAGGTTCATACAATGCAGCCAATTGACGGGGAAAACTAAGAGGATTCTTGGTTTGCATCAAAGCTTGTCCAGCTTCACTAGCAAGTGCTTCTTGAGGATTACCTTTAATCAAAGCAAATTCTAACCCGTAAGCGCGAATTTCTTGTTCAAATTTAGCATGAGTTGCCAGTCGTACTTGATATCCAGCATTTTTTAATCCCACTGCGAATGCAAGATAAGGTTGAACATCTCCACGGGAACCCATCGTGATAATTGTAATATGCATAGTTTAACCTTAAATTAAATAATTAATAACTCTGAATTCTCCCCCCTTCCCTTGCAGGGAAGGGGGGTTAGGTCATTCCAGCTATAATAGTGCTTACGCACCCAATGTACAGGTTCTTCGTTTTCTAGTCTAATTTTTGGTTCAAATCTAGGATAAAGAGTTTCTAACATTCCCCCATCTTGATGAATAATTTCCTCGGTGGATTTGATTGTAGATTTTTCCAAAAGTGGATTCAAAATCCCAAAAGATTTTTCTGCAAAAATAGGAATAAAGGTACGAGTAGTTGTCTCCGTTTCTGGATAAATAATAAATACCTGTATTGCTTTCCCCACAGGAGTATCAGTATAGACAACTACCAGAGATGGAAAGTAATTTTCCAAAACTAACCCCAAGACCTTAGGAGTAAATAGCAAAGAAGGATTTTTCAAATATTCTTTAAGAGTGTTTTCTGCCCGGAAGTGCCTTATTTTTGATATAGAATAATAACCATTATCTTGAAAATCATCAACTTTAGTAGAGTTAATTCTAAAAACTTCTCGATGAGTTCCCTTAGCGTGATTTAAATCATGGTTAATTTCCAAAACATCGAGAAAAGGAGCTTTGATAGTAACTTCTTTTGTGCTACCTATATATCGATATTGGCTAGATAATTTTTCTAGTACATCTGGAATGGGTAATTTTGGTGTTTCATTCGCGTAAGTCCAAATAAAATCTCCTTGAAAAAATAGCTCTAGAGGTTTAGCTAAAGGTTTGGATATTTTATCATTAGGTAATATTGCTCTACCTTCATTATCAAACTCTAACGCATGAAAAGGACAAGCAATTGTATTTGTATTTGGACATATCCAACCATCAGAAAGTTTTGCACCCATATGAGGACAAATGTTTTCTAAAGCAGAAACCTCACCTCTTTCATTTTTCCAAAGTACATAATCTTTACCACAAATCGTAAACATTTTGGGTTTGTTTACTTGTAGCATTGATTTGTGGGCAATTAACCAAGGTACACCAGGTAAATTCCAGACCATAGTAGTTTTTAATTAGATGTTTCTTACTAGTATGGGTTCTTGACAAACTTCTGTCTTCTAAGTTCTTCCGATTTTTTGTAGATTCTGGTTTTCAGGAGTGGGTAGAGACGCGATTCATCGCGTCTTTACAACGTGTGTGGTGGGTAGAGACGCGATTCATCGCGTCTTTACAACGTGTGTGGTGGGTAGAGACGCGATTCATCGCGTCTTTACAACGTGTGTGGTGGGTAGATACGCGATTCATCGCATCTGTAAAAGGTGGGGCGTGAAAAACAGTAAGAAAATGTGCATTTTTGGTTAAGATGTGGTTATACAATAGTTAAGAATATGTTAGGTAGTAAAATTGTACACATCACAATTACCCCAACCCGGAGATAAAGTCCTAGTGCTGCGTCCAGAATATGTAGCTGGGAAAATTGGTGTTGTTCACGAAAAAGAGGAGGTTTCATTAGGGAAGCCCAGTGAACGTTGGCTGATACGTATCGAATCAGAAAATTTGGTACTGTCCCTATCTCGCGAAGAATTCAAAATTATTAATCAACATTAGAAGTGCGATAACTATCTTTTGCTATCTCCTAAGAAACACATTTTATAATCCATGTATAGCGAGGGTTACAGAAAATTGTGTTTCTCCCATATTGTACGGTTGCGGCAAACGCGACTGTTGGAGGCTTACATCTTGCACCAAGAAAATTTGATGGAATTTAGCCACTCAGTATTAAAGCCACAGCCCTTGATATAGCCATAAAAAGCGATAAAGACTATGTATCTTTATTTAACCTAATTTTACCTTATCTGGGTTTATACGGGAGGTGCAAGATATCAGCCTCCGACGGTCGCGTTTGCCGCAACCGTAAAATATGGAACTAGCACATTTTTGGGGAACCTTACTATATATGGATTTTTTGAATGTGCAAGTTAGGAGCTATGAGTTATAGGCTGTAAGCAAGGCGTTTATGGTTGATTGCTTCATCTGTTTGGGAAATTGCTATTAAAAAAGCTTTGGGTAAGTTAACTTCGCCTGATAATTTACCTGAAGTTTTAGTCATGTGCGTTTAATTATTCAGATATAACCGGAGCAATATTAATTATAAATCTCTTTGAGATGTTTCTAGAAACAAAGAGTAGACAAATCCTGCAAGTATCGCTCCAAGAATTGGTGCAAGCCAAAACAACCACAATTGCTGTGCAGCCCAACCACCAACAAATACGGCTGGTCCTAAGCTACGAGCAGGATTAACAGATGTGTTTGTAACAGGAATGCTAATTAAATGAATCAGTGTCAGTCCCAAACCAATAGCAACTGGAGCAAAACCTTGGGGAGCACGACAGTCTGTTGCACCTAGGATAATCATTAAAAATATGAAACTTAACACCACTTCAGCTATGAAACAAGCTAATAGCGAGTAACCACCTGGAGAGTGTTCCCCAAAACCGTTGCAAGCAAACCCACTAGCTACAAGGTCAAACTCTGGCTTTCCGGTCGCAATTATTGCCAGAACTGCAGCACCTGCGATAGCTCCTAATACTTGAGAAACAATGTATCCAGGCAGTTCGGAAGCAGGAAAGCGTTTAGCAGCCCAAAGACCTAAAGATACTGCTGGGTTCAAATGGCACCCAGAAATATGACCGATAGCATAAGCCATAGTCATGACTGTTAAACCAAATGCGAGCGAAACACCCAACAAGCCAATGCCTAAAGGAAATGCTGTATTTTCATCTAATTTTGCACCTTCTACTGTGAAACTAGCCGCTAATACCGCACTTCCACAACCACCAAAAACTAGCCAAAAAGTTCCTATGAACTCGGCAACGCAACGTTTTGCAAGTAGCATATTTTTATTATTTTTCTGAGTTTCTTTTTCCTGGAAGGAATAAACTACAGTGTTTAATTAATAACAGTTTCAAGCTACAGATTATCGGTACTATTTTATGCTTTTGTAGCCTTGAAATGTTATTTCAATAACAAAGTAGTTATTTATTGGTGAAGGTTGTTTTCGTCATCTCTAGGGCAGATTTTAACTTGGATGCAAGAAATATATTAGTATTTTGAATTACAAAAATAATAAATATCCATATTAGGAATTTTTCCCTTAGGGATGTTATACGAGACTCTATTATTTATCAATAAATTTTGCCACAATATCGTGGCTTTCAATAGCTTCTAGGCTTATAAAATATTCCGCAAGAGAAAATTTAACAATCTTGCATCCCCAATAAGATGTAGATATTGGATTTGTTTAATCACTATATTTTGGGAATAACCACACCCTAACGGACGGACAGCACTACCTTTATAAAGATTAAAATTCCTTAATGATTCGTTACACTAGCAGTATCAAGAGGGGAAGGAAAACCTCTCAATCCAAAAATTAGAGGTGGAAGCCATGAACGGCACAATTAGCGCTGGTAAACTCTTTGGGATTCCTTTTTATATAAACCCGTCTTGGTTTTTAGTTCTGGGTTTAGTCACTTGGAGTTATAGTAGCGGACTGGCAGCACAATTTCCTCAGTTAGGAGGAGGATTGGCTGTGGTCTTGGGATTGATGACGGCAGTGCTGTTATTTAGCTCTGTTGTTGCTCATGAACTAGGACATAGCTTCGTTGCTATTCGTCAGGGTATAGATGTTAAATCAATTACACTATTTATATTTGGTGGGTTAGCGAGTTTAGACAAAGAACCGAAAACTCCCTCTGCTGCTTTTTGGGTAGCAATTGCTGGACCTTTAGTTAGCTTAATTTTATTTGGTACTTTTACAGCTATTGGTTTTGGTACTGCCGCATCCGGTCCTTTTGGAGCTATTTTGGGTGTATTGGCTTCTGTTAATTTGGCTTTAGCATTATTTAATTTAATTCCTGGCTTACCTTTGGATGGCGGAAATATACTAAAGGCTATTGTTTGGAAAGTTACTAATAATCCTTATAAAGGTGTCGTTTTTGCTAGCCGAGTTGGACAAATCTTTGGTTGGGTAGCGATTAGTTCTGGGTTATTGCCGCTAGTATTGTTTGGTAGTTTTGAGAACTTCTGGAATTTATTAATCGGTTTCTTTTTATTGCAAAATGCTGGTAATGCGGCTCAATTTGCGAGAGTACAAGAAAAATTGACGGGTTTGACTGTTGCAGACGCTGTTACTCCTGATAGTCCGGTTGTGCCTGTTAACATGAGTCTGAGAGAGTTTGCTGATGAGCAAATTTTGAGCGGGCAAAACTGGAGTAGATTTTTAGTTACGGATGATAATGGGCAATTAGTGGGAGCTATATCGGTTGAGAATTTGCGAACTGTCCCTACTACTAGTTGGCCGGATATCAAGGTTACTGAAGTGATGCGACCAATTGAGATGTCTACTACTGTTCAATCTGATAAACCATTGTTGGATGCGGTGCAGTTACTAGAACAACAAAAATTGTCTGCTCTGGCTGTGATTCGCGATAATGGTGTGCTGGTAGGAATTTTGGAAAAGACAGCGATTATCGATTTAATTCAAAAACGCGCAACGGTGGAAGCTAACCCTGCGTAAATAGAGACCTAACCCCCCCAACCCCCCCTTCCCTACGAGGGAAGGGGGGGCTACGATTATTCAAGTGAAAAATCAAGGATGTTATGTTAATTTTTTTATTTTCTTTTATTTTCTTTTATTTTCTTTTATTCTCTTTTATTCCCCCCTTCCCTTGCAGGGAAGGGGGGTAGGGGGGTTAGGTCTCTTGGTATACCTCAACAATACTGCTACCAATCTTTTTCACCTTATCCACCAACTCCGGTGGTTCAATTACTTTCACTCCAGAACCAAAACCAACAATCCATCTCCACAAATCGAAATCATCTAGCGACCATTTGGGTAAAATTGCTTGAAAGCGATTAGGAAATTGTTTATCTTTGGTTTTTTTCAATGAAAATATAGATTTGGGAAGATTTACTTGTGTGCCAGAATTTATGCTAACAACAGGGGGAGACATTTTTATTTGAGCAAATCGCTTGGTTCCTTCGGTAATGAATTTGTAGATATCGTTAGTGAACCAAAGTTCTATAGTAATGCAAGCTTGCAAACTTATTTTTTCATCTGGACTTAAAAACTTACGTTGTTCCCTGACACTGTTACCGAGGAATAATCCTGCACTTCCTTTTAATAGTTCTTGCAAGCGTCGCAATGATTTTTCTTGTTCTGCACGGGAGCGATTTTTATTTTGGGGTTGACCCAGAAATAATCTATCTAAACGTTCAAATCGTAGTAATCCTGGTTCTTCTCCAGAGATGCATTCAAATCCCAAATACCAGGCTAAGTTAGAAAAAATAATTTGCAAAGGGTATGCGAGGAAGAAACTTTTGGGGTCATCTTCGTACCCTGCACTACTCGAAAATTTGTTTAATTCTAACAGTGTTCCACTAGCAATTGCTTCTTCTAATTTTGAGAGATGGTTGGCTAAGGCTGTATTATGTAAATAGCGCGGGTCAATTATTGAGCGGTTGGCTATTGAACGCACTGGATAAACTTCTTTGTCTGCCTCGATGAGCTTGGTTTGCAACATCCGCTGTTTGAATTTATCGTATATTTCCAAGGCTAAAGGGTCGTCTAAACTTTGTGCTTGGGATTGCAGTATCTCAAAAACTTTGATTAATTCTTGTTGAGAAAGTATTCCTGTTCCTGCAAAGTAACCATTTCGCATAGGGAAGTCGGGCAATATTTTATAGGGTTTGAGGACTTTTTCTATATCTTTGCGGAGTTTATCTATAGCATTACCTTGGATAACTCCTGCTTGTTGCAGTGCTTGTGCGAGGGTTGGTAATGTTCCCTCTGCAATGTTCGGTAAAAATGGGTGATTAAGAATAAAGCGAATTGTTCCAATTAATCGCTGAAATGGTTCGATATCTGAATAAGGGTGGGTCGAGAATTGGGAATGGGGAATTGGGAATTGGTAATTGGTAATTGGTAATTGGGAATTGGGAATTGGTAATTGAGATGACCCGGCAGTAATGTTATTATTTTCTAACCATTGTAAATCTTTGCTAATTGCTTCTTCGCTAGCATATATGGAACCACGTAATTTTGCTATTATCGCAGTTATTTCTTGGATGGGACTGGTAAAGTTATTTTTGTTATTTGTGGTTTTTTTATTTAATATTTTTTCTAGTAAGTTGGGGTTAGTTGCTTGCAGGTTACCGATACCTGGGTATTGGATGATTAAGGAAATTAAATGCATTAAACGGTCAAAATCGAGCAACTTACTGTAGGGGTGGAATTGAATTCCTTGGTGTTGGGTACGGTTTTGTCTATTAATAGTCCCACGTTGCAAGTTTTGGATACGCTTTTGGATTTGTATTGCAAATTCTTTAGTGTTGGGTTGCAATTTTGTGATGTCAATTTCTTCGATAGCTGCAAAACCTTCGGCTACTAGCGGTGGAAAGTTTGACAGAGATTTGGACATGCTTTCGATTATTTCTATGGGAACTTTACGCTGGCGTTTTTGGTTCCACTGTTTACAGATTTTTAGGGGTGTTTTGATGTACCAAGCAATCCAGATAGGAGGATTGGAGGTGTTTGTTTGCAGTTTTTTTTCTAATTTCATTAAAAAGTCTATCCGGAAAAGACGTTTAAAATTGGTCGCGTCGTAGATAACTGTTTTTCCGGATGCGATGGTTTGTTGAATTAAATCAAGTGCTTGGTTTTCTATTTCTGACCAGTTACCTTGTATTGCTGCGTCTCCATATAGTGTGGCGCGAATTTCGTCGGTGGAAACTATGGTACTGTTTGTTAATTTGGCTAACGCGGTTGCGAAGGTTGATTTGCCGCTACCGGGTATACCGATTAGGAAGTGATTGATTTTCGATGCGGACATCGGTTTGATGTATAGGGTTGTGTTTCTTTATTTAAATGGTAGAGGGGATGGGTGATTGTGTCGATAGTTTTTGTGCGAATGAGGAATATATATCGTGTCCGCTTACGTATCCATAATAAAACTCACGCAGAGACGCAAAGGCGCAAAGAATTTAAGAATATTTTATTGTGGTCATATTACTGGATGTGATGTCAGGTAGCCTCTGTATTGAGTTTTGCGATAATTTTGCGGTTGACACTCACGTAGCCAAAATCTACATGGGTAAAATGGGAACGCAGTTTCTCATGAGCAATTGGGAGAGTGTGGAAGGGAATAGATGGGTACAAATGGTGTTCTGCATGAAATGACATATTCCACATTAGGAACTGTACGGGAAACAGTGTTAGGGTTGTGGGTGTATTTGCCAGCAGATTATTATCTAAGTTACAGCCTGTGTGTTCTGCTAGGAGAATAAATCTGAGGATGGTCTGACCAACTGCTAGAGGTAAGAGCCAATATATCAAAAACCAAGGCTGACCTGCTGCTATCGAAAAAGTAATGGCAATTCCATAAACGGCTAATTGTAAGCGAGTGGAGCGAATTACTTCGGGTCTTGCTGCTTCTGGGATAAATGGACAATCGTCAAGTTGACCGAAGGCTATGCGAAAATGTCCGCTTATTTTTCCTTTCCACCAGAGTAAACCACTGAGTATTAATAAGTATTCACCTAAGTTGCTGGGTGTAAGGTCAGTTAGTTCTGGGTCTTTGTCGGGAACACGGGTGTAGAGGTGATGCCATTTGTGATAATGTCGAAAAAAAGCGCTGTTGTAAAATGAAAGTACTCCTGAAAGCCAAGCGATAGCATCATTCAAACGACGATTTGCGAAAGCGGTTTTGTGGACGCATTCGTGTAAAGGTGCGAACATACTTGCGATACTAAAACCGTAAATTATCAGCGCTGGGATTGCTACCAACCAATTGCCAAAGTTTGTTATCCAGAGGTAGCCGCTGAGTCCCATAATCGCTAGATGTCCAGCTAGTTGAAGTAAGCCTTTTGAATTGGAAGTTTCGTTTAAGATGCTTAATTCCTGTGTGGGGAGAATGCGCTGGGGGGTTTGTTGTTTGTTTGCTTGGTGGTTTAATAATTCAGGCTGAGTAGTTGCATCGCTGGACATAGTTTTAATTTTAAGTTTAAGTAAGTCGGCGCGAAAAAACCAAACTATGTAAAGATAAATAAATACGTAGAATGTATCTGCCGAGGTGACTGAAATATGGGCGCTCGTTTAAGGGTATTTCTCACTCCTGAGCAAGACAAAA
>JAHHIC010000098.1 GCA_019359035.1 Scytonematopsis contorta HA4267-MV1 | reverse complement strand
ATTCAATACGAATTTCTCCATTCCAATCACCTAAATGTAAACGCGACTCAGCAAAATCTCGATGTGGTTGGAATCCCAATTTATCTGCATATTCCAAAGCACTATAAATCATACCTTGTGCAACGGATATAGGTATTTCTTGGGGTGGTTCGGGAAATGCATCAAACGACTTTTCTACAAATTCTTTATATTTTACCCGATTAATTTTACGTGGTGGAATACTATCTTTAACACCCAAACACCAAAAATCTAAAAGGTAACTACAAATACTTAATTCATTATATTTACCTTCACGTGCAATTACCACCAGTCCTAAACCCTGAACATAATCACTATCATATACATTAGTAACATTTTTAAGTTCTGCTAGTTCAGAAGTATCAGGTAATGCTCTAATCAAATTATTAGTTGCCAAACATTGATAAACGGGGTCTAATTCACCTGTAGCTTTTCTATGTAATACTGTTTCTTCTGCTTGATGTTGAATAGCGGTATTGACATCAGACACTTTCAAACCAAGTTTACGAGTAATTTGTTTTGGTGTTAAGTGCAATGCTCGTAATTCTACAATTTCTTGCTGCTGTTCTGTTGTGACATTTGCCATAATTGGGACTCGTCTTGAATAGATGCAAACAACTGTGTAATAATATTAAACCAATAACGAGCACTCTATTTGTTAATTTTTTTAATTATTATGCAAGATTTTTCTATGATAAGATTTATTTACCTTTGAGATAAAAATAATAGACAAATTTGTGTTGGGGATTAGGGAGAATTTGCTTTACGACTCGTTCAACATCAGTCTGAGTTTTACCGCTAGCAATTGGCATAGCTTCAAATAAAGCAAACCAAACATTGTTTAAACCAATTTCTTGCCATCCCTCACTATATTTTTTTGCATAAACTTTAGCAACTTCTTGATAATAAATATGCTTTAATTCGGAGCTTTTGTTTTTAAGGAATTGAATTTCATTCCAGTGTTTTTCTAGATTAGTTTGACTTTTTAAATAGGTTTTTAATTTAGCGACGTCTGCTGTTTCAACCTCAGTAATAGAGGTTGTCAGAGAAGTTATAATACCAAATCTTGTCTTCGCTTCCTCATAGATTTCTTTCAGTCCTCTCCGTATATTAGAGTCAACATAGATGTTAAAAAACTGAAATATACCATCTGAGACAATTTTATCTTTAAAAGGAAGCAGTACTGTCTCAGCTAATCTGGGGAGAGTTGAACCAACTATATCCTCAAAAGGACTATAAAGAGAAAGAACTCCATAAACTTTGTGAGGTTTATCCGCATTCAGGAAAATTGTATGTTTTTTCAAATATCTAAAAACCAAAAATCTACCTAGAATAAAATCTTTCCAACTCTCAATCATCGCAATATCTTCTCTTGATAAGCTTTCCGCTTTTTCTTCAAGAAAACTATCGAAAAGCTGAGGGTTTTGATAAAGCATTCCTCGAATTTTTACTGTTTCCTCAAAAGAATTTTTTTCTATATCCTCCGGATTTTTAATCCCTGGATTTATCTGGAATTTGTGACTTGTGTAAACCAATAGAGGTTTAAAGAGGCTAAAAAAATAGTCAGCTTCTGATTCTGGTAGCTGCATAATCTTACAACATTTCCCATTTTATAGTCGCCAGGAGATGACCCACTAATTATTTAGCCAGTCCTATTCCCATCCGTGCAATTAATTCTTTAGCTAGAGGATAAAATATTTTCTCTTGTTTTTTGGCGTCTAAAGAAAATCCACTATTTTGAACTATTTCACATTTGATTTCAGTTTGTCCGGTTGCTGGATGAGGTATCAATACAATTCTTCCAAGCTTGCCAAGTTCTTTGTGGGTAAATACAAAACAAAAATAACTTCCATCTTGTTCTTTACGGACATTGATAGACGGTGGCAAGCTGATGGGAGCAAGAATTACATCGCTTATTCTCACGATGTTCATTTTACCATTTGGTTGTGCAACAAATAACTGCACTGTAGGTGGAACAGCCATTACAATAACTGCTTCTTTGGTTGGGTCGTACTGCTGTAGGACGCTGGTAACTTCACGTTTAAATTCTACGCTGGCCATCCATAAAGCAACATCCGTATTGGGTAAAGGAACATAGAGAAAATCTTTATGTTTTCCTTTCTCGATGCCCAATATTATTCCTCTACCCCACTC
Source organism: Scytonematopsis contorta HA4267-MV1 (assembly GCA_019359035.1). Lineage (GTDB taxonomy): Bacteria > Cyanobacteriota > Cyanobacteriia > Cyanobacteriales > Nostocaceae > Scytonematopsis > Scytonematopsis contorta. The sequence goes on along the minus strand of JAHHIC010000098.1, from coordinate 54,890 downwards.
ATCATATTGTACAAGCGCTACTTGTAGTGCAACAGATGCAAAGCTTTCCAACAAAGGTTGGTTTGGGTTAGTATTATTTTGTGTTGCGACATCTTCAATCTGCTTTTTGATTGAAACACCTATTTGCTCGTTGTTTAGTTCTTTCAATTTAGCACCCTGCTTAACATGTTTGTTTAATTATTCTACAACGAAGGGATGTGACCGAAATTAAACTAATTCAGCAATATCAAGTGCAACAAGCTAAGCAAATTATTACGACGGTTTGCTTGGAAATTTGGCAGAGTGCATTAACCGAAAAAGAATTCAAGCAATTTGATTCATTCTCTGATATCGATAATGTGCAGTCACATTACTTCGACAATCGTGGTATGTTCTTGGTTTTGGTCGATGCAGAACAAGTTGTAGGTACTAGGGCAATTCGGCAACTTGACAATGAAATTTGTGAACTCAAACGAATGTGGTTTCTCTGCATAGTATCGGGGACAGGGGTTTGGTCAGGAGATGACTAAAATGCTTTTCGATTTTGCGCTGCAGACAGGGTATCAAAAATTAAGAAGGCATCTATGCTGGAGGCATTTTGCAGCTATGATTCCCCATAAATAAATATATTCGAAATAACTACGGACTTCTTTTTTCCAAGCGAAAAGCGTCGCGGAAAAAATTTTTTGTTTGTTTTTCATAAATAAATAATGGTGCAACTACTATAAAGGCAGAGGGAAATTAGATTCTTACCTTCTGCGAAATGCCCTCTGCCCTCTGCCTTCATTGGTGAGACTTGACTTGGCTAACTCAGAACGGCAATCACAAGCACTTAAATTTTACAAGAAACTTGGCTTTTACCCAATCGAACGATACAACGATAGTTCGTGTACTGTGTTCATGGAGAAAATGTTGTAATCTGGTCAGACTATGGCTAGTAGTACTTTTGGTGCGGATTACGAGTTGTTTTTTTGAGGCTCAGCTTATTGTTTGTCGCACCGCTAACAGTGAAGAGGTCAATACCGACGATCGCAGTTCAAATAACAGCTTGTACTAGTGGATAGTAGTATAGGAATAACATTAACTTACATATTTCAAACCTCTGCAACAAAATACCCAGACTGCGGTAATTATCACGGCTAAGATAATGGTCTACAGTACCAACTGGTTCATACATTACTGAGTAGGCACACAAATTTTTAAATCCATCAGCCAAATAACTCTTGAAAGGAGAACAATAATCTTTGGTTCCTTTTTTTGGGTCAGGATTTTTTGCCAACCAAGCATTTCCTCGCTGTCGAACTTTTTCATCAAAATCTGGTGGCTCTGGTATAGGGTCAAACGGTATCATCTATGTTATACCCCAGAACTTCTTTTTTCTGATGTGACTATCCAACGAGGCCAAAAGGGGTCATGTCCGGGTAACACTCTGAGTAGTTCTTGATGAATTTGCGTGTGGTTTCTAAAATTATCTGGTAACTCATTCATATCACCATTTCGCATCCAAACTTCAGCAGCTTCAATTACAATTTCTGCTTCCTTAGAACGAGCTTGTTTGAGTCCAAAAATTTCTGATGTTAACCAACCAACAGTGTCTCCTTGTTTAGCCCAAGGAACTTCATCGAGAGTAACCTCTTTATTTTGTAACTTAAATAAAAATAATTTGTCTACTTCCTCATCAAAACTTGGTTCCAAAGAAGCTAAAACAAGTGGGGAATGAGTAGTAACTAAAGCCTGTATTTTCATACTATTTTGTAACTCAGTTACCACATCTAAAATAGCAGGTAAAATCACTCTTTGCCACTGGGGATGTAAGTGAGACTCAACTTCATCAATCAATAAAACTATTTGGTTGATTGGTTTTTGTTTTCTAAGTTCAGAAGCTTTTTTATGTTCGTACCAAGTCCAAACAAGTAAATAAGCAAGTCCCAAAATACGCTTCATCCCAGCAGAGGCTTGAGTAACAGGAACATTACCATAAGGTAAATTAATTGTGGGAAGTCAACACTCATATCGAGGCGATTTTTACCAATAACTGCTGCTTGATTTTTAATATAAAAACAAGTATCAGGTTCTACAGCTTGAGTCATGCGTTTATTTTTTAAAGTTGTCGAACCCAAAGACTCAAAAGCAATTTGTCGTGTCTCCAGTAAAATTTTTATCATATCGCTAATAATTTCTTTAGCTTTTTCGTGTTCAGGTAAGGGAACCATAATTTCTAGAAATCCATAACTATAAGAAAGTCTAGCAGCACGATGTTCTCCCAATTCGGCTATTATACCTTCTAATTGTTGCCAACTAATATCCTCAAGTAACAGTTGCTGTCCCGGTTGAATTCTCAATTGTCTTAGCTCTAGTAACATAAAAAGATTTGCACTCGTACATATGTTGCATTTATTTTTAGTCTAGCGTCAAAGGTCTGACTCAATGTTAAACCGTGAACCATATTGAACAAGCTGTTGGTTCCAATCTTCCGCTTTTGGTTTAAGCTGAGTAACTTGTGGCAGAATTTTTTTAATCGCCAGAAAAATTTCCTGACCAGAAGCATTGTTGTGATAGGCAGCGACGAGGTTGGGAATGTAAGTTAAAAATTCAACAGGTAAGCAGCGGGGACTATCCACCGCGATGTAAATTGTTTTCAGAGATTTATATGTGTCCAACACAGCAAAAGATAAAGCTTCAATCGGTGACTTAGCCATAACAGCGCGAGTAATTTTATCGTCAGCTTGTCCACCACTTGTAATATGGAACCACCCTTTATTGCGCTTGCTTCCTTTTGCTAGTCCATAAAAAGAATTATTTTCTCCATGAGTTCCCCGCAAAAAAGCCCCAGTAACTTCGGACTCAAAAGAGCGCATCAAAAACACAGCATTTTTCTTCGCATCAGAATAAATCAACCCAGACGAGTGCAAGCTACCAATTAAAGCGGACGGTAATTTTCGCGTCTTCGTTAAATAGTCAGACACATCAAGCCATCGACTTTCATCTGGTTGTGGTGGAACAAAATTCTGTGGAAGCTCACCATCAATAATTTTTTCAGCTTCATTGCGAGCGCGCTCAACCAAAGCACGCAACATACCCGACTCACCAAAAGTATCGTGCAACCAAACAATCGCTTCTCGAAAACTACAGTTTAGGAGATGCATCACCAAATCAATAGCACCACCACCACCATGTTGCTTACCAACAAAATCATAAAATCGAGAACCAATTATATTGATGGTGTGTCCATCGCAAACCCATCTATTATTTATAGATGGGTCGGGGAATAATCCCAAATGATAAGCCACATCTTCCAAAGGTAAGTCTCGCAACAAGTGAGCTTGAGCTTGCCACAATTCTATAGTCCACTCAATATTTTGCAATCGGTCTTGTAATTTTTGACGCTCCCGTTCGCTTGCTTGCACAGTTTTCTCAAGCCTTTTTTCTTCTCTCAGTTTAAATTCACGGTCAGCAAGTTGGTGGTTTAAAGTATCAAGCTGTGGTTGAAGAATTTCTTTTACTGACTCGCGATAATCTTCAGCAGTTTGGTTTGGAGTAGGTGCTGGTAAAACATCTTCAAGATTTATATGAACTGATTTACAGTTAACGGCAGTATAATATTTTTTGATGTCAGTGTGTTTAGCTTTACTCCCTTTGATACCACGCTCGATTCCCAGATGTTTTACAGCATTGGCAAAACTTTCCTGCAACTCCGACATTTGTTTTCTGCCGTTGAACAGCGCTCTGGAATTTAACCTTCCCCGGTGGTCGATGGGCACAATAAAAGCATGAATATGTGGGGTCGATTCATCCAAATGCAAGTCCGCTCTGAGAACCCGGTCTTGGTAACGGTCGAGTAACCATTGACTAGAAGCAGCAACAAAATTATCGACCAGTTCTTGAATGTAAGCTCCCGGTATCGCTGGGTTATCCGGACGGAAGTATTGGGGACTAGCGCTTAGTAACATCTCGATTCCCAAAACCGCATTCGAGCGAATCGTTTGCTCTCCGATTTTTTCGACGAACAGCGTCTTCAAATTTTCCTTGTCGTTTTGGTCAATCAATCGGATATTTTTTATATTTGGGTCGGCATTACAAACTGTACGCTCCCTCGAAGAGTGCATCGCTCTTGCAACTAGCGCTTCCCAACTCTTTATCTTTTCGATTCGGCAAACTGCATAACTTATCATGAGAGCATCTTCTCACTCTCAGCGGGAGCAGGAATAAACTATGTTTTTTTACTCAACAAATATTTTCACTTCTTCATCACAAAGTTTCTTTTCGTTACCTATCAGGTTGCGTAGTAAGATAAACTACATAAAAAGAATAGAAACAGAACTAAATATATAATATAAATTATACATCAGAAAGAAATAAAAGCGCGTTTTTTTTAGTTATAAACACACAAAAATTTAAACTAAAAGTCAAAATAAGAACTGACAAGTAGAGAAAACACATCTGTATTAATCAGGCAACAAGAATAAAATATTACTACAAAGAAAACCAAAAAAATACATACTATTGTACCAAAAAAATCTTAGCGCTTTTACATAAGACTCATAATGCACCTTACGTATAAACAACTAATACAAGGATAAAATTTTCTCTATTTATACTTAAAATAAAACGCTATTTCTAGTCCTCTAAAGAGGACTTTAGCTTTTAGACTCTTAATTTATTCCCTGGCTGTCGTAGAAAGGGACGATTGTATTTAAGTAAATATGGTTATGATTATGACATGAATTTTTAGTAGTGCAAGATGTAAGTTAAGTTTTGGTGGTTCAATCCCTTCAAGCATTCCCTTAAATACTAACTTTTGCAAAATTTCTTGTAAATACCGAGGGTCAATTTGATATTTAGCTATAATAGCTTCTGCGAAATTTAGGGATAATCATTATCGGTTAATAGGTTTTACAACAGTTTCAGGGCTGTATTTTTTGGTTATTGGCAATCAGTTTAAATTAATATTCATTATTTAGCAATGTGTTGATAGATTTTTGATAATGATTATCCCTATATTTGCAAAAGCTTTACATTATAACCTGAATTTTAACACTTAAACCCACGAAGGTGGGTTTTGCTTGTATAGCCGCGTATAGCCCTTCGGGCATAAGCTTCGCTATCGCGTAGGGTGCCCATAAAGGCATATTCCATTCACCAGGTGTAAAATACAATGTATAAAATATAAATAAAACACTGATGACAGAAATCCAAGCAGGGCAAATAATCCGAGTTCGCTCGCGTCAATACTTAGTAGAAGAAGTTACCCCCTCAGCATCAGAAAACGGAGACACCCGCGTACGTCTAGCTTGTTTAGAAGACGACGCTCAAGGTCAACAGCTGCAAGTATTTTGGGAAAGAGAAGTAGACGCACAAATCATAGGAATATCATCATGGGAATCAGTAGCTAAAAAAGGCTTCGACCAAGCAAAATACTTCTCAGCCTACATACACGCTCTCCGTTGGAACTGCGTCACCTCCACAAACCCCAAACTATTCCAAGCACCCTACAGAGCAGGAATCGAAGTCAAAGCCTACCAACTAGAATCTTTAAGAAAAGCATTATTAATGCCCAGAATATCCTTATTTATAGCAGACGACGTAGGCTTAGGCAAAACCATCGAAGCAGGGTTAATTTTACGCGAAATGTTAATGCGTCAAAAAATCCAGCGTGTCATCATCTCCTGTCCCCCCTCAGTAGTTCGTCAATGGCAATCCGAAATGGAGAACCGTTTTGGTTTAATATTCAAAATTCTTGACCGAGACTTTATCGCAGCACAAAGACGAGAACGAGGTTATAGCATCAACCCCTGGACAACACACAACCGTTTCATTATCTCCCACGCATTAATTCGAGATGAATTTTACGCAGCATCCCTCAGAGATTGGCTCTCAGATTTTTCTCCAGGCTCCATGTTAATATTAGACGAAGCTCACAACGCAGCACCAGCTAGCAGTTCCAAATACGCAGTAGATTCACAACTAACCAAAACAATCAGAGATATAGCACCCCGCTTTGAACACAAATTATTTCTCTCAGCCACCCCTCATAACGGACACTCCAACAGTTTCGCAGCATTACTAGAAATTCTCGACCCACAGCGTTTTTGTCGAGGAGTCCCCGTAAAAGGCAAAAAAATCCTTGACGCAGTAATGGTGAGACGTTTAAAACAAGACTTACGAGAAATAGGAGACACCGACTTCCCAGAACGTCAAATTATTCCTATCATCATTGATAACTTACCCACAGACGCTCCAGAATTAAAACTCGCAGAACTTTTACAACAATATCGCACCCTCCGGGAAGAGCGTCTCAAAAATGCTCCGAAGTCTAATATAGTCACCGCAATGCTTGTGATTACCTCATTACAAAAACGACTACTATCTTCAATAGAAGCATTTGCACGCACGCTAAAAGTACATCGCAACGCCATTCAGCGTCAAGCCGAAAACAACCAATCTAATTACACCCCATTATTCCCATTATCTACCTCCAAAAATTTTCCTTTACTTGTACAAACACCTGGTTCCGACGACGACCGAGCAGAAATTCCCGAAGAAGAAGTACAAGCAGAAGAAGACTTTCAAATGACAAAAGCAACACAAACTGCTGCATTAGATATTAGTCAGCAAGAATTAAAATTACTAGAAGAAATGACAGAAATTGCCGAATATAATCGGTATAAAACAGACAGCAAAACAGAAAAATTAATTACCTGGATAAAAGAAAATCTTTGCCCAGAACTAGGAAAAAAAGGCGCTACTTGGACAAATCGTCGCGTCCTTATATTTACTGAATATACTGACACTAAATGCTACTGAGGAAGGCAACTATCAGCAGCAATAGCCAAATCAAACCAAGAAAACGAACGCATCGATAGTTTTCATGGTGGTATGGGAGAAGAAAGACGAGAAATAATTAAAACAGCTTTTAACACAGAACCATCCGAACACCCCTTAAGAATTTTAATCGCAACAGACGCAGCACGAGAAGGAATTAATTTACAAAACTATTGTGCAGACCTATTCCACTTTGATGTCCCCTGGAATCCCTCTAAAATGGAACAAAGAAATGGTCGCATTGACCGCAAACTCCAGCGTGAAAAAATAGTTAGATGTCATTATTTTGTACTACCCCAACGCTCAGAAGATAGAGTACTAGATACATTAGTACAAAAAACAGCAACAATTCAGCAAGAATTGGGTAGTCTTTCCCCCGTAATTGAAAGAAATATTTTTAAGCTCCTAGATAAAGGTATTCGCACAAACGAAGAAAAAGCTTTAACAGAAGCAATAAAAATAGCCGACAATATTAATGATGAGCTAGTTAACAAAGGAACAGCAATAAAAGAAGAACTTGAAGCAATTAGAGTTCAAAAAGAGAAACTTTATGAGCAACAAACCGGACTAGAAAACATGCTCAGAGAGTCACGACAATGGCTTGGTTTATCAGAAAAACATTTTCGAGACGCTCTGTCTGCCTCCTTAGAAATTTTAGGAGCGCAACCCCTAGAACCTTTGAACCAAAAAGAAGCAGTAGAAGACCCAGACAGCGCTCGTTGGCTATTACCCGCTCTAGACAAACAAACAGGAGCCGATTTAACATGGGCAACAACCATTGATACACTGAGACCAGAACGCAATAAAGGACAAAAAATTTGGGAATGGAGAAAAGCAACCACCATTCGTCCCGTCGTATTTCGTGACCCAGGTTCCCTAGACGGAAAAGTTGTTCACTTACACCTAGAACATCGCATAGTTCAACGTTTATTAGGACGCTTTTTATCCCAAGGATTTTTATATAACGAACTAACACGCGCTTGTATTTGTTTTACAAACGACCCCATACCAAAAGTTATCGCCTTAGGTAGACTATCATTATACGGCGAGCGCGCAGCAAGATTACACGACGAAGTTATAGCCGTTGCAGCAGAGTGGATTCCTCCAGAAGCAAGAGGTAAAGGAAAATTACGACCCTTAAGCGAAGGAGAAAAAAAAGACGCACTTCAAGTTTTAGAAGATTCCTTAGCAACTCCCGCTTTTACAAAAGTACCCGAATCCATTAAAGAACGCTTCAAAAATTACGCAGCAAGAGACGTAGAAGAACTAATTCCCCACTTAGAAAAACGCGCTCAACTCATGACCGAAAGAGCAAATAAAAAACTCATAGAACGGGGAGAAAAAGAAGCATCAGAAATGAAAAACCTTCTAGAAGAACAACGCAATCGTATTCTTAAAGAAATCCAAAAATATCAAAAGGATAATACTAAAGATAACTCAAAAGGTATACAACTGGATTTACCTTTTATGAAAGATTTTAATAATGACGAAAAACGCCAACTAGAAGCAGATATTCGTCATTGGAACAAACGCATCACAGAACTAGAAAAAGAAATAACTAGCGAACCCATCCGCATACAAAACACTTACCAAGTAAAAGCAGACCGAGTAGAACCAGTAGGACTAGTTTACCTATGGCCAATCTCAAACTAGACACAAATCCATAAATCCCTTCACTAAAGTGAGGGCTAAAAGCTAAAACCCGTTAAAAACGGGTTAAAAGCAAGATAAAAGTATAAATTCAAACCCGTTTGTAACGGGTTTCAGCTTTTAGCCCGTTCGCGCCAGCGTCCGCTTCGGATACTTTAGTTCAGGGGTATTGAGAGAGTTAGGTCTTTCGTGTGATTTTATACAAAATTTTTGATAGAGTGCAAATTTCCTGTATAAAATAAGATACAATTTACAGCAACTTGGGTGGGTATTCGCCTGGATTGCTGTGAAAAAAGCTTGATTTAGCAGGTAATAGTAGCAAGCTATCCAATTACTTAGCTAAGTAGCATTTTGTACAAAAAAAGTGCTACTATTTTGCTGTGCGAATAACCCCCCGCTTCACAAAGGGGAGAACGGAGTGGTAAACAACATTGAAACCTTCAGACACAAAGAATGGTTAGGACTCCTACAACCAGTAGGATTAGTCGTATCTCCCCCAGCATTAGTAAAAGCCCAAGCAGTAGTTAACCGAGCTTCTTCATTAGAACTGCAAACAAAACTGAACGAGATAGTCAGCTACGACCCAATACCAGACTTAGATACAAAAGAAGTCCTCTGGTTAAAAGACTTTCCATCATTCGCAGAAAAAATTTTAGAATGGATGCCAGAAGACTTAATAGGCTCCAACGGACAACAACCCTTACCAGAAGACTTAGAAGTAGTACTCACCGACTATAACGAAACACTAAGACCAAGCTATGCAGTACGCGACCCCGACAACAATACATGGTTGATGCTAATACAAGAAGTCAGCCACGGATTAGATTTAGACAAAATAGACCCTCAAGGTGAGAAAAATCGTAGTTGGAAAGTAACCATACAAGAAAAATTTGAGCGCTTACTAAGAGAAACAAGAATACCAATTGGAATCTTGAGCAACGGAATTCGTCTGCGTTTAGTGTACGCACCCCAAGGAGAATCCTCAGGACATCTCACATTTCCCGTACAAGCAATGTGCGAAGTACAAGGCCGTCTAATTTTAGGAGCCTTAGAAATGCTCTTAGGAGCAGACCGCTTATTTAACGTACCAACAGAGCGTCGCTTACCAAAATTACTCAGCGACAGTCGGGAATATCAAGCAGAAGTTTCCACAAAACTAGCAGACCAAGTACTCGACGCACTTTGGGAACTACTAAGAGGATTTCAAACAGCCGATGCAGCAACTAACGGTAAATTGTTAGACGAACTCGCAAAAACCAACCCCCAACATATTTACGGGGGTATAATTACAACCTTAATGCGCTTAGTATTCTTACTATATGCAGAAGACCAAGGATTAATGCCAGGTGACGATATTTACCAACGCAACTATTCTGTAACTGGATTGTACGAAAGCTTACGAGAAGACGCAAGCAACCATCCAGACACCATTGACCAACGGTATGGAGCTTGGGCTTGGTTGTTAAGTTTAGTACGATTAGTATATGATGGCGGAGGAGACACAGCCAATTATTTACCAGCACGTCACGGACAATTATTTGACCCCGATGAATATCCTTTTTTAGAAGGAAGAAACCTAGGAAGTAGTTACAGCCAATTTGATTGCATCCAACCACCACGTATTCCCGACGGTGTAATTTATAGAGTATTAGAAAATCTTTTAATTTTAGATAGTGAACGTTTATCTTACCGTTCTCTTGACGTAGAGCAGATAGGTTCAGTATACGAAGCCATCATGGGTTTTGAGGTAGAAGTTGCCAAAGGACTATCGATAGCAGTACGTCCTAAAGATGTAGTCATAAATATAGACCAAATATTAGCCGCTAAATCAAAAGACCGAGAGAAATTTTTACAAGATGCCGATTGTAAATTAACAGGTAAATCCCTGACAGCATTAAAAGAAGCGAAAACAGCAGAAGAAATAGTCGCAGCAATAGACCGGAAAGTTTCTTCTCGTACTCCCAATATATTACCAATTGGTTCATTATATCTACAACCAGGACAAGAACGTAGAAGAACAGGTTCTCATTATACACCCCGTAAATTAACCCAACCAATAGTAGAAACCACCTTGCGTCCAGTATTGCAAGCATTGGGGAATTATCCTACAGCAGAACAAATTTTATCATTAAAAGTCTGTGATTTGGCCATGGGGTCAGCGTAACCGTTCACAGGATTTATTTGGTTACCGCAGAAATATAGGTGTAAATTGATGGTAGATTAGAAGGCATGGATGTACAGTGCCTGTTTTTTGGGATTGAAATCCCCAATTCGGATTGGGAAAAAACTCCAGCCAGTGTCAAAGAACTGGTCGAAAAGTTGGGGCAGCTGATAAAACAGTCGGAAAAAGAGCTGGTTGATAAAGAAACGCAAAACCAAGAGCTTTTAGAAAAAATTAACCGTACATCAAATAATTCGTCGTCTCCCCCATCGTCTGACCCAGCCAGTGTCTCAAAAAGTCCAAAGAAAAAGAAGAGCGGCAAAAAACGTGGCGGGCAACCGGGTCATAAGGGGCACAGCCGATTTCTATACGAGCCAGAAGATTGTACAGTTTTCGACCATCACCCAGAAAACTGTAGTTGTTGTGGTGAGAAATTAAGTGGAGAAGATGCTTTCCCTTACCGCCACCAAATAGTAGACATTCCACCCATCAAACCAATAGTTGTAGAGCATCGTTTACACCAACTGGTGTGCGATAGCTGTGGAACAGCCACCCGCGCAACATTACCTATTGATGTTAATCCGAGTGGCTATGAGGCTTCAGTCGTAGCTCTTGTTGCTGTTTTAAGTGGAGTATACCGCCACAGCCTGAGAATGGTGCAAAGCGCCATGTCTGAAGTGTTTGGAATTCCTATGTCTTTAGGTACGGTTAACAAACTTAGGCTTGAGGCAAGTTCGACGCTAGAAAGCTTGGTTGAAGAAGCAAAAATGTACGTCCAAAACAGCTGTGTTGTTGGTGCGGATGAGACGAGCTTTTCTCAAGGTTCGGTTGATGGATGTAATGAGAAGAATAGTCAGGGTTGGCTTTGGGTAATGGTTACACCCTTAGTAGCCTTTTTTGAAATTACACTTTCTCGTTGTACTCAAACAGCCAAAAACTTACTGGGCGAAAACTTTGGTGGTATTTTAAACTCAGACCGATACGCCTCATACAATTGGGTTGGTTTGGAGCAACGACAATTATGTTGGGCACACTTAAAGCGCGAATTTATAAAAATCTCAGAGCGCACAGGAGTCTCAAAGCAAATCGGAGAAACTCTTTTACAACAACAAGAAGAATTATTTAAGCTGTGGTATCAAGTTCGGGATGGAACATTGAAACGTTGTGAGTTCAAGCTTTTAGTTCAACCCATCCGTAATTCCATCAAGTCCTGCTTGGAAGAATCCGCAAATCATGAGGTTGGAACTCGCGAGAAAACTCCGTTTGCTAAGACTGTTCGTACTTGTCGGCAACTTTTAAAAGTTGAACCAGCTTTATGGCTGTTTGTCGATGTTGAAGGTGTAGAAACAACCTTAGGATGCTGCGGAGAGAGCCATACGTCCTGCGGTTATATGGCGACGTACCAGTTTTGGTTCTCAAACAAAAGCTGGTAGTAATTTTGTGTCTCGGATGCTAACTGTTGTGACTTCCCTAAAGCTTCAACGCCGTAATGTATTGGAGTTTATGACCCAGGCTGTGAGTGCCCGACGTGATAATACATCTGCTCCTTCTTTACTGCCGAAAGTTAACACCCATAACGAGCAAATCACCAAAGCTGCTTAATTGCGACTCCTCATATTCGCTCCCAATACTGATTAAATATGCTTCCCTATCTGGGAGGTTTTCATAGCGTGCAAAGCGATAAATTTTTCTGAAGCTTGCTTAAAATCAGTCATATTTGAGCATTCACGAAAGGAAGATGTTGATTTTTCACTCATTCTACTTTTACACCTACACTTCCCTGTATTAACTCATAATATCAATCAACAATTTTACTTTTTTCCATTTACTTGTGCGTGCCCGCACTTCTTATATTCCAATAACTACAACGCTCATTGCCGGGTGGTGTGCCGCAGGCGCACCCCCTGAACGGATACTCGCTTTGATAACTAAACAAATCAATTACCAATTTGATGACATTTACTTACATGTTTCTTCTCCTATTGATTGGCAATCAATTCCTACTGAACCCAAAGGATACGAAGAAATTTTCAATTTACTATTTGATAAGTCGTCTGAACAATCGATTTATCAAGCTTTACTACCTTCTCAACTTCAATTGCGCGAGTTCATTCAAAATTGGCTCATGGATGAAACAATTGCCAATATTTTAAATAGGTTAAGTAATTCTAAACCAATACAAGTTGAATTAGCTAAATTACAAGATTTTCTAGGCAAATAAAGTATATCGACTTAATTGAAATGACTATGTGTTTGAAAAAAACTTGGTTTGAAGCTGAATTTTATTCTACTTTCTCTTTGTCGATAAAACATCAAGTAGTATATTTATGGGAGGAGGATAAAAATTGTCCATTTTAATAAATATCTTTTATCTATTTATTTTATCTATTTAAGAGTTAACCCATAGTTCTTGGATTTTTTGTTCTCTTTCTTGGTCTTCTTCTATTAGCCGTTGAAATTCTTTTGCAACTTTTTGACACTCATCACTTGTAATCTTTAATTTTTCTTGTAATTTATATATATCTTCTTTGTTTACCACAAAATCTTTCTTTTTTATTTGAATTTCTTCTACTAATTTTTTAATTTCTGCTTTACTTTTATGGATAAAATCTCTTACTTTTTCACATTCTTCTGTAAAGTTTACATTTTCTTCCGATAGGTAATGAGATTCTTGTCTTTGTTCATGTGTTTCGCTCATTAACTTGCGGATTTTTTTAGCTAATTCTTTCCTTCTAACACTTTTTTCTTCTAATCTTTGAATTTCTCTATTTTTTTTATGAACTTCTTGTTCCAGGATATAAATTTCTTGTTCCTTTCTCTGATGTTCTTCTTCTAGTTTTTGTGTTATTTCAAAAAGATTAACTTGTTTCAAGTCTTGATTTGGAAATATTTGTTTTAAATTCTCTATGTACTGAAAATCAATATCTATAGTGATAGCTTTTATTTGCTCTTTTAACTCATTATCAATTTTATCTAACTGAAGAACTCGATTAAAATCTAAATTTGCCTCATCAATACACCCTTTAAGTAAATATATAATGCCACGAAATACCAAATATTCTTCGATATCGGGTGCTAGAGTAATAGCTTGATTTAAAACTTCTATTACTCTATTTAAGTCAGGAATGTCTTCTATTTTCCATTTAAATTGAGAATTATTATCTTCAGAAATCAAACACTGGAAAGGGAACATAGCTAGACCAACCAATGCGTTCGCACGGCATTTATCCTCTAAACAAGGTTCTCGTAAAAGGTCTGAAAGCACCTCAAGCATATCGTCACATTTATTTTGTTCAAGGTTTTGTAGCGCATTTAGAAACTTGTCACTCCAAAGTTTTATACCCTCAGAATTAATAGCAGCACCAGCCATTTTCATCGTTTCTGCCCATTCCCCCGCAAACTTTTGTATGTCCAACGCCATTAGCCAGCCATTCAACGCTATTGCAATCTGTTGCGACGAAGATGCACAAAGACTATGATACAACCACTCCAATGTATACTTTTGCCAGGTTCTATTTTTTTGTTGTAGTGCATCTGTTAATCCTAGAGCTTTTCTTTGTACATCATAATACTCGGCTAACTGCGTATGTTGCTTTTCCCATTCCTTAGGCGATATCCGAAGTTGATAACGCAACATTTGTTCCCGCACAATATTATGGTACTGCCACCCTTCTGTATGTTCCACAACGAAAGAGCGTCCCTTTAGCCACTCAAACAAGTCGTTTACAGCAGCTTCATCCACAAACAGCGCCAAAATATCTCGATTCAATATTCTTGGGAGTGCAGCATTTAAAGATAATTGGCGTTTTGTTTTGTCTTCCTCCCATTTCAAAAAACGCTCCACAGCGTCCTCACAAACATCAGTTACCAAATCTACGCTTGTTGGTACTACTTGTGCCATCATCCCAATCAGTAATGGCAATCCACCTGATGAAAGTCGCCAAATTTCATCAATTACTGCCTCATTCGTAATTCCTCTTTCGGTAAGATATTGACGTGCTTGACCTGGTGTGAAAGGCTCCAATTCTGAACGAGCTATCCAGCTTTCCAAGTCAGCCCATAGGTTCCGATTTAGGAAATCCCGTCCTGCAATTACCATCAGAAAATTTGGTCTTAGTTCTCCGTATCGACCATCCAAAAGTGAACGCAGCCAATCGTCCAAAAATAGTCCAGTTTGCTCGTAAGTATCCAGCAAAAAAACAACCGTTTGGTTCTCCGGAATTCGGTTAAGTTCTTCCAAAAACAGAGGAGTTAAAATCTCTAATGGTTCCCGTATTAACTGTACTTCATCTTTGTTAGTCAATTTACGAGTAATAAACTCTAGCCACTCGGCACTTTTGTTTGCTAATGCATCCGGTTCAATCAAATTCAGCACTGTACTACTACCAGGAATGGACTTTGCCGCACCCAAGCCTGCTTTAATCAAAACACGTCCTACCCCAGAAGCAAATCCTTGAGGAGCATCTGGGTCTGCTTCTAGTTCTTGTTGCTTTTGACGGTATACTTTGTATCGCTCTTGAAATTTTTCAAACTTATGCCCCTTTTTTGCGAACTCCAAAGATAAGCGATAAAGCACTTCGGGTACATTATCTACTGGATTACTTTGCGAACCCTCATCTACGTAAGCGGTCACGCAATTTGAAGCTTCTGAAATTTCGCGAAACTGCTTTAGTAAAGTTGTTTTACCAATTCCCCCTTGACCAGAGATATTGGAAATCACCTTATTACGTTGGTCATAAGGTGTGTTTAAAATACCCTGAAACGCTTTGAGTTGTGCTTCCCGACCAACAAATGAGTTTTGGTTAGCACGGCGATCACGCATTTCTTTCCAACTACGGGGACGATTGTTTTTCGACATCATAGATTACAAGGATAGCGCTGTATATTTTTCCTGAAGTAGAAAATATTGTATTGTACTAGTTCTAGTATACCAATTATAATTCAGCCAAAACCAGTATTTAAACATAGTGCTTATAAAAGCATAGGTATTACCTTTAAAGCTTCTGCTAGTTAATTTTATGTAAAATGAATTACTAGTCCTGTCTCTAATGTAATAAGTAAAAAGTAATACAAGCTAGCTACAAGTATAGCCTAGGTGTGACCTGGATTTATTAAAACCTTGATTATCATGATTAGAGCATAATATATTACAAATAAATACCTTGTTTGTAAGTAAAATTTACGTATATAATGCTTCCTAAAAGACCTGGTGAGCATCAGTTAGAATAAAAGTCTCGCATTCGTACATATGTATTGTATTATATTTAGATAATAAATTGCATGTAATTTATTTAACAATATGTGCCCTACTTTTTAGCACACTACTTAATTACGGTTATCACTACCAGACTGATATTTGAAGCTAATAAGGTAATACACTATACTACATTATCCTTTAGTGTAACGGTTTTAATGGTAGTAGTGCCAGACTGCTACAGCTAAGATATCGATATATTACTGGGTAATTATTTTACGCGGAAGTAAGTAGGCAGCAAGTTTTGATTGTGGCACAGCTTATGGAAAAAGAGACACTTCGACAAATTAGTCAACTAGTAAGCCAACCACGCGAAAGTGCTAAGGTTGATTTCAAAATCGAACTGTATAAAATTTATTTACCCAAACCAGAACTTCCAGCAGAAGTACAAAAGTGGAGTGAGACTAAAGAACTACAATGGGGAGAAATAGTCAAAGATATACTGTCACTGGCTAACGGAAATGTTGGCACTGCTGGACAGTCGGGTTATTTAATTATTGGTGCTGATGATAAGCTAAAGCCAGATGGTACTTTAAATCTTCGAGATATTGGAGATGAAACACCTACTCAAAAGTTGATATTAGAAAAAGTAAATTCCTACTGTGACCCTCCTCTTCCTGACTTGTGTTGTGACATAATTGTATTAGAAGGCAAAAGGCTCTTAGTCATATCAATTCCTCCAAGTCCTTATCTACACAGACTAACCAAACAGCTAAAAACTCCTAAAAAAGAATTTTCACCGCATACAGCTTTGGTTCGTCGATGTGATGGAGAAAAAATTTATGAAGCTTCTCCAAAGGAGCAAGAGGCAATTGAAAAAGAGAAGAGTACCTTTAGCCTTAGTCAAAATCAGTTAACGACTAATACAAACGGTTGTGATAATTTTAGTGTGACTGACTTAAGTAGTTTTGAAAGTAATTCGGAACTTGAGCGGATGAGGCAAACGCTTCAGCAGTATCAAAAAATTGTTGACCGAGAACAATCACATTGCTGCCCTTATAGACCAGGGGATTTAGACCGAGGAGCATTAGAAGCATTTCGTCAGATTGATACAGAAGATGCGATTTTAGAACAGACAGATGAAGAATTGCTTTATAATGCAGGTGCTTTAGATAAAGATAATTCAGGTAATTATGTTTTCACTAAAGTAGGTTATCTTTTTTTCGCAGCTAACCCGCAAAGAATTCTTGCTTGGTCTTACATCAGGCTATTACGATTTGCAACAAATGTTGCGGACGAGCGAAATTTACCAACGTTTGAGCGTAACTTTACTGGTTCAATTACAAAACAAATTCGGGATATTCGTACTTTTTTTCAAGAATCTGGCTTTTTCAAAACGTACTCTAAACGTAATCCTACGGGTGGATTTATAGATGAGCCGGAGTATCCGCAAATAGCAATAGACGAAGCAATAGTTAACGCTGTTGCTCACAGGGATTACGATATTAATTTTCCAATTGAATGTGAATATTATAAAGATGCTTTTATTGTTCGTAATGCAGGAAAAATTATTCAAAGAGATGGGATAATTGTTCCTGAGCATTTTTCACTGGATAATACTAATTTAACTTCTACGCCACGCAATCCCAAATTAATTGAGTGGCTCAAACATATGAAAGACCAGCGCGGTAAGGCTTTTGTTCGAGCGCTGAGTGAAGGAACAAAAAGAATGTGTAAGGAAATGATTGCATTAAAACTACCGCCTCCAGATTATAAGGTTACCCCTAACCAAACTCAGGTAACACTTTTTAGCAAAGCACTTGAAAGAGAGGCTGTTCTTCAAGCAAATGTAGCGGTAAAAGTAACAGAATTTGCAAATTTATTTCCACTCGAATTTACAATACCTGAGTCGGAAAAATCTAACCCGGAGTTTATAAGACAATTTGAACGAAGTATCATGTCCTCATTCAAAGATACTTTAGTAGGACATGGCTGGTATGTTGATAGCTTTAAATATGGTAGACTAATTGTTCACCGCCAAAAATCTCATATTTTATTACAACCAGAAGTTGACAAAGTTGTAAGATTTTACCCAGCTTACGAATTTCAATTACGTCGTTACTGGGACAAATACTACTTATGCGTTGATTACACTTTACAAGTAAGAAATATTTGTTCCATATCATCTTTAATATCCATATTGGAACCAAAAGATTTAATTGATAAACTTGCCATAGCTCGTTGGAATGGATGGCATCTTGGAAAAATTACTTCTATAAATACCGAGTGGACTAGTGTATATCTTTTTGATTTTGAGAAAGAAGAGCAAATCAATAGTAATAAGGTTATTCCAAACCTTTATAAATCTTTAATACAGCAAGTGCTTCATGCACGTAACATTTATTTTGATTTACCAAAAGCTATTAAAAAGCATAGTCTATCCCTGGAGCCAAATGCAGCAAGGACTCGCTTTGAAAAAACTCAAGCAGTTGTTACGGAAATAGCACAAACAATATTTCCTCTGTCAGTAAATGAAACACAAGTTAAACTACAAGCAACACCAGCTGCTCTATCAAAGGAAAAAACATTTGGTACTGGACTTACTATAAAAAGTTTAATAGAACCAAATGTTGAGTTTAATCAAGGACGTTCTTCTACGGATATTCGTCAAGGTATCACTCAATTTGGGACTTTTGATTATTCACTAAAAGATATTGAATTAGTACCTATCTGCACGTTTGATTTGCGCCCAAATATGGTAAGTTTAATAGAGCGTTTGAAGGTAGGTAAATATAAATATCGTGGTTCAGAAAGAACTTTTAGTACTCGCTTCAGATACAATACAATTATTACAATTCCAAAAGTTGAAATGGCTCTTGAGGAATGTCAACGGATATTAAGAGAAAATCCAGATTGGATTGGTAACAAAAATCTTAATCGCTTATTTTTAGTTTGTACTCCAGAAGAAGGCTATGCATCTGACGATGAAAACTCACCTTACTACAGGGTTAAGCAGTACTTACTAGAGCAAGGTATACCTTGTCAAATGGTTGATAAACCTACACTTTTAAATCCAGATTGGAAAGATTTAAACTTATCATTAAACATTATCGCTAAATGCGGTGCTACACCGTGGGTTCTTCCAGATGCTTTGCCTGACGCAGATTTTTTTGTCGGTCTTTCCTACACCCAAAGCAGACGAAAGGGTTCGCAACGACTAATAGGTTATGCAAATGTTTTTAATAATTACGGAAGATGGGAATTTTATTCTGGAAATACAGAGACATTTCTTTATGAAGAACGCACTAAGTATTTTAAGAATTTGATTAGGCAAACGTTAGAGCGTCTCAATCTTCAAGAAACACCCCATATTTATTTTCATTACTCAGCAAAATTTTCACGAGAAGACCGGAAAGCAATTTTAGAAGCAGCGCGTAGCATTCGACCAAAAGGAACTTACTCGTTTATTTGGATTAATACTCACCACAATGTTCGGCTTTACGACAGTCGTGTAGAAACTGATGGTAGTTTAAGCCGTGGTAATTATGTAATCGCTTCTCCTAACAAAATTTATTTATCTACAACTGGGTATAACTTATATCGTAAGGTCTTGGGTACACCACAAGTGTTGGAAGTTAATGCTTGGGTTGAGCATCCAGAAAATGCACCAAACTCACCACCTGATTTAAAGGCATTAGCGGTACATATTCTTAGTTTAACTAAACTCAATTGGTCATCTACTGACTCGTTATGTGCAGAACCAATCACCACTAAATATGCAGGAGATATTGCTTATTTAACCGATGCTTTCTTAAGGTATAATTCGGCATTTCGTCTTCATCAGGTACTAGAAAGAACGCCTTGGTTTTTATAGAAAGAAGAGATTATGTTAAGCAGAAAATTAAAAAACTAAGTCTTATAATTCAGTTTCTGATATATCCTCTAATGTCTCATCTTCATGGCGAGATATATTCCATATATCAAAAGACTGTTCATTGGATAACTCTATTTTAAGCTTGCTACTTGAAGCAGACATCTTGCCCACACTACAGTTTAAAACATCAATCAATTATATAAGTTTTACACGATAAGTACAAATATACGTTATTTACCTGCAAATTACTTTATAAAACCTCTCCCCGTTAAGGTGATATGTTTGGAAAGGGATTCTTTCCCACCACATTTGATAAAATAATCATTATCATCAGTATCATTTAACACTTTTACCAATTAATTCAATATAATATGTATGGTTAATTGCCAGTCAGACCCAAAAGAGAGAGTTAAAAGCAATACATGCCAGCCACCGCTCCCGTTGAAGTACGCGCATCTCTCATTAAAACCCTACAACTAGATTTAGTGGGGCCGACAGCCGATGATTTAGAAATGGCAGAGGAAATTTTGCCTCAATCCCCTTCAATGTGGTATCTCACGGGTTTTTTAGTTCCCTATGAAGCTTCGGTAAACCAGCGTTCGGATGATGCAGGTGATGAGGAAGTAAGTCAACTCAGTCGTAACGCAGGGGGAGATGATGAAAATACCCCGGAAGCAGCCTCTGCCAGGAAAGCTTTTTTTCCCTCTTCGATGGGTTTAAGTTTTCTAGTCTCTAAAGATACAGCAAATCTCAATGTTACTGTGGAATGGGGAGACTATAATCCAATTGCTGAGCATCAAGAAGAAGAGGAGAAGAAAGCTGAAACTGTATTACAAAGTCGCACTTCTGGACATTGGCAACGCACTCCTCGTCAAGCGGTATTAACTATTGATTTAAATATTCTTTCTACAGCTAAAACTAAAACTGTAAAATACGAAATTCCTAATAGCGAAGGTTTACAGTTAGTTGTAACCAATCGTTCGGTTACTTCTTCTAACAATTTACCAGCAGGGACTTGTTCTATAGCTCTGTTTATTGTTAACTATCGTTCTCCTACTAATAATGAAGAGCGAGATAAAGCTTATATTTTTCAAGCTCAATTGACGGTAAATAATACAGAATCTTTTGTTCCTCGTCCTAACCCACGAGGTCAAAGTGGTGATGATTGGGATGAAAAAGTTGCAGACTTACAATATCGGGATGCTTATGAATATGTCGTTGGTCATAATGTTTCTGCTGTTGCTCACCTCAATTTAGATAATAGCTGTAACAAAGTATGCACCGCTTGGATGCCGACTGCTGATGTCGAAAAGGTGATTCCAGAGGAAGTTAGCGGTGTTGAGTTAAGTATGGAAGCTATTGCTGCGGCAGAAGATGCGGCGACAATACGGAGTATGCTGGGAGATATCGTCACAAGTTATACAGTGTGGATTGCTGACCAAAGA
Organism: Scytonematopsis contorta HA4267-MV1; assembly: GCA_019359035.1. Lineage (GTDB taxonomy): Bacteria > Cyanobacteriota > Cyanobacteriia > Cyanobacteriales > Nostocaceae > Scytonematopsis > Scytonematopsis contorta. The sequence continues at coordinate 33,765 of JAHHIC010000098.1, read as the reverse complement.
ACCAAAGCTCCCACTGCTTCTCCGCAACGAGCGAGGGTTGCACAAGACCTCCTTGACCGTGCTGCTATCGCGAACGAGCGCATTAATGCGGGGTTAGCAGCGCTGGATGACCCATTAATTTTTGATGCGTTTCAAATTGCTAACCGAGCGATTGCTACGGCTATCCGTCAGCGTGGAACTCATGATACGGATAAGTCTCCTGACGAATCGTCACCTCCGAAATGGAGACCTTTTCAGCTGGCTTTTTTGTTGATGAATATCGCAGGAATTGCTAACCCTCTGCATCCTGACCGGGAATTAGTTGACCTGCTATTTTTTCCTACTGGTGGTGGTAAAACGGAGGCTTATTTGGGACTTGCTGCTTTTACTCTTGTTCTGCGACGTTTGCAAAATCCCGGTATTAGTTCTGCTGGTTTAAGCGTGTTAATGCGGTATACTTTGAGGCTTTTAACTCTTGACCAGTTAGGTCGTGCAGCTACTCTTATTTGTGCTTTGGAACTTGAACGAGAGAAAAACCCAGAAAAGCTTGGTCATCATCCTTTTGAAATTGGTTTGTGGGTGGGAATGGCTGCTACACCTAATAAAATGGGTAAAAAAGGAGACAATGACCAAAATTCTGCGCGCGCTCGCACTATTGCTTTCCAAAATGACCCGAAAATTAAACCTTCTCCAATTCCTTTAGAAAATTGCCCTTGGTGTGGGGAAAAATTTACTAGCAATTCATTCCAATTATTACCTGACGCTGACCGACCTGCTAATCTTCGGATTATTTGTTGCAATCGCAAACAACATACGAATGGGACAGCTAATGGAATAAACAGGTGTATGTTTAGGAGTAATCGTCCATTACCGATTATTGCGGTTGACGAACCAATTTATCGCCGTTTACCTTGTTTTATTATTGCTACTGTTGATAAATTTGCTAATCTTCCTTGGATTGGTCAAACGGCTGCTTTGTTTGGTCAAGTGACTCATTACAATGACGGAGATGGTTTTTATGGGTCTGCTGATACTCAAAAACAAGGTCGTCCTTTACCAAATGGTAAGCTTTTACCTCCAGATTTAATTATTCAGGACGAATTACATTTGATTTCTGGACCTTTGGGAACGATGGCTGGTTTGTATGAAACTGCGATTGATGCGCTCAGTAGTAGGAAGGTTGATGATAAAACAATTCGTCCCAAAATTATTGCTTCAACTGCAACCGTTAGACGAGCTACTCGACAAATACGGGGATTGTTTGGACGAGACAGAGTTGATGTTTTCCCACCACCAGGACCAGATTTGCGCGATTCTTTTTTTGCCAAAACTGTTGCTGTTAGCGAAAAGAACCCACGTACTTATTTGGGGATAGCTGCTCAAGGTCGAAGTTTAAAAGTTGTTTTACTGCGGACTTATCTGGCATTATTGGGTGCATCACAAAAAGAGTGGATAGCAGCTTCCGGAGCAAAAAATCCTCAAAATCCAGCAGACCCTTACATGACGCTATTGGGATATTTTAACTCGTTGCGCGAGCTGGGGGGTAGCCGTCGTATTGTTGAAGATGAGGTGAATGCTCGTCTCAAACGCTACAGTCTGCGGTTGAGAGAAAATGAAACTTCTGGTTTATTTGCTGACCGGAGAATAGACGATGAACCTTGCGAGCTTACTTCTCGTGTCAGTACTAATAAAGTAGCAGAAACAAAACGCCGTTTGCAGCTACCTTTCCATGAGAAGGAAAGGGTTGATGTGGTACTTGCTACTAATATGATTTCTGTAGGTTTGGATATTACTCGTTTGGGTTTAATGGTGGTTCTCGGTCAACCAAAAACCGCTGCTGAGTATATTCAAGCAACAAGTCGTGTAGGTAGGGATGAAAATCGACCTGGTTTAGTTGTAACTTTGCTTAATATTCACCGACCCCGTGACAGGTCGCATTACGAACGTTTTCAGACGTGGCACACTTCTTTTTATCGTGCTGTGGAAGCTACCAGTGTTACTCCTTTTTCTCCTCGTGCTGTTGACCGAGGTATTGCAGGTATTACTGTTGCGTTAGCACGTTTGGGTTATGAGAGTATGACTGCTCCTTTGAAGGCTGCTGATATTGCAAGTCATCGGGGACGGTTGAATTTTGTTGCGGATGTTATTGCTGAACGTGCGGAAGTTCATGACGAAGAATTAGATGCGGTGGAAGCGGAAAGGTTGCGTTTAAAGATTAGAGCGCGTGTTCACGACCTTTTGGATGCATGGGAATCAATAGCTAGCGAAAAGGGTCAACTTCAATATCAGCAGGAAGTTGGTTCTGCTCCTCCGTTGCTTTATGATTTTCTTGACCCGGAACTGGCTAATCAAAAGCAAGTTGCTCAGAAGTTTAAAGCACAACGTAGTTTACGGGATGTGGAACCGTCTGTAAATCTTTGGGTTGTTAATCCAAATAATATTGAGGAGGTGGAAGAAGATTAAGCAATTCGCAATTACCGATTACCAATTACCAATTACCAATTACCAATCCGCAATTACCAATTACCAATTACCAATTACCAATTACCAATTAGGATAATAAAGAGTGCAAAAGAAAAAAACGCAAGGTAAGAAACAACCTCCTTCTGGAGAAATTCGTCAAAGCCAGATTATATCTACTTTTGGTTCTGGTTCTATGACGGATTTACCGAATTATTCTGTGTTAATTAGTGGTATAAATCATTGGGATGGGTATCGCAATCAGCCAATTTATGAAGATAGACTTGCAGCTAGGGTTGCTGAGCTTTTGGATATTAATAAGGTTGATATGTACGCACCACCCGCTGCAAATCAAGACCCGATTGCACCGCGTACTGGTATCAAAGTTTTTACTTTTCCGGCTTGGTTTGTTGCTCAAATAGGTGATGAAAAATGGACATCTCAGAGTGGTAAAGATTATCAAACAAGACCTTTAATTCCTTGGGGACGTTTGAAAAAAGGAAAATATTTTGGTGAAGATAAAAGAACATATCCTGTTGTTCCAGTACGTTTTGTTCAAGCTTGTTTAAACGGTCATATTAGTGATATTGATTGGTATATTTTTGTTAATTCTGACTGTCGCAGCAATTGTCCAGCATTATTATGGTTGGATGAAGGTGGAACGGGGAATGATTTTGCTGATATTTTTGTCCGCTGCGAGCAATGCAAAAAACGCCGTCCTCTTTCTGATGCTACTATCCCTGGACTTTTGGGGAAATGTGAAGGAAAACGTCCTTGGTTGGGAGTTGGTGCGTCTGAACAATGTGTGGCTCCTGATACTGATAGACCTGAGAAAAACCGCTTGTTGGTAAGGTCTGCTAGTAATGCTTATTTTTCTCAGACGCTTAGTGTTATTTCTATTCCTGATTCTGACCAAAAGCTCAAGGATGGTGTTAATTTAGTTTATGAAGACCATCTGAAGTGGTTGGGAGATTTAGATGATGTTCGTAAGGAACGTCGTAGACCAAAAGTTGCAAGTGCTTTAGAAGGTTTTAGCGATGCTGCTGTTTGGGCAGAAATTGAGCGACGTTCAAAAGGGGACACTCCTAAACCTAAGAGCATTAAACAGGTGGAAATAGAAGCGTTGTTATCCAGTCCTGAAGAAGTTGGAGAGGATGTACCAGATGGAGATTTTTATGCTCGTACTCGCAAGTTTGATGGTTTAGGGACTATACTTGCTGGCTGTGTTGACCGAATTGTGTTGGTACATCGTTTGCGTGAGGTGATTGCTCAAGTCGGTTTTACCCGGTTTGAAGCAGAAATGCCTGATATTGATGGTGAATTATCTCTTGAGGTACGTCGTGCTGCGTTGGATGTTGAACCTAGTTGGGTTCCTGCTATTGAAAATAAGGGGGAAGGAGTTTTTATCGCTTTTAATAAGTCTGCAATTGAAGAATGGCAAAAACGAGAAGCGGTAATAAATCGGGGACGGGAGTTGGTTAATGGGTTCAGTCAATGGTGTGTTCGTCGGGGAGTTGCGCTGGATAAGGCTAAATTTCCAGGTTTACCTTATGTTATGTTGCATTCTCTTTCTCATCTTTTGATTACGACAGTTTCTCTGGAATGCGGTTATGCTGCTAGTTCTATTCGGGAGCGCATATATGCTGGGGAGTCGGGATATGGTATTTTACTTTATACGGGGACGTCTGGGTCGGAAGGTACTTTGGGTGGTTTGGTACAGGTGGGTAAACGTATTGAACATCACTTAGTGTCTGCTATTGAGTTTGGTAAGCTCTGTTCTAATGACCCGGTTTGCGCTCAACATAGACCTGATGATAGTCAAGAGGAACGTTTTCTTCATGGTGCTGCTTGTCACGGTTGTTTGTTAATTGCTGAGACTTCTTGCGAACGACGTAATGAGTTTCTTGACCGAGCGCTTGTGGTTAATACGGTGGAAGCTGCGGGTGCTGCATTTTTTTCTGATGATGTTGTCTGATAAAGCTCACGCAGAGACGCTAAGACGCTAAGAATTTAGGAATATTTTATTATGGTCGTACATCTGGATTTGATATGATGTCTATTTTACACGAGCTTAGCCGTCCTGCACTGATTGGTTTAGCTGCGGCTTTGGAAACTGGTAGGTTAGTTGCTCCTTATTATGCTGCTTCTCTGACGGGAATTGTACCTGCTGCGATGCGTAACGGTATTGCGACGGAATTACAAAGTCTCCACCAAATGGGAATGACTGCAATCCATATTGTGTATATGCTTCGCTTACTCGCACAAGAACGAAAACTGTCTCAATCAAATCGGGATGGTGTTGAGTTAGTTTGGACTGGGGAGGAAGTTGTGGGTTCGTCTAGTCGGGATACGAGCGTGGTTGTACGGGAATTATTTAATGCTGCTCAAAGTAGCATTTTAATTTCTAGTTTTGCTGTTGACAAGGGGGAAAAAGCGCGAGGGTTGTTTGGTACGCTGGTAGAAAGGATGGATATTAACCCAAACCTAAATGTGAGAATGTTTCTGAATGTCAAAAGACCACACAATAGCCGACAACCGGATTCCACAATTTTAAGGGAATTTGCAACTACTTTTCGTCAAGAAATATGGTTTGGGGAACGTTTACCATTCGTGTTTTATGACCCTCGCTCTCTTGCTATCGGTGGTATTGCAAAGGCTTGTCTGCACGCTAAATGTGTGGTTGTGGATGAAGAAAGGTTGCTGGTAACTTCTGCCAATTTTACTGAAGCTGCTCATAAACGTAATATTGAAGCTGGTGTGCTTATAACTGATTCGATTGCTGCTAAGGCTATGGTCAGTCAATTTGAAACTTTGGTTACAAGAAATATTTTAATTAAAGTACCTGGGATTTGATAATTTATTTTGATAATTTGATTTAAAGGGATGTTTGAAAAGTATCAATATTAACCAAGAACCTTTGTTGTTTTATTTTGAGATAGCTCTGTTATTATTTGGATGAAAAGGGGGTTTTTGCACAATACTTCAATTGATAAATGACCGTTTTCAATTCCGTCAACCCAGCAAACAGTTAAATTTTGCTTGAGTTTGAGTGTATTTGGATGATTTTCCCCCAGTATACGTTTTGTTAACTCCAAAGCTTGGAGAAAAAGCGGTTCTGCTTCATTATAATTTCCTTGTTTGTAGTAGAGTCCAGCTAAATTGTTTAAGCTGGTAGCATAGTCGGGATGATTTTCTCCGAGTATGCGTTTTGTTAATTCCAAAGCTTGGAGAAAAAGCAGTTCTACTTCATCATATTTTCCGATTGATTTGTAGAGAGAAGCTAGATTGTTCAAGCTTCGAGCATAGTTGGGATGATTTTCTCCGAGTATACATTTTATTAACTCCAAAGCTTGGAGAAAAAGCGGTTCTGCTTTATCATACTTTCCTTGTTTGTAGTAGAGTTCAGCTAAATTGTTTAAGCTTTGAGCATAGTCGGGATGGTTTTCTCCAAGTATGCGTTTTCTTAACTCTAAAGCTTGGAGAAAAAGCGGTTCTGCTTCATCATACTTCCCGATTGATTTGTAGAGTCCAGCTAAATTGTTTAAGCTGGTAGCAATATTGAGATGATTTTCTTCCGGTATGCGTTTATGTAACTCCAAAGCTTGGAGATAAAGCGGTTCTGCTTCATCATACTTTCCTTGTTTGTCGTAGATTAAGGCTAAATCGTTCAAGCTAGTAGCATAGTGGGGATGATTTTCTCCGAGTATGCATTTTGTTAACTCCAACGCTTGGAGAAAAAACGGTTCTGCTTCATTATACTTTCCTTGGGATTGGTAGAGATTAGCTAAATTTTTTAAGCTTTGAGCATAGTCGGGATGGCTTTCTCCCAGTATGTGTTTTGTCAACTCCCAATCTTGGAGAAAAAGTGGTTCTGCTTCATCATACTTTCCTTGTAAACAGTAAAGAAAAGCTAAATGGTTCAAGCTTCGAGCATAGTTAGGATGATTTTTTCCCAATGTGCGTTTTGTTAACTCTAAAGCTTGGAGAAAAAGTGGTTCTGCTTTATCATACTTTCCAATTGATTTGTAGAGATTAGCTAAATTGTTCAAGCTCATAGCATAGTGGGGATGATTTTCTCCCAGTATGCGTTTATGTAACTCCAAAGCTTGGATAAAAAGTGGTTCTGCTTCATCATACTTTTTTTGGAAGTTGTAGAGTAAAGCTAAATTGTTTAAGCTAATAGCATAGTGGAAATGATTTTCTCCCAGTATGTGTTTATGTAACTCCAAAGCTTGGATAAAAAGCGGTTCTGCTTCATTATACTTTCCTTGGGATTGGTAGAGATTAGCTAAATTGTTCAAGCTCATAGCATAGTGGGGATGATTTTCTCCCAGTATGCGTTTATGTAACTCTAAAGCTTGGAGATAAAGCGCTTCTGTTTCATCATACTTTTCTTGGGATTGGTAGAGATTAGCTAAATTGTTTAAGCTGATAGCATAGTCGGGATGATTTTCTCCTAGTATGCATTTTGTTAACTCCAAAACTTGGAGATAAAGCTCTTCTGCTTCATCATATTTTCCTATTAAGTAGTAGAGTTCAGCTAAATTGTTTAAGCTGATAGCATAGTCGGGATGATTTTCTCCTAGTATGCATTTTATTAATTCCAAAGCTTGGAGATAAAGCGTTTCTGCTTCATCATATTTTCCTATTACGTAGTAGAGAGAAGCTAAATTGTGTAAGCTTTGAGCATAATCAGGATGGTTTTCTCCCACTATACGTTCGATTAACTCTAAAGCTTGGAGATAAAGCGTTTCTGCTTCATCATATTTTCCTATTAAGTAGTAGAGTACAGCTAAATCGTTTAAGCTGGTAGCATAGTCGGGATGATTTTCTCCCAGTATGCGTTTTCTTAACTCCAAAGCTTGGAGATAAAGCGGTTCTGCTTCATCATACTTTCCGATTGATTTGTAGAGAAAAGCTAAATTGTTTAAGCTGGTAGCATAGTAGGGATGATTTTCTCCCAAGCGATATTTGACTACAGATACGCATTGCTCGTACCAAGGTGATGCTAATGTATATAAACCCTGTCCATGATAAAATGTAGTATTGCCAAAAAAAGCCCAAATTAAATCTTCATCGCTCACCACGTCAATTAATTTTTCTGCGACTTCCGTTAAATGGGGAATCGCGTTTTTTATTTTTATTATATCTCCTAAAGTCGGTGAATCAGGAATTGTTTGAGCTATTTCTATAAAAGTACCCACGAACGCTCTTTTAAATTCGTCTATTTCTGGTAAAGCTGCTAACTGATCTTGTAAAAATTCGCGGATTAAGGTATGAGTTTTATAGTAAAATATATCTGATTCTTCTAAAGAGTTAAGCAAGTGCCGTTGATAAAGTTCCTCAATCGCTTTATTGACATCATTATCATCCCAATTTAGCGACCCAGTTATAGACTCTACCCAATCCCATGCAAAAATCTCTGTTGCAAATAAGCTTAATAATGCAGCAAACTTCTGCGTTTGTTCGTCTAATTCTAACCAGCTTAACTGAAACGCTGCTTTAACACCAAGTTGCGCTGTGCTTAATGTTTTTTGCTTGGGGTTTATTGCTTCTTGCTCTAGTCGCTGTTGCTTTAATTGCTCCAGCATTTTAGCTAAAGTAAAATGAGGCGGTTTTTTCGCTATATATCTCCCAACTAATTCTATCCCTAACGGTAAATATCCTAGCCATTTACATATTTCTTTCGCTATTTCTAACTCTTTATCTACCTTTTTTTCACCAACTATATTAGTAAATAAGCTTAAGGCTTCTTCTGGTGATAGCACATCTAAAGATATTTCCTCGATGTTAGCGTAAATTTCTCGCAATCTGGTTGTGATTAAGACCCGGAAGCGATTATTTTTCGGTAAATAATCAGCAAAATTCTCTGAATCAGTAACGTCATCAAATACTATTAATACTACCCCATCGGGTGGTTGCCAATTTCGCCAACACCAATCTATTTGTTTTTCCAGCGTCAGGGGTTGTTCTTGAAAATCTTTCTGTGGAACTTCTAATTGCAGGTCATTTTTAGCGAAAGTTAAAATTTCTGTCGCAATATTAGAAGAACGGACGCTAAACCAGCAAACTCCCCCAGGATAATCATTAATATGCTCCCTCGCGTATTTTACAGCTAGCTCCGTTTTACCAACACCACCCATCCCAGCAACAGCGGAAATAGCCACCGTGTTATTTTGCTGGTTCAATTTTTCGTGGATAAACGCGAGTTCGTTATCTCGTCCGACGAAATGGGGTGTTCCTTGGTGAGGTATTTTGTTTGCGGGTTTTATTGGTTCACGGGAGGTTTGGTAAATATTATTTTGAGTATTATTTTGAGTGATGTTTATGGTGCTACCACTTTCCGCTTTATCGACAAAACCAGCTATATTAGCTTCCCTTTGGTCGTATTTAATACTGTTATATGTGTTGTTATTTATTGATAAATTATTACCAGTCCCTTGCGCTGACTGATTTGTCGCGCTGGTATTATCAACGACATTAAGAGTTCCGCTATCGTTGATTTGAGTTTGGTGTTCTTTGTTTTCTTGATTCATCGCACAACCTTGGACAGTGAGTACGTTGCTATATAATACTCACTCTACTTAAGTGATTCCGGAAATGATTATATTTGTTCCCGTATAATTTCGGATATGCTTTTGAACTATATTTATCCCTTAGAAATTTTTATGGGAGCGGACAGGGTGGGTTTTGACAAATTTATCGTTGTGGTTGATGAGTACACCGAAACAGTTAACTAAATAATCGCTTTTAACCAAGAATGGCAGATATTTAGTTTTGCGGAAAGCGATCGCACTCGACAAATACTGCGTTGACGGTTGTGCGTTAAATTTATGAAGATAATATCAGAGCATTATGACGGTCGTGGTCTTGGGTATCGAGTTAGCTGGCTAATATCCTAAAATTAAAGTTTTCATAAGGGTTTACGGCGAACATAGAGATAATCATTATCATGATGTAGCAATCATAGGCGTTTCAGGATTATATTTTTTGGTTATTGTCAATCAATTTAAATTAGCAAGTTTTATTGAGCAAGATGTTGAGAGTTTTTTGATAATGATTATCCCTACGTTTGCGGCAACTTTCTGTTCAAACTAAAATTTTAGCATCGCGGGGTAAATTGGGTGTGTTTGCCAGTACTTGCTCCGACTCATCGATAAATTATTACCAGTCACTCGTGCTGACTGACTTGTCGAATTGGTATTATCAACGACATTAGCAGTTCCGCTATCGTTGATTTGAGTTTGATGTCCTTTGTCGTGTTCTTTGTTCTCTTGATTCATTACACAACCTTGGACAGTCAGCACATTGCTATATGATACCGACTCTACTTAAGTGATTCCGGAAAATGATTATATTTGTTACCGTATAATTTCGGATACGCTTATTGACTATATTTATCCCCCAGAAACTTTTACAGAGAGCGGACAGCATGAGTTTTAGAACATTCGTAGGTTGGGTTGAGGAACGTTAGCGAAGCGTCTCGAAGAGATAACCCAACATTTAATTAGATAAACGAGAAAATTTACCACTATGTAACAAAATGTAATTCGTAGGTTGGTTTGAGGAACGTTAGCGAAGCGTCTCAAAGAGATAACCCAAAATTTATTTACATTACCGTCGTGGTCGGGGAACGTTAGCGTAGCGTCCGATAAAAGATAACCCAACATTTGCGGAGTTTGTTGGGTTGAGTGGAGCTACCCAACCTACGAAATGATTAATTTTTTTGTAAATCCTCAAATGCAGCAATGACAAAACTTGCAGCAGGATGATTAAGTGATTGTTCTAAAGCAGCGGTACTACAAGCTTTTAATGCGCTGATTATTTTTTGCATTAAAGTAGGATTTTGTTCTATTTGTTGAGTCGCTTCTGCTGCTAGCTTCATTTTATCGGACATTGTTACAGTCGGGTAAGTTTTGCTTAATTGCTCCAGCAGTTGTTGTATTTCTTTTGCAGCTTCCGCAAGATTTTTCTGCGGTTCTGCTGCATTAATATTTTGAGTAAATTGTACGTTACTACCACTTTGAGCAGTATCAACAAAACCACCTATATTAGCTTGTCTTTGGTCGTATTTAGTATGATAAGTTTCGTTATTCATTGATAAATTATTACCACTACCTTGTACAGCTTGCATACCACCACTCATTGTATCGCTATTGCCTTGAGAAATTCCACCGGATTGTGGTTGTGATTTTTCTTTTGACATATTATTTTTTTCAGTGCTTTTAGCAAGAGGTCTAAATAAGATAACGGGAGTTAAATGCTCTTTGCTTCCTGATAATTGCATGGAAGCAACTCCGATGTTAAAAGCGTAGTTGTAAATTTCTCCGGAGAAGACTGCATCATAAAATCCTATTGAGAAATTGATAGCAGAACTATCTCCTATTGGCTGATTCATCCCAATTACGCAATTAATATGCTTATAAATTTCCTTCGCTTGAATTTCACTATAACAAGCATTTAGTACCACGCATTCGGTTACTCCGCGAAAATTTTCAAATAAATTCTCTAATGCTAACTCGCTGACTAATTGTAGTGACCCGTTATTATCTTCCAATACTAAACCTGTTTCTGTTCCATGTCCGGAAAAATGAACTATATTAGGTTGATGCTCTAATAATGCATGTCGTAAATCTTCTACTCGTGTTGCCAAACAGGTGACGATTTCAAAATCATCTCGATTTTTACTCAATTTTAGCGCTTGCTGAATTTCCCGTGCTTCTTTGTCTAAGTTCAGTTTTGTTGTATTATCGGGATTTGCTGATGCGAATAGGATTTTTTTCATTTTTATATATTTGGTATATAAGCGTGCAAGATTATTGTATGATTATAAATATTATCTTGCTAATGAATATATTAATTTTTAATTGACATCAAGCGAGAAAGATGTTGCTTACTGATGACAAGCGAGAAAGATGTTTCTTACTGACGACAAGCGAGCAATATGTTTCTTACTGACAACAAGCGAGCAAGATGCTCGCACTACGAAAATTGGGGAGAATAATCCCTGCTTGCTCCCAGAGAGAATTGTTCTTATTTTGTGTTGGTGGTTATTGTGTAGAATAGCCACCACACCGAGCTTAAAAGCTCTGTCTAGTAAAGCTTTTGCTAAAAAAACGAGATTGTTTGTATTATATGGTCTTGAATTCTCTACAAAAGTTATCCAGCAATGGTTTTAAGGATTAAAGAGTTGCTGGGGAAGGCTTTGGTAACAAATTTTTCAGCAAACTCTTTCCCAAAAAGGTTTTTTCAGCTTTACATGTCGGCTGGTTGTAGCTTCGCTACCATTGAGGCTGTATCTACGCCAGATATTAGTTTATGCTCAAAGTGGTACAGCTATAAAAGTACATTATTTTTTATTTAGGGCTAATTTAACCAGATATTTGCACTTTTTAGTAACCTTGGACAGACGATGGAGAACAGAAGCAATAAAGAGTATAATTTATTGCCTTATTAACTTACGTCTTTCTAGACTAGCATCTCTTGTCCTCTAGCTTTCCCTAATGAGTCTGCTTTTATCAGAGGTGCAAGCAATCACTGAATCAGTGATTAATTTGATAAAATTCCTGACAATTTAAAACAGCGTAATTATATTGAAATAGTCCGGTTGACCCATAGAAAAATTTATCAATTTTACCGTCTGCTTTCATCACAGAAATTACGGCAGGGGGTATAATATTTTCTGCTCTTATATAATTTCGAGCGGTTGTACAACTTGCTTGTTTTTCCTTCTTTACAGTTGTGTAATGATTAAATTCTGAAAACGCGGATATTCCACGCTTTACTCTTTTTTTGATTGCACTATTTCTTCTTGTCATATTTTCACTTATTTTACGATTGTTTTCGGATTTATTGAGTTGAGGTTACAATTTTCTTGCTTCATTCCCACGGGTAAAACAGCAACTGTACCTCTAAGATATTTTTCAACTCGTTTCTTGAGATTTGAACAAGACTTAAGCTAATATTTGGCTTAAGCGTTAGCAAATGTAGTGATTTTCCTACTAGCTGCTTATAAATTTAATACACAATCAAGCAAGCATTCAGGAAGTACCAACTCTTGGTTACTTCTATCAACAATGTGGTATATACCATCAATTGGAGATTCAAAATAACTGTTAATAATCCCTGCGCTCATTGCTTGTTTAAGTTTTCTCGAAGCTTCTGGAATTAATTCTTCAACCTTGTTTTGAACTTCTGGAGATATTAAATTTCTAACTTGTTGGCAATATTCTGTATATGCTTGAATACCCTGAACTTCAATCACAGTATTGATAGCATCCTTAACTTGCGACCAATCAGTTGCTTGATTGTAAACTGATGCAAGATACTCAACTGGATTGAAATTGGGGTATTGCAGGCAATCTTCTACAAATTCTGGAGATAAAGCATCAACATGTGGAAATGCTGGCCACACAAGACGATTTTCTTCTAATTGGTTAAGAACAAATTGACTCTTAATGGTTTGGGAAACGTAATAAGCCTTTTTAATAAAACCGTCTCTTTCTAAGCTTGTGTTCAGCAAGAAGCTACGCAGTTCGTCATTTTCCAACAAAGAAGTATCTATACGAATGAGCGTTTCTTGCATCTTGCCTAAATGATGTGCGTACACCTTAACACTAAAGGCATTACGCACGATATCTTGAACTTTTTCTGCTGGTGCTGTAGCTATTTCTCGCTCTACCAATTTTGCAGCTATTTGATTAACACGGTATTCTGTAAAACTTTCTTGCGTCCGAGTTACAAGCTGTTGTGGTTCTTGCTCGGATAAATCCAACTCTTTGGATGGCACATCTGAATTGTCACCAAAATCTGACATTTTGAGAGTTGTTGTAACTTGTGCCAAGTCATCTGAATTACTGATGGCTACAGTTTGTTGAACTAGGTCTATTTTTTCCTGTTCCCGGTTAGCTAGTAGGTCTTCTATAAAATCTAATAATTTGCTGAGGTCGTTAGGGTCTAGTTCTGGGTTTTTCTCCAGGATTACGCTCAAAACCTCAGTCCCAGTTTCCACAATTTTTTGGGAGGTGCAACCTTTCTCGCTTCGGATTTTTTCAATGTGTACACCTGTAGTTTCGTCATAAAGTGGTGGAATATGGTAAGCACGACCACCGTTTTTCGCTCTCTTCCATCCGCTAGTGTTTTGCTCCTCGGACGATGCTTGTTTTTTGGCTTCTCGCTCCTGTTTTAACTCGAACCTGCGCTGTGCCATCAGTTGAGTGACCTTTGACTGCGTGATTTGCTCCTCGGAAAGATTTGCTAGAGCCTCAATTACTGGTGCATATTTTTTACCCTCAGCCAATCTGTAGAGAGTACGAGGCTCGATTTTTCTCAACCGCAACGGGTCAGGACGAAAAGCCTCAAAAGCATCCGCTATTTTTATAGCAGTTCTTTCTTCTATACCACCCTTTTTCCAACCGCGTTGGGCTATGGCCTCCCGATATTCTTTTTTGGAATATCCCAAACGAGTTTCTAGCAAATCAAAGGCATGATGTAGGATATGCCGAGTCGCTGACTCAAGTGAATCGAAAGCTTGTTCGATACGTTCAAAGATTGTTAACCCTGAACTAAAAATTACTGCGGTACTCATGTTAGGATGTCTCTGATTTTTTTATAGATTGGTGGGGCTGTTTTCACCAGTCCCATTTTTTATTGCTTGCGAGTTAAGTTTTATTGTGCAAACTTAAAGGTGTTTTTTTTATGTTCTACTAGCTATGGTAAAACATGTTCTAGCGTTTGTGAACATCAGAACCATAAGTTTTGTGAAGCGTATGAGAAAATAGGTGTAAAGATTACTTATGTATTTCTATGAAACAACCCAACGACCAGCGCGGTAAACGTGCTGATCCAAATTACAAACAAATTACTGGAATGGTTCCAAAGCAGTTGGCTTTATATTTTAAGGCCAGATGTGCTGAATTGGAAACCGACATGAGTAAAGTACTTGAGATGTTAGTGCGTTCTTGGTTATTGAACCCAACTAAACCAGAAGCCCCTAATCCATTAGCGCAGTTGGTGTTAGATAATTATCCTAGGCTCCTAGAAATAGGAGACATAAAACCAGAGCGTTTAGATGTTTTGGTTATGGGGGAGAAGCCCTGTGTAGGAGACTTAGCCAAATTGGCTCACAACCTTTCTTTAGAAGAAGAATATTTAGTCGAACTACGTAATAAAAGCTTTCCCCCCGAAGTAGAACAAAAGCCTACAAACAAGAAGCAGAAAAATGGAACCACTTGATTTTTTAAAATCTCCTGATTTTCAACTTCTTATCGGAACTGATACTCTTACAATTAACGCCCCAAGCCAGTTAGCAGCGCTGGAATTAGCAGACGTAGAGGGTGAGAGGTTGGCTCATGCAATTGCCGCTCTCAACTTTCGTGCTTGCAAAATTGTATGGAAGGGGGCTATTCGACCGCTAAAGATTTTAGCATCAATGGCTGACGACGATTCAGAAGTAAAGCCAAACTCTCCATTAGTCCAACCTACTATTTTTGGACATCCAGGCTTTGGGTTTGATGCAGCTGATTTAAAACTTTTAGAAAGGTTGTGCAATAGCAGTAAACCAATGAGTTTAGTGGGGATGATTGGCGTTAATGAGGATATGCAGCGCTGGGTCAATCAAGGACTTGTAAATATGCTGCAACGTCCCTACAATTTGGCAATTCAGCTAGATGTAAAACAATTTTGGCAAGAAACCAATTTGAACGAACTCAAAGACTTACTGACACAACAAAATAGTGTTGATTTGAATGAATATAGGGCTACATTACCTTACGCTGCGGCCATATTTAGCAGTACGTTTGAGTTAGTCGAGTTTTCTTTAATACCAAATGAACCAAAACTACCTATGCGTTTGGTAACAATACATAATTATGAACCAATTACAAATTCATTAACCGCCTGGGTTTAAAGGAGATAAAAAAGGTATTATTGCTATAGACCATCATGCGAGTGTTTTAGATTTCAAAACAGCACTTGATATTTTTGGTATTAAGTTAATTGATGGTAAGTTTGTAGCCCAGATGGATAATTTTTATAAAGAAGAATTAATCAAGATGGGTAAATGCTCAAATTTAGATAACAATCTAAAGGCTGCTCAAGAGCAATTTTAATGTAGTTCTATTCTATAAAGCTTACTCAATTCAAACTTTAGAAGATGTTCTTCAATCAATTTTTTGCTTCTTTCCTACAACTAAATAGGAACGTCTTTTACCTTCCATTTCTCTTGGTGGTAGCTCTACTGTATATCGTCCGTAATTAGCACGGATGTCACCTGGTTGTACAACAGATACCTCCCAACCATAAGTGGCAAATAGCTGTTCTGGTTGGTCTGTCCCATGTTTCCAGTGACCGCTAATAACAGCTTTGCTATTTTGAGCACCCACTTGCCATGATTTAACACTAACTAAATCTGCTCCCAAAAAGCTACCTACAATACTTAGTTCGCTAATGGTTTTCAACAGTTGATGAACTTTTGTCTCATCAAGATACATTAATAATCCTTCCAAAAGCCAAACTGTTGGTTTATTGGTTTCATACCCTGACTCCAGCAGTTTATCCGCCCATTCCTGCTTCAAGTCGCCTTTAATCGGATGGTAATTGCATTTAGGCATAACCCCATTGAGTATGTTTAATTTGTAATTAATAATTTCCGGTAAATCAATTTCGTATAAATTTATTGTTGATGCTAGTGGTAACCTAAAAGCTCGTGTATCTAAACCTGACCCCAAAATGACTATTTGAGGAGCTTCTGCTATTGATTCCATGAGGAAATCATCGAAATACCGAGTGCGTACTGCTACAAATTGTACTTTATCTCGCTTCTTTTATCTGGGAGTTGAGATAGGAACTCTTTTTGTAAAACTATTGCAGCATCACCTGCTAAAGAAGCAGCAAAGGGGTCATCAAACAATCTGTCGGGTCTTTCTGTTTCAATAGCTCGCTTTGCAGCCATCACGATGGCCGTTTTTGCAACGTCTGATTGGATTGTTGGGGATTTGCCTTGAACTTCCATTTTGACTCTAGAAAGATTTGCTTTGAGGTATTTTATCTGAATAAACCTTGGAGCGCAAAACTTGGTATTGTTGAAAGTTAGAGCATACTACAACAGAAATACCGCTGTCGAGTTTGTCTCCATTTGTCAGCAAAAAAGATTTGGGGCTATTCTATATAGTCCTTAAATAGAAGTCAAAAACTTTGATAATCGGGTGTAATTATGCAAGCAATACAAACAAAAGAACCTACTCTAGACCAGGTAAATCTAGCGGTTAAAGCCATTATTGAAACTCTGGGAAGTCCAGAAAATGATTTACATACACTCGCTTATGAAGCTTTCCAGCAAGGTAATTATCAAGTTGTGAAACGTTTAGCAGCAACTAACCTTTCTGACAATTATTGTAAATCTTTAGGTTACCTCGGTGGAGCATTGAAGCTTACTCCGAACACAGATACTATACTTGCCGAAAGTGCAAGAGCAGCAGCAGAATTTGTACGAGAAAAAACTTTGGCTCGTCTGGGCAAAGAAATTGCCGAGGCACTTAATTAAATAAGTTTGAATCATTGTATTGAACTAAGCTACACCATTAAACTCGGCTATTATTGGAGATTTCACAGCTATCAATGCATAGCCGAGAATTATTCCATACTTTTCTGGCATAGCTTCAAAGTACATGTCGCTCCCCCATGCATCAACCGTTCGCTCATTGATTTGCAGAACATGAGCGAGAATTTTTTTACATTGAAATCGAAAATCTGGTCGTGAAGCTGCTTTCAAACATTGTCTTTTTGATAGAGATGACAAACCAAAAAGTTCTTCCAGGAATTCACCACCAGATATTTCTGGAGCTGAGTAGAGTTCTTCCATGATTGACACTGCAAAATTATTATGGACGTTTGCAGCTTTCGCGTAGCCTAACGCCAATTTATGATGACCTGGCATTCCCACGTAATTAATATTGTCACCCCAACCATAGACAGTTTTTTTGTCTATAGCTAGTGCTTGAGAGAGAATCGTGACGCCATCCCGCATATATTTACGAGATGGTTCTTGCTCTTGTTTTTTTACAGATTCTACGGATATGCCTTGGCTTGCGGCAGTTACTAAACGGATAAATTGCTTTGCATCTATTGGTTGGATGTTTTCAATTGTGTTTATTTGTATTTTCCCCATCACCTTATCTCCTTACAATTCTTCGGAGTGCTGCTGCGTAAAATAATGTAAATTTGGACGTTTTGGCATTCATCAGAAGTCAAAATCTACTGCTTCCCCGAACTTATATCAATAACAATACACCAGAATCGATTATGTTTTAAATCACTTAATATAACTTTATATAAAAATATTCTACTTTACGTTAAAAAGACATATTTAGAGTTTTTATTTTAAATAAAACGATGTTTATTCTGAAAAGTATTGTAAATCGCGGAAGTTGTACACTGGTGAGATGGATGAAAACAAAGAGAAAGAAAAATACGCATATGCTCGTTTACCACTAGACGAGAGACTACAGCAATTCTTAGCCACACTCCCAGACTCGTGGGAATCTTCCATGTACACGGGTTGGCGTAAAAGAAATGCTGAAAATAGAAGGCTGCGAAATTTGGTAGAATTTGCAGTTTTATTCTTGCATTATTTGCAAAGCAATCAGATTAATTTACCCGAACCTGACGAGTTTGATAATTTTTTAGCGATGTTACCCTGGTCAGAAGGACAGGTTGATGATGTAATTGTTGGGGCTAAAATTAAGGAGCTAGCTGTTTCTATGAATTTACCAGTACCCAATTCAAAAAATGTAAATAATTGGTTTTCAACTTTAATTGAATCAGGCACTTATAATACAGTAGGACAAACTCAGGTTGGAGAGCAAGTGAGTTTTGAGACTAATGTTTTTGATTATTTAACAGAGATTATTAGCTCTAAAGATGCCACTATTAAAATAGACAACAAAAATGATTTAAATTTATTCATTAATCAACTATTTTATATTTATTTTAGTTATCGTAACTTGGTTGCAAATTTAGTAGAACGTGGTGTTCCAGAACCTTCAGGGTTAGAAATTCAGGAATGGCTTGATAAATATATTAAACCCGATAATTCTCTCAAAACTTATAATAATAATTCTTCTGATGAATTACTAGAATATTTAATAAATTTGGAGTCTCTTCCATCTGAAGAAGAGATGGTTTTTATAGCTAATAAATACAAAGTTAGGACTCGACAATTATATAGAATTTATTACATGATTCACGGAACGGAGGAGATTTTATCAACTTTAAACGAGGCTGAAACAGATACTTTATAAGTGCGGTTATCCAACTTTATATTTATTTCTAATTACCTTGTTAACTTATTTCTCCCTTCTGCCCTCTGCCATCTGCCTTTCCCCAATAACTCTCTATATAAATTTTCAGGTGGAGTTTCTCCACTTTTTTTTATTTTCCTAGCCGTTTTTTTATCAAAAATCATAATTTCTAATTGCTAAATACAGGTTGCTATTTACACTAATTATACTTACGTGATATTTATCAAAGAAAATTCAAGTTGTCTTGTAGGATTTCAAGACTTTTCTTGATTTCATGGTTAGATGTAGGTTTTTCTAGAAAATTCTTGAAAAGTAGGAATTCGGTAGGTTTTTTTAAAATTTTTTAGTGGCTGAGAGTCTTGCTATATAAGAGTTACAGAAGTTGTTTTCATTCTAATTACTTTTGGGTTTATGGCAAGAGGCTTGCAATTGTGTGTATTATTGGGCAAGTAATCGAATAACATAGACCCTAACTAAACATGCGTTTTTCGGAGAGGAGAAAAAGGAAGTTAGTCGTAGTCGAAAACAACTTGCTGTTTCTGACAAGAAGGTATAACGTCACACAAAAAACTCTTCATGATTGGAGACTCTTTCTTGGTTTGTCTACCGTACGTAATAAACACTTTTTTGATGTAGAGGAGGTTAAAGAATTAGATAGGTTTTATGTAGCGGCTCATATTCCCCGTGAAAAACGTGGTAAGTTTTGGGGATTGATGATGGGGAAAGAAATGTACGGAACCTATATTCTTGATAAAGGGATAACCTTAGATGAATATCTTGCCAATAAATTTGGCACTACTTACGAGGATTTTCTTTATCAAAGAAGAGAGAAATATGGCATAGAAATATTTGGAAATTAGGAGTAAAAATGGCGAAAAATTATATTAGAATGATTGCCAAAGAGCGCGGTCTGAATTCTGAAGAACTAGTGGCTTTTTTGGGAGCTAAAAATGCTTCGGTACAAATAGATGAAGATGACCCGCGCATTCAGCAGTTTATTCAGCAGCAACAAGATGCAAGTAATCAAGATTCTGTAGCTGGCTTAAATGCTACGACTGAAGGGGAATTAGAGTATTTAAGCGCTTTGCGACGTAACGCAAGATTTGCCAGTTTGAACGCTCGTCAATTCTATAAGGTTGAACTAAGTCGATGTCACAATTTAAGCACTCAGGATTTAATTGCTGAGATGCATGAATCCGGTGATGTCAACGAAACTGTTGAGAGTAATGATGATTTTTTTGGGATGATTCGCCGTTCTGGCAACCAGCAAGTAGCGGTATTATCTCTTCCCCCTGTGAACAACCAAAAAGTTTTGACCGCGCAATCACCAAGCGAATTAATCTCAGTGACGAAGCAAGAATTACCACTCTCAGATACAGATTCTCGCGAGACGCAGCAATAAAATCGCTTGGCAACTCTATGTTTATAGCGGCTGGCGTTCAGAGCTATTTTTCTTGCTCTGGATTATTGATTGGTTGGTGGGTAGCCCAGCCGCCAAATAGCGAAAAAGTGGAAGTTAGTAATATAACCCCCTTAATTAGCTGGGGCATGTTTGGAACTTTGATTGGATTGTTAGCAGCAGTTTTGATTATTTCCAGGAAACTTAGTAGAACCAGGGACGGTAATCATGGCATCGATAACTGAATTTTTAGGTAATGCGCTGGGTGGACTAGCAATAAATTTGGGGGTGAGTGGAACTGTCGGCAGCATCATGGGTGTGGGAGCTACACTAGCTTTCCATCCTGTCTTATTATTGGGCGGAGTGTTGGTAGGAGGAGTAGGAATTGCAGCGATTCGTGCGCTTTTAACCCGGGCTGATATCTATATTGTCGAGGAGTGGTAGGGATGTTTCAACGTCGAGCGTCTCCAAAACTAAGAAACAGCAAACAAATCCCAGTCGGGCTGACAGCAGCATGTATTGGTGGGGTAACTGTATTATGTGTATGTGGAATGGCTTTAATTGTTGCTTCTAAACAACGTATACCATCCGAGTTTGTATCTGCTGAAAGTGCAAAAGAAATTGCTGCAAAAGCTAATTTACAAGAGGTTCGCAAAGCATATTTAGAAAAATTATCGCGAACAGATTACAATTTGGGAGTTTTGCGTAATGCAACTTATGGTGGTCAGTCAAACCAAGTTGGTTGGAGGCAAGAATCCGCTGCTGGTTGGGCACAAGAAATTCGTCAATCACTGCAATCTGAAATTGATAATCCTCATAATATTAAAATGTATCGCATGAACATGATACCCGCATTGCAATTGACTTTACTTAAGACTTATCAGGAGATGACTGAAGCATCTTCTGGTAATACAAGATATATTTTGAAAACCTTAAGGAGTGATGGTTCCACAGAAGAGCAAAGTTTATCGAGGGCTGCCTTTATTAATTTGTCATTGAATAAGTTTGAAGCGATAGATTTGGCAACGAATTTGGATAGTAATCCTAGATTTAACCCGTCACAGATGTTGTCACAGCTTAGAAATGTACAGCAAGAATATTTAGTTAGGTTGGGTGCGGTTTTAGAAGCTCAAGGTTATGAAGACCCCCTTGACCAACTAAATAATATTAATACTATTTTGGATAGTGTAAATCGAGAGGAGACTAACAAAAGACTTAAAAAAATGGAGCCAGTACTAACTGATAAACCATTTTCAGGCAAGCAAAAAACTAATAGAGGGGGTGGTAAAGATTGAACAAGGAACAGTCAATGTATGCTAAATATTTTGCTGCTCTCATTTGTCTGATGTTATTTGGATGGAATTTTCTTGCTTTATTTTGGCGTAATTACGTTCCCATACCTTATGAAAATAGTTCTCGCGCTACTGTTTCGGTAGTTAGCTCCCCAACAAAACCTTTGAATGCAACTTGTGCTGTTGTATTTTTTGTGGGAATGATAGCTTTTTTCGTATCTGGGATTAATGATTATAACAACATAGTTCTTGAGTCCGAGGAAAATTGCGCTCAACCAAATTCTGGTACGTCCGAGGTCCCCCCATCTTCTTCAATACAACAAAAAACTGTGCAACCTAATTTAATTCAGCCTAATTCGGTTGTGACTAACGTAATTCCCTTTATCCGTCCTACTGCTGATGGTACGGTTTCTACAGATAAATTATCTCCTGAAGAATTTAGGAATTTGCTGTCAGAAGACCCTTGGGAGAAATCCGATGATAGTTAAAAATGGAGGTTCAAATGAGCAATAAAAGAAATAATGGTAATGGTAATGGGTTTAATCAACCTATTGATGTTGATTTTTCTCAAAGTGGTGCGATGGTACCAATGGATAGATTGCGTCAAATGCTAGCAAATAGCCAATCTGGTACTGCAATTCAACCTACTGTAGTTCAGCCGCAATCCCTACAGGCTTATACTGACCAGGTAGTAACTCAACCAACTACAGTTTATTTTGTCCAGTCTCCTGTGTCAATCAAAACTAATGTGCCTGAAATTAATATTCCATACACTAATGTGTGGAAAGCGCACAGGTTGCACCCGCAGAATACTTGGAGGTTTTTGTGGTATCCAGTTTACTTTGTCTCAGACGTAATCAAAACTCCAATTGGTGTTGGTGCAGTTAGTTTCTGGTTATTGGTAATGTTAGTAAATTTTCTACTGAATGGAAGTTATCAAGGACCAGGCTATGCATCTGGTAAAAAAATAGAAGTAGTTCCGAGGGAATTGCCTAATTTTGTCGCTCCAGTTGTCAACACAATCGAGTAATACTATGGTGTGTCGCTTAACTTTTTGGGTTGTATTTGTTATCTGGCTGTTAAAGTTGATGCAACCTGGATACTTACGTTTCTATGATGCAAAGAGTGGATTTTTCGGGATACTTCAAAATTTTGCATCAACAGAGTCAAGTAATAAACCTTCTACCCAAGAAGTTGTGCCACCTCGGGAACAGGCTGAAATTCGGTCTGTTTCTTCACCCAATACTAGTTCTAGTTCTGATTCTGTAAGTTGCCAACCGTCCAATTCTTTTGAGCGAATATTAGCAGCTCAAGGTATGTTCGAGTGTAAGTCTGGGAGTGGGGTAAGTGAGACTGAAAATTGAGTTCGACGGCAAACCTGATACCTTACTAAAAGATAATTCAGTTTTGGACTATCGAGGGAGTGCTAGAAATAATACTGATTGGAAATATGCAATAGCTACTACGGTTTTGGTTGCTTGTATGGTGATTGTTCCTGTCAGCAATTGGATAGACCAACAACCAATGGTTCGAGGGTTACAGAATGTGGTTGGTAATACTGTTTATTCTTCAAATTTGGCTGATAGATTGGTTTCAGCTATGAAGCGTAAAGGGTATCAGGTAACTACCAATCCTGGCGAAATAAACATTATTTATTTGCGTAATGGCAAACCAGATGGTAGTCCCAGTGGTGGAAGGATTAACGAATGGTCAGATGCCAGGTTAGTTTTCCAGTACGACCAATCGGGAAAGCCGCAAATAATTTATCAGAGTGTCGCTACAGTTAAACCAGGACTTCCTCGCATTCGGTCTGCTAAAGCAGTGTTCGTGGAAGACGGACAGTACTTTGCATGGCGTGTGGGAACGCATGTAGGAATAGGTGGTTCCCGTTCTCCACAGCGTGCCTTAGTTCAAGCTGCTCCAGTGAAATTTCGGCGTTACCAAAATTCCAGGGGTGACATATCAGGTTTGGCTCTTTCCCCAATTCAAAGCGGAAATATCGGTACTAATCAGCATCACGGATACGGTCAAAAGTTTGTCGATGATGCTAGCTGGGGTTGTTTGGTAGTTCCTGACCCATCCAAGCAAGAAGAATTTGTGCGGCTAGCAGAAAGTGACCGTCGTTATAAAGCTAATCCTGATTTCCTGTTCCCTACGACTATTATTAGTGTTGAGGATTTGTAATGTTTATTTATATTTTAAAAGGAGGTTTAATAGGGGCAGTTGTGGGTATGATTGTAGGCTCTACCACTTGCGGAATTGATACTGCTTGTTACCAAAAAAATATTTTACAATCAAGTTCTGGCTGGCAGTTTAGTGCGCTTGCAGGTGGGATATTTGGGTTGATATCTTATTCTCCTAGACATCACAAGCTAGGTTTATCTCCTGCTAATGTTGGTTTGATTTCTCTTGGTGTTTTAGGATATTCAATTGTGAATTTGGGTATCAATAAAGCACAAGATAATTTACCTTATTTTGATAAGACACCTACCCGCGCTAAAGATTTATTTGCAGAAATAAAATCTCCTGGTAACTTAGGAATTGCACTTGCAGAAGGGACAAAAGATGAAGAAGGACGCGAAACAGCATTAATTAACGGTCACACAGACCCTGCTACTTTGGGAAGAAGAAGAGTCAGAAATCAGGGTTTTTGTTCTGATTTTGGTAGGACTGCTCCAGGTGATATTAATGGGGCTAACCAGGGATGTTTGAAGCGAATAAAATCAAGACTTTCACGTTTAACACGATTATTTTTACAACAAGGATTAAACCCAAATGACCACCTTAAAGCTTATTGGAATGCAGTTGATTTGTGGAACCAGGGAAGTCCTTTTGTGTCAGATAATTTTCCAGGATTATATGCTAATAATTTAAAATCTGGTAAATCAACTGATGATGCAATCCGTAAAGCAAGAGTTGACTCTTTTGAATTAAAAGCTAATGGTTTATATCATATTTGTCGTAACTTCGAGCCATTTAAATCAAATTTGGCAGGTCTAGCAGTTAACTCTAAGGAGTGGAAGGAACGCTGTACAGACTTAGACCAGAACCGTCGTAGAATCGCTGGGGAAACTGTTCTGCGTAAAAATAGAGTTATAAATTAGGAGGTAAAATAGGTTATGGATACTGAATTTAAAGAGAATCTGACTAGTATAATATCGGACGCTAAAACCCAAGGCTATGGAAATGATGATATTTTAAATGTAACTAACGAATACTTTGGCTATGAAGCTTCAAATTACGTTAATTATCTTCTGAGTAAAATAGAATTTATTGAAAGGCTTTATAGACCTACAGTATCTTTTACTCAAGAAAAATTGTACAATTGTATTTATAATTCCGTTATTAGTGGAATACAACCTGATAATATATTGATTGTATGCAATGAATTTTTAAATCTTGATGATTATGCCTTTTGTCAGTTAGCAGTAGAGCATATTTTATGTTATAGAGAACCTACAGTTAACGAGCAACAAGCTTTTATTTTAGTTGTTTTAAAATTATTGGCTATTGATGATATAGAAGGAGTTATCAAGTTAGTTGATGATGTCAAAAATATTTCTTTGAAAAAAATAGCCATACTCCCATTTACAGAATATATTTATAGGTTATATTTATCTAATAAGCCTGTAGATTATTTTCTAGAATTAGCCGATAAAACTAGATATTATGAGTTTCAGAAAATTTTCTTGAGAGTAGTTAATATAATATCTCAAGAAAAGGGTGATAATCTACAATTGAATGCAAACGGTCAGTTATTAAGCACAAACTTAATAGCTGATAGTAAAATTAACCAAGCAGAAAAAGAGTTAGAAAATACTCAATTATTATCTTTGGATGAAATGGGTAAATTACTAGTTAACACTTTGGCTGATTTTCAGGTAGATGCTACTTTTGAAGGGTGTAAATCTGGACCCACCTTTAACCGTATCGAAGTGAAGTTGGGTAAGGGAGTTAAATTTTCTAGTGTGGCTAACTTGGGTGAGGATTTGATGCAACAGTTGGGGTCATTTCTTGGAATTAAAGTCCCCCCAATGGTGTCGGTTCTTCCTGGTCGATGTGCATTTGACCTCCCTAGGGTAGACCGTCAAAAAGCTTATTTCTGGGATTATGTTGATTTTGAGTCTGAAATTGACCCGTGTACTATCAGCATTCCTGGTGGTGTTGATGTCAATGGAGAATATTTTGATATAGCGCTCACTAGTGAAAACGTGACTCATATATTGGGTGGTGGTCGCACGCGCTCCGGAAAGTCTCAGTTTGAGAAAGCAGTAATTTTGTATTTAGCTCGTCGATATCCACCATCAGTTGTGCGTTTGGCTTTAAGTGACGTGAAGCGGGTGACATTCAGCAAGTTTGACCAGTTACCACATCTAGTAGCTCCTGTTTGTAAGGATGCACGTTCGACAGCTGACTTGCTTGATTATCTGGTGGTAGAAATGGAATTGCGTTACCAAGAACTTGAAACTCACAAGTGCGAAACAATCAAAGAATTTAATTTTAAGAGTTTTTCTACTAGTGGGGTAATTATGCCTCGTGTGGTCTGTGTAATTGATGAGTGTTTCGACCTGTTGAGCGATGAAGCTTATGCTGACCGTATCAAGAAAGCTTTAATGAAACTGTTAGCTAAAGCTGGTGGTGTGGGAATACATTTGTTCCTTTATACTCAGCGACCGGATAAGAACGTCATTGACCCGTTGATTAGGTCGAACTTTCCAGCTAAAACAGCTTTTGCTACTACTCGACCGGAGGATTCCTGCATCATCTTGGGTGATAAAGATACTAGAGCAGCTAATTTACTGGGTCACGGGGACTTCTTATATAAAGTTGCGGATGAGCAAACAATGAGACTTCAAGCATTGTATGTTGCTGACGAGGAAAAGCCAGAATACTTCCAGCAGTTGATATCAGAAGCTATCAATCAGCAAGACCCATATGAGGAGTGGGATTCTGGGCTGGATTTTGTTGAATTTGTTAATAAATTGTATTTAAACCAGAATGTGGCTCAGAAAGCTTCTATAGATATTGACGAACAGCAAAAGAATTCGATATTAAGCCTTCATAAACGAGGATATGCGCTCGACGAAATTATCAAAAGTGTTTTTGGTAAGTCGCGTCATGATGGACGTATTTACAAAAAAATCAGAAATGCAGTTGAGGATTTTATAAATGAGTCAAATAATTGAAATAGAACTGACTACAAGTCAGCTATCTAAAAGGATTGACGCTTGTTATAACGCAGCCAATCGAATGGGCGATAAAAGCTTAATGTGGCATTTCGTATGTCAAGTTTCCATTAAGTTAAATAAACAAGGCAAAGGGGATGCTGACTTGATGCGTTTAAACGTTTGGAATATTTGTAGTTGGCTACAATCTAGCATGGGTTGTCTGATGTTTAGAAAATTTGATGCTCGCAGTTGTTTTAGGAGTATATTGAGTGATAAAACTATTGCTTTGAGTAATGATACAGTTTTAGCTATTAAGGAGGAATTATTTATTTTATTTCCAATTAATTCCCAGGAGCATATCGAGACTGTTCGGTATTTAGACGTATTTAGCAAGATGGTAAAACTGCAACAATTAGGTTTAAATTAGGAGGAGTTATGTTGTATTTTAAAGACTGCTGGAATATAATCGAAGGTTCTTCACAAGGTAAAAACTTTAGTATTTGGGGTGGTCAGGGTGTTGGAAAGACTTTTACTATCAAGAATTTGCTGAATGAAATAAGTGTTGAGTCTGTCTATTTGGATTTGGAATATCCGTTTGATATTGACAGATTATTCCAAGTTATTCCAATGGGTTTTGGAGTTTATTACCAGCAAGCTTGGGAAGATATTGTTCAGCAAATCGCAACTAAAAATAGGGTTTTGGTGATTGACAACTTTGATAGATTGGCTTTACTGACTAATAGTCTTGCGGATGATTTATCTCGCTTGGATAGTCTTGCTAAATTGGATAATTCATCTATGATACTTATTTCTAGGATGCACTTAAAACATTTCCACTTTTCTTATTTCGTGGATAACTTTGAAAGTCTGGAGTTAACTGAAGCAAATACATACAAATTTGGGCTTTAATTTATTGGGTAATTCCTGGTGGAGTTTGTGAGTTCGATTCTCACAATTGCCATTGAGGTTACTATTGCCGATACTGAAAATCAAACATAAAACTAACTAATAGTTTTTTATTGAAAGAGTAAGATGAACGCGAATAGTATTCTCAAATTCCAAATATGCCGGGGCTGAATTATTAATTTGAACTGTGCATTTGGAAAGGAGAAAATCATGTTTAAGAAATTTGTCAGTTTATTTGAGAAAGCTAATTTAGCGTTAGGGTACACATCTTTAACTGCTATTGGATTTGGAGCATTATTAACTTTTGGAGGATTAGGATTTCGACATCTTTCAAAAGCTGGGATTGAAATCATTCAGGAAGAACATGCCGAGCAGATAGCTAATATAAGTATTTCTGCGGCAACTTTCGGGTTGTTTGGGTATGCTTCTGCTGTGGGACTTGCTTATGGGTCAGTTGAAATTCCAGAATTGATTGCTTCATGTACTTCTGCTTCTCAAGTTAAACGTAAAAAGTCTCAGGAGTCTCAAGAAGAACTTGATTGCGAGGGTGAAAAGCCTGTTATTTTCCGACCAGCTTATGAAGTACCATCTCTAGCTGAAAATGAGATTTATCTATACAAGATAATAATTATTAAAGGCTATGAGCATCACGGACTTTCAGTTGGTAGAATAGAAGAAAAGCCGACTTGTCAATTGGTAATCTACGATAATTTATGTGAATCTCAAATAGACTCTTTATCTAATATTTTTGATGAAATAGACCGTGATGAACTTGTTGGTAAAGCGTTTTCTTCCAGACAAGTTAGCCCTTTTGATGCGGTTAACGAATATACTGAAGCTCTGAGAAATTTTGATGCGAGTGAGCGTCAAATATGTTCCGGTTGCCTCAATTATTATGGAAAAAATGAAATAGTTTGCGGCATTTATCCCTATGGGTGGAATGAATCATCCTATTGTCCTAATAAAAAAGTTGATTCAAGGTTAGTTTATCAAAAATATGAGCGAGAAGAAGTTATTGAGCATTTAAATCAGCAGATTAAACCTAGTAAGGCTTTCATCCAAAAATATGATGATGGAACTCTGATGATTTGGGATGACTATACTAATCGTAGATTTAAATTTGATTGGTCAGGTTTTTTGATAGGTGATGACAAAATTAATGGGTTAGCCAGTTTACTTTCATATGTTAGCTATTTTGCTAGTCGTCAAATAATTGAACAAGATTTTTCAGATTATATCGACAAATTTAATGAGGATTTGAAAGGTATCGCTACTGTGCAATTAAGTGATGTTGGTATATCCGTTAAGGTGATTGCCAATGAGAGTATAAATTCTTATCTTACACGAGTTTATCGCTTTAGATTGGATGGTATCCCGCTTTATCCTTACGAGTCGATTGTGTTTGAAGAAATTAAGCATAACTATAATTTGTTGACTCTTGTTGGTTATTTGAAAGTAAAATCTATCCATCAATTATCGAAGAAATCTTGAGATTGAGAGCGCAAATTTCTGACTGTGGTTTTTAACTTTTTCCTCTTTTCTTGATGAGGTAGCTGTAGATTTGCTCAGTACGGAGGGTTGTCCCTCCACTACTGAGTAAAACTCTCAGCACTTTTCTAGAATTTGGGGGCTAAAATGTTTCATTTCTTGTTTGACTGCTCTTTTTTTGAAATTTCTGCCACGACTTCGGCTATTAACGCATTACTTTTTCCGGTTCTGTTATTTGGTTTTATCTTTTGGACGATGTGTCAATTTGTGTTTACAGAAATCAAGGTCAATCTTCCCGAAGTCAATTCTTCTGTTGTAGGTGGTTTGAGTTTAATTTCTGAAAGCTCGATTGACAAGCAGTTTGAAGATAAAATTCCTCCTGATTTGGCTAATTTTAAAGTTGTTTCTCAGGAATTTCGGACTGAATTGTATGATATTGATACCGAAATAACCCATATATAGACTTTGGGAGTATGTAAACTTCGTGATTATTGTCGCAAATGCAGTATTCCAGGTTACTCAACTTCTTATAAAAAGGGTGGATTAGATGGTTTAGCAGAGTTTCTAATTAAGCAGCAAATATACGCTCATATGGTTGAGCATGAGATTAAACGCTTAGAAATGTCGGCTTATTAGGGTAAAAGCCTCGGACTATTTTGGTGTATGCTTATCTCAAACTGTTATTCTCTAAGTAATTACCCGGAATTTTGAGTCAGTATTAAACATTTCCTGATTAAAAAAAAGATACTGAATTTTTTAATATTGGCTGAATAAAAAATCTCAAAGCCGTTGGAAACAGTCAAGTAGTGCGATTTTTGCAGCATTCTTGAACTTTAGAGATATTTATTCCCAAGAAACAACGCTAATTCAATAACTTGAGGGGGTTTTTAACAGTGAAAAATTCAAACGTTTAGGAGTATCGGTCTCTTATGTAATTAAAAACCACCCTTAATAGAGTGGCTTTGGATTTATTTATTAGCGTTTGCCAGGATTCGTCCCACAGTTCGCTCTGATAAAGGTGGAAGCCCTTGTCTGATAGCTTCTCTTGTTACATTTGCCCAATGTGTAGTGTTTTTTCTGTGACCTGGGTGCTTCAACTGCGAACTTATTTCTAAAATTTTTGATTCCTCTTCTTCGCTGAGGATTTTTGGTCTGCTTCGGGTAGATGCTAATTGTTTTTTTGCTAAAGCGATTTTCTCTTCCAGGCTTTGGGCTGATTCAAAATCTATTGCTCTCCATCTTCTACAGGTTTTGTTTATGACTCCTACCTTTACACCAAGCTCTTGTCTTATATCAAGCCAATTTGCACCATTAAGGATTTTGAGTAAAATAGATGCTCTCCTTCTAATTACTTCATTATCGCTTTTGGCTAGAATCTCTAGTATAGTTTTTTCAACATTTTCCTCTAATTGAGAATGAGGCACTTCTACCCCCCCTCCTTTAAAATTTGCAAATCTTTTTTTGTCAAATACGATTTAGATATGATATGCTCATCTCTTATAAATAGAAAATTTGTTTTCCCCTCTTGGTTGGACGCCTTGCTAGGGGAAAACGGTCAGCTAATCAATCTGTTGTGAAACAGAAGGGATTTTGCTGCTTTTCAGCAACTCAATCAAGCATAAGGGGATTATAACATGATATTAATAAAAATTGCATATCTACATTTAGATAGATGTTTTGTTTCAGACGCTTTGTTATGGGGACAAAGACGCATGGTAATCATACTCATAGGGAATGTTGCACCCGTTTATCTAAAAATGTTCACTGATTTGTTATCTAAAACACAGTTATTTTATTTATTACTTAGAGAGGTTAATACTTATCGTACATAAAAGGAGTTTTTATCTTTGGTATATTCATACGTCTTTATTATAGGGGATTTGGGGATTTTATACAACTGTTGAGTTCATTGGTTATCCCGTCATGGAATTGTGTAATTTTGACAATCATCAGGTCTTAAATTTATCTGTAGAGGATTTAATAGTGCATCGAAAGTTGATAGAAATATACAGAGAGAACGAAAATAGACAATCTCTTGAAAATAGCATTCGCCTGCGGGGTATTATCACTCTGCTTCAAGTTAGTTGTCGCACTGGTCAACAAGTTGTTATGTCTGGCAAATGCCGTTTACAAATAGCTTTGAATAATGGCTTAAAGTTTGTCCCTGCAGTTATTGGCAATTATCAATCTGAGTCCGAGGAGATTGTCGTGATTTTTGCCTTTAACCTTCATCGGGAAAACAAAACCCACTATCAGAAGCTTGTGGATGCGAATTACCTTGAGTCTAGCCTTCGTCCTCTTGCTAAGGAGAATCAACAAGGAGGAGCATACATTGCACGAAAAAGTCTGCTTATGAGACGGTTGTCACAAGCAGGAAGTATTGATTTTAAAGTATCTGAGCGCATTAAAATTCGTGAAATAGTCTCTAAAAATATAAAAATGAGCGAAGGTAGCTACTCTAAAGGCAAAAAAGTATTTAAAAGTATTTTGCAATTAGAATCGGAAGGTAAGCTTCTTATGGCTGCAGCTTTAAAAGATGAATTGAACTGTAGCGTTACTGGAGCATACAGATTTTTGAGTTATGAACATAAGGACAAGGCGATGGAAATGATTGAGAGTGGGGAGGTGAGAACTATTGCAGAAGCGTCTTGCATGATTGCTTCTGGATGTCGTAACCCAAGGCGCAAATACGAGATAGGACAACTCTACCTGTTTAGGAAAAGCCCGCATAAAGATTTGAATCGGGTGGCTCGTATTGCTAAGATTTCCAATGAATTTGTTTATTTTGCATTTCGGAACCACAAGAATGACTCATTGGAGATAATTGGTTTTCGGCCAGAAAATGTCCAAGCCGATTTATGCTCCTCTTCAGAGTCGGCTGACAGGGAGAGGGTTCATAAGTTATTGAACGATAACAATTTTAATTCAGTTTATCCACTTCAAAGGGCTTTGCAAGATATGTTGGATGCCCCAACTCTTACTTTAAAAGAAGAGCGATTACTCTTTCTTCTAGAAACTGGGCAATACCAAAAATTGGTCACTGACCAAGAAGCCTATTTTGAAATGCTCGAAAGAGGAAATGAGGGTCTTCGCCACGCTGCTTAGGAATAGTTTGTGTATCATACCTAAACACAGAGGGATTCAACCCCTTTAATGTATAAAAACTTACTTTAATCGTAGCACAAACTTTTCTAAGCAGCACAAGTTTATTTTTTTGAGGTTTAACTCTGTGCGCTTATTCTTGTCTTTTTACGCTATTCGTCCTTATGGCTATGTATGCAATAAAGAAGGCAGAGGGCAGGAGGCAGATGGCAGAAGGAAAAGAGAGTATTACTCTATTACCTTATATACTTATTTCTCCCTTCTGCCCTCTGCCCTCTGCCCTCTGCCTTCCCCGGATGACACAGCTATAATTCTCACGCTCAAATAACCAAACCTCTTGACTGGAGAAAGTTTAATTAGTTTTATCTGCTCATATATCGATTGTATTTCTCAGTACAAAGCCTAACAAAACAATTCAAAATTGAGGAAACCCAAATTCAATGTGTGAACTGGCAATGCAAGTGATTAGAACACACTAATTTCTGTTGTTGTAGGATATGAGCGCTAGAAACTAATTTAATTTTCTCTCCATAAAGTAATATTAACCTGGAGATAGAAAATCATGTCCCCCTTATCAAATGCATCAAAACATGGTAATAAAGATTTTACCCGTACTTCTCGGACTTTTGAATGTCCTGTATGTGGAAATAAAAAGCCAGATTGTGCAGTCAGTATAGATGGAAGGTTTGTATTATGTCTTAAAATTCATCGGAGTATTCCTGGTTGGCACTATTTAGGTGATACTAAAGGTGGTGCATGTTGGGGTATGCTAGTTCTTGCTGAAGATGCTAATTCAGAGCAATCAGAACGCTGGTCACAGAGAAGTGTGGAGCGAGAACAACAAAAACGAGAAGCAGCTATAACTTCTGCTAAGGGTAAGCTTGAACCAGAAGAAATTGATAAGTATACTCACAAACTAGCTAAATATTATGGGTTGTCGCGTATTCACCAGGAGAACTTGACCTCTAGGGGTTTCACTCAAGAGCAAATCAATCAATTAGAATTTTTTAGTGTCACACCAGGTGAAAGACTCCCAGCTTTATTCCCTGCAAACTACCCAGGTGTAAAGAGTGGAAGTCTGCTAGTAGCTGGAAGCGCAATTTTTATGCCCGCTTACAACTTATCGGGTTTAATTCACGGTGGACAATATAGGTTAGACATAGCAGAAGGTGGAAAATACCGCTGGCCTTTTGGCTATAAGTCCAGTCATCTAAAAAATGGTGAGCTGCCAATTACGTTTATACCTGGAGATAAAATATTATCAGAAAATCCTGGTGATTGGATTGGTGATAATTTTGATAACTCAGCATTTATATGTGAAGGTTTCCCGAAAGCGACCATAGCAGCACTAACTTTTAATAAATTATTTGTAGGTGCAGCAGGTGGTAATTTTTCTGCTTCAATGGAACAATTTACCAATTTTGTTGTCACCAAAAGTATTAAAACTATTAACATATGTCCAGACGCAGGAGATGTAAAAAATCCGCAAGTAATGCGTCGCTGGTTACGTCAATACGAGTATTTTAAATCTTTGAATTTATTTACTCGTGTAGTTTGGTGGGGTCAAATTGATAAACAATCACACAATGATATTGACGAATTACCACCAGAAACAAAATTATCTTATATTTCATGGGAGCAATTTTTAGCATATGCCCATGAGTACGGTGGTT
>JAHHIC010000097.1 GCA_019359035.1 Scytonematopsis contorta HA4267-MV1 | reverse complement strand
CACTATGAAACCAGAAGTTGGAAAACTAGTTACAGGGGTAAGTTGTTGATTTGTGCAACTGCTTCTAACAGTAAGCAATACAAGGAATATTTGAAAATCAAGGACGAATTACAACTACCACCTTGGGACACCTTTACTCATAGTTGTGCAATCGCTTTGGTAGATTTGGTTGACTGTATTGAGATGACTGCGGAGTTTATTGCAGAACAATCCCAAAGCGAAATTCTTTGTGGGGACTGGCAAGTTGTCAGGTATGCTTGGAAACTTGAAAATATTCAACCACTTGCTGAACCATTTGCAGTGAAGGGAAAACAGGGGTTTTTTAGTATAACGGCCACAAATCAGCAGCTTTTGGTACAAGAAAAACTGACATGCAACAATCCATCAGATGCATGTACATACGATAGTCCTGAATCTGAAAAGCCCAAATCAAAAGCATCCGACCTTTGGTACACGCCAGGAGATATTGCTGAATTGATGGTGAGAGCCTTGGTAAAAATTGACCTAGACCCATGTGCAGATGATGGTAAACATATTCCTGCAACTTTGCACTACACAGCATCCGACGATGGGTTAAGTAAGGAATGGCATGGGCGAGTATTCATGAATCCTCCGTATAGTTGTCCTGGCAAGTGGATGAAAAAACTACAGGTAGAATTTGAAGCTGGCAGAGTTACTGAGGCGATCGCTCTTGTACCAGCTGCAACTGAAACCAATTGGCTTAGTCCGTTTCTCAAAACTAACTATGTGTATTTTTGGAAAGGACGCATAAAATTTCTTGACGCTAACTACCAAACACGTCTTTCTGCACGGCAAGCTCATGTATTGGTGTATTGGGGGAGCAATCCGCAACGTTTTAAAGAAGTGTTTTTTGAGTATGGGGAATTTCATCAACCAAGTGACAGCTTAGAAAGTAAAGCTGCTATTGAGAGACCAATGGTTAATACCTCATCTGCTGATAGTCAATTAGATAGCCACATCGATGAAGCAGTACTAACGGTTGACGACTCAACCATTAGTACTGAGGGGTCTAACCATGCGGTACTAACGGTTAACAACTCAACCATTAGTACTGGGGAGTCTAGCCATGCAGTACTAACGGTTAACAACTCAACCATTAGTACTGAGGGGTCTAACCATGCGGTACTAACGGTTAACAACTCAACCATTAGTACTGGGGGGTCTAGCCATGCAGTACTAACGGTTAACAACTCAACCATTAGTACTGAATCAGTAGAAGCGGTAGAGCATAGTCAAAATTCAACAGCTATTAATAAAAGAAGAAGCAGAGGGGAAGGTACGGGGCGAATACAATGGCGTACCATAACAAAGAAAAATGGAAAACAGTACCAGCAAGCTTGGTATGACTGGCAGTTGCATATAAGAGATAAGGCGGTTTCAAAAAGTACTTATATTCCTAAACGTCTTTTAAATAACATTCAAGAGTTAGAAGCGAAAAAAGCCACAGTAATAGAGATTTTAAGTGCCTTGAATCTAGAGATATAGCTAATACTGGGAGTTAATTGGTAATAACAAATACTTCTAATTTACCATTAGAGAAAATACTAGTAATAATGTATTTTTTCTAAGGAAAGTACTAAAATAATAGAAACCCCTCGTGGGAGCTGTTTGCACCAGCTTTTATCCCCAGGGGCTGTACGTTACACAAGAACGCACAATGAATATCATAATGCATGAAGCTAATGGCTTGCAGGTTGGGCAACGCCACGAAGACGGTTACATCAATGCAACTGCAATGTGTGCAGCTTATGCAAGAGATGTT
Organism: Scytonematopsis contorta HA4267-MV1; assembly: GCA_019359035.1. Classification (GTDB taxonomy): domain Bacteria; phylum Cyanobacteriota; class Cyanobacteriia; order Cyanobacteriales; family Nostocaceae; genus Scytonematopsis; species Scytonematopsis contorta. The sequence continues at coordinate 57,894 of JAHHIC010000097.1, read as the reverse complement.
TCAGATTGGTTGAAAACTGACTCTGCTTTTGATTTAGTTATCGCTTTAGCAACAAAATTACAAGTAAAACCGATTCCAATCAAAAACCTCAAAAGTGGCAATTCAGTATTTACAAGGATTTCAGCGACTTACCCAACATTAGTAGTAGTAAAACGAGGTTCACCAAAAAATGGTGGTGGAACTTGGATTCACTATAAATTAGCTGTGCCATTGGCGATGTGGATTAGTGCAGAGTTTGCACTACTAGTCTCAGATTGGGTGGAATATTGGCTAAATACTTACCAAAACCCAGTTCAATCACCAGCCTCTAACAAGCTTTCTCCTCTTGCTAAAGCCTATATTGAAAGCTCTCAAGCCCTAAACCGTACTATTCATACTGCTATCCATCAGCAAACTGATTCATTACGAGAAACTTTAAAAGCTTTAGAAGCTGAGGATACCCCTAATAAAGAAATTTCATTGGATATAACTAAGCAAATTGAAAGACGATTACCAGGTGAAGGCAACGGTTATATTCATTGGCGCACGATTAATAAAAACGGTAAAGATTACCCTCAAGCCTATTACCAATGGAGAGAAAATGGGAAAGATAGAACCAAATATATACAACAGCAATTACTAGGGCTGGTTGAAGATGCTAATGAAAAGAAGCGTCCTGTTATAGAGATATTGAGGTTATTGGGTGTTGAGTCCGGCGATGTAGAATTACTAGAGGACAAAAGAGCGATTGAGTCTGAAAGCATTGAAACCAGTACCTTTGAGGGTAGCCGTAGTAATAGCCGTAGTAATCAAATATCCCCTAGTAAAATTAGACGAGAAAAGGGTGAAGGAAGTGGTAGCATCCATTGGCGTACTATTACTAAAAAAGGTAAGGACTACCAACAACCTTATTATCACTACGAGTTTTGGGATGATGGGGATTGCCTTGTCAAATCAACTAGGTATATACCAAAGCGGTTATTGTCCCAGGTTTCAAGAATGGATAGGGAAAAAGTACCTGTAAAAGAGATTTTAAAGGTCTTAGGAGTGGTGGAGTAACAAGCTTTATAAGTATTGATTGTATGTACTCAATGGCAATATTGGGTACATAGTATATAGATATGAAAATTTTTAGCTGAAGTATGTTTTTTCTAATAAATGACTAGGGGATAATTTTGTAATAGTGGCGCAAAGCATTGAAACAAGTACCTTTGGGGTAGCCGTAGTAATAGCCGTAGTAATCCATATATCCCCTAGTAAAATTAAGCGTGAGGAACAGAAGAGAGTGGCATTGTTAATCTTTATAAGTGTATACAATAATTCTCATATTCCTACTAGTTATAGTACATAAGCTCTACTATTTAGATAGAAGTAAGCTTTATGAATTACTAGGGGATAAAAAGCGATTGAGCCTGAAAGTATTGAAAATGGTACATTTAAGGGTAGCCGTAGTAATAGCCGTAGTAATCCATATATCCCCTAGTAAAAACCTATGTAGCGAAAGAATCCCCATCTATGAACTAGCTGTATTATGAGATGCGCTCAACCACTTAAGTTTGCAGTATCTAATTTTTTCTTTAAGCCTTTTGAACTACCAATTCTAGATTTCCAAAGTTTTTAGAGAATAACTTATATAATCAACAATCCTTTGAAAAAACTACTAAATCTACTTTTTTTAAAACCATAAAAAACCAAAAAATATTAAACAATTCAATTTTGGTTAAATGTTTATAAAACTCTGGCTAATTGTTAATTATTTTTTTTGTGGATATTGTATATATTGAATTTATCCTGTTTGCAGTTGATGTTATGCATCGTTATCGTGTTGTTACCTTTCAAGGTCAAGAGCTACGAGTTCTTGATTTAATTAGTGGAATAGAGTTTATTTCCGAAGACATATTTAAAATAGTTTCACCCTATTTTCATGTAGCGGTAAATGAGATAACTAAATCTAGATTCCTAGAAAATATTCCTACTAAGTGGAGACGAAGAAGAGAAATAGTTATCGGCTTAGGAACCAATGAAATTCAGGAGTTTGATACTTTATGCTGGCTTGCTTTAAATCATATCTTTAAAACTTACGGTTATCAAGATGCGCGTAAGTTTATTAGATGGCTCCGTCATGATGTAGTAATTGACGCTGCATCTTAAATTTATCACTAACATTTTATTTAACATGACGAAAAAACATATGCAGAGCAACAATAATTACTCAAATAATCAAGCTAGTAGCGATTACTCTAAAAGACTAGTGATTGTTACAGGAGAAAAGGGTGGTGTTGGTAAAAGTACTTTAGCTCGTGCTTTGTTCCAGCTTTATATTAAAGATAGCATCCCCTGTCTAGCGTTTGAGTGTGATACCAGAAATCCTCAATTACACCGACATTTTAAGATTAGCTATGAAAAAGATATAGAATTTGCTAACTTTTTTACTAAAGGTGACGCTGATATTTTGATTACTCATATTGACCAAAAGCAAGTACCTATATTTTTGGTTGATTTGCCAGCACAGTCTGGAATATTTTTTGACAGGTTTGTAAAAGAGTTTGACTTTTTCAATATTGTAAAGAACGAGCTAAAGTGTGAAGTAACTTTATTGTCCGTAATTAGTAGGACGCTTGATTCTATTAACTTATTACAAGCTTTGTACAATACTTGTGGAGATATACCAAGCTATATTGTTGTAAAAAATCTATTTTTTGGGGAAACAGCCAACAAGTTTGAAAGGTATGACAATTCGCCATTTCGTTCAACAATGTTGTCCAAGGGAATGAAAGAAGTTTGTTTACCTGATTTATTTTACAAGACTTACGATTTTGTTGATACTAACTCACTAACGTTTGAAGATGTCAAAGTTCACCCAAAGACGGATATTGTACTAAAAGCAAGAACTCAGTCCTGGTTAAATGAGGTTTCTACTCAGCTAGAGCCAGTTAAAAATTTATTGGGGTTGGACAATCCTGCAAATCTAGAATACTACCCACCAGTAAATATTGAAGCGCTGAATGAGGCATGGAAGAAATCTACTGAATTAAAGGAAAAACAAGAAAACTCTTCAGAAACTGAAAACCCAGCATAAAAAATTTAGGGGGAATAGAGTGTATTCGTCGTTATCTTCTTAACTTATTCTTCCCTTCTGCCTTCTGCCCTCTGCCCTCTGCCTTTCTCCGATTATTATGTTAAGTAAACGATTTGTAATAACAATGGGTGATGCTCGTGTTGGAAAATCAACTACTTCACGTTTAATGCTGGAAATGTATCGCAATCACTCTAAATCAGTGAGGGTATTTTATCATGGTAACCGTAATAAATTATCCATGTATGAAAGAAGCGATTTCAAGATACCATTATTGGGATTTAGCCGTGGTGAAAGTGATATATTATTGATGAACCTGGAAAATGATAAATCTGTGGATTTGGTATTTACAGATATGCCAGGTCAGAATTTACAGCAATTTAAGTATTTTGAAAAGGATGTTTCTTTAATCGATAATTTAAATTTGTTGGGTTATCGTATTACTTTTTTACATCCTATATCTCACCGTAGGGATTGTGTTCATGAATATTTAGAAGATTTGTGTGGAACTTATAGCAATTCTGTAGACTATGTGGTAGTAAAAAACTTACATTTTGGAGATGAATTTAATTATTACGACGGTCAGCCAATACAAGAAATTGTAAATAATTTGCAAGGAACAGAATTGTGTTTAAATCAGTTGCACGATATATATTACCAGAAATTAGATGATACTAATCTGACATATCAGGAAGCAATATCTGAGAAATCACCCCTTTATCTCCTTGAGCGTTCGCTAATTTTTCATTGGATAGAAAGCTTTTATGCTTCTGTGACAAATAACAACCGAGCTTTTAAGTACTTAGGCTTAGAGAAGATTGAGGAAATAGCCGTGGAGCAAACTAAAAGAAGAGTTAAATGGTAAACAAACTTTATGAGCGAGATAAATTCAACCGTACAAAAAGTGCTTGATTCTGCTGACGACAAGAAAAAAGAACAGATGCGAGAAATGATATTACAAATGGGTATTAAACCCAGTGACCCTCTTTTTAACTTGTATGCCGAACTGGGTAGTACTCAGGGAATTTTAGAACAACTACCAACAAAGATACAGTCGATAGTTGTAGGTTGGACTCAAATAGTTGATGACAAACTTGATGCTGCTTCTGATGTTGCCGTACAGCAGCAAAAATCAGCGATTTCACAAGCTGCAAAGGAACTATTAAAGCAGCATAACAAATCAGGTAAAGCAAATCCAGTTGCATCGCTTTCTCCGATTAGTGATTGGGGGTTAGTACAAATTGGTGGAGTCTTGGGGATTGTTCTAGCGCTTGGTATTGGAGTTGGTGCATTTACTTATAGCACGATTGTGGGAAGTGTGGGGTCTGCTGCAAGTTCTGTTAAGCTTTCTGCTGAAGACAAGAATTTATTACAGTGGGTAAAATCACCTCAAGGCAGATTAGCGCGTAAAGTATACGAGCGAAATAAACCAATCATTGAGACTTGTAGCAAAAGCAAAAAACAACAGGGTTGTGTAATTTTAGTTGACTAAGCAGCCATCTTGTCATTCTTTTTACGTGATTTCATTTGCACAACCTTGCCTTTTTTAGGTAATGGTGTAACTTTCACTCCTATTTGCATATCATTAAAAGATATGATATCCAGGTTAATGGCTTCTCGGATTGCGTTGATGCGGTCACCCACTCCTAGCTTAGTGTATATGGTGTTTAGGTATGCTCGCACAGTACCCACAGACAGATAGAGACGGTTTGCCGTATTCTCATGGCTCACACCACCTGCCATTAATCTGAGGATATCAATTTCTTTTTGAGAAAAGCTATTAATTATTCTGAGCTTTTCTTTGTCTAAGTTTTTTTGACTATTAACATAAATGCGGTTTATACATGGGTCAACCCATAATTCATTGCGAGTTGCGGCTAATATTGCTTCAATTAGCTTTTCTTCTGCTTGTTCGTGGGAGCTAATTTTACAATAACAGCAGTCTACCCCATTATTAATCACTTCCCTAATAATTCCTTGATTTGTGCTAGCGGTTATAACGATTATCTTAATGTTATTATCAATTTTTTTGATATCATTAATAAAATCGGTTCCACAGGGTAGAAAGTCGATGTTAATTATTACCGCATCCGGCTTCAATAACTCGACCTTTAATAATCCATCTTCTTTATTCTTGGTTGATGCAGCAATAATAAATTTGTTAGTACTAGTTAAAATCAACTCTAGCCCAATTCTAGAGAAATTATCATTTTCGATGATAACAATGTTAATTAGCTGCATAGTACAGTTTGATATTTTTTAGCAACGTAATAACACTTATAACACTAAATATTTTGTTTGTAACCATCTTCATCAATTATCTAAAATTGTTTTTCAATTTTCATCTTAAATTAATATTTAATTTAGTTTTATAGAAAATTTATAATATTACTAAAAATATAAATTAATTTTTTATCAATTATTTATATTAACTATTTTATATTGATTGAAAGTAGCCTAAGTAAAATTAACGAGGATATTTAAAAACTTTATGAAGAGTGTTCAAAACTTATTTGACCATATCGAAAGTGTAATAACTTGGTCTTTGTTTATAGTTTTAGGTACATTGGGTATTACGTTCCTATATTCAAATCTAGTGAATTCAGCTAATTTGTCTCGACCAATTTATTATTTAGTGATTGCTTCTATTATTTGCCCTAGGACTCCAGTAAACCAAACCATAAAGTTGATTATAATCTTTACAGCTTTTAGTTTTGGAGTCCTAATAAGGTTGTTTTAATCTAGTTCATTTATAGGTTTATTTTCAGTTAGCTTGCTTTGTTCTTGGCGTATTTTTTGTTCGAGGAACAAAGCTTTAAATCGTTCAAATTCTTCTTGTGTAAGATTGTTAATAACAATAGTATACGAGTTATCGTTATTATTTTTGGAGGCTAGCAGTGCTTCTTCTACCGTGTCAGAGTTTCTATCTAAACTAAGCATTTGGCTATCTTTATCTAATTTTAGTGTGGCATTATAATCTTCACTTTCATATATAATTCCCTCTTTTGTTTCCTTACCATGTGTAACGATTCGTTCGACCACTACAGGAATCACAAATTTTTTGACATCATCATTAGTTACTATCTGTATTTGTTTTTCTTCTTTAGATTGTTCAGTATTGCTATTGCTGCTGTTATTCGAGTTTTTATTATCATTGCTTTCTTGAGGATTATTATCTTGAGTTTGAGTGATAGCAGCTTCAAGCTGATTGTAATGAAATAATGTTTTATCAACAATTTGTTGCTCAACATTGGTTATCTCCTTAATTACAGAACTAAAATTACTTGCAGCTTCTTTTTGCTCTTTATCGTAATCTTTATTATCAAGTTGAGAATTTTTATAATCCTCAATATCCTCGTCTGTAATATTTAAATATTTCATCATATCACGAACAAGGTTTGCTTTTGTAGCAATGCTCATATTTTCTATATCGACATTGCCTAAAATATCTGCTGCGTTCATTTTTACTTCTCCACTAATTCTTTACGAGTATTTTTCAATGATTCATTGATTTTAAAATCAATAAACCTGAAATCACGGACTACATCATCATTAAGATTACTAACTTGTGTTTTACCTTGTTTTACATACAGTAAAACATTATCGTCTTTGTCTTTAATCAAGTATGTATTATCTTGATTTTTGGTAGCAATCTTATAATTTTTGTAGCTTTCAGTTTGTACTGACGTAATTCCATTAACATCAGTTTTACCAAAAGTTTGTGAGATTTTGTGAGCAAGAGCGGTTATTTCATTTACTTTTTCTAGAGCCTTTGTATCTTTATCCATAGCGGTAAAGGCTCTATCAAGGCTAATATTTTTATAAATATAATCTTGGGTTACCTCCTGTATACGGTTAAGATATCTTTCACTTTTACCGAGTTGTTGAGCAGCTACATGCCAGTCCTGTAAAGTTTGGATGGTATTAGCTTTCATTTTGTCGATAATAGAGTCCATTGCTCCAACTTGCGTTTTCCCATTCTTGGTGGAATTGAAAGCATTTTCAAGTTGGTCATTACGTTCATAAACTTGTTGTTCATCATCCGTGAATTCACTAATTGAGTGATTATTTATAGGGGTAGAGGGAATGTGAGTAGGGAGTGGGGAAGAATCCAAACCATTTAAATTATTACTTTGTGGCTGTTGAAGATTTTTTTGTGCGGTGCTAACTTGGTCTAACTCAATAACTTTGATATATGCTGTTGCAAGCGCTCGGATGTATGGGGATTTTAGTCCTTCTCCCTCCCAAAAGCTTGCTTTTTTTTCAGGGTTTTCGGGGTCAATAGTGGTCACGGTATAGCTGCATTTCTTCAACCAATCCATTCCACCTCTTGCAGTTACTTCATTTACTATGTCAGGATGCTGTTCAAGTCGCGCTTGTAGGATATCGGTCATTAGTTTGACCATTGGTTCCCCTGGTTTATACTCTTCTTTGTAAGCGTAGAATGCTTGCTGTGCCGAGAGAAAAGGTTGACCAGCGGGTTTTGCTTCACCATAAAACTCTGGTCCTTGTTGACCGGCTGGCATTGGTTTATTATCTCGGTAATATACTGGGTAATCTCCCTCAATTGTTCCTGCTTGTTTGGATTTGCAAGTAGTAGCGGTTAATACTGCCCCAAATGGGTCGTCACTCCTAGAAGTAATATTAATCCCTGGTTCAGTTTCTAATTGTTGAGGTGTATTTACTGAATTGGTAGGTGTTTGTGCTTTATGAGTATCATTAACGATAATTGCATTTTTCTCTATTATAGGAGCCAAGCCCCGAAGTACTATTTCGGCAGTAGCAGCTTGAAGACCTGGTGCAACACTTTCTCTGTTACCTGCAACATTGAGAGTTTGAATATTGTTGTCCCTGACAAAATCTTCTATTAGTTTTGCCGCTGCAACTTTATCGGTAAATACAGTTTCTAGAGGAATTGCTAAAGTAGGTTTGTTATGTTCTCTGGCAACATTAACTGTAAGCTTGCTACCTACACTATTAATATTTCCCAAAATAATAGTACCATCAGATTCTTTAATATTGGCAATGGTGCGCTTAGCATAAGTTTCTTTCATTGAAGCGCCTTTTTCACCTTCAATGAGTCCGTAATCTTGGAGTTTAGGGTTGGCTCCATTTTCAGTCATCCAACCCGCAGCAGCGATTCCAGAAGTTGCTAGTCCTAATGCCTTAGCACCAATAAGTCCACCTATATCAGCACCAGTTTGACCGCCACTAATAACTTTAATTTTAGATTGTGGGGATGGGTCAGTTGGTACTTGTAAATTATTTTGTTTTTCAATTACATTGGTATAGGCTTGGGTAATAGCCTTGATTAAAGCTGATTCTTTTCCGATACCATCCCAACCAGGGGTGTTTGAATTGTCTACAGCTTCACAGGAGTTTAACCACTCCACACCCCCACGTTTGGTAATTTCTTTAGTTAATCTAGGGTGTTGTTCTAACTTAGCTTGTATCACACTCGTCATTACTTGCATGACATCGGCTTGTGGTTGTAGTTTTATCTGGTCTATACAAGCTTGTTTTGTATCAGTGTATTGCTTTCCAAGGAACTCTATTGGATAATCGCTCTGAAGAAAACCATTTTCTTTAGCTTTTACAGTATCTAGAGCAAGTGCAGCTCCTAACCCGTCGTTTGAATTGGGGCTAATAATTGGTGTAATTTTTGGTTGTTCGTTTTTATTTTCTGATGGTTTATATGTTTCTAACAGATTTTTGAGTGTTAAAGACTTGAAACTACGCTCAACTTTAATTCCTCCCCCTGGTGTCCACTCGTTAGCTTTAATAGTAAGGTCATTATTGCTTTGAACTACTGCACGTGGAGGTTGGTTTGAAGCGGTGAAATTCTCAAACTTTTGACAAACGCTATTTTCCTTACCCAAATCATTTTTAACTGACCAGATATTAATAGACCATCTACCAGCCTCTGTATTGATGGCCGCATGTTCGTTTTTGCAGTTGAAGCGAGTTACTGTACCCGACTCAAGTTTAAATTCTTGGTAATTTGCATTACTGTTTTCCTCCCTAGTCCACATCATTTTTTCTTTTGCAGCACGGTATCCCCATTCAGAATTACCAATATTTATACTGCGAGCTTCAATTGCAGCATAACTATCATCACGATGGTAGTTAATACCAGCACCTCTGTTTTCAGAGTAAGTTACCAGCGCAATATCCGCGTCGGGATATACCTGTTTAACCAACTCCATTAACTTGTTATCCTGCACTCCTGGCTTAAAATGCTTCTCCTTTAAATCCCATTTTGCTCCTACCCAAGCTACCTGCCTATCTGGTGCATAACTTGATTTATCATTTTCTAGTAGAGGTTTAAAATGGGCTTCTAAATGTGACCGCAATTGTTCTACTTTCTCCGAATTAATTTTACCCAAGATTTCGATAGATTTATTAGAATTAGCTTCTTGTGATGAGGGTAGCGAAATTGCCGGAGATTGTAGTATGTCAGTTGCATTGCTTACTTTATCAAACTCATAATTTTTGGGTGCTTCAGGAATATTTGTGTTCTGTGGTAATTCCTCATCTTGTGATGGTTTAGCTAAGGTTATAAGGACGGGTATATCTTCCTTACTTAGTATTTTGCTGCGATTAGGAATCTTAACGAGTGCTGCTTTGTACTCGTCCTCATTTTTGATATTACCACCTGCACGTTCAATAAATATGTTTTTGGTTTCGGGAGTTATTGTACTTTCATCAATGACAAAAACAACCATTCCCTTTTTTGTTTCTAGTTTACTTTGTAACTTGGGAAGCTGCTCGTATTTTATATTTTGTTTATCTAAATATTGTTGGGTTTTGTCAACTAATTTTTCATCAATTACTAAACCTACTTTATTGGTTGATACCATCTCCTTATTTTGAAACATTAAGGTAGGACGTTCACCAATTTTATCAAATATTTGTTTAGCTCTTTGCTCTGTTTCACTTATTTCACTTTTATTATTGTCTATAAGATGGCTGCGCTTAACCCATTTATCTGGATATTTTACTGTTTCTGGGTCAATCCTTAAAGTGCAAGTAGTTTCGTTAGTTGTAAGTTGAACAGGTATAGTTGTCTTATTTTGATTTTCTTTTAATATTTTATTATCAATTAAAATTTGAGGAGTACTAGGTTTTTGTTTATATTTATTGTTTGTGTTAAGACATTTACCTTTTGATATTTCTGCTAAAAGTCTTTCTGTGTGTTGCCCAATTATACCAAGAGTTTGGTCACCAATTTTAGCAACATAAACATATTTTTTATCATATGCTGTAACTTTAGCGGGTCTAAATTCTGAATCATTAAGGCTTTTACGCTTGTAAGTTTCATTGGTAATATTTACACGCATTAAATCACCATTGCTGTTTTCTGCAATAGCATAAGCATTATTCCCTGTAGTTACGGACTGAAATTTTAATTGTAAAGCTTGACCAGTATCAGTTTTTTCTTTTAGCCAACCGGACGCTACACCATCTTTGATTGATTTATCGTCTAATACCCCTAACTTTACGTCTTTGCTGCCTTCTTTTATATAAATACTATATTCTTCTCTTACTATTTTTGTATTTTCGACAGTCATCATTATAGACGCATTATCATAGCGATTATTATGATTAAACTTTTGTAAATCGCTTACTTTAAAAGTGATTTCCGGAAGTCCAGGAACTTTTGTAGTCACTGTTGCTGTTGACGCTTCATCAATTTCAAAAGTACCGTTAGTAGTTGTACCTATGGGTAATTTTGCATCAAGTGCATTGATATTACCAAATGTTTGATACTCACCCTGAGAATTTTTAAATTCAATAACACCCTTAATTTCGGTAATACCTTTACTATTTGTTTGTTTGGCTATATTAAATCTGGTTTCTTGGGGAGAGCCAACATTTTCTGGTTTGAGGACTTCGCTGGTATCATTATATTTATGTCCGGTAAGTGTAAATTCAGTGAATTGTAGTTCTTTTTGTCTATCAATAATTTCTTTTGAGAAGGCTGCAAATGCAAAATTAGATATTTTTTTGGTTGCAGATTCAGAACTTTCGCGAGTAGTAGCTACAGACCAAGCTGCTGCTGCCATTTGTAGTTTTTCATCTATAGGAACTGACTTATAAAAATCTTCTGCTTTTTGGTATGCTTGCTTAAACAGTAAATCTATTTGACTTTCGCTTATTTCTGGTTGAAAAGTTATTTTACCACCTTGTATTGGCTTTCCGTAATCTATTCCTAGTTTATCTAATAGCTTTTCTTGGCTTTGTGCAAGAGTACCTATAGGTTGAAATTTTGGTTCACCATTATTACCCTTTTCTTCATTAATTTGGGCATAAACTAAATACTCGTGGGGTCTTTCTTTAGTGTGTTTTTCGGGGTCGGTGGCTACTATTTTTATTTTAATATTATTAATATGGTTGCTGTTCCAGATACTTTCGTTATCATACCTGAGTAAATTAGTAACAATTAAATTATTACCATTTGGTAATTTTATATTAGCTGACAGTCCCGGTTCTACTTTTTTCTGTGAAGATGCTCGACTTGCAGCATTAAATAAAATATCAAAATCTTTTTTAGCTAAAGTTGCTTCTAGCTTTTGTTGGTTGCTGAATTCGATGCCATTAAACAGTTTAGAAAATTCTACTAAATCTCGTGATTCTAGGCTAGCTTTATCGAAATATTGATTAGTTTTAGCAATTAATAATTCTACTGGGGAATATCCCGTTGGCTTGATAGTACTATTAACATAAACATCTTTTTTCTTATCCTTAATATAATTAACTTCTCGATGGAGAATTCGACTATTACTGCGAATAATACCCATCTCAGGCTTTTTAGCACTCTTGAACAAATCAACCGCGATTTGGTTTTGGAATGCAGCTTCCGCAATCATCTCTCGGTACATCTGGGTATTAGTTCCCAAAGATGCGAGTATATTAGCTTGAGTTAAAGGTTCCTGACGAGCGGTTTGGACAAATTCGGACATGTAACCACGATATTTATCAGGAATTTCTTTACCTTGTATTCCTCTATTTGCTGCCCAATTTTCTGTTTGAAACAATTCTTCGTAATGTTTGGCTACCTGTTGTACATATTCAACTTGGTCTTTTTCGCTGCCAAAATTTTTCAGAATAGTAATTTCTGACTCCAACGCTTCGATTGAGGTTAGATGATTGTTGATAACACCAACGCTAATACCATCACTCATGTGGATGGCAATTTCCTCAAACTCCGGTTGACTGCCATCTTCACGATAAAAAGACTGCTTTTTAAGCTTAACAGTTGGGTCGTAAGCGTTTTCAGGTAAGTTGCGTTCAATCGCTTCTGCTGTCAGGTTAGGATATTTGCTAGCTTGCTCAAACCCAATGCAATCCCCGTCGTAGTCCCGTCCTTGTCTCTCTTGCTCGGACTCCTGGGGAAGTATTTTTAGTGAATAACCAGCTGATTGAAGTTCTTTTATATACTCATTAAACTTATTTGTAAACTCAATTTTTTCTTTTGTTTCTAGCTTACCGATATTTTGGTCTAAGTAATTTTCAATCCCTTCTAGTTTTAAATTATTCCCTCGTGCTTCTGGAATAATTGATTGAACCTGCTCACTGAGACGATTGTAAATGCGTTCCGAGGTTTCATCCGAAACAGCAATAACACCAGCTAAAGGTTTGCCATCGGGTCCAGTGATATCTTCTACAACTTTATTGGTGGAGACGCACAAACCATTTGAGTTGAGGAAGGGAGAACGAAAATTTAAAACTTCTTCACCGTCTTGGTAATGAGGAATTGAAATTTCGCCATTTTGTAAGTCTTTGGAAGGAATGACCATCGCTCGTTCAAACGTAAGACTTTTACCGATGGCAATTTCTTTCCATTCGTTTTGAACAAAGCGTGCAAGTTCCTGTTGCACTTTCTCAGTTTCGAGAAGCTGACCCGACCCTTCCAAATCAGTTTTGATGAGTTTATAAATGTTGGTGTCAGTAGCAATGCGTGAGCGTAATTTTTCCAGTTCATCCCCAAGCTGTGGGTTTTCGATTGCTTCTTCTTCAAGTTCTTGAGCTTGCGTTTCCAGAAATTGCTTGCGCTTTTCGTACTTCTGGCAGTAAATTTGTGCTATTTTTCGTGGGTCATCTAAGGCAGCATGTAATTTTTTAGCTTCCAGTTCGATTTGTTCTGTGAAATCTTTTACCCCATTAGGAAAAGAAGCAATCATTTGGGAAATGGCTGTCTTACCAAGTTCAGACTGTGATTTTTCTCCCAACCAGATATTTTGCTTGTACAACCCAGGTTTAATTTGCGGTTTAGTTGGTTCATTGGGATTGTCCTTGTCTGTTCCTTTAAAAGCTGACAGGGGGAGGATTAAATCAACTTTCGGTTGGTTGGAATTTTGGTAATTAAGGATTTGGTCAAGGTTTGCTGGTCTTAGTGTACCTTTCCCAAACCGGAATTTGTTGTCATCACCATCTTGGTCAGTCCAACCGAAGCGGTGTTGGATAACTCTGTAGGAGTCACCTTCTTGGTGTTTGGTAAGTTCATGATAAAGTTCTGTAGATACTTGTCCGTAACAGTCCCCGGTGAGACGGTAAGCTTGTTTGTTATTGATAATCTCACCATTTTCCCCGCTGCAATCGTCCACTATTAATATATTAAGCTCTTTGGTAACAGCGTTTTGACAGGAACCGAGGAAGATTGACCCGTACGCACCTCTGTCTTTATTATCGGGACATAATTTTTGGATTGTTTCGAGACATTCTTGGGAACCGTATAGTAATCGGCTTTTTGAGGATAGCAGTAATACATCCCCATCTGGGTGATTAAAGAGCATTTCAGGTTTCGTCTTGTCGTCCATATGACCAAACGAAAACTGCTTTCCTGGTAGAAAATGCTCTAATAAACTGTTGTTTAACTCCTCTTTGAGTAGGGTTTCAGGGTTATTGGTGTCATTGTCAGTGTGAATCCATTGATTTAGCCTAGTATCAAAGTGTTTAGCTTCAATAGCCATAGTTTGAAATTTTGATAAATTTTGTGAGTCAGTGCGATATACCAGGCTTAAATCATACTTCCCCTGTCTCAAAAATTTATCTAACTTTTATTCAGATTTTTATTAACTAAAGTTAGTTTTTACTCTACAGTATTATATGTTGTCTAAATAAAATATTGCAGAAAGTAAATTATTTTAGATATGATGAGATAATTATGAATAATACAGTGTTCTATGTTACCTTCGCGCCTAAAATTGACGGCGCGATAACACGTATTTTATTTGTAAAAATGACATTTGTCAGTTTTATTTATCACAAATGATTATAAGGTAGTTTAAAACAAGGTAAATTTTGTATAAAGGTTTTATGGACTACAAATTAGCAGTGACAGTAGATGAAATAGAGCAAAGTGATGGTTATTTAGAGTATCACGATTGCGGTTATCCAATCTATTATTCCTACAGAGTTTTATCAGATAATGGCAATGGAGAAAGGGAGTATTTTGAACCTGTTGATATAATTGCTGGAAGTACTACCTTGTGGGAAAGTTTAATTTTATGTCCTTGCTGCAATCAGACTCTAGAATAATTTAAGCAGAAAAATCTTGATTTGTTTGATTTTTACTTAATGTGTGCTGCATGTAATGTTGTAAACTCTCAATTTGTTCTATATCATACTCAGTTAGCTTCGGTTCTGAAATAGTATACCAGCTTTCATTATCTAAAACTGCTTCTATAATAGGGTTATTTTCACCATTCCGCTTAAGCGTTAAAGTGTTACCATCTAATGTTGCGGTTACCTCTTTTCCTCTAAGAACAGGACTATTTGCTGCTAGCATGTAATCGGTAATAATCTTTGGTAAATGTTGCAGTTCGGCATCTAAAAGTTCAAATTGTGGTTGTGCGATTATTTCTTGAACTGGTTCTATATTTTCCTCAGCATCTGCACTTGAGTCATCCTGATTGCTAATTTTGATTTCACTATGTGGGATATTGCTGTCTTGCGAACTGCTGCTTGGTTTGCTGTAGTTAGACTCCGCTACCTCAATATTTTTATTTTCCTTTTTGGTTGAATTATCTTTCGTCTGGTCGAGCAATCTTAAGTTTTCAACTAGCGATAAATTTATCTCACTATTGTTTGAATTAGTATCTTCTACTTCTTTGATTGCATTATCGCTTTCTTGTGGTGGGGTAACAGAAACTTTATTATCAGGTATATTAAATTTATTATATTCTTTCTTTTCTGTTTTCTTAGTTTTATTAATCAAATCTAATTGGCTGAATATTGGTGTGATTTCTAATGATTGATTTTGTGTTACGGTTTTATTATTATTATTAATTAAACTTTGGTTAGTGTCGCTGCTACTATCACTATTTTTCTTATCATTAATGAACAATAATGTTTTAAATCTGGTTTTATGTAAATTAATTTTATCTTTTTCTGGGTCGTAAGTAATACCATATTCAGATTGTAATTTAGTCCAGCTATAGGGTTTATATACTTGATTTCCTGCGATTTGTACACCATTGTGCAGGTAACTAAAGCCGAGTAGCTCCGACCCTTTTATTTTAGGTAATACACTAATATTTTTTTCTTCTAACCGTTCGATAAAAGTAGAAACGGTAGGACTATCCTTAATTGCTTCTCCTATTGCTTCTTTTATAATTTCCTTACTGGTTGGGGTTTTGTGTTTGCTGTTGACTGCTCTGATGCTTTTGGAACGATTGGGACTAATAGGGACTATTATCCCGTATTCTTGTTTTAATCTATCAGCAATTCCTTGATTTGTGGTGGGTGTTATCTCCAATCCAAGCTCAGCAGAAATACGTCGTGTTGATACCTGTGAGTTAAAATAATCGAATGAATCTCTAACACAGCTACCGTCTAACCTAATGCGAGAAGCTACTATATGTAAATGTTCGTGGTCGCGGTCGTGATGTCTTGCTGCTACATATTGGCTATCAGAATTCCCATCTTTGTTTAAAAAGCCCATGTCTGTAAGAAATTCTCTGACTGCATATCTAAATTCACTGTTGTTTAGTGACTCGTGTTTGATGTCTGTGTGTGCTATAGACAAGATTATATGAGCGCACTGGTTTTTTACTTCTTTGTTACAATATTTAGTGGCTAGAAACTGCTCGTTAAAATCTTCTGGCTTTTTCCCTTGCATGTTGCTATCAACAATATTAGTCCTCTCTTTCCCTAATACATATTGAAGAGTGTTTAAAAAGCCAGGTTTTTTATATATTACTGATATCATGTGAAGATAACTTAAAGTAAAAAATTAATTCCTCCAGGTGGAGGATTAATCTATTTTACCTTTTTAGCATTAGATGGGGATAACCAATATCCGGCACATTCACCGAAATATGCCCTTCTTTGAGTCAGTCCCCTCCTATTCCTGGAAGTTCTTTTTTTCTGCTTAGTTCCTCAATTCTGTCGATGAGCTTAAACATCAGACATAAATTACCTTCATTATTAATTTCTTCTGGTAAAATTTCTAAATCCCCTTCTGTATAATACTTTCCACTTTCTTTAAAGTAAGTAAGTTTAGCAAAATATTTCATTCTTCTTTTGTAATTGTAAATTTTGCATAAATAAAGGCGTTAGCGAATGTAGTGGTTTAAATTTAAAGAGGTGTATTTAGTGCAGCAATTAATTTATGGGTTTGTTCTGAAGTTTTTATTAGTATATTTGTTTTCTTAGCTTTTGCTTTTGAGAAATTTGACAAAGGCAGGAAAGTAGCCTGTGCAAGAGTTTGAGTCCTTAGCGTGTTTGAAGTCGTAAAGGCGATCGCCCAAATTTTGTTGAGTTTATAATCGAGATTAGTAATTTTGTAATATGAAATATTTACTACATACTTCAAACTTATTGTGAGTAGTGTGTTGAAGGGGTGAAATGATTGTTATTGAACACTAATAAGGAGCATTCCTTGTCTCCCCCACATGACCCCCACGCGACTCCCACGCGACTCCACCACACTGCGACAATCATCGGTTTTTCGAGTGAGGCTGGAAATGGCTGTGATTATTGCTGTATAATGCTTATAGCTATTTGCCTGTAAAGTGAATGTTTTAGGGTACAGGTGATATTAGTCGTGAGCAAGTAGTGAGTGATAAAACAATTTTGAGGGTTATTTACTAATTATTTTACCAATTTGGTTGACAGATTCTGAGATTTGGCAGTGAGTTTGTAGTGATTAGGTAGTGAACCTGTAGTGAGTTAGTGTAATCAGTAGTAAATTGTTATGATAACTACAATTATCTATATAAGAACAGTATGTAGTGATTGGGAGAAAATAAGCTTACTTAATACCCTCACAAATCCAAGCTCCCCACTAAAAAGGATTTTGAAGTGGGGTATCATCCTCATCACAATCAATTTTGCCTTGTGCGGAAAAATCCTTTGGTTTTCCCAGGCGTTTTTTCAAAATATCAACCCCAAAGGTTGATAGTAATAACTCTTTAACTGTTATATTACGAATAGAATTATGACTAACTACCTCTAAGAAAAAGTGGAACAGCTTATTTACAAATCCCAAACCGAAGCGCCAAATACTGGTTGTAACGTCTCATCGCTTCCATACGAACAGCACCACCAATTGCTAATTCCATTCCAGCTTCAGGTTGCAATTCAACAATAGGAGTGATGACATTATCTAGCCAACTTAAGCCATGTTTTTCATCTGCTTCTATATGGTTATAGAAGTACTCGAATCTTACTCGCGCATCTGAATACAAACGTTCTAAACCTGCGATAATTGAACTATTGCGACTTGGGTCAAAAATTTCAGGCATCGCTAAATTTCCAATTGCTTTGAAGTAGTGTTTTCGGTTCAATCCAAAGCAAAAGTAAAAGTTATGACCTGCGTAGGGTTGCCAGTTTTCCCAAATGGGGGAAGTTGGTTGTTCCAAACCAAGGGAAGCAAGCATCCTTGTGAATTGACTTGCGTGTGACTCCTTGGCTATCCCATGCCCGGACTCATCCCATATATTTTGAACTATTTCAGCTTTTACGGTTTCACTGAAGTGGAGTAATGCTAGAGCTAAGGTATCACAAAAACGATAGTTTAAAGTTGCATCTGAAAGTATAAATGTATTGAATTGCTCGACAGATGCTTGGTCTTTAAGAAATTTTAACACGCATTTATCAATGTCCGACTCTATTCGTGCTTGCTCCATAAACCAATCACGAAGCAATTTCGGCTGCTTCGCTTCGGACTCGGAGGGTAATTGTTTTTGAATGCGTGGAATTTCGTAATTCAACCATACATTTTCAATTTGACGACGAATTGTTAATAACCAAGGGCTATGTTCATGTAAGCAAACTGGTGATAAAGGATTACTAAAGTTTATTTCGTAGATAGTATAAAGGCTTTTATGTACTTCTAGAAGTGCTTTTCTGTCCTCATTTGTAAATGCTGAATGTAGGATTATGGGCAACTCTCGATATAAGGTCTGAAGGATTAATTTTGATGAAGGAAGTATTTGGTGGTCATTGGAAAGAAGATAGATAATTTGTTGCGATAATGTGTGTATATTTTCGGAAGATTGAGTTTGTGTAAATTTGAAGCTAGCTACTTGATTACTTTGTGGACTTATTTGCTGGTTTGATAGCATTTTAATTACATCACTCCTACTTCTAGTCTACTTGTTATTGATTTTTTATTTGATTTTATTTTTGTGAAAACAATGTGTCAAAAATCTCACCCTGTAGCTGACTGTTAGCAACACAATCAGTTTGTAGTAAACAGTCTATTAATAACTTATTCGCATAATAATAATGTTTAAGTATTTGCTGGTCTTCTTCGTTAAAACTATTAAAACTGGCTCCTAATAGTTGGCAGCCTAACAGTTTTTTGCTTGCAATTCTTCTAACTTGTTCTGCACCATGCTTTAATTTATCTTGATTTTCAGATACTGAATTATTAACTTGAAAAAAATCATTCATGATTCCGTATAGTTCGCTTGCACTGTTGTTCTTGAGTCTTTGAGATTCAATACCATAATTAACAGCAATTCTCATAATTTCATCGGCAGAGTTTGCGTTAATTACTTTACGGGTTGCTTCGGTAGTCGTCTCATCATATTTGAGAGCAATAATAACCCCTTCTTTCAAGGTATCAACATCTTTAAAGATGCGAGTAAAACAATTACCACAAGTTAAGTACTTAGTTCGTGGGTCTAACAAAAAACAAAGTTGTCTTTGGGGGTCAATGTTATAATCAATATCCATAAAAAATGCGCGAGTAGCAGCTTGCATTCTTTTGCCTTCAAGTCCATTTTTTATCTGGAATAAGTTTAGAATTGATTGAGTTTCTTTGTTGACATTTTTAACATACTCTTGCAAATTTTCTTTTGCCTCTAAAATGTTATCAGTTTTTTGCTTTATCAAGCCAAAAAAATCATCAACATGTGCTAATATTTCAGCTGCTAGTAAAAAAATTTCTCTCCATCTTGGATTTATTAAATGTTCAACTAGTTTTTGTAATTCTTGATTTCTTTGCGATTCTTGATTATTAATAATTAATTGTTTATCTATATCGAATGGCAACTTATTGTTAAGTTCATCTAGTTCTGTCTCATCTGATTTTTGGGGAATTAAGCTCACAATTCTTTTAGCAACAAAATACTCATGAAAGGTGAGATGAGAAAATGAGTAAATCCCTTTCGCTCGCTCAACTATAATTCCGTGTTGAGATTCCATATATTTCAACAATGCTTCAATATCTACTTGCGAAACACTTGAGTCATTATCTTGATTTAAGATTTTTATTATGTAATTATTAATAATACTCTTAATATCTAATAAGGTGAAAAAATACTTTTCTCTCTCAAAAGTACTATAAGCAATTTGTTTAAGTAAATCTTTCTTGCGTTTAAGTGATAATTTTTCATAAATTTGGCTACGGTTTATTCCACGTTTAGCATCCCACTTTTTGAGTAGAATATCTAATCCCTCATGGTAACTTTCCGAGCGATTACGCGATAAACTACCACATTCTTCAAATACTAAGCATAGAAAAGTTAGCAAAACGGGAGTCACTGCAAGCTGATAGACGCGATTATTTTTCTTCAGACATTCAAGAAATTTATCTGATTTGATTGATTTACTTTTAAACCAATTATTTGCAAATTCATGAATTTGTTTATCGTCAAAATCTGCTATTTCTATTTCGGTGAATTTATCAAAGGTATACTCCCATGCTGCAATTCGACAAGCGATAACAAAATGATTATCAAAATATATCCGAGAAAAGCCTCTAACTTCTTTTAAAGTATGCTCTTGATACTCAGTACTGACTTCGTCTAATCCATCAAGTAAAATTAAAGCTGAACCTTGCTTAAATAATTCGCTAAGTTCACTTTCTGTAACGTTACATCCAGTGTACTGTTGCTTTATATATTCAAATAAACTTGGTCGATTTGAGTCTTCGGCAAAATATTTAAGAGGGATAAAAATTGGAACGAGGTGAGATAGGAAACTTCCTTGGTTACACTGAATCGCTAAATATCTTAAAAAAGTGGTTTTACCAGCACCAGGTTTTCCTAATACGATTAGTTTTTTATATTTTTCTACTGCTTTAGTACCGATAATTCGTTGTTCTACAACCTTACCCAATCCAAATCTGTCGAAGTCTTCATATCCACACTCTTCAAATAATTCGTCGATAGTTTTGCGTCTGAGTGCTGTTAACTTTTCTAAAATATTGACATCGGTATAAATTTGACTCAACTCAATTGGTTGTGTCATGTCCAATATACGCATCGTTCCGCATAGCTCTTGCGTAAGTTCTTTGACCTTATTACGTATCTTTTCTACTGAGTTTTGAACTGAGGGTGGGATATATCCGTATGATACTTGTTGGTAGTTAATGCCTAACACTTCACAAATACTGGTAAAGTACTTTTCCCAAACGCTCTCACCATTGAAAAACTTACTAATTACAGAACGGTTACATCCTACTTGAGCAGCTAGAGACTCTTGTGTGAATCCTTGCTTGGTAAAAGCTTCTTGTGCTTGTTGGAGTCCTTGTTGAGACACCTTGAGGGAAGGTTTTGCCATTTCGCTCACAATTAAAGTGGTACATTCTTGGAATTATAACACTAATAAAATAACATGTCAGTTTTTTTAACCAACTTGTACTTCGATAAACATACAAAAAGAATAAATAAGCTAGCATACTTGCTAAATAAATAAATGTCAGTTACTATACAAGCAAGCCATTAGGGCGAGTCATAGTCGCTCTGACGGAGTAAACCTATGACTCGCGATAAAAGTGGTTAGTATGACGAAACACTTGCTAAGAACGTATTTCGAGAGTTTATCCAGGTTAATTGAGACAGGAAGTTCCTACTGTGCTTTTCTGGAAAGACTTGGCAAAGAAAAGCAACGGATAATTTTCCCAAATGGATGCTTAATTACCTGCAATTATCAAGAACTAATTGATATAGCTTCTGAATATAGTCTTCCTTCATCGCCTACAGGTATGGTAACCCTGTTATTAGAGCAACCACTTCATAACCCTGTTGAGTTTTTTCGTTCTAGGGTTATCGCTCTGGCAATAATCAGTGGTTTCGGCAATGTAAGGGTGGAATTAAAAGACTCTAGGTCATTTATAGGAACAGTAGAAATATCCTATAGAGGGCATCGAGGAAAGGTGTAATTTATTTTGAACAGCTTACACAACTGACATTATCAACAATTGAATCACAATTGATTAACTGTTCAACTAGCTTTGAGGATTAGGTACTAATCACATGCTGGTTCACGTAGACTTCTGCGCGACCAGCTTTTTTGTTGATTCCCATCTTCCTTCTTCCTTCTTTTTTTTTAACATTCTAAATAGACAATTTTTCACAAGAATACTGTACAGGATTTAGAGAACCCTTTAGATTAGGCTAGAGTCATTTATATGCTCAAATCAATACCACAAAAACGGAACAAAACTACAGAATTGCCTTACACCACAATTTTAATTATGACTCTGGGGGGAGTCAGCGGAATCGGCATCTATTTTGCTGTTATATCAGAGTACTGGATTCAAGTACTACCGTCAATCATCGCATTATATATTAGTGTAATTTTCATAGTGGATGCGAATCAAAAAATTGCAAAGATGCGAAAAATTTTTGGACGCTACTTAACTAATGAAGTAGCAACAATTCTGTTGGAAACACCGGAAGGTTTACAATTAGGTGGAAAGGAGCGGGTTGTCACTTTACTCTTCTGTGACTTACGAGGGTTCTCGGTGCTATCGGAGCAGATACCACCAGAAAAAATCGCCGAAATTACCAGCCTATACTTAGAGGTGATGACAAAAATTATCTACAAGTATGAAGGAACAATTAATAATTTTATGGGGGATGGGATATTTGTAATGTTTGGCGCTCCCATAGCGATGATGGATGCTCAAGAACAGGCTGTCAGTTGTGCTATTGCCATGCAATTGGCTATGGATGACATTAATAATAAACTAATTCCTTCAGGAATTCCACTTTTGGGAATGGGCATTAGTATACATACTGGTAATATGTTTGCCGGAAACGTAGGTTCTCAACTATATGCTAAATATACAGTTATGGGTAGTAGCGTTAACTTAGTTTTTAGTATCGAGAAGTACACAGTAGGTGGGCAGATACTGATTTCATCTGATATTCTAAAATCAATACAAGAACTCCTACGGGTCGATGGGGAAATGCAAGTACAACCGAAGGGAACTAAAGAATCAATCACAATTTATGAAATTGGTGGTATCGGTGGTAAATATAATTTATATTTACCGCAAAGAGCAGAAACATTGATTGCTCTCAAGCAGGAAATTCCTCTTCAATTCAGGGTAGTTAAAGACAAGCATTTATCAGAAAAAGTATATCGAGGAAATGTAGTAAAAATTTCTGACACAAGTGCCCAGATATATTCTCACGAGCCTGTAGAAATTTTGAGCAATATCAAAATCGATTTTTACCGGAAAGATGAGACTCTGATTTTAACAGATGTTTATGCTAAGGTGGTGAAAATATTAGATAATTCTAACCATTTTTATATTCGTTTTACATCTGTACCATCTTCATTTAAACTCTTTGCTGAAAGTGTGTCAAAGACGTAATTTGTAACCCTAAGTACTATGGCGTATGGCGGGCAATAAAGCGATGATGCTAGCGATGGATAATAAAACCGAGCTAACGGCAGATGCTTTAAATTTCTGCATTGGATGAGGAAATATATATTATTGAGTAATATTTCATAAATACAGCTTGATTACCGTAATTTCCGCTAGGATTGCTATATGGGTTCCTATGTGCTTAAATCTCATTTATGTATGACTTGGTATATTACTTATATGAGTTGTTGCTATAAAAAAAATCGGAAATTTTATCCCCGACTTGATACATTTTTATTGATTGATAAGTTTTAGCTTTATCAGTAAGAAGCCTCGCAACATAAACTCTGTGTTGGTGTGGATATGCTAATTTCTGAAAATTAGAGTATTACAAGAAAAGATTAAATGCTGCTGCAATTGCCTTGTCTACATGTTCCTCAATGAGTTTAGCTATTTTTAACAGTTCTTCATTATTATTACTTTCAGCAATATGGATAAGGCCAATAATTTCGCTTTTAGCTTTTCCTGCATAATCTCTAACAGCAACTAAGTCAGCTGACGGTTTAGTAGCTAGCACTCGTCTCAGTCCACAGGAGCGCAAATATTCTGATACGCTTGTCCCAGTCTCAGCAGCTTTCTTTTTTATTGCTTGTTCTTCTGACTCTGAAGCATAAATTGCTAACATGCGAGTGCGTTGTTGACTCGTGCTTGGTTTCATATCTTTCTTCTAGTAATTACGATTTTTCAGCTTTTGTCAAATTGGATCCAAGCAATAGGCAGTTCTGTGCAATGGTTTGAGGTACTACCTAGATAGAACCGAGGCTGGATTTATTGCTAATCATGATTAGTCAGAGGTTTGTTTTATCCAGGTTTGTGGTTACTTATCCATCTGGGATAGTAATTCTGTTTTATTAGGGTAGTTTAAGCTTTTGTCAAATTTGACCGAAGCAATAACTCTGTATAATGGTTTGAAGAAGTAGCTTGACGTGAATGTTGCTGTCCCGGCGGAGCGCGATCGCTAAATTTTTGTTTCCAACTATCTGTTAACCGTTTGCTTGCTTAGCAGCCCAAAGTGATTGTAGTAGCATTGCATCCTGTACTTGTGCGAGTAGCAGACAGTTTTTTTCATTTAGCAGTTTTGCTTGCAGACAAGCTCTTACCGCAGTCCTAACAAGAAAATACTTTTTAGCTCTTAGGAACTCTTTACTCCAACCATAATTTTTTTCTAGAATTGCAATCACTTGTATATCGAGTTCTAGAGCGAGATTTAAGGTGTTTGGGTCAAGTACAAACTCTTGATAAAGGTTTTCGTAATTGCAATTGTTGTTTTTTCCAAAAGAGCACACAGTGTCCGCATACAGGTGTTGACCGAATTCCTCTTCCCTAGTAGTCGCAAGTGTTGTTGAGGGAATTGCCACCTTTTTTTTGAGAAACTCTTCGTAGGATACGATTTTAGATTGTGTTGGTGGTTCTGTTGCGCTACTTAACTGATAATAGCCGTGTTTGCGGATGTTGGGGAGTATTTCCGTAGTAACAAATCGTCTTAGTTTGCGGCCAATTGGTTTTTCGGTTTTAAAAATCAGTTGATACAAGCCAGCTTCGTTTACTACCACTCGTCTGTGGTGACCTGACCATAATGAGTCGTCGTCAACTATCAGGTCTTCTTGAGAATGGTTAATGATTGCTGCTTGTTGTTGGTTGTCTAACTGGAATGATTTCTGGGGGAGTGTAAGTTTTGCTTGTGAATGGTTGATTACTGTTCCTTGTTGGTGATTAGCTGACCATAATGAGTCGTCGTCAACTGTCAGGTCTTCTTGACAATTATCTATAAACACTACACCGCGTAAATCTTCGTCAACTCCACCAGTAGTGGCTTTTTTACCGTCCTTATGGGAATAATGGCTTCCAAATACTGCTTGGAATGTATGTAACTCTAGTATATTACAAACATCCTCCGCTATCCACCAAGGTTCTGAGCCAATGAGAACCACCCGCACTAATTCGTTTTCAAACTGCCACAATTTTGGTTTAAGCGGTTTGTGGGCTAATAATCTTACATCATTCCACTTATTGATATATTCGGAAACTAGCTTTATTGCACCATTGTAGCAAACTGCCCAGTAGTATCGATGTTGCTTACCATCGTGAATTTTTAGTTTTTTCTTATTTTGGACTGATACTGTCTCTAAATGTTTGTTGTAATTATTTAGGTTTTCCTCTGGGTAAAATTTGGTTATCAAATCATACGCTAAATACCACGTCTTGAAGCCTTCCTCTGTTGTAAGTACCCAGCCTTTTTCTACAAATAGTTTGAGTAGTTCTTCTGAGTTGTTTATCCCGTATTCGTTCCCGCTGCTCTTTGTTGTGATTTCAAGGTTTTCTATATTTTCATCCGTAGCTGTGGCAAGAGAATTGTAATTTTCATTCACATTATTATCGGGAAGATATGCGATTGGTGAAGGTTTGGGCTTATCCCAAAATTCGTCAATATCAACACTGTCGATGATTTCGAGAAGTTCTTTTACGCTTTTATAGGTGATTCTGTCAACTAAATATTTTCTTAATATATTATGTTCTACGGTCATCCTCAACCGTACTTTACCTTCTTTGTTTTCTACATATCGATAATTTTTGAAATCCGTAGGAATTTGACATAGAATGCCGCTTCCAGGATATTTTCCTTCATCTGTTCGTAGAGCTAAGATTAGAGAAGCAATCACCCACTCATGGTGTTGGAGACCGATTGCTATAATGATTGTTTTGTTGTTGACAGTGATAGTTTTACTTAGCATGAATAAGTATTTTGTGCTATTTCCTCCAAATTAGCTTTTCTCTAGGTAGAAATAGAATTAACTTTTTTTCATTTTTTTCCTAACTTTTTGTTATTTTTTTATTGAAAATTGTTTATTTTAGTTTTTCATAAATTGGGCTAATATGGACGGGAGATAACTTGTACGAAGCATACCTTGTCTCCCAACCCGACTCTACTACAACTCGATAATCACTTTTCTTTCTTGTGGAGTGCTATAATTGCCTGAAATGGTTGCTGTATATGCCTTGTATGTGTTGAGTATGTGAATGGGGTGACGTGTGAGTTTGTAGTGATTAGGTAGTGAATGGGTAAACAAAAACTTGGTTAATTATCAATTATTTTACTAATTTGGTTGACTAAAATTTAGCTTTTGGTGGTGAGTTTGTAGTGATAGAGTGGTGAGGAACGTGCAAACAGTAGTAGCTTGTAATTATAGTCACTAGTTTGTACTTATAAAACTATGTGTGATGTGCATGGGCGTTGTTAGGCACCGAGACCGGACGATGGAAGTGGACAGTTTTCCATACTCTGAATTAAGCCATGCTCAATGGTAAAGCGATGACCGATATGCTTATCAGCAAGTATGGCTCCGGCCAAATCACGAACGACTTGGTGTACATCGACCAAAATCCGTCCGCCCTCCTCAGAATGAAAGGCAATCGGCTCATCATTTATATCTTTCTCACTCCATAGTTCCGCCCAGTAAGCACGGATTTCTTCATGTCCATGGGCAAAACCGCCTTTGAACCTCGGCAAAGCCACGTCTAGTGTCAGGAGAGCGAGGGTGGCATCAGCGTCACGTGCGTTGAAGGCTGCATACGCTGCGCGTAGCAACTCGATTTCTGGTGCAGGATTTTGCATAAGCTGTAGGTGAAGGCGATGGGACAGTTATTGTGCGTGGGCATCCCTAAGTACTGAGGTCGGAAGATCCAAGTAGACAGATTTCCATGGCTTGAATCAAGCCATCCTTAAAGGTAAAACAGTGACCAACGTACTCATCAGCAAGCACAGCTCCAGCCAGATCGCGCACAACCTGATGGACTTTGACCAGGATTTGCCCATCCTCCTGCGGGTTGAAGGCAACCGGCTCGACGTGTGCGTCAATCTCGCCTCCCTGCTCCGTCCAGTAAGCACGGACTTCTTCTGTCCCACGGACAAAACCGCCTTTGAACGCCCTCGGCCAATGCACGTCAGGATTCATAAGGGCGAGGGCGGCATCAAGGTCACGCGCATTGAAAGCTGTGTAGGCTGCACGTAGCAGCTCGATTTCTGATGTAGGTTGATTTGGCATAATGTTCGGTAAAGAAAATGGATGACACTCCTACAATAGGGGTGTCATCAACCTGCCGTCTCATCCAATTCTGCTAAAATTATCCCAATCCTGCTTGGAATATGACATCTTGACTCAGCTATGGTGAATCCTGCAATCTCCGCAATTGACTTTGCAAACCAGGAGGACGCAACGCGAGTACTTCCACAAGTACCCCTGATCGATAGCTATCGTACCGGGTGGAAAAGATTAACCTTCACCCACTACTGCCATCCTCCTCATGAAACGGTGGAGCATTGCCTTCTACAACATTCGCTGGTGCTCGCAGACCCCAAAAGCTGCTTTCAGGTAGAGCGTTGTTTGGACGGCAAATTTAAACACTATGTCCATGGCAATGGTCGCGTAGATGTTATCCCAGCATTTCTAAATCACTGGACAAACTGGGATCAGGAAGTCGAATTTTCGGTGATTACGATTTGTCCAACATTGCTGAATCAAACCACTCAGGAATTAATGGAGCGTGAAATAGAACTGATTCCACAGTGTTTGGTCGATGATCCGGTAATCCAGCAACTAGCCCTCGCGCTCAAGACGGAAATCCAAACGGGTTGTATGTCTAGCAGATTGTATGGCGAGTCATTGGGAACAGCGCTTGCTGCTCGTTTGGTGCAGAACTATGCAGTTAGCAAACCTTCGCTTGAGTTCAAAGCCAACGGATTCCCCCAATCACAGTTGGGACGAGTTATTGATTACATGCAGGCGAATTTGGCGCAGGATTTATCTCTTTTGGATTTGGCGACCCTGACCAACATGAGTGAATCCCACTTTAGCCGATCCTTCAAGCAATCAGTGGGAATTACGCCCTATCAGTATTTGCTGCAACAACGTGTGGAACGAGCCAAGCAATTACTAAAACAGCAAGCAATTTCAATTAGCGACATTGCTCTAGATTGTGGCTTTGCAAATCAAACTCATCTAGCAAAAGTCTTCCGTCAGATGACAGGGATGACACCCAAAACTTATCAAAAGCGATGATAACTAGTTAAAACCGATAGTCCATAGTTAGCAGCTAGGGGCTATCTTCCTTAAAATCTAAACACTTTATAATTATGACAAATTCTAACACTACAGTTGTTTGCCCTGTTTACTATCAAATAATTCAGCGTAGGGGTTATCAGCAGGTATTACGTTGCCAATATCCTTGATAAAAAATATTACTATTGTGGTAGCAAATGGGAAGATGTAAAGCAGAAGCTGAAAGAATTGGGTATTGGTAAACCTGACCCGACCGACAAGTGAAGAAACCAGTTGCTTAAGTTACACCTGGGTTCTTCGGACCTTTTAAGAGCTTTTAATTGGCGATATACCTTAAATGATGATTCCAAACACCTATAAAATCCTTGGGGTGAGGGATTAGACTCTAAATTTGCCAACAGTATCCTTTATTCTTGGTGCTTTCGAGCATTGATTTTTTGTAAGTGTTGCTTGGGAGATTAAGTGCGATCGCCCAAATTTTAGTTTCCAACCACAGTTCGTAGAGGTTTGTTATGTCGCTTAACAATCACTTCAACCATAACATTACCTTTTTGGTTAATAATTTTGTTTTCTTGTGGTAATTTTTGCTTTGGTTAAATTTGCTCAAAGCAACAACCCTAATCATAACAGCTATTTGAATGGCATACGCTAAATGCCGCGTCTGTCCCAATTTTTTTCACAAAAACGCCTAATAGTTCTTATGTTCTAGTTAGTTGTGCTATTACTATTCCATACTTGTTCTCCCTGTCTTTTCTAGGTGTTGTGGACTAATTTAATTACTTTGTGAGTCTTTGACAACCAATCCAGATTGTAGTATAGAAGCTTTATTATGTACTTCAATTATTGCCAACAAAGCGTCAAAAATACACTCGTATGGTAATCTTAGGCACTAGTAATGAGCATACCTTGTCCCCCAACGCGACTCCACTACAACTGCGGCAATCGCGTCAGGTTTTCGTGTTGGCTTAATCTGTCTAAAATGCTTGCTGTATGAAGATTGCAGCTATTGTGTTTCTGGGAGTATGTTTTAGGATACAAGTAGTGAGTTTGTCGTGAGTTAGTCAGCAAACATTTAGTTAACTATCAATGATTTTACCAATTTGGTTGACTAAAATCTAGGTTTTAGTCGTGAGCTTGTGCTGACTGGGTAATGAGTTAGTGCGACTAGCAGTAATTAGTGATGATTGCTACAATGCTGTACTGATAATACTATGCGTGCTTAGTAATTTAGAAATCAACAGCTTTTAACTCTCGTGCCGTAAGTCCCTCACTATACCGGAGGTTAGTGATGGGATATAAGGCACATTCTTATTAAAAAACAATATACAAATTCAATAAATAATTCTTACTAAAAAAATAATTAAATTTACTTTTTGGGTAGCAGGATGAAAAAATAAGCAAGCCATTTGAGAGTAGCTTGCTTACTGATTATTTTTCGACTTTGATATTTTTTGGCTATATTTAGCTTGAACAGCTAATTGTAAATTTGAGTTCGTTTGGCTCTAATGACCAGGATATCCAGAAAGAATCTTCATGCTGCTTAGTTTCTAGGCATCCTTTATTGTAGTGTTCTCCTAATATGGCGTACTTTTCACCGACACTAGTGAATGTTGCTTCAGAGGTTAATTCGTCCATGTATGAACTTTCAAAACAGCTGATGATTAACATTACCAAGCTGTTTACGGGGTCTGCGTTTTTAAACTCTTGACAAGCTGTACTTTCTACGGAGTATTGTCCAATATTTTGTTCACAGTGTTTTGGGTTAACAGCACAGGCAAAAATGTCATTATTATAATATTGGCAATTTATACAACTTTGAGTATTTAGGGAACTCATTTAAATCTCCTGTATTTCTTATCTTTTAATTAAAGCGTTAGCTTAATATTCATTAAATCTTTAAGATTATTTCGTTATAGAATAAATATTCTTCACGTAAGTCTTGGGGCGTTCTATGCTGAAGAAAAAAATAAAAGCTACTTGTAGTAACTTTTATTATAGGTTTTTCTAGCCCTGGATTACTTTAAACCGAATTGCTTTAGATTTCTTTGGAATACCTGATTATATTCCATTGGAATTTCTTCCGTTACCCATTGGTGGCACTGATGTTTTTGGCAAACATTACTTGTCATCAACAGGGAAGAGATGCAGCTAATGATAATTGCGCTAACATATGCTTTTACAACTACTGGCATGTTGATATCTCCAATATATATTCGCTAAATCTCCGCGTTAGCGGCTTTGTGGAAGTAGATTAAAAGACTGGAGCAACTGTATTTGATTTGAAGTTAATGATTATTCAAAACTTGGTGAAAAATAATTTTGAGAGGTTGCGTACTTACCAAAACCAGTTATCAATTCGCAGTAATCATATGTAAATTCTTTACTAAAACTTTAAGTAAAGTGAATTTTTGATGTAGAAACGTATTTAAGTGGCGTGCATTTTGCATATAGGTTAAATTGGGGTACTACACACTAAACTGTGTTATTTTGTATTAATTATAAAGATATGAGTGGTAATTATATAAAAGATGTTGTAACTTTAGCTTTGAGGAGAAATAAAGATAGTTTGGAGGGCAAATTTATTGAGTATATTAAATCTGGTAACACTGTAGGTAGTCAAGAATTCCTAAAGGCTGCGATGGCATATTATTTGCCTTTGTACTTACTTGAGTCAGGAGAGAATCCCGAAAAACATAAGTTGATGGTTTTGGATGCAATATCTGATTTAGAGTTGCAGATTATAAAAATCAAGCGGCTTTACAATTTGGAACACTTATCCCAGGTTATGTTAATTAGTCCACCAGGTTTGAGTGGGGAAGCTGGACAGATGAGCCAGAATAATTCTAGTTCTTCTGTTTCTGCTCTTGAAACTGGGGATGAAGAGGATGATGAAGATGATGAAGATGATGACCCAATAGCAATGGCTATATCCAAATCAAATGTAAATTTAGATGCGGGCTTTCGTGTTGATTGAAATATTCAACCTAAATTTAGGTAAAAAATAAAATAAATAATAAATGAGGATATATGGATGTAGGTTCTCTATTAGAAAGTTGTTAACCGTGCTCACTAATTAGCTATGCTGTAAATATATGGAGTTCAGGCGAACGAGATTCTATATTTTTACTTGTTTTAGTCCATATTTTTAATATTGTGTTGTTTGGCATATGTTCTTGATAGTTTTTAAGACGCAAAGTGTATCGAAAAGGAGCTTTACTTTCTAAAAAAATTGGGGATTGAATTTTCATAAATATAACTTCACTTAAATCAACAACGTCTGATGGTTCCGGGTAATTTTGTACTCTGTATTTACGACCGCCTAGTTGTGTGATGATGTCGGGTATGTTAATACTATACTCACTTTGAATTTTTAGTTCGATAGATTCAGGAGCGCCATAACAATAAAATAAATGAGAAAGACTTATAACTTCTATTCCTATATGAGTTAACAATACTGATTCACTACTTTGGTTAATAATTGTAATGTCAAACAAAGGGTCAGCATTGTCAACAAAAAAATCTTCATTTAAATGAAAATACTTTTCACATAGACGATTAAAAGGATATTCTTTTATGATTGGTTTTTCCGACTCCTGCCAATAAGGATAACCAAAATTCATGCTTTTGGTAGCCTTTATCGCTTGGACTTTGCCAATGCCACGTATTCAACGCATGACCAGCTAAACCATGAACAAAAACTACATGCCCTCGCGGTTTGGATTTTCCACAACCTGATACTTTAATCAAACCATTCTTGTTATTTTCATCATTTGGCTGCGAGCTACCAATTATTTTATTGAACATATAAGCTAGCGCTCCTCAGAGTAATATTACTCAGACATAATTTCAAGTGATTATTCACTGTTGATACTTTATATTCCGGAAAAATACTTGATATCAAAACTTAGGAACTTCCGAAAAAGAAATTTTCCTTAAAAACTTAATCACTTAGTGAGCAAGCTAAATAATACGCGCCATAGGTATTATGCTTGTAGACTAACAAGGATTGTAGTAAGCCATAACTGTTTAAAATTAGCTGTGCAAAAAACCTTTTTTGTTACCACTCTGCTAATTTGAGTAAAAAAGTTGGTTTGACTGATGTAAATTTAAACATCAAAAACACTTAAACAATTTTACTTATGGATAAAATTAAATAAAATTCTCGCCATTTGTTAATTAGGTTTTTGGGGTTATATCCCATATATTGAGTAAATATTTCATTATTTGGATTGCGGCTCGTGAACAGTACACTAGATGCGGGTTTCTGCTGAAATTAAAATACTGTTTTGTCAAAATTAATAATTACTAATTAACATTATGGCTGAGAAAAATAAAGAAAAGAAGAGTATTGTTGTAACTGTTGATATGGGTGGTAGCCAAAATAAGGTAATTGCTCAAATCTATCCCGATGGCTATCCCCAAACTGTAATTTTAGATTCAGAGATAGCCGATGTTTCTGCTGCTTCACTGCGGTCTATTAGTAATGAGGGTAAGCCAGAATCGCGTGTTTGGGTTGGTATTGGGGATGAGTATTACGTTTTGGGCACGCTTGCTCGTCACCAGTTTAAAGGAATAACCCAGCTTAAAGAACTTAAATACGAGTTAGCCGTCCCCAAAATTTGTGGGTTGATTTGGTTGGTAAAAGAGAAGTTAAATTTGGGTTCTAATTTCTCGGTTTACTTGAACGTACTATTGCCGCCAGGAGAAGTACAGGATAAAGACCAGTTGCAACTGCGATTAAAAGAAACTTTTAAAGGATTTGACACACCAGCGGGTAAAATTAAAATCAAGCTCGTGAATTTTAACGCTGTAAGTGAAGGGAGTGGGATTTATTTTCATTTCAAGCATAGTCGCAGCGGTATTGTTCCTACTTCTTTATTTGTGATGATGGGTTACCGCAATGCTAGTACCTTCTTGGTGAGGGACGGTGTACCTGGTCGAGGAGTTACGAGTGATTTAGGGATGTCTTGGTTGGTAAATAGCTTTGTTAGTAAAGTTTCTGGTTTAAATTCAGATGATTTTGGGGTAGTTGAAGCGATGGTAGCATCCGGTAAAGACTGTGACCCGGTTGTGCTAGAAAGACTTTCCCGCAAGCGTAAACCAGCAGAAATAAAAGCTGACGGTGAATTTATGTGTAGCGCTTTGGTGATTGCAAGAGACGAATATTGGAGAGCGATCGCCCGTTGGTTGCGCTCTTGTGCTGAGTCTGATGTGAGGGAGTTAGTATTTTGCGGTGGTACAGCAGATTACATCCAACCAGAAATTGATGCTTATTGTGAGAAGGAAGGATTTAAGGTATCTTGGCATGGTAATATTAATGTACCAACTAAAATCACAATGGGGTTGGGCAGCAGGATGGCTGATGTTTATGCACTCCACCAGTATTGCGTTTGTGAGCTCGATAAGCTGATTGATTATAAAGAGCGGAAGGATAACGAGTTTGTTAAGCAAATAAAACACCAATCAAGTAGTGTTACTTCTAATTCTAATCAAAAAGGTTTTCTTATGATGGCTGATAATATTTGAGCTTTTTCAGGGACTTGTTATTGAATGATAAGCTTTTGTAGTTTATCATTCAATAACGCAGGCTTGATGATATGGGTTACCTTATTACCGCATTAAAATTATCCTCATTAGGTACACCAATTACCGTATTAATTTCATACTTGTATTCAACCACTGTTGGATAGTTAACTAAATAAATCTTGTGGATAGAGTCTAGATTATCAGATACGGGGCACAAGTTTTTGTCATCCATTATTTTTTGGATATTGTGGTTAGTATGTGATGACGATTGATATTCTGACCACATTTGGGTTAATTCATTTGGTATTAAAATATTTGGTTGTTCTTGATACTTATTTTTTACAAACTCGTACTGTTGATTTAACCAAGATAATCTATCTTTGATTTTATGACGTAAAATATGTAAATTGCTATCTGTTAGTTTATTAAGTGGAAATATTGGTCTCAAGCTAGCGATTTCGCTTTTTACCTGCTTTTCAATGTCTTCAGTTTTACATAGCCAACGGGGGTCTTGGGCTATTATAATACTTTGAAAAAAATTAGTCCAATCACTTTTATTTAAATATTGGTTGTTACTTGTATTATGGTAATTAAAAGGTGAAATATGAATGTTGCTTTTTGTTAATACCCATATAGCAAAATCTATTTTTGTATTGAATTCAAATTCGACATACCCATATTTGTTAGTTTTTAGTTCTGATTTATCGTCAATTTCTGCTAGGTACATAATTTGTAGCGCTTGTGTATTTGTGACAGAAAAATTTAACCCTAATAGTATTATAAGCTTTTACTATTAGGGTTATATACATTTTGATGGTTATTTTACGGTTGATAGAATGGCGTGCATTCTGTTGCCAGAGGTGGGTAAATTGTGTATCCATACACGTAATCTAATCTAACACCACCAGCAAATCCTTCTAATGTTGCTGACACGCTACTTTTGCGATAGCCACGAAAGAAAACCCTACGTGTAATGGTTGTATAACTTCCGCTATCCGTAAAGTTTTCGCTTACCTCACCACCAGCTACTTTAACCGTGAAATTATAGTATTGTATTGGCTTGCTTTCATCGCGTACGCTAACGTTCCAAAGAACTTCAGTACCATCCTGAAAAATTGTGCAATCTATTGATGCTATCCCTCCATCTAAGTTCCTGCGTGCTGCAATTGCCGACTGTGGAATAAACAGTAAACTTGCGAGAATTGTTGTTACTAGTCTACTAAACATGAAAATTTTCCCTACGAATGTGGTCGTAAGATTTCTGCGTTAGCGGCTATTTTTAGATTCGGGTGTAGATAAAGAAAAAATAAAAGTTACTGGGATAGTAACCTTTATTTTGGATGCCCATGAAGGGGCTTAATTTACAAACCCAACTGCTTTACGTTACGTCGGAACACTTGTTGATATTCTGCTCCTACTTCGTTTAACCATGTGTGGCAGTTGCGTTCTTTACATGCGCCGACTGTAGAGGTTAAAGAATTTAAGCTAAATATAACTATAGCGCTTATGTAGATTTTGGCTAGCATGATATATCCTACTTTATAGACTCGTGCTTATCTGCGCGCTAGCGCCTATGTAGATTTCGAGTAGATTGGAGATAAAATGCCTAAGAGCAAATGTTATTTTCCTGCTTGCTAATTCTTTTTATAGTTTTGTAATCAATTGCTACTTATTTAATTAAAAAATTCATCAATTTCAGCTAACTTTTGTTGCAGTAACGCCTTAAATTCTTTAAGTTGCTCGTTACTTGCATCAGCTAAAGACGCAGATGATAACGCATTAATTTTTTGGATAACGGATTTTACTTCTTTTGATTCAGATTTTTCTGACTTGAGGTATTTTGCTTTAATTTGTTTGATAAAGTCGCGTGTTTCCGGTACGGTAAGATTTTCTGTTAAAACTTTTTTGGTAGCATTAGCTCGCTCGATAAGTGCTTTTTCTTCAGGTATGTCTAATCCTTTAGCTGATAAAGTTGCCAAAGCCAATGCATGTGCTCCTTTAAGTCCTGACTTACGAATTGCGTCTTTTAAATCATCAGGTAGAGACAGCATTGGTAAAAGATTGGCTTTTACTGAAGCAGGATTTAATCCCAACTCTAACATTATTGATAATAAATCTTGTTCTGCACCCGTCACACCTAAGCTTTCTAACCCCTGCTGTTGCTCCAACCCACTCAGTGCCACAAGTTTAGTTAATTCTTTACTTTTACTATCACGCTCTATACGCTTAAGTACAGTTGCGAGAGTCGTGCTAATTTCATCCGCATCTAATCCAGTTGATTTATGAATTTCTTTGACAATAGCTTCTGCTTTATCTAACGGATTTAAATCTTCAAATCCCAGAAATGTCATCAACGAGGACTGGTCTAAATCTTTGGGCATCGGCACGACCACAGCCCGAATAGTTTTCCATTGCAGTAATTTCGCTGCCTCAGTACGTAATTGCCCATCCAGCAATATGTAACGGCTGTTGTTTTGAGGGACAAGAATAATTGGCGTAATTTGTCCGTGTTTTTGTAAAAGTCGTGCTTTAGCTTGAATAGATTCTGCTGTAATTGTTTGCCTTGGCTGATTGGGATTAGGGTCAATTAACGCTAAATCAATTTGTGTTTCCCCTGATTGATTTTGCAGTTGTTCTCGTAACTGAGCAATTTCCGCTTCTAATTCGGGGGATTGCATATCCCGCAAATGTTCTACTTCTGCTTGTAATTCAGCAATTTTTTTCTCTTGGTCAGTTTTTTGAACTGCTCCTCTGAATTTTTCGCCAATCCCTGGTAAACCCTTTGCCATCACTTCTCCTTATTTTTCTTTAATCAATGCAATTACATCTTTGGCAATTTGTTTAAATTCCATACAAGCTGGATGTCTAGCCCGGTATTTTTGTAAAGGTAATCCGTGAGCGCTAGCATTTTTAAATTCGTTAGAATTGCGAATTTTAGGATAAAGCTTGATGTCTAATTGTTGGGCAATATCCGGTAGTTGATTATAATACTGACGATGCATTGCCACAGCATCATCATACATGCTGGGAACAAAACCTAATATAGGGGGCTTAGGGTCAAGTTGTAATTCTTCGGAAGTCGTAATACACCACTCAACTAATTCCGCAGAACCAGAGATAGCTTTCATCTCCAACTGTATTGGAACTAAAACGTGAGTAGAAGCTGCTAAAGCATTAACGTTTAGCATCCCCAAAGTTGCCGGACAGTCCAGGATAATTAAATCATGAGGTAGAGGATATTTGTTCAGCCTGTCACTCAAAGTATATTCCCCTCGTTTGCGAGTCACTAACTCATTAGCGACATCCGCAAGTAGTGGGTGTCCTTGACAAACTTCAACATTTGCTTCATCCCATGCGGAAACT
This sequence comes from Scytonematopsis contorta HA4267-MV1, assembly GCA_019359035.1. GTDB lineage: Bacteria > Cyanobacteriota > Cyanobacteriia > Cyanobacteriales > Nostocaceae > Scytonematopsis > Scytonematopsis contorta. The sequence goes on along the minus strand of JAHHIC010000097.1, from coordinate 20,777 downwards.
AAATTCCAACTACCTTTAAAGTCTTTGGATAAAACATTCACTATAGTTTTTGGTGCTTCGACTGATTCCAAACCGCAAAATACATCTAGAGACCGCTGAGGGTCTAAATCCAACAAAGCTACCTTTGATTTACGCTGGCTAATTTCATAAGCAAGATGCGTGGCTAAAGTGCTTTTGCCAACTCCACCTGCGTTCGCCAGGATTGCAATAACTACTTGCGCCATAAAATACTAGCACCCAATTTTAGATGATTTCAAATATAACCGAATTGGAAGCACATAAACCACATTAAGTTGAAAAATTTAAATTTGTACTACGGACTAGTACCAGTATTTTATTTGTCGTATTTTAAAATACGACAACTATAGTGTTGCTGCTGATGGTATTTAGGATAGTTTTTTACAAAAAAAAAGAACAAGGACAGGAAACTTCTAATATAAAGTTCCTATTTCTTGTCTCACAAATATTTTAGTGCTCAAACTCCTGCTACCTCTAAATTAGAACGGTATTTCGCTTTCCTCATCTTCATCAGGAAGGTTTGAATTTAAAAGCTCTTTTGCAAAATCGGGAGTGGGGACTGGAATTGCTTGCTGTACAGAGCCTTCTTCTGCTTTAAAATTGCGGATAACTAAAGAATATATTTTTTCTTTATATTCTTCTCTTGGCTGCACTGCGACATCTATATATCCTTGAGCGCAGCCTTTTGCTCCAATACCAGCTTTGTTAATAGCAAGTGCGGGTTGTCCTTTTGCGCGGAAGGGGATTTCGTCTATATTTGGTTCACCGTTTCCATAAGAGTAAATTTCCGCCAATCCGAACGATATTTGTAGCCCTTCTGCATCAAAGCAAGTTTCCAAAGATTTTATTTGTAGTGTTTGAGTTGTTGAAATCATGTTTTTTCTCCGTTTGATTTTAATGAGTGTGTGCCATCTGTAATAATTTACAAATGGCTGATTTGTTTAGAAATTAGCGTTAGCTATACTTGTTGGAGTTGTAGAATACTGGTGTTGAGGTTGTTGAGGCTTTTGTGATAAAAGCTCAATATTTTCTGCTTTGATAATTCCCTTTGAGCGACTATTTCCTTGCTGGTCAGTCCATCTGTCAAAGACGAACTCACCTTGAACGGCTATCATTCCACCTTTTTGAACATAATCTTTTATAATTTCTGCTGTTTTCCCCCATGCTTCAATGTCGAACCACAGGGGTTGCTCACTTCTGTATGGTGGTCTTACTGCTAGCGAGAGGGATACTTTAACTTTTCCAGACTCAAAATATCTAATCTCTGGGTCGTTTCCTGCTCTGCCGATGAGAGTGACGGTATTTATATAATTCATATTTCCACTTTTTATGACATCACTTCAAAAATGCGTTAGCAAAAAAGAATTATTTCTACTTACGAATGATTTAACCTCTTTTGTCTGAAGTGATTTTTATTCCTGCGGATATTACTAATGAGGAAGTTATAGTTTTGTGCTACCTTGGTTTTTTCTTCATTGGAAAATTTATGGATGAATTTGTTTTTTTTGAAAAAAAGAAGCGTTTGGTTATTTGTAAGTTGATACTGTTCGCGTTGATGTGGACTCAAGTTAGTGAGGATTTGCAAGCTACACCTAACCCAAATTTTTCTTCTAAAGTGGAAGTCGAGAACGACGCTTGGCTTGAACATAGTTTTCCTGAGCTTCCAATTTTTAAGCAAGTTTCCAACAGTGTTAGGATTGGTGCTTGGTTAGATGTGTTGCTGAGTAAACTGGCTAGCTTAGCTAAAGAGTTTCCTACCTGTTTACATGATGCTTGCTGGTCTGGGTTAGTGCATATGCTTATGAAAGCAGTGGAAGAGGAATTAAAAGGGTCATATATTTACCCACAGGTTCCTACTTTTGCGCGTTCTCTTGCACTGAATTGTGTGGAAGATGTAGCTCCCAATGATGCAAGATGGGGAGATTACCAGGATTTTCAGATGACTATAGAAGAAGCTAAATCATTATTACCAGTTGATAGGAAAGCTGAATTAGAAATTGATTTAGACCAATATATTCTTGAAAATATAGAAAAAGATTATGTTTTGCGTGGGGAGCCACGTCCTAAAGTTGAGGAATTGACATTAGGGTATTTAAGAGAAGTATTCCTAGATTATTTTAATGAGGCAAATTGGCGATTTGATATCAATCAAGAAGTATTAAAGAAATTACAAGATAAATACGGACCAGAGCAAGCAGAGGGAGCATATTCGGCTGAGACACAAGAAGTTGAGCGCTGGGCTGTTTCTCTGGGATATTTTGAGCAGTTTCTGGGATTTAATTTTAGTTTTATTTATGAAGAGAGTGATATTAATGTAGATTCTGATTTTGTCCCAGATGATGAATATTGGGTAATTAAACCTTATATTCAAAAATATAAGGATAGGTCAGACAATTATCCTAGATTGGTACATATTTTAATTTATTTTATTTTATCAGGTGAATACAATTACAAAGTTGAGAAAATAATGGATATACCAGTTTTTTCTCGCTCTGCCTCTAGTTTGCAAGGTTTGATGTTATTAGCAGCATATCGCAGTGGATTATATATGGCTGCGAATAATGTACCTGAATATGAGAAAGGAAGTAGTTGGTTGTTTGCTAATTTTCCTGACTTACAGCAATTTTACAAAAATGGTCGATTAGCAGAGATAAGTACACAAGCGAACTAATAATATTAATTTTAATTATGGTTATGAAATTTTATTTTATTGTTTTAGCTTTTATGTTGATTGGTTGCACGTCTCAAAAAGTATCGAAGCCAATTAATCAAGCGTCAGCTTCTCCAGTTTCTCAACCTGAACCTTCTATCAGCAAAGAAGCTTTACCAGAAGGATTAAAAACTTCATCCAAACTAGGGGAAACTGATTTAGAGAATGATTTAATTGATGCATTTAATTATGATGGAAATGGTATTAAAGTTGGTCTGAATGTGGCAGTTGATAAAGCGTGTTTTGTTTACATTCGTCCAACTATACCAACAAAACCAGGGGAAGTAGAAATGGAATTTTTAAAACGTGAAAAACCTGGCTTGTGGAGAGGATATCAGACGCAGCGGGTTTACACACAAGCTGCCGGAAACAAATTAAAAGTTTACCAGAACGATGAACTATTATCTGATTATGAAAATTCTGCTGTTAGCAATGAACTGATAGCCGCAACCAAGGATTTTAAACAGCGGGATAAGTCTTTTGAGTTATTGCTGCGTCAAGATTTAGCCGCTAGCAGTTCTGCTCGCAAGGTTTACACGGAACAGTGCGCTAAACTGAAGAGCTTTTATTATCGAGAAGAACTTCAAGCACTTGATGATAAGCAAAAAAGAGAGTTTGAACTTGATAAGAAGCAAACCGACAGGTGAGTACCAGATGTGGAAAATTTGCGTACTTTTGTACTCAATACTTATTCAACCTTTATATAAGAGTGTTGTGCAAGAGGAGCTTCATTTTGATAAGTTAAAAACACTTGGCAATTTATAAAATATTTGTTAAAAGATGAAGTATTGGCAAATATTAATACATCACAATTGCTTTGATTACCTCAGTAGCGCCAACCATAACCCAGAATCCAAACTTGTTGTTGAGAGAATATCAATCTCTGGCAATCCGCAAATCTACAGTTTTTTCGACTTAAATTTGGTATCAGTTTTACTGTACGCTCCTACGGGTGCGGGGAAAACTGTAATCGCTTCCAAACTCATTGCCGATTACGTTTCCCAAGGGAAGCGGGTTATGTTTTTGGTGCATCGCGGTAAACTTGTGCGTCAGACTTTGGCGACACTACGCAAAAATTTTGGAATAGAAGCAAGCGTCATTTGGGCTGATTACGAAAAACCAGATTACGATAATCCCGTCCAAATAGCGATGCTGCAAACAATTCAAAATCGGGAACTGCCAGAAAATATAGACCTGGTAATTCTTGATGAAGCACACACAGGTTCTTACTACAAAATTTGGCAGCGAGTTTTAAATAAGTATTCTGGTGGTGTTTGGACGCTGAGTAAAACTCGGTACATCGGGTTATCAGCATCACCTTGGCGAAGCAAACAAAATCAAGGTTATTGTCAATATTTTCAAGCGATTGCTCGCGCACCTTACCCCAAGCAATTAATTGAGATGGGGCATTTATGTCGAGCAAGACAATTTGGCTATACAGGTCTAATAGATGAATCAAAACTGCGGGTGGTGGATGGTGAGTTTACAGAGGAAAGTATGCGGGATGTTTGTACTCCTTCTTTAAATTCGGAAATTGTTCAGAAATATTTGGAACGCGACCCAGATTTAAATCGCAAAATAATTGCATTTTGTGCATCAGTGGAACAAGCGGAAGACTTAAACAAAAAATTTAATTTAGCTGGGATACCTAGTGAATGCATTGTTGGTACAACAAGAGAAGAAGAACGAGAACCAATCTTTGTGAAGGTTTTGATTCACCAGATGTGACAGCTGTATTAGTGTGTCGTCCTGTCAAATCAAAAGCACTTTGGGTACAAATGAATGGACGAGGATTAAGAATATCTCCAGGAAAAGATGATTGTTGGTTTCTTGATTTTTGTGGCAACTTTAAACGATTGGGTTTACCAACTAATTCATTCCTATTAACTTTATGTCCTGATAATAAACCACCTCAACCAATTCCTACAAAAACATGTTACCAATGTGGTTCAGAAATCGCCGCCTATGAGAAAATATGCCCTGTATGTGGACATGTTTTTGAACCGACACTCAAACTAGTAATCGATTTATTTCCATAGTAAAATATTTTATAAAACATAAAAAATTTAAATCGGTAAAGGTGCTTGTAGATACTGTCGGTTCTACAGTAAAACAAAGAATATGGAATGATTTAAGTAGTGAAGAAAAGCAAGCTTATCGAGCTTGGGAAGAAACTTCCTCAAATATCAATTCAAAGACTACTACATCAATTAATAAAAATGTAAATGAGGTTCACATAAAAACGGAAAATAAAATAGAAAAGAAACTTCCGGATGAAGAAAAAATTGCTCAATACATTTCAATAGCTAAATCTGCTATTAAACGAGGAAATTGTAATTGGTTAAAAACGTTTGTAGACAGATTTGATGGTACTATCAAACAAAAAATATGGAATGCTTTAAGTAGCGACGAAAGGCAAACTTATAGAAATTGGCGGGAAGCTTCGTCAAAGCAAAATTTAAAATCTACAGAAACAATTCAAAACGCTAATAGTCCCAGCTTAGATAAAAATGCATCTAATGTTCAAGAAAATAATTACAAACAAGCAACAACTATAACTCAAGGTTTGAGTAATAATTCAACAATACGCGAATCTGCTCAGCTTAGCTTATTTGCAGCAGAAGAAAAGCAAACACCTATTTTGAAAAATAAAGTACCACCACCAATATCAAATCAAAATCAGCAGTCAAATCATAAAATTACGCCCGATGATTCTACCCTTATCAATAAAGAATTTGTTACAGGTGAACGAGTTATTTATGTCGGAACTGACCCTATTCTTTGTAAGAAATATGCAGGCGAACTAACTATTAGTTGTTTAGGATATGAAAAAGTATTAGTAATAAATGCTTATGGTCATTTATCCAGTTGGCTTAATTACTGGGAAATCAAACGAATTTAAACCGATTTTCACATTTAGACTTTAGTACAATAAAGAAAGAGAGTTGGATAATATTATTAAAGCTTTTGAGAGTATACTTTGCAAAAAATTATCCAGCTTCTTTATTTATTTATTTCATTCTCGATTATATTGTTTCGTTTACTACACTTGCTGTTTCTTGCCAGTTAAAGAATTCGTAACCAGGGCAATTGCGAGCATAGAAATCAGCTAAAGTTTCATCATCGCTTTCGTCCCAACAACTACAATCTACGACAGTCCAACTTCCTATAATCATTGGTGTTGGAACTCCCGTGTCGGCATCAAGATATCCTACTCCTCTACAGGTAGGACAATTGGGGTCTGGTATTATTTCTTTGCTTGTAAATTCTTTATTGTTGGGGTGTTTGCAATACCATTGTGAATTGTCTGATTCATCCCATCGACCTAAATATTTGCAGTTTAAGCAAGATTTCATATTATTACCTTTGAATATTATTTGCTTGCTTCGTCTAAGTCTAAATTAGTTTTATTTTGCTCCTGTATATTTTTAAAACCTTGGCTTTCAGCATATTTAATAGCATTTTCTTTGCAACAGTATCCCCTAATGTCGAAATATTCTACCGTATTTGACCAACCTTGATTTGGTTGGAAATATCGGCAACTAACTGATTTTTTGTTAACACGATAAACTTGATACCACCAACCAGTAGATTTTATCCAATCCCCCACTTTTATATTATCTTTGTTATATTTTACCCCTCCTTTCTCTTCTACAATTGATTGCCAATAATTAAGCTGTTCCTGGATTTGAGTTTTTTCTTGCTCCCACATTTCGCGAACTTTGGGATTATTAGTAGTTGATTCAGGAATCCCCAATTCTTTGCCATTTAATCGACGTTGAACAGAGTTTAATTTAGCTTGGCATTCTTGAATGCGGTTTCCCAGATATTCAAGTGTATAGTACCTTTTCTCGCTTTTTGCTTGTGCTATTGCTGCACGTTCCTGAAGGTGTTCAGCGTAATTCTGTTCATCTACGTGTTTTCGCATGTTGCAATGTATACGTTCGGCATCACGTCGGTGTCTTTTTTCTGAATGATGACCAATTAAGATTGGTTGACCGAAAGGGATTCCATCCGCAATTTTTCGATATACTCCGTAGTGTGTTTTTGACTTTGAAAGATGTTTCAGCGCTCTTTCTTGTAGCCTACCCGCTCTGTAGCTTGCTCTGGACGCTTTGGCTTGCTGTTGCTCTGCGAAAGTCAACCTTGTTTCGTTTTCAAGACTTTCTGCTATTTTGATTACGGTGTCTTCGTCCCAAGCATTAAACTTGCCGTGATATTTCCTGAGTTCTAGGTCATATAAAACTTGTTCGTACCCAGCAATATTTCCTGTAATATTCCATACTGGGCGAGGCTTTTTACCTGCACGTGTGGGAGTTGTTTGAGATTCGATAACCTTAATGCCTAACATCTCTAAATACTCTTTAGCCTGTTCGTAATTCATGTGCGTACTTGATAGTAGTAAGTATGATGAAATACGCCACCAGTAAATTTTAAACTGGTAGCATTTTGTTGATTTCTCTGCTTTCGACAAGGTTGTCAAAAGCCGGCTAGGTTATAAACAAAGAGTCCCAGACACTTTTTTGGTTGACATAGGAGGAGAATTGTTTTCTTGCTTGGCTGAACTTTGCGAGAATACTTGTATCTGGTGACCCGTTCCACCACAACTTCTCTAAGTAATTGAGTAGCCACAATTGCACTTCACTACCCCAACTTGAGATTTGGTTGCTCAGTTGCAGTGCGGTCAGTAAATTGCCAGGAGGTGTTTCTAGTTGTTTAATAACCTCAGATGGTATATTAGAGAACATACTAAAATTCTGAATTGCTTGACCAGGACTACCCAAACTAATGGGGAGTAGTTCAGGTGGTAAGTCGATTTGCTGTTCTTTGAGTACCGAAATAACTTCCTCGTCCTTTAACCTTGTAAAGGTTACAATTTGACATCTACTTGTGATGGTGGGTAATAACTTTTGAGGTTGGGATGTTGTGAGGATGAATGTTCCTGTCCTAGGTTCTTCTAAAGTCTTGAGTAGTTTGTTAGCGGCTGTTGCATTAAGTTTATCAGCATCCTCAATTATTATTACTTTATTGCTACCAGAACCACGAGTTGAGAGAAAATCAATAATTTGGCTTATCTGTTCTACTCGAATAGTGGATGTAAGTTCTGAATTGTCTGGTTTAATGTGCAGGATATCTAGATTGTTTCCCGCTGTGATAGCTTGTGCAAAGTAATTGGCTGTTTTAGTTTTCCCCACACCTGCAACAAGACTAGTAAATAAGTATGCTGGTGCAATTTTGTTTTGTTCCAGCGCAAGACTAAGGAGCATCACGGGGCTATGTTGTCCTATGATGCCCGTAAAATATTTATTTATAGTGTACATATTTCTACAATTCTGCTAGTTAAATTATCGATTCCGCTTTTAAGTTCAGTCTCAGTTTGTATGAGTATTAACAAGATGCGTTTGAGTTTTTCTATTTTTGCGTGCTGAATTTCATTTCTAAGATAATACACTTTCTTATAGTTTGTGATGACAGCGATTTCCGCAATTTGGATATCAGTGAGCTTTGCTTCTACTCCAGCTTTAGTGATTAGCCAATCGCGAAAAATTGATGTGAGAGTAGCAACTATTTTGAGTGGTGGTTCGTGACTATCTAGTAGTTTGTTGAGTTGTTCTATAGCAACATGAGGATGACCTCTCAACATCATAGTCTTTAGCCCTAAATAGTCAGTGTTATTGTTACTAACTAATTTTTGCACTTCATCAAGTTCAAGCTTTTTACCATTAGCGTAAATAGCAAGCTTAGCTAATTCGCTATCAGCACGTGCAGTATCATTACCAAGTGCTTCTTCTAAATAATTGAGAGCAAATGGTGTGACTGATAATTTATGTTTCGTTGTCAGCCTACTTATTAAATTTCTTATTCCTGTTTTATCCCAACTGGGAACAAGGTTAAATTCTTCGATTTCGGCATAATCAAGTATAACTTTTACTGCTGTTTTCCTGCAATCAGGCTTTTTGTCTCCTGTTATCAGCAGGATAACATTTTCAGGTATTGACTCAATTTTCTCTTCTAGCTCTTGTTTCGATTCACCTAAAGTTTCAATTAATTGAACAGAAGCGTGAACAATTTTACCACCTTCTCCAAAGGGAATGGTCATAAGTTCGGTGAACAATGATGATGGTTCACACTCATTAGCATAATTAAAATTCTTCCAGTCTGGATGAATGTTTTCTTCAATCAACTGCTTCACTTTAATGTTAAGCGAGTGATTGTCATTTCCATACAGTAATACTATCAGCATTTTCACCTCTAAATTTAACTTTTGGTGTGAATGCGTTAGTGAAATGTAGTGATAACAAATAAGAAAGAAAATATTACACTTTGCTATCAGATATCCTAACTTCATGTAATATTAACTATATATTACTGCGATGTATCCCAAATGATAAGTTTTCTATTTCCAGAATATAAATGTCACCTTGATACTTATCTATAAAATATTCAAGGTCTTCGATGGTTGTTATTGTCAGTTCGCGATAGATAACATCGCTTTCAAATTCGTTGGGAAGTAATGGAATATTTTCACTTTTTGGTTCTTGACAATAATATTGAATTCTAGGATATTCTGAAGCTTTTTCTCTTGATGCTCCTTCTATTAACTTTGCTGTATAGTTTACTTGATTAATTATTAGTTTAATATCTTCGCACAAACTATCAAATAACAAAGCGGACAGCAGACTAACGCTAGTAATTTCTACTTTTTCTCTGGAATTATTATTTTGATAAATTATCATTTTTTCTGGATACAAACTTCAAGTTTAAATGCACCAGCATGATGTAGTGATTGGGATATAAAGCACAATATATAAACAAGTACACAAATTCAATAAATAATTTTTGCTAAAATAACCATAACAATAGTTATTATTTATTGACTAATTTTTTTTTAAGTCAAAGATGTAATATAGATGAGCTAAATTGATAAATATCTATAGTGTGGCTTATGAATATAATAATGATTAATTTATCTCCGATGAAAAGAAATAATATTTAGATAATGAAAGTTGTCGAAAGTGCAGCTTCCGTTGTAGGTATAAAGAAGAAAATGCCACTAGCTGGGGGCAGCAAAGTGGCAGTAAATAAGTAATGTAAACATGGATTATCGTTTGTCGCGTTGCGTTAGCTTTCATTAGTGGTTTGTCATATCACAAATTATCCACGAACATCAAGAATTTTCTACAATTTATCGGATAGAGAGGTAACTTTAATTAAGCTTTTTTCACCTCCGCTTTTAAGCTATTGATAGCTTTTACCCACGCGGGAGCTTTCTTACCATTGATTGGTGCAACTTTTTCCCAGAGGTCAGAAATTTCATTTTGAGTAAGATGTGGTAACTGCTCCGCTGCCCATATTTGGGCACAAGACTGGTTTTTCCAATTCTGCCAAGGCTGAGTATTTTCAACTGGTGCTGGTGGAACTAATTCAATCAGTGTTGCTGACAACCAAAGATGTGCAGCTTCATCTCGCATCATGTTCTGACGGCTCATCAGTAAAGTGATAGCTGATTGAATTTGGCTAATGCTCCAAGACTGGGATATAGTAATTAGTTCAGACCAAGTATCTTCTTCAAGCTGAGTTAAATGCTTACCATCTGGATAAGTTTTACACACTAGTAAATCTTTGAGGAAACTGACAAGAATTGCGTGAATAGTAATTGGTTGTTTCCCAAGCTCAACCCAATCCTGCAAAATACCTAAATTACCTTTTATTTCTCCTCGAATAATATTTTCTATTATTGTAAGTAACTCATATTCGGGAATTGTACCTGATAATTCCCAAATCCAGTTTGGGTCAATGGGGTCGATTTCTTCCGTGTTTAGTAAGCTTGCTTGGTCGAGAAGTTTTAGACTATCACGTAAGTGTCCTTTACTTGCTTTAGCAATGGCTTTGATTGCTACTAGTGATATATTTATATTTTCTGATTTAGCAACAATTGCTAGATAATTTATCACTTCGTCCAGCTTAACTCTCCTGAAATCAAACTTTTGGCATCGAGAGACAATTGTTTCTGGAACTTTATTTACCTCCGTCGTGCAAAAGACAAACACCACATGACGGGGAGGGTTTTCAATTGTTTTGAGTAATGCTTGCCACGATTGGTTGCTCAAAGCGTGACATTCGTCAATAATGAAAATTTTGAATTTACCCTCAACAGGTGCAAATTGGGTGGTAGAAATAAGTTCGCGGATTGTTTCTACCCCACTGTTACTTGCTGCATCGAGTTCGGTGACATCTAGCGAAGAAGAAGCCGTAATTCCCTTGCATGAGTTACATTCCCCACAGGGTTGGGTTGTCGGTTCCTGGGTTGATTGGCAATTGAGGGACTTGGCTAAGATGCGTGCTGTGCTGGTTTTACCCGTGCCTTTGGGACCAGCGAATAAGTACGCGGGTGCAATTTTATGGAGGGCTTGAGCATTTGTTAAAGTATCGACTATGTGCTGCTGTCCAATGACTTCGCTAAGAATTTGGGGACGGTACTTGAGATGTAGTGGTTGGTACATATATTTTGTAATTGGATAATGTTTATGAATTCCCCCTTACTATTTATGTAAGAGGGGTTTTTTTAGACAGGCGCTTTTTCTTTCTTGGCTCGTTGCGTTTTAGCTTTAGCTTTTTGTGGTGGTATTTCTAGAGTTTCAGCAGATACTTCTAATTCTGTAGTACTTGTTGCAGTGCTAACTTCAGTAGTATGGCTGGTTTGTTCTGCCTCACTGTCGCCTTTACTGGACTCTCCCTTAATTTGAATTGGCATTACTAAATACAACTGATTGAGTAATCCCCCTACTGGACAGATAATGACAGGATGGCTAGGTTTATTGCACCGAACCAATATTTCTGAGGTGCTGATATGTTTTAATCCTTCCAGGGCATAATCAATATTTAGACCGAGAGCGATGTCATTTTTGCCACTACCTGGTAATGATTTCATTTTAATGGAATCAAAAGCTTCCCCAATATCCGTAGCTTCAGTATGCAATGTTGCTTGGGATTCTTTGATGTTCCAGAGGAGTTTAACTATTTTTTGTTTGCGCTCTGCAAGATGACTAACCCGCTTAAGAGCACTTTCAAACGCCTTTGCTTCCAGTGTAAATTCGTACTCAAATGAACGAGGAATTAGCTGGTTTATCTTGGGATAATCACCCTCCAGCAATCGAGAAATAACTTTAACGTTGGGAAAGCTAAATTCGACATGACTTTGACTTATTAGAATATTGCAAATTGTATTGTCTTCACAGGTTGCAATTATTTTGTTTAATTCTGTTAGGGATTTACTTGGAACAGTAAAATTGATTGCTTCAGGATATTCGTTATCGAGTGTCCCCGTTACCAATCCAAGTTTATGACCATTTGTACTCGCTAACTGCCATTTATTACGGTGAATATCAAAATTAACACCGGTCAGCACTAATTTTGTTTCGTCGTTACTCGCGCAATAGAGACAACCTTCAAGCGCAATTTGTAATTTCTTTGCAGGAATGCGTATTTCTATTGGATTTTTTGTTTCTGGGAAAGCTGGAAAATCTTCAGGGTTTGCTCCAACTAATCTACATTTTCCACTGCGATGAATAATAGTACAATTATGATTTTTCGTTTCAATTTCAATTTCACCACTGATATTGGCTACAGTGTCATTCAGCAATTTGGCGGGTAGTGCAATACTACCAGGAATTTCAACAGCAGCACAAGTGGTAATTTGGATTGTAAGATTACAATTAGTTGCAATTGCTTCTACTGTGCCATCAGTTTTGGCTGTAATTAAGATATTTCCTAAAATAGGATGAGTTGGTTTTTGGCTGACTGCAAGATAAGCTGCTCGGATTATATCTGCTAGTTTTGATTGCTCGATAATTAATTTCATTTATTATTTTAATAATTGGATTGTTGTTAATTTCCAGAACATGATGCGTTAGCTTTTGTCGTAGTCTGTACTTGATTGCTCCCCAGGTTGATTAAGTTTCATTAAAACTTGGGCTAACATTAATTCTAGGTTTTCTAATCTTTCTTCCGGTGAACATTTTTCGTCTTTGAGCTTGCCCTTTTCTTCTGATGGGACATCTGACCAAACAATAAATATTTCTCCTCTGAGCGCCTGTACAATACTTTTAATAGTACCGAAAGAAGATTTATCAATATTTGCTAAGGCTTTGCTTAATGAAGTGTGATATCTAGATGCTGGTGAGCTACTACCTATATTTTTCGCATGTTCCTTAGCTAACCTGTAAATATTCCATCTAAGTTCAGCAAGCCTTTTTAACAAAGCTTCTGATGTCACCGAGGAAGGCAGAGGGCAGAGGGCAGAGGGCAGAAGGGGAAAAAAACTCTGTATTCCTCTGCCAAAAGGGTCTGAAGCCCCTAAATTTATTTATGCAAAACAAAAAAAAGATTTTTTCTCGCGACGCGAAGCGCAAGGGAAAAAGGCGTCATTATTAAATCGAATATATTTATTTATGGGGATTCCTTCTGCCCTCTGCCTCCTGCCTTCTGCCTTCTTAACTCAGTTTCGCTAGTTATGATATCTTCTCCCAAGAATGTATTCGTTTTACTCTCATTCGATGGTATTTGATTATCGTTGTTCATGATTGATAAAATGTTTTCGTATTGATTAGAAGAAAGCAGGGTTACTATTGCTAGTACCCATGCTTTTATTTACCTAATTGTTAATAGAAATCTAGTAGTGTGCGTTTTCCATATGAGATGGTAGAGAAGGATAATTACCTGGAGGTAGTGCGGTAATAGCCTCGTTCATTCCTACTAAACGCATGTGTTCCGCAATAACATCAGAAGTTTTACCAATGCGATGGCTAAATTCAGGGTTAGCCTGCATTAAGGTTTCAAATTCCTCTTCCTTCTCGTCACAGAAGAATTCCATAAAATCACTGCCATCAGGATTCGGTGATTTGTATGAACTGACTACCGCTACCCAAGATTTATCGCGTTGGTTTACTGCTTCCTTAGGTTCATGTGATGGTACAAATGTTGGTTGAAATACAGCAAGTCTATGAAATGCTTGTGTTTTCTCCGCTACAGATACGTTTTGGAATCGTGCAAATGCCACTTCTAATTCTTGTTTAAATTGCTTGTATGCTTCCCCAAATTGTGCTGCGGCTACTCCTTTTATTGATATTACTAGGGGACGGCTATGCAATTCACAGTTGTTTTCATCTACTAGCTTAATTAAATAAAAGCTTCGTAATACAACTTTATCTTTACCCATATTTTGGTACATATCATAGCCATCCCCAAACTCATAGATACCGATAATTGCACCGTCTTCTCTTTGTTCAATATATCGGGGTGATATATCCAGGATGTGCATCCGAGGTGATTGCAAAAGGATACCAGTTTCTGGAGTTCCGGTGGAGAAAGTGTGAACGTGGGTTGGGTCTGCTCCTTTCCAATCAATAATTGGTAAGTGCTTCTCTTTGATAAATAAGCCAACTTTCTCCTTATCCATGTGGTTAATTATTTGGCAAATACAAATATTGCTAATCGGTGCATTATATTCAGGACTAGCAAATTTACTTAGATTCGCCTTTTTTTGCTGTAGTTCCAAGCTTTTCTGTGGCTCTATAGTAGTAGCAGTAGTATCTATAGTGGTGCTTGAATCTTCTGAGATGTCAGTTCTTGTTTGATTTCTAGGCATAATTTTACCACGAGTTGCTAATGAATAAATGCGTAGCAAAAAGTCGTGGTATAATAATAAAGTCGCCAGTAATATGACGAATTTATTAATATTAATTTATATTTAATCCAGCGTATTTAGTTCTCTAAAATCATATTGAATTTCTTCTATTTTGGTATTGACCAGTGTTTTATAGGCTTCGCTAAGTTTGATAATTATCTCTTTTATTACATCAGTTGTTCCTGGGGTAAAAGTTAGAGAAATTGTGTTACCAGAGGAACTAATGATAGCAATATTTTGTTCATTTGGTGCTCCCATAAAGAGATTGTACTGTTTTTATTAGGGATAAACCGATAAGAGTTGATAATTTCAGGTGACATACTTTTAGGGTTTAATTAGTTTTACAATTCTGGTAGCTACAGCCGTAGGATTATTTGAACTTAGAAAAGCATTTTTATCAACTTTTTCTACGTAAGCTCCGTTGTCATCAAGCCAGTCTTTAAATTTTTGGTATTTACGGTTAAAGAAAACTGATTCCGATACAATTGAAACTAATATTCCACCTGATAACAGAAGCTCCCAAGCATGATAGATATGCTCTACAAGTTGGCAAAAGGCTGGGTTCATGATAGAAGCATGATATTTATCATTAGGGTTAAATTCTAAGAAGTCTCTACCTACCAGATTAAATCCCTTGAGTTCTAGAATTTCTCGCAATGTAGGATTAATTTCAACTAAATCTAACTGAATTTCTGGATAATATTTTGTAATGTATTCTGCAATATTTCCATTTCCTGCAGATGGTTCAAGTATTCTCCAGTTTGGTTCAATAGCTGCTAGTTGAATTAGTCTGTTGCAAACTGGTTCTGGTGTAGGGAAGAAGTCCCCTGATTTCATCCCAATAATTTCTAATTCAAGGTCGTTAAGTCGTTGTTTGGTAGTATCAATCTTTTCAGGTTTTACTACTTTTTTAATTTCTGCAATTGCCGATAATATCTCTTTTGGAGTATGAATACCAGCACGGTTGAGTGATTTTATCCACTCCTCGTAATAATTTCCCGTAATAATTTCCTGGATTTCTTCGAGGGTTGGTTTCCTCTGAGAAAGTCGAAATAATGCTTCTACTTGCGATTTCCTTTTAATACCTCGTAGCACTTCTGGAATATTTCCTGCTTCCCACATCTCGGCAATTGCAAGTAACCAAGACTTGATTACCTCTAACTCAATACCATCTTCAATCATTCCTTGGGCTATAAGTTTACGACGTCTTGTTACTCGCTGATTTCCAATAGCAGGATTTTTCTTTTGGTCGATAGTATCCTGCATTGACTGAGCTAGTTCTCGTAACTTCCGCGCTTTATCCGAGCTTGCGGTATTAAAGATATTTAGCTGTGGATTGTTATCAGCAACTATTAGATTAAACAGAGATAACTGCATTGTTTGATTGTTTTAATTCTTTGGTCGCACACTTATTAATTAAGTCGGTAGATACTCCCCAGGCTTTAACTTCCCATGAGGTAGTTAATCGTTGATTTGTGGAGCGTACAATTGCTTTACTACACTCACTATTTTTGATTAACCAATCTTTAAATATTTCAGCTTTCTCTTGGGTATAAAATCCAAAATACGTGGTTTTCCTATTACCATGAGGGTCGGTAATTGTTGCTAATCTGGGTGATATAATGTTGAGTCTCCACCCACCAGATGTGAGTTCGATTTGTTTGATGTTGGTAAGATAATTCATATTTCAACTTCTGGAACGGTGTCTAGATACTCCTCAGTAGTAATTTCTTTATTCATCCATTTTTGATGGATAGTTTGTAAATCTGGTTCTTGAGCTTTATCATTATGATTTTCTGCATATTCTGCCAAAATAGGGCGAATTATATTTTGAAATTTGGAGTGCTTTTCTGATGAATATGCAAACTGACAAACTTTTTCAGTTTCTAAATTTAAATAAAATAAACTGATTTGTTCGGGAGGTAAGTCGGTTGTTTCGCGTAAGATAAATAATTTTAGTTGAGTTTTCATGGACTGCTCTAGCTCTTGGGGATTGATTTTTATTTGAGTCTTCCAATCAATTCCAGTGACTTTTTTATCGTCATATACGATTAAATCGTACTTTGCTCGTAACCTTGAATTTTGGTAGTCTAAGTGTAAATATTCGTCCCAATATTTACTGCCAGGAATATCTATATATGGTTTTGCAAATGTTGCTGCCTTTTTTACTTGGGGGTATTCTATGAATAAAGAGTCCAGGGGAAGCCCCATCGAGATTTGTTGCAAAGTGAGATTAAGCTCTGCAAAGACTCCACATGAAGCAATATTATTTTCTCGATAATACTGGCGTATATATAAGTTAGAATTATCACTTTTTTCTTTACTTGCTTCCAGTTGCTCTAGTTTTCTTGCGTCAAATATTTCCAAGTTTAAGCGTCCTAAATTATTAACTTAAGACGCTATGCGTTAGCAAATGTAGTGGTCTTTCTATGTTTGTTGACGACTCTCCCGTACCGAGATATTTTCACTATACTGTTAATGAGGAGTTAATCTACGGGAGTGGGAACCATGATTAAAAACGAACATTAATACCAAGTAACTAAATCTTGGGTAGAAAAATTTCAACAAGCAATTATCAGTTTGCATCAAAATGAAGAAAAGAAAAACAAAGACCCTGAAGGCTGTAAATTAATAATTGGTTCATATTTTGCTCATATCAGGAATTTATTGGATGAGATAGCGGAGTATGAATCTTTGGTAGACCACAAACCAGAAGATACATTAATTTTACAAGTTTCTAATATTAGAGTTTCACAGATTGGCGATATTTTGGTTAAAGCCAGAATTGCCAAAAAAATAACTGCCAGATACAATTGAAGCTGAGAGTTCCTAATGTGTTTCCAATTTTTGTAAAACTTTGAAAGGCAGTTGAATCTTAATTAATTGCTTTTCATACATAGCAAAAAAATTACCTTTTACATCCTTCATAAAAGACATTAGAAAGTACCCAAAAGCTTGATAAAGAGGTGGATTATGCATAATAAATAGATGTGAACCCAAACAAGTTTTAACTGAGGAATATATTTTGTTTTAGATTTCTACAGATTATATTTTAGTAGAAGTAGTCAGTATTTATCACAGACTTCATGAATTTCAATAGTTTGCAACTCCCAATTTGCCTATTTTTTCGCAATTGGTATGCATTCGCGGAACTGCACAACATTACCTTCTGGGTCGTTGCCATCACATGCCCGGAAATCTAGCGCTTCCCACTCTTCACTTTGCGGATTTAGCTCACCACCTAGAGAAGGAGCTTTACTCCGAGCAAGAGCAATGCTGGCTACAGGAAAAAATAGCTTTGTTGGAACGTCTGTGCGACGCTCTGGCGGTGAAGCAATATTAATAGACTTTGCTATCTGTTTAGCCCTCTTTTATCACTTTCAACAGAGAATATTCTACAACCCTTGAATTTAAAGGGTTTACGTAAAAATCAATGTTTCAGGCTTCGTATTCAGATTTTACGCCCAAATCCCTGCTATATCTAGGTTCCAAATTTGCTCAATTATTTTCTCTCAAAAGAGGCGCAACTAGCTTCGCTCAAACCCCTTGGTTAGCTTTCCCGTAAGCTAGCTAACGGTTAATTGACGATGGGATACCCATTTCTCTTAAGCCAATCACATTGCTCCCGCGTTCGTTGCGAACGTATCTCCCAGCCTCTGCCTTCGTATTTACCGTTTGTCAAACACTCTCTCTTAACCGCTTCCAACTTCTGGGTGCGTAGTTTTTCCATATTCTCAAAATGGGCTTCAATACTAAAGCCGGGGTCATCGGACACATATTTCATTGATTCCATGTGTGTTTCCATTGACAAGTAAAAGGCTATTTTTTCTAAGCACTCTTCGAGTGAACCATCGGCTGCGTACTGCCAACAGTAAAGGTCGTCCGCATTCTCGCTTACAAGTTCCCCGACTTCCCAGTCCTCACTATAAACAAAAATCCCTGTGTCTTTGTTGGTTTTTTTCTTGAAACCACCCAGTTTCTTAACTTCCCCAAGTCCCTTTTTTCTTGACATGGTAATATCCCCCAACATTAACCTTTTTTCTATTTTGGCTTATTTGGTAGCGAGGTTTATCAGCAGTTACCTTAAATCCTAGAAATTACTAGTGCAAGAAGGCAGAAGTACGGAGGCAGAGGGCAGAAGGCGCAAAAGCTTATTTAGTATAGTTCTCAGAGGTTTTAAACTGGTAAGTTATTTATGCCAATCTGTACTAGGTTTTACCTTGAGATTTTTGATTTAAATCTCGTGTTCCCGGTTGAAAAGACTCATCCACCCGCTGTTTCTTCTTGGTTGTTTTGTACTAGTTAGCGTCATCAGTACATATAAATAGACGCCATTTCTTCTATCCCTTAAGCAAAAAGGATATAATTACCATTTTACTAGTGATTTGTAATAAATATAGGGGGATTCTAGAGAGCTTGTCTACTTGTCTACTCGCTTAAAACATTACCAGGTAAGCTTTTTGTGGCTCTCTGTCGCAACCGCACCTTGAAAAGTAAATATAGCCAGGTTTCTGTGATGATAGGGTCTTAGACCTTTATTCCCCTTCGTGGGGAAGGTCACTTCAGAGTTACACATAAAACCATCCATCCGCAAGGTGTAGGAGAATATCAGGAAAAGCCTGCATATTTTGCCAGTGTGCGAATAGTAATTCCCTCTCTACGAAATGATTGCCATTTATACGCGCATTCTCCAGGTTTGTATTTGCTTGATAATTGACTCCAGGAATCCCACGCTCTTAAAAGTGAGGGGCTAACTGATTTTAGCGCCATCCCTATTTGAATCCAGGTGCTGTAATCCTCTGCATAACTGGGATTTAAAACTTCTAAAAATGTAAGTGCGGCTTGTATATCGGTATCAAAGGTAGTGCGGATTTTAATTCGATTTACTTTTGCTGGCTTCAAGAGTGAATCATTGACTTTCGGACAAAATGATTGGTTGAAGTTAATGTTCGTAAATGGTGTCTCAGTAAATTCCCAATTTTTCATGAATAGGTTTTGACTACATTTTGAATCCTGATTTTTGCTTCGCTTAACAGAGCATTTGTATTGATGATGCATGTGTTTGATGACCCAATTTGGTGCTTGAGCCACGTTTCTTTCTTGTGGAGAGCAGCCTGTCAACCACTGATATCTCCTTCCGTCTGGATGAAAGGAAGGTGGTAGTACCGAAGCCAAGTTATTTCCTCTAAGTTCTAGATGTTCGAGTTTAACCGACTTGATTTGTGTTGTCTTGGGAATAAAATAGAGAAATTGAGCGCGGAACTCTCTGCCTGAGGTGAACGCGACGGTAGGAGGTAAATATTGTACAGCCTGTTTCCTTGCTTGCACTGGTTCCTCTGGTATTACCTGTGAGCAAGCAAATTCTAATATTTTGTTCCATCCCAGAAGACCGTCACAATCAACGGCTATTAAATTACCTTGAGGATATTCCCCACAAATCACAGCTATCCCTGTGGGAACAACTGTTTTATATTTTAAATTAATTTTCATTTGGTTGTAAATTAATTTTTTTCGCAGTTCTCCAGGAGAATAATTGATTTTTTGCCAACCATTCCCAAGAGGTCTTTTTCCAAATGTTGGTACAACTCTCCACTCAATTGGAAGTAATTCGAGTGCTTCTACTACTTTTTTTATTTGCGAGTGCATGATTGAAATTAAATATTATCATGCACTGTAGGTATTAACTTTAAGTCGTGATTGCATTTGTTTCAATCAATTTTACTTTTCTACCCATTAGTTACATCAGCATTTGAGTATGATTATTACCAATGTATTTGCATATAAGGTTAAATAAAGCGTTAACTAAACTCAACCTTCAGCTATTAATTTATATTACATTAATATGAATGCCAGACGGGAGTATCCTGAGCAATGAGTATCGGTTTGAGTAGTGCAACCTGATTTAAGCAGTTTGACTATTTCAGCCTAACCTTTTTTCCAGAAGAGACTCCACTTGAAATGTACCTAAAACACACAAGTCATTTTTAGTAATTGTTGGTATATTTGCTTGATGAGGAACTAAATCCAATATTTCAACCAACTCACATAAAACCCTCACTTCTTTTCTATCTTTTCCTGAAGATTTACGGTAATAACCAATAATCTCAAACTCACTATTACCAACAATAAATCTTTCTCCAAAACGAGCGTTTAATATTTGCTCCCAATCAGGAGTCCATGACATAATCAAATCCAATAGTTTTTCCCGCATACAAGGTTCATCTGCTCTATCTAACCAGGGTAAGCGCATCTCAAACCCTATTGACAAGAAGCTTCTGAGGCATCATGCTTAGATAAGCAAGCAGCAAGAACAGTCAACATATAATTGTTATCCATAGCGGCTCGATTGGATTTCTGGCGAGT
>JAHHIC010000096.1 GCA_019359035.1 Scytonematopsis contorta HA4267-MV1 | reverse complement strand
CTTTTAGCGTTTTTAGTAGCTGTTCCTTTTGCTCTTGAGAAAGATGGTTTTTGGCTGGCATAGGCGGCTGCTCATAGCTTAATTACTTAATTATCTATTATACAATCAAGCTGCGTAGCAGCTTATTGTTTGATGCTGATGGTACGGGTGCTACAAACGCTGTGCTAATTGCTCAGATGTCTAACAGAACTTCTCTCAGCAGTAGCAACATTTTTGTAATAACCTAATATCCAATCTAAGTGCTAATTAGTGAAAATATTGTGGGGTGGGCATCCTTGCCCGCCCGCGGGGAGGGGGTTGGGGGTGGGGTTCCTCGTGCAGGGACGATAATATTTATAACTATTCAACTAAACCCATCTTCCCACAACAACCTTAACAGTCCCATCTTCCAAAACCTCCTCCTCCTCCAAATTAAAACCTTGCTCCTGTATAGTAGCCATCAAAGTTTTGTGAGCATATTTTTGAGTAATTGAATTCACAAATTGTTGCGTATTAATCCTAGCTTCCGAAAAATCAGCAATAATTTCATAATTTTCCCCATTGCGACGAAAACCAAAATCATAGCCATTCTTACCACGAATCACATATTCAGCCTGAGTAGTATCACCTCTATACCCACGCACCCTAGCATTACACTCAACCTTATGACCTAAATCTTCCAACACTTGCTGAAGAACTTCGCCGTTTTTGATTTGAACCTTGATGCTTGTAAAGTGTGACATAAGAAATGAAGAATGATAAATAATAAAAAACAAATTAAGAACTGTGTCCCTTACTAATCGACTTCCAAAGGATTAATCCCTTGTTGGATAGAATACTGTTTCAACTCCTGTATTAAACCTACATCATTAGAAGCTGTTCTAGCACCAGCTTGTGCCGACCATTGTTTTAACGCTTCAATTTGTTCGTGAGCAATATTTGCCAAAGGAACAGTTTGCGATATCGCTTGCAAAACATCCTCCGTATTAAAATCACGTCGTTGTGAATTAACTCTTGTCGAAAACGCTTGGTGCATTGCATCAACTATAACCTGCTCAATTTCCGCACCGCTAAAATTTTGTGACTGCTGAGCAAGCAATTCCAAATTAAATTCACGCAGACGATTGGGACGTAACTTTTGTAAATGAACTTTGAAAATATCTTGACGCTCCTCCTCTGTAGGTAAATTCAAAAAGAAAATTTCATCAAAACGTCCTTTTCGCAATAATTCCGCAGGTAAAATTTGCACATTATTAGCTGTCGCAACAATAAACACAGGAGTGGTTTTTTCTTGCATCCATGTAATTAAACTACCAAAAACTCTCCGTGATGTTCCGGAGTCACCATCAAAACCACTAGAGATATTGCCAAAAGCTTTATCTATTTCATCTATCCACAAAACGCAAGGAGCCATCGCTTCTGTTAATTGAATCATCTGCCTTACGCGGCTTTCACTCTCTCCAACAATACCACCAAATAATCTTCCAGAATCAAGCCTTAATAAAGGTAAGCGCCATTCATGGGCTATTGTTTTAGCTGATAAACTTTTACCTGTACCTTGGATACCTACGAGTAACACACCTTTAGGATTAGGAATACCATAACGTCGAGCTTCTTCGGTAAACGCATCTTGTCGCATTAATACCCATTGTTTGAGTGCATCCAATCCACCAACTCGCTTAAGTGATTCTTGAGGTGTGAAAAACTCTAAAATACCAGTTTGACGAACAGCCTGTTTTTTTTCTTCCAAAACACCATCAATATCAGACTCATTCACCTGCTGCTTTGCTGCTAAAGCTTTTGCTAACACCTTAGAAATACGAGTGCGACTTAAGCCTTGACAAGCTTTAACTAACTGCTCTCTCGCTAAACCAGTAATTTTTAGCTTATCTGGTACAACCAATTGTTGAATCAGATAATCAATCTCTGTGGTGCTGGGTAAAGGAAAATCGATTACCGTAACTTCCTGAAGTAGCTCGTCGGGAAGTTCAAAAATATGACTTGTAATAACAATTGTTTTACGCGAACGCTTCAACTCTCGCGCTAAGTTTCGCAACTCCCTCACAATAGGAGCACTTTTTTCGGTGGTCGGATTCTTCAAAATCGGATGCAAATCCCGCAATACAAACATCACTGGTGTTTGTGCATCCATTTTACCAATTCGCAAAAGCGCCATCATCACCGAACCCTTATCAGCACCGTTGTCGCTCCACCCCCTAACAATATCCCAAAATAAAATCTGTCTTTGGGAACTTGCGGTTGCGACTTGCAAGAGCGCCTCCTCTACAGGTTCTTCTTCTACTGAAATCACATACAGTAATGGATATCGCGCTCGAATCATCAAATCAAGCTGTTCTATCAGAGAGCCGTATTGTTGATTCTCTTTGCTCGCAACACCGTTTTTTGCCCCGTTTTGATTAAAGTTGCTCATAAATCATGGAAATAAGCAGTTTTTATCCGATGTCAGAATTAGAGCTTTTGTACTATTTAGCCTTAACTGTAGTTTATTTGCTTTTTCTCTGGTTGACAAGAGGTTCAGCAAAAACTTCATTAATATAAATGGGGGCTGTGTAGCAATACTGCGGAGGTTTTGCTCGAAAATACAAAAACTCGTAGGTTGGGTTGAGGAACGAAACCCAACAAAATCGGCAAATGTTGGGTTTAGCGCTCCGCTCCACTTCGTGAACGCAAAGCCATGCCTTTATGGGCACGCTGCGCGAACAACCCAACCTACAAATTCTCTTAACCGAGCAGTATTGGGGGCTGTATAGTATATGCCTGCATCAAGAGAATCCTCTTGAGAAATTCGGAAACCATACAAAACAAATCAACGAAACATGGTTTTAGTTGTTTAAAATGTCCTCATAGTTACATTTTTTTGCTAGATTTAAAGCATAGGCAAATAAAATTTTCTTCTGGCTGTGAATTCCCTAGTAGTTACTAGAGGGGTAAAGAAGCTTATGAATAGATGTTTAGTTACTGTGATTAATGGCAGTAAAGCAAGATTCTTGACGCTTGAACCATCAGACGAACTAGATTTGGACTCCGGTTTTAAGTTGGTTGAACAAAATAGTATTTCTAACCCAGCAAAAGAACAGCAAGGCAAAGAACTGTGGTCAGATACTAAAACTGGACGCAATCATAGTTCATCCGGTCAAACTCATGCTTATGATGACCATCGTCAAAGTCATCTTGATGAATACGAGCGACGCTTTGCCCGGACGACTGCTGATGAGATTGTAAAATTGTCTCAAGCTCAACATATACAGCAATTATTGCTTGTAGCAGAACCAAAAATTTTAGGTACTTTACGTGAGACTGTTATGTCTTTGTTACCTAGCAATTTACATATCCAGGAACTCACAAAAGACTTGTGCAAACTAAAACCATCAGAAATCTATGGCTATTTAGTCAGTAAAAATCTCTTACCATATCGAGGAAAAGCCCCATAAAAAGATTTTCTTACTTGGGAATGTATGGTAATAATTAGCCAACAACATCTAAATCAAAGGTAAAAGGGAGGTCTCTGTCATGAAATGGGAATATATAGAGGTTGTAGAAACAGTCATCGACAAGTTGACATTAGCCGCAGTATTAGAGATGTTAGAGCGAATATGCCATAAAAAAGCTGAGAATCTCAGAAATCACTGGGATGACGAGACTACTGCAAAATTATGGGAAAAAGCTGCTAGGCAAATAGAAAATATAAACGTTGATATTTGAGCCACAAACAACCATCACTGTAAAGGTTCCTTACAAATAAGACAGATAACTCATCCGTTGCATCTGTTCAGCACCCGTTGCTAATTTTTATCCCTTTGTCATGATGGTGTCATATTTCCCTTTTACATTAAAAATAACGCAAGCTTTAGTTTGCTCCTTACACCATATATTAAAGCTCTCTTATTAATCTAAGCCAAGAGAGCCTTTTTTATTAAATACAAACCTGATATATATTTTTTTGCCCGTTTTTGTAACTGATTATGATTATTTCCTCATCAAAATCAAAATATTTAAACACGAACAGCAATTGTATAACTAGGACGTTGATTAGCACTTCGCTGTGTTTTTACTAAACGCAGGTCATTATCAATATAAGTATGCTCAAACAAAGGCTTAGCTAAATAAGTTGTTTCAAATTTCTTTTGAACTGACTTATCCAACCCCTCTAACTCAAAGTTATTTTTACCAGCAGAATATTTTGTATCTCGAATACCATCAAACCATTTACGCGCTAAATCCGGACACAAAGGACAATTACGACTCTTAAGAGACTGAAATATTCCAACATTCTGAATATCCCATTTACTATCAGTAACAGCATAACTTTGCATTACCAAAAAGTCATACGCTGGCAACAAATTCGATAATAACTCTCCACCTGGAGCATATCTAGCAATATTGGCATAAAATCCAGACTCATGAAATATTTGGTAAGACTGTTCAGGAATACGTCCAGGCAAATTATCATGAAATGGTATAGTAGACCATATTGGCTGCCAAATACCCATCACTAGCTCAACTTGGCTTTCAGGTGCAGGATAGCTATTTCTTTTACTAAATTCATCAAAATAAGTAGACAAAACCTCATTAAAATAGTTAACCTTATTAGAAAGCTTATCTTTGTCTTTTCCTTTTACCAAATCAAATAGTTGTTTTTTCAATACTTCGATATCAAGAAGATTTAGGTTAGATTTTAATGTCACCATATATACAATATTAAGTAAAGTAAAGTAACTAACTCCATAATATTGAATTTATAGTAAATAGTTAGGTAATAAACACTGGTTAATAAATAAATATTCTACGAAGAATAACAGTATTAATACTTAAAATTTGAATTGAGTAGGCAAATAGAATAAGAATCTTTTAAAATAGAAGAAACTAATCAAAAAAACTTGATGGAAAAAATACCCATTCTAGTACAGCCTGAAGTTGTAACGGTCTTTCATGCTCTTTCAGACCCACTTCGGCTGAAAGTATTGGAATTCTTGCAAAAGCAAGAACTATGTGTTTGTGACTTATCAGAAGCTTTGGAAGTCGCTCAGTCAAAGCTATCTTTTCACCTTAAAGCCCTTAAAGTGGCAGGCTTAGTTAACTCTCGTCAAGAAGGGCGTTGGATTTATTACAGCTTGAATTTACCAGGGTTTGCCATAATTGAGCAGTACTTATCTAGCTATAATAGCGCGGAACGAGTATTTATAGCGCGTAAGTGCGAGTAATCTTCTTGAAACATCAAATAAATTTGATAAGTTTTCTTTTTTGTATCACTTATGGGTTCTACACATCAATTTTTTTTGAAATGACGGACTCATTCCTCTGATATAATTAATCCATTGGAGTGAAGTCAATGAACACAGTTGTGAAGCATTTGGCTATTACGGTTGGGATGTTGGTTTTGACAAGTTACACCACATCCCACACATCTATATCAATTCAGTCAGCGCCTATATAGTACTTAATTACTATAAATATACTAATGAATTAATCAATCCATCAACTTTTATTGATAAGTTTTATGTTTTTTGATAACATCTAAAACTACATATCAAATTTTATTGAAATAATGGATGTATGTTATGAAACTACCCCATGGAGTAAAGTCAATGAATACCGTGGTGAAGAACTTGGCTCTAGTAGCAGGAATGTTGGCATTAGCGAGTTGCACAGCCACATCCAACCAGTCTGCTGAAACGCAACAGGCATCGAATGCGACTCAAGTCAGTAATTCAGAAAGTATTTCCACAATTCAGATAGATGGTTCGAGTACGGTATATCCAATAACAGCAGCAATTGCTAAAGAGTATCAAGCTAGCCAAAACAATAAGGTACAAATTGCAGTTAAATTTTCTGGTACTACTGGTGGGTTTAGAAAGTTTTGTGCTGGAGAAACTGACATTAGCAACGCTTCCCGACCGATTACCACTGGGGAGATGGAATCTTGCAGAAAAAATGGCGTCGCATACATAGAAATACCTATAGCCTTTGATGCTCTTACTATTGTTGTTAATCCGCAAAATAATTGGGCAAAAGATATTACCGTAGAAGAATTAAAGAAAATGTGGGAACCTGCCGCAGAAGGTAAGATAACCACTTGGAACCAAGTCCGGGCATCTTGGCCTAACCGACCGCTAAAGTTATTTGGTGCTGGCAAAGACTCGGGTACATTTGACTACTTTACTGAGGCTACAGTTGGAAAAGCCAGAGCAAGCCGTAATGATTACACTGCTAGCGAAGATGATGAAGTCATCGCAAATGGTGTAACCAGTAACGCTGATGCATTGGGATACTTTGGATACGCATATTACCAAGAACATAAAAGTAAGTTAAAAGTTCTATCAGTGGACAATGGCAAAGACCCGATTTTACCTGAAGCGAAAACAGTGGAAAAAGCTCAATATCAGCCACTTTCTAGACCTTTATTTATATATGTCAATCCTCAGCGCACTAAAAACAACGGAGAAGCATATAAATTCGTAAACTTTTACTTACAACAGGCATTGAAGGTAGTGAGTTCTATCGGGTATGTGCCTTTACCAGAAGAAGCTTACCGCATCGGCTATGTTCATTTAAATACTGGCAAGATAGGAACAGTGTACGCAGGGAAACCCCAACTAGATTTGACAATTGGAGAAGTATTACGCAAACAAAAGCAATTTTAGGCTCCATGAGTCATTTATTATACTGAGATAACGCCAAGACGTAGTTAACAGTTTATTAACGAGCTGTTAACTCTTAACTAGTTAACCTATCATTTTTTATTGAAATGGGTTATTTGCAGCAATTTTTTATCGAAATTTATATTTCAATTAAGCTACATCAAATCGGATGTAGCTTTTTGCCCTGCCTCAATTGCGGAACTCTCTCCCAACAAACTTTTATCCACAGATAGAATAGATGCATCAACTTTTTTTGATAAGTTTTGTTTTTTGTATCAAATTTACCGTGAATACGGTATTTTTTTTTGCAATCATAGACCCATACACTTAATACTATTATCTGGAGTGAGTTCAATGAACCCTCTCAAGAATAAATTGGCTATCACGCTTGGAATGTTTTTGTTTGCTGGCTGTACGGCTACATCAAATGTACCTACCGAAACTCAATCGTCACCTTCTGCAAAACCTGTTGAAAATACACAGACGGATGCAGCGGTAAAGATTGATGGTTCCAGCACAGTCTATCCAATTACAGAAGCAATCGCTAAACAATTTCAAGCAACCAAGAATAGCAAAGCACAGTTATCAGTTAAATTTTCCGGTACTAGTGGCGGGTTTAAAAAATTTTGCGCTGGAGAAACAGATATCAACAATGCCTCTCGACCAATTTCTAAGAAAGAGATGCAAGCCTGTAAGCAAAATAATATCCAGTACATCGAAATTCCCGTAGCTTTTGATGCTCTAGCTGTTGTGGTCAATCCGCAAAACAACTGGGCAAAAGATATCACTACAGCAGAATTGAAAAAGATGTGGGAACCTGTAGCTGAAGGCAAAATTACTAAATGGAATCAAGTACGTGCAAATTGGCCAGATACACCCTTAAACTTATTTGGTCCAGGTAAAGAATCTGGTACATTTGACTACTTCACTGAAGCAATAGTCGGTGAAGCCAAAGCCAGCCGTAACGATTACATTGGTAGTGAAGACGATGAAGTCTTAGCAAATGGTATTAGTCAAGACCCGAATGCATTGGGTTACTTTGGCTACGCATATTTTCAAGAACACAAAGATAAATTAAAAGTTTTGGCTGTTGACAGTGGCAAGGGACCTGTATTCCCAGAGCGTAAAACAGTAGAGAAAGCAAAATATCAACCACTTTCTCGACCTTTATTTATCTATGTAAACCCTAGTTCTGCCAAAAACAGACAGGATGTTTATCAATTTGTAAATTTCTACCTGCAAAATGCAGCAAAGACAGTAAGCTCTGTTGGTTACATTCCTTTACCTGACACAATTTACCAAATCGGTATTGTTCACTTAAACAAAGGTAAAGTCGGGACAGTCTTTGGTGGAAAATCTCAATTTGACTTGACTATTTACGAGTTATTAAGGAAACAAAAGGAATTTTAAGAAGTTAAAATTTTCCAAAAATAAATTACCAAATCTTGTGGGTTAAGCGGGCACGCTTACCCACTATTTTGTATATTTATGATGGTTTTGTAAACCCTTATACAATAAAAGTCAATAAATTAAAACTCTTAACTTATCAGGAGTTACTTTTAACCTAAAACTACTTGACCTATCAACTTTTTTTGATATATGATAATTGCATCAACTTTTTTTGGAAAGTGAGGAGTTTTGTGGTTAAAGGAGGTATTGAGGCTAATTTAAGGAATTCTTTGCCAAAAGCACTGGCGGGTTGCTGGCGTGAGGCGCTCGCGGAAGCAATAGGTACTTTTACTTTGGTGTTTGCCGGAACTGGGGCGGTAATGGTGAACGAAGTGAGTAAAGGTGCTATCACCCATATTGGTATTAGCTTTGTATTTGGTGCCGTAGTTGCTGCTTTAATATACTCTATTGGACATTTAAGCGGCGCCCATTATGGCACAATCTTTAGGTGCTATAGCCGCTTCGGGGGTACTGCTGATAAGTTTAGGAAAAGTAGGAAATTTGGGAGCGACTTTACCGCTTAACGATAATTGGTTGCAATCTCTAATTTTGGAAGGTGTTCTCACTTTTATTTTAATGTTCGTCATTTTTGGCTCTGGGTTAGATAGACGCGCACATATTGGTTTTGCTGGATTAGCAATCGGCTTAACTGTAGGTGTAGAAGCTGCATTTATGGGGCCGATTACGGGTGCAAGTATGAATCCAGTACGCTCGCTGGGACCTGCACTAGTGGGTTTTATTTGGCAGCATCACTGGGTTTACTGGATTGGTCCGATTGTAGGAGCGCAGTTTGCTGTTTTGATGTATGGTTTGCTTTCTAACGGATTTAGAGATATTAAGTAATATTTAGAATTTCTATTTGGGTGTAGTTAATGACTAATTTCAATCACAAACCAAGAATATTGTTTTTATATGGCTCTTTACGGGAGCGTTCCTACAGTCGTCTTTTAGCGGAAGAAGCAGCGAGAATTATTGAAGAATTTGGTGCGGAAGTTAAGTTTTTCCACCCCCGTGAATTACCGATTCACAACAGTGTGCCGGAGACTCACCCAAAAGTTCAGGAATTGCGGGAATTGAGCCAGTGGTCTGAGGGTCAAGTATGGTCATCGCCAGAGATGCACGGTAATATTACAGGTATAATGAAAAATCAAATGGACTGGATTCCTCTAAGTATAGGAGCAGTCAGACCTACTCAAGGTAGAACTTTAGCAGTTATGCAGGTAAGCGGTGGTTCTCAGTCTTTTAACGCCGTTAACACAATGCGAATTTTAGGACGTTGGATGCGGATGTTTACAATTCCCAATCAATCTTCCGTTGCTAAAGCATACCAAGAGTTTAATGAAGATGGAACAATGAAAGATTCGCCTTATCGCGACCGGGTAGTGGATGTCATGGAAGAACTTTATAAGTTTACTATTCTACTGCGGGATAAAGTTGATTATTTGACAGACCGTCATAGCGAACGGAAGGAGAAAGCTGCTAAAGAAATAATTGTCACAGCTTCTGAGGCTTTAGAAACTAAATCGATTTAAGGAAATTAGTTATTTCACACTTGATAAATATTGAATATTTAATTACATTATTTATCTAATATTACTAATGAATAATGAGCATTTTATACAAGTTAAAATCTGGAGATTTATCACAATGAAAAAGGTCATGTTTGTTTGTAAGAAAAATTCTCGTCGTTCCCAAATGGCAGAAGGATTTGCTAAGACTTTAGGAGCAGGTAAAATCGGAGTCAATAGTTCTGGTTTGGCAGCAAGTGAAGTTGACCCCATTACCGTGCAAGTAATGTCGGAAGTTGGTATTGATATTAGCAGTCAAACTTCCAAACCTTTAAGCGAATTTAATTCTGAGGATTACGATGCAGTAATTTCTTTGTGTGGGTGCGGTGTTAACTTACCATCCGAATGGGTTATCCGAGACGTGTTTGAAGATTGGCAATTGGATGACCCAGAAGGACATGATATTGATACATTCCGTCGCGTTCGTGACCAAGTTAAGGAAAGAGTAGAGAATTTGATTGCATCTCTCAGCTAAGTATTCCTTTTAAATATAAATACCTTGTAGCATCTGGTAATTTTTAATTGCCAGGTATTTTTTATCACTTTAAAATAGATATTGCGTTGAATACTTACATCATGCTAAAATTTATATTAAATACTCTGCTACCCTTCATAAAAATTTATAGCTAATAATTAAAATTTATACGCTAGTAAAAAATATGAATACAGAACTTATTGACTCTTTGGCAAAAACCATTTTATCTCTTTCTGATAATGAACGTTCTCTTTTATCAGAAAAATTGGATGAAGAAAACGAATCAGTTCCAATCAACAAACAAAAAGAACTAGAAGCAACTTTTGCAAAACTTGTTAAGCAATGGCGTGAGGAAAATCATGGTGTATCATCAACAAACCAGATGTCAATGCATCCAGCATACCAACAGATTATAGGTATGGGTGAAGCTGCAATACCACTATTACTTGGCGAACTTGAGAAAAAATCTGGGCAATGGTTTTGGGCACTAAAATCTATTACAAGAGTTGACCCAGTTCCTCCTGAACAAAGAGGAAAAACCTCCGAGATGATAAAAGCTTGGCTGAATTGGGGGAGAGAGAGAGGTTATAAATGTTAGGGAATAATGCTTGGATTCGCTATGTTACAGGATTAATTGAACGTGATTTTCCTAATCTAGCAAGCTGCGGATAAGTAAGTCGGTGGAAAAAAATTACTTTAGGTTTGTAGTTGCGCTTCAGCGCCAAGGCTTATTGTGAGCACCACTCGTCAATTTTACATTTGTTTACATAGCGGACTTTATTCCTGCCTACCTACTTATCAACTCACAAGTCCAGATACAATTGATTATAATTGTGCCGCTTGGGCAGCAGAAGATAGTGAAAACTTGTGGTGGCCTGATGCTCAAAACATACACTACTGGCCTCCGGGTGTAAAGCGAGAAGAGACCCTCGAAGCATTTCAAACCGCATATCAAACACTTGGCTATGAAGTCACACAGAATGATAACTTAGAAAAAGGATTTCAAAAAATAGCTATATATACTGGTTCAAATCAAGTACCAAAGCATGTTGCTAGACAAATTTCTAATGGTAAATGGACAAGTAAACTAGGGCAAGATGAAGATATCGAACATGATAATTTACAAGGATTAGTAGGAAATCCTGGTTACGGTGAGGTTGCCTGTATTATGAAAAGACCCTTTCAAGGCTAAAGTATAAAATGCTGTAACTTTTCATATCATCTAACAAATGTTTAAACAAATATAACTAAGTCTAATCTACAAAAATTTTTCTATCATAATTTCATCCACATATTCCTCGTTAATTTTGGCGTGTTTTCGCGCTGTCCCAATAATAGAAAATCCTTGACTAAGGTAAGTCGCCAATGCAGCTACGTTATCCGCACGAACATACGCAAATAGTTTTTCATATCCTTTGTTGCTTGCAGTTTCAAAAGTAGCTTTGAATAAACTTTTAGCAATACCTTGTCTTCTCAATGATAGAGCAACAAAGGTTCCAATTACCCCTACATGATTAAATGCGGGGGTATAATTAGAAAAAACTTCCACATTTTGAAGTCCCACTATTTTTTGTTCATCGCGACAGATAGCCACATGCAATATTCCTTGTTTGGGAAAATTTAAAATAAACTCTCGTTCAGCCTCTATAGAAAACGGCACAGCGAGAGAACTATAAACTCCTGCTTCGATTATTGGGTTGAGTACATTGATAATACCTTCGGCATCATAAACTTGAGCCTCTCGAATTAATAAATCCATTTGTTATTACAATCAGTTCAACTGAGTCTACTATAAATCCTGCAGATTCTGCTTGCAATATTGATTGTAAAAATTAAACTTAGTGCTTTTTACTGCTTTCATGGTACGTAGAGACGCGATTAATCGCGTCTCTACAAGATATCCTTGAATTACAAATTACGAATTAATCTAATTACCCGTAAAACTTAATTCCAGATTGTAAGCAGTACTCTCATTATTGGATGGTGTAATTAAAATGTTGTAAGTACCAGCTTTTAAAGTAGTATTAATAGACTCAGCGGTAACGCCCGAATTTTGGGAGATGAAAATCACATTCCCGTCGGCATTAAGCAACTTAACATCCCCATTACTGCTCAAACCATCTAGCGAAAGTTTCAAATCTCCACTTTTATCCAAACTAAAACTGTAATAATCAGCAGTATCACCACTACCAACCCATCCCTGATAAGATGAACTACCAGAAGTAAAATTAACTATACGTGCTTTATCAACCGTACTACCAGCCAAATCTTCTGGTTCCACAGCATTTTGTATTACTTGTTGTCCAATTGTAGACTGACGCCAATCTCTCTTAGGGTTAATCACTTTATCTATTACAGTCGCTACCCCCGTTGCACCTTCGATTTTAAAAATTAAATCGTTATAGTCACGGTCAGCATTTCGATTCAGTTGCATATCCTCAAAGCTAAAGGTAATACCTTTTGTTTCGTTTTGACTGTCACTGGTAAAATTAACCAATTGAGCTAATTGGGTAGTTTGTTGAGGATTTGCTGCTGATATAGAGAAAAGAGGACGATTGTCAGCAATCAAGTCTGGATTAGATGAAGCCTCCTGAATTGTGCCATTAGGAACAAGCATAATTCCAAATTGGCTTCCAGAACTTAGTGAAAATGTCTTCTTACCTAGATAGTTTCCTGTATTCAAATCGCGCTCATAGGTTGTAGCACCAGTAATCTTAGCACCTTCACTGGGGTCGTCCATGACAACATAGCCAGAATTCGAGTCATTTCGCAAAGCTCTTATTGCAGCTTCTTGAATAAATTCTTTTGACCCTATTTCATATTGGCTCATCCCTTCCAAGTTAAAGATGCCTAACTCACCTCGGTATCCACCACCATCAAATAAATAATCGAAGCTGACTTTTCCGGTGTCACCCACTGTGAAGACTCCAGCATCACGTGGTTCAATAGAAGGGTTACTGGAACTCGAAGTAAATGCGGTTACTCCTGGAAGTGAGTTATTCAACCCAGATGCTTTGGCTGATAGTAAATTAAATGAATCAGAACCAGAAAAATTATTACTGTTTGAATTGAAATTAAGTTCGCGAAAATTTCCTGCTGATTCTGAGAAACCCAACATAAGTTATAAGACCTATTGATAAATGGTGTTTGATGAAGGAAGAGCTTCATTTGGATTGACCCAGATTAACAACCCTCCGTTCAAATAGCGTGAAAACAGAGTGGAAAAAAAAGCAAAAATGTTAACTTTTGTATTATTTGTCGCGATAACTGGAAATATTTATGAAAACTAACCTTATGTAGAGAGAAATATCTTATGACGCGGCTGAAAATAAAGTTGCTGGGAACTTTTGAGGTAACTTTAGATGAAGAACCTGTGAATGATTTTGCTTACGATAAAGTTCGTTTGCTTTTAGCTTACCTAACAACTCAAGCCCATCGTGTCCATCGTCGAGATATTTTGGCAACATTGTTGTGGCAAAATCAATCCTCAGAACGAGCACGAGCAAACCTCCGCAAAGCTTTAGCCCATTTAAGGCAACTTCTTAAAGATACTGATATGGAAGTTCCTTTTTTTCGTACTTCTCGCAATACAATTCAATTTAATTATACAAGTAGTTATAAGCTTGATGTTAATGAGTTTACTACATTTTTAGCAGTAGTTAAAAAATATCAATATCTTAAAAATGAGCTAACTGAAGATTATATAGCGAATCTTGAGGAAGCTGTTTCTCTTTATAAAGGTGCTTTTCTAGACCAAATTTTAGTCAATGATAATGATGCTTTTGAAGAATGGTTACAACAAACACGAGATGAACTACATATACAAGTAGTTAATGCTTGTATAGAGTTAGTTAAGTATTATGAAAATCAAAAACATTGGCAAAAAACACAATATTATGCCCAGAGACTTTTACAATTAGAGCCTTGGAAAGAATTTGCACATCAAGCATTAATCAGGGTATTAGCACAGCAAGGACAAAAAGATACTGCGCTATTACAATATCAACGTTGTCGAAGAATTTTGTTAAAGGAATTGGGAGTTGAACCAGATATTACAACAATCGCACTATATAAAGAGATTTGTGCTGGGATTTATTGCCAAATAATGTAGAGACTGTACATGTACGGTCTCTACAATGATAAATATTGACAAAATAGTATTTGTTTACTATAATAATTGTTGATGAGAGCGCTCTCTCTGGCACTGCTAGAAGAACTCATCAATAAATTATGGATATTAACGAATATATCGAATCCAGACGGCACAGCATCAAGAGAATCCCCTCAGAAATTCGGGAACGATGGAATAATCGCATCGTCAAAAACTCTTGGCATTTGCAAGGTATGGACGGAGCGCTTCAATATTTGGGAAGTTATGGTAACGGAATTAGTGCGACAAAAGTCATCAGCTTAGCTATTTGTGCTGAATCTGAAGGATACCCAGAGGTCGCTTTAGGTTTTTGGAACAAAGCTTTTGATATAGAAACTGGGAAAACCCCACCCACCGAACGACAAGCAAAGCATAGAAAACCACCAACTTCTTTGCCAAAAGTTCCTGTTGAGGTTTCAACTACTACTACACCGGAATGGAAAACTAGAATTTTTGTCCCTGAACTACCATCTCACTTGCAACCAGGAAGCATCGTTACAATGCAAGCGATTGATGCTCCATTTGATAGGGATTATTATATAAACTCTCCTGAATATTGGGGACAAGCTAAGCGTGATGGTCAAAGAAGAGTTATTGTAGCCACTAAGGACAAGATTTATTATCAGTCCCGTTCGACGAAGCCAAAAGAGCAGCCAACAGTAGAAATTAATCGCTTATTATTAGATGTTGCTAATAAAATAGGGACTTTTGTACTGGATGGGGAATTATATTACCGTTCCGTGACGGGTAGCGAACACCGTACAGCACCCCAAGCTGATGCTATTAATATCGCACAAGGAAAAGCTGACACGTCAACTGTTGCTGTTTTCGCAATTTTTAAGGCTTTGTGGTTGTCAGACCGGGATTTAACAACTGCAACCGAGTGCGATCGCATTTCTGTAGGGGAAGAAATTGGTCGATATTTAGCGAGTGATTTTTTTGAAGTTCTGCCGACTGCTCGCACTCAAGAAGAAAAAGCAGCATTAGCGGCAAAGCAAGAATCGGAAGGTAGAGAAGGGGAAATTTGGGTACAGAAAAATTGTGCTTATGTGGGTGGTAAAGATACCCGCAGTGCCACAATGGTAAGAACGAAATATTCTTTAGAATTAGACTTAATTATTACAAATTTATCTTTAACAAAAGCCGCAGGTAGACCGTTTGGGGCAATCCAAGTAGCGCAAGAAGTCAATGGTAAACTGGTAGCAATGGGTTCTGTGGGTACTGGTTTTTGCCAAACAGAAATGGAAGAAATCGCTTATCGTCATACAGCGAACCCCGGAAAAGTTAAAATTACTGTGCGGTCGCAAGGTTTAACTGAGACAGGAAAATTGTGGCACGGACGATTTGTTGGTTTGTGCGATGATTAGGACTACCTGCGACAAATGCATCAACATATTTCTCGTACCTGCACATGAAACCCCACCCCTAACCCCCTCCCCGCACGCGGGGAGGGGGCTACGAAAAATAGACAGATTAAAAATAGGTTTTTAATTTTATTTTAATTTTCGCAAATATTTATGATTAAATCGTAGCCCCCTCACGAAGAGCGGGGAGGGCTTTGGGGGTGGGGTTTCACGTGCGGGTACTAGTCATATATAGAAAATAAAATTGTGTCTATGGGTTGAGACATTTTTATTAGTTATTAGTTAATAGTGATTGGTTAGCATATATCAGGATACATTCTCATGATTGACCTTTACTACTGGACGACCCCCAACGGACATAAAATTACGATGTTTTTGGAGGAAGTCGCACTACCCTACAACTTAATTCCCATCAACATTGCTACAGGAGACCAATTTAAGCCAGAGTTCTTGAAAATTTCCCCCAACAATCGCATCCCAGCAATTGTTGACCGCGAACCTGCTGATGGTGGTGAACCTATTTCTATTTTCGAGTCAGGTGCAATTTTGGAATATTTGGCTGACAAAACAGGAAAATTGATTCCAAAAAATATTCGAGGTCGTGCAGAAGTTTTGCAATGGCTGTTTTGGCAAATGGGGGGACTTGGACCAATGGCAGGACAAAACCACCACTTTAGTCAATACGCTCCTGAAAAAATACCTTACGCAATTAATCGCTATGTGAATGAAACAGCACGCTTGTATGCGGTATTAGATAAACGACTGAGCGACCGGGAGTTTATAGCAGGAGATTATTCAATTGCCGATATTGCCAGTTATCCCTGGATAGTACCCTACGAACGCCAAAGTCAAAAGCTGGAAGATTTTCCCAACTTGCAACGCTGGTTTGAAGCGATAAAAGCACGTCCAGCAACTATCCAAGCTTATGAGAAAGCCGAAGCGTTTAAAAGTCAGCAAATTAGTCCAGAAAATGCACGAGATGTTTTATTCAGTCAGTCAGCTAATACAGTGAGACGTTAATCGAGGTACAGGGATTTTCACATTAGTGAATGTAAACCGGGCGGGCAAGGATGCCCACCCCACAAGAGGTATATAATTTTAGACAAGGGTGGTCACCACAAGAGGTATATAATTTTATATTATGTTATTTAAATGTGGAATAGCTTATCAATCAAATAATGCTAATTGAACTATTTGGGATTGGGTTTCATTATCAAGATTCGATAGTGAAATACCTAACAAGCGAACACCTCTTTTAGATAATTCAATACCAAGCAAAAGTTCCTTAACTGTAGCGATGATTATGCTCAAATCATTAGTTGCAAAAAGTAAAGTTTTGCTGCGGGTTATTTGCTGGTAATCAGAAAATTTTACTTTTAAAGTTATGGTACGTCCCAAAGCTTGATTTTGCTCAATCCGTTGCTGAAGCGTTTGTGCAATTTGTTCTAGTTGCGACAACATAACTGAGATTTCGCTTAAATCTTGAGCAAAAGAAGTTTCAGCACCAATAGATTTACGAATCCTATTTGGTTCTACTAATCGGTCATCTAATCCTCTTGCTATTTTGTAATAATATTGCCCAACTTTACCAAAGTTTCGTAGTAATTCCTCAAGCGAACGTAACTTTAAATCTGTCCCAGTGCGGATACCCAACTGATGCATTTTAGCAGCAGTGACTTCACCAATACCATGAAACTTTTCAATAGGTAAAGCCTCTACAAATGCTTCAGCATCTTCTGGTAAAATTACCGTTAGCCCATTTGGCTTGTTTTTACCAGATGCCATTTTTGCCAGAAACTTATTCACCGAGACTCCAGCAGATGCAGTCAAATTAGTTTCAGCTTTAATATCAGCTCGAATTAGCTTAGCAATGGTTGAAGCATAGGGAATATTTTGCTTATTTTCTGTTACATCTAAATAAGCTTCATCCAAAGCAACAGGTTCAAATACATCGGTGTAACGTTTAAAAATAGCCTGTATTTGAGACGATATAGCCCGATAAACCTCAAAGCGAGGACTCACAGTTATAAGTGAAGGACACTTTTTAAGTGCTACACGTGAAGACATCGCTGAGTGAATACCATAAGCTCTCGCTTCGTAACTAGCAGCAGCAACTACTCCCCGTTGCTCTGGAGAACCACCCACTACTAGCGGTTTACCTTTGTAGCTGGGGTTGTCCCTTTGCTCGACTGACGCATAAAAAGCGTCCATATCAATGTGGATGATTTTCCTCACTTGAATTTGATAGTTTAACTTCGCAAATCAATAGTATAATAGTTCTGATAAATTATTACCTCACGCAAAGACGCAAAGACGCAAAGGAAGAAATAATTCCAATTCAATCGGACTTCAGATGATTACCTTTCAGCAGTTAGCGAGCAAGATGCAAGCCTTTATGGGCACCCTGCACGAACGCACTACCGATAATTACTATTTGATTTCTATTTTTAACTCGTAGGTAGCATTACCACGAGTTCCCCCAACCACAATACGGTAATCTCCACTCGCTGGGAGTTTTGAATTCCAAGTGGTTGCTTCCTGCTTTATCGTTTTTCCGTTGGGTGCAATTAAATCAAACACAGCATTTTTTTCCAAAGAGGTAATTCTTAGGTTCATCTGCTGTCCTTGCTTTGCACCCACTAAATAAATATGTCGTTCACCTCTAATAACTGAATCTTTAACTACCTGTGAGCTAGTTCCGGGACTAAACTTCACTCTTCTTGGTTTTCCTGCTGCTGTTGAATTATTCGATGTTTCCGACCCCTGGGTTAAAGTTGCACAATTAGCTTTTGTAAAAGTTTCTCTACCTGTGTTGATAGATGATTCTGTAATCGTCCAAGTTTCTTGTGTGTTTTGGGTATCGTTTTCAATTTTAGTTATAATCTTGAGTTTTGCTTTATTCCCTTCCAGTTTTCCTGTCACAGCCTGATTGTATGAGGTGAAGTATCCTGCTTGGGGATTCTGAATTGTTGCGCTAACAGTACCATTTACTAGACTAGCAGCATTGACTTTAATTCTCGCAGTCGCAGATAAAGTTTTGGTTTTTGCTGTGTAACAATATTCTCCTGCGGCTAATTTTTTCCCTGTTTGTTTTGTCGCTGCTTCTGCGGGAGATGAAGAATTGGAGCTTGCTAATTCAACCTTAGGATTCGTATTTATCGTTGGGGATTGACTCGCAGAATTAGAATTCGTTTCCCCACACCCTGCTAGGTGTACCATTGCAATTAGAATACCAGCCGTTTTTAAGATAAGTTTTAGATTTTTCACAATTTATCTCCTATGTTCTGTATAATTTTTTACAGTAAATTTATTTATATCATTCTTTGGGTAAATAACTCACATCAAAACCAAACAGTTTAACGTAACATTGACTGATATCTTTAGGAGATACAGCAAATTTCAAGTTTGTGAAATACAAGCGGAAAGGGCTTGCGATGCCCACCCCACAAGAGTTTGACATTGAACCTATGTACCTAATTTACCTGCAAACTGCTGTAATTTATAAACTAAAGCTTGGTTCCCTAGAATTGATGGGTTACGGCGCTTTATATAACTTAAAAAACCTCCAAATAATTGCTACACATGCGCCTAACCCATCCTACGTGAATTTTACATTTATATATAAGGCTGATAAGTATGAGCTACAAACTCATCCGGGCAAATTCCTAATGAAAATGTATAAAGAAAGATTGCAATTTATCTAAATTTCATAACAATTTTAAAATACTGAAACATCTCTCAACAATCAAGCTATCATATACTCGAAAACCATAGGATAATCAGTCCAAGGGTTCCCATCATGAAAGTCGCAGTCTTCAGTGCAAAACCCTACGACCGTCAATTTCTACAAGCTGCTAGTTCTAGCAATTACCATCATGAACTATCATTCTTTGAGCCTCGTTTAAATCAAGACACCGCAATTCTAGCTGCTGGATTTTCTGCTGTGTGCGCTTTTGTCCACGACCAAGGAGATGCACATACCCTACAAGTTCTTGCATCATGTGGAGTGAAATTACTAGCGCTTCGTTGTGCGGGTTTTAACAATATTGACCTGAAAACCGCTGCTGAGTTAGGTATAAAAGTAGTCCGCGTTCCTGCGTACTCTCCCTACGCGGTAGCAGAGCATACTGTTGGTATGATACTCAGTCTTAATCGCAAAATTCACCGTGCTTATACTCGCGTTCGAGAAGGTAATTTCTCTCTCGATGGATTATTGGGATTTGATATTCACGGACGTACTGTGGGAATAATTGGAACAGGAAAAATTGGTCAAATCCTAGGACAAATCATGAACGGATTTGGCTGCAAAATTTTAGCTTATGACGTATATCGCAATCCAGAATGTGAAGCTTTGGGAATGAAGTATGTTGACCTTCCCGAACTTTATGCTAATTCCGATATTATTAGTTTGCACTGTCCCCTCAGTTCAGAAACCCATCATCTAATTAATGGGGAAGCAATAGCACAAATGAAGCCTGGTGTAATGCTAATTAACACCAGTCGAGGTGGTTTAATTGATACTAAAGCAGTCACAAAAGGATTAAAGTCAGGTACAATTCGTTCTCTTGGGATTGATGTATATGAACAAGAATCTGACTTATTTTTTGAGGATTTGTCTGAAGAAATTATCCAGGATGATATTTTTCAACGTTTAGTCACTTTCCCTAATGTCCTTATTACGGGACACCAAGCGTTTTTTACTGAAGAAGCGCTACGTAATATTGCTGAAACAACTTTATCCAATATTACTGAGATAGAAGAAGGTAAGCCTTGTGCAAATGAGGTTAGTTCTACCCCGCAAACCTAACCCCCCTTCCCCCCTTCCCTGCAAGGGAAGGGGGGTTTTAAGCTGTATTTATTTTCTCTTGTTCCCCTTCCCTCATAGGGAAGGGGTTAGGGGTTAGGTCTTTGATTGGGATTATAATAATTGGGTTAATTCCTAAATTATTTATGTCACAGGGTAAAATTGGTGTTGCAGTAGTCGGCACAGGATTTGGTCAAAAAGTTCACATTCCTGCATTTGCAGCGCATTCAGGAACAGAAATAGTCGCGGTTTACCATCGAGATTTAGAAAAAGCCAAAGTAATCGCTGAATCCAACAATATTTCCTACTACTGCGACACCATAGCGGATGTGGTATCACTAAAAGAAGTACAAGCCGTTAGTATTTCCACTCCGCCATTTTTACATTATGAAATGGCAAAAACTGTTTTACAAGCGGGAAAACATTTATTACTAGAAAAACCAACTACTTTAAACGTAACAGAAGCCAAAGAACTTTATTACCTAGCCAGAACCAAAGGAGTTGTTGCAACAGTAGACTTTGAATTTCGTTTTGTCCCTGGGTGGATGTTATTTGCTGAACTATTATCTCAGGAGTATGTGGGTAATAAGCGTTTAATTAAAATAGATTGGCTAGGTTCATCACGTGCTGATGCTTCTCGTCCTTGGAATTGGTACTCTCGAAAAGACCAAGGTGGAGGTGCGCTTGGTTCTTTGGGTTCTCACGCTTTTGATTATATTAACTGGTTATTTGGACCAGTTCGTCGATTGAGCGCACATTTTACTACTGCAATCCCTGAACGACCTGATGGAACTACAAAAATCTTAAAGCCTGTGGATAGCGATGATACTTGTATGCTGATGCTGGAATTATCAGATGGAACCCCCTGTCAAATTACTATAAGCGCTGTGGTAAATGCTCCTCGTCCCCATTGGGTAGAAGTTTATGGAGATAAGGGAACGCTGGTTTTGGGAAGCGAAAATCAAAAAGATTACATACATGGCTTCCGTGTTTGGGGGTCGCAACCGGGGAAAGCTCTTACTGAAATTGAAATTCCTAGTAGGTTGGTGTTTGAGCAAAAATACGCTGATGGCAGAATTTCGGCTTTGTCTAGAGTGATAGACCACTGGGTAAGGGCTATAAATACGGGGGAGGAAATGGTTCCTTCTTTGCGGGAAGGAGTTTATTCGCAGCTGTTGATGGATTTAGCGCATGAGTCTAATAGCTCTATGAGGTGGGTGGATGTACCGCAGTTAAGCGAGTAGAGACGCGATTTATCGCGTCTTTACATAATCTATTTGCATAAGACTTTTATTGAAGCGCTTACAATTACTTAATCTCCTTGTTGTGGAACAGGCATCCTTGCCTGTTACTGATTCGGGGCGAACAAGGATGTCCACCCCACAAGGAAATTTTGGAGATTTTTTTATGGCTCTTCCGTAGGTGTTATGCTGAACTTAAAACAAAAATTCGTAACTTTCCTTTAAAATCAACGCTTTCAGGCAGGTAAGCTGTCAGAAGCGCCTTGAGTTAAAACACGGGGAATAACTTCTCGATAAATAGGGTTTGCAATTACTAGTCCACCATTTGGTTCTCGACGTAATAACCCTAAATCAACTAAATACTGTCGGTCATCATCAGGTGTATTACCTAATGTATCCCCAGCTAACATTGGTCCATTATTGCTTTGATTCTTGTTTCAGTAAGTCTATCTGCAAGAGAATCAAGGTGAGTATCTTTACGCGCAATAAGTATTTCTTTAGCTTGATTTATATGTTCTACTGTAATAGTTATTTGTGGTAAAATAGTGGTATTCAATGTAGGATAGTGCCAGTTTGATATAAATAAGAGGTACTGCAATAGTTACAAGCTATATGCAAAGACGAAAATTAGACACTGTTACAAAAACAGCCAGACTTATCAACGAAGTCAATGAAGCTTTACAAAAATATAGCGTTGACCAGTTAATTAGCGAAAATGCAGCAATAAACCAGCTTTTAAGAGAAATTTTGAAACAAAAGGTTATATAGAATGATTAATACTGCTAATAAGAGATTCAAATTAACTAATAATAGGAAGTAAATTAAATCAGTGCCTACCACAGAACAGTTAGTAACCTTTTTCCGTATATGTGTACAAGCAAGCAATCTACTAAGAAACATTGAAATGACAAGATATGATATACGTACAC
This sequence comes from Scytonematopsis contorta HA4267-MV1, assembly GCA_019359035.1. GTDB lineage: Bacteria > Cyanobacteriota > Cyanobacteriia > Cyanobacteriales > Nostocaceae > Scytonematopsis > Scytonematopsis contorta. The sequence goes on along the minus strand of JAHHIC010000096.1, from coordinate 37,808 downwards.
AAAGAATCTTTGTTTTAGTAGGTAATGAAATTGAAATAGAAATCTTAAGTAACGGAGAGGAATTAATCAGATGAGTAGCACTAATTATCAAGAACTGACAGAAGTTGAGCTAAGAAATTATGTTAAACAACATCCTGAGGATGAAGAAGCTTTCCAGTACTACCTTAGTATTGTACGAGCAAAACCGGGTTGGGTTAAAGTTTCTACACCAGAACAATCACTAAAAGAATTTCAAAAACGAATACAAAACAATTCAACACAATAATTGTAAAATAAAGGAAGTTTTTATACTTCCTTTAAAAATTGTGGACAGTTATAGTATTTTTATGTCTGCGAAAGTCAAATTTATTAAAATGAGGAAAACGCCCAAATTTTTAAGTTTAGGCGTTTTTTAATGTCGAGTATCCCAAATTTACAAATTTACTTAAAGTCTATCAACACCCAAAAATTTTAACACTTCTTCTGGGATGTCTTCAAAATGCTCTAGCAATAAATCCGGTTCTTCCGTACTTAACGTGCTAAATTAACATTATAGTGCCAAGAAAGTAAAGCTCTAATCTCAAAATTACGGAAATTTTTAAAGCCAAATCCACTTCTTTTTATTAGCTTCAATTTATTATTGATTCCCTCTACAACTCCATTGGTAGTTTTTCTCTCAAAGTATCCTGCTACTTCTCCAAACCACCGTTTAATTGTATTAACACTTTTTTGATAATAAGGTACAGCTAGCGCTGCGCTGGCGCGAACAGCTTTTTTTAACCAATCGAGTAGCCCATACAGTCTGTTCCGTCTGACCTCTGCCCACGGGGTATAAAAGCACACGCTTCGCTATTCGCACGGTGCTTGCAATCGGTTGGGGTCTGTAAGTCCTGCGGACGACCTTGCGGTACGCGGAGCGTGTCGAAGACATAACCACGGACTAGTTTGCTCCTTCAGCACGGATGCCATCAGCATAGATGCCTTCTTCAAACCGAATATGAAATCACAGAATAAAAATGTAGAGACGTTACATGTAACGTCTCCACCTATGTAACTACAGTACTTTGTAAGTCGATGAGGTACACCAAAAAATATCAAAATTTTTGTGGGGTGGGCATCTCGAACCGCCCATATGTAGAGACGCGATTAATCGCGTCTCTACAAAACTGGTGCTATGGCGCAGAAATCAAGCAGTACACTAGAATGAGTGAACGTACCAGGCTTGGCAAAATTTCAGACCGAATGAGCAATCAAAACCCAACTAAATCCCTACCCGGTTGGTCTCTAGAAGCGCGAGACCCCAAGTTTATCGAATCGTTTATGCCATTTTGGGAGTGGTTTTACCAAAACTATTTTCGCGTACAGACGGACGGCTGGCACCACATCCCAGAAACAGAAAAAGTATTACTAGTGGGTTCCCATAATGGGGGAATGGCATCTCCCGATTTACATATGATGATGTATGATTGGTTTCGCCGCTTTGGAACCCAGCGAAAGGTGTATGGTTTAATGCATCCCTATGCGTGGAAACTCAGTGCCCCTCTTGCTCATTTTGCAGCAAAAACAGGGGCTATCATGGCACATCCCAAAATGGCTAGTGCAGCATTAGACAGTGGTGCAACCGTTTTAGTGTATCCCGGAGGACAATATGATATGTTTCGTCCCCATAGCGAACGATATAAAATCAACTTCGCTAATCGCAGAGGCTTTATCAAGTTAGCATTAAAAAAATCAGTCCCAATAGTTCCAGCTATTTCCGTAGGGTCGCACGACACGTTAATTATTCTAGGTGACGCTTACGAACAAGTAAAAAAACTAAAAGAACAGCTAGGAATACCTTGGTTACTCGATATAGACCCTGGTATATTTCCCATATATTTAGGTTTACCTTGGGGTTTATCTTTCGGACCGCTACCAAATATTCCTTTACCCGTACAAATTCACACTCGTGTTTGTGCCCCAATTGTCTTTGAACGCTATGGAGCAGAAGCAGCTAAAGACCGTGAATATGTTGACGCTTGCTATAATTTAGTTTATACAAAAATGCAACAAGAATTAGATTATTTAGCCAAAGAAGTTACTCAATAATTAATAATTCCAAATAACCAACAGTCAACCGTCAACAGTTAACAGTCAACAATCAAAAGTCAACAATCAAAAGTTCAAGTACATTTCGTAATTTGTTTAAACCCAGACGAATTCGAGTTTTGACAGTACCGAGAGCTAAACCCGTTTGCGCTGCGATTTCAGCATGAGTGAGTCCACTGTAATATGCTAATTGTAAAACTTGTTGCTGTTCTGGTGACAGCTGTTTCATAGCAGCAATTACTATCGTTTGTCGCTCTTTAATTACAACATCTTCCTCAGGGTTATCGGGGGAAACTAATTCTTCCATATCCCCTGCATCTACTGATACTATTGCGGTCTTTGCCATTCTTTGTCTTGCACGCAATTTATCTAATGCACGACTTCTGGTTTGCATAAATAACCAAGTATCTACCCGTGCCTTTTTTGTGTCATAACGTTCTGCTGTGCGCCATACTTGATTAAACACATCTAAGACAACTTCTTCTGTTTCCTCAACAACATTTAACATTTTAAAAGCAACAGCGTATAACACGCGAGCATAGCGGTCATAAAGTTCCGAGAGTGCCTTTGAATCTTGCTCCGCGATTCGTTGTATCAAGATTACTTCATCTAAATTGCGTTGGATTGTCATTTACTAGTATATTTAATTACATATTATTAACGTAGAGTCGTTTATTTTCCCCCTTCCCTAAGAGGGAAGGGGGGTAGGGGGGTTAGGTCTGCATTAAAAATTTTTTCCATTTCTATAAATCCAGTTTTTTGATATCGACGTATATAAGTTTAAATTGGCTGATTAAAGCCTCTTTTCATCCTTATAAGCCTATATAAGGTTTGCTGAAGAAGATTTATGCTATCAACTCTACTGAATTTTACCTTTTTTAGTAGTTAGTTTAATCTGTATCAGTATATTATTTTCCTAAGTAAGGTTACGACTCATTCGTAATTAAGGATTTTTGAGGTTTGGGGATGAAAATTTTATTAGTGGAAGACGACCAGCCTACAGGCTCTGTCCTTGCTGAAACTCTCAAAGACCATCGGTATAATGTCAATATGGCAACAGATGGTCTTCAGGGGTTGGAACTTGCCAAGGCTTTTGAGTATGACTTGATTCTACTAGATATTATTATTCCCAAGTTAGATGGTATCACTTTATGCAAAAGTCTGCGTGAGTATGGGTATAAAAATCCTATATTGTTACTGACGGCTAAAGATAGTAGCAGCGACCGTGTGATAGGATTGGATGCGGGTGCGGACGATTATGTAGTCAAACCGTTTGATTTACAAGAGCTTTTAGCAAGAATTAGGGCTTTATTACGAAGAAGTAAATCAGTTTTATCAACTGTAATGACCTGGGAAAATATTCAGTTAGACCCTATCAACACCGAAATTACTTGTAATAGTCAACGCTTGCACTTTACGGCAAAAGAATATTGTTTATTAGAGCTTTTTTTATTAAATCCTAAGCGTGTTTTTAGCCGTAAAGCTATTCTGGATAAATTGTGGGATTTTGCTGAATCTCCAGGAGAAGAAACTGTTAGCACTCATATAAAATGCTTGCGACAAAAACTGAAAGTAGCAGGTGCATCTGACCCAGTTGAAACTGTATATGGTTTAGGGTATCGTTTAAGACAAGAAGGAAATATTTCTAAACCTCTTTCCAGCGAAGATAAAAGTTTTGAAACGCGAGCATTAAATCCCACATTGCAGCAGAAAAAATCTAAAATTTGGGAAAAATATAAAGATGAGTTATTAACACGAGCAGTACTTATTCAACAAACGGCAGAAAAATTAGCTGCAAACAAATTAACTAATGAACTTCGAGAAGAAGCAAAAAATGAAGCTCACAAGTTAGCCGGCTCTTTGGGAATTTTTGGTCTAGATATTGGGTCTAATCTAGCACAGGAATTGGAAAGGTTATTACACTCGAATGTGGTGCTGGAAAGTTTGCAAATTCAGCAAGTTGTAGAATTAGCGAATTTACTGGTGCAGGAATTTGATAAGAGACCTAACCCCCCAACCCCCTTCCCTATTAGGGAAGGGGGAGTAAGAGAAGGGGGAGTAAGAGAAGGGGGAGTAAGAGAAGGGGGAGTAAGAGAAGGGGGGGTAAGAGGAAGAGAAATAGGAAGAGATATACAAAGTTTTAGTTTCCCTCTCCACGTAGGAGAGGGGTTAGGGGAGAGGTCAATTTATACACCCCTTATCCTGGTTGTAGATGATGATTTGCTATTAGCGGAGCAAATAAGAATAGAGGGAATTGATTGGGGAATGCGGGTAGAAGTAGCCACAGACCTAATTGTTGCTCGACAAATGATTGTCCAAACACCACCAGATGTAATTTTACTTGATTTAAACTTCCCCAATTCACAAGAAGATGGGCTTACTTTATTACGTGAGTTAGAAAATCGCACCCCAAAAATTCCAGTAATTGCCTTCACTGGAAGAGAGAGTTTAGCCGACAGAGTAGAAGTAGCACAACTAGGAGGCTATGCATTTTTGCATAAACCATTAGCAATCGAGGAAATTCTCAAAGCCGTCAAAAATACATTTAACTCTCTTAGAAGTAAATTGGGTAATCGCGTAATGCTGGTAGATGATGACTCTGTATTGCTAGAAAACGTTTCAAATCAAATGACTTCTTGGGGAATAGAGATAATAACCTTAAGTAAGCCTAAACAATTTTGGGAGGTTCTAACCAGTTTTCATCCAAATCTTTTAGTCTTAGATATGGAGATGCCTGATTTTGATGGTATTCAGTTATGTCAAGCGGTACGGACAGACCCTTATTGGCAGCATTTAACCATCATGTTTCTTTCAGCACATACAAGCGCTGCGAAAATAAGCCGAGCGTTTGAAGTTGGTGCAGACAGTTATATTAATAAATCTACTGATGGAGAAGAAATTGCTCGGCTTATTATCCGTCGGTTGAGAAAATAACCTCTTCCTTCTGTTAAAAAAATGGAAATTGCCCAAAACAGTAAAAGTACCGAAGAAGCCTTACGACAAAGTGAGGAGCGTTGGCAATTAGCTCTTACAGGTAGTAATGACGGCATTTGGGACCACAACTTGGTAACAAATGAACACTTCCTTTCTGCTCGTTGCATGGAAATATTGGGATATGAATTTGACGAAATAAATAGTTTTGATAAGTGGCTAAGTTACACCCACCCAGATGATGCTGCTTTGTTAGGAAAAACATTTAATAAACATTTAGCTAAGCAAATTCCATATTACTCTTGCGAGTATCGAATGCTTTGTAAAGATGGTAATTACAAATGGCTTTTGGTTCGAGGACAAGCACTTTGGGATGAAACTGGTAAACCTGTACGAGCTGTTGGCTCAATTAGTGATATTAGCGAGCGCAAACAATTTGAAGAAGAACTCCAAAAAGCAAAAGTAGAACTGGAACAACGAGTATTAGAACGCACTTTAGAATTAAGCGAAGCCAACGAGCGTTTGCAACAAGAACTCAGCATCCGACTGTCCACCGAAAATGCTCTGCGAGAGAGTGAAGAAAAATTTCGGCAAATAGCCGAAAATATTCATGATGTTATCTGGGTGGCTGATGCTTTTACCTATCAAAGTATTTACGTTAGTCCCGTTTATGAAAAAGTTTGGGGACGTAAGTGTGAGGATTTATATAAAAATAGTCTTGGATGGAGAAAAGCGATTCATCCCAATGACCGCTCAAGAGTCGAACAAACTCTACAAAAAAAGAAGCCCTATGAAATTTATGATGAAGAATATAGAATTACACGTCCTGATAATTCAGTTCGCTGGATAAGAGACCGGGGATTCCCGATTAAACATGCAAATGGGGAAGTTTACCGAATTGTTGGAATAGCAGAAGATATTACCGAGCGCAAGCAATCAGAAGAAATTATTTACAAACAACAACAACAATTTATCGCCTTAGTAGAAAATTCTCCAGATATAATAGTGCGTCTAGACCCTCAATTGCGCCATCTTTATATTAACCCAGCAATTGAAAAAGAAACAGGGATTACTTCCCCAGAATTTATTGGTAAGACTATTTATGAAATGGGACTTCCTACAGAAGTAGCAGCTCTATTTGAGCAGTCTGCACAACAAGTAATGCAAACAAAACAAGAGCATATAATTGAATTTGGCTTACCTAGCATCCAAGGTCCGAAAATTTTTCAATCGCGCTTAGTACCAGAAACTAGCCAAAATGGTATAGTTCAGTCCACACTCGGCGTAACAAGGGATATTACTCCCCTGCGTGTAGCAGAAATGGCATTACGACAAAGTGAAATGGAGTTTCGTTCTTTGAGCGAAAATTCACCTATTGGTATTTTTAGAATGAATTCTGAGGGACATTGTACTTATACCAATAAGTTCTATCAGGTTATGTGCGACTGTACCTTTGAAGAAGTACTGGGAAATGGATGGTTAAATGTGTTACACCCAGAAGACAGAGCCAGAGTCCTCAGTCAATGGTCAAATTCAGTATCAGATGTGCAACAGTATAGAAATGAAATGCGTTATGTACGGAAAGATGGCTCAACTCGTTATTGTCTAGTACAAGCCGTTCCAATTTTAGAAATTTCAGGTAACTTAACTGGTTATGTTGGCATTGTAGAAGATATTACCGAAAGCAGAGCCATTGCCCAAATGAAAAATGAGTTTGTCTCTGTTGTAAGTCATGAACTTAGGACACCATTAACCTCTTTACGCGCTTCCTTAGCATTACTTGCTAGTGGGGTTTACGAAAAAAAACCAGAGAAAAGCAAACGGATGTTACAGGTCGCAGCCGAAAGTGCCACTCGTTTGGTGCGGCTAGTAAGCGATATTCTTGATTTAGAAAGACTAGAGTCAGGGAAAGTTAGCTTAGTAATGCAATCTTGCGATGCAGCAAGCTTAATGCAGCAATCAGTAGAAGCAATGCGAGCTAACGCTGAGGAAAACAAAATTATCATTGAGGTCACTCCCTGCAATATTAAAATTTGGGCTGCTCCCGACGCCATAATTCAGACAATAACAAATTTATTGAGTAACGCCGTTAAATTTTCCGAAGCAGGTTCTACCATTTGGTTAAATGCGAAATTAGAAAACAACTCCCAACTCCCCACTCCCAACTCCCAACTCCCCACTCCCAACTCCCAACTCCCAACTCCCCACTCCCCACTCCTCACCCCCCACATCCTCTTTTCCGTAAAAGACTGTGGACGTGGTATTCCATCTGATAAACTAGAAACCGTATTTGGTCAATTTCAACAAGTTGATGCTTCCGATTCACGTCAAAAAGGAGGAACAGGTTTAGGTTTAGCTATTTGCCGTAGTATTATCCAGCAACATTCGGGACAAATTTGGGTAGAAAGTATTTTAGGTGAAGGTAGTACATTCTACTTTACATTGCCAATACCTCCGGATAGTGAAACCTAAGAAGATATTTTTATTTTGAAGCAGTTTGCCAGTCTAAACCTTCATTCTTCATTATTCATGACAACAAAAAGAATTTTAGTGATTGATGACGAAGAATTATTACAAGAAGTCATCCAAGCAAGTCTAGAAGATGTAGGAGGATGGGAAGTTTTGCTTGCTAGTTCGGGGATGGAAGGTATATCAATAGCCTTATCTGAACCTCTTGATGGTATTTTGTTGGATGTGTCTATGCCAGTAATGGATGGAATTGAAACGTTTAAAAAATTACAAGAAGATAGCAATACACAAAGAATACCTGTAATTTTTTTAACAGCCAAAGTTCAACCAGCAGATAAAGCAAGATTTTCCGAATTAGGGATTGCGGGAGTCATCGCAAAACCTTTTGACCCCATGACATTGACAGACCAGGTGGCAACACTTCTCAATTAATTAACACACACGTCGTAGAGACGCGATTTATCGCGTCTAATTTATCGCGTCTAATTTATCGCGTCTAATTTATCGCGTCTAATTTATCGCGTCTAATTTATCGCCTTTCTCAGTTAAATAAATAACAAATTAAATTAGTAAAAATATTGTGGGGTGGGCATCCTTGCCCGCCCGGTTGTACTTAATCAGACCAGGAACCGCTATATCGCGTCCGTTGGAGACGTTACATGTAACGTCTCTACATTTTTGTGAACTTCAAAATTTCTTCAAATCTTTTTTATAAGGTAAAGTCAGTTCCCAATTAAACTCCTGTAAAAACGTTATATATAACATCTATATATATATAACGTCCCCACATATAAAACCCTAAAAGTGTGAGGTGAGAGTTCAGATGTAATAAAAATTTTGTTTCAAAAATCTCTCAAGTTATCCAATGATTCTTTACCTTTCAATTTTAGCTCAAGACCCTCAGCGCGTTGCCCAAGTTTTGGCTGAAATAATACATGGACAATCAGTACCATATCCGCTTTATACAGGTAGTTATATTATCTTCCCTCGCGATGAAAACGGAGTAGAAATTGAAGTTACTCCTTTAGTAACGGAGTCAGCATCTAGTAAAAATGATGATAATTTGTTGTATCAGCAAAGCCCCAGTGTTTCTAAAGCAACGGATATTAACGTAGCGATATCTGTGCCTACCAATATTGAACAAATTGAACAAATTGCTCAGCGTGAAGGTTGGCATACACAACGTCGTCGTGTTGGAAATGACTATGGCTTTAATTGCATTGAGTTATGGGTAGAAAATAGATTTTTAATCAATTGCTTAACTCCGGATATGACGGCTGAGTATATTTCCTTTGTTAAACCGGAATACATGAAGAAACTTTTGATTTTAAATCATGCTATTAAAGTATTCATTAATAGTTTTTAATCTTATTTAATTGTACAAACAGTGAGAAAAAAAATTTTGCTAATTGATGATGAAGCTATCATCAGGGAAGTAGTGCAAAGCTGTCTAGAAGATTTAGCTAGATGGGATGTAATAACAGCAAGCTCAGGAAAGGAGGGATTAATTAAACTAATAGAAGAAAAACCAGATGCTATTATTTTAGATGTGATGATGCCAGGAATGGATGGGTTGACATTTCTCCAGCAACTAAGAGAAAATCCCGAAAATTTATCTATTCCAGTATTTTTGTTAACAGCAAAATCTGAATTAACTCAACCCCAAAAAATTGCCGCTTTCGGTTTAGCTGGAGCACTATCTAAACCTTTTGACCCATATGAACTAGTTGAGCAAATCGCAATAGCTTGTAACTGGAATGTGGAAGATAAAAATAAAATCAAATAATCAACTCACTCACAAAATATAATTAAATACCAGAACAGCAAATATCATGGATAATTTAAATAGACAGAGATTTAAACAAAATATAAATTGTGCAAAACTCTTAACAACCATCGCACAGCACTATCAACATCACTAACCTTTTCCCCCTGTGGAGTTAGCGGACGTTTAACCATCACCACCTTTATACCCAACTCTCGTGCAGCGATAATCTTAGATTTTGTTGCATCCCCCCCACTATTTTTACTCACCAACGTATCAATTCTATGCTCAACTAGTAGTCTGTGTTCATCTTCCAAAGCAAAGGGACCACGACTACACAAAATTTTTCCTTGGGGAATCACAGCATTAATTTCTGGAGGGTCAATCAACCGCATTAAAAACCACATATTGTGTAAATTGGCAAAGGGTGAAAGTTGCTGTCTACCAACGGTCAGAAATACACGCTTTGCAAAATTAGGTAATATAGCAGCAGCAGATTCCACATTTTCTACCTCTATCCACTCGTCTCCTGGAACCTTCTCCCACTCAGGACGAATGAACATTAAATGCGGTATACCACAACTGACTGCAGCAGACTCAGCATTAAAAGAAATTTGAGATGCAAAGGGATGAGTGGCATCAATTAATACATCTATTTTTTGTTCTTTGATATATTCTACTAGCCCAGACTCCCCTCCAAAGCCCCCTATACGAACACTTCCCTTAGGTATCAGAGGATTATGTGTACGTCCGGCTAAAGATGTAATTACTTTTACATCTGGTATTTTTGTCACTTGAGATGCTAACTCAGAAGCGTCACCTGTACCACCAAGAATTAGAACACGCATAACTCTGGAAGCGGGCAAGATGCCCGCACTACACTTTTATTCTGATTTTATGCCAACGGATAGCTATGCGTTCGTGAAGCGTCCACTTAGAGGATGTTTGAAAAGTTTAAAAGTATACAGAAAACCCCTCTCCAAACCTCTCCTCGACACGGAGAGAGGCTTTGAAAACCCTATTTTCTTGTTCCCCTTCCCGATGTTCGCAAGGGGTTAGGGGTTAGTCTTTGTTAACATTGATACTTTTCAAACATCCTCTTAGGAATACACAAATGATTTAGGATTGCTATATAGAACAGTAAAGTAACTTATGCAGCTTTAGCTTCCTGATGATTTGAGAAACTATACGCAAATTCATCAAGAATTACGCTTTTCGTTGACATATTTTTGAGCAGTTTTCTGGGCGCGTATAACTACAACAGAACTTCCTTTTATTGACAACAGTTCTAGTATGGTTCCCCTAAGCACGTATAATTACTACGTTACGTCCTTTTTTGGTTGTAGCATTTCTGGTTTGTAAACGGTCAATAAAGGCAGGTGCATTTAAACGTCTGTCGAAAATGCACAACCATCCATAGTCTGCTTTTATTCGTGCTAAATATGTTTCTAGTTGGTCTAACCCTTTTTCTTCTGGGTCTTTTATTTTATCTCTCCAAGTTTTGACTTCAATTCCTAATGTAACTTTTTTATATTTTAAACATAAGTCCATACGACCGTTTCCAATCGCGTATTCCCGCTCTAATGTTCCTCCTCCATTAACGACGCGATGTAAAAATGACATTAATACTATATGAGGTGCGATTTCTTGATATGATGTAGTATTAAGTAGCGGTTCTCCATGCTGACGCCAAAAATCCATAAAAGCTGATAGTAAAGCATCAATGTCTAATTCACCATCTTTATTTAACCAGGTAGGAGTAATACTAGGTAAACTATCAGAAGCACCTTGAGTTAAAACACGGGGAATAACTTCTCTATAAATAGGATTTGCAATTACTAATCCGCCATTTGGTTCTCGACGTAATAACCCTAAATCAACTAAATATTGTCGGTCATCATCAGGTGTATTACCTAATGTATCCCCAGCTAACATTGGTTCAATAATTACTTTTACTCTTGATTCGGTAAGCCTATCTGCAAGAGAATCGAGGTGAGTATCTTTACGCGCAATTAGTATTTCTTTTGCTTGATTAATATGTTCTACTGTAATCGCTACAGATGTATCTGTTAGCAATTCTTCAACAATTTCTTTTGCTAAAGCATTTACTAACCAAGGTTGTCCTTGAGTTAAATCATAAGCCATTTGTGATGCTTCTTTTGTAAAAACTTGTCCTGTATCATCTGTATGCTGCTGGTATAATTGTGCAACCTCTACAGCATTAAAATCTCTCATTGTTAAGGAGCGGTCTTTGATATTAAAAGGACTGGCTGTATTTAATCTCTCTTTACCACCAGAAGCAACTTTATAGTCTCGCACATCCCGTAAACCTATTAACCCAAGACTGATGGGAAAATTTGTGGGACGACCGCGATAACCATCACGCAATTGTCGTAAAATTGAAATTAGTGTTTCGTCTCTTAAAGAATCAATTTCGTCAATAAATAATATTAACGGTCGTTTTGATGCTTGTGACCAAGCTTGCAAAGCTCCTTGGATTCTTCGTCCTGGTTGTGCAGTATCCCAGTTATTGGGAGGGTGTAAATTTTCTGGTAAATCAAATTTTGCACTAGCTTGCCATGAATCAAGAATTGTTGTTTCTGCCAAGAAAGGGTCATGGCTAAAAGGCGCACCTAGTTCCACTGATACCAACGTTGCTGCATAATTTCCACTTTCGGTTAGCTGTTTAGCTAGCGCTAACATTGCTGTTGTTTTACCCGTTTGACGTGGTGCGTGAATTACAAAATAGCTTTCTTGTTGAATTAACCGCGTTAAATTAGGCAACCGAACAGTAGCCGATAACATGTAGTGCTTTTCGGGTCTACACGGGCCTGAGATGTTGAACCAACGAGGCATAACAATGGAGCCTAAATTTGCTGTAACACGAACAGTGTAGTGCATATGGGCGAGTAATAACGCTAAACTTTGATTATTTAGTTTCGCCAATGAGCGTAAAAGCTATGCAGCTTTAACTTTGCTACTGAATATACGTAACCTTGATGACCTTTAAAAGGTTTAGCTAAGGGCTGACCATTGCGGTTCTATAATCTGACAGTACCGTCTTCTCCTGGTCAACAGTCAACCGTCAACAATCAAACCTTTCAACAAAATCCAATAATATATTCTGATAATGAGGAATTATAGGTCGTAGTTCCTCAGCCTTATGGGAGTAAAATTTACCTTGCTTGATATCTTCTTTAGCTAATAACCCCATATCCCAACCTTCATTTAAAATCAATTGATTTAATTCCACAAATAATGGCGCAAAAAAAACATGACGCTCCACCATGTCATCGTTAAAACAGCCAGAATAACAGCCAAACTCAGAAAACTGAGGTAATGTGTAACCGATTTCCTCGATAATTTCTCGTTTCACCGCTGCATGGGGTGTTTCTCCTGGCTCTATATGCCCACCAAATAATCCCCAATAACCAGGCCATGCAATATCTGGTATATCATCGCGTAATTGCATGAGAAATTTGTTTTCTTGATAAAGAATAGCAACCGCTACTTGCCTTAGTTGATTGTTCGGTTGATTGTTCAGTTGATTGTTCATAAATCTTTATTTAAATTTTACTAATGCTGTTTAGCTACCATCTCGATGTTCTAATTGTTGCTGCTCTTCTACATAAAATTCTCCAAGCTCTTTACCTCCTACAGGGATACTTTTGTAGCGAAGTACACCCTTAATTAAAACCTGGTCTTTTACTTTAAGGTTGTTTTGCTTGGTTATTACCCAAATTTTCCCAGTAGAATCACTGAGTTGATAGACTTTTTGCTGCTGTAACAATGGGACTACCTTTTCAACTTTGCCTTGGAGGTAAACGCTAGACTTATCTTTTTGTGTTTTAAGTTTTTGAATAGGCGTAACATTATCACCTACGGCTTGAATCCCATACTGACCTACACTAGCACAACCGAGCAGTCCTGTTAGAAGGCAAAAGCTAAAGGGTAAAAGGTAGAAGATAACAGGACGCGAGATTTTTTTAGACACCATAACACCCTTTTGTGAATTTAATTTTGGCATCGGTACTAGCTTTGTCGCAAATTTTAACGAATGAGTTTCCATTAATACTACGCTTTGTGGTGGCATAAACATACTTCTCAAAACTCTTAAATCTCACACACCTCAATGGGAAGATGTATATTGGTGTGTTGACAACGGAGAATTTAAATGCAAACAAAAACAGCTAAACTGATTGATGGTAAAGCAATTTCGGCAAAAATTCAGCAGGAATTGCTGGAACGCATTACCAAATTACAACCAAAAATAGGAAGACCACCAGGTTTAGCGGTGCTAATGGTTGGTGATAACCCCGCTTCCGCAGCTTATGTACGCAATAAGGAAAAAGCATGTGCTAAAGTGGGTATCGCTTCTTTTGGTAAACATTTTCCGACGGAAACAACCCAAAATGAACTAGAAGAAGTTATTGAACAACTGAACAAAGATGAACGGGTAGATGGTATTCTCGTACAACTACCCCTACCAAACCATTTGGACGCTGTGGAACTGTTGCACCAAATTCATCCAGATAAAGACGCTGACGGATTACATCCCGTGAATTTGGGACGACTGGTTCGAGGTGAATCCGGTTTACGCAGTTGCACTCCTGCTGGAGTTATGCGACTTTTACAGGAATATAATATTTCCGTAAAAGGTAAACAGGCTGTGGTGTTAGGACGCAGCATTTTGGTAGGTAAACCTCAAGCGCTAATGTTATTAGAAGCTGATGCGACTGTGACTATAGCTCATTCCCGTACCTCAGACTTAGCTGCTGTAACCAAAAATGCTGATATTTTAGTCGCAGCAGTCGGTAAACCAGGAATGATAAAAGCAGATATGGTGAAACCGGGAGCAGTTGTGGTAGATGTGGGAATAAATCGTGTGACTGATGCTGATGGAAAAAGCCGTTTAGTCGGAGATGTTGATTTTGAGCCTTGTTGTGCTGTCGCTTCTTACATTACACCAGTTCCTGGGGGTGTAGGACAAATGACTGTCGCTTTATTGTTACAGAATACAGTTGATAGTTATTCTAAGAAGTTGACTGCTAATGGGTAATTGGTAATTCGTAATTGCGAATTGCGAATTGCGAATTGCGAATTGCTTTCCTGTCCCCTGTTTCTTTTAAAATTGTTACGTGAAATAAAGCAAATCAAGGATTCTAAGATGGTAGCTACAGATAACGCTCACAAACCTGGTAAAATGGCGTCTTTTGACCTTATGGTTTATTTGAAAGCACGACAAAAGCTTTGTGAAGACGCTTTGGATAAGTCTCTACCAATGAGTTATCCAGATAAAATTTACGAGTCGATGCGTTATTCGCTGTTAGCTGGTGGTAAGCGTTTACGTCCCATTCTTTGCCTTGCTACATGTGAAATGATGGGTGGTACTATCGAAATGTCGATGCCAACGGCTTGTGCAGTGGAAATGATTCACACAATGTCGTTGATTCATGATGACCTACCCGCAATGGATAATGATGATTATCGTCGAGGTAAATTAACTAACCATAAAATTTATGGTGACGATATTGCGATTTTAGCTGGGGATGGTTTATTAGCTTATGCCTTTGAATATGTCGCTACTCGAACTCAAAATGTACCCTTGGATAGATTATTACAAGTTGTCGCTCGTTTAGGACGTGCTGTAGGAGCTGCTGGTTTAGTTGGTGGTCAAGTGGTAGATTTAGAATCGGAAGGGAAATCTGACACCACTTTGGAAACTCTGACTTTTATTCATAACCACAAAACTGGTGCTTTATTAGAGGCTTGTGTGGTATGTGGGGGAATTATAGCTGGAGCCTCTCCCGATGATATACAAAAATTAACTCGCTATTCCCAAAATATTGGTTTAGCGTTTCAGATTATCGACGATATTTTAGATATAACTGCGACCAATGAGCAACTAGGTAAGACTGCAGGCAAAGACCAAAAAGCCCAAAAAGTTACTTATCCTAAGTTATGGGGATTGGAAGAATCTCAAAAACAAGCTGAAAAATTAATTGAGGAGGCTTGCACTGAATTAAATTCCTACGGAGAAAAAGCTCAGCCTTTAATCGCTCTTGCCCACTTTATCACAAGTCGCAACCACTAAAAAATCTAATTTAAAAGTTTAAGATTCAAAATGCAAAAATTTAGCTTTGCAATTTTCACTTCTCACTTTAAATTTTGAATTTAAAGGACGTATTTTGTTTCTCGGACAACCCTTAGCGAAAAAAACATGCGGGACATAAGTGACATATTTGACAATCGGGTACTGATGATTGCCTTGGCAGCTTGCTTACTTGCCCAAGGCATAAAGTTAGTTATCGATGTAATTAGAAATCGTAAACTGAATGTACAAGTTTTTGTCACTACAGGAGGTATGCCCAGCGCTCACTCCGCTTTTGTGACAGCTTTGGCTGCGGGTGTGGGACAAACTATGGGTTGGCAAACGCCAGAATTTGCTTTAGCGATAGTGTTTGCCATTATTGTTATGTATGATGCTGCGGGAGTGCGTCAAGCTGCGGGTAAACAAGCTCGTATTTTAAATCAAATGATTGACGAACTATTTGATGAAAAACACGAGTTTAGTCAAGACCGTCTTAAAGAATTATTGGGACACACACCTTTTCAGGTGATAGTCGGTTCAATTTTAGGAGTAACTATTTCTTGGCTAGCAACAGCTGCTTATTGAAAATGGTAATGGGTAATCGGTAATGGGTAATAGTCATAAAAGTAAAGCAATTCCCAATCACCAATTACCAATTACCAATTACCAATTACCAATTACCAATTACCAATTACCAATCACCAATTACCAATTACCAATTACCCATTACTAATTACTGCTGCACAACCGCACGACGTAACAACATAACTTTACGACTGTCTGCGACTACAGCAAAGAAGCCACGGTCTGTTAGCCTTTGTAATGTGTCGTATGCTTCTTTCTGGGTAGTGGTGTAAAGAGCTAGCAAGTAAGGACGTTGTCCGTAGGAAACAAAACCAACGTCTCCTTTTACAACTTGTCCTACTTGAGAAACAAGTTCTGGACGATTAAAATATTCTACCAATACAGCAAAGCCAGGACCCAGAGGTTGAGGTTTAAAGTTGGCTGTTTCTAGCTGTGGTTTTTGTTGTGGTTTTGGTTGTGGTTTGGGTTGTTGAGCAACTGGTGTACCTGCACCTTGTTTAGTAGTAATAATTGCAGATAAACCCGCAATTTGATTGACATACTTTGCCCAACGATTAGCATCGTCTACTTTATCAAATCCAGCAATGCGTGTTACTGTCTCGTTAAGGTATCTACAAACACTTGTTTTTAGGTCACTGGGTAAAGCTCGACGCAATTGATTTTGATTATCTGTTGTTGGGCTAATGACTAATAAAAGGTATTCTCCAGTGCTAGGGGGTTTGCAGCTGGGTATACTTCCTTGGGCTGTGGTTCTACTAATGCTACCACTTAATCCCACTACTGCCAGCGCTACTACGGTTGGTATAATACGTAATTTTCGCCACAAAGTTGCACTCATCCTTTTCTCCTCTACACCATCACGATAAAAAATTTGGGGAGTGGAGTGGGGAGTTGGGAGTGGGGAGTGGGGAGTGGGGATGGGAATATGGGGAGGATGAGGAGGATAAAAAAGTAATAATTGTTACTTTTTTAATCTCCGTAATTCCCCTAATCTCCCTAATCTCCCTCATTCCCCCACTCCCCACTCCCCACTCCCAACTCCCCACTCTAAGACACTGTAGCTAATGATGCTAAAGCATCAGGAATTGTTTCTGAAGGTGCCTGAAATTCTCCGGTGGCTACGTACTCTAAACGGAGTTTTAACCAGGTGATAAATTGAGAATTTGTGGAAACAATTGCTGCTGCTGGCTGAGGACATTTGGCTTTGATGGAGGCCATAGAAGGTGCTTCCAAAAATGCGGGTTGTTGAATCAGCCAAAAATCAATTTCTTTTTCGTTTTCATGGTAATAACGGGTTCGTTCTCGCAAAACTTCTTCTAAAGGTTCTTCTTCTAAAAGAAAATGTTTAGAGGCTAAAGCGTAATAATATGTTGTCATCTCAATCCTTTTTTGTTTACGTTTGATTAGTAAGGAAGAAGTCCGAACAAAGAGGAAAGAGGGAGGAGGGTATATATTCTCGCAAACAGTTGCTTCGGAGTTTAAATTAAATTCTCCAGCAAATGTTTTTTCTTCCTTCTTCTTTCTTCCTTCTTCCTTCATAGAGATTATCTAACTAGAGAACGGAATGGACAAGTTGCTGTTTGAAGTTTCACATTTTCTGGTTGTTGCTTCCAGCTCCAAATGCGTTTTATCATACCCCATAAGCCTGAGCTTCCGAAACTAGCATATGAGTTGATGTTTGCTGTTTGCTGGGAGTTAGAATCGTTTCCTTTGCTACCGGATGTTAGCTTGGTGAAAAAGGCTGTGTTGTCAAAGTAGTGTTCTACTGAGATAATTTTCAGGTCTTCGCTAACCCTAGCTAGACTCATTCCAATTATTTCTACTGTTTCACCTGTGGCTGCGTGACCTTTGTATTCTCCAGTAAATGTTCCCCAGTGCCGCCATTTAAATGTAACATTTGGTGGGCTGGAATATACTTCTAGTACTTCCCAAAGAAAGCCTTTGGGGAAAGCTGTTCGGAATAGTTTCCCAGATGATTCAAAGGTTTCTTCTCTGGGTTTGTAGTGTTCTGTATCGGTAATAAATAAGTTATATGTACCTGCTACTGCTACGTCTTCGGCTTTGTAGTCTTTTCCTCCGTTGCTACTCATTCTAAATTGGTCATTGACTACTGATAACCATTGTGTGGGGTTAGTTTTGAATGATACTTCTAACTCAAAGCTTCTGACCAAGTTTTGCACTAGGTCTTCTAAAGAACCTTCTGGGTGGTTGCAGGTGCTTTCTTTGGCTAAGCCCTCTTTTGATTCTGTATAGTCTGGGGGTTTGCCGTAGCGCCATTCGGCATTGGTGCTATTGGCAATTACTGTATCTCTATCTTGTACCCAAAGTGGCAAATTGTTTGGTTTTGTTGCGGTCATAGAATTTGCGATAAAGTTGACTTGCGGTATTAACAAATACGGAAACTTTTTGAATGCCGCAAGCAGTTATTAGCCTGCCAAAAACTGTTAAAATTCCCCTCGCATGGCTAATTTCATCTCTCGGACGGCTCTTTCCATACCGACTAAGGCTGCCCGACTGATGATAGTATGCCCTATATTTAATTCTTCCATTCCTGGGAGACAAGCTACAGGATAAACGTTCCAGTATGTGAGTCCATGTCCTGCGTTGACTCGCAATCCGGATTTTATCGCTTGCTCGCACCCTGTTTGCAGGACGGCTAATTCCTGCTTGCGGTTTGTTTCGTCCCCAGCTTCTGCATATCTTCCTGTGTGCAGTTCAATAAATTTGGCTTGCACCTTGACAGAGGCTTCTATTTGTGCTGGGTCGGCGTCGATAAATAGGCTAACGGGAATTCCCGCGCTTTGCAATTTATTGACGACTTCTCCGATTCTAACAATTTGACCCGCTATATCTAATCCACCTTCTGTGGTCACTTCTTCGCGACGTTCGGGTACTAGGGTTACATAATCTGGTTTAATGTCTAGGGCTATGGCTACCATTTCGTCGGTGGCTGCCATTTCTAGGTTGAGGTGGGTTCTGACTGTCTGCCGCAATAAACGTACGTCGCGGTCTTGAATGTGTCGTCGGTCTTCCCGTAAGTGCGCTGTTATACCATCTGCTCCCGCTAGTTCTGCGAGTACTGCTGCTGCAATGGGGTCTGGTTCTACTGTTCGTCTTGCTTGACGAATAGTAGCGATGTGGTCAATGTTTACTCCTAGTGTACGCAACCCTGGTTTCTCCAATTTTGACGTTCCTAGTTTTGATTTTACACTTTCCTGTCATTGCGTTCCTCCTCGCAATGGCATTGAGTTAAGCCAGTTGCCAAATATTGATAGTTTTATCGGAGCTTCCACTAGCAATAAATTTACCATCGGGGCTAAAAGCTACAGAATTAACCCCCGCAGAATGTCCCGTCAGAACATGTAGTAATTCTCCTGTATCTAAATGCCAAATTCTTACTGTTTGGTCAGCGCTACCGCTAACTAAAATTTCTCCATTGGGACTTAGAGCTATGGATTTTATATCTAAGTCATGTCCAATTAGAGTTTGTCGTACTTTTCCCGTATCTAATTCCCAAATTTTAATGGTTTTATCTGTGCTTCCACTAACTAAAGTTAATCCATCTTGGCTTATCGCTACAGTTGTTACCTCTCCAGTATGTCCGCACAAAGTACGTAATGGTTCACCACTTTTAGGATTCCACAGTCGAATCTTCTGGTCGCTACTGGCACTCACCAAAATTGTACCATCTGGACTAATTGCAGCATCATGCACTGGGGATGAATGCCACAACGTACAAATGCGATCGCCTTTTTCCAAATTCCAAATTTTGATTTTGTTGCTGCCGCTAGCAAGAATCAGTCCGTCGGGACTTATGGCTATACAGTTAACGGGTTTTTGGTGTCCCAAAAGGGTATGCAGTAACTTACCCGTAGCAAGATTCCACACTTTTACATTACTTTTGGGATGTGCGCTGCTACCAACAGCCAATAAATCACCGTTGGGACTAACTGCAACGGAAGACACTTCTCCTACTTCTCCACTCAAAGTACGGATGAGTATCCCCGTTTGTAAATTCCAGACTTTAATAGTTTTGTCTGCACAGCCACTAACCAAAGTTTCCCCATCGTTACTTATGGCAATAGATGTGACTATACCTGAATGTCCTGTCAAACAGTGTTTTACATAAGCATAAGTGAGTTTTCGTTGCTGTTTCAGATTTATGATAGCCTGCGAAATTTCCTCTACATAAGCGAGACTTTGGGTATCACCAATTACAGCAAAATAACCCCTTAATTTTTCTACATATTCCTCGTCTTCTATTCTGACAGCATGTTGCATAGCCGCAAGTGGGTTAAATCCTTGCTGTAATGAAACTTGTCGTAATTGCAGCCACGTATTCAGCGAATAATCAATTTGTTCTTGCGCCCAAGTTGTATCTGGTAAACTGGATAAACTATGAGCTAATTGCAAAGCCATCTCCGGAACCCAATAACATCGCTCAGCTTCCAAAGCATCATACACTTGTTGATATCCATTAGCAATAGCTTTAACCGATTGTAAGTCCAAATCCTCTTTGATTAAGCTAGGTAACAATTCAGGTAAAAAAGGACGTACATCGTGATGTACCAAATGATAAATATCCGCTATCCAACCTGCTACTAAACAGTGACAAGTTACAAGCACTTGAGAAAGTCTTTCGATATCTTGACGATTGACATGATAGCTTAAAGATAATTTACTAATATCAATACCTTGAAATTGCCATTTTTCCTCTTTTTCCAAAATAGCTAAATTCTCAACATTATCGCCACCAATCTTATTAATTTCTTCTAAATCTTCTCCTAACATTAATAATTCATCGCGAATTTTTCTCCATTCTAAAGCACGAGACTTGGCTGAATCATAAACAATTTCTTTGTAAGGGAGACGCGAAATTGTTTTGTAGTAATAATTGTTTTGACCAATACCCCAATAAGCAATTCTAAAATTCAAAAAATCTCCATCTGTTTCCGACTCTAAAATTAAAATTGGCTCAGTTTTTAGCATTCCGAATAAAGCTTTAATGCTTGATTCGCTGTGAAATCGTTTACTTTCCCATGCACCAGCCAAAAACTCTGTTGGACGAGTTGAATTATGGAGGGAATAATTATGATTTAAAAAATCTCGTAATCCCTCTGCTAGCATAATCTCAACTTCCGAAACCCCTTCATGTCGGTCGTCAAATTGGTCAAATTTAATTTGGGGAGGAGCCAGAAAAATCTTAAGTGGTGTGCGCGTATGATTGATATGAGACTCTAAAATTTGCGAAGGGAATAATCGCAAAGGCCAATTATCAAGAATTTTGTCAACTTCGGGTAATTTTAATGCTGTTTCCCGTTCGTGTTCTGAAACTTTTAACTTTGTTTGTCTGTCATAATAAGCTAACTGTTGTTGAAGAAGTTTCTGCTCCTCAAAATCTCCTGAGGAATTAACGACTTCACTAGAACTACTAGCGGTTTGAATTATTCTTTGAATTTCCTTCGGCAACTCCTGCGCGGCTATAGCCAGAGTTGGAGGGATTTTCTTTTGCGCTAATGTTGCAATTACAGGTGCTAACTCTAATACGAGCTGAAGTAATAGGGTTAATCCTTGCTGCATAAAAAAATGCCTGCTAGATTATAAAATAGTAACCTTCACCAATTGCTGCAAAATTGGCTTATCTAAATCAAGTAGTACAATCATCTATCCAGAGAAACATCTGGACAATGACTATACTACTATTAGAAGGCATCGTCTTGACTAGGCTATCAGGTCAAAATTGTCGCGATTTTATAGTCAATTTGAAAGTTTTACAATTTAAAGATAAATAATTAGGTTATATTTACCAAGTTTAAAACTGACATAGGCATAATTAAAACCGGATACCAAGTTGTCCGTTCCAACCACGTACAGAGTTGTAACCTCCACCAATGAAAACATTTTCGGTTGCTCCAACTTGTACCCCACCAGACCAAGCGACGCCTTTATCTTGAGAATAATACCCTAATCCTACATAAGGTGAAACAACGGGTAAAGGAAGAAACTTTAACACATCAAAACCAGTTGCACCATCTGGGCCAACACCGAACTCGGCACCAACACCGAAAGCTTTAGCACCTACTGAGTAAGTAATATCACCCTCGTTGCTACCCACAGAAACCCAGGGTTGTGGAATAATTTGTGCTGAAGCTTTTAGCGGTGTGAATAAGCTAAATAAGCCGACTGATGCAATTAAAGTTTTAGCGAGAAATCCTGTTTTCACGTTCATCTCCTCTACTACTGACCACAATTGTTATTTTTTTATCATAACAAATACTTTTATACTCAAGTACTTATTAGTGATGAGCAGTAGTGACGAATTTAATATTTTTGTGTGCCCGGAATAACCTAACCCCCCAACCCCCCTTCCCTACAAGGGAAGGGGGGCTACGATGATTTACAATTTTTAAGTAAATGATTTTAAGCCTCTACATGCCTTTATTTTCCCCCTTCCCTACAAGGGAAGGGGGGTAAGGGGGTTAGGTCAGCATTTGAGTTACGTGAAATTTTCAGGAAAGTTTATGGTGAATAGTGATTCTTATGAATAGTGCTATTCGTTTGATGGTGTGGTAATAAAAACTATGAATTACTTAGCTGAATTAAAAAATTATGTTGATGAAGAAGGACGAATTAAGGAATGGCCGTCAAAGCGTAATAAAGGAAAATTTCAAATTCTGGTTTTGGAGTATCTCGCAACCAAGTTTGAAATTGGGGTAATTTACACTGAGAAACAAGTAAATACCCTACTCAATCAGCATCATACTTTTGGAGACCATGCTTTGTTGAGAAGGGAAATGTTTGAAAGGGGTTTTATTAATAGAACGCGGGATGGTTCTTCTTACTGGAGTGAATCACAACTCAGTACTTAAAAGGTACGCGACCAATCACTTGGCCAACGTTCCACAACCACTTTAGTTTGAGTGAAAAACTCGACCGC
This sequence comes from Scytonematopsis contorta HA4267-MV1, assembly GCA_019359035.1. Classification (GTDB taxonomy): domain Bacteria; phylum Cyanobacteriota; class Cyanobacteriia; order Cyanobacteriales; family Nostocaceae; genus Scytonematopsis; species Scytonematopsis contorta. The sequence goes on along the minus strand of JAHHIC010000096.1, from coordinate 14,963 downwards.
ATGATTACCCTGTCCATGCAAGTCGCCAAAAAAGCTATCCTTCCAACCGCTAAAGGGAAAAAATGCCATCGGTGCTGCCACTCCAATATTAATCCCTATATTCCCGGCTTCTGCTTCGTAGCGAAATTTACGTGCAGCAGCTCCACTATTGGTAAATAAACAAGCCATATTACCATACTGACCGCTATTCACTAAAGCGATAGCTTCATCAATAGTATTTACATGCATCAAACTCAGCACTGGCCCAAAAATTTCAGTTTTGGCTATTTTCCCACTTGGGTTAACATCTTGCAAAATCGTGGGACGGACAAAATAACCATTTTCATAACCAGAAATTTGTGGTTTTCGTCCATCTACTAACAAATTTGCTCCTTCGTCTACCCCTTTTTGAATTAAATTCTCTATTCTGGCTTGACTTTCAGTGCTAATTACAGGCCCCATTTCTACATTTAAGTCTAAACCATTACCGACAATTCTTTTTGTAGCAATCTCTGCCATAGCTTCGGTAAATGTATTTCGTGCTTCCCCTACAGTTACGGCAATTGAAGCAGCTAAACATCTTTGTCCAGCGCAACCAAATGCACTATCAGCTGCAATACGGGTAGTCATTGTCATATCTGCGTCTGGTAACACAATAATTGGGTTTTTAGCTCCACCCTGACATTGTAAGCGTTTTCCATTTGCTGCTCCGCGACTGTAAATATATTTAGCTACTGGGGTAGAGCCAACAAAACTAATCGCTCGAATTTGAGGATGGTCTAAAATTGCATCAACGGCTTCTTTAGCTCCGTTGACTAAATTTACAACGCCTTTTGGTAAACCTGTTTTTTCTATTAATTGGAAGATTTTTTGCATTGTCAATGGTACTTTTTCACTTGGTTTGACAATGTATGTGTTACCGCAAGCGAGCGCATAGGGTAAGAACCAAAAGGGAATCATTCCTGGAAAATTGAAAGGACAAATAACGGCGCATACCCCCAGAGGTTGACGTATCATTATTTCATCGATTCCTCTGGCTATATCTTCTAAATTTGTCCCTTGCATCATCATAGGAATACCGCAGGCTATTTCTACATTTTCGATTGCACGACGCATTTCTCCTTTTGACTCAGCTAAAGTTTTGCCGCATTCCTGGGTAATTGTGCTGGCTAAATCCTGAAAATTTTCTTCTAGCAGGTTCTTCAGTTTAAATAAATACTGCACTCGCTCAGTAGCCGGAGTCCGACGCCATGTAGTAAATGCTTCTGCTGCTACTTGTATTGCCTCGTTGACTTCTGCGGCCGATGATAAAGGAACTTTAGCTATTAGTTCTCCTGTGGCTGGATTGATTACTGCGAGGTGTTGGGCTGCGGTAGATGTTGACCACTGACCGTTAATATAGTTGGGTAATGTGATGATTGGTTCCATTGGGTGAATTTAACTTGGTGGAATAAAAATTCGCAATATCAATATCTTAGGCGATGAAAGAAAAGAGACCTAACCCCCCTTCCCCCCTTCCCTCTTAGGGAAGGGGGGTTATCAGCAGGTTAATAGCAGGTCAAATATAGCTAATTGGGATGCTCGCAACTACGAAGCTCTTATTTACTGTATTCACAGTAATTTTCAGGTAGTACCACGTCTTTTATTTCCCCCCTTCCCTCATAGGGAAGGGGGGTAGGGGGGTTAGGTTCTTTTATTCAATTGGAATTTCGATAAGAAACTCAGCTCCATCACCGAGGGACGAAATACAGCTTAACTTTCCACCGTGAGTTTCTTCAACTATTTGACGGCTAATAGATAAACCTAAGCCAGTTCCTTGTCCTACGGGTTTGGTTGTAAACAAATGTTCAAATATTTTTTGTTTAATTTCATCAGACATTCCTAAGCCGTTATCTTTGATTTGAATTACCACTCTTGTATTATCAGCTAAGAGTTTAGTCGAAATAGTAATTTTATTTGGGTTAGCTTCAATTTCTGCAAATTCTTTTCCCTTATTAGAATCTTCCAAAGCATCAATCGCATTGGCAATTAAATTCATAATCACTTGATTCAACTGTCCCGGATAACAATTGACCATTGGTAAATTTCCATACTCTTTTATAATTTTAATTTCCGGACGGATACTATCAGCTTTTAAACGATGTTTTAAAATTAGTAAGGTACTATCAATTCCCTCATGTATATTGTAGTTAGCTTTAGTTGAAGTATCGCTACGTGAAAAAGTCCTTAATGAAGTACTAATTTCTTTTATTCGTTGAATCCCAACCTGCATAGACTCTACCATTTTGGGTATATCTTCCAAAACATATTCAATGTCAATTGCTTCAGCATCTTCCTCTATTTCTTCTCCTGCTTCTGGAAAAGTTTGTTGATAAAGTTGTAAATGATTAGTTAAATCTTGAATATACCCTTCAAGATGTTTAAGATTACCAGATATAAAACCGACAGGATTATTAATTTCATGAGCAACACCTGCAACTAACTGACCTAATGCAGACATTTTTTCACTTTGAATCAGTTGAAGTTGTGATTTTTGTAGGTCACTGAGTACATGTTCTAAGTCTTTTATCGTTTCTTCTAGTTGTACATGACTTTGTTCTAATTGTACATTGCTTTTTTCTAGTGCTTTATTTAGTTCGCGCAATTTACTAACATAAACATAACTGGAAATCGCAATTGTTGAAGCCAATAGCCCCATTAAAGGTGATATAACCGGAATCCACCAACCTAGTAAAAAACTGACGTAACCAATAAAACTTACAATTGCAATATTTACTAATAGTAAACTAAGCATCCACAAAATATAAAAGTGTGCTTTTGTATATCGCCAATGCCAGCCAAAACTTGCTATTATCAAAATCCATAGAACAATCCAAACTTTTTCTAATGGGTCATACCAAACTTTAATTAAAGGACGACTATCCAAAACAGAGCTTAAAATTTGACTGGTGACGTTTGCTTGAACCTCTACACCTGGAGTACGTACTGGTGTGCCAAAAAAACCACGACTATAAGGAGTATAAAAAGCATCGTTTAAACTAGGTGCTTTCGCGCCAATCAAAACAATGCGGTCGCGCATTAGATTTGGTGGCACACGGTTTTCTAATACGTCTGTCAAGGGAACTGATTGAAAACTATTGGCTGCACCTCGATAGTTAAGGATAATTTGGTAACCACCTGCATCCGCATTTAAATAATTGCCATCATTGCTTTCAAAAATATCAAAAACCGTATTACCCAGTTTCATTGCACCGTCCTTCGCTGATTCTGGCTCAATACCTTGTCCTCTCAGATATTCCATAGCCATAGTCAAACCTAAACTTGGTAGCGGTTCACCTGGGATAGGGAATAGCATTCCTCGACGAACTACACCATCTTCATCAACGACGACATCGTTAGAAGTTACTTGACCTAACTGAGACAACACTGGTGATGGGGGAATTTCTGGACTAAATCGGTCACCAATAACTTTTTGAATACCAAATAAATTAGATGTTTCTTTAAATACTTTCTTTAATTCAGCATTTCCTGGCTCAACAGGTAAATTTCGATATATATCTAAACCAATAACTTTAGGGTTTTGTTGTTTAATATTAGTTAATAACTTGGCTAAAAGCTCATCAGATAGTGGCCATTGTTTTAGACGGCTTAAGTCCGATTCTTCGACAGCAACAATTATGATTCGCTCATCAACGGCTTCTTCTGGTCGCAGACGAAAACTAATATCCAAAGTTGCGTACTCTAACGGTTGGAACCATCCTAATAATCTAACTAAAATTGTCAATCCAGCAATAGTCGGTGTGACAACCAGTGTTCCGTGCCATGTGACGGTGAATTTTTTCAGTTTTTGATTAAATCCGTTAGTATATTTATGTGGTATTACCTTGGACAAATTTTTTTGTAAAGTTTTTCGTAAATTGCGATTTAAGTATTGCATTGTTTTGCTAGGAATCTATTGCCAAAAAACCCTTCTATAGTTGTAGTGTTCCCAACTAACATAGCAATCTCTTCATCTGGAAGAAAAATAAAAAATGGAGTAGGCAAAACCCACTCCATAACCGTTGTCGTTTCGTCTTCTTTGCCCAAATTAATTTTCCAAATTCTAATGTCTTCGCTTGGAAATCTTTTCTAAGCCAACTTCCCTTAGTAATGCACTAAAAGAATTGATTGCTTCTGTTTTTTCTGAATCGCTGGTTTTGGCTTGGTTCAATGTTGCTAAACCATCGTACCAAATACCATTTTGGGTATAGACAAGTGCGCGCTCGCGGTCATTTGTTGCTGATGCAAGTTCTTGTTTTAATTGTGAAGAAGTTGCAACACGTTCAATCCACGCACGAGCGTTAATATTTTGTGAAGCACGCTTTTCATTACAAACAAGTGCAACAGTCCAGCGATATTCTTTACCAATCTTGAGTTCAGGAGATTCTGGTGGGAGTTGTAATTCAACAATCCCAGCTTTATTCGCTTTGAGTGTTTTACTATAGAGCGGTTGACTAACACCTCGTTCTATGAGTGTAAATACCATTGGTGCGGTTGTTGCTCCCGAAACATTCCAAAGAAATGTCGGACGTGCCTCGGTGGTTCTAGCAATATGGTCTTGAGGTGTTAATAAATTGACAGTTACTGGTATCGAATTTGTACAACCCCGCGCACCGCTACCTTCAGTTCTTTGGGGACGAAGACGGCCACCAGGGGGTGTATAAGCACGCGGTTTTTGTGCTACTGCGGAAGCATCTCCAATTTGGAATGACAACAAGCCTTGGGACTGGGAGTTATTTATGGAAATACTCACAGGAGCAAACCCAGCTAAAAGACTCAAAGAGGCTGCTCCTAATGCCAAGGCTCGTTTCTGAATTTTGACCATAACTGATGAGTCCTTGTACAAATAAGTTACTTAACAACTGGAACTAAATTCCAAAATGGAAAATCAAATTACATTATCTATCGTCAAGTCAGATATACAAATTGGTCGAAGAAATATCTGTTTCGTTTATATATATTTTTACTATTCACTATTGTGTAAGCGAACAGTATTTCTATCTATAAATATGTGAAGATATTTTATTGTAATTAAGTTGTAATTAATTGATTCAAAGTTTTTCTATTCTATTTTAAATATCAATTTAATATGAATTTAACAAATTTATCTACGTTAGTAAAATATTTTATACTCAGGGTAATTACTTAAGTGAATTTACATAATTTTTAATCAAAAATATATGCCACAAGTTTAGAGATGATTTATCAAGTAAATATTAAGTCCCTAGAAATGATGGGTTACGGCGCTTCATGTAACTTAAAGAGCCTTCAATTAGCTGCTACAAATGCGCCTAACCCATCATACGTGACGACCTCACCTTCCTCATCTCCATCATCTCCCTATATTTCATTATTTTCCCCCTTGACCAAATACCAATCTAAAAATTTAAATGGTAACAAAAGATAATTTATTTTAAAGTGAGTTTACATGCGACAAAAAAGTTTTTATAGATTTTCTTTATCCTTATGCGTTGGATTGGTTATTTTTATAAGTTTACATTTTACTGGTTTCGACCAGATTGCTAAAGCTACAGAGCCAAGTAAAAATCAGACTATATCCCCTTCTTTGTTAGGAAGCGAGAATGAAGTTGCTCAAAAACACCAAGAAGATAAAGCTGTTTTTTACTATAATTCTGGAAAATATCGCGAAGCTATTCAACTCTGGAACGAATCACTGAAGCAAGTTTCTGATAAGAAATTGCGAGCGATTTTACATACTAATCTTGGTTCAGCATACCGTCAAAGTGGCAGTTTAGGGCAGGCGATTAAACAGTGGGAAGAAGCGGCAAAAATTTATCAGTCATTTTCAGATGCTGATTCCAGACATTTACGTTCTCAAGTATTGACGGAACAAGCACAGGCTTATAATGCATTAGGTCAACCCCGGACTGCTTTACCTATATTGCAATCTACTATATCCTTAGCCCAAAAAAATCAAGACCAAGCAACCCAAGCTGCTGCAAAGGGAGTATTGGGAAACACGTATTTAGCTTTAGGAGATTTTGAAAAAGCAATTACTGAAGGAAAATCTAGTTTAGATGCAGCTAAGCAACTCAAAAATTCTATTTTGATAGCCACAGCTTGGAATAATTTAGGCAATGTTTATCAAAATCGCTATCAACGCTATACTTTACAAGCTAGTTCCGCACAAAGAGAGGGAGACGATACAGAAAAAGAGCGTTTGCTGCAATTAGCCACACAAGATGCAAATGCTGCACAAGATGCCTATTCCAAAAGTGTAGAAGAAAGTAAAGCTATTGGGGGAATACAACAAGCTAAAGCGTTAATAAATTTAGCTCGTTTCTTAGTTATCCAGAAATCACCTCAAGAGGAATTAATTGCCAAATATCGCGAACAAGCCTATTCAATTTTGACAAATACTCCCGATTCTCGTGCTAAAGCCTACAGTCTAATTAACTTAGCTGAAAGTATGGACAAAAGAGAGGTAAATCAAAATCAAAAAATACAAACTTTAGAAAAAGCCATTTCCATTAGTCAAAGTATTGCTGACAAACGTGCTGAATCTTTCGCACTCACAGCTATAGGACAGGCTTATGAAGAAGAGGGGAATTTTTCTAAAGCGATGGAATTAACCCAGCAAGCCCAATTTGCAGCACAACAAATCAATGCCGCTGATAGTTTATACCGCTCACAAGCACAAGCCGGAAGGATTTATAATGCTCTGGGTAAGAAAGAATTAGCCACTGTAGCTTATAGACAAGCTATTACTTCTTTGCAAACAATTCGCGGTGATATTGTCGTCGCTAATAAAGATTTACAATTTGACTTGCGTGATTCTACTGAACCAGTTTATCGGGAATATATGGCTTTGCTTTTAGAGAAAACAGCCGAGGGGAAAAATTATAAAAGCATTAATTCCCAATCTTCGATTGAAGAAGTGTTAAAAGTTTCCGAGCTTCTACAATTGAGTGAACTACAAAACTTTTTTGGAGACGAGTGTGTACAAGTAGCTCGTAGCACAACTAACGAACAATTGGCAAATCAAAATGCGATTAAAAATACTGCATTTATTCATTCAATTGTTTTAGATAATAAAACTTACATGCTGCTACAGCTACCAAATGGAACATTTAACAGTTATCCAGTGACAATTTCGCAGCAAGACTTGAATGAACAAATTGAACAATTACGCTCTACTCTGGAGGATATTTCTACTGACAAGTATTTGACATCATCGCAAAAAGTTTACGATTTACTTATCCGACCAATGGCTAGCGATTTAGCTAGTTCTCATGCTAAAACTCTTGTCTTTATTAATGATGGAGTGTTGCGAAACATCCCGATGGCTGCACTTCATAACGGTAAAGAATTTTTAGTGCAACAATATGCAATTGCTAATTCTTTAGGGACGAATTTAACTCCTAGTCGTAGGTCGCTAAAACCTGAAAACTCGAAAGCTGTAATTTTTGGTTTGAGTGTAGAAATTCCTCCTTTTGCACCACTACCGTATGTAAAAGCTGAAACTGAGGGTTTACAGAAAATTTTGGGGGGAAAACGATTTTTAGATAAGGAATTTACCCTCGCAAATTTAGAGAAAGAAATTGACAAAAATAGCTATCCTATTGTTCACCTTGCAACTCATGGTAAATTTGGTGCAGATAGTGCGAGTACATTTTTACAACTATATGACCAACGGGTTGCACTCCCAGAATTTGAGTCTGTTTTACGTCGTAGCAAAGAACCAATTGAACTTTTGGCTTTGAGTGCTTGTCAAACTGCTTCTGGTGACAGTCGTGCAACTTTGGGACTTGCTGGTGTGGCTTTGCGTGCTGGTGTAAAAAGTACTCTCGCTACATTGTGGTTTGTGAACGACGCTGATACTGTTCCATTAATTAAAAATTTCTACACCGAAATGCAGCAAAAGGGAATTACTAAAGCGGAAGCTTTACGTCAAGCTCAGTTGAAAGTTATTGCTGATGCAAATGGACATCCAGCTATTTGGTCTCCGTTTGTTTTGGTAGGGAATTGGCAATAGATATCTTTACGTGACCTCAACAATTCAAAATTCAAAATTCAAAATTAAAGAATGGGGTAATTTTGAATTTATTAATTTAGAGGGGTTACTTTGACAATTCAAAATTCAAAATTAAAAATTAAAGAATGAGGTAATTTTGAATTTTGCATTTTGAATTTATAAAGTGGTGGGTACTTGCGAACACTAATTGCAATTTTGAATTTTGAATTTTGAATTGACGTGACATCTCCTACACTGAACTTCGTTACAGTGTAGTCAACATTATGCGTATCGTTTTTATCGCGCAATTCATCCCAGCACCAACACTTTGTGTATGGTGTGGGGCTTCTTACTGGTTAAGCTAAAAAATTACTCACTTCCAAAACTTGAATAAATATATAAAAGGTTGTGACACTACACTTATTATAAAGGTTGGAGCTATTGATGTGCAAGCTTTTGAGCCTGTCACAACCCCCGTCATAACCTCTGTGTTTCAGGAATGAGCGATTGAACTTAAAACAAAACCCCCCGCTGGCTTTGTACTCAGACGAGAGTTAACTCCTAAAAAACACATTTTAAAATCCATGTATAGCAGGGGTTACAGAAAATTGTGTTTCTCCCATATTTTACGGTTGTGGCAAACGCGACCGTCGGAGGCTCACATCTTGCACCAAGAAATATTGATGGATATTAAGCACTCAGTACTAAATCTAAAATCCTTGATTTAGGGTAAAAAAGTCATAAAATTTATGTAGCTTTATCGTCTTAATCTTTACTTAGTACGAGTATGTACGTAGAGGTGCAAGATGTAAGTTAAGAATATTTATTACATTTATACTTTTGTGACAGTTTCCAACTTTATTACTATCACCAATCGTAAACGAAGAACGACTCTGCACCTCAGTTCCCAAATTTATTTATAAAATCCTGTTTATTATAGAACGAAGAATCAAGGTTCCAGACGTTTTTAGTTTCCAACTTTATTATACTTATACACAAGGTGGGGGCAAGCATTTGGTTAATTTGTAAAGCTGCATATTTTGATATTACTTACTCCCATAAATAATATAGAAGCGTAAGTTCGGCTTAGATTCCAAAAATTCTTATTTCCTCCTTTAGATAAGAAAGTTCTTAGGTCTCTAGGACGCAGTTATGCTTGTTCATTTTCAATAGTAAGGAATAACATATCATGAAGAAAGTAACTTCTTTAAATCAACACTCTGTTGCTGCGAACACTGAACCTGCATACGGTGATGTGTCTTGCCCTATCGAGGAACTCAGTAATGCGGATTTAACAAAAGTAGCAGGTGGCGTAGTTCGTGTAGAAACACCAGAACCATACTTGTTGGTACCACCAAGACCATTGCGTCCGACAACTCGTGTTCGACAAGTACCATTGCGTCCGACAATTAGTTCTCGTCCGCGTTAGAGAATGTTTAAAAAGTATCAATCTTAACTAAGAACCTAACTCCTAACCCCTTCCCTACGTTTGCATAGCGTGTCTATAGCGGCATGGAAAGGAAACAAGAGAGTACAGGTTTTAAAGCCTTTTCCTGACACAGGGAGAGGCTTATCTTCTTAATTAAAAAAAGCTTTTCATCATTTGCAGATGATTTAACTTTATTTTATGATATTCATTAAAGTGTTTAACAATACCGTTATTACAGTCAAATTTAACATGAAGTTAAATATAAACTTTTATAAATTTTATACACATAAAATGGAGAGATGAATGTATATGAATTATTCTTAAGTAGTAGAAATGTGCTACTGCTTCACCATAAATTTGGAAGTATTTTGAGGTGTTTATGTCTAAAGGCTTTAATCCGAATCCGAAAAAAGGGCAAACTTATCTAAGCATTGAAAATCAAATTGAGCGATTGCTGGAACAATGTGAGAAAGATAAAAATTCAACCCCAGTTTTTCAGACATATAAAAAGAGATTGCAAGTTTTAAAACAGGTTGCTCACGATTTGGCAGTTAGTAAACCAGATTATCACTTTTCAGTTTTCAGTGATGATGTTCGCTGTGTAATAACTGAGCATAAACCTCTTGAGTATGGTTTTTCTTATACTTGGCTTGAACAATCAAAGATATCAGGAAAATGGATGGTGATGGCAAAACCACCAGGGTCTACAAGATATGACTGTTTAACCGTAAGGAAAGAAGAAGAAGCACGTAAAGTTGCGCTTGACATAATAGAATCAATTAGAAATTTTCCAGTTGAAGAGTGGGACAAAAAATATCAATCAAAATATTATCGGAGCTTATTAAGAAGTTTGCCAATGGATGACGATAGTATAACTAGTTTGATAACTCCTGATACTCTTGTCAATTTTGATGCTGATGCCAAAAAAGAGTTAAAAACTTACTATAATCAGGTGATGAACTCCGAAATTAACAGAGAAGAATTTTATTATAAAATGAATGATGTTATCGAAAAGCAAAAACAATTGACAATTAAATAACTTTAAATTAAAAATGAATGAGATAGTTTAATAAAACATTAGATGTTGATGAATTGGTGTTTTATGCTGGTTCACCAGTTCTAGTAATTCCTCAAATATAAAATTATAAATCGGCTAATGTCTAAATTTAAAAAGGTTGGAAGTTTTGGAATACTGAGAAAGTTTCAGAATTCTATATTGCAAAATAACTGGGGATTAGTGATTCTAAATATTCTTTCTGGTTTTTCAAGCGCTATAAACACTACATTTTTAGTGTTAATGCTTTTTGTAAATAGAAATGATTCTTCAATTAGCAATTTAATTTCTTTTTTTCAAATGCAAGCTTTTTTTCTTCTGAAATTCATTGTAATAGATGTTTTGTGTGGCACAATTATTGGATTAATATTTTATGTCATTGTAAGTTTGTTTTCTCTCATATTTAGAAACTACAAATACAAATTGCAATCTCAAATTCTTAGTATGATTTTAACTATTCTTTTCTCATTTTTATCTAATGTTATTTATATAATGTTCCATTGATATTTTATTTTTTATGAAGTGATTAGTTTTTATTTTAAAAGTAAATATTTACTTATGTTTTTTGGCTTTCTTCTTCTTATTTTTGTTTGGCTTTATGTATTCACTAGTCGCAAAACCACGAGGCTTTTCTACTTCAACTTCATACCCAAGAAGTTTAAGTAGCACACGAAAAAAATTTAAAATATCAAGTATGTGTATTACTGTGTTTTTATCAGTTTTATCTAATATTGTGTTGTTGTATTATATATTTGTGATTTTACCCCGTGATTGACCAAATTGCAAGCTTGGGGGTAGATGCTGATTTTTTAGTTGTTATAAGTCAATTAAGACAGTAACCGTTCACGGGGGGTAGAATATTCACCTAAAAGCTAAAGCTATTGCAGAGTAATGTTTCGGCAATTCATGCTTGGAACCAATCATACCTAAAATGCCTAAAAAACAATTTGCAGACCAATGTAGGACTTTTCGCTACTCAAAAATAACCGGAAAAAATCAAATCTAGATTAGTTATCGTATTGATTCCGTGTGATTTCATATGGTACATTTTTTTGACCCCCCCGTGAACCGATAAAAAAAACAGTCATTAGCCAATTTGGAATAAATATATAAAAGGTTATGACAGGTTATGACACTAGACTTTAGAAAGTTTCCGTATAATAAATAGTTAGTCCTCGCGCAGACCCACACACTTACTGGAGAACTCATGTTTGACCACGTGCTATTCGGAGTCAGCGATTATGTAGTGAGCAAGGCGTTCTTCCTCAAGGCACTCGAACCGCTCGGCGTAGCTGTTGTCCTGGAGGGGCCGCTCGGTGTCGAGCTTAGCTCAGACGGTAAGTCTTCATTGTGTATCTGCCAAACCGACGAGAAGCCGGCGCATCTTCATTTGGCGTTCACAGCCGAGAATCGCCAGCAAGTCCAAGCTTTCTATCGTGCGGCTATAGAGGCGGGTGGCAAAGACAATGGTGCGCCTGGTTTGCGCCCGAACTACCACGCAAACTATTATGCAGCTTTCGTCATTGATCCGGACGGGCACAACATCGAAGTGGTTTGCCACGAACCTGAGGACTAATCCTTCCATACAAAAATTAAAAATGCAAAACATGAATTCGTCTAATAATATAAACGTAGAAGAACTAAAACAATGGTTTGAAAACGCTCGCGATACTAAAGACAGCAGGATATCTAATTAATGCTGAACCTTGGAGACAATCGGGTATGTCTGGCCCAGAGGAACGATGGATTTGTCTTCGTAAGCCAGTTGCTGACTGCATTGATAAATCTGGGTCTTTTTTGGATATTGGTTGTGCAAACGGTTATTTACTAGAATGTTGTCAAAAATGGAATTCTCCAAAAAATATTATCATTGAACCATATGGAATAGATATTTCTTCAAAACTAGTTGAACTCGCTAAAAATAGACTTCCACAGAATAAAGATAATTTTATTGTCGGAAATGCATTTTATTGGATACCATCAAAGCGATTTGATTTTGTTCGCACCGAATTAGTTTACGTTCCTGCTGAGTACGAAAAGCAGTATATCGAGTTTCTTCTCGAAAACTATATTAATCCAGGCGGTAAGCTTTTAGTAGCAAATTATGTAGAAGACCACCCACATCCAGAGAATACAATTATATTAGGCAGTCACCCTACAAAAAACATTCTCAGCAGGCTAGCCGAACTGGGCTTTGAAGTTACTGAGTATAAAGACGGATTTGATACAGCCAAAAATAGAAAAACCAGAGTTGCTGTTTTGATACGATGATAAGTAAATGGGTTGGCGTCAGTGCGTGCAAATTTTCACTCTGTCCATGTTTGGAATAAATATATAAAAGGTTGTGACACTACACTTATTATAAAGGTTGGAGCTATTGATGTGCAAGCTTTTGAGCCTGTCACAACCCCCTGTCATAACCTCTGTGTTTCAGGAATGAGCGATTGAACCTAAGATAAGTCAAGCTAAAACAAAACCTCCCGCTGGCTTTGTACTCAGACGAGGGTAAAGAATAGTCATACTTGTATTTATTACAACATTTACTCAAACAAACAATGAGATAAAACAAAATTCTTCGCCGACCTTTGCGCCAAAGCGAGGAATAACAATCATCAGGTTAAGTAGAGATTTTAGCATTGATTTCAGTATTGTCAACAACCAATTTCACGAGTGCAGAGGGAAGATTAACCGTTCCTTAACCCAAAAGAAATCAAACTCAACAAAATCCCCCGCCGACCTTTACGTTCAGGCGAAGGATGTGAATGAATTATACATGAAGCTGAATTTTATCATTAGTTATAAAATTTGTAACCACTAATTTGATTGTTGCAAATTTGGTTGAGTATTACAAATCACATCAAAGTTGATATTAATAATACAGCTAATTTTGTAAATAAATTCGCTAAAACGAATTTCATAAACCTCATGCTTAACTCACTGTTTTATCACTGTTAACTCACCATTTGCTCACCGTCTAATCATCGTTGACTCACCGTCTACTCATTGGACTCTTTCTCGGAATCCAAGAAAGGCTTGAGATGAGGGGGTATTTTCCTGTCGATGAACCTTTTTATTTCCAAAAGAGCATCAATTTCGGAGAGCCTATCCAAATACCTTTTTTCTGGTAAACGAAGGATTTTCCTGGACATGAAAAATATATTAAAGTCAGTGACTCCCTCACGAGAGCCACTGCTCTCCAAAACCGTGCTTGAAAGTTTCCCTTCACACGGCTCCTCAGTAATTTGTTGTTTGTCACACATACCGCATTACCAGCATGTCCTCTTCCCAAAACCAAGTAAGTTCAGAGGATGGCTTAGGCTTGGCGCTATTACAGCCAGATTTTTTGCCATAACTGCTATCAGTAGCAGTTTTTGTATCGTGGCAGTGTCTGTGTAGAAGTTGCCAATTATCATAATTATCCTTTCCACCTCGCGATTTAGGGATTTTATGGTCAACTTCCATTACGTCCTCTTCTTTGAAGTGCAATCCGCAGTGGGCGCATTTTCCCTTTTGCTTTTTAAGCAATGTAGCCATTCGTTTTGGCATTTCGGGATGCTGTCCCATTCTTGTACTCCAGTAAACCAGGTTGCCGTCGTATGGTGACGATTCGCCTTTAACTTTGGTATGGTCAACCTTTTTAGTTTGACCATGCTTACGCAAAACAAGGGGATTTGTACCCTCAAGTCTTGTGGCGAATACCCAGTTATCGTCGCCTATTGTTTGCCAGTATTTATTTGACACCCAATGTCTATTTTTATTGTGGTGACGACGATTTGCCCAGCGTCGAAGTTTTTGATACACCAGAAAGTCTAGTTTATATAAGACTTTACTACTAGAAACTGCTCGGTAGTAATTGCACCATCCGATAATAATTGGATTTAATTTTTGAATTAATTCCGCTTGAGAAAAAGCTTTGTGCTTGTCAATTACTTGAGCAATGTCTTCTAAATGTATCTTCACTTTTTCTTTGCTAGGAGTGATGATTGTACTAAAACCTAATTCTACCCCATGAGTGTTTTTACCTGTGGTATATTTTCCACATTTGTATTGCCTGATGTTGAATCCTAGGAAATTAAATCCTGGGAGTTCTCCATCATGGCAGTTAAGAGTATGTACTAATTTGGTTTTACTAGGTTTTAGTTCTAAACCCATGTCTTTTAACCATTCAAAGATTATTTCTTTGCACTTTTGGACAACGGTTATGTCTTCGTGGAGAATTACGAAGTCATCGGCATAGCGGATGAGGTGGGCAGCATTATAGAATACTCGCTCACCATTTTTAGTAGTATCCCTTCTTGGAAATGACTCTTTTATCCGTTTTTCCATACCGTGGAGGGCAATATTTGCTAAAAGCGGCGACATTACCCCTCCCACAATCTTGCAAAAAATTGCATAGAGTTTTGTATCACTATTCCTCGACAACAACTGCGAGCAGTCTATGGTAAAGGTTTTGCAGGGGCACCACTAAATACCCAAAAAATCTCCGA
>JAHHIC010000095.1 GCA_019359035.1 Scytonematopsis contorta HA4267-MV1 | reverse complement strand
TTAAGATGCTACCGAAAAAACCACACAAGGTTTTATTATCTCAAATATTTGATAGAATAGCCTCATTGGGACGTATCCACGCCCCTAAACCTTCTGTCACCACTTCATAATTGGCGAAGGTATTGTTGACGGGTTACTTGGTAAAAAACGAGCGAAATCGAAAATCCGGGTACGAATCCCATTGCGGCTAAAATCAATGCTTCTTGAAAAACAACAAACAGAAGATATCTATCTCTAAAACCCATCGCTTTTAATGTGGCATATTCAGCTAAATGGTCGGAAACATCGCTAAAAAGAATTTGATAAACAATTACAGCACCTACGATAAACCCAATTACCGCACCTAAATCAAATACATATCCAACGGGTGTGCTAGTATTCCAAAAATTCTTCTCTTGCTCCATAAATTCTTGCTTTGTCATTACTCGCACATCATTTGGTAGTCCAGAACGGAGATTTTTGAGTATTTGCGCTGTATTTACCCCCGATTCTAGTTTGACTGCACCAATGTCAATTAGTCCTCTTTGTCGTCGTTGACCAAATAAGCGTAAAAAGTTAAGGTCGCTGGTAATAAGATGACCATTGATACCAAAAGAAGTGCCTAATTTAAAAATTCCCACCACATCAACAGAGCGGTTTTCCACTTCGGTTTTTAAAGCTGCATCTTGCTGAAAAAGTTTAGATATCGGACCAAACTCTTTCCTCGCACCTGCATCAAACATTACCGTATCAGGTTGTCTAAGTTTTTCTCGCTTTTCTTGAACCGACGACAAATTAATTACCATATCATCAGGATTAATACCAATTGCATAGAGGTTCCAAACTTGTTTATTGACAGGATTTTTCCACTGTACTGGGCTGAGGTAAACAGGGCTAACAGATTTTACTCCTACATATCCTAAAGCCTGATAGAGTCGGCGCTCAGTAAATTTATCTAGAGCAATTAAGGATTTATAGCGTTCGCTTACCAGAAAAATATCACCATCTAAAATTGTATGGAGCTGGACTGCACCATTAAACAACGCACTCCGAAATCCCATTTGCAAAAACATTAATACATCAGCAAAGGCAATTCCGGCAATTGCAACTAACATGCGCGAACGCTCGTGAGTTAATTGTCGCCAAGCGAGGGGTATGTTGCGTCTCATAGTTCAATCTCTACCCTTACTTTCATATTTGTTAATCCTGCAACTTTTCGACTCGATTCTGAATTGAGGCGAATTTTTACCTCTACTACCCGCGCATCAATTTGGGCTGCGGGGTCGGTATTTAAAACATCTTTTTTAGCAATTTCTAATCCAACCTCATCTACAACACCTTCAAATGCTTCCGCTAAAGAACCACCACTAACACTGGTTACTTTCGCTTTCTGTCCGGTGCGGATTCGCGGTAAATCGGTTTCATAAACCTCAGCAACAGCATACATCTGACTTGTTTGTCCTAAAGACGCAATTCCTTTTTGGCTATCAACAATTTCCCCAGACCAAGTGTGAATCTTGAGAATTTGCCCACTCCTAGGTGCGCGAATGTAAGCCAAATCCAACTCAGCTTGCGCTTGCTGAACAGCAATAGCCGCACTTTTTACATCAGCTTCTGCCGCTCGTACATCCACAGGTCGAACTTCAGCAATTTTATCTAAAGTCGCTTTAGCTGACTGAATCTGGTCTAACTGAGCTGTCTGGATTTGCTGTAACTTTGCTTGTGCTTCTCGAATTTGCTGCTCTCGACTCGATTCAATACGACTCAGTTGTGCTCTTGCTTCATTTAATTTATCTTTTGCTATATCCTCCACCAGACGTTTGCTATCTCGCAGCGATGCAGTAATTACCCCTTGATTAAACAAAAATTGATGACGTTCATCCTCCAGTTGGGCATTTTTTAACTCAGCTTCTAGCTGTTTAATCGTTGCTTTTTGGGCAGTAATTTCAGTATTTTGCTCGGCTTGTAAGCGTCCAATCGCTGCTTGTTGCGCTGTAATGTCTGTACGACGTTCGGTTTGCAATTTATTTACAGTTGCTTGTTGCGCGTCAATTTCTCCACGTTTTGCTCCCGCTTTAACTTGAGCCAACCGAGTTTTTGCCACATCTACTCTTTGTTTCGCTTGTAAAAGAGCCGCTTTCAGGCGGTTGCGAGTATCCAAAATTGCAATTATTTGTCCTTGTTGCACCTTATCCCCAACCTTCACTAATAATTCTCCAATGCGGCTTCCTGAAGTAGATGCTGCTAGCTGAATCACTTCTCCTTGCGGTTCCAGTCGTCCAAGGGAAGTAACGGCTTTTACAGGTTGAACCGGAACATCCGATAAAGCTTGCTGCTTTGGTGGAATGCGAGTTTGTAAAAATATTGCGAATGCAATTCCTACAGTACCAACCCCAAGAGCTAGGATGATTTGCCACCTTTTTTGAAAGTTTTGAAAGATTTTCGGGACAGCTATTTGCATTGATAAAGCCTCTAAGATAAAAATACTGCTTCGGATAAAATATGTATATACATATAAATGACAAAAAAATTAAGTATTTTCCGATAATATGGTGGTATCAGCCAGAACAGATAACAATTCTTGACAGCGTTGAGAGCCAAGTTTCTCAACAATATGATTTTGAGCTTGCTCCCACAACGGTAATGCTTTCTCCATAGCCATCTCCCCTGCAGGTGTTAAGCTGACTATCCGAACTCGTTTATCTGAACCTGGATTAATTGCTATCAAACCTCGTTTTTCCAATAGTTTCACATTTCGGGTTAATGTTGTTTGGTCCATAAATAATTTCTCAGCCAATGCTGTTATTGGTGTGGAACCCAGCAACTTTACATACCCTAACAGGCTAAATTGATTCACTTGCAAACCACTTGGACGTAGCGCTTCGTCATAAACTTGGGTAATTATACGAGACGCACGACGTACATGCATACCAATACAGAGGCATGGTATTTCATTAACGTTAACTTTGCTTGAGTGCTTTGGTGGTTTCTTCATGATTACATGTATATACATATAATTTGTTTTTGTCAAGCTGGAATTCGATATCAAGTTTTGCGCTTATGGGAGAAAACTAAAATAATATAGTTGACTTAGAGCGCACTCTAAGTTGTACGGTGGTTGTTATGGATGTGGAACTAACAATTCAACAGGTAGCAGAGTTGACTAAATTGAGCGTGCATACCCTGCGTTACTACGAGCGAATTGGTTTGTTGGCTGCTATTAACCGTGCAGCAAACGGCCATCGTCGTTACTCAAGTCAGGATATTGCTTGGATTGAGTTTCTGACTCGGTTGCGGACTACGGGGATGCCAATTCGACAAATGCAGCAGTTTGCCGAAATGCGAAGAAAAGGAAATCCATCAGTATCTCAACGACGAGAGTTATTGGAAGTTCACGAACAGCAAGTGCAACAGCAGTTAAAAGAGCTAAGTCAAAACCTTTCTGTCATCCAGGAAAAAATTCACTATTACAAACAACTGGAGTTACAAAATGACCCAAGCTCCAAATCAGAAAGTAAACAATCACAAAGAAAAAATTGACCGCTATCAACAAGGATGGGAAAAACTGGCAGAAGTTGATGGAGAAGCTGGTCAACGAGTGCTTGAAAGTCTCAAAGATATTGCACCTGACTTAGGACGATATATCATTGAATTTGCCTTTGGGGATATCTATTCTCGTCCTGGACTTGATTTAAAATCGAGAGAAATTGCTACGGTAGCAGCCTTAACAGCCCTTGGTAATGCTCAACCTCAACTTAAAGTACATATTCATGGCGCACTTAATGTCGGTTGTAGTCGCGAAGAAATTGTCGAAGTAATTATGCAAATGGCTATATACGCAGGGTTACCTAGCGCCCTTAATGGCATATTTGCTGCTAAAGAGGTTTTTCGCGAATTAGATGAAAAAGGATTATTTTAATTTAACTTTGGTTAGACGTGATTAAGCAGCTTTATTAACCATTGGTTCTGGAAGCTGTTCACCTGTTGCTTCGTAAGCCATAATTAAAGATTCTAAGGCTTCAATTCCATTGGTCACAGCTTCCTCGTAACTATCTCCATGAGTTCGCCAACGCTGCCCGGTAAAATCAGGAAACCCAACCAAAAAACAATTGTCTTCTTCAGACCATTGAATCAGCATTTGGTACTTAAATTTACTCATCTTCTTGGTTCTCCTGCTGTTGTTTCTCCTCTACTTCCTTTATAGCTTGCCGCACTTCTTTTTCTTGGTAAGATTTAGCATCAGAAGTATCTTTGCCTGAAACTGTTAACTTTCCAGTATATAAGGGATGTATCCAGTTGGTGTGACTACCTTTACCTGGGAGTTCAGTAAAACCTAGTTGGCGTAGCATCTGTTTTAACTCCCTAATTTTTTTGGGCATTGTTCAGGTATCGACTATCAATCAAAGCATATTAACATGAGCAAAAACTGTTTTAAACTTTCAGTTCCCATGCTTTATTTTGCGCTCGGTTATGCGAGCGCCACTCCTATACCGTTTGGTATTATCTAACGGATACTAACAAACCCTGTTTCCTCAATCATCCTTTGTCCCTCATTAGTCAATAACAAATTAGCATAAGCTTCCCCGGCTTGTTGCTCAAACTCGCCATTTTCTTTAACAACTACAATTAATCGACGCGAGAGCGGATATTTACCACTGCGAATAGCATTCGTGTCAACTTTATTCCGCAATTGTGGACATCTAGAAGGAGGCACAAAAGGTTCTTGATAAGGTGGAATAAATTGATTAGAATTACGCCCTATTGGTAATGGCTTAACACCACATTGGGAAACCAACAATGGCGCACCCGCCCAATAAATTCCTCCTGGGTCGCTAGCAACTTTGCGTATTGCTTCGGTTGTGGTTCCTGTTAATTTAAAATAAGCACCATTATCTCGACCTTTCTTGCCATAAGGTTGAATTTTTAAATTAGGACCACCAACTTCGCGCCAATTTGTAATTTTACCGTCAAAAATTGCTTCAAATTGGTCAGTAGTAATACCAGGTATATTTAAATTTGGGTGAACAACAACAGCTAAACCATCTATAGCAACAGGTATAACTTTTAGCTTAATGCCTCGCTTTTGTGCCTCCTCAAACTCACCATTAGTAATAGGTCGGGAAGCTTGAGCAAACTCTAGCTGTGCTTTCAAAAGCATTGAAATACCAGTAGTCGTATTAGGTGCTTCAGACTGTGGGTCTGTGTAGCGCAACTCAAACTCAGGAAAGCTTTTTTGAATTACTGGGTCAATTTTCTGACGAATCGGTGCCCAAGAAGTACTGCCTCCATAACTTGCCAAACCCTTGGGAACATTTTTTACCTGTTCAAAGGTCTTCTGTTGTATTGCTTGGGATTGACTGCTATCATTACTTTTTACTTGTAAACTGCTGGAATTTTCAGAGTTTTGGGATTGAGAGAACCACCAAAACCCCCCTGCTAAGACTCCAGCAGTAATTAGGAAGGTTATTAAAAGAATGGTTGTCTCGCTTTTTTTTGGCATAGATAATTATTGAATTACCACTTCTGTTATTAGAGTTCCCAATTTTATTTATTATCTGTCTAACTCTTAAGGGCAAAACAAAGGTCTCTACATTTAAGTGTTATTTATCTAAGCGAGCGATTTGGATTGCATCAACCGCTTTGAGAGCTTGCTGATAAGATTGAATTTTATTTTGCTGCAAAAAGAGTTCTGCGGCTATTTGCAAGTCAGACTTAGCACCTTTTTTGTCTCCTAAAAATACGCGAGTAGTAGCGCGAAGTTGATAAGCTTCAGCATATTTGGAATTAATCCGCACTGCTCTGTTGAAATCAGCGATGGCTCCTTTAAAGTCTCCTTGACTGCGACGAGCAACACCTTTATTTAGATAAGCTTCGGCATATTGTGGGTTAATTCGTAGTGCAGTATTAAAATCGGCTTGAGCATTTTGATATTGTTTTTGGCTAACGTAAGCAACACCTCGATTGCGGAAAACTTGGGCATTAGTTGGTTCAAGTCGCGCAGCAACGTTAAAGTCCTTAATCGCTGTTAGGAAATCTCCCGACATCCTACGGACAATACCCCGATTTAGATAAGCTTCAGTATAGTTGGGGCTAATCCGCAAAGCTTGGTTGAAATCCGCAATAGCTCCCTTGTTGTCTCTTAAAGCGGCACGAGCAACACCCCGGTTACGATAAACTTGAGCATTATTAGGCTCAATTTGTAAAGCTCGGTTGAAATCCGCAAGAGCTGCCGATGCATCTCCTAGAGTTCTCTGAGCAATACCCCGTCCAAGGTAAGCTTCGACATAATTAGAATTAATTTGCAAAGCTTGATTAAAATCTTCTATCGCACCATAAAAGTCTTTCTGGGACG
This sequence comes from Scytonematopsis contorta HA4267-MV1, assembly GCA_019359035.1. Classification (GTDB taxonomy): domain Bacteria; phylum Cyanobacteriota; class Cyanobacteriia; order Cyanobacteriales; family Nostocaceae; genus Scytonematopsis; species Scytonematopsis contorta. The sequence goes on along the minus strand of JAHHIC010000095.1, from coordinate 55,434 downwards.
TGCGAGCAACACCCCGATTACGGAAAGCTTGAGCATTGTCAGGGTCGAGTTGCAAAGCTTGGTCAAAATCTTTTATTGCCTTTTGAGAATTTCCCAAATTATAATAGCTAAGTCCTCGATTTAAATAAGCTTCAGCATTATTTTGGTTAATACTCATTATATTTTGAGTGGGCATGTGTGAAGTTAAGAAACGAGCACAACTATTTAAGGAAAAAGATGAAAAATATTTGTTTGTTTGGAATAGCTGGTTTAAGTTTAGCTGGAGTAGTGCTTTGTTCTTCAGTAGCTTTAGCAGAAGAAACTATATGTGATGGTGACTTAGGTGCTGTTACTTTGGATAATGTAAAAATACCCAGTGATAAGAGTTGTAACATGAATGGTACAACTGTAAAGGGTACTATCAAGGTAGAGCCTAATGCAAAACTTACAGCTTCTGACATCAAAGTAAATGGTAATATTCAGGCGGAGAATGCGGAAAATGTAACTGTTAATAACAATTCCACAGTTGATGGTAGTATTCAAATTAAGCAATCGAAAGCCGCGAATATTACTCGCACACTAATCAAACAAGATTTGCAGTTTGAAAAAAACACAAATCAATTGGTTGCTAACGACAATACAATTACCGGAAATTTACAAGTATTTCAGAATACCGGAGGTGTAGAGATTAGACGCAACAGAATTAATGGTAATTTGCAATGTAAAGAAAATGCTCCCTCTCCCAGCGGAGAAGAGAATAGAGTGCGGGGTAATAAAGAAGACCAATGTTCAAGTTTGTAGATTGTGCTTAGTTATTTGCTGTACCTAAATATTAAACGCAGTTAATCTAATTCAATTGTGGGCATCAGTAAATGTAAGTTGCCCAGTTGCCCACAATTTATGAATTTACATAGTAGCCGATTGCCGATTGTTTAGCAAGATAATTAACAGATGCCGTAAAGCTGGTTATTGTAGGTATGTAATTATATTTTTTATTTCAGAATTGTAGCTCTAATTATGAAGCTACAAAACTAGCTTTTGTTAGGCAATTAACTTGTTATAGCTAACGTGTTGGACTACTAATAATAGCTTTACTAACTTTAAGGCTACGACCCATCCACTCAGTGCCCAATAGACCCATAATTGCAGCCGCTTCTTCAGCATCTGTTTCCATTTCTACGAAAGCAAATCCTCTTTTCTCACCTGTATCTTTATTGATTGGCAACCGTACCTTCTTAACAGACCCATATTCTGAAAATATTTGCTTGAGGTCTGCTTCTTCAACTTGATAAGATAGATTATTAACACAAACTGACATATAGAATCTCCTTATTATTTGTTTTTTTATCTGAACATGGTACTTAAACACTTATAGATTTACCTTTAATGCGATAGTGAATACATCGGCATTTCTTGGTAACAGTGACTACAACGCCAGTAGATTCCTCTTAAGCTTATATGGCGAAGTAAAGTGTATGAGCAGCAAGGACAACTAGGTTTATCGAACATAGGTCGCCGAGTATGTATAACCGCATTTTTACGGCTGCTTCCAGTTATAGAAAGAGATAGCGTTTGAAGAGACTTATTCAAGAAAACTTGCATTTATTTACCTAATTTTTGTTAAAACTTATGCTCAATTTTTACTCTATATTACCAAAAATTTATACTTTAATTATGGTTATGTTTGTTTTGATGAAACTGATTACCTAAACATGGTAATTTTTCAATACAATCTAATACAATATATTAACTAAATAAACTTACATATAGCGTATTTTGAACCTTATAAAGTGTAGAGATTTAGATACGGTAAGGCTTCTATGACAAGATGTTGATGGCGTAGTTACATAGCCGAAAATAATTCTCTTCAGTTTAATCATAGCATAAGTTATGTGATTACGCTTTAAGAGCGCATAATACCTGGTATGACTTGTTCCTAGTAACCTATTCAAAGTATTAATTCCACTCAGTAAGAAAGTTGCGCTTAACTCTAACAAGTCATAAATTTACTTAAAGAGGTCGAATCTGTGACATTTACACATTGGCAAAATCTCGCCACATTCCAGTCATGGAGTAGGAGTCACTAATTTCAATGGGGCAATATTTCTTAAAACCTTGTCGTTCGTAAAATGAGACATTACGCTGATTAGAAGAAACAAGATAACAAGCAACTTGTTTAGTATCAGCATAATTTAGAACAGGGTTTAACAAAGTCCCACCAATTCCTTTTCCTCGTGCTTCTGGTTTCAAACCAAGAAAAAATACTTCGCAATGGGTCTGTTTGGGTTCCTTGTCACCAACTTGTTGTACTAGATGCTCAAAGCGTTTACCCGATTCGGAACCACAAGAATGTGAGACGACAGAAATAATTTCAATCAGGGTTTGTTCAAATTGCTCGTTGAAAATTGGTACTTCCGCAGGATACCAAATACATGCTCCTTGTTCTTCTGGTGCAATAATAATTTTGCCTCGCTCCATTGCATCAGCTACAAATAGCTCAAAGAAAGCATTTAAAGCTTTAAACTTATTTGCATTTTCGCCAAAAACAAAGTCAAAGCTGGGGTCATCAATAAAACTTTGTGCCAGGATACTAGCTACTTGTGTAATTTTTGACTGAGGATTTTGTAACATCGTTTACAATTAGATAACTTGATGGGTTGTTTGCTTGCCTTTAGACATTTTACATAATTACAATTTAGAAAGATTTTATGTTTCGAGATATTTAAATCTTGCGGTACTGTCAAAATCTTGCTGCAAGTCAGTGACAGAAATTGCTTTTTCATGTGGTTTTAATAGTCACAGCCATCTAAGTAAATATTTTCGACAACTAACATTAATTATGCATTGTCTGCAACCCGATAGAGACGTAACATGTTACGTTTCTACATTTTTATCTATCTATGGGTAGAAAACAATTTCTATAAATTGTCGGAAATTGTAATAAACGTCAAAATTAACCTAATTAGCTGGCTAATAACTTGATAAAATTTTATCGCATGATTAATTACAATTTCGGCAGTTTTTTCAGAAAAGAAGTCAGATTTTTGAATTTAAATGTTATTCTAGTAACATTAATGGCTTTAGTATGTTTTTTGGCTGTCGATTTCTCACAAGCATTTGCCCAAACTAATGCCCAAACTAGTACCAAAAAACGTCCGATAGAAGTAGAATTACTGGTACAAAATTTAAGCTTGCGTCGTCCTCAAGCTTTATTGTCCGGGGATTTACATAGTGGTAAATCAACTAATGTTATAATTCATAATCAACCGCAAGCTCAAGCAACTATTAAGTCTGTCAAGCAGCTACCAATAACGACTTTGATACCGCAACCAGATGGCTCTGTAAAAGAAGTTCCCGACTTAACATTGAACTTTAGTACTAATTTATTGATAACTTTGAGTAGCACGGCCCAAATTGAGGATACTGGTTTAGTGCTGGGTAAAGACGAAATAAAAATTGGAAATAATATTGGTTTATCAGGCTTAAATTACGACTTTAAAGCCACGGTTATCGATTTGCGAATTTTGCAAGATTGATAAACATTTAAGTATAGTCCCCTCCCTGCACACTGGTCACCGTAGGTACAAAAGGAGGGGTTGAAGTAGGTTTTTTTAGCTAAATCTCAGCGACAGCACGTTCTATTAAACGTCGTCCTAAGGTTTGCGTACCCGTGTGTTCGTAGTAATTTGTTGTCATATCGAGGAATGCTCCCAGATAGTCCAATTTATCATCAGAAAAATCGATAAATCTTCGCAAGTTACCTAAAACTGAATCGGGTGTCAAATTTTTATCCGCAACAAAGCCAGTCATCCAGCCTTTTACAGAGTCAAGACTTTGACCGATAAAATCGAGTTTACCTGCTGAATTCCCACCAGGAATTACACTTTGGATACCTTGGAAGGTGGAATTTGACTCTAATTCATTAGGAGTCATTTGACTGACGCTAGATAAAGCTTTGTCGAGGAAACCTGCTCCTAGGGGAACAAGACCATCAAAGCAAATTAACGCCACTATACGCATTAAAGATTCACCATTATATTCGCCCAAAGAGGCGACAAAATCCCCAATGCTATCACCAGGGATACCATTAATTTGGCAAAAAGCAACCAACTCAGCAACTAATTTTAGAGACAAATCAATTGTTTGAGCCTTTTCTGGTTTAGGAGTGATATTGCTTAAAAACCCTAAAAAACCAACGCTGGAACCGACTTTATTAGCTAAAGCGGCTGCTCCTAAAGCCTTATCTGTTCCATCAACGGTTTGATAAAGCCACATTGCGGTTTGATATCCTTGAGATTTATCGTTATATAGATAAATCGCTCTTTCACCAATTTGTTGTATTAAACTCTCGTCTGTTTCCGCAGTTACGTGTTTAATCGTATTGACAAAACCAACAACGTTATTCCATTCACCAGGAATAACAAAATCCAAAGCATTCAATGCAGAAACTGTCATATTACTGGTTGGTAGCTCATCAACCAGTTCAAAAATCGGTTTGGTCATAAAACCTCCTCTTTATTTATTGGTCAGTGGTAATTACTATTTGGTAATTGCCAACTGGTAATTGCTAACTACTAGTTGCTAATTGGTTATTTTTGAACAACATACAACTATACCCTTCCACTTAAACTTTGGTACAAATCTCCAGATAAGAGACGCGATAAATCGCCGTCTCTACAGATTTTATTTGTATCAGGAATCTTTGAAATGGTATAACAACAGTCAGCAGCTAACAGTTAACCGTCAACAAACAACCGTTAACTGACAACTAACCCTTCAATTTCGACAAGCCAGCAAGATTAAATTTCTTTAGCCATTCTGCACGGTCGCTAGCTGTAAACGATGGAGAACGAGACAGTGCCTTTACTTGATAGCGGTCTTGGACTAAGACAGCTGTTTGGGTATTACCAACCTCTACCGCTGGGTAACCAGCAATTTTCTTGGTACTTTTGGTAAACTTAGCAGCCGCACCAGGTACACTCTTAGTATCAGAAATACTCAGCATAGCTAAATCTTTACCATCTTTTTTCAGTTTAGCTTCAGCAAAACCTTTTTTCTCTTGGGTAAAAACGCGGCTAAAACCACCTGAGGCTGATGGGAAAAATTTATTAAACTCGCTACCTTGTGTTGCTTCCTTAGCAACCGCTTGACCACTTTTTTGTCGGCTACTATCCTGTTGTGCCTGGTCAAAACGCCCAGGCGTTTTTGTTGCAGTACAGGCCGTTGTCAGTAATAAAACAGACAGTAATATTGCAGCAAAAATCTGACGCACTCGCAGTAATCTCATCTTTGTTCCTCCTTATCCTTAACGAGAAAAAGGATTAAAATCAGTGAATGTGGCATGAAAAAAAGTCACAATTAATAGTCTCTAAGTAAGTAGATATTCGTTTACACTTGACCTGCTTACACTAGGGACTTCTAATTGAACTTATAAAGCAATTATCAGGCTTTTTGACTTTAGCTTGCAAAATTTAAATTTTGGTAAACACTCAAAAAGTATTAAGAATTACTCCTGGACTATATGCGTTGAGCAATAACAGCGTAAAATGGGTCACCACCACCAGCTCCTAACCATTGTAGGAAGTTGGGTGCTGTTGATGCACGACTGATGACTTCTGGCTTACTAAATCCCGCTACGGAAGAAAAATAGCTTTTAACTAATTCTATGCGAGAATTTTCGTTGCTATCGCGCCAAGCTTGGATGGCTTTTTGGTAAAACATCCGATTAGAAAAGCTAAATATTGCGATACCACCAGGTTTGAGGATGCGGTGGATTTCTGAAAAAATGGCCTCTGGATACTGTAAATACTGCACTGAGACGCAATTGAGGACAGCATCAAAGTCCTCATTTGCTAAGGGTAACTGCGGATGGTCGTTAAGGTTTTGTACGAAGTAATGATTCAGTCGGGAGTTACGTGCCAATTCCTCACCGTTGAGTCCGTGTCCTTCCACATGGGAAAATTGTATCTCCGAAGGTAGATGAGATACCCAACTGCTCATCATATCAAAGATGCGCGTATTGGGTTTCAATCGTTCGCTATATAAATCAGTCAGCTGTTGAATAAACCCGTCATCTACGTGGGTGACAAAGCGGGGGTACGAGTAAAACAGCTTATCGTCTGTTGGGTCTTCCTTTGTGCGTTCGTTGGGTCTCAGCAGCATAAAAATCAAGTAAGGAGCAATTTTTTGTCTAACACGTGCGGATTTCAGGTACTATAATACTGGAGATTTTGTATATCTCCATACATATTTTAATAAGTAATCGACAGATGAGCCAGTTGGTTAGGGAACAATTAATTTTGATATATCTAATATTAATTAAAATACCATTTTTTGATGTAATTTGGCAGCAAATTAAGCAAGGAAAAACTTTTACCTATTTAAGTTTGTTATCATGTATAATAATGTTGCTAATATCCGATTCTGTAGAGGATAGCTTAATTGCACCAAAACAATTCGCAATAAGTCGAACCAGCAGGCTGCGCCTTATTAATAATTACTTGTTTTTATGGTGTTGTTAAAAAATAAACAGTTTTGTGAGCATCAATAAATTCAGAATATACTCGAAGGGAATTAGTTCAAAAGCTTAATATGAAAAGTCTAAAACGCAAAACGCAACCACTATGATATAATTAGTGGTGCGTTATTATTGCATAATTTTTTAAAGGGATGCTATTTTTCTAAACATCACATTGGTGAGTTTGGCAGTATTTAGCTCTATTAATTGCTTTCTGTAAATCCTTCAAAAGGAAAATTTCAAAATTAGTTCCATCTTGAACTTGAGCAACACTGTAAGCATACTGTTTGCCGCGCAGGAAGGAATCTCTACCTACTTTTTCAAGAAATTGAGAATTTTTGAAATCATTGGCTATTTGTGAACCGTAAATACTTTCAATTAACTTGACTGCTTTCGTATTATTTCTACTAAATTTAATATTTTTATCATTGCTAACTGTAATCCCCTCTTTAGTGACTGTGCCATTTTTGCCAGTAGTACCCGCATAAAAGTGCAAATTACCTTTATTTCCTGAATAACTTGATACTTCGCTACTATATTGCAATGTTGGCAAAGGTCTAGATTGTGCCCATTGCAAGAATTTATTAACACTTTTTCCTGGTAATGCGTTTGCTTCTTTTGCTGTGGAGATGAAGATTACAGCGAGAGTTGATAAAGCCACTAATGGTAACAAGTGGTGTGAATTACGCATGTTTGCTTTCCTTTGAAATTAAATATGTAAATGAATATAGTTGAACCTTAACTAATTTATTGCGTCGTTATGCTTTAACTAAAAAAATACCGCTTGTATTACTTAATTGTGACTGTAAAATCATAGAGATGGTTAGATGTGCCAGAACCACCAACAATATAGTAATCCCCTGTAGCTGGAAGACGAACTGAAAATGTTTTACCATCACCACTAGCTCCAGCAAAAACAGGACTCAAAGGTTTACCATTTACACCATAGAGAGTTACACTAGCACGAGCGCCTAAACTATTAATTTTTAATGTTAATTTTTGTCCGGCTTTAGCTCTTAATAAATAAATATTGTTCTCTGCATTTTGGATATTTGCGCTTGATGCTCCTTTTGCAAAGCTAACGCGACTTGAAGGGAGAGAATTTAATTGCTGTTTCACATTGGCAAATTGCGCCATTGATGGAGCAATTGTTAATAATATTGTTCCTGTCATAGTTCCGGTTGCAAGTGCTAAAGCAGATAGACAGCCAATTAAAATACGTTTCATGGTAAAAACCTCGCTTTTTGATTACTTGGTTATTAGTGCGGTTACATATTTATAGGAGCGAAGTAGAGACAGTATGCAGGTGGAAAAAAGTTTTTTATTGTTTTATTAATTAATTTTCAATTTTTAATTCTGTTGAGGGAGAAACAATAAAAAATTATACTTATATTGTTTATTGCGGGGTCAGGGAAGGCATCTAATTTTGAAAGTGTTTTGTATTTGTCCAAAGAAAAACGAACTGTTTTTTGAGAATGCGTTACACTTCAGGTTGTATTTTGTTTACGGCAAATTTTAATATCTCGCTGGTTTAATACGGCAGGTCTTTGTCAACCCAACAAATTTCTCACAAATGATACTAGGGGGATGTTAGCTTCTCGCCCTTGGTATCATTTCACACTCTTAAACGAGAGTATTTTATCATGTCAGCAGCTTAACGCTTACCGTCGCCATCTATCAAATTGGTCTTCGGAACAACCATTAATATACTGATTGCTGACCCAACCATTAAACGCTGTTACTCTCTCTCTTGGGGGATTGCCAAACACTCTGGCGGTGATTCTAACCCAGTTACCTTGTCTATGGCTAGCCCGAACGACATCAGCGCGTCTTAAACTAGCAACAACTCTATAATTAGTCCCAGGGCCACTGCGAATATTTACTGTTCTGCCAGTAATAAAAGAACATACAGACTTCCTTGCTGCATAGTTGGGTGTAGCAGTAGAAGCTATTATTAAAGATGTACAGGTGCTAGCAACTAGGAATTTCGACAATTTATCAATTACTTGATTAAAAGTCATTGTTTATACTTTTTTTCAGAACTAGATAATTCTACCGGATGAGCTTGTAAGTGTAAAGATATACAAAATGTAAATATAATTAAGATTTGAATAAATAATTTATCAGTTCATCGTTAACTAAGGCTTAGAAATAATCCTGTTAGTGTAACGACAATAATTAAAAAATTAATCATGAAAGTAGACCCACGGCAAATCTATAATCTGCTTTTGAAGTCAAGTCAGACGGATGCTTCAGTACGAGAAATTATCATTGGCTTAACCTGGACATTTTGTCAAGCAGACGGAATTGGGTTGTGTATGAGTCCCGGTCACCCAACCCGCACTTTACCTTGGTCGGGTACGCTCGTTAAGACGGCGATCGCAAATCTAGCACCCTGGATAAAATCGTGGGATAGTTATCAAGCGACAGTTGGGATGGCTGCAATTAATTCTGTTATTAACCCCAAATCGCCACTTTTGCCTGAATCACAACCTCTTTTACCGAAAGGTTCTGCAAATCTCGCTGTTTTTGAGCATTTTCTACCGTTGATTCGGGGAAAGCGAGTGGTTGTTATTGGACGCTATCCTGGCCTATCGGATTACGAAAAAGAGATAGACCTAATGGTACTTGAACGTCAGCCGAGTACACAAGACTTACCCGATACCGCTTGCGAATATCTTCTACCCGAAGCAGACTGGGTATTTCTTACGGCTACCTCGATTGTTAATAAGACATTTCCGCGTTTGGTTGAATTGTCGCAAAATGCAAAGTTAGTTTTGATGGGACCAACTCTACCTTGGTTGCCAGAATTAGCAGATATGGGTATAAATTATTTAGCTGGCGTCGCAGTTACCCACCCAGAAGCATTAAGACAGACAATAGCTGAGGGAGGAGGAACTAGAATATTTGATACAGGGGTGCAATATCGCATTTTAACATTATCCACATAAACAAATAAAATAGAACTAGTGAATCTCATATAGCTAGGTATAAATCATAGACTTTCATGATGAGTTCCCCCAAAAAATTGTTATCCTTTTTTCCCATTACCTTTTATATCAACCGATTACCACAACTAATTGATTAATATAAAAGGTAATTACAATTGTCTAAAATGCTGTTGAGTTATTAATAAGCCGCTCCACCCAAAGGATATACTGGCTCAGGCTCTCCTGGGCAACGATGCGTAATGAGACCATCTTTTGTTATCACAAGCGGGCAAATTTTATCTTGAGGGAAAGGAATCCATTGAGGTTCATGCTTGTCTGTTCTAGTTTTACCACCAGAACTTTTACTCTTAGCACCACCGTTTACCTTGGTTAAGTCTTGCAGATTATTTTCTTCTGACAAATATGATAAGTCACAAACTTTCATTACAATTGCTCCTACGATTGTGTGTACTTTACATAAGATTATTATTATTCTAGAAAATAATAGTCTGCCAAATTGGCACTAATCTCAATATTCTCACTTAAGAAAAACTAATCATTTACGCAATTATTAACTAACAATTAAGTCCCAAAACGCAGAGAGTAAATAACAGGGGAGCGTACTATACACTACTCTATTGGACATACCTGCTTCTGCAAATCACGACGGACAGCAAGGTAATCTTTTAGCCAACCACAACCCCGTACTATCAAGTCATCTAAATTTAGACTCCAAAGAATCACGTTGTTGTCATCGCTTGCTGATGCTAGAGTTTGTCCGTCTGGGCTAAAACTGATACTGTTTACCTGCTTACTATGCCCATAAAGTGTTGCTATAGAGCTACCGTTTGGCTTCCAAATTTGAATGGTTTTGTCTGCACTGGCGGAGGCTAAAATTTGTCCATCAGGACTAAAACTTACGCTATTTACCTTATCACTATGCCCGTTAAATTTTTCTATAAGTTTACCATCATTTAGTCGCCAAAGTTTTATCGTTTGGTCATCACTAGCCGAAGCTAAAGTTCTCCCATCAGGACTAAAACTAATACTATTAACTTTATCACTGTGGTCATTAAAAGTTCGTAACCATGTACCATTTAGTTTCCAAAGTTTTATAGTCTTGTCATCACTTGCAGAGGCTAAAGTTTGCCCATCTGGGCTAAAAATGACACTATTAACATTCCCACTATGCCCTACAAATGTGTTTAGCAAAGTGCCATTGGTGTTGAAAATTTTGATTGTCCCATCATCACTACCAAAAGCAAAATGTTTTTCATCTGGGCTAAAATTTATGCTATTTATCTCATTACCGTAACCAGAAAGTACTTGCAATAATGAGCCGTCACTACTTCTGATTTTTATGGTTTCGTCAGAACTACTTGAAGTAATAGTTTTTTTATTGCTGCTAAAGCCAACACTTGTAATCCGATTGTTATAATCACTTAAGGTTTGCAGCAAACTACCATCACGATTCCACAGTTTGATAGTTCCGTCATCACTTGCAGAAACCAAGGTTTTTCCATCATGACTAAAACTAATGCCGTTAACCTTGTCGCTGTGCCCGGTAAGAGAAGTTATCAAAGAAGTATCTTGTTTCCAGAGTATAATGCTGTGGTCATCACTTGCAGAAGCTAAAGTTTGCCCATCTGGACTAAAACTAATACTGTTAACCTTATCACTATGACCAGAAAGAGTTTGTAATGAGTTACCATCATGTCTCCAATTCCAGATTTTGATGGTTCCATCTAAACTTGCAGATGCCAACTTATTTCCATCAGGAGTAAAACTAACACTAAAAACTCCATTGCTATGTTCTTTGAGGGTATTTATCAAAGTTCCATCTGTTTGCCAAATTTTAATAGTTCTGTCAGCACTTGCCGAAGCTAAAGTCTTTCCATCTGGACTAAAAATGACGCTAAACACTTCGCAATTTTCTCTGACATAATCATTCTTTTTACAATTCTCATTTTCACTATGTTGGAAAGTTTTTATCAAGTTGCCATCTTTTGTCCAAACTTTTATTGTGTTGTTGTTGTCAGCAGAAACTAAAGTTTCTCCATCTGGACTAAAATTTATGCTCCGCACTTCACCTTCATGTTCTTTAAAAGTTTGTAGTAAGTTACCGTTTTGATTCCAGATTTTTATGCTTTGGTCGGAACTAGCTGAGGCTAAAAATTTTCCATCGGGGCTAAAACTAATACTATATACTGAACCTGTATGCCCTTTAAAGGTTTGTAATAATTGACCATCACGTTTCCAAAGTTTTATAGTTCCGTCCCAACCACCAGACGCTAATGTTTGCCCAGATGGGCTAAAATTGATACTTGAAGCTGCAAAATCATGAGTTATCATCAAAGTACCATCCTTTTTCCATACTTTGATAGTATTGTCCAAACTAGTGGATGCTAGAATTTCTCCATCAGGACTAAATTTCACATTCCAGACTTCTTTTTTATGTTCTTCTAAACGATTTTGCGGATTTAAATTTTTACTAATTTCAGCCAGAATGCTTTGTAAATTAAATAAAGGACTGTATGTAGGATATTCTCCTAAAGGCTGGTTTTTTATTAGATTGTTTAGTTCTTTGGCAACTTTTATTGCTGATATTAAACCTTCTATTTGTTTTGATTCTTTAAACTGTTGTAACGCATTATTTGCTTCTCTTTCTAACTCTATACTTTTTTGGGCTATTTCAAAGCTATTATTAACTTGTTCCAGTTGATTTTGTATCCGTTGTTTTTGATTAAAGGCTATTTTATGCGCTATTACTGCCTCCGCACGTGCTACTTCTGATTCTTTGCTTTCAATTTGAGCTTGCTGCATTTGTTGTTGTGCTAACTGTTGTTTTTGTTGTGCATTGTCTAGCTTTCCTTGAATAGTGTAAAGGTATGTTTTGGCTTGCTGTAATTGTTGTTCTGCTTGCTGCACTTGTTTTTGTGCTTGCAATCTTTTGTTTTCTGCATCTTCTGCTGCTTTAGTTTTAGATGTCACTTTTTGCTTAGCCTGTTCAATCTCCTGATTTACCTGTTGTAATTTTTGATGTATCTCTTGGCGTATTTTGTTATTTATATTATTTGCCTCTCTCACTTTATTATTTGCTTCTTTAGCTTTCTGCTCGGCTTTTTGTTGTGTAACAATAGCTTTTTGTTTTTCTTGTTTTGCCTGTTTTGCTGCAAGTTGTTCTGTGTTTGCTGTAAGTTGTGCTTGAGTAAGTTCTTCCTTTGCTTTTCCTGCGAATACTAATGCGGTTACGAACCCAAATATAGACAAGGATAATACTCCTAACCCAATGCCAGTTCGCCATTTTGTCCGCTGATTTACCTGTCTTTGTTTCTCTAAAGCTAATTGTGTATTTTCTTGGACTTGCGCTAAACGTTGATTTGCCTTCCTTTCCTCTTCAAAAGCTAGTTGTGCTTTTTGTTGGGCTTCTGCCAAAATTTGTTTAGCTTTCCTCTCAGCTTTTAGGTCCCGGTGTGCCTTTTGGTTAGCTGATTCCTGACAAGCACGTAAAAAATTATTATCTTCATCGCTTAAACTTTTTTCTTTTACCCAAACAAGTGCATCTCGCAACGCTCTCCCAGATAAAAGCCGAGACTCATCTTGGTAATCTGAAGCTATCCAAGCTTTTAAAGCCTCAGCATAAGGACGTAGCTTCCTGAGTTCTTCCTCAACCCAATTTAAATTAAAGACCGACTCATAAATGCGATTGTAAATTCTTAATTTTCCTTCTCGTCTAACTACTAATCCCGTCAAACGCAATTGTTTTTGTTTGGGACTATCGTCTGCTTCTATCCCTTCCTCACCTTCATTTTTCAGAGATGATGTCAAAATTTGCTGACATAAACCCAAAAGTCGCCCAGTAAACTTTTCATCAATTCTCACAACTCTATTACGAATAGTTCTTAGATGCTCTGGTTCGTCTTTCGCTTCCCAAATATCAATAATTTGTGATTGCACTAAGTTTGCAACACAAATGTCTTCCTCTCCAGCAGGAATATTACTACCTGTAGTTAGTAACTTACAAACCTTTTGAGTCAAAAAGGGTTGTCCCCCAGTCCAGTCCAAAACGGCTTTTATCAACTTTTGAGAATTGCCTAGTATTGCCAAACCTTGACTTAGCGGTTCTGTCTCATGTAGTTGGAATCCCGTCAAATCAATTGCACGACCAATATTGAAAGGTGTACGTCGCCTATCTTTTATTAAATCTGAAGGTGTAGACACACCAATTAAAGTAAAGGTAAGGCGGTTATAAGCAATTTGGTCAGCTCGACGATTGTAGGACTCCCGGATAACTGCAAAAAAATCATCTAAATTGAATTCTAAGCTGAGGATGCTATCAATTTCATCAATAAATATTACTATTTTTTCAGTAATTTTCTCTAGCAGTACAGTTTCAATAAACTTGCTAAACTTCTGTACTGGAGAAAGCAAAGCGTTTTTATCCCACCATTTATATAAATCAAAATCATTGTCAAATTTGAAACTCGCGACCAACCTATCAATTACCCCCGCATACCATCTCTCTGGGGTAATATCTGCTGTGCCAATGGCGGTAATATCTACTGCAGCACAGGCATACCCCTCATCTTGCAATCGTTTCATCACCTGTACTCGCAAGCTAGATTTACCCATCTGGCGGGCGTTTAGGATGTAACAAAAATCTCCATTTTTTAAGCCTTGATACAGGTCTTCGTCTGCTTTTCGTCGAACATAGGTGGGAGCATTTATTGGCAAACTACCCCCAACTTGATATTCATAGGCAAGAGGAGCTTTTATGTCCATCTGTCAAACCTCAGATGATAACGAAAATATTGACGGTAAAGGTCACACAAAGGCATCACCTGATTTCCCTGAGATTTTACCAATCCCATACTGCGGAGCTTAAAGGCTTCTGTATAATTTACTGTTGCTAATTCCACTGGTACATCGGCTGCAAAGATAAATTTGACCGCAGCTTGCAAATTTTCATCACTAGCCAAGTTTAATAAATGGCGACGCAAGTGGCTATCGTATGGGCCTTGCTCAGTTGCGGCAATTTGCAAAAGCTCCTCAAAAGCCATCTGGTCGCGGACTATTTTATAAAGAGCCATCCGCACTAAATAAGGATGTCCACCTAGCAGAGTCATAATTTGTTCAAGTTGCCACTGACTCCAATTAAGTCCGTGACGTTTTACGAGCTCTTGTACTTGGCATTGATTAAGTTGAGGTAGTTCCAGTGGTAAACCAACGTTAAAAGGAGATTGATTCACATTCAGAGGTATATAAACTTCCTTGGAATGTACAAAAATTAATCTCAACTTTTGCCAAAGAGGTTCGTTTTTTGCTAACTCATGCCAGGAACGTAACAGTCCAAAGAAATCAGGAGCAATTTGAGGATGCTTAAAAATTTCATCGACTTCATCTAAACCTAAAGTAAGAGCATTATTAATATTAGGTAATAAATATCGCTCTAAGTATTTGGTGCTTTTAACCTGAGCACCTAAAAAACCATTCCAATACTCAGACAAATTATCAGGTAAATTTAACTTGTCAGCGATACTTGCACAAAACCACTGCAAGAAAATATCTAAGCTAGAAAAAAAACCTGCTCCTTCACCTTGGAAATTTAAATATGCTGCCTGATATTTCTGTTGTTTTGCATGGTGGAGAATTCTCGTGATTAATGAAGTTTTACCCATATGTCGGGGTGCTTTGATGCGAATCAGAGCGCCTGGTTGGGTAATTGTTTCATAACATTTTGCTTCAATAGGTGGACGCTCAATGTAGAAAATAGAATTTAAAGGTACTGGACCTTCTGGATATTCGATTGTAGAAGTAGGATAAATATTCTCATTGCTAACTAATGAATAATTATCACTTTTTTTAATAAAAATTACCGGAGTTAAAGATTCAGGAATATTTTCTAATTCAATAGCATTACGCCCTAATTCAAAAGCAAGCTTAACATCTTTTCCTGCACCTAACGCATCATAAAATCCTTCAGCAAACTTAATTGCTGCTGCGTCACCAATTGATTGATTCATTCCAACTACATAGTTAATGTGTTGGTTAATTGCTTGAGCTTGTACTTCTGAGTAACAAGCATTAAGTAAGACGCACTCAATTTTAGTCTCGAATAATTGAAATAAGTTAGCTAAAGCTTCAGTACTGACAATTTGTGCTTCTCCAGCATGATTTTCCAGCACTAAGCCCCCATTACCTAAACCATGCCCACAAAAATGTACAATTTGAGGCTCGTAATCCAACAAAGCACGACGCAAATCCTCAGGACGCACAGCCCATTTAGAGATGACTTCAAACTCATCTTTTTTCTTGGCGCGTTCCAATCCTGTTTGAATTTCGCGCACTTCCTTATCCAAGCGCAAACTGCTTGTATTTGTTGGATTTGCCGACAATATTAATATTTTCTTCACTGTGTTACCGAGCCGCCAATATTTTTACTGAGGTATTACGGTAATGCCACCCTAATTACCACCGCCATTTTTTAGACGGCTTAACCCTGATTAGTATCTTGATATACTGGGAATCATTTTAATACTTGATTTTGGCTGCTAGTGTTATTACAGATACATTTCATTGGAGTGTACTTAGTATATAAAAAAACTCATTGCTAATTTATATTAATTTATACAAGCACTTATTGATTTGTATCATTGACATCTGTGATTTATATCAATGCATTTTATGTTAATTATTACTTGTATATTTTTAATATTATGTTATATCGTTATATCATATCCGGCAAGAAGACCGTAATTAGAATATCTGTAGAGACGTTACATGTAACGTCTCTACTACATTGTGTGTATTATGGGTAAGCTCTTGTACATAATATTATTAGTTTATCATCGTTTCACATCGCCTTTAAAACCCCCCTTCCCTATAAGGGAAGGGGGGTAGGGGGGTTAGGTCTATACTCAAGAAGCAACATAATCTTCCATTTTGGCAATCTTTAAAAAACGGCGACGCATTAGAGTTAAAGCATCACGTTCTAATTGGCGAATGCGCTCCCTACTAAGATTTAATTTAGCTCCGACTTTCGCTAAAGACATTTCTTGGCCATCTTCTAAACCGAAACGTAGAACTAACACTGTTTGCTGTTGGGGAGTTAATTCTCTTAGCATTTTTTTCAATTCCTGCCGCAAAGATTCCTGAATAATATGTTGTTCTGGCGATGAGGTTTTATCCTCTAGTATTTCTAGTAACTGAGTATCTTCATTTTCGCCAATTTGCATATCCAAAGAAACTGGGCTACTTGCTATTTTTAGGTAATCACGAATTTGAAATGGTTCAAGTTGAAGTTCTTTAGCAACTTCGTTAACAGAAGGAGAATGTCCCAATTTTTGAGCTAGCTCTCGTTGAACTTTTTTAATTTGATTAAGCTTTTCAAAAATATGAACAGGTAAGCGAATAGACCGTGATTGCTGAGAAATTGCACGAGTAATTCCTTGACGAATCCACCAAAAAGCATAGGTAGAAAACTTATAACCGAATTGAGGGTCAAATTTCTCTACACATCGTTCTAATCCTATGCTTCCTTCTTGAATTAAATCCAGAAATTCCACATTTCTTTTTTGATATTTTTTTGCAATAGTTACTACTAAGCGCAAATTTGCTGCAATCATCCTTTCTTTGGCATGTTTGCCTTGCTCAATAGTTTTTTGTACCTCATTTTCAGATAGAAAAACATCAGCTGCCCATTCTTCTAAGCTGAGTTCGCGATTTAGTTTGTTTTCCAAAACTTTCTTTGCATCTAGCAGCTTCATCATTTTTTGTACTTGTTTCCCATAAACAATTTCTTGCTCGTGGGTTAACAACGGTATGCGACCAATATCACGTAAATACGTTCGCACTATATCAGAAGAAAATGTTGTGTTTGTTTTATTGGCTTGGCTAATTAGTTTAGACATTCTTAAATTCTCCTAAATTATAGTAAATAAATAATAGAGCCAAAAGTCAAAATCTCTCTTTTATAATAAGAGAGACGTACATTAAATTCACTCATTTTATATATAGCTTCTGTCAAGATTTTGCCCCTGTGATAGATTATGGTAAATACGAAATTATTAACTATGTTTTAATGTCCTCTTCTTGTAGAAATATGGTAGTTTCTGAACCTATTCTACCCATGCTTGGCTCTACACCAAGTGGCATTTCAACTGCATAAGTCCATGTTCCTGAATCCATTCGACAACCTTTGATGATTCCGCTCCCACCGATAAATGAGACTTGTTGCTTTTGGCAAAACTTTGGTGATGGCATTAATACAGAGGTTGGCAGCCTTGATACTACTTTTTTACTATTTAATACACTAGTCTGGTAATTAATCTTATTGTTTTTAGCTGCCAGTTTAGTTGTAATCATTGATACCTCCATTGTTAGTAATGGGGATGGGTATATATAATAATTAGAGTTAGAATGAAGTAATTATGCAGGAAAAATATATTTTTTTTGAAACGCTTGCTAAACAAGGTTTATACTGATTTATGAGTTTATCTTATGAAAATAAAGAACGAATAAGGACTTACTCTGTTTACTTTTGACTTTCGATTGGTTACATTATCTTTAAGTCGCTAAAATGGTATTTATAAAGAGAATATTAAGCATTATTCGTACCATAGACCAAGGACTTTAGTCCTTGTCTAAAAGCTAAAGTCCTCTAAAAGAGGACTAATAATAAGGTTTCTGGGGCTTAATAATTATTTTATATTGTGCTTCTCAGTGGAGTTAGGTATAAAAAAATGAAACTCTTGTGGAGTGGGCATCCCGAACCGCCCTGGTATTTAACACCCTGTTATTTAACACCCTTTAAGAAACAATATCTACAATATATTAACGTTTAATTAAACCCAAGTTTTTCAACTCAGTTTCTGTCTGTTCATTCCATTCCCGAACCGAACCGAAAGCTCCGTCATAAGTCGCATTCCAGCTATTTTTACTTTGGTTTTGGGCGAAAAATAAATATCTACCTCCTGTTTTGTTGATGATATTTTGACATGAGGTTTGATTAAATCCCGATAAAACGATATTTCGCGGACCTTTGCCTTTGAAATAGCGCTTGACTCTGATTGTTAATTTATCTTGATTGACTCGAATAACTGTTCCATCAAATACGTAGGAAGTTTGTTTAATACGAGCTTCTAGGGTTGCAGGTTTGCTTCCTGGTGCGGGTCTGCAAGCATGGACAGGTGGAAAAAGGAGTATGTTAAGAGTAAAAAAGGTGGTAGCGATTAGGGCTATTTTAAAGGATAGCTTTTGAGGAATGCGGGATAAAATAGGCACTTTCGGAAATCTCTTGATGTTATTTACAGGAATTTTGACGCTGGTTGGGAGGAATTTTCTCCCGTGATTGCCTTTATACTTCTAATCCAGACAAAATTCTGCATTTCAAATTTCAAAGCTTCTCAAACAAGCGGTCACCTTTGTGCAAATTTCCCATAAAGTCGGAAAAAATAGGGAAAACCCGTAAAAAAACTTACACGGAAACTTTCTAGTATAGAAATTTACACATAAGATTGTATACGAAATATTTTTCCATGAGCTTACTTATATAACCAGACTCTCAAAAGTGAGAGCAACTGTTGATTTTCAACAGGTTTAGTAATGTAATCTGAAGCTCCGGCTTCAATACATTTTTCTCTGTCGCCTTTCATTGCTTTTGCTGTTAAGGCAATTATAGGTAAAGTTTTAAAGGGATTATTAGCACGTATGGTTTGTATCATTTCATAGCCGTCCATTTCTGGCATCATGATGTCTATTAAAGCAATGTCAATATCAGGATGACTTTGCAGTATCGAAATACCCTCCATACCGTTTTCGGCGTAAAGTATTCGCATTTGAAAACACTCCAGTAAGCTTGTGAGAGCAAAGATGTTCCGGACGTCGTCGTCAACTATTAAAACTTTTTTCCCTACTAAAACCGAGTCATGAAGCTGTACTTGTTTAAGTATTTGCTGTTTTGGTGAGGGTAAGTTTTCCTGCACGCGATGCAAAAATAAGGCTGTTTCGTCTAGAAGACGTTCGGGCGAACGCACTTCTTTAATAATGATGCTATCGGAAATGCGTCGTAGTTCGCTTTCTTCTTGTGGGGTTAATTCTTTACCGGTGTAAATAATAACAGGTAAATAACTATAATTGGGTTGCTGTTTGATTTGCTTGATTAACTCAAAGCCACTCATGTCTGGCAATCCCAAATCTAACACCAGGCAGTCAAAATGAGTACTTTTTAAAGCTTCTAGTGCAGCTTCTCCTGTACCCACCCCACAGCTGTTTACGTCACCATTACCAATGAGTTCGATGATGCTTTGGCGCTGAATTTCGTCATCTTCGACGATAAGGAGGTTTTTTACCGGACGTTCGACAAATTCTTTAATTTTACTTAAGGCGTTCAGTAAAATTTCGTGGCTAATGGGTTTTTGTAGATAGGCTATTGCTCCCTGTTGCAACCCTCGCTTGTGCCCGTTGTCCGCGCTTAAAATGTGAACGGGAATATGTCTGGTGCTGGGGTCGTGTTTTAAGCGGTCAAGTATCGCCCAACCATCCATTACGGGTAGGCGAATATCCAACATAATGGCAGTTGGCTTATATTCTCGCGCCATTGCCAAACCAACATCACCACGAGTTGCTACCAGTCCTTTAAAATCTTGTTCTCGTGCCATACCTAGCAAGATACGGGCAAAATTCAAGTCATCTTCAATTATTAAGAGGACACGCTCTCCCTGTTGAATATTCTCTCGGTCATCTTCTATTGCTTGCTCACTGCTTATTTCTACTAATTCCATTCTCTCGACTAAATCAGTACTTGGAGGAGTGGAACTATTTAAATAATACTGTGGTAGATACAGTGTAAATGTACTACCCTTGCCCGGTTCGCTGACTAAACGTATTTCCCCACCTAACAAATGAGCAAGTTCCCGACTAATTGACAAGCCTAAACCTGTGCCACCGTACTTACGGCTAGTGGTGCCATCTGCTTGTTGGAAAGCTTCAAAAATTATCTGTTGTTTTTCGGGGACAATACCAATACCAGTATCACTTACACAAAAGGCTATGACCTGTTCAGCACGGTTAAGAATTTTTCTATCTGCGCTCCAGCCCTGCTTACAAGATGATACATTAAGGCTGACATGACCTTGCTTAGTAAATTTAAAGGCGTTGGACAGTAAGTTTTTTAATATCTGATGTAGACGTTTTGTGTCGGTATGAATAGCGCGGGGCAAGTTCGAGTCAAAATGGATACGAAAATCAAGCTTGCGCTCATTTGCAACTACGCGAAAATTTCCTTCAATATTGTTTTGCAAGTCGATAAATAAGATTTCCTGAATGTCTACCGACATCGTACCTGACTCAATTTTCGCCAAATCAAGGATATCACTAATTAGTGTTAGCAAGTCATTACCAGCAGAGTAGATAGTGCGGCTGTATTCCACTTGCTTGTCAGTCAAATTTCTATCGCTGTTATCAGATAGCAATCGCGCCAAAATTAACAAACTATTAAGTGGCGTTCGCAACTCATGAGACATATTTGCCAAAAACTGGGATTTATATTTAGAAGTTATCGCCAATTGTTCGGCTTTTTCCTCTAAAGCTTGACGAGCATGTTCAATTTCGCTATTTTTACGCTCTACTTCCTGCTTTTGCAGCACCAGCAATTCAGCTTTTTCTTCCAATTCTTCGTTAGTCTGCTGCAATTGCTCCTGTTGATTTTTCAGTAATTCTTCGGATGCTTTAAGTGATTGTGCTTGCTGTCCTAGGCGTTTGTTAGTATCCGTAAGTTCTGTTTGCTGACTTTGCAACTCTTCCGCTAAAGATTGGGACTGTTTGAGTAATTCTTCAGTTCGCATACTAGCAGATATAGTATTTAGCACAATGGCAATACTTTCTGTCAGTTGGTCTAAGAAAGTTAGGTGGATTTCGCTAAAGCGATGGAATGATGCTAACTCAATGACGGCGGTAACTTGCCCCTCAAACACTACTGGCAAGACAACAATGTTTAGTGGTGTCGCTTCCCCTAAACCTGAACTAATTTTAATATAGTCGTTAGGCACTTGAATAAGTAAAATTCGCTCTTTTTCTAAAGCACACTGACCAACCAAACCTTCACCCAAAAAGAAACAGTTAGATAGGTTTTTGCGTTCGCGGTGAGCGTAGCTGCTAATCAACTTCAAAAATGGTGGGTTATTTACAGCAGTTTCCATAATGTAAAATAAACCGTGTTGCGCGGAAACTAGCGGTGTAAGTTCCGATAAAATAAGCTTAGAGACTGTTTCTAAATCTCTTTGTCCCTGCAACATTCGGGTAAACTTCGCCAAATTAGTCTTCAGCCAATCTTGCTCAGTGTTTTTTCGGGTTGTCTCCCGTAGATTAGCAATCATCTGGTTGATGTTATCCTTGAGGGCGGCAACTTCTCCTTGGGCTTCCACAGAAATCGAGCGAGTTAAATCGCCCTTAGTAACAGCCGTTGCCACTTCAGTAATTGCTCGTACTTGATTTGTTAAATTTGCAGCCAATTCATTTACGTTGTCCGTCAAGTCGCGCCAAATACCCGATGCCCCCGGAACCATAGCTTGTCCCCCGAGTTT
Source organism: Scytonematopsis contorta HA4267-MV1 (assembly GCA_019359035.1). Taxonomy (GTDB): domain Bacteria; phylum Cyanobacteriota; class Cyanobacteriia; order Cyanobacteriales; family Nostocaceae; genus Scytonematopsis; species Scytonematopsis contorta. The sequence continues at coordinate 33,427 of JAHHIC010000095.1, read as the reverse complement.
ACCTTCAATTCCTACTTCTCGCGCCACGGTGGTAACTTGGTCGGCAAAGGTCGCTAGGGTATCAATCATTTCGTTTATTGTTTCCGCCAAGGTTTCAATTTCCCCTTTGGCATCTAACATGAGTTTGCGCTTTAGGTCACCATTGGCAACCGCCGTCACAATTTTAGCGATACCTCGCACCTGTGCCGTCAAGTTACCCGCCATCGAATTGACATTGTCGGTCAAGTCCTTCCAAATTCCCGCTACTCCTGTAACTTGCGCTTGACCGCCTAATTTCCCCTCGGTTCCTACCTCCCGCGCCACACGGGTAACTTCTGATGCAAAAGAGTTTAGCTGGTCAACCATTGTATTGATGGTGCTTTTCAAATGCAAAATTTCGCCTTTTACATCAACGGTAATTTTTTTAGATAAATCACCGCCTGCAATCGCCGTCGCCACCTCCGCAATATTCCGCACTTGTCCTGTTAAATTACCAGCCATCAGGTTAACGTTGTCAGTTAAATCTTTCCAAGTACCGCCAACCCCTCGCACATAAGCCTGCACACCCAACTTACCCTCAGTTCCCACCTCCCGCGCTACACGAGTAACTTCCGATGCAAAGGAGTTGAGTTGGTCAACCATCGTATTGATAGTATTTTTCAACTCTAAAATTTCACCCTTTACATCTGCAGTAATTTTTTTGGACAAGTCACCATTCGCCACCGCCGTTGTCACCTCGGCAATATTCCGCACCTGCGCCGTTAAACTACCCGCCATGAAGTTTACACTGTCGGTAAGGTCTTTCCAGGTTCCTGCCACACCTCGTACTTCTGCCTGGACGCCAAGCTTACCTTCACTACCCACCTCCCGCGCCACACGGGTCACTTCCGATGCAAAGGAGTTGAGCTGGTCAACCATCGTGTTGATGGTGTTTTTCAACTCTAAAATTTCGCCTTTCACGTCTACAGTAATTTTCTTTGACAGGTCGCCAGTTGCCACCGCCGTTGTCACTTCGGCAATGTTCCGTACCTGGGCAGTTAAGCTACCTGCCATAAAATTTACTGAATCTGTTAAGTCTTTCCACGTACCTCCGACCCCAAGAACCTTTGCCTGACCGCCGAGTTTTCCTTCTGCCCCTACCTCCCGGGCAACTCTAGTTACCTCACTTGCGAAGGAGTTAAGCTGGTCAACCATCGTGTTAATGGTATTTTTTAACTCTAAAATTTCACCTTTGACATTCACAGTGATTTTTTTCGACAGGTCACCACCTGCTACCGCTGTTGTCACTTCAGCAATGTTCCGTACCTGCGCTGTTAGGTTCCCCGCCATTGAATTAACGCTGTCGGTGAGGTCTTTCCAAGTACCAGCCACACCTTTTACATCCGCTTGTACACCAAGCTTACCTTCGGTTCCCACTTCCCGCGCCACACGGGTCACTTCAGAAGCAAAGGAGTTGAGCTGGTCAACCATCGTGTTGATAGTATTTTTCAACTCCAAAATTTCACCCTTGACATTTACAGTAATTTTCTTAGAAAGGTTACCGTTTGCTACCGCCGTGGTCACTTCCGCAATATTACGTACTTGGGCAGTCAAGTTGCCTGCCATTGAATTTACACTATCAGTTAAGTCTTTCCACGTACCTCCAACACCAGGAACTTCTGCCTGCACGCCAAGTTTTCCTTCATTTCCTACCTCCCGCGCTACCCTTGTCACTTCTGATGCAAAAGAGTTTAGCTGCTCAACCATTGTATTCACAATGCGAGCTGTTTGTAGGAACTCCCCTTGCAAAGGTCTACCTTGAATCGATGTAGGAATAGTTTGTGATAAATCTCCATTAGCAACCGCCCTAATTACACGCGCTGTCTCTGCGGTCGGTTCGCTCAAATCTATAATTAAAGTGTTGACCGAATCAATCGAACTTTTCCAAGCGCCTCTAACACTTCCAATAGAAGCACGTTCTGAAATTTTGCCTTCCTTCCCAACAACGCCGCTAATACGCTCTAGCTCATTCGCCATGCGCTCGTTCATATCAATAATATCGTTAAGTGTATCAGCAATTTTCCCTGCTATACCAGTATGGTCAATAGGCATTCGCGCCGAAAAGTCACCCTTTTTGACTTCTGCTAAAATTCTTAAAAGTTGCTTAAGGTCGATATCATTTGTATCGTTTGTAGCTTGTGTTGTATGCATTATAAGTTTTTTTACAAATTACAGAGAGTCTTACAGTTGGCTTTTATGAGCTAGTTTCTACTCAAAGATAAATAAGAATAACACCCAAAGAAAAATATAAAAGTAGTATCCCAGAATTATCCAATTAACATAATATTGATGGCTTCTACCTTTAGTACAAGCTATTTTCTAAATTCTATGACTTTTGGTAGATAGGTATTATCTATCTTTTGATAGAGGTAAATTTAGAAGTACTTATATGAGTCAAGAATTATTGGATGTAGGTGTACAGCTATCTTGCTGCAATTGTTGTATATTCCTCCCCATATTTTCTGGAATGTTTCTTGCATAAAAGCATCTAGTAATTCCCCCAAGCGTGGTACGTCATCTAGAACTGCATTGCGGAAATGGTAAAACATCGTGGTAATATAATTTTATTTTAATTAAATTTTAATCGATGACTATAAGCTATTAACGACCAAACAGAAATTATCCATCAAAATTTTTTTCAGTTTGAGGTAGGGTTTTAGGTGAAGGAACGAGCTATAGCAGTGAGATTTTCTTTGCTGCGATGGGCTAGCCTCCTGGATTCGTCAACAGTCGTATCCTTATATGGTAAAGACATCTTTGAAAAATTGGGATGTTTACCATTATTGCTGTATTATGAACTTTTATTATCTTAAAATAGGAGAATGTTTAATAAAATGTAAATTATTTCATATTTATATAATCATTTTTTGCATAAAACACCGAGCTTATTATAAACATGAAGTTAAATTTAATCCGCCCATTAGCATTTATTGATTTAGAGACCACAGGAATAGATAAACAGAAAGACCGTATTGTTCAAATAGCAATATTAAAAATATTTCCTAATGGCAATGAAGAAATGTTATCGCGGAAAATAAACCCTACTATTCCAATTCCTATTGCTATTTCTAAAATTCACGGAATTTATGACGAAGATGTTAAAGATGAAGCTACTTTCGCTGATATCTCTCATGAATTATTAAATTTTCTTGGGAACTGTGACCTTGCTGGTTACAATTCTAACTACTTTGATATTCCTTTATTAATGATAGAATTTTTGCGTGCTGGGATAGAATTTGAGCTTGAAGGGAGGAATATAATTGACGTACAAACTATATTTTTTAAAATGGAGCCTCGTAATTTAAGAGCAGCTTATAAATTTTACTGCGGTCAGGATTTAGTTGGCGCTCATGATGCTGAAAATGATATCCGTGCAACTTATGAAGTTTTAAAAGCTCAGCTTCAACATTATGAAAACACGCCTCATGAAGATAAAGAAGGAAATTTCTCTTATCCAATAAAAAATAACGTAGAGACCTTAGCGCAGTTTACACCATTGAACTTACTTGACCCCACTAATAAAATTGTTCGCGATGAAGAAGGTCAGGAAGTATTTAATTTTGGTAAATATAAAGGTCGAACTGTAGTAGAGATATTTAATGAGGACTCAAGATACTATCAATGGATGATGAATAAAAATTTCTCTGTGTTTACGAAAAGAATAATTACGCGAGTTTGGGAATCTTTACAAAAGCAAGAGCATTAAATTAATTTCACTATTTACCATAATTAGACATGATACAATAAAAAATTGGAAGCAAGCTGTTAGGAGCGTAAAATCATGACTGTTGTGCGACCTTCATCTGTCACCCTCGAAGAGTTTCTTAAGTTAGCCGAAACCAAGCCCGCTAGCGAATATATTAATGGTGAGATAATTCAAAAACCAATGCCCAAGATACGACACTCCCGACTTCAGAGTAAATTTATTTATTCGATTAATGAAGTAGCCGAGGAAAGACGAATTGCTTATGCTTTTCCAGAATTGCGCTGTACTTTTGGAGGTCGCTCGATAGTTCCAGATGTAGCTGTTCTCAGATGGGAACACATAAAATTTGACGAAAATGGTGAGCCTGAAGATGATGTATTTGTTCCTCCAGATTGGACGATTGAAATACTTTCTCCTGACCAAAGTTCCAACCGTGTTACTGGCAATATTCTGCACTGCCTCCAAAATGGTTGTCAACTGGGTTGGTTGATTGACCCAGACGACCGTTCTGTTTTAGTATTTAAACCAAAACAACAGCCAGAACTGTTTCGTGGAGCGAACCATTTGACTATTTTGGATGGAATTGACCTAACATTAACAGCACAACAACTGTTTGGCTGGCTAAAAATGGGTTAATTATCAGCAAAAACTTAAAATTTTATGCCATTCACACAAAGGTAAAAGGGAAATTACAACAAATGCCTGAAATTGGTCTGATACCTTCACTATTTACTTTATAAATTACTTATAAGGCATTAACTATTCTTAAAAATTAGAATGTTCCAGATTTAAGATAAATTATTTTTATAATAATTCTTCGTTCTTCCTTCTTCCTTCAGTAGGTAACTCATGGCTAAACCTGTAATCATGACGGTTGACGACGACCCAGAAGTTTTACAAGCGATAGCGCGAGATTTGCGACAAGAATATGGCGATCGCTTTCGTGTCATCCGTGCAGAATCGGGTGGAACAGCTTTGGAAGCATTAGAAAAACTCAAGCTCCGCAACGAGATAGTATCTTTGTTTCTTGTAGACCAAAGAATGCCGCAAATGTCGGGTGTCGAGTTTTTGGAAGGAGCGCTAGCAATGTACCCAAACGCGAAACGGGCTTTGCTTACAGCTTATGCGGACACAGACGCAGCCATCCGCGCTATTAACACCACTAAAATTGATTACTATTTAATGAAACCGTGGGACCCACCAGAAGAAAGGTTGTATCCAGTGTTGGATGATTTGTTAGATGATTGGTTTGCAGGTTTTCGTCCACCATTTGAAGGAGTTCGCGTCATTGGTAACCGTTGGTCGCCTTCTTCTCACCAAGTTAAAGACTTTTTAGCAAGAAATCAACTGCCTTACGAGTGGATGGATATTGAATTATCGGAAGAAGCGCAAAAATTGGTGGAATATGCTAACTGCACTCGTCTGCAATTACCTTTGGTACTTTTCCCCGATGGTTCCAGTATCCTCCAACCGACCAACATGCAAATTGCCGAAAAAATTGGCTTACAAACCCAAGCAGGTAAACCTTTTTACGATTTAGTTATAGTGGGTGGAGGCCCTGCGGGTTTAGCTGCTGCTGTGTACGGAGCTTCCGAAGGATTGCGTACAGTCATGGTAGAACGAGAAGCACCAGGAGGACAAGCTGGGACAAGTTCCCGGATAGAAAATTATCTTGGTTTTCCTGTGGGTCTGAGTGGGGGAGATTTAGCTAGACGCGCAGTCACTCAAGCAAAACGCTTTGGAGTAGAAATTCTTACACCTCAAGAAGCTACGGGTTTTCGCGTAAGTCACCCGTATCGCTTTGTACAATTCGCAAACGGCAGCGAAATTAGCTGTCATGCTTTAATTTTGGCATTAGGTGTATCGTGGCGACGCTTGAATATACAAGGAATTGAACGTTTAACAGGGGCGGGAGTTTATTACGGTGCAGCCCAAACAGAAGCCCTATCTTGCCAAGGAGAAGATGTATATATTGTTGGTGGAGCAAACTCAGCAGGACAAGCAGCAATGTATTTTTCTAGGTACGCTCGTTCGGTGATTATTTTGGTGCGTGGTGACTCCCTAACTAAGAGTATGTCCCAGTATTTAATTGACCAAATCGAATCAACACCTAATATTACAGTTAAAGTAAATAAGGGCGTAGTAGAAGTACAAGGCGAAACAAGTTTAGAAGCTATAACTATTCAAGACACCCTCACAGCAGAGACTCAAACAGTTGAAGCAAACTCACTATTTATCTTTATTGGTGCTCAACCGCGTACCGATTGGTTAGATGGATTAGTAGAACGAGACGAACGCGGCTTTATATTAACAGGACAAGATTTAAAGCGTGATGGTCGTCGTCCCAAGGGATGGAATTTAGAACGTGACCCTTTTTTGTTGGAAACTAATGTACCAGGAGTCTTTGCAGTCGGGGATGTGCGTCATAATTCCATCAAACGGGTAGCTTCGGGTGTTGGTGAGGGTTCAATTTGCGTGCAGTTTGTACATCAATATTTGAGCAAGGTATTGTGAAGACCTAACCCCCCTACCCCCCTTCCCTTTTAGGGAAGGGGGGAAATCATTAGACACCCTAACTCCCCATTCCCTATTCCCCACTCCCCACTCTCTATTCCCCACTCCCCACTCTCTATTCCCCACTCCCCACTCCCCACTCCCCACTCCCCAATGACAGACCTGAAAGAAGCTTTACACCAAATTCCCATCTTCTCTAAGTTACCCGACGAGCAGTTGCAGTATTTGCTAAAAGAAGGCAAAGAGGTTTATTTAGCAGCAGGAGAACTACATCGAGGTGAAGGAGAATCAGCAAATCATGTGTTTGTAGTGCTGCTTGGACAAATACGAATAACGCAAAAAGTCGCTAATCAAGAATTAGTTTTAGCTATTTACGAACCACCTTCGCTATTTGGTGAATTACCTATTTTGATGGGTGATGAGTATTTTTGGGCAAGCGGGCGCGCTGTTACTGAAAGTTGGATTTTTGAGTTACCAAAAGAAGCGTTTTGGCAATTACTTTCCGCTAATGCTTGCGTTAGTAAATTCGTTCTGAGTACTATGGCGAAACGGATGCAAAATGTACAAGTTTTATTGCAGCAACGGGAAAAGTTAGCCGCATTAGGTACTTTGGCTGCGGGACTTGCTCATGAAATGAATAACCCTGCGGCAGCTGTGACGAGAGGTGTTAGCAAATTACAAGATGTTTTTCAAGATTTGCCTTGTATGGCAATGAAGTTTAACCATCAACAATTAACAAGCGCTCAATTAGAATTTTTGACTGACTTGCAATGCAATACTATTAAGGATGCAAAAACAGCGCCAAAACTCGACCCAATTACCCAAAGTGATAAAGAAGATGAAGTTACAGATTGGTTAGATGCACATGATATTAACGATGGTTGGAAATTTTCCTCAGTCTTTGTTGCTGCTGGATTAAATATAAACTGGCTGGATAATGTGGCAGAAAAAATTCCTGGAGATTGTTTGGGTGATGTAATGGCTTGGATTGCAACATCTTTAACTGGTGTTGGATTGTTAACAGAAATGGAAAATGGTTCGGTGCGGATTTCGCAATTAGTAAAAGCAATTAAAGATTATTCTTATATGGATAAAGCTCCACTGCAAGAAGTGGACGTACATGAGGGCTTGGAAAGTACTTTAACAATTTTGAGTAATAAACTTAAACGTGGTATATCTGTCAAACGAGAGTATGCAGAAAATTTACCCCGCATTAGCGCTTATGGTAGCGAGCTTAATCAGGTGTGGACGAGTTTAATTGATAATGCAATTGATGCATTAGAAGAACCTTTTGTCAAAAATATTAATAATATTGGAACAATTACAAATGATAAGCCTCAAATTGTGATTCATACCAGTTGTGAATACGACTGTGTGGTAGTGCAAATAGCTGATAATGGATGTGGTATTCCTGTAGAAAATCAGCACCGTGTTTTTGAACCATTTTTTACTACTAAAGATGTTGGTGAAGGTAGCGGTTTAGGTTTGGATATGACTTACCGCATTGTTGTGGGTAAGCATCACGGAAATATTTGTTTTACATCAAAACCAGGGGATACTCGTTTTCAAGTTCGTTTGCCTATTCTAATGAAAGAAGAAGTTTGAGTGAGGTTTTCTTATGCTCCATGACCCTAATCAAAATAAATTATTTCCTAAGTTATCTGAAGAAGCTTTGCAGAAAATGCAGGAACATGGTATAGAGATTTCTCTTAATGCTGGAGATGTTTTATTTTCTGAAGGTGAAGTGGGCTACGAATTTCGTGTTGTCCTGGAAGGGGAAATCGAAATTACTAAACAAGTTGGTGGGGAAACAAAACTACTAACTATTCACCGTCGTGGTGATTTTATGGGTGAAATTTCTATGCTAACTGGTGCTGCTTCTATAGCAAGTGCTCGTGCGCTAACTACAGCTAAGGTTTTGCAAATTGATAGCGATACTTTTAAACAGATTATTGCTGAATGTTCGCCTTTAGCTGATGTTATTCTCACTGCGATGATAGAACGCAGCAAAGATGTAGAAGCGCAACTTCGGCAACAAGAAAAATTAGCCGCGTTGGGTAAACTTTCAGCAGGTTTAGCTCATGAGTTAAATAATCCCGCTGCTGCTGGTACAAGGTCAGCATCAAAATTACGTGATAATTTAGAAAAATTGCAATCTTTAACTTGGCAACTCAATTCTCTTGAACAAAAACAATTAGATTTTCTTGCTGAGTTTGAACGCAATAGTAAAAGTAATTCTATCAAATTCGACCCACTCACCCAAAGTGATAAGGAAGATGAGGTAACTAACTGGTTAGAAGACCATGATATTAGTAATAGCTGGAAAATTTCCCCGACTTTAGTTCATGTTGGTATAGATAATCAAAAGTTAGATAATCTTGCTAAAAACATACCGGAAGAAAAATTAGAATTAGTAATTAACTGGTTAGAAATGACTTTTGCTCAAACTTGTTTACTAAATGAGATTGAACAAAGTACATCTCGTATTTCTGAGTTAGTTCAAGCTGTGAAGAATTATTCTTATATGGATAAAGCTTCATTGCAAGAGGTAGATATACATGAGGGTATTGATAACACTTTAATTATTTTTGGCCATAAGTTGAAAAAAGGTATTACCGTTAAACGGGAGTATGACCAAAGTTTACCCAATATCACTGCTTATGGTAGCGAACTTAATCAAGTATGGACTAATTTAATCGATAATGCGATTGATGCAATGAATGCTAAGGGTCTGTTAACGATTAGAACAACCAAGGATAATACTTGTATTTTAATAGAATTTACTGATACTGGTGTGGGTATTCCAAAAGCGATTCAATCTCGTATATTTGAACCTTTTTTTACGACAAAAGATGTTGGTGCTGGGACTGGATTAGGTTTAGATATTGCCTATCGAATTATTACCAAAAGACACAAAGGTGATATTCACTTTGAGTCTCAGCCAGGTGAAACATGCTTCCGTGTTTATTTACCTATCGACCAATCTCATCATACTGGTTGTCAAACTTCGCCATTGGATTTACCTTATCGTATGTAGCTATTCGCACAATTATTTTAATATTATACGTGCGAGTGGTTCGTCATGTTTCTGTAGCAAAATATAGTTTAAATTTATACCTAGCTTCTTATATTCCCAGTACTATTCTCTGGATGGTTTCACTTGCAACACCTGCTCCAATTCGTTACTTTTGTTGGGCTGTGGCAATGATAATCGAGTTAAGTACACCAATTGTTGGGTCAAGGCAGTTTGCTAATACACCCGTACATCCGTCACATTTGCCAGAAAGGTTTGGTCTGTTAACGCTAATTGTTTTGGGTGAAGCAATTGTTTCTGTTGCCACTGGCACTACTACTACAAATTGGGACTTAATCCCGACTTTTGCAGCAGTTAGTGGATTTGCGCTTGCTGCTTGTTTGTGGTGGCTGTATTTCAACTTCTTAGAAACGGCGTTTATTAATCCGACCCTTCCAGTGATTAAAATGTATTAAATAATACTACTTTATTGAGTAAGCTCAATCTGCACGTTTTTTCAAGTTGTAATTAGGTAACTCACAACACTGACTTGTAAATAGACTTATGTAGTAGTATTTGTAGGCTGGCTACCCCAAGTACACGGGCTGTCTTTAGATGCTAAGTACTTAATCTTTATATAGGGAGAATACTATGTCACAAATATCAAATATACTTAAGTTTTTTAGAACTCTGGTGATTGGCGGATTCTTGGGGGCATCAGGAATTATTGCTTTATTACTATTTGGTCCTCAATGGTTCCGAGGTGCGTTTATATCAAAGCAACCACAACCAATACCTTCTAATGTAGCTGCGAATACTTCGGTAAATACTACTCCAGCTGCGGGACTAGCATCAACTCCACAAAGCACACCCCTAAATTCATCATCTCCTACACCTGTAGAGTCTGCTCAAATAAAACAAGTTGCTTTTGAGGATATTAAAGGTGTATTTGGAGAAAAAGAAATTACTGAATTGGCAAAATTAGGAGTATTTGATAGCACCAGTGGTAAATTTAGCCCGCAATCAAATATTACTCGCGGTGATTTTATGCGCTTATTGGTGCGAGCGAATAATGCGATTTGGGTTGAGCAAGATAAGCAAATTAGAGAAGCTGAAGGTGGACAAGCGACTTTTGCTGATGTACCTCCCACTCATCCGAATTTCCGTTATATTCAGGGATTACTTAATACGGGTTTTGTTTCTGGGTTTGACGAGAAAACATTTGCACCAGACCAACCACTGACTAGAGAGCAAATGGTAGCTATCAAAATTGCTGTGGATAGGGGAGGAGTCTATGATTTCACAAAATTTAATGGACAGGAAGCTAAGTTAAATACTGAATTTGCTGTTAATGTACCTCGCTGGACGGATAGAGAGCAGATATCGAAAAAATTTATACGCGCATTCAATACCGAATACAGAAGTTTCTCAAACACTTACAAGGAGACATTTGAAGGTAATACTTTTAAGAATATTGAACGTACTTTTGGAGCCACCGCAACTTTTAAGCCGCAACAACCCGTGACTCGTGCAGAAGCAGCAGTTTGTATTTCTTTGATTGGAGAACATATCCAAGATGGGGAAAAATTCCGCACTGCTCAACAGGCACTGGAGAATAAAGCTAAGAATAAGTAGTCTCCATTAACAATTTACAGCAAAAAAATCGGTAAGAATTTGCTCAAAAGTACAAGAATTTGCAAGACTTTGTGGAGACAGTTCCATATTATGAGTTTGTAAAGATTCTTTATTTATTAGACATCTCCTGAAAAGAATGTAGAGACGCGATAAATCGCGTCTCTACGGGTTTTATTTGTATCAGGCATTTCGTGAAGTAATATTAGATGTTTTATAAAATTTAAGATAATTTAAAAAATCTTATTTCTTAAATTAGTCCTATGACGAGGACTTTAGCTTTTAGACAGTGACTTTAGTCACTGGCTTATAGTATGGATGGTGTCTTAATATTTTATTTATAAACACCCTCTTAAAGAGGCAACTTGAGCGACGAGTGAAGACCGACAGTCACTTCGGCTTACGTGCAGCAATAAACAAAAATAGCGGAATTCGTAAACGCCGCTCATATTCCTTCTGGCTCAAAAAATTGTCTCTTTTGGGACATGATTCTCGTACACGCTCTAGTTCAAAGCCAGCGTAATAAACAAGGTCAAAATATTCTTCTAAAGTGTGGTGGTATTTCGTGACTTCCGAACCCAGCCACATGTGCATTCTTGCCCCTGGCTTGAAGTAGTTGTCAACCAACCACGTAGTGCGGCGACCTTCTGCTAAACTCGCAAAATTGGATGTAATGACAGGATGTTCGACCGATACAATCATCCGAGCACCAGGACGAAGCGACTTATAGACTTCTTGAAACACGGGTTTGAGGTTTTCAACGTAATTTAGTGCAAGCCGTGACGACACCAAATCAACCTGCTTATCTTTTGCCCGCCATTTTTCTATACTTTCATGATGAACTTTCCCTGATGTGCCTACAAGCGTCTTTCGGGCAACGTCAAACATCGCCTCCGAGACCTCAACACCTTCATACGAGCTAGCACCTTGAAGTAGAGCCTCTTTACCAAACGAGGCGTCCCCACATCCTAAATCAATAATGTCCAGATTGCTTAGGTCACCCGCAAGTTCTAGAAAAAGCGGACGTTCTAGTGCGTTATTGGGATTGTCAGGTCGCCTGCGGTGTGCGAGGTAATTCTCTAGTACCTCTGGAATATCGTAGAACTCTTTGTCTTCAGGCATTTTGCTTAAACCTAGCAAATAAAGTTAATTTAAGGCAAGTATTATCCAGGTTTTGTTCATTTTATCCAAAATATGAGCAACAGTAAATTTTTGCTCATTGAAAAGTCTCATTGTTTAATAATGGTTCGACATTTCCGATTTCAAAGATAGTTATTAAGCCATTTTCAATCGTAAAGATTTGCTGAACAGTTTTATCAAAGAGCAAATTTCCCTCTAAGTCTCTTAGTGCTTTCTAGGCGAACAACGGGGTAATATACAGGCGCAACAATAGAGATATCCCAATTATTCATATTGGTGTTTTAGAATAGGGTAAGAAACAGTTAAGATTAAGAGTAAGTGTTGTGGTTTAACTATGGCAAAACAAGAAAATCTCTTGGTGGGAGAAGAACTTATCAAAGAAGTTTGTCGGCGAATTCGAGTTGCTCGTAGTTACTGGGATGCTCATAACAACCCAGCTTGTCGAGGTGAGCGAGAAAAAGCTTTAGCCCTTTATAACACGCTGACAAAAGAACAAAAAGACCGGATTCCGCAACAGTTGCGGGTGTGGCTACGCTATCGCAGTGAAAAATACTTTGGCGCACACCGGACACCGCCAAAATCGTCGAAGCGAAAATCAAAATAAAATTGTTCGCGTCGTAATTATGTGATGTTTATTCCATTTTACAAATGTTAACACGCTCCCTGGTGACAATTAGTTGTTTGAAATATTATTTAGACTTCTCATATTCTGGTGGCATGACTTCTGAGTATGGGTCAACATCATAAAGAGAAAGCAACATTTCTGATTTTTCTTGTAATGCTAACTCTTGGAGAATTTCAGCAGGTGTATTTTCATTTAATGCTACTTCCATCCGCGAAGGTAGATTTGGACTTTTTGATATCAACGGTCAAATTAAACTTTCCGGTCAAACTTTTATTGTTAAATAGTTAAAGTTTTCACTTAAAATGTCAGCAAGCGATTCCTTGAATGCTGGGGTGACAAGCGAATCGCTTACTGAATATTCTAGTAACCGTCCGCAACTCCCACTTACTCTCAACGGCAGATTAAGCCTTTCTGGCATTACAATAAATTTTTAAATTTTTAACTAATTTTACTTTTCTGTGCTACATTGTAATATATAACGTTTTTCAGACCTCTAAAATCATGAAAATTACTGCTCGTCGCTAACTTAACCGAAAAAAAATCTGTTTCTTCAAGTACTGCGCTCTTTGAATTACTTAGAGTCATGTATTTAGTTTTGATTTAGCTTTAAATAGTTAGCGACCTCTTGATAATACTGCGCCACAGTCTTGCGCTACAAGGACTGTCAGTAAAAACCAAGATGGAGCATAAATATGCAGCAGAAAACAATTCTTAATGGGAGTAATCTAACTTATGAACTTCCTAGTTCAAGGGTATTATTCCAGGATATAAATGTTGCGATTCAACCGGGTAATCGCATTGGTTTGATTGGTTGTAACGGTAGTGGTAAATCCACATTGCTCAAACTTCTTGCAGGTCAACTTACTCCAAAGACAGGAGAAACGATTCGGACGGGTAGTATTTATTACCTACCTCAATTAAATTCGGTTGCATCCAAAGATTCAGTACTTGACTGGCTTAATTCTATCTCTGATGAATGGTGGACAGTGACAACACTTTTAGAGTCACAATTTGCAACAGAAATTTCTTTATCTGAGTCGATTAGTAGTTTAAGTGGTGGAGAATTAACAAAACTCTGGTTAGCTACTGCTCTATCCAAACAGCCCGATATTTTACTATTAGATGAGCCAACAAATCACTTAGACTTAGTAGCATTGGAGCAGTTAAGCCAAGCATTGCAAGACTTTTCGGGTGCTTTTGTCATTGTCTCACACAAACCATTTTTTCTTGACCAAGTTGTCAACACGATTTGGGAGTTAACACATGAAGCAGTAAAAGTATATGGTGGTAACTATTCCTTCTATCGTTCGCAAAAAGAAATCGAACACCAAACAGCTTTACGTACACATGAGGTAGCACGAAAGGAACTCTCAAAAGCCGTTCATCAAGCAACAAAGGAACAACAACGAGCTGCTAAATCTCGTCAACAAGGAAAAAAACTTGCAGGTAGTCTTCCCACAATTGTTGCTGGTGGGTTGAAGCGAAAAGCCGAAGTAACAGCAGGAATTGCTAAGAAAAAACATGAAGCGGCAGTTGAGAAGGCTACAGAGAAAGTTTCGCAGTCAAAAATCAAAACAACAAAAGCAACTCAGATTCAATTGTCAGAACGTAGTCAAAAACGTAGAAATTTAATCGATATTCAAGGAGCAAATTTAAAACTAGGTAATTGCGTATTAATCGAAAATATCCAACTTCATGTTTCTAATGGTGACAGAATAGCAATTGCTGGAGCAAATGGTTCAGGAAAATCGAGTTTAGCTAAGGCAATTCTAGGATTCAAGGATTCTCCTGCGGTTTTAGATAAGGGTGAAATAATGATTGCTCCTACTATAAAGCTGGTTTATCTTGACCAAACCTATGAATTTGTAAATAGAGATTTTACAATTATAGAAAATATGCAATATTCAAACCCCGATTTAGACTATCAATTACTCCGACAGCAATTAGGGCATTTTCTTTTCTTTAATGATGATGTTTTTAAAAAAGCTTCGTCATTAAGTGGAGGAGAATTAGCAAGGTTGGCAATCGCAATGATTAGCATTGCTGATATTGATTTGCTAATTTTAGATGAACCAACAAACAATTTAGATGTAGAGACTATCAACCAAATTATCGATGGGTTAAATGAATTTCAAGGTACACTTTGGGTAATTTCTCACGATATTGAATTCAAAAGCCGTATTGAAATTACACAAGCTTACCAAATCAAAAGATGTCAGCTTCAACCTCTAACTCATCGACCAGAAAATGTAAAGGAATATTATCATGAGTTACTGACCCAATAGAATATAAATAAAAATGATAATATGCTTATTTTTTGTCAAAAGAAGGTGAATCAAAATGAAAAAAATTATTTATCATATAGCCACAACACTTGATAATTTCATTTCTCATGAAGATGGCTCAACTGAAGGATTTTTATATGAGGGAGAACATGTGAATGAGTATTTGGAAAATTTGAAGCAATACGACACAGTATTGATGGGTAAAGCGACATATGAGTATGGCTATCAATTTGGCGTTCAACCCGGACAACCTTCACCAATTTATGCCCACATGAAGCATTATATCTTTTCTAAGACATTACGTTTCGACACCAAACCTTCGGAACAAGTTGAGGTCATTGATAAAAACGAAGTTGAGTTTGTTAAGCAGTTAAAAGAAGTATCGGGGAGAGATATTTATTTGTGTGGAGGGGGAACTTTTGCAGGTTTTTTGTTTGAGAATGAATTAATTGACGAATTAATCATCAAACTGAACCCTGTTATCTTTGGTAATGGCATCAGACTTTTTGGCAAAAGTAAAAAAGTAGTTGATTTATCTTTAGTTAATTCCAAGGAGTATAAGTCAGGTGTATTGTTATTAACATATAAGTTAAATTACAAATAGAAAAGCTGCTGACTTTAGCATGTAAAAATATATGGGGGTCAATTTTTTACAATCATTCCAAATTTGTTTTCGACATAATAGGAAGCGGCAAAATAATGAGGATGCAATAGATGGAGTCATTACAAGAATTTTTTACTCAAAACAATAACAGCAATATTTTTATACTTGCTCAATACATTGAAGGTCACATAGCAGCAAATTGGCAAACCTTACTTCAAAAGCATAACGATAAGTTATTGCGTGCATTCAATAAAGCAGGAGATATGGCATATGGAGCGTATTTAAATTTCCTATTTCGACCCATTTATATGCAGCTAAAACAGGTTGGCTTGTATCCAGAACCCAGGTTTCCCGGCGATTTTAGTATTTCCAGAGAGTGGGGTAACAAAGAAGAAACCGACCAACAGCGTTGGATGTGGAGTATCATCAAGTCAACAGAAGGAAAATCATTGGGAACGATTGTCACCATTACTTTTCACGACCACAACCAATTTCGCATCCCTCAAAAGCCTCAAATCATCGCCCTGGCAGAAACAAGTAAGGATGCTGTCGTGAAAGCACTTTCGCAACTTTCTGCTGATTTTGAAAACGCACGCGAATTCCAGGTTGAATACGAAGAATATCTACAAAACCAAATCTAAAAAAATGGGTTCGTAGTAGCGCTTTAGCGCTCTTATATTGGGATATAAATTTTATAGATTTAGCCTAATTTATTACGTAGTATTAAGGGCGCTAAAGCGCTACTACAAACCTATCAAAGATTGCGTGGTAGCTTACCAGGTTTATATAAAAATTATTTTTACATTGACTAATCGTTCAGTCATAAACTAAAATATTGGTAAAAGCGATGATAGCAACGAACATTTAGGTTCTAAAAAACTTTGGTAGCGTTACTGCGTCGCGAATTCTTAATCTGACCCTATACAAAAGGGAGCAAACACCATGAAAGGAAGTTGCGCCTGTGGTGGAATTCAATATGAACTAAAAGACAAGTTTCTAATCTCCAACCATTGTCACTGCTCAATTTGTCGAAAAGTTCATGGAGCAGCCTTTGGCACATTCGGTCATGCAAAGGCAGAAGGATTTCGCTGGATTCAAGGAGAAGAATTATTGACTGGGTATCAGTCATCAACGGGTAACATGCGGAATTTTTGCTCTCGTTGTGGCTCCAACATGCCAAGCGTTTTTCAACAGATGAATTACGTAAGGATTCCTTTAGCAACACTGGATGACGACCCTCAAACTCAACCTTTAGTTCACCTATATGTCAAATCGAAAGTTCCTTGGTTTGATATTGCCGATAACCTAACCCAGTACCCTGAAATCGTAGACTTACGTGAATTAGTGCAGGAGTAAGTAAACATGGACTTCTATTATGAAATTCAAGGACAAGGCGAACCCGTCGTTTTAATACATGGTGGTGGAGTAGATTTACGCGATTGGCAATTCGTCGCTCCACAGTTAGCCAAAAATTATCAGGTAATTGCCTTTGATGGACGCGGTGCAGGTAAATCGCCCCCAATACTTGAACCAGCTAATTTTGTTGAAGACTTGAGAACTTTACTTGACTACTTTGGTATTAAGCAGACTGCTCTGGTCGGACATTCAATTGGCGGTCAGATTGCAACCGATTTTGCTTTAGCTTACCCAAATCGAGTCTCTAAACTTGTGTTGATAGGCCCCGGACTTTCTGGTTCTCGTCCTTCAAAAGACGTAGAAGAATGGTTTGAGCAGGTGAGAAAAGCGGCTCCAGACGCAGATAAAATGACCCAGCTTGCGTTAGACCATCCCGTCCACAGTGTTGTTATGTCCAGTCCGCAGCGCGAGTTGGTGTTGGCAATGGTCAAACACAACATAGAGCGTTCGTTTGAGTGGAAAACTTTTGAGATGTGTTGGGCGCAACCCCCAACAATCGAGCGCTTGGGTGAAATTAAGACGAAAACTCTGTTTATCATCGGTACGGAAGAAATGAAAGACAATTTGCACACCGCCGAATTGTTTCAGCAAGTTCCCGACATTCGCTTTGCCTGGATTGAAGGAGCAGACCATACGCCAACGCTGACTCATCCAGACGAAGTTTCTAGCCTGATTATTGAATTCCTGAGCGAGTAACAAGAATGCCCCGCACCCCAGAAGAAAACGAGCGCATCCGTCGCGCCACAACTGAACATATTCTCGAAACAGCATTGATTTTGTTCTGCTCCAAGGGCTACTATTCTACCTCGATTGAAGATGTCGCCAAGCAAGCGCAAATTTCCAAAGGGTTATTGTATCACTACTTCAAGGGTAAAGAGGAGGTGCTGGCTGCGCTTGTGGATATTCGCATTAATGATGTCTTAATAGTAATGAATGCGGCTAAAACAAAACCAACGCCAGCAGAGCAAATCCGCCACATTGTGGAAGGAGCGCTGGATGATGTGCGGCAAAAGCCAGAAATATTTCGCTTTTATCTCAATCTGTTCACCCAACCTAAGCTCGACCCCGTTGTGGCGAAATACAGCCAGAAATTAATGGACGAACAAGCCAGACAGTTTGAAGTACAGACAGAGATGTTTTGTAAATTGGGGGTAGCAAATCCTCGACAGCGTTCGCTCTATTTTTCTTCTACATTGCAGGGCATTATGCTAATGTTTTCTACCTATCCCCAAAGTTTTCCCCTCGATGCAGTTAAAGCTCAGGTGATTGCGGAGTTTTGTGGAGAACTAAAATTTGGATAAAAGTGGCGTTTGTGGAATAGTAACAACCGTAGGGGTTTTTGCGGTTAAATGGCATTAACTTAAAATACGCAAAAATTTAATCGTAGGTCAAGCGGAGGAACTCAAAAAATTTTCTTGTCTCTGAAATATTGAGAATCTAGATATAGCAAGAGTTTTGAGTCACTATTTCCGTTGTCGTGCGTATAGGAGGCTCAACCTCTACAATCCGCGCTAATCACTGGTCTTTGATTTACAATTTAGGTAGTGTTGATTTAGATGGAAGAAAGCTAATGACATTGCAAGAAGTGCAAAAACAAGCGTTACAATTACCAATTAACGCACGCTGGCAATTGGTACAAACTTTATTAGAATCCCTACAACAAGAAACCCGTATAGTAAAGAAAAAAGGAAATTTATCAAGATTACGGGGTATTGCCAAAAGTACAATAGTATTGCAAGATGAAGATGTTTCAGCATACACCAATTATCTCACAGAGAAGTATCAGTAATGCGAGTTCTGATTGATACAAATGTAGTTCTTGATTTCTTACAAGAGCGAGAGCCTTTTGTTGAGGATGCAGCAAGGCTTTTTGAGAAAGTTGATGCTGGTGAAGTGGAAGGATTTATCGCGGCAACAACAATCACCAATATTTACTACATTGTTCGCAGAGCAGCAGGTACGGAAAAAGCTTTAGATGCGATTATTCAAGTTCTAACAGATTTACACATTTGTGCTGTTGAGCGAACTATTCTGGAACAAGCAATTGCATTAAATTTTCGAGATTTTGAGGATGCAGTACAGTGTGCTTGTGCTATGGCACATGGAGTGGATGCAATTGTAACTCGTGATGTTTCTGGTTTTGTAGGTGCAGAAATACCAGTAATGTCACCTGGAGAATTAAATAATAGCACATTAACTAGTAGCGAAAGCTGAAACAATACACAATATTCGCTTTCATTTTTATTGAACTTAGAGGGTGTTTATAAATAAAATATTAAGCGCCATGTATAACACAAGCCAGTGACTTTAGTCACTGTCTAAAAGCTAAAGTCCTCGTCATAGGACTAAGAAGAAATAAGATTTTCAGGAATATTTGAAATTTGGTAAAATATTTGTTTTTGATGTATTACTCAGTCCTCTTATAGAGGACTTCAGCTTTTAGACAGTGACTTTAGTCACTGGCTTGTGGTAAGAATGATGCTTAATGTTCTCTTTATAAACACCCTCTTAGAGGTTAGTTTGCTAAATAGATAGGCATCCCTAAAGCCGCTTGCAAACTGGAAATCGAACGAAACTCTCAGGTGCGAAATGTGTGTAGTAAATTAAGCAAGCCATTTCCCGAATCCTTCATGCTACAATTGTAGTATATCAAAACAAGATGTGTTTTTTTAATTGATAATTAAATCAAGCAAGTGTAATTCAATATCATCATGTGGGTAGATTTTTATTTTTTTAAAACCTGTGCAAAATAAGACTATTTGAAATCTAATATTCGTTTTATGCCAATAATTGGCTTAATCGCTGCGGAATCGTTGTCCCTATTGGGGAACCAAATCGCCGCTGTAGCAATCCCTATACTAGTATTACAATATACTAATTCTCCCTTAGTAGCTGGAATCGCCAGTGTTGGTAACATAATCCCGATAATATTGGCTGCAATTTTAGGCGGACGGGCGATTGATAGATTTGGAGCTTGGAATACAAGCATCGCAGCAGATATACTGAGTTTTTTTTCTGTTCTCACCTTGCCATTAGCTTTTATTTATTTTGATGAAGTTTCCCCATTATTGATTTTTCTATTAGTATTTTTAGGAGCGCTGTTCGACCCAACAGGAACATCAGCCAGACAAACACTAGTACCAAGTTTGGCTTCTTTATCCGGCAAGTCATTGCAAAAAATCAACTCATGGCGAGGGGGACTTGAAAATGGGGCTGATTTTCTTGGCCCAATTATCGGTGTTGCTTTAATTGGTGCTAGTGGAATCATAAATACGTTTTTTATTAATGCCGCTACTTTTTTGCTCTGTGCGGGCATATTTTGTATTGTAGTCCCAAAACGAGTTCAAGCATCAAGAGACCATGAAGATGCTGCATTATCGGGTATAAATTTTGTCTTCAAGCACCCTCAAATCAGAACTTTGGCAATTATTGGTATGATTGGGAACTGCGTCATTTTACCATTTTTGAGTTTGCTTCTACCTGTATTGACAACGAGTAAGTTCGATAGCAATACATTACTTGGCATTAGCCTATCAGTATTTGGGTTAGCAGCAACAATTGGTGCGACATCTTTCTCAGTGCTATCCAATAGATTTTCCCGTTCAGCAATTTATTATGGTGGGTTACTTGTAACAGGAGGTTCTATCATCCTTTGTGCCTTTGCCACTAATCAGTACGAAGTTGTATTATCTTCGGGTTTAGCTGGCTTGTTGTTAGGAGCGGGTAATCCTTTGTCCCAAACAATTTTGCAAGAAGAAACACCAGAGATGATGGCAGGAAAAGTATTTACTTCATTTAGTGCAATTCACTTTATTGGTGGTTCTTTTGGCTTGTTATTAGCTGGTTTTATGACCGAGTTATCGAATGTTGAACAGGTGCTTATACAAACAGGTAGTTTACTGATGGCATTAGCAATTTTTGGATGGTATCGTTTGCCGTTGCTAACATCGAATTCTGAAAACTGATAGCAAGATTGTGATAGTAGCACAATAATTAGATAGCCCAGCATAGGTAATTTAGTTAAGCTTAAATAGTTATTCATTGGTAGTTAAATGAGCTTAATCTGCAGGAGTTTTTATGTTTGCATTGAATCTTTTTGCGACACTAGGCTGTGGACTGATAGCCGGAGTCTTCTTCGCCTTTTCGACTTTCGTGATGCAAGCCCTTGCACAACAACCACCAGCACAGGGTATTGCTGTTATGCAATCCATCAATATCACGGTGATTAATCCTTTGTTTATGACGGTTTTCTTGGGAACATCTGCGGTTTGCGTCTTTTTTTTAGTCTCTCCACTTTTTCTAAAATGGCATCAACCCGGTGCTGTCTACTTGCTTATTGGTGCTTTGTTTTATCTTGTTGGTACATTTGGCGTAACAATCGTTTTTAATGTACCGCTAAACGATGCATTGGCGAAAGTCGAACCGGAAAGCATTGGTGGCGCTACTCTATGGGCTAGCTACCTTGTTAAGTGGACTTTTTGGAACCACGTTCGGACAGTAGCAGCGCTCGCGGCCGCAGCATTACTCACCATCGCACTCCGTGAGGGAGTCGCAATTTAAACATAAATAAGATGATTTAAATATCGAATCATTCAAATAAAATAATTTAAAATAGAGCGCATCTTTATTTTAACGCTCTGTAGGCTTTCGGTGTTATGCCTGCTAGTTGCCGAAACTGTTTACTCAAATGGCTGTGACTGTTGAACCCACACAACAAAGCAATCTCCATAATGGGGCGGCCGCTTTTTTTCAATAATTGCTTCGCTCGTTCAACCCGTTGTTGGAGCAGATACTGATAGGGAGCCGTACCAAGAGATTGTTTGAACAAATGGCTAAAATGAAATTGACTAATACCCAGTAGGCCAGCCAAATCGGCAAGCTTGATATCTCTATGTAAGTGTTCGTGGATGTAATCTAGGATTTGTAACAGTTGTCGCTCAGGTAATCCACCCTCGTAAATAGGAACCTGCGGTTTAGTAGCAGCGTATTGTCTAATTAGGTGTACCGCCAGGACATTTGTCAGCGAATCAATGTATAGCTTGCTACCTGAATTACCCTGTTGGAGTTCAGTCAGCAGCATCATGGCAATAGCCTCAATCTGTGGGTCGCGAATCCGAAATTCAGTTAGTAACTCCAGACGGTCGGTGTTGATTGCCAGAGCTTCTCTAGCGACAGTTTGAATAAACCCAGATGCAATCCGAATTTGCAAGTAATGGTCTTCTCCATCCCAACGACCGAAAAACGGCACTCTGGCAGGGGCTAATAGCAGTAGCCCTAAATCATAGTATTTCCTAGGATTTAAGGTCAGATTTGGTTGCTGAAATCTTATGTATGAGCTAAAAAACACTGCTTGGTCTGAAAAAATAAGGCTTAGTAATAAAGGTAGCTCATGTTCATGTTAAATTTAATTAAATAAAAAGCTATATAGTCATCGTTTGTTATTTAATAATTATTACCTCATCTATGTCCGCCTAGTTTGGAGTGAATCCAATCAAGTACGTATAGAGAGGAATGTAAAAATTAAATTATATGACTTTGAATACTGCCATAGTCAAGCCACGGTGCGACTATTTCAGTAACCCTAACAGGGGGATAGTGGTCAAGGATGTTGTCGAGCCAGTAGCTAGTAATAGCGAACGTCGGGCAGTTTCCAAGTCTACGAAGTAGCGCTTCTATTCAGTCAAAGTAAGTTATACCGCCGACTTGGACGGGGAGAACTAGATTTTCCCAGGTTTTTATAAGCGGTGATGGAAATGTCTCCTTTACTGTACAGCCCTGTATAAGTTTTGCCACCCTGTATTTGCAAGAAGCGAACTGGACGAGAAGCAAGCGACAGACAAATTGTATGTTCTGAGCTATTATGACAATTTTCTTCTCCGGCAGGATGTTGAAATTGCTCGACCACAATATTTTCCCAGCCCTGAGTTTCGCTAGACAAGTAAGGTAAGCAGTCTCTCTCAAGCAGTTGGGTAGCAGAATTTTTCATACAGGCGAACCCCAATACATTTAGTTTTAATTATATTGATTTGCGTGACTACTGACTAAATTCTAAAATAAGCAGTTCATGCGTAAACGTTTAATATCCTCGATTGGTGACGCACCAAAGATACGAGAATATTCGCGGCTAAATTGTGAGGGGCTTTCATAACCCACCCGATAGGCTGCATTTACTGCATTGGAGTTTTCGGCAAGCATTAGGCGACGCGCTGACAACAATCTTAATTGTTTTTGATATTGTCGCGGACTCATCGATGTTACTTTCTTGAAATGGTGATGGAAGGATGAAGGAGACATGTTCGCGGCCCCAGCCAAGTCCTCAACCCGCATCGGCTTTGTAAAATTAGCGGTCAAGAGTTTGATTGCAAAAGCAATGTGCTGCATATTGCTACCAGATGTCGCAATTTGACGGACAGCTTCGCCTTGTTCCCCAATTAAAAGGCGATAATAAATTTCGCGGATAATCATCGGTGCCAAAATAGGAATATGCTGTGGTGTATCCAAAAGTCGTGTCAACCTGATGGCGCAATCGATTAATGCTGCATCAACGTTGCTGACAAACAAGCCTCTGACAGAGTTCTCTTTTTTAATTGTCGTAATTGGCTTGGCTTGGGTAGTAATAATGTCGCAGAGTTGACATGGGTCTAAACTCAACTTGAATCCTAAATACGGCTTGTCTGGAGTAGCCTCTACAATAAATCCGCTCAGGGGCAAATCAACCGAGACGACAAGATATTGAGCCACGCCATAACGGTATATCTCTTTACCCAGCAAAGCTTCTTTTTTGCCCTGAAGCAGGATAGCGAAAATCGGTTCATATACAGCGTGTAGTGCGGTATCAGCTTTATATTCTTGCTGGAATTCTAGCTGTTCTATATCTGTTTTATGAAATCCGTTACCCTTACCCTCGGTGTGTCGAGACACTAGTGCCGCCAACTTTTGACATTCATTGATGATATTGGAGGAATCTCTAGCACTTAAGTGATGCTGCCCTTCGTAAATCCCACTGTTGTTGGGTATTTCAATTGCCATAATTTTTTGGGGCTAATTGAATTATTTTCTTGAGCTTATTGTAAACCATCTTTGTCCATCCATAAAATATTGATTTGGAGGATTAGGCAATAATTTGCCAGGTCTGTGCATTTTAAACTTTGTTTTTTACTCATACTATGAAAGCGTCCGAATCAAATATTACGTGGTTTAGAGCGATGCAATTTCAAGGTGAAACACAAGAGAAAGACACAGTTGAAATGATTTTTGCCCTGCATCTGGCACTGATTGTCAAGGATATCCAAGCTTGGGTAAATTTATTTACTGAAGATGCAGTAATTGAATTTCCTTATGCTTCTGCTTTGGGTACAGCAGAGCGACTAGAAGGTAAATTAGCCATTTATAACTACATGAAAGATGTACCAGCACAAATGCAAAATTTGATATTTACCAATGTCCGTAAATATCCAACGTCAAACCCTAATATTCTATGGGCTGAGGTTCATGGGTCAGCTACGATTGTTGCCACAGGTCGCCATTATCAGCAAGATTATGTGATGCGACTAGAAACCAAAGATGGAAAGATTTTCCACTACCGCGAATACTGGAATCCTATCCCTGCTCTTGAAGCATGGGGTAATACGCTTTCTTTGCGTCAATCTTTCAATACAAATTAATAAAAGAGAGAAAAAAAATGAAAATTGTAATTGCTGCTGCATCCGGCAATATTGGACGACGCACCGCAGAAAAAATTATCCAGGCTGGAGCCGAAACAATTCTTTTGGCAAGACATCCAGAGAAGTTGGCGGCAAAAGTTACTCAAGGTGCAACTGTGAAGCCAATTAGCAGCGATGATATAATCGGATTGCTCGAAGCAACACAAAATGCGGATGCTTTGTTTTGGCTAACTCCACCGAAACTTGATACACAAAGCTTATACGACTGGTACATTCAAACAGCAATGGCTGGAGCTAAAGCAGTGAGTGAAAACGGCATCAAGCGAGTCGTCAACATCTCCAGCATTGGTGCGGGTTCAGCATCTAATTTAGGTACAGTCTCATTCTGTGGAAACGTCGAATCAATTTTCAACCAAACCAATTCTAATGTGCTACATCTGCGTCCTGGCTATTTTATGGAGAATTTCCTGGAGCAAATCAAGCTCATTCGGTGTGAACGGACTGTATGCTTCCCCTATGCTGGCGACCACGATATTCCTTGGATTAGTACTGACGATATCGGGGATGAGGCAGCAAAATATCTACTTGACGATAGTTGGACGGGTCAGTGGACTCGTAATCTAATGGGACCAGAAAATTTAACGCTCTTAGAAACAACAGCTATCCTTTCACGAGTGTTTGATTTTCCCATCGAATATGTCCAGGTGACAATTGAATCGATACAGCAGCACCTTACATTGATGGGAGCAACGCTTGATGTACAACGAGAGTTGGGGAATTTGTTCCGCGCTTTGGGCGACCGTGAAGGAATTTATGCAACAGCACGAACATCTGAAGCCGCTACACCAACAACGTTTGAGCAGTTTGCGATAAACAAACTACTCCCGCGTTTCCAGTAACATCACAATCAGAGGAGATTTAAATGTCGAATTTAAATGGAAGACTATCCATTCCTGCTTCTGCGATTGCACGAGCAATTCTATTTGCGATTGAGCAACCTGATGATGTTGATGTCAGTGAAATTATTGTCAGACCAACTGCAAGCCCTAATTAGAAGAGTAAAAATTTCGGGTTATCGCTCACGAGTGGTGATAGCTCTGGCATTTCTTTTTGGCTGGAGGCAACGATGCATAGAGACTAAACATGTTAGTCTCTACAAATTTATTTGCAAAATCCTAATATATTCAACTGCTTGAATGTCCTTAATCCTTAATGTTTAATTAATATAACAATAGAGATGTCCAGCTACAACTGATATCATCTTTATTCCCTTAATTAACCCTTAGCAAAAAATTTTAGACGTGGAATTCATTCTCATAATTAGGGTCTTGAGTACCGAGCAGTTTGTCCCAAAGCGTGAAATACAATCCATAATGTACAGTATACTTGCGATGATGTATTGAGTGATGCGTCGAACCAATGAACCACTTCCCAAACCAGTGACTCTTAAATGACGAGGGAAATAGCTCGAATCCTAGATGATTCAACACTGACCATATTGTCATCGTCATTAGCAAGGCAATTAAGGTGATAAAATGGAGCGGGACTATAAAAACTACACTTACCAAGAAGAACGATTGTACAATTGCTTCCGGCAAATCGAACGCGAAGGAACTCCACGGTGTTGGCTCTCGCGAAATATGGTGTCCAGAATGCATCCATCTAAAAAGCAAGCGGTGGTGAAATATCCGATGAATAAAATAAAAGTACGTATCCTGAAGAACAAGTATTGCGAGAAAGCTAACTACTAAATACCATAGTCCATACTTAAATGGGTCACTGTACAAAAGCGTTACTCCCAAATCATATACTGAGATGATGAACGCTGCACAAAGAGCAAAAACAACGGCAGAGAGAATCGATAGTTCAACATCCTTCCAAATCAACTGGCTCAATGGTGGCTTTAAATGCAAACTCTTTTTAGCGAGAGACTTTCCTAAAACCGAATAGAAAAGCAAGTACGCTCCCCCTGCGATGAGAAAATATCGAGCAAAAATAATTCCGAAAAAGAAAAACGAATAGAAACAAAATGAGTGGTTCGCCAATTTAAAATTTTCTCCTTAGTTTAGAAAAATATGTAATACCAATTGTATGTGAAGCTAAATATAAACTTTTTTGCTGATTACATCCACCTGAATATTTTTATTCGGAAATTTCTTGTAACATTTAGAGAGAATTAGTGTAGCAGGAACTTGTATAAAAATAATTATTTTTCTCCTTAATACACTTAGAGAAAGTGAGAAAAACTTAAAAGTACTTTCTCGAATGTTTTTGTTTTCATCACTTGCTCATTTTATCTCGTCAATATAGAACCCAATTGCCATATTAATCAACATTTTTTAGATGAGAAATGCAGAATTCATAAATATTTGTTTGTAATCTAACTTAAGGATGATATCTATTCTCTAAATTCAAAACATAGAGTGCTAATCTACGACTATTTGTATAATCCTTTAGTCAGAAGATTTATTAACTTTCTTCATCATATTGTGTTAGACGAGTAAATACACTTAGTCAACTGGTTGATATTCGTAAACTTCCTGAAAAGCAAATCGTTACACGCGATAACGGCGATATTCGCATCGGAGCCACTGCATCTAATACCGATGTTGCATACAATCCAGTAATTAAAGAGCGTTATCAAGTTTTATCAGAAGCGATATTAGCAGCGTTGGAGCTTATTATACTTCAGATAGGGTATGGTTAGAAACTTCAATATATTGCTGCCAGCTATATTACCGGACAAGGTTTGGTGATTGATGGTGGACTCACAGTGAGCTAATCCAAGGAGCATATCTGCTCGCAACACATGGAAGAACTCCAATGGAAAATTCTAATGGTAGGTCTTTTGTATTTTTATTCTCCGGCTAGTTCGCGAGCGATGTCCATGTTCGCCGCCAGTACACGAACAATCTCTACGGGGTTTTCGCCTCGGTATATTAGGAAATAGCGGGGATGCACCAACCAGAAACGTACAGAAAGCGGCGTAAGGTCAGCACGGACTTGCCCTATCTTGGGGTTGTCTGTCAGAAGGTCACATGCAGCTAAGAGTTTATCGAGCATCCGCTCGGCTGCGTCCAGATTATCCTGACTTATATAGGCATAAATCTTTGCCAGGTCGTCTTCCACTCGTGGAGAAAGAATATAAGGTTTTTGCTGCATTATGTGGCTTTTTTCTTAAGTTGTTGTGCCTTGACGCGGATGCGCTCCCGTATGCCTTCGGCAGGCACACCCTGCCCACTGTCAAGCTCCTCAAGACCAAGGGCAATCTGCTTATTAAGCCACAATTTATATTCCTCAGAATGGTCGTTAAAACGTTTCAAAAGACGCAACCCCTCCCGAATCACTTCGCTTTGCGAGTGATAAAGGCCAGATTCGAGTTGGGCTTGGACAAATGCCTCCAACTCAGGAGTAAGGGAAATATTCATAAGTTTATTTCCTTATAACAACAGTAGACATTACGATAACACTTTTTGTTATTATTTGCCAGTTAAAATGCTCGCGAAGGGAGATTAATATCGTACAAAGAAACTAACAATACCTTAACTTTCCGAGATAATGGTATTCTGAGTTCCACAGGTGCAACGGTAGAATTTTTGCGAGATAATCAAGGACGGATTACTCAAATTAAAGACCCAACAGGAAACCAGATAGACCCATTTAATGCTGTAACTGAGTTTGGCTATGATGCTCTTGGCAGACGCATTAGAGAAACTGACCCATTGGGACGCACAACTACTACAACTTACCGACCTGATGGTTTAATTGCAGGAATTACTGATGCGAATGGGAACACAGCTACTTTTGAGTATGATTTAACAGGAAATCAAACTGCGGTAATTGACCCATTAGGTAATCGGACAAGCTTTGTTTATGATGGATTAGGACGACAAATTCGTCAAATTGACCCATTGGGTAATGTGGTGGCTTATGCTTACAATGCAGTCAATAATTTAATCCAAATTACAGACCGCAATAATCGCCAGCGTTCTTTTACTTACGATGAAGTTAATCGTTTATCTCAAGAAACTTGGTTGAGTAATAACACTCCATCTCGCGTAATTAATTTTACTTATGATGCTGTGGGTAATTTGCTTAGGGCTACCGATATTGATAGTACATTTAGTTTCAACTATGACAGTAGGGATAGAGTCACGCAAGTTGCTCAAACGGGTGTCTCTGGATTAGCGCCTATAACTTTGAATTACACTTATGATGGGACTGGTAATAGAACCTCTGTCGGCGATAATTTCGGTGTTAGGGTTAACTCGACTTACGATGCACGTAATTTAATAACTAGCCAAACTTGGCAAGGGACTGGTATTGACCCAGCAGAAGTTAATTATTCCTATAATAGTCGAGGCGATCGCACTCAAGTTGAACGCTTCTCAAACTTAGCGGGTACACAACTTGTTGGTACTAGTACTTTCAATTACGATGCACTGCAACGCTTGACAGGTATAACTCACCCTAATAGTGCAGGTTCTACCTTAGCTAACTACAGCTACAACTATAATTTAGCCAGCTTCTTAAATAGTGAAACCTACAAAGGACAAACAACAAATTTCACTTATGATAGGACAAACCAGCTGATTAATGCTGACAGGTCTGTAATTACTGACGAAAATTTTACCTACGATGCTAACGGAAATCTAATCGGTAACGGCTTGGTACTAAGTGCAAATAACCTGTTTCTGGAGAGTTAGCTCCGGTCACCAAAAAACCTGTTAGCCTTTCAATAAAAGGGGGAGGCTTTAAGCAGGGCTACGAAGCTGGTTTACTTTACTTGCAAGTAATAGCGGCCCCTAACGACTATTAGTGGCTCAAGGTTTATTTGTTTTAGCCATTTTTATCCAAGAACATAAACCATTAATTGCCATTAATAAAAACACGGCGTAAAGTAAAGAAATAAATTTGACGCCTTTAGCGTAGTATAGTCCAATACCAATAATATTAACGACAATCCAGTAATACCAGCTTTCTATTTTCTTTTGAGCCATCAGCCACATTGCAGTAAAGCTCATGATGGTTGTAAAAGAGTCTAAATAGGGAAAAGATGCAGCCTCTGCAAATAATGCAGGAAACAAAAGGTGAATTCGGCTCATTAATGCTCCCATCGCAAATGAACCGGCGATGGTGACTGCTACATAGAAAATAATTTGCTGTTGCGAACTGTATCGGGTGGTTAAAATTTTGCCTGTATCTTGTAATGGTGTCAGCCACCTCCACCAACCGTAGATGTTAACTATCACGTAGTAAATCTGCTCTAACATATCCGCATATAGACGGATTTGGTAAAATAATACCAAAAATAGTATCGAACCAACTATTCCTACTGGCCAAGTCAGCATTTTTTGTTTAGAAATTAGCCATACCGACCACAAATTTAAAATTGTTCCGATTAGTTCGACGTAGCTCATCGGGTATCCGACGAGCTGAAAGGCGATGTTGTTAATACTCCAAAAATCAAACATTTATATGTACTCTAAGAAATATTCGGGGAAAATAAATCTATCATGTTTCTGTATTTTTGGTATTGAGCTAAAACAGATTTAACGGATTGAATCCGCTTTTCAAGATTGCCTTGCAAGCGAAAGAAAGGTATTTTTCTGATAATTAAGTCACTCTCAATTTGTTTTTGAAATATATTGCGGTTTGCTTCTCCGGAGCGGTCTGTTGTATCTTCATATGGAATATCAGTATTGCAAAGAAATACTAAATCGTAGCGCGATGCTGTTTCCTGAGCTAGTTGTACTAATTCCGGAGCGGCTGCGTTGTGGTAATACAATGAAAAATGATAGGTAGTTAATGCGTTTGTATCTGTAAATAAGTATTTGTTGGATTGACAAAGTAAAATTTCTTCTCGTTCGAGATGTCCTGTGGCGATTTCTACAAGTTGAGAGAGGGAAAGGCGTCGATTAATTTGGTGTTGTTCCCAGTACTCGCGACCGTATTCTGGCATCCATACTGTCTGAAAATCTTCCGCTAGTTTTGACGCTATGGTTGTTTTACCTGTCGAAGGAGCGCCTAAAACAACTACGTTGGTTATTAGGCCGCGGTATACTATGGGGTGCAAGTACGAGCGGTATTTGTAAGGGTTTTCTCTAATGATGGTACCAGAAATAGGAATTTTTTGACGCTCGCAATCCACTAGTCGATTAACTGCATCGAGCGCTTGACTTACATGCTCTCCGTAAAATTCACTACAGTAAAAGTGAGTAATTTTTCTAGCTTCTAGTTTTTTGAGAATATAATCCTCGTGCTTTTTCTTAATTTCCGGGGTGTTTCCAGTTTCTGTGGGACCGTCCCACGCTTCTATTACTTGAATATTGGGATAAATTGTTCGCAACCAATTAGCACGAATCGTCAGGGGGGTGGGTGTCACTTCAGGGCAATCATAAATCATCGCAATCACCTCGTCCATTTCGGATATAGCAGTATCGATGACAAATTGATGTCCTGTATGCAGGGGAGCATATTTACCCAGAGTTAATCCGCGCTTAAGAGCCATAAATCAAAAGTTACCTTTTTACTTGCTCAAAGTGATTTCGTGGTAGTTACACATACTTGTTTCCGGCAATTGTTGACATTTTGTATTTTACACCACGCTTTATATCGTTACAGTCAAAACCCGTCGCTATTTCTTCAACAGTTTCAAAACCGAGACGTTCATATAATGATTTTGCTGGGTTTATCTTTAATACATGGAGTACTACAGGTTTATTTAAAGATTTAGCTTGTGAAATAACGCTTTGTATCAGTTGAGTTCCAATACCTAAACATTGATATTCTGGTAATAACTCAATATGATTTAAATAAAATTAATCGCCTCTATCTTTGACTGTAAAACTGCCACAGCTTGATTATCTATCTGCACAATTTGGTCGCATCCTAGTTGAAATTTGCGACGCATATCAGCTCGTTCTACTTCATAATTACATCCTTGCCAATGTTGTGGTCAATATTCAGTTCGCGTAATTTTGCAGCAAGTTTTTCAGCCGGCTGAACAGTTACAAGACCTACATCCGCTACAAACTTCCATCGCTAAATTCCAAGCGGTGTGAGTTGCCATCATCTTCAAAACTTTGTTTGCCAAAACCCACTACTTCAACAATGGTTTGACGTTTTTCCGGTGTCCATTCTCCTTGTCTTTGGGCAACATTTACAATAACTCGCTCTCCCTCAGTACATACACTTATCTTTGTTGTTGAGTAAATATCTTTTTGATATTCAAAGCTGTTTCCATCGTCTTCGTAAAGTATGTATTCACTGCTTCCTGGAAAGATTCGCAGTTGTAA
Source organism: Scytonematopsis contorta HA4267-MV1 (assembly GCA_019359035.1). Lineage (GTDB taxonomy): Bacteria > Cyanobacteriota > Cyanobacteriia > Cyanobacteriales > Nostocaceae > Scytonematopsis > Scytonematopsis contorta. The sequence continues at coordinate 1,512 of JAHHIC010000095.1, read as the reverse complement.
CTCGTTTAAAGGATGTTCATCAACGTATTGCGTTACTGGTTGCATGGGAATAACTGCACCCGCACGTGCGTATAATGGCATTCGCTCTAATGGTGCATGTGCCAAAATATGCGTAGCGCCTTCTAGTTTTTCTCCTGTCCACCAATCGTACCAAGTACCATCAGGTAAGTATACGGCACGATACTCTACTCCCGGTCGGTATATTGGTGCCGCCATTAAATTAGAACCTAATAATACTTGGTCATAAAGCGTATAGGTTTTCGGGTCGTCCGGGTACTCATAAACTAAAGGTCGTAAAATAGCCGCTCCAGTTGTAGCTGCTTCCCAAAATAAGGTGTAAAAGAAAGGCAATAGCTGGTAGCGCAAATTAATATACTCGCGACAAATATCTTCTACCCTTTGTCCAAATACCCACGGTTCATGACGTGCGGTACTCATTGCCGAATGCGCTCGCATCAATGGATACAACATACCAATTTGCATCCAACGTGCGAATAGTTCTGCTGTGGCATTACCCGCAAATCCACCAATATCACATCCAACAAATGCTACTCCCGAAAGCCCCATATTACAAAGCATCGGTAGCGATATTTCCAGGTGTTCCCACTGCGATTGATTATCACCCATCCACACACTAGAGTAACGCTGTACCCCTGCAAACCCAGAACGTGTCAGTACAAACGAACGCTCGTTAGCGCGATGTTTGATTAAACCTTCAGCACTAGCTTTTGCCATATTCAGACCATACAGGTTATGAACTTCTGCATGAGTTGCAGGATTTTCTCCTCCTTGTGGTGCATCGAGGGGGAACCATATATGAACACCACCATCACCGAATGGTCGGTCATTAATAGCTGGTTCGTTCATATCGTTCCAAATACCAGCAATACCGATATCAGTAAGAGATTTATGTAAATCACTCCACCATTTTTGAACATCCGCACGCAGGAAGTCAGGAAATACAGATTTATCAGGCCACACATAGCCATGAAATAATCTACCATCCGCTTGACGAACAAAATAATCGTTTTTCATTCCTTCGTCAAAAACGTGATAATTAGCTTCTGGTTCGTATTTTACTCCTGGGTCAATAATAGTTACAGTTTTGAATCCATTTTCTTTCAAATCACTAATTAGTTTTTTAGGGTTAGAGAACCGTGTAGGACTCCAAGTAAATACCCGAAAACCTCGCATGTAGTCAATATCAAGGTGGATAACATCACAAGGAATACGACGAGTTCTAAATTCTTGCGCCAGTGTGCGTACTACTTCTTCAGATTCGTAACTCCATCTACATTGATGATAGCCGATTGACCATTTTGGTGGTAGCGGCATTCTTCCTGTAAGTTGAGTATATGTATCAAGAATTTGTGATGGTTTGGGACCATATAAGTAAGTCGGCGCGAAAAAACCAAACTATGTAAAGATAAATAAATACGTAGAATGTATCTGCCGAGGTGACTGAAATATGGGCGCTCGTTTAAGGGTATTTCTCACTCCTGAGCAAGACAA
>JAHHIC010000094.1 GCA_019359035.1 Scytonematopsis contorta HA4267-MV1 | reverse complement strand
TTTTGTCTTGCTCAGGAGTGAGAAATACCCTTAAACGAGCGCCCATATTTCAGTCACCTCGGCAGATACATTCTACGTATTTATTTATCTTTACATAGTTTGGTTTTTTCGCGCCGACTTACTTACAGCATACAAAAGAAAACGTGAAAGACAAAGTTAAAGAGGCTATTGATTAGTAGTAAATGGTATTAATAAAGGAGTGAGTAAATTCTTACTCCTTTTTTATTTTCAATAATTTAAAAACAATCATGAAATTATTTTATTTTTAAAATCAATACCTTTGATTGATTTCCAAATAAACATAAATGTTTAATTTACTTATAGAACAAAGATTGAAGTAAGGTGTATAAACAATGCGTAAACTAAACATTGGTCTAACAGAAGAGCAACGTCAAGGTGTTGTTGAACTTTTAAATCAAGACCTGGCTAATAGCTATTTGCTGTTAGTGAAGACAAAAAAATATCACTGGGATGTAATTGGGCCTCAGTTTCGTAGCTTACATGAACTGTGGGAAGAGCAATATAACGCTTTAACCGAGACTATTGATTCTATCGCAGAACGAGCTCGTATGTTGGGTGGATATCCGGTTGGTACGATGGAAGGATTTTTGAAGATAGTATCTCTCAAAGAGCATTCTGGTAATATACCAACAACAACCGAAATGGTTCAAAATTTGATAGAAGACCATGAGGAAATTATCCGTAATCTACGTGACCATGTGGATAAATGTAGCGAAGACTTTCACGATGCAGGAACAGCGGATTTTCTCACCGGACTAATGGAAGGACATGAGGAGATGGCTTGGATGCTTCGTTCTTTTATGGAAGGTCAAGCATTGCGTTCAGATGGCTCCCAAGCAGAAGTAAAACAAAAGACAGCTGTCGGTTTGTAGGCAAATAGCACGCTTGTAAAATCATTTTATACCCCTGAACTAAAGTTCGGGCTAAAAGCTTAAACCCGTTGAAACGGGTTTAATAACTTAATTTCAGTTAGCTTCAGCTAACTTTAGCTTTTAGCCCGAACTTTAGTTCAGGGCTTTTCTTGCTAAGATTTATTTATAGCCATAATTTATTCCCAAGTCTCTAACCCCTCTAGAGGAGTAAAAAATGCATTTTGAACCGATAGGCTATTTTGCCATTTTATTGGCAGTTATTTTAGTTGTTCCCTTTTGTTTTGAAAAGCTGAGATTACCGGGATTATTAGGATTACTCGCAGCAGGGGTAGTACTAGGTTCCAACGGTTTAAATGTATTTCAAAGTGAATCAGAGGTGATGAAATTACTCTCTGACATTGGCTTAGTTTATTTAATGTTTGTGGCTGGCTTAGAAATTGATATGAAGCAATTTCAAGCAACCAAGCACCGTTCGATAGGTTTTGGTAGTTTTACTTTTGCTTTACCTTTAATTGCTGGAATTATAGTAGGAAGATTATTTGGTTTTAATTGGAATGCATCTGTTTTAATTGGTTCACTGTTTGCTTCTCATACACTATTGGCATACCCCATCATCAGCCGCTTGGGTTTGGTGAATAACGAAGCTATCACTGTTACTATTGGTGCAACTATCTTTACGGATATCGGGTCATTATTAGTATTGGCAGTTTGTGTAGGTATTCACCAAGGAGATTTTACAGTTTTCAGTTTTGCAAAATTATTTTTAGGATTAATTATCTACACAGCTATTATTTTATTTGGTTTTAAATGGTTAGGACAAGAAGTTTTTCGACGTTGTGTTGATGATGAAAATAGCCAGTTTTTATTTGTTTTATTAGTAGTATTTATTTGTGCTGTAGGAGCAGAATTTATTGGTGTAGAAAAAATTGTTGGAGCTTTCCTTGCAGGGTTATCAGTAAATAGCGTAATTGGGGAAGGGGCTGTTAAGGAAAAAGTAGTTTTCGTTGGAAATGCTTTATTTATTCCCATATTTTTCATTAACTTAGGTTTGCTGATTAACATACCTGCCTTTATTAACAGTATTAGCTCAATCTGGTTAACTTTAGCGATTTTAATAGGTTTAATTAGTAGCAAGTTTGGGGCTGCACTGCTGGCAAAGTTTGTTTACCGTTATAGTTGGTTGGAAATGCTAACTATGTGGTCATTATCTTTGCCTCAAGTAGCAGCAACACTAGCAGCAACTTTGGTAGGATACCGTGCAGGAATATTAACCGAGGAGGTATTAAACGGAGTCATTGTTTTGATGTTAGTAACTGCTACTTTGGGGCCAATCATTACTGCTCGTAGTGCTGCTGGGTTAGTACCCGTTCAAAATAGTGGCGCAATACCAAATCCTTTGACCAAATGGAACAAAGATTTAAGCGAACAGATGACCGTGGTTTTGCCTATTTGCAATCCTGACACTGAACGTAATCTGATAGAATTGGCAGCGTTGTTAGTGCGTGAAGAAAAAGGTAAAATTTTGCCTCTTGCAATTACTCCTGCTCACATCCATATGGATGCTCCAGAGTTAGAAAACGATTTACAACGTAACCACAAGCTTTTATTTCAAGCAACAGAAGTCGGTCGAGAATTGCAAGTGGAAGTAGAACCGTTGACGCGAATTGATGACAATATTGCACAAGGAATTAGCCGCACCAGTCGCGAACAAAACGCCAATTTAATTATTATGGGTTGGGGTAGAACAACAGGTTTACGTGCGCGTTTGTTTGGAAATATTATTGATAACGTATTATGGACAGCTCATTGTCCCGTAATCGTTGCTCGTCTCAATCATTCTCCTAGTAACAATGAACGAATTTTAGTTCCCATAGAAAACTTTAGTCAGCAAATTGTACAGGTGATGCAATTTACATCTCAACTGACGGAAGTATCAAAGGCTGAGGTGGTACTGTTACACGTATGTGAACGTCGTACTAGTCCTAACCGAATCGCTTGGATGCGGTCTCAGCTGGAACTGCTAGCTTCTAAATATTTTGTAGAAAAAAATGCTAGTGTTAGCGTTATTCCAGCAGATAATTTGGTCAATCCGATTCTTAATGCCGCGAAATCCTCCGATTTAGTAATTTTACGAGCTATCCGACGACGATTAAATATTGGTGAGCTTGCTATGAGCGATGTTACAACTGAAGTTGCACAAAGACTTAGTTGTTCAGTTTTAGTGGTAGCCGAACCACAGTATCATTATGATAGAAGTGCAAAACCAGGGGTTGTTTTTTTGGATAAACGTCAAAAATAAGGCAGAAGGTTCATAGAAGGAATAAGGCATTAAAGGTAAAAGAGAATACAGTTTTTTACGGAGATTTGTAACTACCCACTCGTAAAGTTAGTTTCCCAAGCTCTGGATTTCGGCTAAATATAAATGCTCCGGATTGCTTCTCGTTGCGTGACAAAAAATCAATTTGTTGCTCACCAGTTTCTTCGACTTTATCACTAAATTTTAGCTCAGCAATTACTTGAACTGACTCAGCGGTTTCTCCCCCTGTATTTTCTACCTCGAAAGGAACATAAAATTTATCATTTACTTGTCGAATTTTATTATTAATATTAATGCTAATAATCGCCTTTTCTTCTGGCTTAGTTATCCAACTATAACCAACCAAACCCATAACGCCTAAAAGAATTAACGAAGCAATACCAAATGTCACCCATTCAGCAGGAGTACGCTTTGGTGGCTGTTGTTCTTCCTGATTGCTATTATTATTACTATCAGAATTAATATTAGAAACCTTTTGTGAATCATTCATACTGCTAATCTCCCAGCTGCACCTCCAACGGTTGCAGGTAATCCTAATAAAATGCTGTAATTTAACCACATTGTCCAAGGGTCATCAAATGTTAACCTTTGGAAGAACCACAGCATAAAAGCTGATGCGAATAGGGATACTATATAACAAGCAAAAGTTTCACTTAATGGTCTTTGAAAAATACCTCTCTGTTGCCTACGTTTTTTTTGGTCAGAAAAGCCTGATTCAAAAACGATAGCATAAGAAATAATTAACGATACAATAATAATTATCAACAGCCAAGGCTCAGAAAATGCAGCAGCGAGCATAGGAACTTCGTCAGTAGGTGCAATATTAAAAGCAATAACCATTCCACCTATTAAGGTTGCACCAATATCTGATAAAGTAGCATTTAATTCATCATTATTTTTATTATCTTTTTGCTGCTTATCCTGAGACTGACTATTACGACTGTCTCCTAAAAATTTGTTGGCTAATGCTACCCCAATACTAAAAGGTACGCTTTCGTATACCACTTTACCCACAGCTTCATGAATAGAAGTGTCTAAATTTAATTCTTGTAAAATTGATAATAGAAAAGCCGAGCAAACTAAACCTATTGCCATCGCTTCAACAGTCTCTATGACACTTTCGTATGGTTGGCTAACACGTCGTTTTTTGCGAAAACCATCCGTTCGATTTAGAAGGAATACAACAAAAAAAGTAGAGACTAAAGCTACACCCATCATTCTTGGTGTTGCTGAAGAACCAATCCACCATACTTCCATAGTGTACAATAGTGGAATTCCAAAAAGAAATCCACCACACATCCCGCGAATGATATTATTAAATTCACTTAGCCAAATATTTTTATAATTCTTTTCTGTTAAGCTATCCCGGAGAGTTTTCAAAGCTTTAAATAACCTCTTATTAATGGTAATTTATTGTTTAATTAACGCTTAATTAACAAATAAGAGATTATTATGCAAAATTACATCTATCTGTAGATGCAAGTAACCGAACTCAGAATTAGTCAAGAGGAAGATTACACTCCCCAACCTACAAATATCTAGAGCCTACGCAGTATTGGATTACACTTGAACGTCAAACCCCAACACTTAACAGGTTTTCTTTTGGATTGGTGATAGAATTTTTATTAAATACTTGTGCCCCCAATCAATACTGGCTTGCGGTAATGCCCATTTTGAGAAAACCTCTCCGCAATAATTTTTTGATAAACAGCCTCATAACCATCAACCATCTGCTTCACCCCAAAGCGCTGAGAGACATATTCTCTAACAGCATAGCGGTCGAGTATAGAAACTTTATCGATAGCATTTACACAGCCTTCAACGTTATGACAGATGAATCCGCTAACACCATCTCTAATTATCTCAGAAACTGACCCAAGCTCTATCGCAATCACAGGTGTACCTGATGCCATTGACTCCACCATCACTAAACCAAATGGTTCGCTCCAGGTAATAGGGAACAGTGTTGCAACCGCTCCTCCCATTAATGCATTTTTTTGAGTATGGTTAGCTTCACCTAAGTACTGAATTTGCTGACCATCAATATGAGGTTTGATTTCCTTTTCAAAAAATTCTTCATCAACTCTATCTACCTTACCTGCCATCTTGAGACACCAGCCAGATTTTTTAGCGATTTCTATTGCTAGATGGGGGCCTTTTTCTGGTGAAATTCTACCTAAAAATGCTAAGTAGGGAGGTTCTTGTGGTTGAGCATAAAATTGATAACCGCCTACATCAATGCCATTATAAATTGTTGCTACACAGTTTAAACCTAAACTAGGTTTACGTTGAGCATCAGAAATACTCACATAACTTTGACGTTTCGCATGTGCAAACATCTTTTCGTTATCGGGGGTAAAAATACCGTGCAAAGTATTAACAGTAGGTGTTTTAACTAAAGATTCATAAGGTAACGCTGCACATCCCATATGAGAATGAATAATATCAAATTCTTCTGCTTTTTCGTATACCTGACTTAAGTGCAGCATTTCATAAATAGCATAGTCTTTTACTGTCGGGTCAAGTCGAATAGCACAAGGGTGAGCAGATTCTAGCTTTGCTAAAGTCGTGGAATCTCCTGATGCAAATAGCGTGACTTCATGACCCCGTTTTACAAGTTCGTCAGTCAGTAACCCTACCACTAATTCAATACCACCATAAGCTACTGGTGGCACTCTTTCCCATAGTGGTGCAATTTGAGCTATCCGCATCATAAACCTCCAATCTAAAATGTTAAAAATATTTAAAACTTCACATTTAAGGACGTTACGCTTCTATCTGTAGAGTGATGTTAATTCAGTAAATTAACTAAAACATCCGGACAACAAAGAAACTAAGTCTACTTGAAACTTTTATACCATCCTTTACAGAGATTTTAAATATACCTAAGGAATTATGCATCTCTCTAAAAGCTTAAATTAAGGGAATCACAAGGAATAGCGGGGCTAAAATTTTCATTCTAGGCATTGTGCTTATCTTTACAAGTATATTGTTTCTACGTAATGTCACAGTTTTTGTTACTTTATTTAAAATTTATAACCTTTTTTTTGATTTATATGAAGTAACAATATTTGTAACAGCAAAGCAATCTTTCAAAACTCAAAATAGGGGAGCCTGCTTGAGGCAGTAGTGTAAATTAATACTATATTTTTATTTTCTATGTCTATAGATAGATTGTAATATTATACCAACAAAAATAAACTAGACCACAGTAGTATCTTAAATATAACTTGAAAAAGATGTACCATTTAAGCTGAAAGCCAATGTAGAGGAGTTATACAGACCCATGTCTTTATTAAATTGGTTACGAGATTAACATCAAAGCTGATTTTGCATGTATTAATTTACACTTTTTCTACCGATAAAACAAAATTATTTTGATTGCTAGATTGACTTAAAGTTACCTCCCACATTGACATCAATGTAATGCATAACGTTCACGCATGTGTATCTTTGCATACTGACAAATACTGAATTAAGTTTCTGTCCCATTGCTATTCAAAGCACACTATGAACTCAGAACAAGCGTTGGAAACTGTTGAAAAGGTTTTTTTATCTCGACAATTAAATCCTATTGAACGCTTGATACTACATCAGTCTTGGCTTGGCAAAGCTTATGATGATATGGCGCAAGATTCTGGGTACGGGAGTATTTACATTAAAGAAGTTGGGTCTCGCTTGTGGCAAGATATTTCTAAAGTAGTCGGACATAAGGTAACTAAAAAGAATTTACATTTAGTTTTGCAAAAGTACCCAGTAAAGGAATATGCTCAGCCCTATGGGTTAACTGACCATTCTCTACTACAAAACAATGCAGAGAAAACAATTAATTTAGATTTATTTACAGAAAATGATAATGATATAGAATTTCCTGGTGGGACTGTACCTCTAAACTCTAAACTTTACATCAGTCGCCCACCTATTGAAGAGCTTGCTGGCAATAAATTAAATAAGCCTGGATGCGTTATCCGTGTTAAAGCGCCTAGAAAAATGGGTAAATCTTCATTGCTGCAACGGATAATTGCTTATGCCTATGAATATAATTACCATATCGTATATTTAGACTTTCAAGAAGCCGATTCAAGCATTTTTAGCTCTCTTGACAAATTTTTGCGTTGGTTCTGTGCGAATATTAGCAGGCAATTAGACCTGAATTGTGCCCTAAATGATTATTGGGATGAAGATATGGGTAGTAAGGTCAGCTGCAAAATTTATTTTCAAGAGTATCTATTAGAGTCGATAAGTAATCCCTTAGTTCTTGTGCTGAATGAAGTCAATCGAGTTTTTCAGCACCCTGATATAGCATCAGACTTTCTGCCAATGTTGCGATTTTGGCATGAAATGGCACAGGTACATGGAGTCGTCTGGCAAAAACTCCGATTGGTAATGGCTCACTCGACAGAAATATATATTCCCCTCAAACTGCATCAATCTCCATTCAACGTTGGGTTATCACTTAAGTTACCTCAGTTCACAACCAACCAAGTGCAAGAGTTGGCAATTCGTTATGGACTGAATTGGATAGATAGCGACCAAATTCAGCAACTTATGGCAATGGTGGGGGGACATCCTTACCTTATTAGTCTTGCATTTTATCACCTTTGGCGTCAAGAAATGACTTTAAAGGAATTATTGCAAGCAGCACCGACGCAAGCAGGTATTTACAGCGACCATTTACGAGGTCATTTGGCAATACTTTTAGAAGAGTCGGAATTGTTATCTGCACTACAACAAGTATTTACAGCAAGTAGTTGGGTGCAAATAGATGCCATAGCAGCGTATAAATTAGAAAGTATGGGGTTGATAGAGTTAGATGGCAATCACGCGCTTCCTAGTTGCGAACTATATCATCTTTACTTTCGTAAACAGTTACAAGCTTCATAAAAATTAATTTACAAACAGCAATTCCAGAAAAGTAGGAAAAGTAGGAAAAGCAGGAAAAACTGAAAGCATAATTTATGTTGTTCAAATACACAAGAGTTGTATAAAAATTGCAACAATGTAAATCCTGTGTAAAATTAGCCTGCTTAAATATGAAATTTATATCAAAGGTAATAAATAAGAACGTAAATACAGTAAATAGAAGTAATACTGTCAAAGATAACCTGTTGTGCTAAACAAATTAATGATTGCCAGTAGTTACGTATTCAGACTACTAACCTTGTGTTTTTTTATTAAACTCTTGCTGTTTCTTATTGTTCTACCTGTTGAAGCCCATTTTAAATCAACAGCCTATAGTGTTACTTCAATAAAAGAAATTGTTTTTTCTAATAGCTTTAACCCACCAAAAAAAGGCAAGCCAAAAGATACTTCTGGTGCAGGTTCACGTAATTGGCAAAAGTATTTATCAAATGATTGATTAATTTTATCTGCAATTGCAAAACAATCAGATGTTTTTTTGATGCTCATAAATATACTTTTAATTAGTTTAGTAGGATAATTAGGAAAAGTAAGTTTTATAAGTACTTTTTGTTATAATCTTTGGAAAAGTAGGAAATTTATGTAAGCAAAAACATGTAATTTCTTTTTAAGTTTTACTTGGGAAAGTTAATTTTTCTAAATCCAATCAAGCTGAAAAATAAATTTGTAATTTATCTGGATATGATGTATAAGTATTATTAAAAGTTGACTAAATAATAAACATCTCTGAAAAAGATGTTACATGTAGCGTCTCTACGAATTTATGAGTAAGTCAGGGAGTTACGAATGGAGCAACTACCATAATGAAAGACTTTGATGAAATAGTCCTACTAGGAACTAGATTTCATAAACTCAAAGTTAATGAACTGATAGATTTTACCGTAAAATCAGCAATAAGGAAAAAGAAAACAATCATATCTCATGTCAATGTCAGGGGAATGAACTTTGCTTACGAGTTACCTTGGTATCAAGATTTTCTCAATAAATCTGATTTAGTATTTTGCGACGGATTTGGTGTTCTATTGGGAGCGAAGATTTGTGGTTGCAGTGTCAATTCATCTCATCGCATGACTTGTCCAGATTACATTGAGGATTTGGCATTAGCTTGCGAGCACAATAATATTTCTTTATTTTTACTTGCTGGTAAACCTGGTACAGTAGAAAAAGCAATTACTAAATTGACTGCCATTGCTCCAAGTCTCCGAATTCAAGGACACCACGGTTATTTTGACAAGTCTGGGGAGGACAATGAATATGTAATTCAGCAAATCAATCAATTCAAGCCAGGTATTTTATATATTGGCTTTGGTATGCCATTACAAGAACGTTGGATTCTGAATAACTCTGACAAAATACAAGCAAAAGTATTTTTACCTCTGGGTGCATGTCTTGATTTTTATACTGACTCAGTATACAGAGGACCTCGATGGATGACTGAATGCGGACTAGAATGGTTAGCTCGTTTACTGACTGAACCAAGACGTTTATGGCAACGTTATGTGATTGGCAACCCACTATTCTTTTTTCGTGTCTCGCAAGAATGGTTAAAAAAACTTTGGAAAAAACGCTCTCGAACATCTTCGCAATATTGAGTTTATCTTTGCTCTAAGTTCAGAATATCCGTTACCCATTAATGACAGCAAAAAGCAAATTCCCAAGGTAGACAAAGGATAAATAAATATGAACCAGGTCTTGGATAAAATCTATGAAACCCAACTTGTTGAAGATATAGAAGGAAATTTGATTAATCCTTTTCCAACATCTACTCCTTATGATATTGGAACACTTTTTCAGCAGCTAATTAAACAACACAACTTTAATAGAACGCTGGAAGTTGGTATGGCTTATGGCTTGTCTAGCATGTTTATTTGTCAAGCGCATCAAGACAAAGGCTTAGGAAGTCATATTGCTATTGACCCATTTCAAAGTTCTGAATGGAAATCTGTTGGACTGCTAAATGTAAACAAAGCAGGTTTATCAGAGTATTTTCATTTTTACGAAGAATTCTCTTACCAAGTTTTACCCCGACTTCTGAATCAGGGGAACAAAATTGATTTTGCCTTTATTGATGGTTCGCATCACTTCGATTACACCTTAGTAGATTTCTTTTATGTTGACAAATTACTAGAAGTAGGGGGATATGTAGTTTTCGATGATATTTGGATGCCTGGGATTAGAAAAGCTTTGTATTATATCCTAAAAAATAGGATGTATGAACTAGTCAAAAATCCGACAAGTTCTAGTATACCAAAGCGTATAGGGAGGTTTATGAAACGTTTTCTTCAAAACCCTCTAGAAACAAATTACAGTGGGATTAAATCGCTACCAGATAATATTTGCGTTCTCAAGAAAATAGCTGATGAATCAGAAGATAATCGTCCTTGGGATTTTTATCGCTCATTCTAAGAGGTTATTTTATAATGACAGCAAGAGAATTCTATGGAAACTAAGAACTATCCACAAGAAATAGATGTTCAGCAATATTGGCTGGTTCTAAAACGCCGCTGGCCAATTTTGGCTGCGGTTTTCCTTGCTTCATTAGGAGCATCAGGACTTGCTATCCGGAGTCAGTCTCCTGAATATCAAGCAACTGGAATGCTGCTTTTTAAATCAGACCGAATTTCATCGCTGACAAAAGTGGGGGAAAAAATTGGAGACCTTGAATCTTTGATGCGTGAGGGAAATCCTCTGGAAACGCAAGCTGTGATTGTTAATTCACAACCGATTTTAAAAGAAGTTATCAATACTTTACAGCTAAAAAATAAACAAGGTAATCTGCTTGACCCAGAGTCACTGAAAATTAAGGTTGAACCAATTGTCTCTACAGATGTACTCAAGGTTTCTTTCACATCAGAGAAACCGGAATTGGCAGCATCGGTTGTCAATACATTAATGAAATCTTATGTTGCTAACAACATCCAGTCTAATCGAGTGCAAGTTGTTGCTGCAGGTGAATTTATTCAAAAACAACTGCTAACTTCTCGGCAAGAATTAGAGCGAGCATCAGAAGCTGTACGTCAGTTCAAAAACCAGTATAAAATAATTGAACTACCAGAAGAAGCAAGCGCGGCAATTAAAAATATAGCCAAGTTAGATGAGGAATTAAATCAAGCACGAGCAACATTAGCAGATGTAAATGCTCAGCAAGCAAAAGTCGCGACTCAACTAAATCTTTCTCAAAAGCAAGCTATAGAAGTTGCTTCTTTAAGTCAGATGTCCGGAGTACAAGACCTTTTAGCAGAACTACAAAAAGTACAAAGCAAGCTAGCATCTGAACAAGCACGCTACACAAGTAACCATCCATCTATTGCTTATTTAAAAAATCAAGAAGCAACTCTTACCTCTTTATTACAACGACGAACTCAACAGTCTTTAGGAACTCAAAGAAATGTTCCTGTGAGCAATTTACAGATGGGTAAATTGAAAGAAGACCTTGCTAGTGATTATGTAAAATTTCAGTCACAAAGTCAAGGGTTAGGAAAAAAAATACAAGCTTTATCTAATATAAAAAAAACCTATCAACAACGGTTAGCCATTTTACCCAATTTAGAAAAAACACAAGGAGATTTAGAACGAAGATTGACTGTTGCTCAAACTGATTACCAAAACCTTGTCACAAGACAGCAGGAAATTGAAGTTGCTGAAAAACAAACCATAGGTAATGCCAGAATCATTCAACCTGCAGAGGTTCCGAAAAAAAGAATTATCTCTAAAATGACGATACTACTAGCTGCTGGAGGTGTATTTGTTGGTTTCTTATTTGGTACGGCTATTGCATTTTTTGTAGACTTGATTGATAGGTCTTTAAAAACAGTTAAAGAAATAGAGTCATTTTTTGGCTACACTTTAATTGGTCTAATACCTAAATTTGAAACCCCGAAATTTGAAAGTAAAACTTCCAAGTTTGAAAGAAAAAATTCCCAATTTGAAAGTAATAGTAAATTTGCTTCTATTCCCTTAATAGGAGACAGAGTTTCTAGTCGAGTAATTGTAGCTTATTCTCCTCGGACTGTGATTCACGAAGCCTATCAAATGCTTCAAGCAAACTTAAAATTTATTAGTCATAAAGAAGTTAGAACAATTGTAGTCACAAGTTCAGTTCCAGGAGAAGGAAAGTCAGAAGTCTCTGCTAATTTAGCAGCGATAATAGCAAATTCTGGACGAAAAGTTTTATTGGTTGATGCTGATATGCGACAACCATCACAACATCACTTATGGGGTTTTATTAACTCTGTGGGTTTAAGTAATGTAATTGTGGGTCAGGATGAATTTTCGGAAGCTGTACAACAAGTCACAGAAAATTTGTCTATTTTGACAGGTGGAGTTCAACCTCCCAATCCCTCGTCTTTAATTGACTCAGAGGGTATGGCTTCTTTAATTAAAAAGCTTTCCCAAACCTATGATTACATAATATTTGATACTCCACCTTTAGTAGGAACTGCGGATGCGGCAGTTCTTGGAAAAATGGTGGATGGTGTTTTGCTAGTAGCTCGACCTGGTGTTGTGGAAAACTCTACTGCGACTGCTGCAAAGTCTCTTTTACAACGTTCAGAAGCAAACATTTTGGGAGTTATTGCTAATGCTGTAAACATCAAACATGAACCTGATAGTTACTTCTATTATTCCTATCCTCGTGGGGGACAAAATACATCAGGAATTGCAATCAAAGGTAATGAACAATGGGTGCAAAAATAGATTTGACAGCAAATATTAACTTAGTAGAAACATCTACTAATAATAGTCTTTGGCAACAAATTAAGGAAGACTGGATTGCTCACGGACGTGATTGGACTAAACCAGGATTCAGAGCAGTTGCTGTACACCGTTTTGGTGTGTGGAAAACGAAAATTAAACCTAAATTATTGCAAATTATTTTTCGGATTTTCTACGGTATGATGTATCGTAAAATTCGTAATAATTACGGAATTGAACTACCACTAAATGTCCAACTTGGTCGTCGTGTGGTAATTCATCATCAAGGAACAATAGTTATTCATGAAAACTCTTCGATTGGAGATGATTCTACGATTTGTCAAGGTGTTACTTTGGGAAATCGACACATCAAACGTCCATTTGAAGCACCAAAATTGGGTAAAGGAGTCAATGTTAGTGCTGGAGCAAAAATCCTTGGTAATGTAATAATTGAAGATGGAGCAAATATTGGTGCTAATGCTGTAGTTCTTTGCAATGTTCCAGCAGGAGCAACGGCTGTTGGGATACCAGCAAAAATTATTCCTGCTTCCAAAGTTTTCCAAGAGTTTGGCAATCCACATCTCAGCTTTAATTAAAAACTCATATAAAAGGTTTGTAGTTGCGCTTCAGCGCCTCTTTCTTTATAAATTGGAAGTAGGGATTAGCGCTAAAGCGCAACTACGAACTTAATTACAAGAATATGAAATCAGACCTAACACCCTCAAAATGAAATTATTTTAAATTAATGGTAAAACTGCTATGTTAATTACTCACTCAGTACTTTTTTTTACTGATATTTTTTTGTTATTAAGTGCATCGTTTATATTAGTTGTCTGTCTGTTTTTTTTAATTGAATGTATTGCGGCTTTATTCCCCAAAACTTCTTCTAATAGTATAAATAATTGGCACAATAGCAAAATTACAATCTTAGTCCCTGCTCACAACGAAGAATTGGTTATAGCTGCGACGCTAGAACAACTGAAAGGAGTATTAAAAAAACAAGACCGTTTACTTGTTGTGGCTGACAACTGTAGTGATAGAACTGCTGAAATTGCTCGTGTAATGGGTGCTAGCGTTATTGAGCGTTGTGACTCTATTAATAAAGGCAAAGGATACGCTCTGGATTATGGTTTAGAGTTTCTTAAAAACAACCCTCCTGATGTAGTTGTAATTATTGATGCGGACTGTACAGTTCATCCAGGGACAATTGAGCGATTGACAGAGTGCGTGATTTCGACCGGAAGACCAGCACAAGCTATCTACTTAATGTTGAAATCAAAAAACTCTAAATCAGCAAAAGACTTTGTTTCAGAATTTTCTAATATTGTCAGGAATTTAGTTCGTCCTCTGGGATTAGACAACTTGGGGATAAACTGTCCATTGCTGGGTACAGGTATGGCTTTTCCTTGGTCAGCAATTCGTTCAGTTAATTTAGCTAACGGTCATCTGTTGGAAGATTTAAAACTAGGTTTAGATTTAACTATCGCTGGACACAAACCTGTTTTTTGTCGTGGAGCAAAGGTGACTGCGTATTTACCTTCTTCTTTACAAGCAGCCAAAAGTCAAAAAACTCGTTGGGTACATGGACAATTAAATCTTATGCAAACCTATATACCCATATTGCTGAAAGAAGCTTTGTTTAAAAAAAGGTTGGAATTATTGGGGAGCGTTCTAGATTTGTGCATCCCACCTTTTTCTCTACTTGTTGTTATCTGGTTTACGGTGATGACAAGTTGTCTATTGTTTGCACTTTTAGGAGCATCATGGATACCAACGGTTATATCATTCGTTGCAGGATTTGGTTTTTTCATAGCATGTTCTATTGCTTGGAACAAATTCGCTCGTCAGGATTTACCTTTAAGCAAACTTGTAGCTATTCCTATCTATATTTTATGGAAAATTCCAGTTTATTTTCAGTTCTTAGTTAAACCAGAAAAAGTATGGATTAGAACGGAGAGAGATGAGAAGACCTAACCCCCCTACCCCCCTTCCCTCCTAGGGAAGGGGGGAGAATTCAAGAAAGCCTCTCCCCGTTGCGGGGAGAGGTTTGGAGAGGGGTTCTTTGATGAGGTTTGTAGAGGGGGTTATTTATCAGGTAAATTTATGAAACACAGCAATTTACATCAAATTTTTAGAGTTTTTGAACAAGCTTTTATTATATTGGGCTTAACTTTTTTCTCTGGAGTATTCGGTCTAGATTCTCTGAGCATTGTACTCCCAAAAATTGTTGTCACATCTATCAGATTTTTTCTCTGGGGAATGTCAACAGTTTTAGTTTGTATTTTCTGGAAAAAGATGATACATACAATTACTCAAAATATATTATTTTTTATATTAACTGGATTAGCTTTGTTATCATTTATCTGGTCAGAATTTCCAGATGTTACTTTTTTTCATTCAAGAGATATCTTGATGATGACAACTTTTGGCTTATATTTTGCCATCAGATTTAGTCTAAAAGAGCAGGTACAACTTGTTGCCTCTACTTTATTTTTAGGTGCTTTACTAAGTATAATTTTTGCGCTTGGAGTCCCTAAAGTTGGGGTACATACATCCGGAATAGAAGGTCATATCGGTGTATGGAAGGGGGTGTATGGGCACAAAAATTATCTTGGTGCTACGATGGTTTTAAGTTGTTTAACATTTTTGACTTTACCTAAAGAAAATTTCCAATTATACAAGTGGGTTGGTTTTACGTTGTCACTTTTCTTAATAATAGTTTCTACATCCAGGACATCTCTAGTTTTATCTATATTACTTTTATTAATAATACTATTTTATAAAAACTTCCGCTGGCAAGGAAAGATAAGTGTAATTTTTATTAACATGGGTATTTTGTTTTTAGGATGTGTATCTCTTGTGGTTTTTACTTATTGGGTAGACCTTTTAACTGGTTTAGGAAGAGACCCAACTTTAACAGGAAGAACATATATTTGGAGTACTGCAATAACTAAATTAATGGAACGACCATTATTAGGTTTTGGACGTGATGCATTTTGGGTTCCGAAAAGTCCTTATGCAATTGAAGCCGGTAAAGCTGTTGGGTCTGGTTGGGTTCCACCTCATGGTCATAACGGTGTGCTTGATTTAACGCTTGATGTTGGCTTAATTGGTTTGTCGATTTTTTTGGTTATTTATTTTGTTACTTTTTTCAGAGCATTAAAACAAGCTTATGCTACAACAAATCCCGAAAATGTTTTTCCATTAGCCTATCTAACTTTTTTGGCATTAAATAATATGACAGAGAGCTATTTGCTAAGATTAGAGAACATTTATTGGGTTTTGTTTATCACAACTGTTTTTACAATCAATCAAATAAGGTGGAATGAAAATTTTGCCTTTTGTAAATAAATAGTCTCACGCAGAGGCACAAAGTCGCCAAGAAAAAGATTTTCGGTAGTTTCAAAATATATTCAGGGAGCGAGCGAGTATGAACAATATGCCATTAGTTAGTATACTTATAAATAATTATAACTATGCAAGATTTTTGCAAAAGTCTATTGATAGTGCGTTAAACCAAACATATTCTCCAGTAGAAGTGATTGTAGTTGATGATGGTTCTACAGATAACTCTAGAGAAATCATCAGTAGTTATGGAAATCTCATTGTTCCCGTCATGAAAAAAAATGGAGGACAAGCATCAGCTTTTAATGCAGGATTTAAAGCTAGTAAAGGAGAAATAATTTGTTTTCTTGATGCTGATGATTATTACTTCCCAAGTAAAGTATGTCAAATAGTTAACTTTTTTCAGGAAAACAATCATGCTTATTGGCTTTTTCATCAACTAGACGATGTAGATATAAATGGAGATTACTTAGAATTAAATCGAAATGATGATATATCTAAATTTTCCTTTGTAGACTTACGTGAGAAAATATTTAAAGGACATAAACTCCCTTTATTTCCAGCCACTAGTGCTTTATGCTTTAAACGTGACCTACTCCAGCGATTTTTCCCAATACCAGAGCCATTGTTAATTTCAGCAGATAACTTCTTGCGACTTGCTGCAATTTCTCTATCACCTGGCTTATTATCACCTTCAAAATTAGCCGTTCATCGTATTCATGGGACAAACTTATTTGAATTCAGGCCAGACGGAGAATTAATTGATGCTGAAATAAACATCAAAACCTGTTATTACCTAAGAAAACTGTTCCCAAAAACTCAATCCTATACTAATATAATTTACTCGCACTCAGTAGGACAACTAGCAGGAAAAGCAAACCTACTTAAAGTTTTACAAATTCCAGAATCCAAAAAATACATAAAACAATACTTCTCTTTAAAATTTGGTCTCACAGGAGGAATCAGAATACTTTATAACTATATCAAAGCAATTCAAAATTCAAAATTCAAAATTCAAAACTCAAAATTCAAAATTCAAAATTAGAAATTAAAAAATGTCAACCAAACTTAAATCAGCAGTAATCGGCACCGGAGCAATATCCAAAGAGCATCTCAGCTTTCTAGCAAAATCCCAACACACTCACCTAGCTTCAGTTTGCGACCTTTCAAAAGCAGCAGCTAAGTACGCAGCAAAAAGATTTGGTGCAGACTCAACCTACACCAACTATCAGCAAATGTTAGATGAAGTCAAACCTGATGTTGTACATATTTTGACCCCACCTAATACCCACAAAAAAATTGCCAAAGACTGTTTGCAAGCGGGTGTACATGTTTTTTGCGAAAAGCCAATTACACCAACTTATGATGAGTTCCAAGAACTTTGGAATTTTGCGCAATCCCATAATCGTTGGCTGATTGAAAATCAAAACTACTGCTTTAACGAAAAAATTCTAGCTATTCAACAATTAATTACGGATGGAATTCTTGGTGAAGTACAAGAAGTTGAAGTCAGAATTGCTGTTCCTATTCGTGATGGGGGAATATTTGCAGACGAAAATTTGCCGAGTCCAATTCATAAAATGCCTGCTGGAGTAATTCACGATTTTATTACTCACTTGTGTTCTTTAGTTGTGCGTTTTGTTCCAGATTTTGAAAGGGTTAGCGCTGTATGGAGTAACCACGGTGGTGGAAATCTATTTAAATATGATGACTTGGACGCTATAGTAGTTTCTGGTTCAGCACATGCTCGGATTAGGTTTAGCTGTCATACCCCACCCAAAGCTTTTGCTGTCACAGTGCGTGGTTCTAATGGTTATGCCGAAACTGATTTATTTCAGCCCTACTTACGTTGTGTCATACCTCGCTCTGGTGAGTTGCTGTCTCCACTTATTAACCATTTCATTAACGGATGCGATTTAGTCGGTGCTTCATTCGTTAACTTCCGTAACAAAATTATGCAAAAAACAGTTTACGAAGGAATGCATCGACTTTTAGATAAAACTTATGAAGCATTAATTGATGGGAAAGCTCCACCAATAAGTTTTGCGGATATGGAACGAACGAATCGATTGGTTAACGCTTTATTGTCGGAGGTAAATCGCGTATGAAATTATTGGTAACAGGTGCGTCCGGTTTTCTAGGAAAATATGTTGTAGCTGAAGCGCTAAAAAGAGGTCATGAAGTACGTGCAGTTGTGCGACCATGTAGCGATGAAAAAGGTATAGTTTGGCACAATCACCCTTCTGTGGAACTTGTTCGTCTCGACTTACGAAGTAAGGGTTTGCCAAATACCAATGGTATTGTCGATGCTCTCAGAAATGTGGATGCGGTGATTCATTTAGCTGCTGCAAAAGAGGGTGATTTTTATACAAGGTTTGCAGGTACTGTGATTGCTACCGAAAATCTTTTAGATGCAATGCTTGAGGCTGATGTAATGCGTTTGGTTGATATCAGTACCTTTTCTGTATATGATTATCAAGGCACTTCATCAAGTACAACAATTACTGAAGATTCACTTATCGAATGTCATCCCTGGGAGCGAGATGAATATGCTCAAACTAAACTGCTTCAGGAAGAACTAGTTCGTGAATTTCAGGATAATCCCCAGGCAAAAGTAACGATTATTCGTCCCGGATTAGTCTATGGAAGGGATAACCTCTGGAGTACTCTGCTGGGTGGAAAACTGACCAATAATTTATGGCTCAGAATAGGTGCTTATGCAACAATGCCATTGACATATGTAGAAAACTGTGCAGAAGCGATTGTTAGTGCGGTGGAGTGTGATGAGGCAATTGGTCAAACATTGAATATCGTTGATGACAATTTACCTACTCAGAGAAATTATGTGAAAAAGCTGACTAAGTATAAGGTTTCCATACCCCGGTTGATTCCTATTAATTGGACGGTGATGCGTTTTTTAGCTTGGATATTCTGGACTTATAACCAACGAGTACTTAAAGGACAAGCCAAACTTCCTGGTATATTTATTCCTAGGGTGTTAGATGCACGGTTTAAACATTTTAGTTTTAGTAATACTCGTGCGAAACAAATATTGAATTGGCAACCCAGATATTCGCTGGATACTGCACTGGAAAGGAGCTGTAACAATACGGAATTGTTAGAGACAAAGCCACAAACCTTGGACGAAATCGAGGAAATGGAGGAAAGTCTATGCGGATTGCCTACCTAACTGGTGAATATCCTAGAGCAACAGATACTTTTATCCAACGAGAAGTCATTACCTTAAGAAAACTAGGTGTGGACGTACATACATTCTCTGTTCGTCCCACAGGAGAAGAACATATGGTGGGGGAAGAACAAAAATTAGAACGCTTAAGCACTTTCTACATTCTTCCTGTTAATCCGATTAATTTATTGCTTGCACATCTTAGCTTACTATTTTCTTCCCCCAAAAAATATATAGGTGCAATCAAACTCGCATGGTCAACAAGTCAACCAGGTTTTCGAGGTGCATTCTATCAATTGTTCTACTTTTTGGAAGCAGGTATTTTAGCTAAACAAATAAAACAAAGACAAATAGTACATTTACACAATCATATTGCCGAAGGTAGCGGTACAGTCGCAATGCTAGCTTCCGAAATGGGAAGTTTTACTTATAGCTTTACATTACATGGTCCCTACATATTTTTCAGAGCATATCAATGGAGACTAGATGAAAAAATTAAACGAGCGTTGTTCGTTAGTTGTATTAGTAACTATGCTCGTAGTCAAGGAATGATATTCGCACCACAAGAAAATTGGAATCGGATGCATATAATTCATTGCGGTATAGACCCGGCTTTATTTCAGACAGTTTCTCACAAAAAGCAAGGAAAAAACTTGTTATTTGTAGGACGACTAGTTGCCGCAAAAGGGTTACTGATTTTGCTAGAAAGTCTGGTAATTTTAAAACGACTACATCCAGATATTTCACTAACAGTAGTGGGTAACGGTTCAGAGCGTGAACATTTAGAGCAGATGACTTATAGTTTAGGATTATGTGAAAGTGTAAACTACGTTGGTTATAAATCTCAATCAGAAGTGCGCGAATATTTACAGCAAACCGATGTTTTTGTTATGTCCAGCTTTGCTGAAGGAATACCTGTCGTATTAATGGAAGCAATGGCATCTGGTGTACCTGTCGTAGCAACACAGATTGCTGGTATCAGTGAGTTAGTAGAAGATAGCGTCAATGGCTATCTCGTACCTCCTGGAAATTCTCTTGAGTTAGCAGAAAGCATCAAAAAACTACTAAATAATTCTCAAATCAGAGAAACTTTTGGTAAAAAAGGCAGAGAAAAAGTAGAAGAAAATTTTAATATAAATCACGAAGTAGCAAAACTACATTCCTTAATAACTAATGCTTTACAAAAAAATCAACAGGTTCAGGTTCGTAGTTGCGCTTTAGCGCCTCTTTATAAATAATTAGCGCTGTACACGCACTTTCCCGCTTTCTTAGCGCTACTACGAACCTGGATTGCGCTGAAGCGCTACTACGAACCTGGATTGCGCTGAAGCGCTACTACGAACCTGGATTGCGCTGAAGCGCTACTACGAACCTAATTTTTTTCTTCAAAAAAACATGACCACTCTTAAACAACGTACTATTAATGGTGCAATCTGGACGATTATCGGCTTTGGAGGTATTTATGTACTGCGATTTGTCAATAATTTAATTCTTACTCGTCTACTACAACCAGAATTTTTTGGTTTGATGGCTTTGGTTAATACTCTAAGAGTTGGTCTGGAATTATTTTCGGATATTGGTATTATTCAAAACATAGTTAATAGTAAACGCGGTGATGACCCAAAGTTCTTAAATACAGCTTGGACACTACAAGTAATTCGTGGCATATTCATTTGGATTTTATGTTTGTTAATTAGCTTACCCATAGCTAATTTTTATCACGAGCAACGCTTATTATCACTAATTCCTATAGTTGTATTGTACTCAGTTATCGAAGGATTTAGTTCTACAAGTGTACATACTCTCCATCGCCGAATGGAATTACGTAAATTATCTTTATATGAATTTATATTACAGGCATCTTATTTTTCTACATTGATAATTTCAGTCTGGTTAATTCCCAGTATCTGGACTTTAGCTTTTGGAGGTTTATCCCTAGGAATATACAAATTAGTAAGTAGCTACTGGTTAATCCCGCAATACTCTAATCGCTTTGCATGGGATAAAGAAGCTGTTAAAGAGATTCTCTCTTTTGGGAAATGGATGTTTATAGCGTCCACACTAATGTTTGCAGCAGAACAAGCAGATTACTTTGTTTTGGGTAAACTACTTTCATTTAAAATGCTAGGTGTCTATATAATTGCTTGGACGCTTGCAAGTATACCTAGGGAAGTAATAAAACAGCTTAGTCTCAGAGTAATTTTTCCAGCAATCTCTCAACAAGCTGATTTACCCCGGTCAGATTTACGAGCGAAAATTCTCCCCCAACGACAATTAATATTATGTGGATTTGCAATTATATTAGCTGCATTAATTACCATTGGTGACTTAGTTGTCGGTATACTATACGACCAAAGATACGCGGAAGCTACGTGGATGATGCCAATTTTATCTTGTGGTATGTGGTTTTCTATACTTTTCTATACTATCAGTCCTGCGTTATTAGCAATTGGAAAACCTTTGTACTCAGCTCAAAGTAATTTTGCTCGATTTGGAATAATTACCTTTTCTGTTCCTTTAGTATTCCAAAGTTTTGGTGTAGTTGGGGCAATTATTGTGATTGCATTTAGCGATTTACCTTTGTACATAGTTAATCTCTATGGACTCTGGCAAGAAAAGCTGTCTTGCTTTATTCAAGATATTCAAACAACTGCCTTTTTTATTGCAATCCTGACTTTATTTCTATTAATTAGAAATAGCTTAGGGTTTGGACTGCCAATTCAACAATTGCTTTAATGGGGAGTGGGGAGTGGGGAGTGGGGAGTGGGGAGTGGGGAATTAAAAAGTGATACAAATATAGGGAGCGTAATATTCATGGCTTATAAAACTTTGCCATTAGTCGATTTGAAACCTGATTTAAGGTCAGCTAAAAATAAGGGAATGCAGAGGGGGATAGCTGTTAAATTACTGAGGATTATAACGTTAATATTTTTAGATGCAATATCTTTGACTTTAGCGTTAAGATTAGCGCTATTCTATGGAACTCCGTTAAAGTATTCTTGGACTGCTGATTCGTCCTTTGCGGTGCTAACCTTTTCTGTTGAACTAGGTACAATAGCAATGCTGGGGTTATACAAAGCTGGTCAAAATCGTCGTAACTATGGTGGTCTAGCTAAAGCTATTTCCTTATCTAGTCTGCTTCTTTTACTAATCGCTTTTCTCTATGAACCGAATCTTTATATCTCGCGCTCTGCTTTTTTATTGTTTTGGGCATCATCTATTGCCTTTATTTTCACTAGTCGCTTTCTCTTTGACATGGCAACTAAGTTAGTCCGTAGAAAAGGGGTAGTGCTTCACCCCGTTTTTCTCATTTCTGATGTCGAAGATAAAGAAGCAAATATTAGCTTTATACAACGAACAAAATGCTACAAAATACGTGGAATAGGGGATGCGAGTTCTTTAGATAAATCCAACCGGGAAGCAACCTTTGACTATCTACACAAACGACGTATAGAAGAAGCTTTTGTCTCTTGGAATGCAATCAAAAATCGTCTATATATTAGCTGGTATTTCTATACTGCTGGCATTACCTTAAGAATTATCCCAGTACAGACAGAAGTTATTCCACCTAATTTTGAATTTTCGCTGGTTGGTGAATTACCTTGTATGACAATTCAGTCACCAATTATCACAGGTAGCGATTTTTGGTTGAAGCGAGGTCTCGACCTTTTTTGCTCAACTATTTTGTTATTACTCTTTTCACCGTTGTACTTGCTTATTGCCTTACTAATTAAGTTAGATTCTCCTGGTCCCATTTTTTTTAAGCAAGACAGAATTGGTCTGCATGGTAAAAAGTTCAAGATTTGGAAATTTCGCACAATGGTTACGAATGCTGAAAAATTGCAGGCTGTTCTAGAAGCGAAAAACGAAACTAAGGACGGTGTTCTATTTAAACTTAAAGATGACCCTCGTATCACAAAAGTTGGTAAATTTTTACGTCGCTATAGTCTAGACGAACTACCACAGATTTTTAATATTCTGCTTGGGGATATGAGTCTTGTCGGTCCTCGTCCTCTCCCAGTAAGAGATGTTCAAAGGTTTAAAGCAACTCACTTCATTCGTCAAGAGGTTCTACCTGGTATCACAGGACTATGGCAAGTTTCTGGTCGTTCTGATATTGATGACTTTGAAGATGTGATACAGTTAGATTTGAGTTACATTCAAAATTGGTCACTCTTGCTTGATTTACAAATTCTGCTGAAAACTGTCAAAGTTGTTCTACAGAAGACAGGAGCGTACTAATATAATTTTAGATTGTGGATTTCTAGCAAAACCCCTTGGGATAGCAAAACATAGTTACCAATTACCAATTACCAATTACCAATCACCAATCCCCAATTACCAATCACCAATTACCAATTACCAATTACCAATTACCAATTACCAATTACAAATTACAAATTACCAATGATTTCTCACGGATATCAAGTTGGTGGTAGTTTAACAAGTGATGCTCCTAGTTATGTCGAGCGAGAGGCTGACGAGGAACTTTATCAATCGCTAAAATTTGCCGATTTTTGCTATGTACTTAATTCTCGGCAAATGGGTAAATCCTCGCTCCTACTTAGAACTCGGTATCGACTTGAACAAGAAGGGTTTAAATGCACAACTGTTGATATGACTAATATTGGCAGCGAATACATTACTCCATCCCAATGGTACAAAGGTTTGGTAGGTGAGTTATGGTCAGGCTTTAATTTAGTAAAAAAAATTAATTTAAAAGCTTGGTGGCAAGAACAAGAAGATATCTCATTAGTCCAAAGATTGAGTCGTTTTATTTCTGATGTTCTATTAGTTGAATTTCCTAAGGAACGTTTGTTTATTTTTATTGATGAAATTGATAGTATTCTCAATCTTGATTTTTCTGTAGATGATTTTTTTGCTTTGATTCGTTTTTGTTATAATCAACGGGGTAATAATCCAGAATTCAAAAGAATTACATTCGCTATCTTTGGTGTCACAATTCCATCTGACTTAATTAAAAACAAAAAACGTACTATTTTTAATATTGGTAAAGCAATAGAATTACGTGGTTTAACTTTAGAAAAAATCCAACCTTTAGTGCAAGGATTAGAAGTAAAATTCGCAAATGCTCAAGCTATTATCAAAGAAATTTTAACTCTAACATCAGGACAACCTTTTCTTACTCAGAAAATTTGTCAATTAGTTTTAGATTCAAGTCCAAAGCCTATTGATAGCAATTTCAAAATTACTCTTAATGAAGCTGACTGGGTAAGAAATATTGTTAACCTACGCATCATCGAAAGATGGGAATTTCAAGATGAACCTGAGCATTTACAGACAATCAGAAATCGTTTATTAAGCAATGAAGCAATAGCAGTATATTTACTAGGAGTTTATCAGCAGATTCTACAAGGAGATGATATATTAGCTGATAATAGCCGAGAAGAAATTAAACTTATTCTGTCAGGACTAGTAATCAACGAGCAAGGAAAATTAAAGGTAAAAAATAAGATTTATCAAGAAGTTTTTAACCTAGAATGGGTCGCTCAACAGATGGAAAATTTGCGCCCTTATGCAAAAAATATTAAAGTTTGGATTGCCTGTAATCAACAAGATAATTCACAGTTGTTACAAGGTGCTATGTTACAACAAGCACTAGATTGGGCTTTCAATAAAAGGCTTAGCGACATCGACTATCGTTTTTTAGCAGCAAGTCAGGAGTTAGCTAAAAGAGAATTAGAAAGTGATTTAGCGGCAGAAAAACAAGCTAGAAAAATTGAACAAGAAAAAGCAAAATTCGCTCTACAAGCGGCACAAAAAGCTCATCAAATTCTAGGAATGGCACGGAAAAATGCTAAATGTAATGCCAAAAAAATACGTTTAAGCAAAAGTTGGATTGCAGGCATTACATCCACTGTTACTTTTGCCTTGATTCTTGTATATTTTACAGGGATACTACAGGGGATGGAATGGACTATTTTAGACCGTTTTTTTCAAGCTCGTCCCCCGTCTGGAATGGACTCTAGGATTGTAATAATTACAATTGATGAAACAGATATTCAGCAAATAGGTCACTATCCTTTAAGTGATAATGTTTTAGGTAAAGCTATAGAGACTTTAAAAAACTACAAACCATCTGTTATTGGTTTGGATTTATATCGAGATTTACCAGTAGAGCCAGGTTATCAAAAATTAGTCCAAATCTTTAAAAACACTCCTAATTTGATTGGTATTGAGAAAGTTGTAGGTAGCAAAGTGCCTGCACCCCCTATTCTCGCAGGATTAGGTCAGGTTGGTTTGGCCGACCAGGTTTTAGATGGGGATGGTAAGGTACGTCGTGCATTACTTTCCATCCGTATGGAAAATTCAGAAGTACGTTTAAATATGGGCTTACAACTAGCACTATATTACTTAAAAAATCTGGGTATTACCCCTCAACCCAAAATCAGCAATCCTTATGAGATAAATTTGGGTAAAGCAAAAATTGTTCCTTTGGATAGTTGGGATGGGGGCTATGTTGGGGGTGATATGGGAGGCTATCAAATTTTGCTCAACTTTCACGGAACCAAGGAACATTTTCAGACATTCTCAATCAAAGATTTGTTAGCCAATAAAATAAAACCAGAGTCACTGATAAATCGGGTCGTTTTGATTGGGGTAATTGCAGAAAGCGTTAACGATTTTTTTCAAACTCCTTATAGCAGCAGCATCTTTGAGCATCCAAAACATATGGCAGGGGTAACAATTCATGCCAATATCACCAGCCAAATACTCAGTGCTGCTTTAGATGGACGACCGATATTGAGGACTTTTCCAAAATTCTGGGAGTGGCTGTGGATTTTGCTGTTTTCTGGAATTGGAGCCACACTTACCTGGCTTTGGAAGTCTCCGAAAATTACTATTACCCTAATTGCGATCGCAATTCTAGGACTAGTAGTAATTACCTATTTAGCATTTTTAATGGGGTGGTGGATTCCCATTGTCAGCCCCATAACTGCTCTAATATTTGCTGCGACAACTTTATCAATTATCACCAGCCAGCGACTAGAGAAAATAAGACTCTGCCAAACCGTGCAGTTATTAAGCGCAATGCTTCAGGAAGAACCAGCCGCAGGACAAATTGCGATTGAATATCTTAAACAAGCTGAAAGCCAGGAAAATCAAGCATTAATTGAGCAAATAATAAACTCGCAACAGATTCAACAATAACTTTAGCCATCAATATCTGTAAACTTATCCTGCAAACATTAAACTCCCACAGTAAGATTTTTTACAAAAGTATTATTTATTTTGCGGAAGTTTAGTAAAACAATTTGCTATTTATCACAATATGCGGTATAAATGATGTAACAAAAGTAAGTCGTCAAAAGTAAAAGACAATATTTTTTGTGACTTATTTGACTTATAGTAGCTAAATGAGTATTATTGGGTGCATTGCTGCGAAGGGTTTAGTGGAATAGTTGCTACAAAATCTAAAGTCTCCTGGAAAGTAAGCCACCAGAGATTTTTAGACTATGGTAACCTGAGGGTGCATGATTAGTTTGGAAAATCCGTAGCTGCGAACTAATCTTATGATGATGTATACTTAAATACTCTTAATGTAAGATTTTAATGTAGCTATAATTACCAGTAAATGGGAGATAACTTACCAGATATTTGTGCCCAGTAATCCTCTCTCAAAGAAAATAAGCTTGGGGCAAAGCAATCAGTATTAAATTTGAGTGCAATTAAATAGAGCAGATTACCTCCAATTGATGTTAATGGTTGACGGTTGACGGTTGACTGTTGACTGTTGAGTGTTGACGGTTGACCGTTAATAGTAACTTTTACAAGATGATTCACTTGCAGATATAAATGATAATGAAAGCGCAGAGCTTAATGTGCAATATGCTAGCCCATTTATACACTCATAATAATTAACATCAACCATCAACAGTCAACCATCAACCGTCAACACTCAACCGTCAACAATCAACCGTCAACACTCAACAGTCAACAGTCAAGCGTCAACCGTCAACAGTCAACAAATTATATTTACAAATATCTAGATTAAATGTGAATAAAATTCTATGGAAAATAAAAACGATACACAAGAATTAGATATTCAACAATATTGGCTACCAATAAAACGTCGCTGGCCATTTTTGGTGATAGCTCTTTTGGCTTCCTTAGGAATAGCAGGGTTTGCTATCCTGAAGCGAAAACCAGAATACGAAGCTACAGGAATGCTACTTTTTAAATCTGACCGAATTTCATCCTTAACAAAAGCAGGAGAAAAGATAGGAGATTTAGAATCTTTAGTGCGTGGGAACCCTCTAGAAACACAAGCTGTAATTGTAAATTCTCAACCAATTTTAAGAGAAGTCATCAATACTTTAGGGTTAAAAGATAAACAAGGTAAGCTACTAGAGCCAGAATTACTCAAAATCAAGGTTGAATCAATCGTTGGAACTGATGTACTTAAAGTTTCATATACATCAGAAAACCCAGAAATATCAGCCTCAGTAGTCAATCAGTTGATGAAATCTTACGTTGCCAACAATATTGAGTCTAATCGAACTCAAGTTGTTGTCGCTGGTGAATTCCTTAAAAAACAGCTACCTGTTTCTCGACAAGAATTAGAACGAGCTTCAGAAGCAATACGTCAGTTTAAAACTCAATATAAAATTATTCAGCTTCCACAAGAAGCATCTGCAGCAATTCAAAACATTTCCCAGTTAGATGTAGAATTAAATCAAACACAAGCTGCACTAGCAGATGTGAGCGCTCAGGAAGGACAAATAGCTAGCCAACTAAATTTTGCGAAAAATAAAACAGTAGAAATTACTTCTCTTAATCAGATACCTGGTGTACAAGAAGTTTTGGGTGAGTTACAAAAAGTTCAAAGCAAGTTAGCATCAGCAAGAGCGCGGTACACAGAGGAACACCCAGATATTAGTAATTTAAAAAATCAAGAAATAACTTTGAATGCTTTATTACAAAATAGAACTGAACAGGTTTTAGGAACTAAAAAAATTGTTCCTTCAAATCAGTTACAAGTGGGGAAACTTAGAGAGACTTTAGCAAGTCAATATGTACAATTACAAACACAACGTCAAGGTTTAGAGAACAAAATACGAGCATTATCTAATATTAGAGAAACATATCAACAAAAGTTAGCTATCTTACCAAATTTAGAAAAAACTCAAGGAGATTTAGAAAGAAAATTATCAGTAGCTCAAACCGATTACCAAAACCTTATTACCAGACTACAAGAAATAGAAGTAGCTGAAAAGCAGACTATTGGTAATGCTAAAATTATTCAAACAGCAGAGATTCCTAAAAATAGGGTTATTTCTAAAATAACTTTCATGCTAGCAGGTGGTAGTATATTTTTTGGTTTGCTAATGGGTATTTTTGCTGCATATTTTGTAGATGTAATTGATAGGTCATTAAAAAATATCAAAGAAATTGAAACATTTTTTGGTTATACCTTAATAGGGCTAATTCCTAAATTTGAAACAAATATAAAATCTCCCCCTATTAAATTAATTCGTGATGAAATTTCCAGTCGAGTAGTCGTAGCAACTTCTCCTCGGACAGTAATTCACGAAGCGTATCAAATGCTCCAAGCAAACTTAAAGTTTATTAGTCATAAAAAAGTCAGTACGATTGTAGTAACTAGCTCTGTTACAGGAGAAGGGAAATCAGAAGTTTCAGCTAACTTAGCTGCGATAATAGCCACAGCAGGAAAAAGAGTTTTGCTAGTTGATGCTGATATGCGTCAACCATGTCAACATCACCTGTGGGGTTTAATTAACTCAGTGGGTTTAAGTAATGTGATTGTTGGTCATGATGAATTTTCTCAAGCTGTACAAACAGTTACAAGTTACTTATCCGTTCTTACAGCAGGAGTTCAACCTCCCAACCCCTCAGCTTTAATTGATTCTGAGGGTATGATTTCTTTGATTCAAAAATTTTCAGAAACCTATGACTACATAATATTTGACACACCTCCTTTGACTGGGATTGCAGATGCTGCTGTTTTAGGAAAAATGGTCGATGGAGTTTTGTTAGTAGCTCGACCTCGTGTAGTCGAATCAGCTAGTGCGAAAGCAGCTAAATCTCTGTTGGAACGTTCGGAAGCAAATATTTTAGGGATAATAGCTAACGCTGTCAACATTAAACAGGAACCTGATAGTTATTTCTATTATTCCTACCCTCGTTCTGGACATATTATCAAAGATGCTGAAGTTAGTATTAGATAAATTCTATCAACTACCTTCACTTAAACATATAAACGCAATAATATTGATTTAGAGTAGCTCTACCAAAAATTAGTTTCACTTCAATAAAAACGCTAATTACAATTTAGCTGATAACGTTATGTCTATTAACCAACTAGCTACTTTATGTACTAATACATTACTAATATTTAGTACATTAATATTATTAGTTATCTGTCTATTTTTTTTAATTGAATGTAGTGCTGCTTTGTTTCCGAAAGCTTCTTCTACTAATGTAAAGAACTGGCAAAATACTAAAGTTGCCGTCTTAGTACCTGCTCATAACGAAGAAGTAGTCATTGCTTTAACCTTAGAAAAACTGACCTCAGCGTTAAAACAACAAGACTCCTTGGTTGTTGTTGCCGATAATTGTAGCGATAATACAGCAGAAATTGCTCGTGCAATGGGTGCTATAGTCATCGAGCGTAACGACAGCGAACGCAAAGGTAAAGGATATGCTCTAGATTATGGCTTACAATTCCTGGAGACAAATCTACCGGAAAAAAGCCCACCAGATGTAGTCATTCTTGTTGATGCTGACTGTACAGTCCACAAAAGTGCGATTGAGCAATTAACAGAGCGTGCAATTGTAACAGGACGACCAATTCAAGCAACTTACTTGATGCTGAGGTCTAAAAATTCTCAATCAGCAAAAGATTATCTTTCACAGTTTTCCATCATTATCAGAAATCTAGTTCGTGCTTTAGGAACAGAGCGTTTAGGAATAAACTGTCCCTTACTTGGTACAGGAATGGCTTTTCCTTGGTCTGTGATTAGCTCAGTTGATTTAGCTAACGGTCATCTCCTAGAAGATGCAAAACTAGGTTTGGATTTGGCTATCGCTGGACATAGACCACTGCTTTGCTCACAAGCAAAAGTAACTAGCGATTTACCTTGCTCTTCCGTTGCAGCTACAAGTCAAAAAACTCGTTGGGTACATGGTCATTTTCAAATGATACAGACTTACGTTCCCATCCTATTTAAAGAAGCAATACGTCAAAAAAGATTTGACTTATTGACAAGCATATTAGATTTGTGTGTTCCACCTCTATCTTTACTAGTTGTTGTTTGCTTATTAATAACGGCAAGTTCTATCATATGTGGAATATTAGGAGCATCGTGGATACCAGCAATTACAGCAGTAATAGCAGGTTTTTGTTTACTAACAGCACTTCTTATCGCTTGGGTAAATTTTGCTCGTCAAGAATTGCCATTAGATAAGCTTTTAACGATTCCACTTTATATTTTATGGAAAATTCCAGTTTATGTTCAGTTTTTAGTCAAACCTCAAACTATTTGGTTACGTACGCAAAGAGAAGTAGAAAATACGAATTTATCCAAAAGAGTAGGTCTTTAGTAGGTTTCTAGAATATGCCAATTACTAAGCCAAAATATCATAACTAAAACTATGAATCCACTTCTAAGGCTTGCAGAAAAATGTTTTATTATACTAGGATTAACTTTTTTCTCAGGTGTATTCGGTATACATTCTTTGGGAATTTTCTTTCCTAAAGCCTTAGTAACATTAATCAGATTTTTTATTTGGGGAGGCTCAACATTTTTAGTCTGTATTTTCTGGAAAAACACAATTAGAATGCTTAGCCAAAATATATCAATATGTATATTAAGTGCCTTAGCATTCCTATCTTTTATCTGGTCAGAACTTCCAGAATTTACCTGGTTTA
Source organism: Scytonematopsis contorta HA4267-MV1 (assembly GCA_019359035.1). GTDB lineage: Bacteria > Cyanobacteriota > Cyanobacteriia > Cyanobacteriales > Nostocaceae > Scytonematopsis > Scytonematopsis contorta. The sequence continues at coordinate 162,941 of JAHHIC010000094.1, read as the reverse complement.
ATTCAAGAGACATCTGGATGATGACATTTTTTGCTTTATACTTTGCTACAAGATTTAGTTTAAAAGAGCAAGTAGAAATAATAGCCTACACTTTATTAATTGGGAGTATTCTGAGCATAATTTTTGTCATAGGATTACCTGGAATAGGGAAAGAAGTAGATAGCGACCATTTAGGAGCTTGGAAAGGCTTATATGGTCATAAAAATTTATTTGGTAGTATGATGGTTTTAAAATCATTAACATTTTTCACACTACCTAAGAACAATTCACAAATATATAAATGGGGTGGTTTTAGCCTAGCTATTTTCTTAATAATTCTTTCAACATCTAAAACCTCTTTAGTCGTAACTTCCTTATTAATATTAATAATTTTATTTTATAAAAACTTTCGCTGGCAAGGGAAAATTAGTGTAATATTTATTGATATAGGAATTTTAATTCTAGGGTGCGTTGCTTTATTAGTCTTCAGTTACTGGGTAGAACTTTTAACTGGTTTAGGAAGAGACCCAACTTTAACTGGTAGAACACCTCTTTGGGGTTTGATGATAGCGAGATTAATAGAAAAACCATTACTAGGTTATGGACGTGGAGCATTTTTCGCACCTAAAAGTCGTTACGGAATCGAAGCAGGTCAAATAGTAGGTACTGGTTGGATACCACCCCACGGTCATAATGGCTTACTTGATTTAACCATTGACCTTGGACTGATTGGTTTATCATTTTTCTTAATAACATATTTCACTAGCTTTGCTCGCTCATTAAAACTAGCTTACGCAGCTAAAAACGTAGAGAACATTTGGCCATTAGCTTACCTAATATTTTTATTAATGAATAACATAACAGAAAGTTTATTACTATATCAAACAAATATCTTCTGGGTTTTATTTATAACCCTTGTATTTACCCTAAGCCAAAAACCACAAACAAAGCAAAATCATAACCAAAAAAAACAAAACCATCCATATGCAACATAAGCAACCCCCCTTCCCCCTTCCCCCTTCCCCCTTCCCTCTTTCTTCTTTCTTCTTTCTTCTTTCTTCGTGTCCTTCGTTTCTTCGTGGTTTGAGGAGGTATTAACTTGTTGAAGTCACTCGGAATTGTTATCATCGGACGTAACGAAGGAAATCGTCTCAAAGCGTCTCTACAATCAGTCATTAAACAAAAAAGAACAATAGTTTACGTAGACTCAGGTTCTTCCGATGGCAGTGTAGAACTAGCAAAATCCCTTGGTATTAACTGTATTGAGTTAGACTTATCTATCCCATTTACAGCAGCTCGTGCTAGAAATACAGGATTTGAGCATCTACTACAAATAGAACCAGAAGTAGAATTTATCCAATTTGTAGACGGAGACTGTGTAGTTGTAGAAGGGTGGTTAGAACGTGCAGTAAATGAATTCATTGCTCGTCCTGATGCTGTAGTTGTTTGTGGTCGGTGTCAAGAAAAATTTCCAAATCACTCGATTTATAATCGCTTGTGTGACATAGAATGGAATACTCCAGTTGGTGAAGCTACAGCATGTGGGGGTAATTCCATGATGCGAGTAACTGCATTAACAAAAGTAGGAGGTTTTAACCCCACATTGATTGCAGGAGAAGAACCAGAATTGTGCCTACGATTGCGTAGAAATGGAGGTAAAATTTTACGTATAGACGCGCAAATGGTATTACATGATGCGAATATAACTAGTTTTAAACAGTGGTGGAAGCGTGAAATTCGTAATGGTCATGCTTACGCTGAAGGAGCTTGGTTACATGGTCACGCTCCCGAACGACATTGGGTGCGAGAAAGTTTGAGAAATTGGTTCTGGGCTTTATTTTTACCATTGTTAGCAATAGTAGGCTTACTGCCAACCCAAGGATTGAGCATAATATTACTATTAATGGCTTATTTACTATTAGCTTATCGGTTGTATAACACAATGCGAGAACGTGGGTATCAATCAACAGATGCTACTCTTTACGCCATATTCTCTGTGTTAGATAAATTTCCCAAACTACAAGGTCAAATTAAATTTTTTATTTCTATACTATTAAAACAACAACGTACTTTGGTGGAATATAAAAATCTTGACCTAACCCCCCTTCCCTAAAAATGTAGAGACGTTATATATAACGTCTCCACTCCACCACGAGAGAAAAATATGAATGGAGATGAATTATAATGGCAACACAACTTAAATCATCAGTAATTGGTGCGGGTGCTATCTCTAAAGAACACCTAAGTTTTTTGGCAAAATCAGAACGTACACATCTAGCTTCAGTTTGTGACCTTTCAAAAGCTGCTGCTAAATATGCAGCAAAAAGATATGGTGCTGAATCTACTTACACTAACTATCGACAAATGTTAGATGAGGTAAAGCCTGATGTCGTACATATTTTAACCCCACCTCATACTCATAAACAAATTGCCAAAGACTGCTTAGAAGCGGGTGTACATGTTTTTTGCGAAAAGCCGATTACACCAACTTATGATGAATTTCAAGAACTGTGGACTTGCGCTCAGTCGCGCAATCGTTGGCTAATTGAAAATCAAAACTACTGCTTTAACAAAAAAATTCTCGCTATCCAGCAATTGATTACAGATGGAATTCTTGGTGAAGTACAAGAAGTTGAAGTCAGGGTAGCACTTCCTGTACGCGATGGGGGAATATTTGCAGACGAAAATTTGCCGAGTCCAATTCATAAAATGCCTGCTGGAGTAATTCATGATTTTATTACCCACTTATGTTCCTTAGTTGTACGTTTTATACCAGATTTTGAGCGGGTTAATGCTGTATGGAGCAATCATGGTGGTGGAAACCTTTTCCGTTACGACGACTTAGACGCAATAGTAATCTCCGGTTCCGCACATGCTCGAATTAGATTTAGCTGTCACACACCACCAAAGGCTTTTGAGGTGAGAGTACGTGGTTCAAAAGGTTATGCCGAAACCGATTTATTTCAACCTTACTTGCGTTGCGTCTTACCTCGTGTTGGTGAATTATTATCTCCATTAATTAATCATTTCATCAATGGATGCGATTTAGTTGGTGCGTCATTCACTAATTTTCATAACAAGATTATGCAAAAAACAGTTTACGAGGGTATGTATCGGCTTTTAGATAAAACTTATGAAGCATTAATTGATGGTGAAGCACCACCTATCAGTTTTTTAGAAATGGAAAGAACAAATCGATTAGTTAATTTATTGCTATCGGAGGTAAATCACGTATGAAACTACTAGTAACAGGTGCGTCCGGTTTTTTGGGAAAATATGTTGTAGCCGAAGCATTGCAACGGGGTCACCAGGTGCGTGCAATTGTCCGACCATCTAGTGATGAAACTCGTATATTTTGGCATAATCACCCAAGGGTTGAACTCATCCGTATAGATTTGCGAAGCAAGCATGGTATTGTCGATGCTCTCCAAGGAGTGGATGCAGTTATTCATTTAGCGGCTGCCAAAGAAGGTGATTTTTATACTCGATTTGCAGGTACAGTCGTTGCTACCGAAAACTTGCTTGATGCAATGGTTGATGCTGACGTTATGCGGTTAGTTGATATTAGTACCTTCTCTGTATATGACTACCAAGGTACAAAATCAGGTGAAACAATAAGCGAAAAGTCTCAAATCGAGAGCAATCCTTTAGAACGGGATGAATACGCTCAAACCAAACTTCTTCAAGAAGAACTTATCCACGAGTTTGAACAAAATTATCCCAAAGCACAGGTAACAATCGTTCGTCCCGGATTAGTTTATGGACGAGATAATCTCTGGAGTACGCTACTAGGTGGACAATTAACCAAAAATTTGTGGCTACGAATTGGTGCTTATGCAACAATGCCATTGACATACGTAGAAAACTGTGCTGATGCAATTGTTAGTGCTGTAGAGCGTGATGAGGCAATTGGTCAAACTTTGAATATAGTTGATGACGATTTGCCCACCCAAAGAGTTTATGTCAAAAGACTGACCAAGCACAAAGTATCGATACCTCGCTTGATTCCTATAAATTGGACAATTATGCGTTTTATGGCCTGGATATTTTGGACTTATAATCAACGAGTGCTTCAAGGACAAGCAAGGCTACCAGGTATATTTATTCCTAGGGTGTTGGATGCAAGGTTTAAACATTTTAAATTTAGCAATGCTCATGCCAAACAAATTTTAAATTGGCAACCCAGATATTCGCTTGATACTGCACTGGAACGCTGTTGCAGCAATGAAGAATTGTTACAGTTACCGCAACCGCAACCAATAGTGAAGGAGAGCCTATGCGGATTGCCTACCTAACAGGTGAATATCCCAGAGCTACAGATACTTTTATTCAACGGGAAGTAACAACTTTGCGACAAATAGGAGTGGATGTACACACATTTTCAATTCGTCCCACCGGAGACGAACATATGGTGGGTGAAGAACAAAAGTCAGAACGAGAGGGTACTTTTTATATTCTCCCAGCAAATCCTATTAAGTTATTTTTCACCCACCTTAGTTTACTATTTACTACGCCAAACGAATATTTTGGTACCGTAAAATTGGCCTGGTCAACAAGTCAACCAGGTTTGCGAGGTGCATTTTATCAATTGTTTTACTTTTTAGAAGCAGGTATCTTAGCCAAACAAATTAAAATCAGGAAGTTAGTTCATTTGCATAACCATATTGCTGAAGGTAGCGGTACGGTAGCAATGCTAGCTGCCAAATTGGGAGGTTTTACTTATAGCTTTACATTGCACGGTCCGAATATATTTTTTCGCGCACATCAATGGAGGTTAGACGAAAAAATTAAAAGAGCACTGTTTGTCAGTTGTATCAGCAACTATGCACGCAGTCAAGGAATGATTTTTGCACCCCATGAAAAGTGGAATCGGATGCATATTATTCATTGCGGTATCGACCCAAAATTATTCAATGTAGTTTCTCACCAGGCAGTTTCTCACCAGAACTTAGGTGAAAAAAACCAAGGAAAACGCCTGCTTTTTGTAGGAAGACTAGCAACAGCAAAAGGATTGCCAATCTTATTAGAAAGTTTGGTGATTTTGAAGCGATTGCATCCAGACATTCTATTAACTGTAGTGGGTGATGGTCCAGACCGCGAAAACTTGCAAAAAATCACAGTTCAGTTGGGATTGAATTCTAACGTACATTACGTCGGTTATAAATCTCAAACTGAGGTACGGGAATACTTTCAGCAAACCGATATTTTTGTGATGTCCAGCTTTGCAGAAGGTATACCAGTAGTCTTAATGGAAGCGATGGCATCTGGCCTACCTGTAGTAGCGACCCAGATTGCTGGTGTCAGTGAATTGGTAGAAGATGGCATAAATGGATACCTAGTTCCACCTGGAAATGCGATGTTTTTGCAGGAAAAAATAGAAAAATTACTAGTTGACGCTAACTTAAGAGCAATATTTGGCACATATGGGCGAATCAAAGTAGAACAAGAATTTAACATACATCACGAAGTTGCAAGACTGCATCAATTAATGATTAAAGCTTTGCAAGGAGAAAATGAACCCAATTCGCAATTCGCAATTCGCAATTCGCAATTCCTCACTCCCAACTCCCCACTCCCCACTCCCCTCCCCCATGTTCCACATAGCCTTAAATACAAATTGTGATTTAGAAGCTATTGCCAAAAATGCCCTAGCTGGAAAATGTCCATCGCATGTAATGTGGGAAATGAGTCAGCTTTTGGGAGCAACAATTCATCAAGCAAAGAAAATTAAAATTTTGCCTGTAGATAGAATTCTTGCAAAAATTATAGGGTGTCCCGAATACTGGGCATTAGCACGGCAATTATCTTCGCAAGTTCAAGATGGTGATGTTATATATTGCGACGGGGAAAGCTTAGGTATTCCCATCGCTGTTCTTTGCTCTGCTAAAAATCGACGACCCAAGATTATGGTGCTTTTCAACAACATCAACCGAATACGAGGTCATTTAGCATTGAAGTTGTTTGACATAGCAAACCGAATTGATTTGTTTGTCACTTATAGTAATTCGCAGGCAGAATTTCTTCGCAACTATTTGCATTTATCAGAGCAAAATATCTATGAAATGGTTTCATACCCACCAGTAGATACATCATTTTTCACACCAGGAGCAGCTTCAGATAAAAAGTTACGTCCATTGATTGGGAGTGGTGGTTTGGAAAAACGAGACTATCGAACTTTGGCTGATGCGACTAAAGACTTAGATGTTGATGTAAAGGTTTGTGCTTTTTCGCAGAATGCAAATGCATCAAAAAAAACGTTCCCAAAAACAACTCCTAATAACATGTCATTTGACTATTACGAATGGTATGATTTATTACAACTTTACCGTGATTCCGACTTAGTAGTAGTTCCACTTTTTAAGAATAACTACCAAGCCGGACTTACTACCATGCTAGAAGCGATGGCTTGTCAGCGACCTGTAATAATAACCCGTTCACCAAAAGGCAGAATCATTAATAAACTAATTGATTCTGGTATAGTTACTGGTGTTAATCCTGGTGACTCTGTTGGGCTGAAGCAAGCAATTGAGGGGTTATTAAATGACCCTCAAAAAGCAGAAGCTCAGGCTAAAAAAGGTTATGAACTAATACGAAATGAATTCAATCACAGTAAATATATTCAAACTTTAGTTACAAACATGAAAAGTCTTATTCCTTTATCTCCTACATAACATGACCTCCTTAAAAAAACGTGCAATTAATGGTGCAATCTGGACAATAGCTTGTTTTGGAGGCAGTTACATACTCAGATTTGGCAATAATTTAATTTTAACTCGTCTCCTTCAACCAGAATTTTTTGGTTTAATGGCTTTGGTTAATACTCTCAGAATGGGGCTAGAACTTTTTTCTGATATTGGTATTAGTCAAAATATTGTTAATAGTAAGCGAGGTGATGAAGCAACTTTTTTAAATACAGCTTGGACTTTACAAATCATTCGCGGTGTAGTAATTTGGCTGCTGTGCATACTTATTAGTTTTCCAATTGCACATTTTTACAACGAACAAAGGTTCATGTGGCTGATTCCGATTGTTGTATTTTCTACAGTTTTTGATGGATTTAGTTCTACTAGTATACATACTCTCCATCGTCAGATGGAATTACGTAAGCTATCACTATATGAACTAGTACTACAAATTGCTTATTTTTGTACATTAATTTTTTTAGTTTGGCGAATTCCTAGTATTTGGACTTTAGCTTTTGGAACTTGGCTTCCAGCAATCTACAAATTATTCACTAGCTATTGGTTAATCCCTAGATATTCTAATAAATTGCAGTGGGACAAGGATGCAGTTAAAGAAATTCTCTCTTTCGGAAAGTGGATGTTTGTTGCATCTACACTAATGTTTGCCGCAGAACAAGCTGATTACTTTGTTTTAGGAAAACTACTATCATTTAAAATGTTGGGGGTCTATATAATAGCTTGGACATTGGCAAGTATTCCCAGAGAAATTATAAAACAACTTAGTCACCGAGTCATTTTTCCCACTATTTGTAAGCAAGCAGATTTACCGAGGTCAGTTTTAAGAGCAAAAATTCTTCCGCAAAGACAAATAATATTATTAGGATTTGGGATTATATTAGCTGGACTGATAACTACTGGCGATTTAGTTGTCAGTATTTTATACGATAACAGATATACAGATGCTGCTTGGATGATGCCAATATTATGCTGTGGTATGTGGTTTTCTTTGCTTTTTTATACTACTAGTCCCGCTCTCTTAGCAATTAGTAAACCTTTATATTCTGCTCAAAGTAATTTTGCGAGGTTCGGAATAATTACTTTAGCTGTACCTTTGATATATCAAAGTTTTGGCGTTATTGGGGCAATTACTGTGATTGCACTCAGCGATTTACCCTTGTATATAGTTAACCTTTATGGACTTTGGCAAGAAAAGCTCTTCTGTTTTGTTCAAGATGTTCAAACGACAGTTTTTTTTATTGGAGTACTTACTTTATTTTTATTAATTAGAAATACTTTAGGATACGGATTGCCTATTGATAAATTATTTTAAAAGTTGTAGCCAAAAATTAAGAGGATAAGACCATGACTTATAGAGAAATCCCATTAGTCAATTTTCAATCAGACTTAAGGTCTGCAAAAATAACCAGTTTACAAAGAGGATTGTATATCAGATTATTGCGGACATTGATATTAATTTGCTTAGATGCAATATCTTTAAGTTTAGCATTGAAGCTGGCGCTATTTTATGGGGATATGTTTACTTCTTTATGGGCAAACTATTCTTATTTTTTATTGCTCATTTTCTCTGTGGAATTAGGTATTATAGCAGCATTAGGATTGTACGGTGCTGGTGACAATCGTCGTAACTATTTTAGTCTATTTAAAGCAGTTTCTTTAGCGAGTCTACTACTACTATTAATTGCTTTTCTTTATGAACCAAATCTTTATATTTGGCGTTCAACTTTTATACTATTTTGGTTATTCTCTATTACTTGTATCTCTGCTGGTCGCTTTATCTTTGATATTGCAACGAAGTTAGTTCGCCAAAAAGGAGCAGTCCTTCATTCTGTTTTTCTTATTTCTGATGTAGAGGATGAACAAGCAAATATCAAGTTTATAGAAAAAAATCAGTACTTCAAAATATGTGGAATCGCTAATGCTGGTTCTCTGGATAAGTCTAACCGAGAAGCAACATTTGAATATCTGAGAGAAAGACGTATAGAAGAAGCTTTTGTGTCTTGGAATTCAATCAAAAACCGTTTATATATAAGTTGGAATTTTTATACTGCTGGTATTACCCTAAGAATTATTCCAGCACAAACAGAAATTATTACACCAAAGTTTGAGATTTCGATGATTGGGGAATTGCCTTGTATGACAATTCCTGCACCAATTATTACAGGTAGCGATTTTTGGGTAAAACGAGGCTTTGATATTTTTGGAGCAACGATTTTGTTATTCCTACTTTCACCTTTGTATTTGTTGATTGCCATATTAATTAAACTTGATTCTCCTGGTTCAATTTTATTTAAACAAGAGAGAATTGGTCTACATGGTCAAAAGTTTAATATGTGGAAGTTTCGGACAATGGTGATGAATGCTGAACAGTTACAAGTTGTTCTAGAAGAAAAAAACGAAGCTAAGGACGGTATTTTTTTTAAAATTAAAGAAGACCCTCGTATCACACGAGTTGGAAAATTTTTACGTGGCTACAGTTTAGACGAATTACCACAACTTTTTAATGTTTTACTGGGAGATATGAGTTTTGTCGGTCCTCGTCCTCTACCACTAAGAGATGTTGAAAGATTTAAGACAACTCATTTTATCCGTCAAGAAGTTTTACCTGGGATTACTGGATTATGGCAGGTTTCTGGACGCTCTGAGATTGACGATTTTGAGCAGGTGGTGCAGTTAGACCTGAGATATATTCAGGATTGGTCACTATGGCTAGATTTACAAATTTTGCTGAAGACTGTGAAGGTTGTTTTGCAAAAAAAGGGCGCTTATTAACTTAGATATCAAAATTACTTCTTTCAGGAGATTAATTCATGCGAGTAAATATCGGTGGCGTTTATATAGATAGATATAGCTTTAATGAAGTGATTGATAGAATTATTAATCACGTTCAAGAACGAGGTTTGCCAGAATATGTAGTCACTCCTAACGCAGACCATATTCTGAACCTACAGAAAGATTCAAGATTTCGTGATATCTATCGCAAAGCATTTTTGGTAGTACCGGATGGAGTCTCCCTGCTTTGGTCTGCGAATTTTCTGCAAACACCACTTAATGGACGAGTTAATGGCACAGATTTGTTTGAAACATCATGTGCAATTGCTGAAGAGAAAGAACTGAAAGTATTTTTTTTAGGTGGTCGTCCTGGTGCTGCTGAAAAAGCTAAGCAAATTCTCCAAGCACGACATCCTAATCTAAAAATTGTTGGTACTCATTGTCCCCCTTATGGTTTTGAGTCAAAACGAGAAGAACTAGCACTCATCACTTCCAAGATTAAGGCAGTAAAACCAGATATCCTTTTTGTTGGATTGGGTGCTCCAAAACAAGAATACTGGATACACGCTAACTATCAGCAGTTAGGAGTACCAATTTCTGTTGGTATTGGAGTTAGCTTTGAGTTAGTCAGCAATATGGTACAAAGAGCACCTGTATGGATGCAGAAAACGGGTTTAGAATGGTTATTTAGGTTAATTGTTGAACCACAACGCTTATGGAAACGCTACATCATTGGTAATCCACAGTTTATTTGGCTAATACTAAAACAGCGATTTTTCGGTATCATCAAACTGAATTGAATAAATATAATCACGGGTTACTCAAATGCGTCTTTTAATTGTTCAATATAGTGGTGATTATCACCAAGCATTTCAGCTTTGTTTCAAAGATGGAATAGAGACATATCATTCACAAAAATATGTACTTAATACAGTTTTAAGTATTAGTGAAAAAATTGATGAAGTAATTTTATTATGTTGTAACACAACAGAGGTATATAATCATGTAATAGCTAAAAGTCTACGTGTAATTGCTGCGGGACTTGAACCATATCAAAATATAAGTCATATTTTGCAAATCATTGATGCACATAAGCCAACACATTTAGTAGTTCATTTTCCGATTCCAGGAATTTTTCGCTGGGCAATCGAGAATAAAGTGAAAGTTATTGGCTTACTAGCAGATTCTTTTTTAGGAACAAAGTTACACCATCAGTGGAAAAATTTTTTCCTCGCACGTTTATTAAATCATCCACAAATAGACTGGATTGGAAATCATGGCGTCAATGCTTGTTTCTCGCTTCAGCAAATAGGAGTTAATCCTGACAAAATTATTCCTTATGATTGGGTTCATTCTGTCACCCCGGAATTATTTGCTGCAAAACAACTCCAACGTAATGGAGATACGTGGAAGTTAGTTTATGTTGGTTCTGTTATTGAGTCGAAAGGTGTTGGTGATATTTTAGATGCGTTAGCAATTTTACGTGACACAGGTTTTCCTGTGAGTCTAGAAATTGCTGGTGGTGGAGAAATAGAACAATTTACTAATCGCGCAGAAAGTTTAGGAATTCACAATTATGTGAATTTTTTAGGACTAGTTCCCAATCACCAAGTGATTAAGTTGATGAGGGATGGGGACATAGTTGTCGTTCCTAGCTGGTATGAGTATCCTGAAGCATGTCCATTTACAATTTACGAAGCATTTTGTACCCACACTCCATTAGTGGCATCAAATCATCCGATGTTTCGAGCTAATTTGCAACACGAAGTTAATGCAATGATTTTTCCTGCATGTTATCCAAAAAAACTTGCTGAATGTATTATTCAACTACTTTCTCAACCAAGTTTATATGCACAAATTTCCGCCGCATCTGATATTTCTTGGCAAAATTTACAAATTCCAGTGAAATGGGCTGATTTCATCGAAAAATGGTTATATTCTTCATCTGTAAATGATAGATGGTTACATAGTCATTGTCTTACATATGATTATTATAATAACCGTGTTTGCTAACAAAACTGCTTTTGCAGTTATAACGTGGCAATTAGTAGAAAAACCATCAATTAAATTTAATCAAAAAATAAAAAATTCTCATTAAACAATTCGCAATTCGCAATTCGCAATTCGTGATTTGCAATTTGCGAATTATTTAAGGTGAGTTTTTTAGAAGCTGACTAAACTATGCTTACTGCTTTCATTCCGTGCTTGTCCTAATTCTGGAATCAACTCACTTCCCTTAAGACGCATTCCTAATACAAACAAGGTTTCAGCCATATCATCACGAGAAATCTTACTTTCACTTAACTGAGAAAAGCGTAGTTCCAGTTCTTCCAAAACTAAATCACGTAAAGCCGTTATATCATCTTCAAATTTAGATTTAGATTCAAACGCTTCACTTCTAATTGAGCTACTTTGCCTACTTAATTCTTCATCAATCGACTGTAAACTATGAGAAAATTTGCGATTCAGCCTGTCCACCTGCTGCTGTAAATCCGCAGTTTCCTCTTGAGTGTTAAGACTCGTGGATTTAAGTCTTTTTTCCAACGTCTCAACCGCAGTTTTTAATTCCCCCGCAAAATTTATCCTCAATTGTTCAAATTGCTTAAGCATTTCTGTTTGTAACAGCAAAACGTCAGACTCAAGCTTACAGAAGCGATTTTCGTTCTCCCTTAACTGCACCCCAAAAATAATGTCGCGGATTTGGTCGATATTGCCAAGTCGCTCGCGTATCTCTTCTCTGTTCATTTTACTCATTTGGAACCTCATTAATTGGGGAAATCGATTAGACACAGGGGATAATAATACCTTCCGACAGGCGAGCCTCAGTATAAAGAGCTACTTGTGTAGACTTTTACCATGTCAAATTTATTATTATTGATGTCCTTAATATTTACTAGGTTCCACAGCTATTTGTAAAGTTTTAACATAATAAAAAAATCAACCAATTTTGTCACAAGTTTGTCACGTTTGTTCTTTTATACTGAAAACGCAGCAAACAAAGGTATCTGTACCCAAAACTTAGAGTAATCTAGTTCATATCAAATACCTTAAAAATACCCCTATTGATTCAGGGTGCATCTCATTAACCTTGCTTAGGCAATTTTTAAATACTTTAGTTAGCTAGCTAATTATTTTGCAACCTGTTAAGAAATTGCAGAAAAAAGAAAATCATTCTCGTGGGAACTACTAATAAATAATTTTGAATCACGCTCGTAAAGTATTCAATATTAAGTGCAGGCAAAGCTATTGTTTGTACTAATTTTCTATGATTAATTAATTAATTTCACTTTATTCTCTATAAATTTATTACTTTTTTGCATCTAAGTATTCACCCACATGCTTTGTGATTTCTTTAAAAATAAAGTACTCATTTTTACACTGAGTTTAAATAAATCACATAAACCCACAATAAGATACAGCTATACACAGATGACAAATAAGGATTAAAATGCTATGCAAAATAGTAAACTTCAACGTCTTTGGAACACAAAAGTTCTCTTAGATAACCTGAAGCTGGAAAAAATTTTGATGCTGGTAATAGCTTTGTGGTTTCTGTCCGGAATCAAGTTACAAGCTCAAGCTGAAAATAATATGTCTCCACCAGTATCCTCCTCCAATACTGAATTACAGGTAGAAAGTTCCCAAGAAACATCTAATACTGATGCAGATGTAACAGATACAGATATAGATACAAAGCTTAGACAAGTACCTGTAGTTGCTATACCTGAGAGCTTTAAACCTGAACTAAACTCACCTGTAACAGTACCCAAACCAAACTCCTACACATTGAACTTGATGCAGACAAAACCAGCAAAACTATCAGACAACTCTTTACCCACACCAGAATCAGAATCAAAACCAGATTTCTCATTAGAAGGGATACAAGTCAATTTTCAGAACGATAGCAACAGCGAACGAAACAATGTAATCATTGAACCAACCTTACAATTCAGCTTACCCGATGACCAAAAATTACGTGTCAAGACAGGATTTAATACCTTTGAACAGCGAAATATTGACACAGTTACGAACATTCCCATTCAGCTAGGTTGGGAAGGAAAAATCGGTGAATATAAAGTACAAGCTGGTGGTGGAGTTGATATATTTAATCGTTTACCGACAGCAATAAATTTGAATGCCAAAGTAGAAGCTCCAATTTACGTCAACTTGTCTCCAGAGGACAAATTAGAATCTGGTCTATTTGTATCAGGATTCGTTGAACAGGGCCCTTATAAATTCAATGCTAAAACCTTAGAAAACCAAATTACAGCTTGGCGATTTGGACCCAATGTTTACTGGCAAATTGACCCCAAAACAAGCTTTTACGCCCATTATCGCCAAGGATTATACAATGACGGCAACTCAGAGAAGCAGATAGTCAGCAGATTAGAACGTAAACTAGGAAACTTTTTTGTTGCAGCTAACTTATTCAACTGGAGTTACGCATCAGACAATCAGAATTCAAAAGGATATTTTTCACCACCAGACTTTCTAGTTTATAACGGTGAGGTTGGTTGGGAAGGCAATATATCTGAATCACTACGGTGTCGTGTGACCACAAATCTGGGACAGCAAAGATTGACAGGAAACTTTAGTAATGCTTTTAGTTACGAAGGTCGCTGTACAGCAAAGATTTCTAAAAACATAGAAGCAGATTTTGGCTACGGTTCCAGCAATGTCCGTCAGCAAAATAACGGTGCAAACAGTTACAACAATCAGAGTATATCTGGACAACTAAGAATGAATTTCTAAGAAAATTTTCGTTAACAACATTACAGCTACCAAAATTATGAGCCAGATTTTTGAGCAACCACGTAAATTATTTAGAACAATAACGAATGTCTCCGGAGTATTGACAGCATTTACAGTAATCGCTGGTTTACAATTTCTATCTAACGATATAACCCGGAATTCTTTTTTGACAGAACCCATCAAGCAAACACCTAAAGCTATTGCTAAAAAAGATATCAAGTCAATGAGATTAATAGGTATAGAAGATGGAATCAAAAAAAATCAAGAAGAAAAATTGAAGACGAATAAAGTAAGAAAGAAAAAGCAAGAAACAAGAAGTAAAAAGGAAGAAGCAAGATGAAAGAGAGAAAACTATATTGGATAAAGTTGATAAATTTGTTTTGTATTACAGCTATTGCACAATTAGCAATAAATATAGGTTTTATCAAACCAGTTCAAGCACAAAAATCAACTCCAACAACAAATACCTGTATGCAAATAACTTTACCTCTAACAGCAGAGGAAGAACTTCATGCTAGAACTGCTTGGCTATATTTTCTCAAGAATTTTCAGCCGACAACTGGATTTACGAATTCAACCGCAGGATATCCCTCTGGTTCTTTTTGGGATATGGGTAATTACTTGATGGCATTAAACGCAGCACGTGGATTAAATTTAATTAGCCAAGCTGATTTTGACTATCGACTTAATACTTTTCTCACTACTCTGACAAATCTAAAACTATTTGAAAACAGTCTACCAAATAAGGTTTACAACGCAAAAAATGCTCAAATGGTTGATTACACAAACAAATCGATAGAAAAAGGAATAGGTTGGTCAGCATTAGATATTGGTCGTATGCTAACTGCAATGCATCTTATTCGTAGCTGTCATCCTGAATATGCAGATTGGATGCAAGGAATAATTTCTAAATGGGAAATTAAACGCTTAATCAAAGACGGTCAACTTTATGGAGCAATAGTTCTTCCGAATGGTAAAACAAAATTAGTTCAGGAAGGAAGATTAGGCTATGAAGAATATGCAGCTAAGGGTTTTGAGCTATGGGGTTACAAAGTAGATAAAGCAGTTGCATTAGAACCATTTAAATTTGTCGATATTTATGGCATAAAAATTCCTGTTGATACTCGAGACTACAAGAAAACTAAAGCAAATAACTATGTAGTCAGCGAATCCTATATTTTAGAAGGAATTGAGTTTGGCTTAAAAGGTCGTTTACAAGATTTTGCTCGTAGGATTTTAGAAGTACAAAAACGTCGTTATGAACAAACAGGTCAACTAACAGCAGTCACAGAAGACAACATAGATAAACCTCCTTACTTTATCTACAACACAATTTATGCAAACGGAAAATCTTGGGCACCCATAACAGAAAATAATGAGCCAATTCCACTATTCCGTTCCATTAGTACCAAAGCAGCTTTTGGTTGGCGTTATTTATACCCTAATAACACATATGCCAAAAAAGTATTTGATGCAGTCAAAAATTTACATAGTCTAGATGGAATCGGTTTCTATGGTGGACTTTACGAAAGTAAAAATCAGCCAAATAAATCTATAACAGGTAACACCAATGGACTAATCTTAGAAATTTTACATTACAAAGCCAGAGGACATGTTCCGATGATTCAATCGGATGCTATTACTATTTCTAATAATCAAGAAAACACTGATATTAAAGTGAAGTTAGATATAGCAGCATTAGCAAAAATAGAATTCAGCTACAGCAATCATAAGTAATAAGTAAAAAATCACAAAAAACCATTATGCTAAACACTTCCAAACTAATCCGCAAATACTTACCTATACTCCTTATATTAACACTAATTGGCACAGCCTTAGCCAAAATAGAAAATCAACCAGCAGTAGCCAATAATCACTCCTTCAAACCTCCAACATTGCTAGGTTTATACGCAGAAAATTATCTAGGAGACCAGCGAGTAATCGACAAAGAATTACGACAAATTGATAATTGGGTAGGCAAAAAGCATTCTTTAGCAGCCTTCTTTATGGACATAGAAGATTCTAACCCCAACTATAACATTGGTGTCCGTTTAGAAAGGTTACGTGCAAACGGTTATACAGCCTTTATTAACCTAGATACAACTCGCACAATGTCTCAAGTTGCTAATGGAAACGTCGATGCTTCTTTGCGTAAATTTGCACAAGCTTACGCTCAGTGGTCAGAGCAAGCTGAAGGAAGGCTGGCATTTATTGCACCAATGCAAGAGATGAATATTGGAGGAAATGAAACTTACGGTAAAGACCCACAAAACTTTAAACGAGCATACAAAAGAATTCAACAAATATTTATTGAGGCTGGTGTATCTCCTCAAAGTATACGTTGGGTGTTTGCACCAAATGGTTGGAGTGAAGCTAATCATAAATTTGAGAAATATTATCCTGGAGACGAGCGCGTTGATGTAGTAGCCTTTAGTGGTTACAACTGGGGATACTGCAATGCTGCGGATTGGAAAGAATGGAGTAGTCCCAGTAAAGTATACCAACCTTACATCAAACGGATGCAAAAAATGGCTCCTGGTAAACCAATTTTTATTGCTCAAACTGCTAGTAGTAGTTACACCAAAAACGGAATAAATAATATAGCTAAAAATAAATGGCTACAAGATACCTATAACTACTTAGCTTCAGTTCCAGAAGTCCGAGGTATTTTGTATTTCAATATGAATAAAGAATGTGATTGGGCTTTATATAACCAAAATGGCAGTAAATCCAGTGGTTATCAAGGTGCAGTCGCAAATCCCGCATTTCGTTACGTATCTCCTGATGAATTGCTAAAACAGGAATAAGTGTGATGATAGGAGAATTAATTGTTTTATATTTACATCAAAACCCGTATCAAAATGGTTTGATTTGTGAGCAGAGGCTATGCAAACAATTCATCCCAGTTTCTGTAAACTTTTCTGGAACACAGCCGTCTCCAAAAATTACGCTTGCAGATGATAAAATTGCAGCCCAAAGCGCTTGGAAATATTTTGAACGCAATTGGAATTCTCATACTGGTTTTGTCAATTCCGTAGATGGATATACTTGGACAACCCTTTGGGACCAGGGTAGCGCCATTATGGGAATTCATGCAGGGTATCAACTAGGATTAGTTCCAAAAGCGCGATTTAACCAAATGGTTAAGCGACTTTTACTGACTTTAGAAAAGCTGCCATTACCAGCTACTCGCTTACCTAACAAAGCTTATAGCACAACAACAGCCCAGATGCGACGTTTGAATAATACGAGTGACCCACATGGAATAAGTGGCTGGTCAGCTTTAGATATGGCAAGGTTTTTGATGGGGTTGTATATTTTACGGACGCATTACCCAGAATATACACAACGTGTGGAACGTATTGTTTCGCGTTGGGATTTAAAAAAGCTTGTTAAAGATGGTTGGTTATATGGGGGTGTACCTGATACAAAAGGTCACATTCGTTATCTTCAAGAAGGACGATTAGGTTATGAACAATATGCAGCAAATAGCTTAAAGTTGTGGAATCTGGAAGCAAGTAATGCACTCTATAATCCCCCAGTTAAAGCAATTAATTTAGATGGGATTTCATTTCAAGTCGATGAACGTAATTTAAAGAACTCAGGAGCTAGTAACTATTTAACTAACGACCCTTATCTACTTTGGGGATTAGAGCTAGGTTGGAATGAAGCAGTTAAACCCCAAGTCGAAAGCTTACTCAAAATCCAAGAACAGCGATACAATCGCACAGGTATTTTAACTGCGGTCAACGAAGATTCTATCGACCGTCATCCATACTTTCTCTATTATAGTATTTTTAACAATGGCAAAATGTGGCTGCCAATAACTCCAACTGGGAAAGCTTATCCAAACTTAAGATTTACAAGTACTAAAGCCGCTTTTGGTTGGAATGCTTTAATTCCAGAGCATCCTTACACAATAAAACTGCGAGACACTGCACAAAAATTAACTACAAAGAATCGTGGATATTTTGCAGGTAAGTACGAAAATCCAAAATTGGGAAATAATACTGCGGTTGATGTTAATACTAATGCCATTATTCTTGAAAGTTTGTTGTATAAAGCCAGAAATGCAACTCCCCTTCAACTAAATACTGGTAATTAGGTTTGTAGTTGCGCTTTAGCGCTAATTCTTGTTTTCAATTTTTCAATTCTTCACTTATGAAACTATTCACCCGTTCTCAAAAAATACCCGCGACTTCTGTAACCAGTGATGAACCATCATCAATTTTCTTTGGTAGTTTTAAAACTCGTCTCGAATCTAAAACGCTGATATTTCGTTTTTTAGCAGAAATTAACATTATTTTAGGTGCTTGGTATTTATACTGGCGAGCAACTAATTCTCTTAATTTTGATGCTTTGTGGTTGGCTATTCCTTTATTAATTGCAGAAATTTACAGCTACTTTGGTGGCGTAATGTTCATTATTGGAATGTGGCGACCACTCAAGCGAAAAGTCAAATCTTTGGATAAGATGCTACCCACTTTACCCTCAGATGATTGGCCTACAGTTGATGTTTTTATTACTTGCTATAACGAATCTCCCGATATTGTCGAAAAAACAGCTAGAGCAGCATTAGCAATGCATTACCCCACCAGGAAGTTGCGTGTTTATGTTTTGGACGATGGAAATTCAGCAGCTATGCGAGCAATGACAGAACATTTATCTTTAGAAGACTTAAGCTGTCCGCAGTTACAGGAACAAGCAGAACTAATAAATATACAACGTTTAATTTTAAAAAAGCGTCTATATAAACTGGAAAAATTAGCTCCTGGAATTCAAATGGCTGAATTATTTATTGCCGCAAGTTCTTCTAGCGAAAGTTTCTTTAGTACTGAATCAAAAAAATTTGCCATAGCTTTAAAGAGATTACAACAATTTATTCTATGTTTGCCTTCAAGCTCTAGAACTATCTCCGAACGTTTAGTTCAAGAAAAAAAATCTGTTGAAGCAGCAATTTATGAAAAAGACCAGGAACTAATTCATCTTGTTCGCGTCTATTATATTGCGCGTCCCAAACCACCTGGTAAACCACATCATGCTAAGGCTGGAAACATTAACTACGCGATTTTTTCAGGCGAAACATCAGGGCAATTTATTTTGACTCTGGACGCTGACCATATCGTTAAACCTCATTTTCTGAAGCGAGTTTTACCTTATTTCTACACTTATAATTTGTTTGCAGGCAAATACGAATCCAATCGTATAGCTTTTGTGCAAACGCCGCAAGATTTTTATAATATTCCTAAAGACGACCCCTTTGGTCATCAAGCACAGTTGTTTTACGGTCCAATTCTTCAAGGCAAAGATGGAATGAATGCTGCATTTTACACAGGTACTAATGCAATATTACGGCGAGAAGCACTTGTGAATGTGGGGCTACAAAATTTCGCAAAAGAGTATAAAAAAGATAAAAATCGATTAGAAGAATTTGACTTAGTTGGTGGATTATCTAGTAACAGTATTACGGAAGATATGAACACCGCTATGCGACTTCACGCTTCTGGATGGCAATCTGTTTACCATAACGAATTAATGGCAGAAGGTTTAGCACCTGATGACCTTAGTTCTACTTTAAAACAACGATTGCGTTGGGCACAGGGAACGATTCAAGTTTTATTACGAGAAAATCCTTGGAAGAAACCAGGTTTAAGTTTTTGGCAACGTTTGCAGTATTTCCAGACAATGTATAGTTACTTTTCTGGTTTTGCTACCTTGATTTTTGTGACTTCTCCAATTATTTACTTCTTCTTTGAAATAGTTCCTATCAAATCATATGGAGCAGACTTTGCTGTCCACTTTTTCCCAGGATTTATTATTAATAGGCTCACATTTATGACAGTGAGTTGGGGTGTCCCGATAAAAGAGCTATGGCGTTGCGAACAATTTTCTGTGGCTTTGTTCCCATTATTTATCCAAGCTGTTTGGAGTGTATTTACGGGACAAAAGCTAAAATTTGAAGTAACATCGAAAGAACGGCAATCCGGTATCTTTCTCAAACTTGTATACCCTCAGTTATTTATCTTTGGTCTCACAATTTTGGGAATAATTTGGAGTCTTTACCGTTTTGCCACAGGCCATCTTAACCATCCATTAGTTCATCTGGTTAATGCTGCTTGGGCAGTTTATAACTTAGCTTTGCTTTGGGCTGTTATCCGTGCTGCTGTTTGGCAACCATCAACCAAATCTTCTTGATGAACTACAATCACACAAATAATGAAATAAAGGGAGATATTCATCATGGTTCCTATTGTTAAAGTTATACGTCCTTCTGGAAATTTAGATAGCATTCAAGCTAATCATCTGCGCCAAGAAATTAAAGATATTCTTGTAGAAAAAGTTGATATTTTATTAATTGACTTGGAAGACATCAAGTTTATGGATAGCTCTGGTTTAGCTGCTATTGTTCTGGGAATGAAAATGCTTAAAGAAGTTGATGCTCAACTCTTTATTTGTTCCATTAATGAGCAAGTTAAGATGCTATTTGAACTTACTAGAATAGATTCAGTTCTAAATATATGTTCTAATCGCGAGGAGTTTAACCGATTACTTGTAGCTAAGCAAAAAGTCTCTGCTTAATAAATAGGGCGGGCAAGGATGCCCACCCCACAAGAGAGAGTTGGATATAAAGTTAACTTAATTCAGTTGTGCTTAGCGTCTACCACCAGCTAACTTCTTCACCATCTTCCGTAAACGAATTGACTGGGGTGTAACTTCCACCAATTCATCTGGACCAATATATTCCAAAGCACGCTCCAAACTCATGTCTACAGGAGCTTGCAATTGCACTAATTCTTCACCACTTGCTGCACGGTGGTTAGTTAACTGCTTGGTTTTACAGATATTCAACTCCAAATCTTGAGGACGGTTGTGTTCGCCAACAATCATACCTTTGTAAACTTTAGTACCAGGAGTAATAAAGAATACGCCTCGGTCTTCAGCGTTTCTCATCGCATAGAAGGTAGAAACTCCCTCTTCAAAGGCGATAAGTACACCCTTATTACGGGCTTCAATATCACCACTCAAACCTCGGTAATCCAAGAAACTATGGTTCATAATACCTTCACCGCGAGTCATCCGCATGAACTCACCTCGGAAACCGATTAAACCACGAGCAGGAATTACAAACTCTAGATTAGTACGTCCGTTTCCACCGACCTGCATATCTTGCATTTCGCCTTTGCGTTGTCCGAGACGTTCGATACAGCTACCAACTGCTTCTTCTGGAATATCGAGTACCAAAAGTTCATAAGGTTCGCAAGGCTGACCGTTTACTTCACGATAAATTACCTGAGGCTGAGACACCTGGAATTCGTAACCTTCACGACGCATGGTTTCGATTAAGATACCCAAGTGCAATTCACCCCGTCCAGAAACCAGGAATTTATCTGGTGAGTCGGTTTCTTCTACCCGCAAAGCTACGTTAGTTTCTAACTCGCGTAACAGACGGTCGCGAACTTGACGAGATGTCACCAACTTACCTTCTTGACCTGCGAAAGGTGAATCATTTACCCAGAAGGTCATCTGTAAGGTAGGTTCGTCAACTTTAATTAAAGGTAAAGCTTGGGGGTCGTTGGGGTCGGTAATTGTTTCTCCGATATTGGCATCTGAAAAACCAGCCACAGCCACAATGTAGCCAGCGGATGCTTCTTCCATGTCAACACGTCTGAGACCTTCAAATCCCATCAATTTAGTAATTTTACCCTTGACAACAGCGCCAGTTTCTGTAACTATCGCCGCTTGTTGTCCCATACGGATAACACCGTTGTGAATTCTACCAATAACAATCCGTCCCAGATATTCAGAATAATCTAGGGTTGTGACTTGCAATTGTAAAGGCTTGTTGACATCCCCCACTGGAGGTGGAACATGGCGCAAAATCGCATCAAACAAAGGCTTCATATCAGAAGACTCATCTTCTAACTTGTCTTTTGCAAATCCAGAAAGACCAGAAGCGAATAAATAGGGGAAGTCGCACTGGTCGTCATCTGCTCCTAATTCCAAGAACAAATCCAGTACTTTATCAATAGCACCGTGTGGTTCAGCTTGAGGACGGTCGATTTTGTTAACAACAACGATAGGACGCAAGCCTTTTTCTAGAGCTTTTTTCAACACAAAGCGCGTCTGAGGCATAGGGCCTTCGTTAGCATCCACGATAAGGATACAACCGTCCACCATACCTAGAACCCGTTCGACTTCGCCACCAAAGTCAGCGTGTCCTGGGGTGTCTACTATATTAATAAGCGTTTCTTTGTATTTAACAGCGGTATTTTTAGAAAGAATCGTAATACCCCGTTCTCGCTCCAGGTCGTTGGAGTCCATGACGCAATCCGGAACGTCTTCGCCTTCGCGGAAAATGCCGGATTGTTTCAGGAGTGCGTCAACCAGAGTGGTTTTGCCGTGGTCTACGTGGGCGATAATAGCGACGTTGCGGATTGGGAGCGTCATATGAGCGTCTCAGGACTATAAGGGGATTTTTAGTTATAACTGTTGAATAGCCGCTTTAACAGAAATTGGCTTCATATGCAAATTCTGTAAAAATGCCTTAACAATACTACCTTAATCTTAACGACTAGTTGGCATTTTGTAAGAAGTTTTGGGCAAAAGCTTTTCCCTGATTATAGTCACTTAGAATTAAAAGTATTATTTTACACGTCGGCATAGTTGTTTACTGAAGCATGAATATTGAGCAAAAATAAACTTAAATTTGTTGATACAAATAATACATTCCCTCTTGGTGCTGAAGAATCTTACCTATAAAATGAATTTTCATGACAGCACAACCAAAAGAGATTCAACGTTATACAAATCCAGATGGTCAAGTTCCTTTCGATAAATGGTTTTTAAATTTACGCGATAAAAAATTGAAAACCATCATAAATAAAAGACTTGACAGGGTACGCACGGAGTATGTGAATTAAAAATTGATTACGGTCCAGGTTATCGAATTTACTTTGGACAAGTTGGAGAAGTAGTTATAGTTCTTTTGTGCGGCGGCGATAAAAGCACTCAAGACCAAGATATTGTGCAAGCGTTGGCTTAATGCTCTTGGATTAAAACTAAAGGTCGCGGTTGCTGAAACTTCTGAATTTAGCCCAGCGAAGAATACTAGTACACCCGATTTAGTTTTAGAACAAAAATAAAGTTAAGCTCGTTAATACAAATAATACACTCTGCTCCAATACTACTCGGTTAAGCTAGAAAATACGAAAACTCGTAGGTTGGCTCGTTCCAAGAAACCCAACTAATATAATAAAATGTTGGGTTTCCCAAAGCCATGACGAAGCGTCACGCTGCTTTAACAACCCAACCTACAAATATTCAAAACCTTCGCAGTATTGCACTTTCTTTATGTTCAGGTCAGTATCTTTAAGCGTACTCTTCATTGAAGGTTTTCTATCATACAATTTATCACGTAGAAGCAAGTGATAATAAATATAACATAGCTATTTGTTTATACACTTATAAAATTGTTGTTTTTATTACAGTAGAACAACATAAGACAGGCAACACGAACTGTTTGCATGATTATATTTTGTAAAAAAATAAAAAATGCATATTTTGATTGGTTGTAGAAGTAAGTATTAATAGTAAAGAAAAAATTGAGTGCTGTATAGCTCTAGTTTTCCATATGTCCCCAATATACACTACTGAGTGAGTGAAATTATTTCATGTTCAGCAACTTTTGATGTGTAGTCAAATTATAAATTTCTGGGTGGCTACTAAAATCGTTGACAAGATTATATTTATATGGAGTAAAATTATTATGAAAGTATATCCACCCAATATTTATTTATTCGCCTTTTATCAAAAACAAGCTAATGGTACATCTCCAGATAATGCAAACTGGCTTTGGAATAACGGAAATCATATTGTTTCTAAAGCTTTAGGTACAAATAATTTTCAGATTCAAGACTTTATTCATACAGAAATAGATTCCGATATTAGTTATTTAGAATTAGCAAAAAATGACTCTGACTACAAAGAGTTAATACAAGATAATATAATACTTGACGGTATTAGTATTGATGACAAGAAGATTTATTTAAGTACAAACGATTTAATTTTTGCAGTCAGAGGTTATGAAAGTTACGGACTTGGTATTAGCTTACGTTGCCGTGAATGTAATGTAAACAAAAAAATTCAGATTGAAGAAATTCAATCCTTAAATCCCGATAATTGTTTTATTTTAGAAGATAATCCGCGTTTTCTCGGTCAAACTTTATTGATAATAGCAAGATTATCCCCAGAAGACAAAAATAAAAAACCGGAAGCATTGAAAAATCTTGCGGATGAATATCTTAAACATTTTTTCCCTGAAGATGAATACAAAAGTCCTGTATTTAATCAAGCTGGAACTCTCTTTAACTGTCCTATTTTTGAATACGGTATTTTTAGACAATTAACGACTTATCGTCATATTTTGGTTTGGTTTTTGGATGATGAAGATACTGAAACTGAGAAAAAGTTAGATGTTTGCTACAAACAATTTTTTGACTTATTTTGCTTCCGAGCTGAAGTAATTAATGCTTATAAAAGAAGCATCAGCAATTCAAAAGAAGCCAAAAAACAATATCTATTAATTAAAGATGAAGTTCAGAAATTAGCAAAGGTCAATGATGACCCACTTTTGAACTTCTGCGAAATTAAACTTTTTAACGATTTGATTATTAAACTATCACAAATGTCCGTACAATATACGGATGTTTTAAGAAGAATTGAATACCACCAAAATAGAAATTTCTTAAATACACGTAACTATAATGACAAGGTTACTGAAATTAAGAGTATTTATCCTTACGATAACTTCAGAATTTTAACTGATTTTACAAGTAAAACAGCTCGCTATTTTCAAAGCGAGACCGCTGCTGAATTACAATATTTTCATAGTGGCTTTGGTTTAATAGACAAAGCTATTTCGTCTGTTAGAGCTCAAATTGCTATTGGTCAAGCTGAACGGGAACGCGAACAAATCGCTCAAGAACAAGAACAAAAAGGCGAACAAGAGAGGTTGATTCTAGCACTAGGTACTGGTATTGCTGCTGGTGGAAACTGGGCTGGTAGTTATCAATCTGCCGTGAGTTACCAGTTTCCTAGTGAATCCCAAAATACAGCTAATTTCAGTGTGTATCATTTTGGGGTATGTTTAAGCACTAGTTTTATTTTTGGCTTGTGTATTAGTTTTCTCGTGTGGAAAATGTTTCCGCGAGTACTGAAGTTTCAAGAAAATTTGTTAAATAACAAGTTACGCAATAAAAGTAACGATTTGGAGATACCAACGGGGTCTCAACCTTTAAATTTAGGGACAAATAACCACAACAGCAATCCTCAAAAACCAATTATCAAGTACGAAGAGCCTGATAAATGCTAACTATTGCATGTAAAATAAGGCGCAGAGCAAAAGATAAAACGATTAATCTTTTACCTTTTGCCTTTGCCTTTACTTTATTTAGGGAACATACTACTGACTGAGCTATCTTCGTGAATACGCCAAATAGTTTCCCCTAGGATATTAGCCATTGATAGTACGGTTAACTGAGGAAAGCGATCGCCCTCACGTATAGGGATAGAGTTAGTGACAATCACTTCTTCAAATAAACCGCTAGACAAGCGTTCGATGGCAGGAGGGGAAAATACGGGGTGAGTGGCACAAGCGTAAACTTGACGCGCACCTTCTTCACGTAGTAACTTTGCACCAGCGTTAATGGTACCCGCAGTGTCAATCATGTCATCCACCAAAATGGCAGTTTTACCTTTAACATCACCGATAACATTCATGACTTCGGCAATGTTATGTGCTTGACGGCGCTTATCGATAATTGCCAATGGAGCATCATTTAATCTTTTGGCAAATTGTCTAGCCCGGGCAACACCACCGACATCAGGAGAAACAACTACAATATCTTCTAGCTGCTTACTCTCCAGATAATCGAGTATTACAGGTAAACCATAAACATGATCCAAGGGGATATCGAAATAACCCTGAATTTGCGCTGAGTGTAAATCCATTGCCAACACGCGGTTAGCTCCAGCTTGAGTAATCAAGTTAGCAGTCAGCTTGGCAGTGATAGACTCTCGTCCGGCTGTTTTACGGTCGGCACGCGCATATCCATAGTAAGGAATTACTGCAGTTACTTGCCTTGCGCTAGCGCGACGACAAGCATCAATCATTATCAGTAACTCCATTAAATTGTCATTAACGGGGTGACAGCAAGGCTGAATCAAATAAACATCACAACCCCGGATTGATTCTTGGATTTGAACATAAAGTTCTCCATCCGCAAATCGTTTACGAATCATTGACCCCAAGTCCATACCCAGGTAACGAGCGACTTGTTGAGAAAGTGGTATATTGGCAGAGCCAGAAAACAGACGTAGGCGATTGTTTTCACTAATACCTGTTGCTGCTGGCTGCACCTTTAAAGTTGCAGAACTTAGCACCGCAGACCCTCGATGTGCATTCATGGCAATCTTATCATTTGAGATTTAGAGTTCCTTAACCGAAATCGCCGAAAAGTAGATAAGTTTACTTGACTAAAAATTTCATAAAATCTTGAAACATACCTCCGTAAATCTACACATTTGACTATTTTCTAGCTCTGTCGATTTTTGAGTATTTTGGCACTCGTTACGCTTCACAGCTTAACTGACATTTTGCCTCTCAACTATACCTTTCATTAAGATTTTTGTTTTGACACAAAAAAGCTCAGCTTTATAAAGAAGGTATTTAGCAGAGGGCATTTAGCAGAAGGCAGAAGGAATAAAGCGAGTAGTGGGATTGGAACCCACCAAGAACGCAAATCAGAACGCAGTTTAATAATTACTCAATTAATTAACTACTTACTTTCTTATAACCGTGAATTTCCCTTCTTAACTTATTCCTCCTTCTGCTAAATGCCCCTGCCTTCTGCCTTCCACTGATAACATCCAGCCACGACATCAAATTTTTGACGTGCTGGAGCATCACACTGAAAGCCTAAAGTGGTATTCAAGTTGTTACAAGTCAAGTAAAAAAGCCTCCATTAGCAACCTTAATAGGTGCAGCTATTTATTTTACGATAATAAATGTAAATTTTTAACACATTTTTTTGCGTTAAAAGCTAATTATGTAGAGCAGAACAATTACTAAAGAAGCATCTTTTAATTATATTAGTATAATATTAAACTACAATCAAAAACCATTGTGTAGCACACTTTCTGAGTTTAAGGACATTTCCCAGGAATAAAGTACAGATAATTTACAGTTGTAAATATCACAACATATTAAATAGTACTGAAAGTATTAACTTCAAAAAAATTGCTCCAGTGCTGTGCTTGGTTTTAAATATTCTGAGGTTGGGTTGTAAGTTATCTAGATGACATTGCGTTATGCGTAGCGTGACGTCTCGTCATGTTTTTGGGAAACCCAACAAACCCTTTTTACTGAATGCGAAGTGTAAAAAGTGTAAAGCTGCTTAACTAGAAAGCTACTTAGGTTATAATATTTGCTTCCCCATGTACGGTTATTCTCAATGTTACTTTTGATAACCCAGTAAACTTGATTTTTGCTCAGAAATACAACAACATATTCAAGAGTATTGTACGTGTCGTGCCAAATAACCTCCTCCTTATGGCAGGTTTTTACTTAAGACAT
The DNA here is from genome assembly GCA_019359035.1 of Scytonematopsis contorta HA4267-MV1. Classification (GTDB taxonomy): domain Bacteria; phylum Cyanobacteriota; class Cyanobacteriia; order Cyanobacteriales; family Nostocaceae; genus Scytonematopsis; species Scytonematopsis contorta. The sequence goes on along the minus strand of JAHHIC010000094.1, from coordinate 135,104 downwards.
CTACAAAACAATAAAGGTTTATGACTTCTTTTCTATAGTTCCTGAGTACGGAGGTAGTGGTGTGAAAATAGAGTAAAGCAAGTCGAAAGAAGGCAGAAGACAGATGGCATCCTGTAGAAGGAAAGAGAAGAAAGAAGGATTAAAGGTAAAAAAGAATACTGTGGAGGCTTGATACCCCCACTGATTCAAGACCTTAGCAACACTTTGCTTATGCTGGAGAAACCTTCCACCGAAAGCGTCTCACCAAGCTGCGGTATGGTCAGACTTGTACCATCATCAAGTATTACTTATTACCCTTCTTCTGCCTCCTTCAGCATAAGTGCCCTTTGCCCTCTGCCTTCTTCTGGTCGTGTGCTGGGATTTGTCTTAGTGGGTGCTTTTTTAGTAGTGCTATTAAAATTAATAAATTATAACGATGCAACCACCAATTACAGTTGGCACTGTCCTTCAAAACCGTTACTGCATTATTCAAACTCTAGGTCAAGGGGGATTTGGTCGGACTTATCTAGCAGAAGACCAAAGACGCTTTAACGAACATTGTGCAATCAAAGAACTAATCCCAACCACTAATGAGGTGTCCGTTTGGGAAAAAGCAAAAGAACTTTTCCAGCGCGAGGCAGAAGTACTATATCAAATAGAACATCCACAAATTCCTAAATTTCGGGAAAGATTCGAGGAAGGGCAACGTTTATTTTTAGTCCAGGACTATGTGCCGGGGAAAACTTACCGTACTTTGCTTGACGAGCGCAAAATACGCCAAGGGGTTTTTACTGAATCCGAAGTATTAGATTTAATTAATTCCTTACTCCCTGTACTAGACTACATTCATAATCGTAGAATTGTCCACCGAGATATATCCCCAGATAATATTATTTTGCGAATCAGCGACGGAAAACCAGTGCTGATTGATTTTGGAGTAGTCAAAGAAATCGTCACTCGTGCCTTGTCTCCGGACGGAACCATGCACGCAACCACTGTGGGTAAAGTAGGTTACTCTCCTAGCGAGCAAATGCAAACAGGTAGAGCTTACCCCAACAGTGACTTATATTCGCTAGCAGTCACTGCAGTAGTTTTGCTAACAGGACTGGAGCCAAATGAAATATTTGATGATAATCAATTAATCTGGACTTGGCAGAAATATGCCAAAGTTAATCCTCAGTTTGCCCAAGTGCTAAATCGGATGTTGAATTACAGACCGAGTGACCGCTATCAAAGTGCGAAACAGGTAGCAGATGCACTCTCAGGAATTGGGCAATTAAGAAACGCACCCAACGCACTACCTCCCAAAGAACTATCCCAAATGCAAACAATAGCCGTGGGTCGTCCTAATGTGGTTCAAGCACCACCACCCCCTGCAAATGTACCCGACCCAGTAATACCAGACCCAAACAAATCAGTTTTAGATAATCCTTGGGCAATTGGTGCAATTGGAGCTATGGTTATTGTCATCGCTGGATTTACTTCTTGGACAGTAGTAAGCACTTTGCGTAGTAATCAATCAAAGCAAACACAACAGCCAATTTCTGCACCTCAAACCTTCCCTTCACCAGTCATTGAATCAACTACGACACCAACATCCCCATCAAATAGCGAAGAAAGTAGCATTCAATCGCTAGATTTTGCTCCGGATGGGACAGCAACTAATGAGGGGACAATTACAGGAAATCAAGCTATTCAATATTCCTTTGATGGTCAACAAGGGCAAAAAGTTATAGTTAGCCAAGAACAAGCAGGCACTTTATTTACTATTTTGGGGCCAGATGGACAAATAGTTGACAACAAAGCGAATCGTACAAAGTTTTATGAAGGAATATTACCAACATCTGGAAAATACACTATTGAGTTGAGTCCTATTAGAGGATTAACCCAAAGTGAATACAGCCTCAGCGTCAAATTAACAGATGCAGCTTCTCCCACACCAAGTACAGAACCAATTCAAACTCCATTAATCACAGAACCAAGCCAAACTCAACCCACAACAGAGCCACCATCGCAATCGACCCCACAACCGAACCAACCTACATTACCAACTGACACTACTAAACCCAAACCACCAATTGACACTACTAAACCCCAACCACCTACTGATACTACTAAACCCAAACCACCAATTGACACTACTAAACCCAAACCACCTACTGACACAACTAAACCTCAACAACCTACCGACACAACTAAACCCCAACAACCTACTGAGGTAGTGCCAAGTCCATCTCCAGAAGAGCCAACTTCTACTCCCAGTCCGAACGGGGAACAAAATAGTACTCCAACAAATGGAACTCCTAACTCGAATGGTAGCTCGAATGGTAGTTCTTCGGGAAATACAAGTCCCTAATTTTCAAAGAATTAGTTAAAAAAAATCTAGGAAAATCACCGAACTCCTAAATTCACGCACTGTTTCAAGGTTCGTTATTCCTACACATGAAACCCACCCCCCGAACTTTAGTTCAGGGGTATTTCGTGCAATTTTAGGACTATAAACATATCCAACTGCTTATTTTCTTTTATAATGTAAGTCACTTTTTATTAACTAAATCGAGCGAATTTGAACGCACTATTAATTACAGGAACAGACACAGAAGCAGGCAAAACTGTTGTAACAACAGCCTTAGCTGCTTATTGGCAAAAGCATTTTACGAATCGCAGTTTAGGAATTATTAAACCAATTCAGTCGGGAGTAGGGGATAAAGAATGGTATCAAAAAGTATTTTCTCTTGACCAAACCCCCGAAGAAATTACACCATTATACTTTCAAGCACCCCTAGCTCCACCCATCGCAGCAGCCAAAGAAAATCGTTCTGTAGACTTAGCTGTAGTTTGGAAGAGTTTTAGCCAGTTGTGTCAAAAACGCGATTTTGTTTTAATGGAAGCATTAGGTGGACTAGGTTCCCCCGTTACTGACGAATTAACAGTGGCAGATTTAGCGGGAGAATGGCGCTTACCTACAATATTAGTTGTGCCAGTAAAATTGGGAGCAATTTCTCATACGGTAGCAAATGTAGCTTTAGCAAGGCAGTGTAAAATAAATTTGTTAGGAATAATTCTTAATTGTAGTCAAACTCGAACAGCAGAAGAAATTAACGATTTGACACCTTCATACTTAATTCAATCCCTTACCAACATACCAGTTTTAGGCTGCGTACCTTACATAGAAAATCCAGAAGACTTAGAAAAAATGGCACAAATAGCATCAGACTTGGATTTGGAAATTTTGTTGCCAAAAGTTTAAACTAAGTAATAACTGCCCCACTCCCCACTCCCCAGTATGGTTTCCACATTTCCAGCACCTACAAGTGTTAAACTATCTCACGTTCGGTTACCTATCCGTTCGTTGCATCCCCAAATTGTAGAATGGCGACGGCGAATTCATCAACATCCAGAATTGGGTTTCCAAGAAAAACTCACAGCCAAATTTATTTCCCAAAAGTTGCAAGAATGGGGAATTGAACATCAAACAGGTATTGCGGAAACAGGAATTGTTGCCGTAATAGAGGGTAGCAAATTTAAATCTAATAAAGTCTTAGCAATTCGGGCTGATATTGACGCATTACCTATCCAAGAACTTAACGAAGTCCCTTACCGTTCTCAACATGAAGGATTGATGCACGCTTGTGGACACGATGGACATACTGCAATTGCTTTAGGAACTGCTCACTATCTCCAGCAACATCGCGAACATTTTGTAGGTACTATCAAAATTATTTTTCAACCTGCGGAAGAAGGTCCAGGTGGTGCGAAACCGATGATTGAAGCTGGGGTACTCAAAAATCCCGATGTCGATGCTATTATTGGTTTGCACTTATGGAACAATTTACCCATCGGCACAGTAGGTGTACGTACAGGCCCATTGATGGCAGCGGTAGAGTGCTTTGACTGCGAGGTTTTGGGTAAAGGTGGACATGGTGCAATGCCACACCAAACGGTTGATTCCATATTAGTTGCTGCTCAAATTGTTAACGCTCTGCAAACTATTGTGGCGCGAAATGTCAATCCTATTGATTCCGCTGTGGTAACAGTCGGTGAACTTCACGCTGGTACTAAGCGTAATGTGATTGCTGATACTGCTCGGATGAGTGCCACTGTTAGGTATTTTAATCCAGCATTAGCAGGCTTTTTTCAACAAAGAATCGAAGAAATTATTGCAGGCGTTTGTCAAAGTCATGGTGCAAAATATAACTTTAAATACTGGCCATTGTATGCTCCCGTAATTAACGATGCCACAATAACGGAACTCGTGCGTTCTGTAGCTCAAGAAGTGATAGAAACACCTGTGGGTATTGTGCCAGAGTGTCAAACAATGGGTGGGGAGGATATGTCCTTCTTTTTACAAGAAGTTCCAGGTTGTTATTTTTTCTTGGGTTCTGCTAACCAAGCACAAAATCTAGCCTTTCCCCATCACCATCCCCGGTTTGATTTTGATGAGACAGCTTTGGCTATGGGTGTAGAAATCTTTGTTAGATGTGTGGAAAAATTCTGCAATTAACAAATCAAAAAATCTACACACACAAATCTTCCTCACCCTATAAGGGTGAGGAAATGAGGAGGTTAAAGTCTCCACATATCATATTTATCTTCAGAACAACCGTTGATATTATAGTTAATTACCCAACCATCAAGCCGTTGAAAGCGCTCCCTGGTTTTTTCTTCGGATACAAGAGCAGCAATTCTTACCCACTTTCCTTCTCTTCTCAAAGCTCTGACAACATCCCCTCTTTTCAATTTAGTCACTCTTGCAAATTTTGTTCCTGGACCTTTACGAACATCTACTACATTTAGTTCCGGCACATCAGAGATAATGAATGAGCATTGAGTAGCTCTTGATATCCACTGCTGAAAGTTTGCGTTATTATTTGCACCGGCTACAGAGGAAAATACCAAAGATGAACTAGCACCAAGAAGGAGCAACGCGAATATTTGCTTCAGAGAGGTTATCATTGTAATATTATATACTTTGTAATATTCTTGACTTCCATATTACTTAACAAAAGTCATTTTGAGAATAGTCATTCGTAATTAAATAACAAAAATCAGTAAAAACTCGTATAGCCTTATAGATAAGAGCCTTTGACACCTATATATTTTAAATTGAAATCGAAAATTGATTGACTAAAATATAAAGTACATAAAAACTACATCTTGGTAGCATCGTGTAAATACGGCTAAAGTATATGAGAAATTTATGTAAAAATACTGAAGAAAGTAAGAAAAGAGCTTTACCATTAACCCAATCATTGTCTGCTGGTAATTAGCAAACAAAAAAGTTGGGTTGAGTAATAACGGAAACCCAACCCACTTAAAGATAAACTCAGATTATTTCACCCAACGTGCTGGTCTTGCTAAATTTTTAGGTAGACAAGTAGTGCTATCTCCATATGCGGATTCAATTTGCTCAGCTTGGAGATTTTCAACTCTAGTTAAATCAGCACCACAGAAGTTGGCTTCTTCTAAAATCGCTTCTTGTAGATTTGCACCAGTCAGGTTAGCTCCACAAAGGTTAGCTTCAGAAAGGTTAGCTTTCACCAGTACTGCTTCGTAGACAATAGTTTCAGAAAGATTTGCAGTACTCAAGGAAGCTCCTTCTAAATTAGCTCCCATGAGATTTGCTTCTTGTAAATTTGCACCAATCAAGTTAGCTCCTGTGAGGTTGCTTCCCTCAAAGTTGGCTGATTGTAGGTTGGTGTCAGAAAGATTTGCTCCTTGTAAATCCGCTTCGGTGAGTATAGCTTCAGTCAAGTTAGCATCGTAAATAATTGCACCTTGTAAGTTAGCTTGATAAAGTATGGCATTAGATAGGTTTGCTTTTCTGAGCACACATTTTTGTAAATTTGCTTCATAGAAAATGCACGACTGCAAATTCGCTTCAAAAAGAATAGCTCCTTCTAAATCGCTTCCTGATAAATCAGCTTCCATCAGGTTTGCGGTGTACAACATTACATCAGATAAATTAGCTCCCGACAGGTCAGCTTTGGAAAAATTAGCCTCTGTCAGGTCTGCTCCACTGATGTCTGTGTAACGTAAATCCAGACGTAGGTCTTTTGGGTCAAGTTCTGCATTACGTCTACCAATAACTGTTAGTGCAGCTTGTATATCAGTGGGTATTTTAAGTAATTCCTCGCTTAATTCTTCTTCTAATTCGTCCTCGTCCTCTGTTTCCTCTTCGATTATGGGAGCATTTTCTCGGATAAAAGCTGCGAAAATTTCCATAATCGTCCAGTGGTCTTGGGGGGAATCCTTAGCAATTTTTTCTAGAGTATAAATTGCACCAAGTCGTGTTTCCATTTGTTCACTTCCCAGTTGTTCTATTCCTCTAGAGAAGCGTTCGGTAATTAGTTGTTTTGGTTCTAGATAATTAATATAAATTTCATTATTTTTCTTCCTAGTTAACTTATTAAATAGGAAATCACCAAAACTACTCTGACCTAATCCCTGAGCTATTTGTGCTGTATAGTAAGCATTTACACTGACTGCAATACCCCAGAAGAATATTCCTATGCTCGTTAACGCTTTAGTTGAGTATTCTATTTTTTCTTTTAATGTAAATCCATTTATCTTAGAAAGCTCCCAAATAATAATAGTTGAACATAAAATAAATATTACTGCTGTAAGCAAAAATAAAGACTTGACTCTGGCAGTCTTCATATCTACCTTGATAAAAGACATCATATGAGTCACTCCTTAGGGTATTTATAAAGAATTACTTGATGCAATACTATAAAAATAATTACCTTCTATACATCGGTGTAACCACGCATAATTATAAGTAGATGAAGGTGATGTTACAAAAACACTTATTAAATGTATCTCAGTTAGCGTGAATCACTAAAATGTATAAAGAATTTTATCTTTTACAGAATCGTTTTAATTAACATTAACTTTGTATTTCTTGAAGGAAATATTTCAACGTAAAAGCGCCCTTACTTTATATTATATATCTACCTTCAAAAGCTTTTAGTATTTTGTGTTTCGTTTGTCTAAATTGAAAAAAATCAAGTAATTACGGCGATTGACGAGAGAAATTAAGGTGACATCAATAAGTAATAATTCATAGTAATTATGACTTTAATGTTGTTAAAAATACAGTGAGTTTTGGAATACCATATATCACGTTTTATCTATTTTTAAATATTATTGGATAATTTTATACGTTTAAATTTTAGTTTAATTACCTCCAATGCTCCGGAAATTGAAGATAAGAGGGTAAACGAGTTGTTTTATCTCCATAGGCTGATATAATTTGCTGATATTCTAGGTTTTTTACTCCTGTCAAATCGGTTCCTTGTAGCTTTGCTTGAATTAAAATTGCTTTATGTAAGTTCGCGTCACTTAAATCAGCTTGGTACAAGTTAGCTTGGGTCAAATCAGCCCCTTCTAGGTTTGCTGCACACAATGTTGCTTGACACAAATTAGCTTGAGTTAAGTTAGCTTCATCTAAGTTAGCTGCACACAGAGTCGCTTCGGCTAGATTTGCACCAGCGAGTATAGTCTTTTGTAAGCTGGCTAAAAATAAGTTTGTCCTTTGGAGGTTTGCCTGCGTTAAGTTCGCTCCATTTAGATTCGCAAAGAATAAATTGGCTTCCTGGAGGTTGACTTCTTTCAGATTTATTGCTTTCAGATTTGCTTTTTTTAGGTTTGCTCCCCTAATGTCAGCATTGCGTAAATTAAGTATTTGATTCGTAGTTTCTTTTTTGGTATCACGTCGTCCAATAACCTTTAGTGCTGCTTGTACATCTGCTCCCAACTTTGGTATCTCATTAGTATATTGTGACAAAAAATCTATTACCGGAGGATTCTCACGCACAAAGGCAATGAGAATTTCCATGATTGTCCAATAAGCAGCAGGAAAATCTTGGGAAATTAGTTCCAGAGTATAAATTGTCGCCGTTCTGGTATCAATATTATGATTTCCAAGTTGTGAAATCGCTTGAGATAAATTTTCTGATAGTATTTTTTTCTCAGTCAGTTTAATATTTTCTTTGGCAGCATTTGCATTTTTTATCCTTGCAGCCGCAGATAAAGCGACATAATAAGTGTTTAGCACTACAATTACTGCTGTCAAAATTACCGCAGTAGTTATTAATGCTTGATTTTCTTGCTGGATTTTTTGCTCTATTGACAAGCCTTCAATTTTAGAATAACTTAAGATGATGAAAGGCAAAATCAAAAGAAATACAGTTGCTGCTAATACTAATAAATATCTGACTCTGCCTTTTTTGAATAAAGACATAGGGTGAGTCAATCTCCATTAAGCCGCTAAAAAATACCTACTAGTACCAGTGTAGCTATATTTCCATAGAGTGATGTGATTTATGTCACTCAGGAATGTAACGGCTTACAACCAGTTAAACTAGCACTTAGATAAAATGACATCTTGCACCACTAAAAACTAATGTCATAATCATCACCATAGCCAGGGAATAAATTAAGAGTCTAAAAGCTAAAGTCCTCTAAAGAGGACTAGAAATAGTGTTTTATTTAAAGTATAAATATTAAAAATTTTATCTTCACATTTAGTTGTTTATACCTAAGCTACAAAATATAAGTCAATAAGTTACATAACTTTCATATCACCTGCTGATAACCCCTCTTGTGGGGTGGGCATCCTTGCCCGCCCTGTTGCTACTGTGTATTTCACCCGCTGCTACTGTGCATTTCACCCACTTTAAATCCACCACATTTTCTTACCAATGGGTAGGAGTTTCAATATTTTCCGGCAACCTCGTAGTGCGATCGCCTATCGCTAACTTAATTTGTTGGGGTTGGAGATTCTTCACACCCGTAAGAATAGTACCTTCAAGTTTAACGTCACAAAGATTTGTACCAGAGAGGTCAACACCCATAAAACTTGCTCCACAGAGATTAGCTTCCTGGAGAGTTGCACCAGAAAGGTTAGAACCGGTGAAATTTGCTAAACATAAATCAGCTTCTGTCAAGCTAGCGTTACAAAGATTAGCAAATTGCACCTCGGCTTGTTGTAATTTGGCTGCATTAAGATTAACTCCTAGCAAATTAGCACCATTCAGGTTAGCTTGTTGCAAGTTAGCCCCAATCAAACCAGTTTCCTGTAAGTTAGCTTTAACTAGTTTTGCACCTTGTAAATTGGCAAGATATAATTTTGCGTTCTTCAAATTAGCAACTTTTAGGTTTGCGCTTTGTAAACTAGCCTTATAAAGATTTGCACCGACCAAATTGGCTCCAGATAAATTTGCGCTACTTAAGTTAGAAAAACGCAAATTCGTCTCTGACAGTATAGCTTTATGTAAGCTAGCGTTTTTCAGGTTAGCTCCCCGTAAATTGGCTGCGTGGAAATTAACTTCATAGAGAATAGTGTCAACAAATTTCGCACATTCTAATTCCGCATTACTAAGGTCAGCGTCCCTAAGGTCTGCACCACTAAGATTAGCAAAACGCAGGTCTACCCCACGAAGTTTAGCACCTTGTAAATCAGCCCATCTAATATCCGTACTACTTAAATCCAGTTTTTGATTTTCGGGGTCTTTATCAATATTTCTTCTAGCAATCGCAGTCAAAGCAGCTTGAATGTCGGTACGAATTTTGGGTAATTCTGCAAGTAAATTACTACCTTGGGTTTCCTCAGAGAAAAAAGATTCCTCAGTTTGCTCTTCCTGCTGTGTCACAGGAGAATTTTCTCGCACAAACGCAGTGAGGATTTCCATAATAGTCCAGTGTTCTTTGGGGCAATCTTGCGCTACTCGTTCTAAAACATAAATAGCCCCAGTACGAACTTCTATTTTCTCATTCCCTAATTGCTCAATCGCCCCTAAAAAGCGCTGTGCAAGTAACTTCTCGCGGTTCAGTTGTAAGTTTCTTAGTCCAACCTCAGTATTTTTTTGAATTTCAATAGTATTATTTGTAATTTCTTCTGCTCGTTTGGCGGAGTAGTAAGCATTCAACATTATACCCAAACCAATATAAACAGCCGTAGTCGAGGTCAATGTTTTAAAGCCATATTCAACTTTTTCCTGAGTTGACAAACCCCGGATATTGGCAAATGCCAAAATAATTAAAATTAATGAAGCAGTAAATATAACCGTTATCGTAGTGAAAGAATTCTTGATAACGTCTGTCTTTTTGGCAGACATAGCGCAATTGTTCCTTATATATATACAGAATGTTTACCGCGAGCATTGGGAAAAAAAGTATAGCATTTGTAAGCGTAAAAATATTTCATCTCAAAGAAATATATCTGACTATTTATCCTTTTTATTCAACCACCCCCATCTCCCCACTCCCCACTCTCCACTCCCCACCCACCCTTGCTTCTCTAAAATTTGTCTGATGCAAAGAAGCACCAGTTAGGTTTGCACCAGTTAGGTTTGCTAAAAAGAGGTTCGCTCCGTCCAAATTAGCTTCTGTTAGATTAGCTCCTTCTAAATTTGCTGCAGACAAAATAGCTTGCTTCAGGTTAGCTCCCATTAGATTTGCACCATTCAAATTAGCAGCAGTCAAAATTGCTCGACTAAGATTAGCACGGTTGAGGTTAGCTCCTTGGAGTTGGGTTTGATAGAGATTACTACCTTGCAAATTGGCTTCACATAGGTTTGCTCCTCTCATATCCATATAACTCAAATCGAGTTGCTCCGACTCGGGGTCAACTTCTGTACATTTTTGCGAAAAATCCTTGACAATTGGTGATAAATCATCAAGAGCACCCAAGTGGGTTTCCCTATCTTGATTGTCTAGTTGATTGTCTAACTGTATCTTTGCCATTTTTAAACGTACTTCCCATGACTCGTATAATCTTGATTTATTTTCTCCCTGGTTTAATACTCTCGGTATTGAATATTCGGCTAAGAAGATTTTACTTCTTATGCAGGCAATTTTCACAGTATTATAAGCAATAATTATTACAGACAATAAGCATACGCATTTTAAAATATTAATTAAAGTTTTAACAATATATATGATTTTTTCATCTATTAAATTTATTTTAAAATTTGTAAAAATATTCCGGATAGCCGCTAATATAATAGAAAATATAATACTTGTAAATATTAACCATATTCTAGTTTTTGCTACATTCCTAGCTGACATATAAAACCTTTAGTATTCAACTTATATATCTTGATTTCATATCATATAAAAAAATAAGTCTTAGTTTAGAATAATACTTTTATAATTATTTAATTAAAAAAATGCAAATTGGAGAAGCTTTGAAAAGTCAAAACCCAAAATTAAAAAATACAAACTTAGTATTAGTTGGTGGTGGTCACAGCCATGCCATTGCTTTGTTGATGTTTGGCAAAAAACCTATACCTGGATTAAATTTGAGTTTAATTAGCGATATTGCCCAGACACCTTATTCCGGAATGTTACCAGGGCATATAGCAGGATTTTATACTCATGATGAATGCCATATAGATTTAAAACCATTATCCCAATTTGCTGGAGCAAAATTATATATAGAGAGAGTCACGGGAATTGATTTAGCAAACAACAAAGTTATTTGTCAAAGTGGTAAAGAAATAAATTTTGACATGTTATCGGTTGATATTGGCAGCAATCCCACGACTTTAGATGTACTTGGTGCGGCGGAATATGCAATCAAAGCAAAACCTATAGCAAAACTACTAGAACATTGGTATGAAATTTGTAGAGAATTTTCATCTACTACAGAAACCATGAGGATTGCAATTGTTGGTGCTGGGGCTGGAGGTGTAGAATTAGCGCTTTCGATGCAAGCTAATCTACTGAGAAATAATCAAGGTATGTTAGAGATTCATTTATTGGGTCGGGATACTCAATTAATGCCCAGTTATCACCCATCAGCAGGAAATAACCTGAAAAAGGTTTTGCTTTCTCGTGGTATTAAACTGCATTTAGGAGAAAATGTTAGTCGAATAGAACAAAAAAATCTCACCCCTAATTCTTCGTTAAAATTTGAGATTATTTGTCAGTCTGGTTTAACCTTAGAGTGCAACAAAATTTTTTGGGTAACACAAGCTTCTGCACCGCAATGGGTAAAAGCAACAGAAATAAAGACAGATGAACAAGGTTTTATTTTAGTAAACGATGCTTTACAGTCTTTATCTCATCCCAATGTATTTGCTGCTGGTGATATTGCCAGTATGTTTAATCATCCTCTTCCCAAAGCGGGGGTGTTTGCTGTTAGACAGGGTAAACCGCTGTTTGAGAACTTAAACAGATATTTATGCGGAAAACCTCTCACTACTTATAGACCCCAAAAACAGTATTTAAGCTTGATTGGTACAGGAGACGGAAAGGCTATTGCTATAAGGGGTAGTTTGACTTTACCACCTCATCAACTGCTGTGGTACTGGAAAGACTGGATTGATAAGGCATTTATGAAACAATTTTCGATGAATGAAATCCAACAGTAAGTGCTAGAAAATTAACTTATTGGTAATTTTTAGAAAATTTGGCTGCTGTCAACAGCGCTAAAGCGCAACTACGAACCTGATTACAAGTGTTTAATCGAACATTATATAACACAGTACAGTCAATCATCTTTGGTGGTATGAAAGTCCTGATAAGCTGAGATAAATTTTGAGAGAATTGTATTAATTTGTTCAATACTATTATCATAAAAAGCAAGCACTCACTCAAAGATATTTTTTTGTAACTTTTATGACGAAATATATCAAATTTTATATTTTTTTGCTTTTATCAATTTTTAATCTGTTTTTTGCGAAAACCTATCTATAGGGGGATTAAAAAATCATAAAAAATTGTACACAAATTCCCCTCTCAACCGTAGAGACCGCAGAGCAGTTTCAACAGTTAACAAGAGGGGAATTATCATTTTCGTGCCTGTATTTTGAAGTCTTTTAGTTTTTTTTCATCGCCACAAGCTTACATTATAGGTGTGATTTCCTCATGCTCAACATATCTTCTGATTACAATTGTAAACAAACCCAGCAGATGATTGACACTTTTGGCTGGCAAATTATCGAAACGGAGTTTAACCCTTCCGTATTGCATCACAAAGAGACCGTTTTTAGCCTCGGTAATGGTTATCTGGGAACGCGAGGTACTTTTGAAGAGGGTTACCCCCAAGAATGTACAGCAACATTGATTCACGGATTATATGACGACGTTCCCATCGGTTATACAGAACTTGTCAACTGTCCCAATTGGTTACCCCTAAAAATCAAAATAGCTGGAGAAAGCTTCTCTCTCCATAATGGCGAGATTCTCAAGTACGAGCGTCGGTTAGACTTACGCTTAGGATTAATTAGTCGCGACATACGTTGGCAATCCCCCAAAGGTGACACTTTAGAATTTCACTTTGAGCGCTTTGTAAGCCTCTCAGACGAGCATACATTAGCAATTCGTTGTGAAATTACCTCAATTGATTTTGAAGGTGAAATTGAAATTGAAGGTGGATTTGTAGCAGAACCAGATACACAAGGTATTGAACATTGGAACACCCTGAACGAGGGTAGCATAAATAATACCAGTTGGTTGCACAGCCAAACACTACAATCCCATATTCAGCTGGGTATAGCCTCAAAATTAGTTATCACAGAAGAAGCAAAAAACAAAAATCAACACAAACAAGGAAAAGAAGAGGGAGAAAAAGGAACAAAGGGAGAAGAAGGTAATTTCTCACAATCCTCCACCCCACCTCCCAATTCGCAATTTGCAACTCCCCACTCCCCACTCCCCACTCCCCATTTCCTCACCAGGGGCCAAAAAGTTGTAGTCGAGAAAATCGTAACTGTATTCACATCACGAGAAACGCAAACCCCATTAGAGTTAGCGTTAAAACATCTTGATACCGCACCCAGTTACATAACTTTGCTAGCAGCTCACATCGCAGCTTGGGATAGAGTCTGGCAAAATTGTGATGTCCAGGTCGAAGGTGACGAAAACGCTCAATTAAGCATTCGCTACAATATATTTCAGTTACTCTCTGCTGCACCCCATCACGACGACCGTGTGAGTATCGCTCCCAAAACTCTCTCTGGATATCCCTATCGTGGACATATTTTTTGGGATACTGAAATATTTGTTCTGCCTTTATTAACGTATACTCAACCAGCACTAGCGCGTAATTTACTCACCTACCGTTACCATACTTTAGGGGGAGCGCGTCGAAAAGCACAAGAATTAGGCTTGAACGGAGCAATGTATGCTTGGGAAAGTGCCACAACAGGGGATGAAGTTACACCTCGCTGGGTTCCTACTTCAGATGGTGGAGTAATTCGTATTTGGTGTGGTGATATTGAAGTACATATCACTACCGACGTTGCTTACGCTGTTTGGAATTACTGGAAAAGCACTGGTGATGATACTTGGATGCGCGATTATGGTGCAGAAATTATCTTAGATACAGCGGTATTTTGGGAAAGTCGAGTTGAGTGGAATCTAGAACGTCAATCTTATGATATCCGTGATGTCATCGGTCCTGATGAGAACCACGACCACGTAGATAATAATGCCTTTACCAATATAATGGTGCAGTGGCACTTAGAAACTGCGTTGGAAGTATGGAATTGGCTATTAAAAAATCATCCCAGCAAGTATTCTAAACTACGCGAACAACTGAATATTCTTCCTGTACGCTTACAACGGTGGGTAGAAATAGCTTCTGGTTTACATGTTAACCAAGACCCAGAAACTGGTTTAATTGAGCAATTTGAGGGATTTTTCCAGCTAGAAGATGTTAATTTAGCTAATTTTGCAGACCGTACCACATCAATGCAGGCGATTTTGGGAGTAGAAAGTACAAACCAAACCCAAATTCTTAAACAAGCTGATGTTTTGATGCTTTTATATTTATTGCGGTCTCGCTTTGACCAAAAAACGAAAACAAGCAATTGGGACTACTACACCCCTCGTACAGACCACGCTTATGGTTCTTCCTTAAGTCCTGCAATTCACGCTCTTGTAGCTTGCGAGTTAGGTAAAACAGAAGAAGCCTATACCCATTTTATGCGAGCAGCATTGGTAGACTTAGAAGATACCCGACGTAACGCAGCAGAAGGAATTCATGCTGCTAGTGCAGGAGGAGTTTGGCAAGCTATAGTTTTTGGTTTTGGTGGTGTTAGTATCACAGAAAACGGTCCCGTCGCTCATCCAAATTTACCCCCAAATTGGACGCGACTTAAATTTAAATTGCAATGGCGTAATCAATGGTATGAATTTGATTCTAATACCCAAATAGAGGAAGATTCACATGTTGAGATAAGTCATGATGAACATCAAGAGATTTTGCAGCAGGCCGTCATGTGAATAAATTTACAACAGTTTTCAGGTAATTAGAACACGCAGACCTAACCCCCCTACCCCCCTTCCCTTGTAGGGAAGGGGGGAAATAAAAGGGAGCATCCCAAATGTGTAAATTTATTTTCTTTTGTAGTGCGGGCTTCCAGCTCGCTTCTGTGTAGCAAGCAAGATGCTTGCACTACTGATGATTTATGCCCAACTGCTGATAATTTACCCCTTATCACAGTTGGGACAAAAAATTATCAAGCCCAGATTTGGTGACAATTTTCCACGAAAAACTATCTGGGAGCAAAACTTGGTAAACCCCGTCTTTAATCTCTTTAAAATCAGCAATTTTCTTAGCATATTTAGCTTTAGATAACTTCTGAATTTCGACAGGCATCATTCGCATTACTCGTTGTCTTTCCACAAGTGTTAAAGCATCCCAAGCTTCTTGCTTATAGTCACTATTATCTTGTAATATATCTCGTACTTCTTCCCAATGCGTCGCGTTTTGCAAAGTTTGAATTAGAACCTCAACTGCCGATAATTCAACAAAAACTTTCTCAAAATTTTCTATAGTGGTATTTTCTAAAATCAAACTCTCTTCATCTTTTTGACGGTCTTCAGTTTGAAAATCTTCCTCAAGAATATCATCGGTTGATAAATTATCATTTAATGAAATTTCCGGCTCGTTTACAGAAATATTCTCATTATCAAGCGTCAATTCTCCAGCCATGTAAGCTCGTCTCAACTCAAGAGCTTCTGCAACAATAGCTTGAGCAGTTTTTCCTTCCGTATCCATCATTTGTTGTAGAATCATCCCTGTCCGCTGCGATTCTTCTCGGATAGGTGGAATCTGGCAATAACGTTCACCTTTGGGAGTAAGACGCCAAATACTAAATTTTTCTTCTTTTTGCTGCTCAGATTTACCTTGCGTTTTAATTAAATCTCGTACTACAGCTTGGTTAATTTCTGGCAAGTCAGCAAGCTGTTCCAATAGTAGTTTATATTTCTTTCTGTTGTTTGCTAGCTGAAATATAGTTGCTGGCTCAACTAGTGATAAGTTTTCAGGAGAGAATTTCTCAAACGCACTCGCTACTTTAAGATATCGTTTTTCTTCTTTACTCTTCCAACCTTGGGAACTAACGAGCTTTTTATAATCTAATTTATTAAGAATTGTTTTTTGATTCGCTAGCCATTTAGCATGACTAATGATGTTTTCTGTCGCGTTTGCCAGTAGCTGGAACCCGCTACCGCTTCTATCTGGGAATTTTAGGCTATTAGCTTGCTCTTGGATATATTGTTCTAACTCTAACTGAGAAATTTGTCTTTCACCGATGCTTTGCCCTTTAATTTCATGTATCATTGTAATATCAGCCTTTTTACAAGGTTTACAAGGGGCGAACGTGTAAGTTTCCAACGCCTAGGCGTTCGCTTTTTGATTTCTGTAGTTATTCTAGCATTTGTTATCCCATTTGTAAATACATCTGGATAAAAAATATATTTTTTTTGTATCCCTGTTGTTTACACGCTTTACCATTGTTAATCTTAAAATATAGGTTCAAGCAAAATAGAAAGGGATTATGAGCGAAACAAGGCTTAATATTAGGATTTCACCAGAAAAAAAAGACGCTCTCTACAAAAAAGCAGAGGAAGAAGGTAAAACCGTTACGGATTTGCTATTATTAATGATTGACCAATATCTAGGCTTAGCCCCAGAAAAAGGTGAACTGGTGAGTATCAAAAAACGATTGCAAAGATTAGAAGAGGTGGTGCTGGGGGAAATAGCAGCCTGAGACAAGAAGATTTTGTTCTCAGGCAACCAGTAGAACAAACGAGAGATTTATTAAAAGAAAAGTCCGCCGAAAATCAGTAGGCGGATTTGTCGTATATGGTTATATCTAATTAATAATTAAGGTCACCCTCGAAATTCCATACTTAAAAGGGTGTTTGTAAATAAAATATTAAGCTTTCTTCACGTCAGAAGCCAGGGAATAAATTCCCTGTCTAAAAGCTGAAGTCCTCTATAAGAGGACTTATAAGAAAACTTTGGTGAAAAAGACAATATTTTGTAAGAATATCTATATATTAATGTACGCTTCTAGTCCTCTTAAGAGGACTTTAGCTTTTAGACAGGGAATTTATTCCCTGGCTATCTTGGCTATCTTGGCTATCTTGGCTATCTTGGCTATCTTGGCTATCTTGGCTATCTTGGCTATCTTGGCTATCTTGGCTATCTTAGCTATCTGGCTATCTGGCTATCTGGCTATCTATTTCAAAGACCATTTGTCAACGCTCCACAAATTCCCTCACAACCGCTTTAGCATCAGGGGGAATTTCCGTAACTAGTCGCATAGGAAAAGCTTGAGTCGAAGCATACTGAGCATAATCCGCAGTTAAAAATACAGAATATTTCTTCGCATCGCTTGTAAGTTGAGCAGAATAAGCCAAAACCACAGCTTTTAAATAATTACGAATATCTAACGCTTTTTCCCCAACAACTTCATCACCACTATAAGGTGTACTTGGTAGTTTAACTTGGTCTAAAGTCGCGCTTGGGTCTTTAACACTCAGGTGAGTACCCCCAATTATAGCTATTAGCAATTTAGAAGAAGGTATTTTATCAAATCCTATAACTTGCTCAGTTAAAGCGGGAGTTGTTTTATCAGCAGAAGTAGCCCACATAATACTAGGGACTTGCAACTTACTTAAACCTGTTTTCCCAAATATAAGGGAAGTTGGGGGACTTATAGCAATAACACTCTTAACTCTATCATCCTGGAGTTGGTAACTATTGGACGGTAATTCTTGAGCAATACACTGGATAACTTCTCCCAAACTGACAACAGACAAATTATTTTTACAACGTTCTTTAAGATTTTCTAATTGCAACTCTGCTCCTCCTAAAGAAAGGGCAGTAGTACCACCAAAAGAATACCCCAACACCATTACTTTATTAGTAGCCAATTTACCTTTAAGCGGATTATTGGGAGTATTATTTAATTTTGTTAACTCATCTAAAACAAAACTAATATCCTTTGGTCGGTCTAAAAACTCTTGAGGTCTCATCAACCTATTTTTACCTTCTATGGCATTATTAACATTTGCATCATTACTTCCAGGATGTTCAACCGAAACAACCACATAACCATGAGACGCTAAATGTTGTGCTAAATAAATTAACTCTTTACGATGCGACCCCATACCATGAGTAAATACAATTATTGGTTTCTGGGTACTAGCAGCTTTTGACCAATAAACATCAACAGGTATTTGACGTTGGCGTTTTTGGTCATCAAAATTTAAATCTAATACTTGTATTTGAGCATTCCCCGGTTGCGTTGCATCCAAAGGTAATTTTATTTGAGGTTTCCGACTAACAAGTTGAGGGGAAATAGCCAACATAAATCTTTGTGTTTGCCAAAATGCAGCGTTTAAACTTCCCGCGACTTTAAATGCTTCCGGTAAATTAATTTCTAAACGTTGACTTGGATACGACTCAATAAAACTGAGAACAGAAAGACCTTGAGACCCTCGTGAACCTAACACCATAGCTGCTCTTAGTGCTTGCGCTCCCGCATCATCTTCCCGTCGTACTACCGAGGATAGGTCTTTTAAAATAGTAATACCAATTTGACTATTGAGTAATCTACTCATAGTAAAAACATTTATAGGTATTTTAGTTCTTAACGACTCAATTATCAGTTGACGCTGTTCTTGAGATAATCTAGACGTATAAATTTCAAAACCATCAGGGAATTTCCCCGTTTCACTAACGTACTGCAACTCCTTTAGAGAGAAAGACTCTGATAATATTCCAAAACGCACCACAACAGTTTCAGCCGATAAAGCTGGTGGAGTTTTATAATTTACAAGTGCCAATACGCCAAAGCTTAGGGCAAATCCCTTTAAACCTCTCCAGAATTTTCCCATAAGTATTTTGAATTTTTATTAAATACGTAAAATTACTGACTAGAAGATTAATTATCGGAATTATATAACCAGTGTTAGCTAACTGTCTACTTTTTGCTCAACTAGTTTTAAATAAGAGGTAATAAGATTTTACGTTGACAAATTTCTTAGCCTTGCTTGTATCCACTCTGTATCCAATTTGCTAAATACTGGGGGTGGTGGTGTTTGAGTGTAATCACTTGATAAATCATACCCAGCTTCGTCATAAATTGCATTCATCGCAGCTTGCAAATCCAGAACTGCGTCTGGGTCAGGTTGTCTCAGAGGAACAGGAATTGTAGGAAGCATATCCTGTAAATTCACAGGCCATAAGTCCGTAACCCCAGAACCTGCAAGCGTAAGTGTAACTAAATATGCTACATCTGGTAAGCGTGGGTGATTAAACGGACGAGTTCCCCGACGCAAAAAGTCAATTTCAATCAGGTGAACGTTAGCGCTATAGAGACGCTGACGTTTCTTACGATAATCAATAATATTGGGTTCCCGCTTATTTGCAGGTGACAGTATTTCAATACATGATACCAACACATTGTTAGTGGTATCTCGAATTTCGACCGTAGGTATACGGACTGCGACGGGTTGAATAACTGGAAGCGTTAATGTAACCGGAGTTGTGGCTACATTTGATTGTGGAACTGCGGATTGTGGTATTGAAGAACGCGGTCGTATTTGTAACACTTCCACATCCGGGTAAAGGATACCGATTTCGCTCTCCGGATATGTATCTTCCACTACATATATTTCTAAGCGTGCGGCATATTTAGGACGTAACTGCGGTGCAAGGAAAGCACGAAGTTTACTAGCCAGCGCATTATGCACATCTGGCCACAGCGCAGCTTCAAGGTACGGGTCCATGCCAGGAAAAGGAGAGGGCATTGCAATTAAATTACAACTAATACTTCTATTTTAGAGCTTGACAAATTTTTTGTTAGGTAAATTATTTGCTTGACTTGACTCCGGAAAATTAAACATTTTTGTAAATAATTTTATCAAATCGTTTTTCTTACATAACTTATTGACTCTTAACTCAGCATCACATCAAAAGTATTTGCAAAGATAGTGTTAAGCAATTTGGAAGTATAAATTAAGATTTCGTAAATGATTACATTAACTCTTCTTATAAGTGGAGATAGAGTGTATTTTTATAGTTCAGTCGTCTATATAAATAGTTGGGATGCTATTTTGCGTCCGTTTCATCAAACATTTTTTTATCATGCACCCAATTTTTCAAAAAACACGTAATAAAATATTGAAAGAGATTAATAACATCTCTTTCTTCAAAACAGCAAATGAGCTTGCATACCAAGGAGCATTGGAAAAACACCAGAGTAATCTACCCCTTCTATCTGCCGCTGATTTGTCTTTAGTTGAGACTATCAAAAAAGAAGGAGCGGTAATAACTTCATTAGAAGCACTATCAATACCTTCTACTGGAGAAATGCTTCAGGCAGCAAAAAGCTTGATGCCTGAAATTCCCAAAAGTATTTCAGGAGATAAAAACGAATATGTTGTTCATGCTAGTGACAAGCAAATCATGAAGCACCCCGAACTTTTTATTTGGGGACTTCAAGAACGTTTACTTAACATAATTGAAAATTACATTGGTTTACCTGTAGCTTATCACGGTGTATATCTTAGGCGAGATATTGCTAATCAAGTAGAGGAAAAATCAAGACTCTGGCATCTAGATAAAGAAGACCGTAAAGTACTTAAAGTAATAATTTATTTACATGATGTTGGTGATGATGACGGTCCATTTGAATATATCCCACAGTCTTTGACCCCAGCAATAGCTCGCTCCTTGAAATACAATTATCGTTATATAAAAGACCCAATTATTAAACAATATGTATCACCATCGGATTGTAAATCATGTACGGGGGCAGCAGGTACAGTAGTTATTGCTGGTAGCGGGAGCATATTCCATCGGGGAAGAATTCCATCTTCTGGTGATAGATTTACTTTATTTTTTGATTACACTTCTAAACAACCATATACAGATTATTCTTCCCTCTCTAAAAAGCATTTAGTAACGCTAGCAAAAAAATATTTTTCACCAAAGCAAAAAAACTACGTTCTTTGGTAATAACTTGAGCAAAATTCAGAAAAAAGATTTCTCAAACGTCATAAAATACAGCACTTTGTAGGTAAATGAGGTACACAACTAAATCTAAAAACTTTTGTGGGGTGGGCATCCTTGCCCGCCAGCTTGTGCTTCAATAATTTGAAATCCCCTGTATTATTGACTCTCCAACAAGCTAGTAGTCGCATTCACAACTATTTGTGCTGCACCAACAAAAAATTTGCGGTCAATTGTAGCTGGCTTATCGCTATTTTGGTGATAATGAGGACTACGTAGATTTGCTGTATCAGTTACAAATACAGCACCGATTCCTTGTAGCCAAAAAGGAGCGTGGTCACTACGTAGGGTATCTGGTATCAAACTACCCTTGAGTGGGACTGGCAATGTAAACACTAGAGGTAAGTCTAGAGAATTTACTTTTTGTTGACTCTTAGGAACACCTGTAAAAGCACTTAGTAAATGTAAATTTTCAGCATCACCAACCGCAACTAAAAAATCTCCTTTATCGCTTGGTGGAGTAACAGGCAAACCAGCTGGATGCTTTTGACAGCCTTTAATGTAACAAGCGAAACCCACCATATCCATATTGATAACACCGTAAAGATTTTCTAGGTGTATTTTATTTGCCACAAAAGCCTTACTACCGAGAAGTCCAGCTTCTTCCTTATCAAAAAAAACCAGTCGTAACGTTCTGGGAGTAGGACGAGAAGCAAAAAGTCGAGCTACCTCTAGAGTTACCGCAACACCAGTCGCATTATCATCAGCACCAGGGGAGTTAAAAACAGTATCGTAATGAGCGCTTATAAGAATTGAACCTACAGTTTTATCACTTCCTTCTCGTTCAGCAAAAATATTAACACCCTCAGGAAACTTTTCTAGTTGAGTTTTCCAACCTAATTTCTTCAGTTCACTAGTTATGTAGTTACGAGTACGCAAACGCTCATCATCGGTATAACGTTGTCCACTTAACTTTTGAACATGACCAAAAAGCTTATCAAAAGAAACTTTGGGGAGTTGGGAGTTGGGAGTTGGGAGTTGGGAATGGGGAGTGGGGAGTTGGGAGTGGGGAATTGGGAGTTGGGAGTGGGGAGTGGGGAATTGGGAGTTGGGAATGGGGAGTTGGGAATGGGGAGTGGAGAGTGGGGGATTTTGCCGTAGCCAAAAACCACTACCCCCCAAAGCAACTACCACTAAAAGTACCACCAACGCTAACCAAAATAATCTTTTCATCACAAATCCCCACTCCCTACTCCCCACTCCCTACTCCCCACTCCCTACTCCCCACTCCCTAATCCCTAATCCCTAATCCCTATGACGAACCTGATGCCATTTCCATGCGTGGGTAATAATATCTTTTATCTCAAAGTACTGAGGATTCCAACCTAAAATACTTCTCGCTTTTTCTCCACTACCAATCAAACTTGGTGGGTCTCCAGCACGACGTTCGCATTCTTTGATGGGTATTTCACGACCAGTGACTTGTTTAGCGGTCTCAATAACTTCTTTGACAGAAAAGCCACTACCGTTTCCTAAATTGAAAACAGCACTGTCTCCACCTTTCAAAAGATATTCCAATCCTAAAACATGAGCATCAGCTAAGTCATTAACATGTATATAGTCTCGAACACATGTACCATCTGGGGTAGGATAATCAGTTCCAAAAACAGAAATAGAATCTCGCTGACCTAAAGCAGTTTGTAAAACCAAAGGAATCAAATGTGTTTCTGGGTTATGGTCTTCTCCCAACACCCCACTTGGGTCAGCACCAGCTGCATTAAAGTAGCGAAAACGTACGGACTTTAAATCATAGGCAGCGCTAAAATCCTCAAGAATTCGCTCTACCATCAACTTGCTTGCACCATAAGGGTTTATGGGGTTTTGGGGATGGTCTTCTGGTATTGGCACTACCGATGGAACACCATAAGTCGCACAAGTTGACGAAAATACAAAATTCTTAACAGAAGCCGCCAACATTGCTTCTAGTAAAACAAGAGTACCAACAACATTGTTACGGTAATACTTAGCAGGGTCAGTTACTGATTCACCTACGTACGCAAACGCAGAAAAATGCATTACAGCGGCAAATTGGCGAGTTTGAAATAATTTATCAAGTAACTCACGGTCGGAAGTATCGCCGACTACCAATTCCACCTTTAACACTTCTTCTACCAAGTCGCGATGCCCGTAGACCAGATTATCTAGAATTACAATTTCGTAGCCTGCTCTTTTGAGAGCAAGCACAGTATGAGAGCCAATATATCCTGCTCCCCCGGTCACTAAAATGGTGGGCAAGTCTTGCGACATAGGTTTTCCTTGTACTTATAAGAACTATCAATCAATTTTATTTACTAATAAAACCTTACGTAACTGGAAAAATACACATAAATGATAGAGCGTAATAGAACAATTTGCTCTAAAATCACTACGACGGTAGTCTTTTGGTGTGGGGGTGATGTATTTGAAGTCAAGCAAGAGTATAAATACTCGATTACGTTTTGACGGAAAAATAAATCAATTACCCGAAACCCATAGGCTGAACTGCATAGAATGATTTGAGAGTTAATCTATGTTCCCATTGCTAAGCCGGGTATTATTGTGGCTGCTGATTGGCGCGATTGCCTACACTCTTTTCCAGAGAGTTTATCCCCAGAGTAATTTCTTTGGGAGATTCGTACTAGGATTCTTTTTGGTAGTCCTAGCTTTAGCCTTTATCAATCCGAACGAACCAGCTGTTTCCTCTGTGTGGCAAGTGGTCTCCTTCCCTCTGAAGCCTCTTGGAGCATCAATCTTAATGATGATTTTTGCCGCCCAGAAAATAAAGGGAGGCGCTATTGATAAACCTGGAGGATATTTACTTGGTTGGGCGCTGACAATTTTACTGTTAGCCAGCACTCCAGCCGTTGCTTACTTCTTAGTACGCGCACCTCTGGCAATGCTGGGTGATGACGCCAGACTCAGCCAAGAAATTATCCAAAAGGTACAGCTAGCATCAGCTACAGAAACAAGTCGCAAATCCGAAGTAGTCCTGTTACTGGCTCAAGCCATTAACGCTCCGACTATTGGGTTAAATACTGGGTCAAATGTTGCCGACGTTACATCAAATGTATTAGGTGACACAATTCTTCCAGCAGAAGAATTGGGACGAGCAACATTAGCATTCAACCCGCAAGATGTCTCACTTAGACCCTACCTACTACAAAACCCTGGCGCGATTCGCACTCGCGGGTTGCGTTTGCAAGACTTTGTGCCAACAGCCGAGACCTTGCAAATCACAACCAACGCCTGGGAAAGCTACCTTAACCAG
The DNA here is from genome assembly GCA_019359035.1 of Scytonematopsis contorta HA4267-MV1. Taxonomy (GTDB): domain Bacteria; phylum Cyanobacteriota; class Cyanobacteriia; order Cyanobacteriales; family Nostocaceae; genus Scytonematopsis; species Scytonematopsis contorta. The sequence goes on along the minus strand of JAHHIC010000094.1, from coordinate 110,553 downwards.
ATTTACTTCTTCCTGGGTGGAGGACGCAGGAGGTAACCAAGAGCTATTACCTACCTATGCTGCAATGCACCGGGTCAAGAGCTAAGAAAATACCCATAGGTCAATCAATGGGATTCAACATTGAATTTATTCTTATTTTTTTCATAAGAAATAAATGTAATTGTCATGAATCCCTGACATAGGGTTAAAACAAACATTAAATTTTCACATACAAAATAGTGAAAAAACTTATGCTTTTCCGGCTTGCAGCAAAGTAAATACAACTAAATTGCTCTAAAATTACGTATCTAGATGTTTCTTTTTTTACTCAAAGTGACAAAGCAATAAATATTTTTTATGGGGCAATACGCCCCTTCTTTGTCAGTAATCAAGTAAAATATATGTTCTTAATAAAATTTATTAAAATAAATTATACTTAAAAACTCTAAGTAAGTTAGAAAACATAACTAAGGGTTGATAAATTCAGTATAAAAAAATGCCAAAATACTTAGAATGGCACAACAAACACGACGGCTAGCAAAACTGGGTGCTTATCTACGTCCTCATTGGCGAGATTCAGCATTGGGAATTTTTGCGTTGTTAACTGTGAATGCTTTAGGGGTCTACATACCACTATTAATCCGCAACTCAGTTGACAAATTATCTAATAATTTCAGCTTAGCTGAATTAAGAAATTACGTAATCCCCATCATTCTCTTTAGTTCAGCGATGTGGCTTATTCGTATGGCTTCCCGCATTTGGCTTTTTGGGGTGGGGTGTCAGGTAGAATTTGACCTTAAACAGAAAATTTTTGAGCATTTACTTAAGCTGGAACCTGCTTATTTTGCAAATAATACCGTAGGAGATTTAATTAGTAGAGCTACTAGCGACTTGTCAAATATCCGCAGGTTGTTAGGATTTGTGGTGTTGAGTTTCGCAAATACTATTTTTGCCTACAGTTTGACGCTACCTGTAATGCTAGGGATTAGTGTTGATATGACATTGGCTGCTCTAGCGGTATATCCATTGCTATTTTTAGTAGTGCATATGTTCAGCGACCGTTTGCGTCATGAACAAGCAGCTGTTCAAGAAAAACTTTCTGATATTAGTGAACTTATTCAAGAAGATGTTAGTGGTATTTCTTTAATTAAAATTTACGCTCAAGAAGAAAACGAGCGTCGAGCTTTTGCTAAGAAAAACAAGCAAATTTTGGCAGCTAACATCCAACTGGCAAAAACCAGAAATATGATATTCCCACTCATCGGTGGGCTTGCGAACGTTAGTACTTTAATAATACTTACTTTAGGGGCAACGAGAATAGCAAATAAAACTCTTGAAGTTGGTGACTTTTTGGCTTTGTTAATTTATGTTGAGCGTCTTGTTTTCCCAACTGCGCTTTTAGGGTTTACCATTACTGCTTATCAACGAGGAGAAGTTAGCATCGACCGTCTAGAAGCGATTTTTTCTGTGAAGCCTAATATAAAAGATGAAACTGATGCGATAAGTTTACCATCTCATCAAGTGCAAGGTGAAATAGTTGCAAAAAATCTCACTTTTACATACCCTGGAGCCAGCACCCCTGCTTTAAATAACCTTAACTTTAAGATTGCTCCAGGGGAAACAGTATCAATTGTTGGGGCTATTGGTTCAGGTAAATCGACTTTAGCAAACGCGATACCTCGCTTGTTGGATATCGAACCAGGGCAGTTGTTTTTGGATGGTGAGGATATTACCAAAATCACTTTAGTAGATTTACGGGGTGCTATTGCTTATGTACCTCAAGATAGTTTTCTTTTTAGTTCCAGCATCAAAAACAATATTCGCTACGGAGACCCTGTAAGCGAGCAGGAAGAAGTCGAGAAAGCTGCTAATATTGCCCAAATTCACCCAGAAATTATTAATTTCCCACATAAATACGAAACTATTGTTGGCGAACGCGGTATTACTTTATCTGGTGGTCAACGACAACGTAGTGCTTTGGCTAGAGCAATGCTGGTGGATTCTCCAGTGTTAATTTTGGATGATGCTCTGTCTAGCGTAGACAACCAGACTGCGACTAAAATTCTCCGAAATATTTCCGGTGGTACGCAGCGGAAGACAGTTATATTCATTACTCATCAACTATCTGCTGCTGCTGGTGCTGACCGTATCTTTGTGATGGATAAGGGTGAAATTGTACAGGTTGGTACTCACATGGAACTGGTACAGCAAGATGGCCTTTACAGGAATTTATGGAGTCAACACAAGGTAGAGGAGTTGCTTAGTTAATAAAAATTTATTATTGGACTCACTCTTGTGGGATGGGATGGGCTGGACTTTCTCTTGTGGGATGGGCTTCCAGCCCGTCTGTTGTTATAGGTTATTGAGCAAGGTCTGTTGTTATAGGTTATTGAGCAAGGTCTGTTGTTATAGGTTATTGAGCAAGGTCTGTTGTTATAGGTTATTGAGCAAGGGCGGGCAAGGATGCCCACCCCACAATACAAATTTTTTAAGAAGCCTTTATATATATTCAAGTAAATTTACATAATTATACTGATTTCTGTAAAAAAGCTAATTGCTAATCTGGAATTCCAACAGTTAATTTAAAGGTAATTACTTATTCAACAAATGAAAATAATTAAACGAAATATGGCAAACTACTTAAAAGCTCACAAGCTGGGTAACGCTTACCCTTTACCTGCTACTTTTTTGTCTGCCATATTGCGAGAGTAATTTTTTTTATAGACTACTTAAAAAGCTCCTACTTTAGCAAGGATGACGTAAAATGTTTTAAATATTAAATGCAAGTCATACAGTGGAGTCCAGTTCTTTTGGTAGCGCAAGTCCAAATCGACGACTTGTTCAAAATCTTTAACGTGAGAACGTCCGTGAACTTGCCATTCACCAGTCAAACCTGGTTTAACATTTAAACGTTGCCAGTGACGTTTTTCGTACCGAATAACTTCATCCTCTGTAGGAGGACGGGTGCCGACTAAACTCATTTCACCAAGCAGAACGTTAAAAAACTGTGGAAGTTCATCTAAACTTGTACTTCTCAAAAATCTACCTACTCTAGTAACCCGAAAATCATTTTTATTTTTGAATATGATTCCCTTTGCTTCATTTTTAACTGAAGATTTCAGCTGTTCAGCATCCACAACCATAGAACGGAATTTACGGATAGTGAACCGCCTACCTTCCAGACCAAAACGTTCTTGACTAAAAAATATGGGACCTGGGCTATCGAGTTTTATCGCAATTGCTATTGGCACAAATACTGTCGCCAAAATCAATAATCCAACTAAACTGCCCACAATGTCTAAAAAACGTTTCAGCTTAGAGCTTACTGAGAGGTGAGGAATAAATTCAAAGTCCCAAGTTGTAGATACTGTACCTTTAATTCGGGATTTAACTGACGTTTGGTACATTGTCAAGTCGATTTTAGTTAAATCGTATAAATACGTATAATCTAATTTGACTATAGACCCTTATTCCAAACTACAAATATCGTCAACTAGTATATTCACTGAATCTTCATGAAGATGATTAAAGATTCCCAATTTTGATAAATTTCAGGTTAAAGTTAAATTCATATATCTTTTGAAAGATGAAAATAATTTAAACCTGTGCATAAGCAAATTTAATGTGTTAAAGTTTGCAGTCAAATAAGTATTTACTCGGTTAGACAGTTAAAGTTGTGACAAAATCGGATTAAGACCTAACTTATATAGACTCATCTGTAGAGAAGGGAAGATTAAGCCGAAACTACTAGTCATTGATTACGATTTTTGTATTGTGGTGTTTCCAAAATAACAGGGGTGATTGACAAATGGTTTCAGCTGGAGTCGAAGTTAAAATTAACCGCTTAGAGTCAATTGTTGAGCAGATTGGAGAAGCTGTGCTAGCAACTACTGAGACAATTGAGCGTCTTGCTGACAGAGTTGATACTTTAAGCGTCCAAGTAGAAGAACAAGGCAAGCAGATTCAACAGCAAGGCTATCAAATTTTGGCTTTGTGCGATGCAGTGCAAACACTTGCCGACACGCAAGACGATTCGCTGCAAAAACTCTGCCAACTTACGAACACTCTAGACCGCTTGACAATTCTAATTCAAACTTCTGAAGAAGAAGACTCTAAGTACGTGAGTAGGGAGTAAACATTCAGGTAATTACGAAGCTTATAACGTTCTAGTTTACAGACAACTTTGTGACCGCTATATTACCGGAAAAACATATATCAACATCACTCTTCGGAGTGCGATCGCGTTTGCTGTAGTCTCCTACATAATAGAAATCGTCACCTTCAATACGAAAGTTGATGGGTAATGGTTTAGTGCAAGGTTGACAAAATATAATCTCTGGTTCTGGTTCCTCTGGTAAAAGATGTGGTAGGTTCACGTTCCAATAAATTCCAGCTTCTATAGGACGAGTAAGTAAATCCGATAATACTTTTGTTGTCCAACGTGCAGCAGCATCCCAGTTATAGTCCAGCTTGCCTTTGCGATAATGAGAAACAGCAACTCCTGGAATACCTTGTATAGCGGCTTCCCGGACAGCAGCGACAGTACCAGAAATATAAGCATCTACTCCCAAATTTCCACCTTCATTTATACCAGAAAGAACAAACTTGACATTTTGACAAATATGTGAAGTTGCAATTCTGACGCAATCAGCGGGAGTACCACCGATAGCGTATTTATTTTCTTCCCTCTGATAGAGACGAATTGGATTTTTTGTAGTGACTTGATGTCCGCAACCAGATTGATGGTCTTTGGGAGCGGCGATAATTATAGAAGATTGAAAATTGGAAGATTCGGTTCCTAATTTTGTAACGGCTTTGAGCAGCGCTTGGATACCTGGAGCGTCTATCCCATCATCGTTGGTAAGAATTAAAGTCATAAATTTTTTGGTTAGGTCTTTGAAGGATGCCTTAAAAGTATTGCATGAGAAAAACAGACCTAACCCCCTTCTCAACGAAATCAATTAATTAAAGGGTTTCTGGGCAATTACCAAATTTTTCCAATAATTCATCAACTATTTTGCTGTCTAAATCTTTCCAAACCTCAGTAATGTGTTTTTCTAACCAAACGGAGTTGATACTTACATTTTCGTGGTATCTAAATGTTAGCACTCTATCTACTGGTGTTTCTACTTCTATTAATTGAGCTTCAAGTTCACGCTTTTGAGTGCCTTTTTCCCATCCTTTAGGAGTTAAATGCCACTCAGTCCATTCGCTTATGTTACTTGAATTAGGATAGTAAACGTTCATATGTTCTCCTCACTAAAAAACTTGCATAAAATTTATATTTTGAGAATTCTAATTAGATACTTTGGAATATGAGAAAGCACCGATTAGTCAGAAAATTGTCAACAATATAGCAGTCCTGAATGATTAATAAAATTGTAGGTAGTGCAAGCATCTTGCTTGCTACTGTAAGCGAGTAAGATGCAAGCCTTTATGGATAAACTGTGGATATATTAAGAAAAGGGAATTGTGATGCTCCCAGTTTCTTAGATGCTCACTTGATTAATTTCTCAAATTCATGTTGCTTTCGGCTTTTTATGACTTTTGCTGGTACTCCAACAGCAACAGAGAATGGGGGAATATCTTTAGTAACAACAGAACCCGCTCCAATAACACTCCCACGACCAATAGTTACATCATCTAATACTGTAACTCCATCACCTAACCAACAATCATCTTCGATTACTATTCCTTTAGTATTCACACCTTGGTGCGCTATTCTAATTTCTGTATCTGCAAAATTATGATTGTTAGCGTATATTCCTGTATGAGATGCTATCATACAGTCTTTACCTATTTTTATATCTCCTGGTCCACCAATACAAACATAAGAACCGATATAAGCACGTTCATCAACTTGTATACAAGTGTCATCAAGCCCGCCAATACAAACACCTAAATCAAGAGTAACACCATCCCTCAAAATCAGTTTATTATTTCCCTTACCTCTCGTATCAATACGAGTATTTCTATGAATATAAACTCTATTTCCCAAATCTATATTACAAGCACCTAAAAATTCTACACCATGTTGAATGTAACAGTATTTTCCCATTCGATTAAAAATATTTTTATATAGTAAGCTCCTCAATTTTGTCCCAAAGAAAATTGTGTGAATATCTCCAACTAAAGCAGTTATTAAAAGCTCTTGCAAACGTTGTAACCTACGACTAATAGTATTTTGGTTCATTTTTTAGACACCCACTTAGCTAAAATGATAATTTTAATGGATTAAGTTATTCAATGAAAAATTGGACAAAATGGAAGTTCTTTTTTTCATGGTAGCTGATTCTTACTATATTAGATATTATGAATTCATTTTATCCTTCTAATGTCAGATATTTCGGAAGTAAATCGGGTGGATTTCGGGAGATATTGATTTTTAAATTTGTGATAATAAGCAAGTTAATTTAGTAGTTGAATTCCAGCTTAATGAAGGTCAACTACATCTATTTATAGATTATAAAAGCGAAATATTATTACTACTTTATTATTAGTAGCTACTTCTCCTAGCTTCTACAAATGAACTGAAAATTACAATTGCCAAACCCAAAAAAACCTGAATATTCACATCATCCTCCAGTGTGTTAAAACTACGCAACAAGTTGCTTAAAATTCGGTTTCAAGACATAAGAAATAGTTGAAACTTTTTATCAACTTGAAAAATTATGAATTGACAAAGTGTAAATTGGCAAATGCAGATATTTACAGAAATTTAATATCTGAATAAATATCTCAAAGTATAAGTAAAATTTACTCACTTTGATTAATAAATGCTCAATCAAAGTAGGTAAAAAATTCTATTACTCTCTGTAAACATCAGAGAAAAATTAGATGGGAAATAATCCACTATGCAAACAAAATATAGTCACTGCCGATTACAAGCAAAAAATAATTTGCGTAATCAGAATCAGCACAGCTATTCTGGAATGAATAAGCAGAGCCAATTCAATACTGCGAAGGTTTTGAACATTTGTAGGTTGGGTTGACGATGAAAGGAAACCCAACATTTCCTTGTATTAGTTGGGTTAAGCGCTACGCTCCACTGCGTGTTCGCGTAGCGTGCCCATAAAGGCATACGTTCCTCAACCCAACCTACGAGTTTTAGCACTTTCGAGCAAAACCTCAGCAGTATTGAGAGCCAATTTAGCATTCAAACCAAATGCTTAATAGTTTAAAACAGTGCGCTAACTTGACACGATAAGCGCGACAGTGGATTATTTTCTTGAACTATTTATTCTCTATTAATTACGAAAACATTAAGGTGGAGTATCACCAACTTCTGACATCACATTGAAGTCTACCATCGGAGCGAATAAGTAAGCACTTCCCCGATTACTATAACGGCTTTCCTGTAGCCTATTTCCGTATTGTGCCGTTGTAATCATGATACGTGATGATAATTTAACCTTAACGCAAATGCCTCTATTGGAAAGGACAGTATATGTTAGGTCTATTAAATACTAAAACTCTAAGGTATTTGTAAAGGAATTATATCTTTTTCAGTAAAAAATATGAATTTTTCGTTAAGCTGTAACTCACTTCATAGCTCCAGTTTACATTGCCATTTGCCCTGAGGCTTCTGGCTTCAGGCTTCTTACATTAATCAACCTTCTTCATTCTGTACCCCAACCCATGTAATGTTTCAATAAAATCACTTGGGGCACCTGCTAATCGTAGTTTTTGACGTAAAGTACGGATATGAGTTTTTACTGCTTCCTCAGTGGGCGACTCATCAACTGACCAGAGACGCTCAATAATTCCTGGTCTGCTTAAGACTCGACGACCATTGGTAACAAGTAATTCTAATACAGCGTACTCCTTTGGTGTCAGGCGTAAAAGTTCTTGAGAGTAGTAAACTTCATAAGTATTGGGATTCAGACATAAATTTCCCCAAGCCAGATTTTTTTTAGCTCCTATTCCTCCTCTTCTGAGAAGCGCACGAATTTGAGCCATTAACTCATCTAAGTTAAAAGGTTTTACTAAGTAAGCATCTGCTCCAGCATCTAGCCCAATAATTTTATCAGCAATTGTATCGCGAGCTGTTAACATTAGCACGGGTATAGTACACTTATTCTGGCGCAGCTTTTGACAAAGTAACAAGCCATTCATCTTAGGCAGAGTTATATCCAATAGCATCAAATCGTACTCATGATTTTCAATCCAATGCCATGCGTTCTCCCCGTCATAAGCTGCGTCAACTATATACTGACGGTTTGTGAGGGCTTCTGTTAGCATGTCAGCAATTTGAACATCATCTTCAACCACTAAAATACGCATGGCACATAATTATCAATTGTAAATCAATGATTATAACTGTAAGTTAATTTTAAATCATTATCTTTAACTATCAACATACTTCTTTATTAAAATTATAACATTATTGTTGATTCCACTTACAGATTAACATCTAAAATATATAATTATTTTTAAAAAATCAAGTAATTATGAAATGGTCTTCAGAACGAAAATTGATTACTTCTGGATTTGGCTTAGTACTACTAATTATAGGTATTATCGCTGGAATTTCGTATCAAAATGCTATTCAAATAGCAGAAAGCGCAAAGCGCATCAAAGCGACTAATCTAGTAATCAATAATATTAATAATCTAGCGATAACGCTTATTGAATCAGAATCTGGGCGGCGGGGTTATGTTCTTTTCAACGACCAGAAAGAACTAGAGCGATATAATAACGCTATCGCTAGTTTAACTTCTAAAATCAAGCAATTAAGGTTAACACTAACTGATATACAAAGCCAGGAACAGCGTCTGAATAGATTGGAATTCTTAATTAATCAGGAAATTAAACTATTTCAGCAGTCGATAAAACAAAATAGGCAAATATCAACACCAATTCCTACAAAAAATCCTATTTTCATTAAAATAAAACAAAACCGCACGGAAATTCGTCAACTAACTAAAAATTTACAAACAGAAGAAAGTCGGTTGTTAGAAATTCAGATATTACAATCTCAATCAAATCTACAATCAAGAATGATATTGGAAATATTAGGTAATATACTGACTGTCTCAATTTTGTTTGTTCTATATGCTATGCTGTATCAACAAATGCACAAAAAGCAAATTGCAGAAACTCAAAAACGTGCTTTAGTTCAAGATAAAGAACTTAGCGAACTAAAGCTACAATTTTTCTCAATGGTTTCCCATGAGTTTCGTACTCCTTTAAGTTTAATTGTTGGTTCTGGGCAACTTTTAGAAGAAACTCTTAAACCAATTGTCACACGAGAGCAATTAAAAAACCTGTGCCGCATTCAATCTTCAGCAAAGATAATGACTCAGTTACTGAGTGATATCCTTACCGTAACGAGAGCAGATGCAGGAAAATTAGAATTCAGCCCGACCTATTTAGAAATACAGACTTTTTGTCTTAATTTGGTAGAAGATTTTCAAATATCAAGCCAGCCTCAGCAAATTATTCAATTCAGAAAAGAAGGTAGTAGTACACATGCTTGGCTAGATGAAAAGCTTATCTATTCCATTCTCTGTAATTTATTATCTAATGCTATTAAATACTCTCCAGAAGGGAGCAATATATATTTTCTTTTAATTTGTGAACCAGATTTTATTTCGTTTAAAGTCAAGGATTCTGGTATTGGTATTGCAGAAGAAGACCTAGAAAAACTTTACCACCCTTTTATTCGTGGCAAAAATGTCAAACATGTTTTAGGTACAGGATTGGGTTTAACAGTTGTTAAAAAGTGCTTAGATTTGCATCACGGAGAAATTTTTGTTGAAAGTGAAGTTGGGGTTGGCACTACTTTTACAGTTACAATTGACCAAAAGCGTTATCTTTCAAGAATAACAATGTAGAGACTAAACATGTTTAGTCTCTACTAGAGGGGTTTATCGTACTATTTTACAGATTGGCCACCGACACATTGCTAGGTCTAAAATTTCCACCTGTTTTATTTGCACAATATCCGACATTGACAGTTTTACCGGGCTGAACAATTTTAGCCCAATCGGCATTTGGAGAAGCTTCAACAGTAGAACCTTTGGTCACAAAAGTACCGTTCCAAGTTTGGGTGATTTGTGCCTGATTCGGTGTGAATCTCAATAGCCAATTACGAGTAGGTGTATTGCCTCGATTTGTGACATTGAAGTCAAAACAAATACCACTATTCCACTCAGAAGTAACTACTACTGCAGCTGATAAAGAACCTGTTGGAGTAGGAGTAGGAGTAGGGGTAGGAGTAGTAGGAGTAGTAGATGCAGACAACAACGTATTAAGTAGTTGCTGTTTAGGTGAATCTACAGTCTTCCAATCATCCAACAAAATTCCACCAGTATCACCACTATTAGGGTTCCAACTCCAATAAGTGAAAGCTAGATTTTTTTGTTTGATAAAGTCTACTAACTGTCGCTGCCAAATTCCTTCTTTTGAACTTGCGTCAACCTGACGGCCACCGAATTCACCAATCAAGATAGGTGCTATTTTACTGTCGGCAATATATTGAAATCCTAGTTGCCAACGTTGATAAAGGTTCTGAGGAAAAGTTGGTTCAGAAAACCAAGATGCATTATAAACACCTGCTCCATATTCATGAGGAGAATATACAACCCTGTTACCAATATTCAAACGTACTGGATTGTTCTTAACCCCTTCTAAATTACCTCCCCACCAATGTCCTGATAACTGTTGACCGGGGACATTCTTTTCCACACCTTCCACAACTATTAACCAATTAGGTGCAATACCCAGAATTGCATTACCACAACGTTCTGCTGCTAATCGCCAGTCTGTAGCCATATTATTGGTTCCCCAACTAGCTTGACCGTGAGGTTCGTTTTTTAAATCAGCTGCGACTACATTGGGCTGATTTTTATAACGATTTGCCAATAATTTCCAGCTTTCTATCCAATCAGTTTCTGTATAACCATCGCCATACCATAACTCTGGAATCCTTGCGTCACTTAGACGATGGCTATCTAACATAATTGATATCCCTTGGCGTGCGGATTCTTGGATAATAATATCCATTACTTGCAAAGGGGTCTTTCCTTGCAAGTCCCGATTACTACCAATATTGAAATCAACACCACTAATATTAGAAGAACGTATTGCCTGCACAGAAAAAGGAAGACGAATAAAGTTATATCCCAACCCTCTAATTTGGGCGAGCATCTCTTTGTAATCTCTTGTCCATAAACCGTGAGGGACATGGAGGTCAGTTTCCATTCCGAACCAATTCACACCTCTAAGCAATACTGGTTTACCGTTTTTATCCAGAATTTGCGAATCTTTTGTAGAAAGCGGCCCTTGAATTACGGGCATAGCAGCATTTGTCCTTACGTCAGGATGCTGCCATAGTACGATTTGCAATGAAACAAACGCACCGATAAGCCAGTATATTCCTGTTAATTTTCGTAAACTGCGAAGGCTATTTTGGACTCTGCGTCGGTCTGTTTGCAACGGCTTTTGTTTCCAGCTATTTCTACTGAAAATACGCAGCAAACTCGACCACTCTTGGGCGTAAAAACCACGAGTGAACCGCTGAAAAATATTCTTCATAGCTTATAATGAAAAAATGGTTTGCATTCGTCCGCCCACAAAGTTTGCCTGCAAAGCAAATAGGGCGGTATTCCTTAATATGACGCACACAAGTACTCTAGGGATATTAAAAACAATTCCCTATATAGAGTATTAAGAGCAAAATATCTTTGATAGATGCTTTGTCACTTGCACTATTTGTCAAATTTCCAATCAAACGTCTAATTAAAGGTCAGACAACCTGAGCAATCTTTTTTGAACAGATTTAACGGCAATCAGTGGAACCAGATAACCAAGCTAAAACACATTTGAACCGCATAAATTTAATACCTCAAATTTTTGTAGGTGTGTATCGGTAATTGCCCTAGTGTACAAATTAAAATCCGGACATACAAATTCAAAGTGAAATAGCTTAATACAATCAAGGAACCAAAACAAATTAAAAAAAATTCATAGATTACCTTTTCTGCACATCATAAAAGATGACAACAAATTATTTGAACTTACTTACACACTAGCTTTGTCTTCGTTTTCCACACAATAGGGATTTTACTGAAAAAACAGTTTTGGCTTCATATCACTCCTGAATAGACTCAGTATTTTTCTCGCGAGGATAAATTGCCATGTGCTTTAGTGTTAAGTGACACATGTTTATATTATATACACCTATCAATTAATTGACAAATCTTGAGCAAAATTAGTTCTGAAACAAGCTACAGGCAAGGGTTCTAAATATTTATTTTTTATTAGTATAAATACTCAGGACTAATTACAGTAACTTATTTTAATTAAAATCACCAAGTTAAGAGATAGTTTTTTAGTGTGTTTATGTAGTATTTTTGGAAAAAAGTGTTTGTTAGGATTCATGCAAATGAAACAGCTCCTCAACTCGGCATTAAGTTTAAAAAAGCACTTGTTGCGCCTATTTATATCAGGAGTAACACTTATGCTTGCGACTTCATTAACAACTTTACTTTGGGTTACACCAGCTTTAGCTACAGCTTTATACGAAATTCCCAACCTTACGCCAGAAACTTGGATAGTAGATGAAGCAGAAGTGATTAGCCGTATAAACGAAGGCAAGATAACTACTGACTTAGAAGAATTAGCCAAGCAAAGCGGTAACCAGGTGAGAATAGTTACCGTCCGTCGTTTAGACTACGGAGAAACACCAGAAACTTTTAGCAAAGCTTTGTTTGAAAAGTGGTTTCCCACAACAGAAGCACAAGCGAATCAAACTTTATTGATGATAGATACCGTAACCAACGGTACCGCAATTATTTCTGGTGACAAAAGTAAAACTGTGCTGACGTCCGATATAGCCACCAGCATAGCCAACGAAACTTTACTAGCTCCATTACGAGATGGCAACAAATATAATCAAGCATTTTTAGATGCTAGCGACCGACTAGTTGCGGTTCTTTCTGGTCAACCAGACCCAGGTCCACCGCAAATAATCGACAAAGTACAAGCTGAAAGAACCTTCAAAACAGCGGAAGAAACCGAGGAAGAAAGAGGAAATGCAACTGCTTGGGTAGTAGGACTATTAATAGCCGCCACCGTTATACCAATGGCGACTTACTACATCTATCAGGTGAATCAGCCCTCGAACAATGGGTAACTAATCCTGCACATACTCTTGCTCTGTCACCAAAGCTACTTCGGCACGGAGAAATTCTCTACCTAAATAGGCTGCATGGTCGAACATGGTCACGGGACAGGGCTGAGTTTCTTCCAGAATTTTGACGCATAATTCTTTTGCTGTTCGACCTGAATACAGCACTGTATGAGTCCTTTCTACTTTGCCCCTAGCAGGAATAACTTTTCCTGTTTCTGGGTCAACAGCTAAACCGCGTTCATCAATGATGTTTGTATAATGTTTTGCACAAATCAATCCCCCTTCCCTGTCTAGGTAAATAATGAAGTAACCATTGGGGTCAAGGTCAATATGACGCTTAGAAAGTTCATTATCAATTGCCGTTAAATCTTCAACATTTAAACCCATAATCACCAGATAAAGTAGTCTTATTCTGGGTTTTTACGCCCATATCCAGTGTAATATTTTCCTGGAGCTACTTTTTAATCACCTTGGTGGTCTAGTGGTACTTCTTTTAATTCAACTTCTCTTTTACTAAAAGGCAACTCAGCGTTAATCGCCTCAATTTCTTCTTGTTCCAATTGATTTACCTCTTTAATGTAAGGACACAAGATTTGTTGTAAGCGCCGATTATAAAAACGGTGCAAGCTGTGATTAGGAGTAGCAGGAAAACCACGGCGTTTTTTATGTCTACCCCCTGCACCTGGGTCAAAAAGTTTAATCCCATTTGCTATACCCCACTCAATTGGGGAGTAATAACAAGCATCGAAATGCAGGCAATCTATTTCTTGAAAACTACCCCAATAGCGTCCATATAATCTATCACCCTTATACAAACAAAATGACATACCTACAGGGTGCTGATTATCTCCTTCGTTGTAGGCAGTCATCAACAACACTCGATGACGGTAATTAGTATGTAACATTTCAAAAAAACGCTTAGTTAAATACTTGCTACCCCACCAACCAAATTTGTCACAGGTGTCGGCGTAGAAATCGTACATCAAAGGCAGTAGCGAACGAGAAATTTCATCACCTGTTACCGCTTGCAGTCGCAATCCAGCATTGGAAACAGCTTTACGTTCGCGCTTGATGTTACGGCGCTGGTTAGCGTTAAACTGTGTCAAATAATCATCAAAAGTGTTAAACCCAGAATTTTGCCAAATGTAACTGTGGTGTAACCAAGCTGTAAAACCATGACGTTCAATTACTGGACGCCATTCTGGGTCAACGTATAGAAAATGACAACCACTGATGTGATTTTTAGAGCAAAAAATGTCGATTTCACGTACCATTAGTGCCGTGATTTCATCTTCATCCTCTCCAGGGGCAATTAAAAAGCGATAGCCTTCAGCAGGAGTAAAAGGTGCCATCCCCAACATCTTCGGGTAATATTGCACACCAATACGTTGCGCTAGGTCTGCCCATTGATGGTCAAATACAAATTCTCCTTGGCTATGTCCTTTTAAATAAAGTGGTGCAGCACCAATAAGAGTTTTATCTCGCCAAATTGTTAAGTGATTTGGCAACCAGCCTGTATTCCCTGTTGCACTGCCACTCAATTCGATATTATTAAGCCATTCCCACTCCAAAAATGGGGTTTTTAGCGGTAGAGCTAAAGCATCCCAAGCTTGTTGAGGTACTTCGGCAATTTTATTAGTCCAAGTGATTTTAAGACGAGACTTTACTTTTTCCAGCATTGCGGGCTTATATAAAGATAATCCAGTAGACCTTTACTTTTCTTAAAGTAATCTAATTTTGCGATTTCTTGCATCATATTTGCTGGTAAAAGGGAATACACGTACGTATTTGCCTAAGAGTGTTATAATTATTATGTATAAATAATCTCTATAAAGCGATTAATTGTAATTCTTATTTGTAGTGCGAGTTACACTTAGGGGTAATTAATGAGAGTTTACTGCACTCGGCCCAAACGTGATTACGAAGAAGAACATGTAAATTATATATCCGACGAATTTTTGAATAATCAGTCTATACAGCAGCATTACTGCCAAGTTTGTGGGATGCCTTTGATTCTGAAAAATCAATATTTACCCATTAAAGAATTACCTGGGGGTGGTTTTGGCATAACATATATTGGACTAGATTTGCATTCTCCTGGGAGAACACTAACAGAAAAAAAAAGACGAGTTATTAAACAATTACATCCCAGAATACCTCTATCAAAAGAAGGATTAGCAACGGCTCAAAGATTATTTTACAGAGAAGCAGAAGCTTTAGATAATCTAGTTGATTCCTTAAAAAACCAAGATGTTTATCCCAGAATCCCTCAACTATATGCTTTTTTAGAATTATCAGTCCCTGCTGATAGGCGATATTATAATACAATCCCCAAGAATCAGCAAAAGTTTTTTTATTTAGTGCAAGAGTATATTGAAGGTGAGGATTTAAGTCAGGAATTAAAACAGCGTCAGGAACGGGGAGAAAAATTTTCAGAAACGGAAGTCTTAGGTATTTTTAAACAAATCTTAGAAATACTTAAATTAATTCATCTGCAAGGTGTTATCCACAGAGATATTAAACCTTCTAATATTATGCGACGTCGTCAAGATGGAAAGTTATATTTAATAGATTTTGGAGCAGTAAAACAGGTTGTAAAAAAAGTCGAAGAAGAAGCCTCGGATAGCGAAACTGTGATTGTCACAAAGGGTTTTTCACCACCAGAACAAGAAAATGCCAAAAAAGTATTTCCCTGTTCTGATTTATATTCCCTCGCAGCTACTTGTATTAATTTGCTCACTGGCGAAAATCCCGCTAATTTGGGTATTATTTATGACCGTGAATCATGGAGAACAAAAGCTAATATTAGTGAAAATTTTGCTAATATTCTAAATAGAATGTTAGAGGCAAATTATCAAATAAGATATCAGTCTGCTGATGAAGTTTTAGCTGTCTTACAATCACCAACACAAGAATTATTAGAGAAAAAAACAGAACTAACAGATAAATCAAAACCACTTTTAAGAAAGAAATGGAAATTTATAGCTGCATTTGTAGGGACTGCGAGTTTGCTTGGAGCAACTATTTATTTACTTTCTCCTCTACTAAATAAAGCATCTTTAATCTCTGATAACTATTTTACAAGAGGGGAAGAATCTTTAATTAATATCAATAGCTTAACTAATGATATTGAATGTCAAAAAGCTTTTGATAAAAAGAAGGAGGGAATGCAAGCTTTTAAAAATAATAAACTGCCAGAAGCAAAAAATAAGTTTCAAGAAGCGATAAACTTATTTAAAGAAACTGCAAAAAATAAAGCATCGAAGTGTTCTGTTGACCCAGAGACACAAATTTTTCTGAATAACACTGAAGCCAATATAAAAAACAATCTTAAACCTCTGACTATTGCGGTTGTTATTCCTGTTAATACAAAGGAGGGATATCGCAAAGATTCCGAGCAGATTTTACGTGGAGTAGCCCATGTCCAGCATAATTTAAACCAAACAAATGGTATTAAAGGACAACTATTACAAGTCTTAATTAGTAAAGATGAGACAGATAAAGATATAGCAAAAATAGTAGCTCAGCATTTAGCAGATAATAATATTCCAGGAGACGAAGCTTTTCAAAAATTTAACTCCAATATTTTAGCAGTAGTGGGACATTTTACTAGTAATACGACTTTAAATGCTGGTGAAGAGTATGAAAAAAAAGAACTAGTCGCGGTTTCTCCCACTAGTACGGCAGTCAGACGAAAACAACCTATTCCTAACAAATCTGACTATAAATTTGATTTAAGTCGATACGTTTTTCGTACTTCTTCCACTGATAATGTAGCTGTTGAAGATTTATTTAGACATGCACAAAATAATAAGTTAGTTGGGGAAAAATCAGTTGTTATTTTTAATAGTAAAAGTATCTACAGTAGGTCTTTAGCAGAAGCATTTACAGAAAAATTTTCTCCACAAACAGTAACTACTTGTGATTTAGATTTACCCCCAACTCAACCTACTGATTGTGCCCAAAAAGCCGAAGGTCGAAAGTTTGTGATGGTGGCTGTTAGTAGCGAAGCAGAAGCAGACAAAGGAATATCAGCGATATTAGCAACCGAAGGCTATCTACCTTTATTAGGTGGGGATTCTATGTATACTGACAGGGCACTACAATTCAAATCATCTCGCAATATGGTACTTGCCGTACCTTGGTCTTTAGACCTTGCTTCTGAGTCAGGAGAGTTCAAGACACAATTAGAGGAACTTTGGAGAACTACATCTGTTGGTTGGAGAACAGCCACAACTTACGACGCAACTCAAGTTATTATCCAAGGTTTACAAAATATTCAAGGAGAACTGTCACGAAGAGCATTGTTTATTGAATTGAAAAAGGATAATTTTTACGCAAAAGGGGCCACAGGAGAAGTTAAATTTTGCCCGTCAGGTGACCGCAAAATAGTTCCAGGTATAGGAGTACTAGTTAAAATTCAACCAAAACCGCAAGAAGGACAGTACTTTAAGTTACTAGAAACACCAAACCGCACAGAACAATGTTCTTAATAATTTCGCGCAATTCCCTACTCCCCACTCCCCACTCCCTACTCCCCACTCCCTACTCCCCACTCCCCACTCCCCACTCTATAGTGCAAAAATACCTCTTGTTCAACAGTAAAAACTTCTAATAATTGCAACCGAGGAGCTACATTAGCTAAAAAACCTTTACCTTCTACTGGTGTAGGAGCAACAGCACCCCCTAAGATTAAAGGACAGACAGTCAGCCAAAACTCATCAATTAAATTTAGTTCCAGCATTGACGCGACTAGGGTTCCACCACCTAATACAGCTAAATTTTCTATACCACTTACTTTTAAGTGTTGTAATAATTTTACAATATCAACCTTACCCGTAGATGTTTCAAATACCAATATTTGCTCAAAATATTCTTGTTCAAGATATTCTGAACGCCCTTCCCAAAACTTAGCTCCTGTGCTTGTAGTAACTAAGTAGCGTCGTACAGGCTGCTGAAAAAAGCGAATTTCCGGATTGAGCTTACCTGAGTTTGTAATGACTATATGAAGAGGTTGGGGAGCTTTACCCATCTTTTCTCTATGTTGCAGCAAGTTGAGATGCGATACAGTTAATGTTGTCCCGTAAGCGCGTAAAGTTCCCGCACCAAATATAACTGCATCTGCGGCAGCAATTTGTTTTTCTAAATGCGTTTTATCTACTCTTGAACCAAAGCGAGCAGGTTGTTGTGTTGTATCCGCGATTTTGCCATCTGCGCTCATGGCTAAAACAACGGTTGTATGGGGACGATTTAGCATCACTGAATTATTAATTCATTTGGGTATTTTTTATATTTTCTCTCACTAGGCGCTAATTAAAATCTGTGAGTTTCCTCTTCACAGATTCTAATAATCTTTGTTATACCTGTAATAATGATTTAGTGAATTAATTGCCATGCGCTTTTGTATAGGAAGTACCATTTTTATTTATCAACTTCTTGATAATTTTAGATACTTCAAAGAAAATCTTTTATAAATTTATAAAAGGTTTGCTTAATTCCCGTAATTAAACATCTTTAGTATCTTTTGTTGTAGTTAGCACAAACGTAATGAGACTTTCAATGGCTAAGCACCGTGAATCATCATTTCGTCGTACTTTAGTCTCTAGAATTGTGCTTCTATTTGTACCAGTTTTATGGATAGGACAAATTCTAGCATTAAATAAGGCACGCACTAGTCTCGTAGAAAATGCCCGTCATAATTTGACCGAAAATTCTATTTTGAAAGGAGAAAAAATTGTCAATTCAATTACTGCTTTAAAAAACAATTTGCACCTGGCTAGCAAAACAAGGGTTATAGAAAGTGGTTCTCCTTCAGAAATACAAGAATTCTTAACCAAATTACAGCAACAATTGCCAGAATTAACAAATTGTTTACAGTTAAGCAATTTTGAAACTGGCTACATTATTGCTAGTACTTGTAGCTATAAAACACTTCCTTTACCGAAATTTCCATTTCTCAGTGATTCTGTCCAAGTTGAGACAATATTACCTAAAAATACAGGTTTTATTCACAAAAGAGATACACGCAATCAACTAGAGTTATTATTATCGTCTCCAGTGTATAAAGACTCTGGGAAATTGAGCAGTGTCTTAACTCTCAAATCAATATTACAGCCAGAAATAGCTCATAACGGTCAAAGGCTAGCAGGATACACTATAATAGTTGCCCAAGACGGTACTATTTTGGCGCATCAGTCAGCTAATAGAGTTGGGACTAATATCGAACAGCATCCAGATGCTGAAAGGCTTAGAGTGATTTTAAAAAATGCTCTTGCAGGTCAAGAAGATACGGTAAATCTGTATTTTAAAGATGGAAATGAATTAGTAGCTGGCTATACTGCGATTACTAATCCAATTACAAATGAACCTAATCAAAAATGGGCAGTTTTAGTTGTTACTCCTTTGGATAACGCACTATTAGGATTAGGTCAAATAAAACTGATTTTATTTCTTTTTACTGTAGGTTTAGTTATTATTTCAGTATTAGCATCACTTTATTTATCACGAGACTTAGCACTTCCTGTCGAAAAATTACGAGATTATGCTTTAAATCTTCATTTAAATGATTCTGCTCAACCAGTTCCTCAAGAATTTAAAATTAGGGAATTAAACCAACTCGCACAAGCTATAGAACAGATGGTAGAGCGACTAAAAGCTTGGGCAGAAGAGTTAGAAAGTGCTTGGCAAGATGCAAAAAATGCAAATCAAGTTAAAAGTCAATTTTTGGCTACAACTTCCCACGAATTACGAAATCCTTTAAATATAATTATTAATTGTATTCGAGTTGTACGTGAGGATTTGTGTGATAACAGAGAAGAAGAAATAGAATTTCTTCAACGTGCTGATGATACTGCTATTCATTTATTAAGAATAATTAACGATTTACTTGATATTTCTAAAATAGAAGCGGGTAAACTAGCAGTTATTCAAGAAGCACTCAACCTTGCAGAAGTATTAAAAGAGGTAATTAATTTACAATCAGTTAATGTGTTCACAAAAGGATTGCAATTAAAGTGCGATATTTCAAAAGAAGTAATACCCGTTTTTGCAGACGCAGTAAAATTTAAGCAGGTCTTAATTAACATTATTGGTAATGCTACTAAATTTACCCAATCCGGAAGTATTACAATTTCTACAGAGTTTTATGAAGATGCCGATAATAAACCTGTGGTAGCTGTTTCAGTCCAAGACACAGGCATAGGTATTGACCCGAGCCAACAGGATAAACTATTTCGCCCCTTTGTAATGGTAGACGGCAGCAACATGCGTCAGTTCGGGGGTACAGGATTGGGGCTAGCAATTTCACGCAATTTAATTGAACTTATGGGGGGTAGTATATCTTTGCAAAGTGCCGGAGTTAACCAAGGTACAAGAGTAACGATTACTTTACCTTTAATCGATGCTGGGTTATTACCCATCGTTGAGGGTAAGCAAGAGTCAGTATCCCCCCCATTATTTTCAAATAAAGACGACTACGTGTATACGGAAATGCCTAACTTTCCTAATGAAAATTCTCCAGATATACGCATATGCCGCCCTGGTTAAGAGATTCTCTCAATCCCGCAAGAATTTTCACTAACTCAGCACCAACCCAACCTGATGAAACCTCACAAGGAGTATTGTTAATAACGCTCTCCACAAATTTATGACAAACTCCCTGTAAAGGTTCTGCGGTTCCGATTTTTAGTAACTCTGATTTTTGATTTATGGGTATAAATAAATTTTCTTGACGTTGAAACTCACCATGCAATAAAGCCAAAGGAGCGTGAGGTGACATTTCGTCAAAAATCAAACTACCACGACTTCCGACTACTCCTAAGCGCCTCTGTTTATCAGGATTAGACCAGCACAAGTGAATGTAAGCTTGGAAACCGTTAGCGTAGGTTAGTGTCACCCATACCAAGTCACTGAGTCCTGGTTGTAACCAAACCGTACCCGTTGCCTGTACTTTTACAGGAGTTATACCTAACCATGTATTAAAAATAGCAATATCGTGAATCGCCAAGTCCCACATCGCATCAACATCTTGACGCACTGGACCCAAATGGGAACGGGTAGCATAACCGTAACGTAAATCACCTAGTTCTGAACCTTGAACTATTGTTCTGCCTCGTTCCACAGCAGGGTGAAATAAATAAGTGTGGTCAACCATTAACTGCCGTTTTTGGTATTCCGCAAGATGACAAAGTTCCAGACATTCTTTCGGGTCTAGAGTTAAAGGTTTTTCAGCTAAAACATGATACCCCTGTTTTAAAGCGTCATGAATTAAAGAATAATGTGTAGTGGCGGGTGTCGCTATTACAACCGCTTCCAAATCAGAAACTTGCTTTAATTCTGAAAAATCCGTCGTCAGTAGTATATTATCTAAATTAAATTGTTGCTTTACTCGCGTTAAAGACTCTAATGTTGGGTCAACTA
Source organism: Scytonematopsis contorta HA4267-MV1 (assembly GCA_019359035.1). Lineage (GTDB taxonomy): Bacteria > Cyanobacteriota > Cyanobacteriia > Cyanobacteriales > Nostocaceae > Scytonematopsis > Scytonematopsis contorta. Next base: position 89,021 of record JAHHIC010000094.1, on the reverse strand, counting down.
CAGCAACAACTTCAGCCAAAGGATGTGACAAAAAGTTTCTTAACAAATGCACACCCCAACGTCCAACCCCGATTACAGCAATCTTTATTTTGTTACTCATATTCTTATTTGTAGAACATGTAACTAAAGTACTTCCAAATAAAAAAAATCTCCAATCCCTTCACTAAAGTGAGGGCTAAAAGCTGAAACCCGTTGAAACGGGTTGAAACCAAGGTTCAAGGCAAATTCAAACCCGTTGAAACGGGTTGAAACCAAGTTTCAAGGCAAATTCAAACCCGTTTTTAACGGGTTTTAGCTTTCAGCCCGAACTTTAGTTCAGGGGTATTACTGAACCTTACTAAGTATTTTATAGAGAGCCTAACGACAAAAACGCTACCTTCGCTGCGGACTGTTCAGCTGCCTTTATTGAGCGTCCCTTACCCTCCCCTAGCTTATTACCCCTCAACCAAACCTCGGCAACAAAACGTTCTTCGTTATTTTGAGCGTTATTTATTTCTTGTACGCGATAATCTGGCAACATTTTATACTTTGCTTGCGTCCATTCTTGCAAAGCCGCTTTATAGTTAAGTCTTGCTGGGTCAAGACGAATTTCGGTTGCTAAATCTTTAAAGTGTGGGTCTAACCAGGAGCGTATAAGTTCTAAATTGTGAGTGCTTAAGTAAAGCGCACCCAAAACAGCCTCAAAGGAATCTGCTAGACGTGTTTCTTGGCCAGCTTTATCAGCATAAGCACTACCTGCAACCAATAGATATTGCTCTAATCCGTAGTGAGCTGCCAGTTGTGCGAGAATGCGATCGCTCACCAAGACAGAGCGAATAGCGGCATAATCACCGACGGGAGAATCGGGGTAATTTTCCCATAGAACTTCAGCAGCAACTAACCGAACCACGGCATCACCAACAAACTCCAAATGTTCGTAATTTGAGGAATCGGAGACACTGGGGTGAGTTAAAGCTACATCTAGTAACTGCCATTTTATCGGTGCAGCCTCTGATAAGCCTAACTTTTGTACTAAACTTTCAAGCTGTCGCTGACGACGTGGATAAGCAACGGACATTAACTGTTGATTGTTGACTGTTGATTGTTGACTGGAAGATTGGTAATGGATAATTGGTAATTGATAATCGGTAATCGGTAATTGACAATCAGCAATCCTTCTATTACTAATGACCAATTACCCATCACCAATTACCTATTACCCATTACCAATTACCAAAAAGAAGGAAAGAGTAGGACGTAAGCCGGGTTCTGTTCATCCGTCGAAACAGTACATGACAGTATCTTCAGAGGGTGATTATCTATCTGGGACGCTTGTTACCAAACGCCTCTAGCGGCTCTACAAAAGCGAAATCGGTAAAAGACCAACCGTCATTTCTTCGCCTTGCTCCCAACCGGGGTTTACCTAGCCAACACCTCTCGATGTTGCTGGTGCGCTCTTACCACACCTTTGCACCCTTACCAAAATAATTAAAAATAATTATAATTGATTAACAATAATTAACAATTTTTAATATTTTGGCGGTATATTTCTGTGGCACTATCCTCACGCTCACACGCACTGGCCGTTAGCCAGCAAGTCTGGTCTTTAGGGAGCCCGGACTTTCCTCAAATCAGCTATAAATAGCTTTCATTGCAACCACCTCGCCTACTCTCACCATAGTTACAAGTTTACATCAACAGTCAACAGTTAACAGTCAACAGTCAGCAGTTAACAGTCAACAGCCAACAAAATTATCTTTTCTTATTCCAGGGTAGTGCGTACGACCAGGGTAATTTCCTAATAGTAAAGGGACAGTTAATAATGCACATAGGAGGTTTATTTTCACCTGGAACCAGACCAACACGCAATTCTGATGTCCTTAGCACCAACTGTAGAGAGAAAGTCAAATTAATCCTACGATTCATGAATTTGCTGTACATTATCCTAAATGTTTTTAGAGGATGTTTTTGAAGTGCAGTAATATCAATTAAAGGTTTTGTGGTTGAGTAAGTGCTGGCGTCTTTATCCCATGTGAAAGTATCTTCAGATGTTATCGATGTGGTAAGTGAATTACTGGGAGCAACCAAACTAGGACTCTGCTGAACTCCTAAATCGCGAGTTAAATCTGGTGATTTACGAATTACTCTTTTTGAAGCCTTGAAATGACTTACGACTATAGAACAGTTGTCCCAGTCAATGTAGAGGGCTAGATTTTTTGATTTATTTTCAACGGTAATTAATAAATCCTTAACTTCATCAATGGAACTGGTAGGTTTAAACTTAAAACTAATACCCACGTCGTCTTTGAGATTTTGCTCTTCCAGTTGTTTAGCTATTTCTGCTTTATCGAATTCAAACTTAATTTGGTCAGCGATGGATTCAATCATACGATTCAACGTATAAGAAATCCCGATGATATAAAACGTTAAAACCAGTAAATTTTGGTCACCTGCGACTCTCATAGCTAAATTTTCCACTCCTCAATATAAACTAAACGAAATATTAATTTTTTTCATCAGATTTGATTATGGAATTATTTTCGAGCCAACCCCGTCGCCAAAAGAAGAATACCAACCCAAATCCTACCGTTGCCATAACTCCTAAACAAGCAAAATACCCCCAATGCCACTTCAACTCGGGCATATTCTCAAAATTCATACCATAAATTCCGGCAATAAAAGTCAAAGGAATGAAAATTGACGAAACTACTGTTAGTACTTTCATAATTTCATTCATTTTATTACTTACAGCCGAAAGATATACATCCATTAATCCAGATGACAGTTCCCTATAAGTTTCTACCATATCCATGACCTGTACGGAATGGTCATAACAATCTCGTAAGTAAGTTCGTACTTCTCTGCTTATCAGTTCGTTTTCGTCTCTAATTAAGCTATTAATTGCATCTCTCAAAGGCCAAATAGCACGACGTAGTTGTAAAAGTTCTCGTCTAATTCGATAAATAGTTTGTAAGGTTTGCCGACTGGGATTAAATATAACTTCTTCTTCTAAATCTTCAATTCCTTCTCCATAACGCTCCAGTACAGGGAAAAAACCATCAATAATTGCATCTAATAAAGCATAAGCTAAATAGTCTGGTCTTTTTTTTCTAATAATGCCTCGGTAATTTTCAATTCGCATCCGCACGGGTTCAAAACAATCATGCTCTGCTTCTTCTTGAACAGTAAGTAAATAATATTCTCCTAATATAAAACTGACCTGTTCGCTATAAAAACCACATCCTTTACGCATTGGAACTACCATACGAGCAATTATCACTAATTGGTCTTCATATTCCTCAACTTTGGGTCTTTCTGCGACATTTACCACATCTTCTAATAATAAAGGATGTAATTTAAAAACATCTCCGATTCTTTGCAAAACATCCACACAACCTAAACCTTGTACATCAATCCAAGAGACTGAATTTGTATCTAAATAATTAGCACATTCCTCAGGAGTATTTAGCTGCTGACGAAGGCAATTTTCTTGGTTATAATCAATTAAAAATATTAGTGGTTTATCAGCATCATTATCAACTACTAGTGTCCCTGGCATACTCCCTGCAGAAGGTAGCCCCTCAATATCATAAGTATTATTCCTTTCACTTTTAGAATTTGAGAGGATGTTTTTTTTTAAATTCAGATTGCGGATTTTATTTTGCATTTCCTACTACTTTGCTATTCGACACTTATTTTACTCAACCAAGCTACAACAAGTAAAAAAAAGTTTGCCTCATGAAGGCAAACTTCTTAAAAAATATTAATATGAGTTGACCTTACATCATCCCCATACCGGGCATACCCATGCCACCCATTCCGGGCATACCCATGCCCATTCCACCCATTCCACCCATTCCACCCATACCGCCCATTCCACCCATGTCAGGAGCGCCAGCGGGGGGTTTCTTCTCAGGTTTTTCGACTACTACAGCTTCGGTAGTTAATACCATTCCAGCAATAGAAGCCGCGTTTTGTAAGGCATAACGTACGACTTTGGCTGGGTCGATAATTCCTGCAGCAATCAGGTCTTCTAATTCTCCTGTAGCAGCGTTATAACCAATGTTTACTTCGGAGTCTCTAACCCTGGAAATAATAACAGAACCTTCAGCCCCTGCATTATCAGCAATTTGACATAAAGGAGCTTCTAACGCACGAGCAAGTATATCCGCACCAATTTGCTCTTCGGCGTTGAGTTTCTGTTTTATTTCTGCCACTTTTTTCGATAGGTGAATTAGGGTAGCTCCACCACCGGGAACAATTCCTTCTTCTACCGCTGCTTTTGTCGCGTTTAAAGCGTCTTCTATCCGCAGCTTACGGTCTTTGAGTTCGGTTTCAGTTGCCGCACCCACTTTAATAACCGCAACACCTCCGGCTAGTTTGGCTATACGTTCGGTGAGTTTTTCTTTATCAAAATCAGAGTCGGTTTCTGCTAATTGGTTCTTAATTTGGGCAATACGCTTTTGCACCTCGTCCTTGTGGTCTCCAGCAGCGACAATAGTGGTATTTTCCTTGTCAATGGTGATTTTTCGTGCAGTACCCAGCATTTCTAAACTAGCGGTATCTAAACTTAAACCGATTTCTTCAGAAATCAATTGTCCACCTGTCAAAACCGCAATATCTTTTAATGCTTCTTTGCGACGCTCACCAAAGCTAGGGGCTTTAATAGCGCATACAGCCAATACCCCACGTGCTTTGTTAACAACTAAAGTTGCTAAAGCATCACCTTCCACATCTTCGGCAATAATCAACAATGGTTGACCACTACGAGCGACTTTTTCCAAAATAGGCACCAAATCCTGAATAGCACTAATCTTTTTATCAGTAATCAGGATGCGAGCATTGTCGTAGTCCACCGTCATTGAATCATTGTTGGTGATGAAATAGGGGGAAATATAGCCCCGGTCAATTTGCATCCCTTCAACAACTTCCAACTCAGTTTCCAAAGATTTAGACTCTTCCACGGTTATTACACCGTCTTTAGTCACCTTCTCCATCGCCTGAGCGAGCATTTGACCGATTTCTTCGTCGTTACCAGAAGAAACCGTCGCGACTTGGGCAATTGCGTCACCGGAAATAGGTTTAGCAATTTTAGCAATTTCTTCAACCAACGCCTCAACGGTTTTGTCGATACCCCGCTTCAAATTAATCGGACTAGTACCAGCAGCGACGTTTCTTAAGCCTTCCTTAATCAACGCCTGTGTTAAAACCGTAGCGGTGGTTGTACCATCACCAGCCAAATCTTTAGTTTTCTCAGCAACTTCGCGAATCAGCTTTGCACCAGTATTTTCAACTGGGTCTTCCAACTCAATTTCCTTCGCAACAGTGATACCATCATTGACTATCAGGGGTGCGCCAAATTTTTTCTCCAAAAGGACGTTGCGGCCTTTTGGTCCCAAAGTTATCTTTACAGCATCGGCCAGAGCGTTAATCCCTCTTTCCAACGCCCGCCGTGAATCATCATTAAAAGAAACGATTTTCGCCATGTTTTATTCTTTGAGCGCTTCCATAACACAATTTAGCACTCCCGAAGCCAGAGTGCTAAATTCTAAGATATCGCGATTACAGAAGAAAAGTAAAAAATTGATTAATATACACTAGATGCTCACGTACATACGGCAGTAGAAATGGAAGTGGAAGATGAATATATACACCTTCCTCAAGTCTTTAGGTATTGCCGAACCAGGTCGTATGGGCTGGTTGGCAGTAGTTTTTACTTACCTTTTAGCTTGGGTTGTCACATGGCGTTTGATTCCTGTTGTTAGAAAATTTGCTTTGCGGGTGGGTTGGGCTGACCAACCAAACGCACGGCGTTTAAATAAAGAACCTTTACCCAACGCAGGAGGTTTAGCTATCTACGCGGGAGTTATTGCCGCTGTAGTTTTTGCTACTCTACTTAGACCGATAGAACTGCAAAGTGTATTGGCTCAGGTGTTAACAATTTTGCTAGGTGGTTCTATTCTCGTGCTGGTTGGCTTTATAGATGACCAATTCAGCTTACCCGCCAATGTAAGAATGTTCGCTCAAATCATCACAGCACTTTTGTTAGTTGCCAATGGCATCAGTATAGAAGTAACTGTGTACCCTCCAATCAACGACTTTCTTTCCACAATACTGACAGTTTTGTGGGTAGTAGGAGTTACCAACGCCATTAATTTAATGGATGGTATGGATGGATTGGCAGGAGGAATAAGTTTTATTACAGCTATGAGTTTACTGGCCGTTTCTGCTCAATTTCCCAACCGTGCAGCAGCAACTTTAGTGTTAGCAGCATTAGGAGGAGGAGCGCTCGGTTTTCTACGTCATAATTTCTATCCCAGTCGTATTATTATGGGTGACGCCGGTGCGTACTTTTTTGGGTACGTGCTAGCCGCTACTAGTATTCTCGGTAGATTAAACGTTACCACAGTATTTTCACTAATACCTCCTGTAATGTTCCTGCTAATACCAGTATTAGATACAACACAAGTATTTGTACGCCGTTTATTAGCAGGAAAAAACCCCATGAGTACACCAGGTAAAGACCATCTGCACCACCGCTTGCTAGCAATAGGATTTTCCCAACGCCGAGCAGCGATAACACTGTGGTCAATTACTTTACTGTGTAACATGGCAGCAATGAAAATTCAGGGTGTCAGGTTTGTTGTAATGATTGCGACAGCCATTTGTATCATTACCTTTTTAAGTTTTTCAATTATCGGAAGAATGGGGGAAACTAGGAAACCCGTGGTTACTCCTGAATAGGGAGTGGGGAGTAGGGAGTGGGGAGTGGGGAGGATGGGGAGAAAAATTAAGCATTAGTATTTAACTAATTTTCTTTTCTTCATTTCCCTGATTTCCCTAATTTTCCCCATTCCCCATTCCCCACTCCCCACTCCCCACTCCCCACTCCCCACTCCCCACTCCCTAACTCATAACCATTCCCCCATCAACGTTAAATACTTGTCCGGTTATATAAGCTGCTGCTGGGTCAGATGCGAGAAAACGCACCATCCCAGCAATTTCTTCTGGTTGACCGAAGCGTGCTAGAGGAATAAATTTGAGAATTTCTTCGGGATTATTTAAACCGCTGGTCATATCAGTGGTGATAAAACCAGGTGCTACAGCGTTCACTGTTATGCTACGCGAAGCAAATTCTTTCGCGATGCTTTTGGTAAAACCGATTACACCTGCTTTTGCTGCACTATAGTTTGCTTGTCCGGGGTTTCCCATTAAAGCTGAAACTGAAGTAATGTTAATAATTCGACCTGAACGCTGTTTGAGCATTACTTTACTGACAGCACGGGTACACAAGAAAACTCCCGTCAGGTTTAGGTCAATTACTGCTTGCCAATCTTCTGGCTTCATCCGCAATAGCAAAGTGTCACGGGTAATTCCAGCATTATTGACCAAGACATCAATACGGTTAAACTTTTCCATCACCGCGTTTATTAACGCATCAACTTGGTCTGACTTTGACACATCCCCTTGGAGAGCGATTGCGCTTCCACCGGATGAAGTAATAGTTTCAACCACTTCAGTCGCAGCATTACTAGAATTAGCGTAGTTAACAGCAACAGTAGCACCCTGTTTTGCAAGCTCCAAGGCAATAGCACGTCCAATACCTCGTGAAGCACCCGTAACTATTGCCACTTTTTCCCGCAAATTTTGTAAATCTTCTGGCAAGACTTCCATCAATTATTTCCCTCAAAGTCTGAAATCAAATGCCATTAATCATAATAAGTTTATTCGCGCACCAATCAAAAAAATGTAGAGACGCGATAAATCGCGTCTGCACCAATCAAAAATGTAGAGACGCGATTTATCGCGTCTGCACCAATCAAAAATGTAGAGACGCGATATATCGCGTCTGCACCAATCAAAATGTAGAGACGCGATTAATCGCGTCTCTACAATCGCGTTTCAAATATCACGTATCAAAACTTGTGTATAGTAGAATCGCAATTAAATATTTGCTACAGATGAAAAAAATTATTATCGGTATTCATGGATTATCCAATAAACCAGAAAAACAGCTACACAGCAACACCTGGATAGACTCCATCAATGAAGGACTCACAAACATAAAAGTCCCAGTACCAGAGTATGATTTTTACCTTGTATACTGGTCAGACTTGCTATATAAATACCCGCAGCACAACGACCCAATATTTTATTTTGACAAATTATATGACAAAGAGCCTTATGTAAAAGCTGAACCAGGAAGTTTAAAAGAATATCAAGATTCTTGGATAGATAACCTCAAAAGCCAAGTTAGTGATACTGCAGATAGTTTATTAGATACTTTTGCTAACGAATATATTGTAGAAAATTTTATCGACGGTATCTTAAAAGATAAATTACAGGACTTAGCATTTTATTACAACAACAAGCAATTAATTACAGACCGACAAGGAAAAAAACGTCCAGTAAAAGATGTATTGCGTTCAGAATTACTAGACGAATTGTCCAAACACAAAGACCGTCAAATCATGCTCATCAGTCATTCGATGGGTACAATTATTGCTTATGATGCACTTAGGTTAGCAGGTAAAAATGCTGATGCACCTTCGATAGAGCATTTCGTCACGATGGGAGCACCCCTGGGTATTCCCCACGTAAAAATGAAAATAGCTCAGGAGAACAGTCGCTTTCCAGGAAAACCAGACATGGAACAAGTACGTACTCCTTCTATTGTCAAAAAAAGCTGGGTTAACTTTTCTGACAAGCGCGACAAAATTTCTCTCGACACTCATATTAGTGACGACTACCAGCAGAATTTACTCGGTGTAAAAGTTAAAGATGATTTAATATGGAACGATTACGTTAGCCCCATTACAAAGAAAGCTAATCCACACAAAATATTTGGCTACCTCCGCAGTCCAGAAGTTGCAAAGCACATCAACATTTTTTTACAAGAAAATTAGGAATGGAAAAATCCACCTCTCCATTTCATCTCAGAGGAATTACCATTAGAATCGAACAAATAGAACTGGTGCGTATCTTATGGCTACAAAAAAACAGTTTAATAGCTTTGAAGAAATGTTGACTGGCTCTGATGTGCCAGTGTTGGTTGATTTTTACGCTGAGTGGTGCGGTCCTTGTCAATTAATGGCTCGTGAACTAGAACAAGTGAATGCTCAAATGCAAGGACGCTTGCAAGTAGTGAAGATTGATACTGATAACTATCCTGATATAGCTACTCAGTACCATGTTAATGCACTACCAACCCTTGTACTGTTTAAGAATGGTCAACCAGTCGAAAGAATTGAGGGTGCAATGAGAGCTAATGAGTTGCTACAAAAACTCCAAGCTTTTGTTTAAAAGATGTAGAGACGTTATACATAACGTCTCCGCTCAATATTCTTAATTCATCCAACACAATGAGTGGTTCTAAGTTCCAATGCATCGGAAATAAAACAAGAACCACCAAATTTATTTAAAATAGAGCGAATAGCTTCCCCGACAGCAGTAATTTTATCTGGAGCACAAAAGGCAATAACATAAACATTATCCAGCATTGTCATTGCCATATCGTGGGTTCCGTCTCCTCTTAAACTTTTACCCGCAACATCACGAATCACTGTGTAACCTGGTACACCAGCCTTCTCTAGTCCGTCTAAAATCCTTGGCAACTCAACGTAATTTGCAATAATTTCAATTCTTTTTACTGGTTGCATTCTATTATCTCCAGAACATATTAATCCCGTATAAGTATAAAGGTATTCCAATAATGATATTGAACGGGAAAGTTACCGCTAGAGCAGTAGAAACATATAAACTAGGATTAGCTTCAGGTACGGTTAACCGCATTGCTGCTGGTACAGCTATGTAAGACGCGCTAGCACAAAGAACAGAAAATAACAGGCTGTCCCCTCGTGTCATCCCAATTATGAAAGCAATCGCTAAACCTATAGCAGCATTCACGATTGGAATAAGTATTGCAAAAGAAATCAAAAAGGCTCCTGTTTTTTGCAAATCTTTTATTCTTTTAGCCGCGATTAAACCCATATCTAACAAAAAGAATACGAGTACCCCATAAAAATTATCTTGAGCAAAGGGCTTTAATTTTTCCCAACCTGCTTCCCCCGTTAGTACTCCCATTACGAGGCTACCAACAAGTAAATATACAGAAGGATTTAAACAGGATTCTCGTATTACTTCCGACCAATTAATCTCTCGTTTTTCCTGATTTGTACCGAAAAAATTGACTAAAACCAAGCCTACAATAATCGCAGGAGACTCCATCAAAGCCAGTGCTGCTACCATATAGCCATCAAAATTAATACCTAGTTGATTTAAAAAAGAACTAGCAGTAATAAATGTGACAGCACTAATTGAACCATAGGTAGCAGCTATTGCCGCTGCGTTGTAAGCATCAAGTTTTGTCTTGAGAATAAAAAATGTATAAATTGGGACAATTACTGACATCAGCATGGCAGCTAAAAGTGTGAGGATAATTTCCTGGGAAATACCGCTCTTAACAAGTTCAACTCCCCCTTTAAAGCCGATGGCAAATAGTAAGTAAAGTGAAAATAATTTAGGTAAAGGTGGTGGTATTTCTAAATCTGATTTTACGAAAACCGCCAACATACCTAGAAAAAAAGCTAGGACAGGTGGATTTAATATATTAGACAAAACCAAGCTGAAATTTATATCCACCATTTTTCACAAGTAAAAAGCAAAAATTAAAAAGAAATATATTAATCTACAGACGCGAATGAATAATTAATCTACAGACGCGATAAATGGTTAATGTAGAGACCGAATATATTCGGTCTCTACAGGTTCGCTAACTGTGCTGTAGCGAATTTTCTGGGTAGCAAACATTAGTACCACCTAACCCGCAATAACCACCAGGATTTTTAGCGAGATATTGTTGATGGTAATCTTCAGCATAATAGAATTCTGGTACATCAATAATTTCTGTTGTGATACTCGAATTATGACCTCCAGCAATCAAAGCTTGTTGATAAGCGTTACGAGAAGCTTCAGCTAATTGTTTTTGCTCTGGAGAATAAGTATAAATTCCCGAACGGTATTGTGTACCAGCGTCATTTCCTTGACGCATTCCTTGGGTGGGGTTATGACTTTCCCAAAAGACTTTTAATAATTGCTCATAACTAATAACTTTTGGGTCATAAACTACGAACACAACTTCATTATGTCCGGTCATCCCACTACAAACTTCTTTATAAGTGGGATTGGGTGTCAAACCTGCTGCATAACCTACAGACGTTGAAAAAACACCATTTTGCTGCCAAAATTTACGTTCAGCACCCCAAAAACATCCTAAACCAAACATCGCTGTCTCCATACCATCTGGAAATGGAGGTTTCAGAGGGTTACCATTCACAAAATGAGATGCAGGAACAGGCATCTTTTGCGCTCTTCCAGGTAATGCTTGTTCAGGTGTTGGGAGAGAAAGCTTTTTGCCAAGTCCAAATAGCATGATTTACCCTAACTGTGATTTATAAAAAAGTATTTACATTACTTAATATAGCTCGTTAAGTACTCAAAAAACCAAACCCATAGAGGTCTTCTTACTTCATCTTCATAAAGGTAAACTAAGTCGAAATTCTGTCCCCTGTCCAGGTTCGGAAATTACGACAATTTTACCGTTGTGCTTTTCTATTATTTGATAGCAAATGGATAAGCCGAGTCCTGTACCTTGTCCCACTGGTTTAGTAGTGAAGAATGGGTCAAAAATTTTATCTTTTATTTTAGCTGGTATTCCGGGACCGTTATCTATTATTTTAATTTGAATTTCTTTATTATGGATGACTTCAGTCTCAATAGTAATTTTTTTATCCTCGTTTTTTCCTGTGTCTTCTAGTAAAGCATCAATAGCGTTACTCAGAATATTCATAAATACTTGGTTTAACGATGCTGGATAGCATTTTAATAGAGGAACTTTCTCATATTTCTTTATAATTTCAATTTGATTGATAAATCTATAATTTAAAATTAGTAACGTACTATCAATGCCTTCGTTAATATTAATATTTTTTACCTCAGACTCATCAAGACGAGAAAAATTACGTAAAGAAACAACAATTTGACGAATGCGCTCAGCACCCTCTTCCATTGATGATATAATTTTAGGCACATCATCCACAATAAATTCAATATCAAATTCTTCTGATTTTTGTTTTATTTCTGGTGTTAATTGAGGAAATTGTTGTTGATAAATATGTAGCAAAGATATTATATTATAAAAATAATTGCTGGCATGAGTAAGATTACCTTTAATAAAGTTAACAGGATTATTAATTTCATGAGCTATTCCGGCTACCATTTGCCCCAAACTTGACATTTTTTCGGATTGAACTAATTGTTGCTGTGTTAATTGAAGATTTTTGAGCGTTTCTGTTAGTTCGTTAGTTCTTAATTCAACTTGATATTCTAAGTTATCACGAGCAAATTCTAATTCCCACAACATATTTTGAATCTTTTTATCTATAGGTTTGGCAATTGTCATACTAAAAAATATTCCTAGTATGAATGCACCCAATGGGCCAATAATCATTCCTAACCCTACGAATAGCATTATTTGAAATGCTTTTTTAGAAGCATTTTTCTGAATTTCTATATCAAGTTTTTGATTAATACTCAAGACCTTGAGATTAGCAGCATTAGATTTTTTAAATAAAATATCTTTCTCTTTTTGCATTTCTATCAGTTCATTTCGCATAGATAATGCAATTTTTAGTTTATTTAGCTCATCAGTTTTATTACTTTTTTCAGCTTTAAAAACAGCTATTTGCTCTTTAGGGTCAGAAACACCAATTTTAAAAAAAATATTTTCTTTTTTGATAAATTGCTTATGCTGTTCTTCCCAATTTCTCCAATTTTTAATAAACTTATCATATAGTATCTTTTCTTCTTTGTTATTAAATTTAGCAGACTCTACTTGCTGGAATCCATTTTTAATTTGTATCCAGGCTGTGTCAATTCTTTTTAAAGCAAATTCTCTTTTTTCCGCATTTAATTCATGGTCTACCAATAATTTTTCCATTGCATAAATTTGTGTTTGCCCTTCATTTATTTTCCAAAGTCCATCAATACTAGTCAAACTACTATTTGTTAAGGTATTAATATAATTTGATAGTTGAGAAACTCCATTAAAACCAATCGCTGCGACTATAAATATCAACAGACCCATAGTTAAAAAGGCAGCTAATAATTTTTTTTGTAAATTCATTCTGGCAAACAGGATTTTTTTCATTTTTTTATATTTTTATAAATGACTCAATATTACTAAATAAAAAAAGATTAAAATCCCTCTTCTGTTAAGAAAGAGAAAATTTTTTGTTTATCTGGCGTAAAAACTTAATAGCCAGTTCGCAATTCGCAATAAGCCGAGGCGGCACGCTTCGCGAACGCAATTCGCAATTAATTACGAATTACTTTAATGACTCTATTTATAGGATTCCCGATTTTCTTTCTGAAAAGTATAAGTTGAGGACAGTAGCCAAACTGGTATAAGGAAATTCACTAGAAGTGTTTTTAACAGTTAATACCAAGTAAAAAACAAATAAGCTGGGTAATTTAAATTACGTCAGCTTAGTTAAGTATTTTAAAGTAATGTCAAGTTAAAATAGTAGCCCCCTCCCCCCTAGGCTACCGTGAACGCAATGACGGTCTACTCCGACTTGTGTGTACACAATAGCCCCCTAGGGGGAGTCACCGTTGGGGGTGGGGGTTTCCTCCAGTGGAACGAGTCCATACTCCAAAGTTTATCTATAACTTGCAGGACGTACGACAAGTAAACGATAGGGTTCCTTACCCCGACTGAAAGTTTCCAAATCAGTGAAATCTTTTAAGTATGTATGTACTTGACGACGTTCTGCAGAACTAAGAGAGCGAATTTCAACTTCTTGTCGAGAATTGCGGACTCGCTCCGCTACTTCTTCGGCGATCGCACGAATTTCAGCTTGTCTCCGGACGCGGTAACCAGCCAACTCAACAGTAAATGAGGCTTGTTCCTCCGGTGGTTGGTTAAGGTTAAGGATGGAGTTAACTAAATACTGAGTAGCATCTAGTGTGTCACCATCACGGCCAATAAAAATCTTAATTTGTTCTGCTGTGAAATTAGTTTCATCGATGGTTAACCAGTAAGCATCGGGTTCAGTAGAATCGCCGTTAAAAGCTGCTTCGGTTTCAATGTCACCGTGAATTTCAGCAGATAATCCAGCGAGTTTAAACAGTGATTTTAGCCACTGTTCACCTCGCTGCATAGGACTATCATCACTCATCATCAATTAGTAGCCTTTTTCTTGGAACTTTTTGGCTCAAATGGTAATGTTTTTTGTTCAGCTTGTGCTGCTTCTTTTTCCTGAGCTTCTACAATTTTTTGCACTTCCGCAGGTAACGGTTCGCGAGAAAGTAGATAGGTTTGCAGGGTTTGGAAAATATTACCAATCACCATATACATCAACACCCCAGCAGGCAATGGGAAGAACAAAAACATCCCGGAAAAAATCACCGGAGTAATTTTGTTAACCGTATCTTGCTGTGGATTAGCACTAGTACCACCACTGGAATTTTGTCCAGAAAGTACCTGACTGACGTAAAGGCTGAGACCAAACATCACCACCATAGCGACAATATCCCAGTGGACAACACCATCAGGGTCTATCGCACCATTTCTACCCAAAGCATCAATAAACAAAAATCCCTGGTCAGCTGCGAGTCCAGGAATTGTACCTTGAATAGTCACATCACCAGGTTGTAAGGCTTCAATATTGCCCTCAGCATCAATTTTTACCCGGTCTTCACCTTTCATTATCTTCCATTCGGGAGTTAATTTAGTGTCAGGGTGTTCTGCTTCAAGAGCTTGAAATGGCTTACCATCAACCGTTTGATATTCTATCTTCGTTTTTTCCCCAACAGCTAATTTATTACCACCGGGGAGAATCGCAGTGATTTTAGTATGGTCGCCATCAGCAACATAGATGTTTTGCGGCGGAGTCACGAAGGCTTGGGGTTGAATTCGTTCGATTTGTTCGGCAGGTAAAATTTGTAAGTTAACCGAGTAGTTAACATTAGAAAACGGCGAACCACGCAATGTTGCGAACAAAGCCAATAAAACCGGCATTTGTAACAGCAAAGGCAAACAACCCGCTAAAGGAGAGCCAAACTCCTTTTGCACGTTGAGCATTTGTTCGTTCATCTTTTGCGGGTCATCTTTGTACCGCTCTTTTATTTCCTGCATTCTTTTATTCATCACAGGCTGCACAATCCGCATCCGCCGCATGTTGCGAATGGAACCAGCACTTAGGGGATAGAGCGCAAAGCGGACTATCAAAGTCAAAGCAACGATAGCCAGACCATAGCTTGGAACTACACCGTAGAACAAGTCTATGATAGGTAACATTACGTTGTTCGAGAGAAAGCCGATACCAAAATCCATTATTCTGAATTCAACTAAAACAATTGGAAAATCTAAATTGCCTGAATCTAATTTATCTAAATCACGATTTATATGCGACTAGATTTTGACTACGGATAGCCGCACTCTGGGGGGAGGGGAGTTGGGAGTTGGGAGTTGGGAGTGGGGAGTGGGGAGTTGGGAGTTGGGAGTGGGGAGTTGGGAGTTGGGAAGATTAGGGAGAAAAAAATTGTGAATAACATTATCACCATTATTTTTCTCATTATTTTCCCCACTCCCCACTCCCCACTCCCCACTCCCTACTCCCCACTCCCCACTCCCTAATTCTTCAGATTGGCAGCAAAAGTGGGGTTTTTTGCGGCGACTTTTTCACTAATAAAATCGTATATTTCCCTAAATTTGGGGATAGCTCGTAACTCTAAACGAGTACCATCTCGCAGGGTAACAACCATATCACCCCAAAGACCAAACCCACGGGGTACTTTGACGATTTTTACAACTTCAGCGTAAATAATATCGCTGCGTTGGCGTCCCATCCAGCCACCAGTTACAGAAATACGACGGTCTGTTATTCTATAGCGCAGCCACAAAGCCCGAACTATTGAGCCAACAGTTAATGGTATCCCCACAACAGTTAGTCCAATCAGTATATTTAAAATTAAATCTCCTATGTGGGGACCGCCCTCATAAAAAGCTTCTTCACGTATGCCCATTGAACACCTCTGCTTCGGCCAACAACTGCTCTAATTCTTGCAGAAATTGTTGTGTTCCGCACTTACATTCTGCTGCTGTTGGTTTTACGACTACCACAATTCGCCATCCTGGTAAGAGTCTAGGCAATAAATGATACAGGGCTGCGGCAATTTGTCTTTTAATGCGGTTACGAACGACCGCCTTTTTACTAACTTTTGTACTAACTGTAATCCCAAGTGTTGTTGCCTTTGGTAAAGGCGTGTTTGGTATTTTCCCGACCGATGTTTTAGCAAATTCGGTAGCAGCATCCAAAGGAAGGGAGAGCGTTTTAGCGGGTCGTAAAGCCCTAAGGGTGAAATAAGAGCCGTGACGACGCAACCCCTTTTGGAAAACTGCTTGAAAATCTCGTCGGGATTTGAGCCGATTTGCTTTGGGCAATGCCACAGCTTTTTACACGCTCAGACGATAACGTCCTTTTTTACGTCTTGCTCTAATAACGTTTCTACCATTGGGAGTCCGCATTCTAATACGGAATCCAGATACTCTTCTTCTTTTTCGGCTAGTTCCCTCTAGGGTTCTTTTCATATTTCCCTCCTCTCAGGCGTTTTTTTAATAAAAAGTCACAATCTAATATTTTATCACCATTAGATATATATTGCCAAGAAGGGTGTAGTTGGTAGTTGGTAATTGGGAATTGGTAATCTTCTCCATTACCCATTACCCATTACCCATTACCCATTAGCTAATGCTAAGAATCCAAGTTCCCAAGGAGCGTAGTAGCGGAACATCTCCAGGGGAGAGAACTTGGCACTGAAAATAAAACATACCAGCAAAAGAAGGATTTTTAACGTTATTTAGGACTAACTCAACACCGCTACCTGCTGGTACAGCCTCTTGGGGGAAGATATCAATCCGACGGTTTTCTTTGTCCCACTTAATTTCAGAAATAGGAACTTTTTTACCTTTTACCCGTATTTCCATATCCTTGGAGTCAAATTCGCCTTTGTAATAATCTGGATAGGTAATTACAAATTGTGCTACTGCCAATTTCATTTTTTGGGCAGGAATTCTTAGACGGTATCTATCCCAACTATTGGTTTGTCCACCAAAATCTAAACGGAAAGGCAGTTGATTTTCGCTTTTAACACCACTCCAAAGCGTGAAACCAGGTAGGCTTTGCGCTAAGGTTACAGCGGGCAACCCTGTCAGCAAACAGCCAGTTACAGCTAAAGCAGAAAGTAAACGTCGCATTGTTAAACTCCTATAGCAAAAATTAAGGTAGTCATCTGAAATAACTGGGGTCGTAACTAAACTTTACTACTGACTTGTGGAAATTTGACGTAAAAAGGCGACAAAAAGTGTCATGTTGGGGGAATTGTCGGTAAAAAAACTCCCTACTACTTCTGAAGCGGTTTGTTTGATGACAGATTTTTACAAGATAATTTGTTATTGAAAATCGAATTAAGATTTTTTTTTGTAAACAATATATAAAGTTTTTTGTCAATAATCAAAAAAAATTGAAGATAAAGATGCACGAGTTGGGGATCAACTTAGTATGTGCAGTACATGGTAAAAAGCACGAAGGGTATAAGCATAAAGATTTTAGGTAAAAACACACGCTCATTAAAACTTATGTGAGTATTAACCTAGTCGCAAAATCCTGTAGGGACTAATTTTTATAATCTCTACAGGTTTTGGTATAGCGATAAATGCTATGGAGTATGAAACAAAACTAGGTGCAAAATACTTCAGATTGTTAAGTTAACTTTGCAGTTTATTCCTGAGCGATTAGCTTAGAAACATAAAGTTAAAAGCTTCAGGTAGAACCAAATTAATGGCGCAAGTTTTTCATAGAATTTCAGACTCAAGAAAATAGATTATTTAACTTCAAGGAGATTTCATGCGAATTGCGGTTGCCAAAGAAGTCGAAGTTTGTGAACGTCGTGTAGCATTAATTCCTGATGCTGTAGCCCGTTTGGTTAAACAAGGTTTAGAAGTCGTAGTAGAAACGGGTGCGGGTGAGAAGGCATTTTTTGGCGATGCAGTTTATGAAGACGCAGGAGCCAAAATTATTACTGACACTGCATTGCTTTGGTCTGAAGCTGATATTTTGCTTAAAGTCAGCCCTCCTCAAGAGCGAGAAGGGAAATATATTGATTTAATGCGTCCTGGGTCTGTGTTAATTGCTTTTCTCAATCCGTTGGGAAATCCAGTGATAGCTGAAAAACTGGCACATCGGCAAATAACATCATTCAGTATGGAAATGATTCCTCGCTCTACAAGAGCGCAAGGAATTGATGCTTTATCTTCACAAGCTTCCATTGCTGGCTACAAGGCTGTATTAATTGCAGCCACAGCATTACCTAAATACTTCCCCATGCTGACAACCGCAGCTGGAACTATTGCCCCAGCGAAGGTATTCGTTATTGGTGCAGGAGTTGCAGGGTTACAAGCGATAGCAACAGCACGTCGTTTGGGAGCAATGGTAGAAGCCTTTGATATTCGTCCTGCAGTTAAGGAAGAAGTACAAAGTTTAGGGGCAAAATTTGTCGAAGTCAAACTAGAAGAAGAAACCACAGCAAAGGGTGGTTATGCCAAAGAAATTTCAGATGATAGCAAAAAGCGTACTCAAGAAGTGATTGCAGCCCACGTTAAAAGTGCTGATGTAGTAATCACCACCGCTCAAGTACCTGGGAAAAAAGCACCATTGTTAGTTACAGAAGAAATGGTGGCACAAATGAAAGTAGGCTCAGTAATTGTGGATATAGCCGCAGAACAAGGAGGGAACTGTGCTTATACTGAACCAGGTAGAGACATTTCTAAGCATGGCGTCAACATCTTTGGTCCAATTAATTTACCATCATCAGTCCCAGTTCATGCCAGCCAATTGTATTCCAAAAATTTAACTTCATTGATGCAATTGATGGTGAAAAACGGACAATTGGACATAAATTTTGCTGACGATATTATCGACGCAGCTTGTATTACTCATGCTGGGGAAATTAGAAATCCCAAAATTAAAGAGCTATTACAGAGTTTAAGTGCAATTCGCTAAGAGACCTAACCCCCCTACCCCCCTTCCCTACTAGGGAAGGGGGGAGTCGATGAGTCTTTCTTTATTGATTTCCCGTTCCCCATTCCCCATTCCCCACTCCCCATTCCCCATTCCCCGTTCCCCATTCCCCATTCCCTACTCCCCATTCCCTGCACCCCACTCCCCATTTTGAAGAGGAAATTACATCAATGACAGAAGCATTAATTGCGGCTTTATTTGTATTTGTACTGGCATCATTTGTAGGGTTTGAAGTAATTAATAAAATACCACCAACCCTTCACACACCACTAATGTCAGGTTCAAATGCTATTTCCGGGATTGCTGTAATTGGGGCAATCCTAGCAGCAGGAGCAAGAGAAACAAATCTCTCAGTAATTTTAGGTTTAATAGCCGTGGTACTAGCAACTATTAACGTAGTTGGCGGTTTTCTCGTCACAGACCGAATGCTGCAAATGTTTAAGAAAAAAGCTAGTGTCTAATTGCGAATTGGTAATTGGTAATGGGTAATGGGTAATTGTGAATTGTTCTCCCCACTCCCCATTCCCAACTCCCCACTCCCCACTCCCCACTCCCCACTCCCCACTCCCCACTCCCCAATTAATTATGAACAACTTTTTGCCGACAGGTATTCAGCTTTTTTATTTGGTTGCTGCATCATTATTTATTTTGGGATTAAAGCAACTAGGTTCTCCTGCAACTGCTAGGAAAGGTAATGTTATCGCAGCAGTTGGGATGTTGTTAGCTATTGTGGCAACACTCCTAGATAACCATGTGTTGAATTACGAAATGATTTTGTTAGGCTTAGCCATCGGTTCTGTTTTGGGTGCGATTGTTGCATACAAAGTCCAAATGACAGAAATGCCCCAAATGGTGGGTTTGCTTAACGGTTTAGGTGGTGCAGCTTCTGCTCTGGTTGCTGTGGCAGAATTTTGGCGGTTGTTTTCTCACGCGGAAACTATACCCCTTGATGCCAATATCTCTATGTTGTTGGATGTACTAATCGGTGGAGTTACTTTCACTGGTAGTATGTTGGCTTTTGCAAAACTTCAAGGTCTTGTCAGCGGGCAACCGATTACTTTTCCTTTTCAGCAACCCATAAATGCTTTACTTTTAGCTACCTACTTGGGGGGTTGTGGATATTTACTTGTTGAGCCTAACAGTTTACCAGTGTTTATCACAGTTAGCATTGTCTCTTTAATTCTAGGTGTTTTGTTTGTTATCCCCATCGGCGGTGGTGATATGCCGGTGGTGATTTCGCTGCTTAACTCTTTTTCTGGTCTAGCTGCTGCGGCTGCTGGTTTTGTGGTGATGAATAATATGCTTATCATCGCTGGTGCTTTAGTCGGAGCTTCTGGTATCATTCTTACCGAAATTATGTGTAAAGCAATGAACCGCTCTCTTGTCAGTGTCTTATTTGATGCGTTCGGTAAGATTGGCAGTGGTGGTACTGTTAGTGCAGGAACTGGCGATGCAACAGATAAAACTGTCCGCAGTATTGACCCAGAAGAAGGAGCGATGATGTTGGGTTATGCCCGCTCTGTCGTTATTGTACCTGGATACGGTATGGCGGTAGCTCAAGCTCAGCACAGCATACGGGAATTAGCAGACCAGTTGGAACGGATGGGTGTTGAGGTTAAATACGCTATCCACCCTGTTGCAGGAAGAATGCCTGGACATATGAACGTGTTGCTAGCGGAAGCAAATGTACCCTACGAGCAACTCTACGACATGGATGATATCAATCCCATGTTTGAACAAACCGATGTAGCTTTGGTTATTGGTGCTAATGATGTAGTTAACCCAGCCGCACAAACCGACGATAAAAGCCCTATTTATGGAATGCCTATTTTAGAAGTAGATAGAGCTAAGCAGACAATTGTTATTAAGCGTGGTATGAGTGTGGGTTTTGCTGGTGTTGATAACGAGTTATTTTATAAGCAAAAAACAACCATGCTTTTTGGTGGAGCTAAAGATGTAGTCGCGAAACTAGCTTCTGAAGTTAAGCAATTGTAGTGTGATTATGTACTTTGGTTCAAAGTACTGACTACCTCTTGTGGGATGGGCTTCCAGCCCGTCCACGGCATACTGTGGAATGGACTAGATATTGTGGGATAGGGACAAGGACAGGGCTTGCGATGCCCACCCCACAAGAAAATATGCACATTACATAAAAGTATTAACCGCTAGCCAGAAAAGTAGGAGGCTAGAAATAACCCCCAGCCATAAATAAAACACGTTCATAACGATTACCTTTTATACCCATATTTTTAGGATAAAGTCTTAAGCTATTAAACTCATCCTTCTTTCCACATATTCATTAAAGAATAGTTACCAAAATTACCAATTATAGTCAGCCATAACCGAATAAGTAAAAATACTTTACTTCATTACTAAAGTCTTTTCTTCTGGCAAATTATTACTTTCCGTTGGTATATTAGACTTGACAAAATTCTTGTCTTCGCACACTTTTGTAATCCAAGGTAAAGCGCATAAAATTGCACCTAAAACAAGCAAAAATACACAAGTCGCATATAGTTGGTCACGTTGAATCTCTAACACACCCTGCAAGATAACCTCTCGTAGAGAAGAAACAATAGAAATTTCCACCGCTGCACCCACAGAAATACGGTGTTCTTGCAGGTAATCAATTAGCAAGCGGAATAATTCTACAAGAATAAGAATAAATAAAATATCTGAAGTGACCTGTCGTAAATTTAATGGTTGGAATAACGTAAAGTATAAATCCCCTAGTCGCAACAGCATAAAGGAAAATAATCCAACACATAAAGAAACGACAATAATATCGGAAAAAAGCTCTAAGTTACGAACAATTGTACCCCGCTGGAACCAACCCAAAAATACTGCTTTTTGCTGCTTATGCATAGCATCTCCAAAAAATTGTCTTTACCCAGCTCCATGATAGAAGATGCTTTTTGTTTGCTTTAATGTTTGCTTTAAATTATCAAACAGAAACCCGGTAACTTTTCAGACACCGGGCTTCCGTGCGAGTATATCAAAATTAAGCAAGAGATTTGCCTGCTTACTTTTTTTTCGTTGCTTTATCAGCTTTTTTCGGTTTATCGGCTTTGTCAGCTTTCGCCGCTTTCATTGGTTTGGCAGAACTACGCATATCCCGTTTCTCTTGTTCTTGAAGACGGCGGTCGCGCCAGCCAACAATGGTCAAATAACCAATTCCTCCGGTGACAGCGACAAGTAGCACCAGAGCAACCAAAGCTAAACTTGCCAAAAGTGGGTTTTCCACCATTTTTTTACAATCCGTTGCGACCCCAAACTACCATTGCGATTGACCAAGTGAAGACAACCAACAGTGAAACCCAACCAAATGTCAAAATGTCCATATCGATACTTTTAAGCAACTTTACAAAACTACTCCATTATTCATGATACCGGATTAGTCATTATGTAGAGACGTGACATGTCACCTCTATCACCTCTGTCACCTCTGTCACATCTCTAAAAACATACACGTACTACAAAATGACAAATACTCCTGATATAAACTTAATGGCAGAAAGGCTAGAATCCGCAAAAGCAGGAGCTATTGGGGGCTTATGCCTTTTCTTTGCATTTATTATTTCCTGTATAGTTAATAATTTTGTTCTCAGCCAGTATTTTGAAATACTTAAATACCTAAGTATAAAAACGGTCAATCTACACCTTTTACTCAGCCTAGGAGTCACGACCTTTTCAGGCTTATTGTTTGGCGTTACCTACCGTTATATTATCCGTTCAGACAAAAATCCTCAACTCAAAGCAGGCGGAATTATGGCATTTGGACTAGTGCGTGGTTTAGCACAAATAGACATAGGAATAAAAGAAGTAGGTTTAATTTTGCCATTTGTTGTTCTGGGATTAGAAAGCATTTTATATTTTGCACTCGCAGCTTTTGTGATTGATGTCGCAATAAAACAGGGATTGATAAAAGCATTCGACGGTTAAAGTTCCAAAAAACTGGTGCAAGGTAGCAAATCAATCCCAAAAGTTAGCAAAAACACTTCAAAAGCGCGGCAAAATATAGGTTGCGAGTAGGGCTAGCAGCCAGCCAGTAGCCAGCCAGTAGCCAGCCAGCAGCCAGCCAGTAGCCAGCCAGCAGCCAGCCAGTAGCCAGCCAGCAGCCAGCCAGCCAGCAGCCAGCAGCCAGCCAGTAGCCAGCCAGCAGCCAGCCAGTAGCCAGCCAGCAGCCAGCCATTAGCCAGCCAGTAGCCAGGGAATAAATTCCCTGTCTAAAAGCTGAAGTCCTCTAAAGAGGACTAAACCAATATTTTTAATTTATTTAAGTAAACTTAATTTGCTTTTAAATCACAAACTACCAAACAAGTATAAATTTAGTCCATTTCAATGGACTTAAGCTTTTAGACAGGGAATTTATTCCCTGGCTTTTAACGTCAAAAACACAGCGAAAATCTAAATTTTAAAATATAACATTTCAGCTTGTCACTCCCCACTCCCCACTCCCCACTCCCATCCTTTCCGGAAATTATCAGCTTTTGACTGTAGTCAACCATGTCGAAAAGCAACAGATGCCTTAAAATCGAGTTTCCATGATACAACCAAATACACAACAGGAAGAACCTTTGCACCGAGCTGCAAGACTGGGTGACATTGCCCAAATAGAGAAATTACTAATTCAGGGAGTAGATATTAACGCTCGCACAAACCTATATTTAGGTGAAGACGTATGTATGTATCAACTTACGCCTTTAATGCAAGCTGCTTGGTCTATGGATGGGGCTACGGTAGAAACATTAAGATTTATGGTTGAGCGTGGTGCTGATATTTACGCCACTGATGCTTGGGGAAAAACAGCTGCTTGGTACTCTATTAAACATTGTGGCTTTTGGAGAAAACAGCGTTTATCCGTACCAGATTCCAGCCAAAGACTAGAGTATCTTCTCGATGCTGGCTTAGAAAAGCAAGAACGTCAAAACTCAGAATTCCTACTACTAGACGCTTGCTACGTAGGTGACCCGAAAACTTTAGAAATACTATTACAACGTTTTACACCTACAGTTGACAAGCAAAACTTTTACTCACATTTGCTACTATCTGCTGTACAGTCTGGTAATGCTGATTGCGTACAAATACTACTAAAAGCTGGTGCTGACGCGAATACACGGGATAGCGAAGGCAGAACTAGCCTAATGTATGCCGTCTGTTTAGAAGTCGCACAATTACTTATCGACGCAGGCTGTAATATTCATGCTACCGATGATGATGATTACGATGCCTTACAAAACTTTTTGGAAGCGCGGTGGTTTGTATCGGAAGTTCCTCAGCCTGAGCGTTTACAAATTGCCCATACTTTATTAAAACACGGTGTGGATATCGAACGCTGCGACAAATATGGTTGGAGTCGATTACATAACGCAGCTTTTCGTCACGATTATGAAACATTAGAGTTTCTTGCTAATTGCGGCGCCAATCCTTATACAGTTGACAAAAACGGTAGCACTGCTTTACACGCAGCCTGTTGGTTAGGAGACCCTGAGGATGTCGCAAAAACCCAGGAGTCTAAAATAATTAATTTATTGCTAAATCTGGGATTGGATGTGAATGCTACCGACGCAAAAGGAAACACCCCATTACACGAAGCTGCTGCTGGTGATTGGGGAAGTTTAACTGCTATTCATACCCTTTTACGACATGGTGCAAAACCCGACCCAGTAGGAGCAGATGGCATAACACCTTTGATGCTAGCCGCATCCCGTGGAGAAGTTGGGTGTATTCGTGCTTTGCTCAAAGCTGGAGCAAACCCAATGCGAACAGACTTACGCGGCAATAATACTATTAATTATGCACAGGAATATTACGAGTGCTGGGTCTGTATTAATCAACACCAGACTTGTGCAGAAACTGAGCTTGAGGAGGATTGCTTACAGGTTCAGTCAAATCATCGCTTAGCTTTAGAAGAGTCTCTTGAGTGTTTAAAATTGCTTTCTCAGCACAAATAAATCATTATTAAAAATTTAAATTTTATTAAAAATAAGCAAAATTGGGGTTGTACATTTAGGTTTGGGTTTTTACAAATTTCACAAGCCGATTTTGAACTAATTTCTAATCTCATGTTGTTCAATACACAAACATAGCCTCTTGTGCAGTTAATTTGAAAACAGTCAGCCAAGCACACTCAAATTTATTATAAGGAAGGCTTCTTTCTTCTTCTCTCTCCTTCTTCCTTCATTATTGATTTGAGGTACAGTCAGTTGACACGACAGCCAGATAATCGAATATTTCCTTTTGAAAGTCCAGACGATAGCTCTGGGTTTTTATTGTGGCAAGTGTCTAATTTGTGGCAAAGAAAAATGAACGCTGAGCTAAGTAATTTAGGCTTGACTCATGTTCAGTTTGTTTTATTAGCAGGAATTGTTTGGCTAAGTTCTGCTAAAGAAACAATTACACAAGCCAGATTAGCTGCTCATGCTAAAACAGATATTATGATGACTTCAAAAGTTTTACGGGCTTTGGAAAAAAGGGGTTTAGTTAAACGAGAAACAGATTCGAGAGATACTAGAGCCAAATCTTTAACTATTACTCCCGACGGTTATGAGTTGAGCCTTGAAGCAATTAAAATTGTTGACAAAATTGATAACGATTTTTTCCAGAATTTAGGTGAGCAAGTTGGAGATTTTAATCATCATCTACTTTCTATTCTCGGAAGGAACAAGGATATTCCACAGTTAGAAGAGCCAGAAAACCCTTAAAAGCTTATTTCTATGCTATTTATTGGCAAGTCCGGTGGAAAAGCAGCTATATATTGACAATATACGCTACAATGTATTATAAAACTACATTACGAACCGAAACTCAACAAATCCTTGTAAATGTTGGGTTTTCTTCTTTTTGCTAAGCGATTGAATTGAATAATGGAAAATAATAATATAAATTACTTTTTGATAGTCGATTTAGAGGCAACCTGTTGCAATGACGGAAGCATCCCTCGTCGTTCTATGGAAATCATCGAAATTGGTGCAGTAATGCTCAATGGTACAACTTGGGAAACTGAGTCGGAATTTCAGATGTTTGTACAACCAGTTAGGCATCCAAAACTGACCCGTTTCTGCACCGAGTTGACCACCATCTCTCAAGAAGACGTAGATATAGCATTGACATTTCCGGAGGTAATAGCAAGTTTTAGCCAATGGATTGAGTCATTTCCCAGTTCTGTTTTTTGTTCTTGGGGAGACTACGATAAAAATCAATTTGTCCAAGATTGTAATTTTCATAACGTCCCCTACCCATTTGGAGGGGAACACAAAAATATTAAAAAAGAATTTTCTAAATATTTAGGCACTTCTGAAAAATTCGGCATGGCACAAGCATTAGAACATTTGGGCATAATACTCAAAGGTACCCACCATAGGGGTATTGACGATGCTCGTAACATTGCCGCAATTTTTCGACATATGAACTTAGGATAAAAAATTTAATAATCTTAAAACAAAATTTACCTTTCAGTTATGCCATACAAACTTTGATGGGTTAAATGATAAAATTATACTTCTCTTTTGCTTACAATATAAAGGGTTGAAGATAGTATTAGAATTTTTCTGACCTATCAAAGTTTCTATGAAAGTTTATGAAGTTATTGACTCAGATTAGAGGTTTTATGAGCAATTGTTTGGTTTTGTTAACTTTCTGGCTCACACCCCTCAGTAGAGTCGTGTAATTTGTGGCAAAATGAGAACAATTTCCCTATCAGCTAACCATTTATCTGATATCTGGAATAGGATCAAGTTAGACTGTAGCTTTCTATATAGCTTTTGTGAAAGCGGCTTAATTTTAGTCGCAATCCTTCAAAAGGCTTAACGAAAGTTACCCAAAGGAGACATTACCTTTGAGCAAACGCTCAATTAGGGAGTAATACTACTTCACATTTGAGCGCTAATCATTTACAATTCTCTTTCCAAACGGTTTCATACAGCAGTTATGCTCCAAGACACACAAACCATTCGCTATTACCAAAGACTAACCGACGCCTTCGTCGAATTATGGAATCGCGGTTATCGTACTGATGATATGCGGATGTATCTGGATGGGTATTTAGCCGCCTTACGCCATAGTAATGCCATTGAGTCGTACAAGATCCATCGCTTAGAAGAGGAGGCCGTCCGCTACTTATACGATGTTTCCAACTTTGCAATGGTACAGCCTGAAGCAGAGCCGGATTACCGCTAGTAATTGTACTTGCTCGGCTTGCTCGACGCTGATTAACGCAGATTATTATAGCAGAAAATCTGTGGAGGTCAACGCTTCCTTTGGTGTGAAATTGGAGATATTTTAAATGATTTGCTAGGAATTTTGGTTTTCGCCAAAGTGAACCGCTGTTTTCTTTGGGAATAAGCACAAAACCAACCAGACTTTGGGATACGCGCAATCGGTGGGAGGAGGTCTTCTACCACAAGTCCTAGAGTCCCCTCTCAGAATGAACTTTATACTGTTATCAAAATCCTCCTGGTGGCTTAGCGATTCTTAAACCAACTGGGAGGATTCTTTGCAAAAAAAAAGAGAACCCCACCCCCAACCCCCTCCCCGTTTACGGGGAGGGGGCTAAGACGACCCACATGAATAATTTCCCCCAGAAATAGGCATATACACATAACAGCCATAATTGTTTTTTTTCGTAGCCCCCTCCCCGCAAGCGGGGAGGGGGTTGGGGGTGGGGTTCTTTTGGAGGTTTGGGTTATTTTAGGTCTTTGTTAAGAAGCTAGTGCAACTTCCACCAATTGCTGCAACTCACCTTTTTGGTACATTTCAATCAAAATGTCGGAACCACCGATGAATTCGCCATTAATATAGACTTGGGGAATTGTAGGCCAGTTAGAGAAATCTTTAATACCTTGACGAATCTCCCCATCATCCAAAACATTAACAGTCTCGAAGGGAACCCCCAGAGCGTTTAACATTTGAACAACATTGTTAGAAAAACCACACATGGGCATCAATTTAGTGCCCTTCATGAAAACCATAATTTTGTTTGAATTAATTAAGTTTTCAATTTTCTGTTTAACTTCAGGAGTAAGCGTCATAACCTTGATATTTCCTATTTGTGTATTATTGTATTATCTTACTAATCCATGTCAACAGTTAACAGCCAACAGCCAACAGTCAACAGTCAATAATCAACAAAACCCTACTCAGCATTTTGCCAAGTTTCAGGGGTATAAGTTTTTAGTGCCAAAGCGTGAATAGCCTCAGTGGACATAGCTTCTTGCAAAGCCCGATAAACAAGTTGATGCTGTTGTACTAATCTTTTACCAGCGAACTGCTCAGAAACAACTGTCACTTGATAGTGGTCTCCACCTCCAGTCAAATCCTGCACTTGAACTTGAGCGTCTGGCAATTCCGCCTTAATCATTTCCTCAACTTTAACAGGACTAATCATCCCAATCCCCACGAAACTACTTTTACTTTTACAGTATTAACAAATTTAAATATATAAGTTAGCTGCATTCTTAACCATAAAATTATGCAAAATCCAATACAAATCCCACCGTCTCAGGGACTGACGGTGGTTCATAGAAAAAAATTATGCAATGTTTTGGAAAATTTGATTATTTTTGAGAAGTACTTCCACTACTTCTGGGGAAAGGGGAGTCAACAAACCCTAATTCAAACAATTGCTGATAAGCTTTTTTACCCAATTCCCTTGTTGGGTTTTGGCTACCAATAATCTGAATTAACAAAGGTACAGCTAATTCTGTTTTACCTTCCGCTCTATGTACTAACGCAAGTTGGTAGGTTGCTTCGTCTCGCATTTGGGCTGTTTCTAGAGCCATTTTGCGCTGGGAATCCGCAATTCGATTGTCAATACCGGAAAAGCTGGAATTTAGCTGTTGATAAAAATTGGACAGCTGATTGAAGACAACTCTTGCTTCTTGAAGCTTTTTGGCTGCAACAGAAAAATTTTGCGAACTAACAGCACTACTAGCTTCGTTCATCAATCGCTTACCACCCTCAACACTCAATAAACTATTACCTGTACCCGTTGGACGGAGAGTGTTTGAATCCGAAGGGTCAACAGGTTGAGCTTGATTGGGGTTGTTGGGCAGTTTTGGAACCTGAGCGTTAACTGCTGGTAATATGCTGAGGGCTGCTATTACTGACAGAAAACCTGTACGAATCCAGGGAACCATTGCACTTAATTTCATGAGGTAATTTTGTGCCAGAACTAAATTAACAAAACGCTATAAGTACTAGAAGATGCTTCTTAAATAAATGCTTACTACATAATTATATTGAGCATCTAAGTAACAACACCTATGAGCCTAGAATAAATTTTCGGGCTTATGAAAATAGAGACTTGGGGTATCTTAACTCTGTTTGGCTATTTGACAAAGCAAAGCTACATACTAAGTTTCTTAACTTTTAGACTCGATACTACATAAATTGAGTTCCCATAGCCCTTCTTCCTTCTTTCTTGCTCTCCACTCTGTACAGACGCGATTAATCGCGTCTCTACCCACTCTCTACTCTGTACAGACGCGATTAATCGCGTCTCTACCCACTCTCTACTCTGTACAGACGCGATTAATCGCGTCTCTACCCACTCCCCACTCTGTACAGACGCGATTAATCGCGTCTCTACCCACTCTCTACTTCCCCCTTATGAACGAACAATCCTCCCTTTCTAATTCTCCCACTACTGGTGTACCAGAAAGCAATCTAGGAGTAGTTTTACAACGCGGTGGTCAAGAATTCATTTTAGAAAAAGTCCCTGACCGCTTTACCGTCCGTCCAACAGGTGAAATTACTCCAGAAGATTTATCACGGGATATATCGCGAAATATTTCGCGAAATACATCCTTAAAAAATATTGCAGCTTCTTGGCGTCGTAGTATTCCCCAAGCACAGCTAGAAGTTTTTACTGTCACACCAGGAGAGGTTGATGGAGCAATGTCAACTGTCCGAAATAACAAAAATGTGGCTTTTGCCAGTCACGTTTATCGAATGCAAGACAATCCTGGAAGTTTAGTATATGTGGGCGACCAAATTACAATTCAGTTTGCCTCATGGGTTGACCCTGCCAGAATTAATTCCATCACTACAACTTTTGGCTTAGTTCTAGATAAGCCCGTTAAAGACCTGCCTAATACTTTTGTTTTCCTTGTTTCCCAACAGTCTACAGAAAATCCTGTCAAAATCGCTAACCGTTTACAAGGACTTTCTGAAGTTTTACTTGCGGAACCTAATATCATTGTTCGTCAAGAACCCCATTATAAACCCCGTGACCCTCTTTATCCTCAACAGTGGTATCTAAACCACAACGGTGGAAATCAACTTGCTGTAAGGTCTCATATTTCTGTGGAAAAAGCCTGGGATATCACTCGTGGTGTCCGAAGCGTGGTTGTAGCGGTGGTTGATGATTCCTTTGATTTGGACCATCCCGACTTTCAAGGTAGCGGCAAAATCGTTGCTCCTAGAGATTTAAAGGATAACGACTTTTTGCCTTTATCTAGCAACGAGGAGAAAAGTCATGGTACTGCTTGCGCTGGTATTGCTATTGCGGAGGAAAATGGTACAGGTATTGCCGGAGTCGCTCCTGGCTGTGCTTTTATGCCCATCCGCACCACCGGATTTTTGGACGACGAGTCTATTGAAGAAATTTTCAACTGGGCACTTGCTAAAGGGGCTAGTATTATTTCTTGCAGTTGGGGAGCATCGGCTGTCAATTTTCCCCTTTCCCTACGTCAACGGGCTGCCATTACTCGCGCTGCGACAAAAGGAAGAAATAATAAGGGTTGTGTGATTTTATTTGCTGCTGGTAACGCCAACCGTCCAATTAACGGCAACGTTAATGAGCAAAATTGGCCAAAAAATATTGTCAAAGGCAATACTAAATGGCTCAGTGGTTTTGCTGTACACCCAGATGTACTGGCCATATCAGCTTCGACTAGCTTGAATAAAAAAGCTAATTACAGTAATTGGGGAGCAAATATTTCAGTCTGTGCCCCCAGCAATAATGCTCCAGGTGGAATGTGGTTCCAAGAGACAGGATTTCTTTACACTCAGCCTCTAGTCTCTTCCTCTTTCCCTGGATTGGGAATGCTAACCATCGACCAGCTAGGAGCCGCTGGCTATGATATCGGTGATTTTACAAGCAACTTTGGTGGTACTTCCAGCGCTACCCCCGTGGTAGCAGGAGTGGCAGCATTAATTTTGTCAGCAAACCCTGACTTAACCTGCCAACAAGTGAAATTAATTTTGCAAGAGACCGCTGACAAAATAGTAGACTCCGACCCCGACCCCCAATTAGGGATAAGAGAAGGAACATACGATAATTCCGGGCATTCAGAATGGTTTGGGTATGGCAAAGTAAACGCCGCAAAAGCTGTACAAATGGCGCTTTCTTTACGGCAAGTGGCAACAAACCCAGTTCAGGAAGTAGGCGGTCGTAATGACACTAAACAGAATATTCCGGACAACGACCGCCAGGGCGTGAAGAGTGTAATATCGATTCTTGCCTCAAGCCAAGCTAATAGCCAAGTCAGAAGTATTCGAGTAAGCATCGATTTAACCCACGAATTTTTAGGCGATTTAGAAATTTATTTGATAACCCCTAATAATCAGCAGGTTTTATTACAGAGTCGAACTTTAGGTAGACGTAACCAGTTGCAAGCGACTTATACACCAGCTACACATCCAATCCTAAAGCAACTACTAGGTGTACCGTCAAAGGGACGTTGGCAGTTATGGGTCATCGACTTATCGCCACAAGATGTGGGTACATTCAACAATTGGGAATTAATACTGGGAATCTGATAAACAATTCGCAATTCGCAATTCGCAGTTATTTAAGAAAGCAGTTTGCTAGTTGAATAATTGTTTAATTGTCAATTAATTGCGAATTGCGAATTGCGAATTGCGAACTGCGAACTGTTCCTCTGCCTTCTTTTATCAAGAATTGGGAATTTCAGCAAAAGGAGTATGAGTTGAAATTTCTAATTCTTGATGAGCTAGGTTTTGTAATGAGTGTGTTAAATCACTCATTAGATGTTTAGCATCTTGTTTCACACAGCCATTTGTATAGTCACAGACCTTTATTGGTTCGCCAATATGAATATTGACATCTGTTCCCCAAGTCGGATTTATATCGCTGTAAGTGATACTAACTGGTAGAATCTTGACCCCCAGCCCTGGATGTGCTGATTGGGCATTTAAAGCAAGACGAGCGATACCAGGTTTTAAGGGATGTAATTTCCCTTTACGAATACCACCTTCGGGAAAAATGACTAACATTTCGCCACTTCGCAGTATATCTACTGCATGGCGCAAACTCGTGACTGCTGGACGCTTCGTATCTACAGAAAATCCACCTAAGCGACGAATAAACCAACCTTGTAGTCCATGACATTCGTCACTGGTAACCATGAAACGCAAATCTCGTTCTGTAACGCCACGACCTGTGGCATAGGGTACGAGCAATGCGTCCCAACGAGAGCGATGGGTGGGGGCTATAATTACGGGCCCATCGAGGGGTATATTCCGTTGCCCAGTAATTTGAATGTGTCCGAAAAATAGCGGCAAAAGAAAATTCCGTCCTAAGAAATATGACAGAATTCTTAGCCAAGGAGAAATGTGTGAGGTAGTCGGCACCGGTTTGGATTCTGCTATTTGATTGACTGGTGTTAGGTCACATGTATCTGAAAACGAGTGAAGTTCCATCATGACTGTGGCCGCTGATTGCTAGGGTAAAATTTGTTCAAACCTGTATTAGTAACACCGTAAATTTTCTTTCTCGATTTTTGTCGGTGCAGCTGGACAGTTTCGCTGCTGTCCTTCAAAATGTGTTATTTCTTTTACTCTGAAACCAATTTTGTAATTGTTGACGACAGTCCGCTTCTTGGATGCCCCCAATCACCCGCAAACGGTGATTAGAAGCCGCACTATCGGGTATATTCACAACTGTCCTAACCGCTCCTGTTTTTGGGTCGTCTGTTCCATAAACCAAAAGCCCGACGCGGGCGTGGATAATGGCTCCCGCACACATCGGACAAGGTTCTAGAGTTGCATAAAGCGTACAGTCGGAAAGACGCCAAGTATGTAACGAAAAAGCAGCTCTTCTAATAGCAATAATTTCTGCATGAGCTGTCGGGTCTTGGTCTCGTTCTTTTCTGTTTTCACCTTCCGCTACCACTTCTCCTGAAGAATTAATAATTACAACGCCCACCGGTACTTCACCGGCGTTTCCTGCTAATTGTGCCAATTCTAAGGCACGAGTCATCCATTGTCGATGTATAAGATAATCTGAGTAGTCAGTTAACATTTTCTTATGTATACGAAATTGGTAGACACACGAGAAATCGCGTCTCTACAGTATTGTTTTTTATTATGGTAATGATAGTTTTTTTCTATTGAACTATAATCATCATGGTGTTATGGTAAATTTTCCGTAAGTAAGGGGTCAAGGCTAGCTTTCGTATCCAAAGCATAGAGATCATCACAACCACCAATATGTTGATTGTTGATAAAGATTTGTGGCAATGTACGACGACCATTGGCTCTTTCCGCCATTTTTGCCCTAGCTTCTTCGTTGCCATCTATCTTGTACTCGGTAAAATTTACTCCTTTCCACCACAACAGCATTTTGGCACGAATACAGTAAGGACAGGTTTGCCAAGTATAAATTTCTACGCTTGCCTGAATTCGCTCTGGATGGCGACCAAGAAGGGAATTGATAAATTCCAGCATGACTAAGTAAGTAGGTGGACTGAATTAAATATAATACCTATCGAAAGAGTACAGGCTTCAACAAGTAACCGACAATATTCAGTTTTCTTAATGGCAAATTACGTAAGCGCTCCGCTCCACTCCGTAAACGCGCAGCGTGTCCATAAAAGCATATTGCGAATTGCTCTATGGAACAGGAACGCTTTTCAGTAAGTTTTCGTATTGACCAACAGAAATACCGGCTTTAGCGGAAATCATTACGGCTTTATATTGTGGATTAATTTTTGTAAAGAATTTTTGCAATTCTTGTTGTGTCATTAATTGAGGATTCCAATATTCATGACACATTTTTTCTGCATCAAAATAATGTCCGGATTCTTTTTTGAGAACCTTTTCGACAAACTCTCCATACAGAATATATTCTGAAAGATGCCAACAAGATGCCAATGTTTCCACCCAAGAACGTCCAGAAATTTCCTCTAAGTGCTGATGTAGCTTTAAAACGTTGTCACGTTTCCAAGTAATAAAATTACCAATGAAGCCAGGTGCTGACGAATTTACCTTGGCTGGTAGACCTAATAATTTATGAGATGTTCTGTGCCACCTCAAGAATACTTCATCAGTGTCTACACCTGGTTCTCTAAAAAGTCTAACTTCACCATCACGAATAAAATTATTTAAATTAAGTGGGCGTATAAGTGCTGTATCGGAATCAGCAAAAACCAATATATCCTGCGGAACATGTTCCACAATTGCATTTTTGACAATTTGCTGTAATAGCCAGTTACGAATTGGAGGCGTTTTCAAACTCAACCATCCATTCTTCAAAAATGGCACACGCTGAATCCACCAAGGAATCAATGATTCTACGGTGATAATCTCCGTATTTGGCTTCTTAAGTTGATTAAAAAGCTGTAAGTCTCGACGGTCTACAACTATATAATGAGTAACAGTAGGAGAAACAAATTGACTAATGCTCCAAGATAATAGCTGACATCTTTCATAGTCTGGCGCATAACTGGGAGTCACTATAGCAAAAGATAGCTTGCTTGTCGTCGTCGAATTTTGACGCACGCCTAATTTCAATTCTTGCATCACAAAACTAATAGATAGTAAAGATTCTGAGTATTTTTTAATGCTTTATACCTTTAAAAAGGTATGTTCGTAGATTATACATAATAAACAATAATTATTGAAAAAAAAATCGGTTTTCACTGACAACTGATTTCTTCAATAATAAATACTTGTATTTACTTTTACTTCTATCTTAAAGCTGATTTCTATCACTAACTACCAAGTGGAAGGCTTTAACTAGCTTAACAAAATCTGAAAAATACCTGTCAGCAATAATTAATACCTTGCGTATAAATTAAATAATACCCCAAGGGAGAATTAATTCATTTGGCAATATGTCAAAAGAAATATTTGTGATAGCAATTTGAATAAAAATAATTCATTGACTAAAAGGACACAATACTGTAAAAAGAAAAAAAATATTTCAGACCTAAGTATTAAAACTTAACAGAATTGAAACTCAAGACTATTTTCCACGGGTATCCGCCCTTTGGTAGACTTGAAAACTGATATGGCTGTCTGCAATCGAAGGCTCATTCAAGCAATCAAGAGGGTAATAAATCCGTGGAAAATACACTAGGCTTAGAGATTATTGAGGTCGTTGAACAAGCGGCGATAGCCTCTGCACGTTGGATGGGCAAAGGGGAGAAAAACACTGCTGACGAGGTAGCAGTTGAAGCAATGCGCGAACGTATGAACAAAATTCATATGCGTGGTCGTATTGTGATTGGAGAAGGTGAGCGGGACGAAGCACCAATGCTCTACATTGGAGAAGAAGTGGGCATTTGTACCCGTGAAGATGCAAAACAGTTCTGTAACCCCGATGAATTAGTTGAAATTGACATCGCAGTTGACCCATGTGAAGGTACAAACCTGGTTGCTTATGGTCAAAATGGCTCAATGGCTGTATTAGCAATTTCTGAAAAAGGCGGGTTATTCGCTGCACCTGACTTCTACATGAAGAAACTCGCAGCACCACCCCAAGCCAAAGGAAAAGTAGATATTAATAAATCAGCAACAGAAAACCTGAAAATTCTCT
This sequence comes from Scytonematopsis contorta HA4267-MV1, assembly GCA_019359035.1. Classification (GTDB taxonomy): domain Bacteria; phylum Cyanobacteriota; class Cyanobacteriia; order Cyanobacteriales; family Nostocaceae; genus Scytonematopsis; species Scytonematopsis contorta. Next base: position 53,120 of record JAHHIC010000094.1, on the reverse strand, counting down.
CTGAGTGCTTAAATCGTTCTGTAGAGGAATTAGTAGTAGTAGTGATGGACAGACCCCGTCACAACGAGCTAATTCAGGAAATCCGTACCGCAGGAGCCAGAGTCAGACTAATTAGCGATGGCGACGTATCTGCCGCTATATGCTGCGGTTTTGCTGGGACGAATATTCATGCTCTCATGGGTATTGGTGCTGCTCCTGAAGGCGTAATTTCAGCCGCTGCGATGCGCTGTTTGGGTGGACACTTCCAAGGACAATTAATTTACGACCCAGAAGTTGTGAAAACCGGTTTAATTGGGGAAAGCAAAGAAGGTAACATTGCTCGACTCAAAGAAATGAATATCACAGACCCCGACAAATGTTACGACGCATCGGAGTTAGCTTCTGGTCAGACAGTACTATTCGCAGCCTGTGGTATTACCCCTGGAACTCTTATGGAAGGTGTTCGGTTCTTCCATGGTGGAGCAAGAACTCAAAGCCTAGTAATTTCCAGTCAATCAAAAACCGCTCGCTTTGTTGACACAATCCACATGGTAGAGGCTCCTAAGACAGTTAATTTACGTTAGGAATAATTGGGAATTGGGGAATTGGTAATTGGTAATTGGTAATTGGTAATTGGTAATTGGTAATTGGTAATTGGTAATTGATGATAGGAAATAGCTTTATATTTTCTATTGGACACTTCCTTACTCTCCACCCCCATTCCCCATTCCCCAATTCCCCATTCCCAATTCCCCAATTTCCCATTCCCCATTCCCCATTCCCCATTCCCCATTCCCCATTCCCCATTCCCCATTCCCCATTCCCCAATTCCCCATTCCCCAATTCCCAATTCCCACACATAGTTAAATCACTATTTAGAAAGATGAATATAGCAGTTGTTGGGCTAAGCCATAAGACAGCCTCTGTAGAAATCAGGGAAAAGCTGAGTATTCCAGAACCACAAGTTGAAAGTGCAATCTCTCAGCTTTTGGGATATCAGCATATTCTTGAGGTGGCTGTACTCAGTACTTGTAATCGTTTAGAAATTTATATTGTTTCTGAAGAGCCAGAACAAGGTATTAAGGAAGTGCCTCAGTTCCTTTCTGAATACAGCAAAATATCTCTTTTGGAATTACGCTCTCACTTGTTTATGTTGCTGCGTGAAGATGCTGTTATGCACTTGATGCGGGTTGCTGCTGGTTTGGATAGTTTGGTTTTGGGTGAAGGTCAAATTTTGGCTCAGGTAAAAAACACTCACAAGCTGGGTCAGCAGTACAACGGTATAAAAACTATTTTGAATCGGTTATTTAAACAAGCTATTACTGGTGGCAAACGTGTCCGTTCTGAGACCAGTATTGGTACTGGTGCAGTTTCCATAAGTTCGGCAGCTGTGGAATTGGCACAAATGAAAGTGGAAAGTTTAGCAAATTGTCGTGTGACAATTCTTGGTGCTGGTAAAATGTCTCGTTTACTGGTGCAACATTTGGTGTCAAAAGGGGCTGAGCAAATTTCAATTGTAAATCGCTCGGTAGAACGTGCTCAGGAATTAGCAAAAAATTACTCTGACTGCCAAATTAATATTCATCCACTTTCGGAAATGCTGACGGTAATTACTGAAAGTCATATGGTATTTACTAGCACTTCCGCAACTGAGCCAATTATTGACCGCGCTAAGTTAGAAATGATTTTAGAGCCAAGTCAATGTTTAATGTTATTTGATATTTCTGTACCGCGTAACGTCGCTGCGGATGTTAATGAGCTTTCTAACGTCCAGGCTTTTAATGTTGATGATTTAAAGGCTGTTGTCGCACAAAACCATGAAAGCCGAAGAAAAATGGCACAGGAAGCTTTAGGTTTATTAGAAGAAGAAGTCGAAAATTTTGATGTGTGGTGGCGTTCTCTTGATACTATCGCCACAATTAGCTGTTTACGAAATAAAATTGAAACAATACGCGAACAAGAATTAGAAAAGGCTTTATCTCGTTTGGGTTCGGAATTTGCCGAAAAACATCAAGAAGTTATCGAGGCTTTGACCAAAGGTATTGTTAACAAAATATTGCATGACCCAATGGTACAGTTAAGAGCACAACAAGATGTAGAAGCTAGAAAAAAATGTATGCAAGCTCTGCAAATGCTATTTAATCTTGATGCAGGGGAGCAGTTTAGCTAAATAAGGGGAGTGGGGAATAGGGAGTAGGGAGTGGGGAGTAGGAAATAAGGAATAGGAGAGTCAAAAAAACTTTTATATTATGCCTCATCCTCCCAATCTCTCTCATTCCCCACTCCCCACTCCCCACTCCCCACTCCCCACTCCCCACTCCCCAGCACCCCATACCGAGTCCCCAGCACCCCACTCCCCTCTCAAAAATAATGGCTCCTCGAAGTTTGTCCAAGCTCAGTTATCGGGTAATTATATTTCTGTTGGGGGGATGGCTATTGTTGGATATGGTCTCCCGTCTGACAGCAGAAATTCTTTGGTTTGGTGAAGTTGGTTATTCACGGGAATTTTTCTTACGCTTCGGGACACAACTGGGGCTATGGCTAACAGTGTTTGTAATTTCTGCTGGCTTTTTACTAGGCAATATCGCAATAGCTTTGCGGTTGAGAAAAAAACAAGAGGATAAGAAAGAAACCAACTCAAAATTCACAGTTCAAAACTCCAAACCATCCCCCTTATCCCCTTCATCTCAACCAATAAGGTTACGCTTTCTCCTTCCTGTAGTATTAGGATTGAGTGCTTTAGTGGGGTTAGTATTAATTTACTATGGATTGGCGGCTTTTAATCTTTGGCAACCAATTGCAGCGCTAGGTATAAAATTACCAGCTTTGCCACAGTTTAAAGGATGGCTTATCTCCCCGACAGAAGGAAGTTTGTTGTTATTTCTAACTGCTGCAATTGTTATTTATCACCGAGTTTGCTTAGCCGTATTTTCTTTATTATTATCTTTATTATTTGCTTCTCTATTATCAGGAAATTGGATAAAAATTTTACAGTTTTTTTATCCTACTAACTTTAATCAAGCAGAGCCTTTATTTAACTTAGATATTAGCTTTTATATATTTTCACTACCGTTTTGGGAACTCTTAACTCTATGGCTACTGGGACTATTTTTATACAGCATAATTAGCGTTGGATTGATTTACTTACGTGCGGCAAACAGCCTGAGTGAAGGTTATTTCTCTGGTTTCACAGTACCACAGCGACTTCAACTAAATACCTTAGCTTGCTTACTAATGCTTACGGTTGGACTGCGTTATTGGCTGCTGCGGTACTCATTATTGTTTTCCCAGGATAGTGTAAATTACGGTGCAAGTTATACTGCGGTTAAGGTACAGTTACCAATGTATACTTTTTTGAGTTTTTTAGGAGTTTGTATTGCTATTTCCTTACTACTGCAGGTAGTTTTTTTATCTCGATTTATTAAAAGTAATACAAAAAAAAAGAGTGTGTCTGTAACGAATCACAGTCAAAAATTTAGGAGAAAAATATCTCATATTTCTACTATTTCATCTTCTATTAATGTTATTTATCCACCTTATTTAGTTTTCGGCTTGGCTTTGTTTTTGATAGTCGCAGCAGTATCAGGAGAATTAGTCCCCAGTGTGGTGCAACGCTTTATTGTTCAACCTAATGAACTAGCTCGCGAACGTCCGTATATCGAACGTACAATTGCCTTGACTCGCGAAGGTTTCAATTTAAACTCGATTGAAGCACAAATTTTTACACCTCAAAATACACTTTCAGAATTAAAGCTAAAACAAAATGATTTAACTGTTCGTAATATTCGTCTGTGGGATACACAGCCTTTGTTACGAACGAACCGTCAACTACAACAAATTCGACCTTATTACAAATTTAAAAGTGCTGATATTGACCGTTATAGTTTTAGGAGGGAAGGAGAAAGTAACGTTAAGAAAGAGAAAGAAAAACAGCAGATAATTATTGCCGCAAGAGAGCTAGATTTTGATGCAGTTCCCCAGCAAGCTCAAACTTGGGTAAACGAACATTTAGTTTATACCCACGGTTACGGCTTTACTTTGAGTCCGGTTAATACTGTTGCTCCTGGTGGATTGCCTGATTATTACGTTAAGGATATCGGGGTTAATGTTCCTGGTGGTGATGGTGCCCTCCAAGTTTCAAATGAACGCATTCGGGAAAGTATTCCTATCGGAAAACCGCGAATTTATTACGGTGAAGCAACCAATAATTATGTAATGACTGGGACAAAAACTAGAGAGTTGGACTATCCCAGTGGTGATGAAAATGTCTATAACATTTATGACGGAAGAGGTGGAATTAATATTACTCCATTTTGGCGACGCTTGTTGTTTGCTCAGTATCTCAAAGACTGGAAAATGTTACTAACAGGTGACTTTACGCCAAAAACAAAATTACTTTTTCGTCGCAATATTCTCGAACGGGTGGAGACTATCGCACCATTTTTACGTTACGATAGCGACCCTTATTTAGTTGCTGCTGATGCTGGTGCAACAACCATTAATGGGGAAAAAACTTATCTTTACTGGATTATTGATGCTTACACTACCAGCAATCGCTTCCCTTATTCTGACCCTGGTAAAAATAAGTTTAATTACATCCGTAACTCAGTAAAGGTTGTGATTGATGCTTATAACGGCGGTGTCAATTTTTATGTTACTGACATAACTGACCCAATCATCACTACTTTTGGGGGGATTTTTCCCAACTTATTCAAACCTCTAGAGGCTATACCTGCAAGTCTATATAGTCATATTCGCTACCCAGTAGATTTATTTGAGACTCAATCCGAACGTTTACTGGCTTACAACATGACTGACCCGCAAGTATTTTATAATCGCGAAGACTTGTGGCAAATACCGAAAGAAATTTACGGTCGTGAACCCCGACCGGTACAACCTTATTTTTTAATTACTGATTTACCAGACGCTTCCTCTGAAGAGTTTATTTTGCTTCTTCCTTTCACCCCAACCCAACGTCCAAATTTAATTGCTTGGTTAGCTGCACGTTCTGATGGAGATAAATACGGAAAGTTATTGCTATACGAGTTCCCTAAACAGCAGTTGGTTTATGGAACTGAACAAATCGAAGCCTTGATTAACCAAGACCCTGTAATATCCCAGCAAATTTCTCTTTGGAACCGTGAGGGTTCACGAGTTCTTCAAGGCAATTTACTGATTATCCCCATTGAGCAATCTTTACTGTACGTCGAACCGCTTTACTTGGAAGCTGAACAAAACAGCTTACCAACTTTAATTAGGGTAATTGTTGCTTACAACAACCGCATTGTCATGGCTGAAACTTTGCAGTTGGCATTAAAAGCGATTTTTCAAGAGCAAAAACCTACTACTGCTCCTATTGTACGTCCGGTGCAGTAAAGACCAAGTTTATTGGGCTTCCATAATCTGGATTTGTTTGTGTATAAATATCCCAAAAATCAGTTTGACCAAAAATGGTTTGTTTTTCTGATGATTATATTTAGAAATACTTATCAATCAATTCTTCTATTGTTTAGGAAATAATGCTAAATGCTGAGGGAAGTGGAATTCGACAACTAGGAACCGACTTTTTTTAATGTATACCCTTGGTAAACAACTTTATAGAGATTATTCAGTTCTATTTACCCTGTTTTAGCTCTGATAGCCTTTACATACGCTACTTTTAGCTGACTCCGTTTTGCTTTTTTAATTACTGAAGTCACAACAGAATTGAGCAAAATGTAAAAAACTACTTAAGAAATCTCAACTTTCTCACACATTAGCAACAAAATTGACATTGATTCACGAAAAACGTCCACGCGACATTTTTGCTGTGTCCGAGGAGGATATCTAATAAAAAATTCGATTCATTTCTAATTTGATACGGCTCTAATTAGACTTGCATCGAATCAAATTTGACAAATTATGACCAAAGAGCGATTTCAAATTTTGTTGAAGTTTTTTAAGGCTTTGGGGGATGAAAGTAGATTGAAAATATTGGGTATCTTGGCTTCCCAAGAATGTAGTGTTGAAGAATTAGCAGCACTACTCCAACTTAAGGAACCTACGGTCTCCCATCATTTGACCAAGCTCAAAGAGTTAAATTTAGTTACGATGCGTCCGGAGGGTAATAACCGTTTGTATCAGTTGGATAGCGAAGCTTTGCAAAACCTGAGCAAGGAAATATTTACTAGTAGTCATCTTGCTTCTCTGGTTGAGGATGTCGATACTGAAGCTTGGGAAAACAAAGTCTTAAGCCATTACCTCGAAAGCGATCGCCTCAAAGAAATTCCCACGAGTCGCAAAAAGCGTCTAGTAATTCTCCGGTGGTTAGCGAATAAATTTGAGCATGGGGTTAATTACCCAGAACAGGCTATAAATGAAATTCTCAAGCGCTACTACCCAGATTGTGGTGTTTTACGACGCGAGTTGATTAGTCACGAGCTTATACAAGTTGATGAAGGACTGTATAGAGTTGCAAGTGCGAAGGCTAATAAAAATAGTTGAGTGTGTTCCGAAATAAATGCTTGGAGTTTAGAGGAAAGAAGCAAATGAAAGATTTAACTAGAAATATTGCCAATCGAAAGATATTTTCAATTTTTTTAACAATGGTGACAAAAGTATAGCTTAATTGATACCTAGCTTGTTTAAGTTTTTGCCCTAAATGTAGTAAAAATACTACCCCCTACCAGTATCCCACCCCTGAACTTTGGAGGTGGGAATATGGAATGGGTAAAATCCGTATTTTTAGCTTGCTAAAGTACTAGCTTGATTCAAACTCTAGAAAATACCCCTATTCTTTTATAAAGAATTCTTTAATATTTAGTAGCTACTAGTCATATTTTTAACCCATAGACGGTTATAAGTTCATAATTTGTGTATAAAAAATAATAGTCGAATAAGTAAATATATCTGGCAAAATAATTTACTTGATTAAAAATTTACATATTTCTGCTAAAGTTCATTAAATTTATACAATCATTTCTTAAACTAATCATTAATTTTGGATTAATAAGGTAAATAAAATCTATATGCATCCGTAGCACAACTTAGAGTACTAAAATACTCATGAAAACGCTACAGGTCTTGCAAGGGTGTCATTTAAACAACGATTTACCTGTGAAATATAAACAAGTAGGTGTAATTCATGCTTAAAAAGGTCATAGTACCAACCCTAGTAATTTCTGGAGCCGTATTTGCTGCTTTTATGCTGCTTTTAGCGACTAAAGGTTCAGAGCAAGTAGAAGTCCAATTAGACAATAAGCAAGTGTTTTATGGAGATTTAAAGGATATTGTCACTCCTGGTGTGGGAGCAGCCTTTAGTCTGGGAATCGGAGTTACAGGAGCCTTAATTGTTGGATGGGGACAGTCGAAGCGCAAAACATCTGAATTAGAAAATCGCTTATCCAATCTACAAAACAGACTAGCTCAACAGAATTCAGAAATTGAAGCTCTAAAGGTTTCACCAGCGAATCCCGCTTTAAGGCAACTAAGATGGTTTCTGGAAGACTTCAATTCAACGGTTGAAGATGATGACTACATATCAAACACAACCATGAAATATGAAATGGAGCCATCAAGTTACACAATGGCAAACTATACAGTGGCAAAAGTAGGTGAAGAAGAAAGCGATAGGGAACAAACCAGTTGGAAACAAATGCCAACAGCGGAGATTGCCCCAATATTAATAACTGGTCAAGAAAGTGATTCTCAAACAAAAAATACTAGAAAATATGGTGTGCAAAGTGCTTCGACAATGTTTCCTTCTACTCAATCAGTTATTGGATTGAATCATCAAAATAGGAATTAATCAATTAATTAATCACCTATTATTGCGTAGATAAAAAATCTCTGTTCCATCTTTTTTTGCATTAATTTTGCATAGTTTTGCATAATTTTTAAACAGACTCGGCTATTTTCATTCCCAGTTTATAGTTCATCCCAACCAAGATAACCCCACCCTTAACGGGGAGTCACCGTTGGGGTGCGGTTCCTTTCGATTGTCACTAGCTAGCTTGCGATTGCTAGTTAAAATCTTATAATTTGGAGTGAACTAGATTAAAAAATAAATGAACTTATCAATTGCACACTTGGGACCCCCTGGAACTTACGCGGAACAAGCAGCCTTGTTTTACGTGAACTGGCTGGCTAAGAATACAGGGGTAGAAGCGATTTTATGTCCTTATCCTAGTATTGCTCAAACACTAAAAGCAGTAGCCTCACAGCAAGCTCAGCTAGCTATGGTACCGGTGGAAAATTCCATCGAAGGTGGTGTAACGATGACTCTAGATACTTTATGGCAACTAGATAATCTACATATCCAATTGGCTTTGGTTATGCCCATAGTCCATACTTTAATTTCCTGCGCTACTAATTTAGAGGAAATTAAAACAGTTTATTCCCATCCTCAAGCTTTAGCACAATGTCAGGGATGGCTGGAAAAATTTCTACCCAACGTACAATTAATTCCGATTAATTCAACAACCGAAGCCTTACATCAACTAGAACAAGACCTTAGTGCAGCGGCAATATCATCAGCAAGAGCAGCACAACTATATAACCGTCCTATTATTGCAAACGGTATCAGTGACTATCCAGAAAATTGTACTCAATTTTGGTTGGTAACACAGGATTCTTTACCTACTAACTGGCTACCACAAACAGAAATGACAGAAATCAATAGTCGCGTATCCCTAGGATTTAGCTTACCTGCCAATATCCCCGGAGCACTAGTTAAACCTTTACAGATATTTGCCCATTTAGATATTAACCTTAGTCGAATCGAGTCTCGTCCAACAAAGCGTTCTCTTGGGGAATATTTGTTTTTTATGGATTTAGAAGCTTCAGAATCATCACCCAAAATGCAATCAGCTTTAGCGGAATTAGCTAGCCACACAGAGATTCTAAGAATTTTTGGCAGCTACAACGTCTTAGGTGTTGATGCCCTTAGCTCTTAACTACCAATCACCAATTACCAATTACCAATTACCAGCCAACTTTACTCAAAAGTATCTTTGAGAACAGTGCGAGCTGCTAAATGATTACGAGTTGATGTTAAAATTTCGGCTTCCCTTTCCAAACGAGCTGCGGTGTCCTGTAATTCTAATAACATCTGCTGTTCGGAAGCTACACCGTAGAGGTTGCTTGCGACCCAGTGAGACAGTTCTAACGGCAAATCAGGTAAATCCTCTGGCAATTCAATATTTTGTTCTGTCAACTTAGCTGACAGACGCACTACATCTTTTAATAGCTGCTCTACTTCAGTTGCCAAAGGTCTCAAGTCGGACGTTGGTGGTTCATCTTCTATCCACTCAACTAAGGCTACCCGATAAGGCTTTTCACGAACATACTCTAGGACACGAAACCTTTGTTGTCCTAGAGTTAAAATCTTCATTCGGTCATCAGCTAGTCGCTGGAAATGAATAATTTCCGCACAACAGCCAACATTCGCAATCGTTCCCTTAACTGGGTCTACCATCAATACCCCAAATCGTCTATCGCCATCCAAAATAGTGTTCATCATTATTCGGTAGCGAAATTCAAAAATATGTAGAGGTAGTGGTCGAGTTGGAAATAAAACAACATCGGGTAACGGGAACAGAGGTAGTTCGCGTACCGCAATTTGTGAAGAAAATGCCATTTTTACCTTTGTATAAATTGAATCACTATAAAGGTATAGACCCTCTGTTTTGCCCGTACGTTGTATATATTCTACCATTTACTGTTGACTGTTGACTGATGACGGTTGACTGATGACTGTTGACTGTTGACCGATGACTGTTGACTGATGAATGATGAGTGTCAACAAAATTAATGTGGAAATGCTTTGTATGTCACCAGTCAACCGTCAACCGTCAACCGTCAACCGTCAATCGTCAACCGTCAACCGTCAACCGTTAACCGTCAACCGTCAACCGTCAACAATTAAAGTTTAACTTCAATATCAACACCAGAAGGCAAATCAAGCTTCATAAGAGCATCAATGGTTTTAGAAGAAGGTTGGTAAATATCAATCAACCGACGATGAGTACGGGTTTCAAAATGTTCACGTGAATCTTTATCAACGTGGGGTGAACGCAGTACGCAATAAATACGACGTTTTGTAGGTAAAGGAATAGGACCGATAGCTGTAGCGTTAGTCCGATTTGCGGTGTCTACAATCTTCTCGCAAGATGTATCGAGTAAGCGACGGTCAAAAGCCTGTAAACGAATGCGAATTTTTTGCTGTTGTAGAGTAGCCATGTTAAATTTTCCTGGTTCAGTTTTTTTCTAGAGAAAATAATTTGGTGGTTGGTGGTTAGCAGTTAGCAAAATTGATTGAAAAATAAATCTTGAAAAACTAACAACTACCAACTAACAACAACCAACGTTTCGGAGTTGCTTCTTCTTTCTTCCTTTGGACAAGAAAAGAGCAGAGATGTATTGTACCATCACTGCTCCTTTTTTCAGCTTTTCAGCTAAGGTGCAAATAAAGGCGTTACTTAATAATTTTAGCGACGACACCTGCACCAATTGTACGACCGCCTTCACGAATCGCGAAGCGCATACCTTGTTCAATCGCAATCGCGTTGATTAATTCTACGGTTACTTTAATACGGTCACCGGGCATAACCATTTCTACGTTTTTGCCGTCGTCAGAGGTGAAGGCTTTGATTGTGCCAGTTACGTCGGTTGTCCGTACGTAGAATTGAGGACGGTAACCGCTGAAGAATGGTGTTTTACGACCACCTTCTTTCTCGGTCAAAACGTATACTTCACCCTCAAATTGGGTATGTGGAGTAATAGAACCGGGCTTTGCTAATACCATGCCGCGCTCTACATCGGTTTTTTGGATACCGCGTAAAAGGATACCAGCGTTATCGCCAGCCATACCTTCTTCGAGTTGTTTTTTGAACATTTCAATACCAGTAACAGTTGTGCTACGTGTATCTCTAATGCCTACTAACTCAACGTTATCTCCGATTTTTACTTTTCCACGCTCAATACGTCCGGTAGCTACAGTACCACGACCAGTAATGGAGAAAACGTCTTCAACCGCCATCAAGAAGGGTTTGTCTACATCACGCTCTGGGGTGGGAATATAGGAGTCTACAGCGTCCATCAACTTGTAGATTTTATCTACCCAATCATTTTCGCCGCGCTGGGTTTTGGGGTTAGAAGCCATGTGTTCCAGTGCTTGCAAGCCAGAACCTGTAACAATAGGAATATCATCGCCAGGGAAATCATAGCTAGAAAGCAATTCCCGAACTTCCAACTCTACTAATTCTAATAATTCTGCGTCATCAACCATGTCTTCTTTATTCAAGAAGACCACAAGGCTAGGTACACCAACCTGACGCGCTAGCAGAATGTGTTCGCGGGTTTGGGGCATGGGACCGTCAGCAGCTGACACAACAAGGATACCACCATCCATTTGCGCTGCACCAGTAATCATGTTCTTCACGTAGTCAGCGTGACCAGGACAATCTACGTGTGCATAGTGACGATTTGCTGTTTCATACTCTACGTGGGCGGTATTGATTGTAATACCCCGTGCCTTTTCTTCTGGAGCAGCGTCGATTTCGTCATACTTTCTTGCTTGGGCATTACCAGAAGCAGCCAAGGTCATTGTGATAGCTGCTGTTAAAGTGGTTTTGCCGTGGTCAACGTGTCCAATAGTACCAATGTTGACGTGAGGTTTATTCCGTTCAAACTTTGCGCGTGCCATGAATACTTATTTCCTTTAACTAGATTATGCGTTCCCTTTGCTTTTTGCGATGATAGCTTCTGCCACGTTGCGAGGCACTTCATCGTAGTGGCTAAACTCCATCGAGAAGATGCCTCGACCTTGGGTCTTTGACCTAATGTCTGTGGCGTAACCAAACATTTCTGCCAATGGTACTTTTACAGTTACTTTGGCAAGACCTTGCTCAGAACCCATCCCTTCAATTTGCCCACGACGGGAGTTAAGGTCACCCATTACATCACCGAGGTAATTTTCGGGTACTTCTACCTCAACTTTCATCATAGGTTCTAACAGGACAGGAGAAGCTTTCATCACAGCCTCTTTCATCGCCATTGAGCCAGCGATTTTAAAAGCCATTTCTGAAGAGTCTACATCGTGATACGACCCATCAACCAGTGTCGCTTTGACATCAATTAGTGGATATCCAGCTAAAACACCAGATTCACAGCTTTCTTTCATCCCTGCTTCTGCTGGATTGATGTACTCTTTAGGTACAGTACCACCAACGATTTTGGAGACGAACTCAAAGCCGGTTCCGGGTTTTCCTGGCTCTAAATCGATGACAACGTGACCATACTGACCTTTGCCACCACTTTGACGGATGAATTTACCTTCAATTCTATTAACAGCTTTGCGAATTGTTTCTCGGTAAGCTACCTGAGGGGCACCCACGTTTGCTTCAACCTTAAATTCGCGCAACATTCTGTCTACCAGAATTTCCAGGTGTAACTCTCCCATCCCAGCAATTACTGTTTGGTTCGTTTCTTGGTCTACACTGACACGGAAGGTTGGGTCTTCTTCCGAAAGAGCTTGTAGAGCCTTGGACAATTTGTCCATATCGTTCTTGGTCTTGGGTTCTACCGCAACCGAGATTACAGGCTCTGGAATAAATAGCGATTCTAAGATAATAGGAGCACTTTCGTCACATATGGTGTCACCAGTCAAGGTGTCCTTTAAGCCCAGAGCAGCACCCAAATCACCCGCTCGCATTTCATCCACGTCTTGACGGTCGTCCGCCTTTAAAATAACTAGACGGGAAATCCGTTCTTTCTTGCCTTTGCTAGCGTTATAAACATAACTGCCCTTTTTAAGGACGCCAGAATAAACACGCAGGAAGGTCAAACGACCGTAGGGGTCGGACATAATCTTGAAAGCCAGAGCCGCCAGAGGTTCGTTGTCATCAGCACGACGCTCGACGGTATCACCATTGGGTACTGTACCTTGAATCGGTGGTACATCAATTGGTGCAGGTAGGTAATCAACTACCGCATCTAGCATCAACTGCACGCCTTTATTTTTGAAGGCAGACCCGCAAAGCATCGGTACAATTGTGCCTGCAATTGTGCCTTTACGCAAGGCAGTACGAATTTCTGTTTCGGTAAGTTCTTCACCCTCGAAGTACTTATTCATCAGCTCGTCACTGGTTTCAGATACCGCTTCAACTAGCTTCAGACGATATTCTTGTGCCAGTTCCTGCATATCAGCAGGTATTTCAGTTTCTTCAATATCAGTGCCTTGGTCGTTGTTATAGATGTATGCCACCATCCGCACCAAGTCTACAATTCCTTTAAACTCTGTTTCAGCACCAATTGGTAGCTGAATTGGAATTGCATTTGTCCGGAGACGGTCTGTTACTTGTTCGTAAACTTTATAAAAACTCGCTCCTGTGCGGTCCATCTTGTTGACAAAAACGATGCGAGGCACTTTATAACGGTCTGCCTGACGCCATACTGTTTCTGTCTGAGGCTGTACACCGCCAACAGAACATAAAACTGTAATTACACCATCCAAAACCCGCATGGAACGCTCTACTTCGATAGTAAAGTCCACGTGTCCTGGAGTATCAATAATGTTAATTTGATGTTCTTTCCAGCTGGTACTAATAGCAGCAGCAGTGATTGTAATTCCCCGCTCCCGCTCTTGTTCCATCCAATCTGTAACAGCGGTTCCCTCATGAACCTCGCCGATTTTATGAATAATGCCAGAGTAAAAAAGAATTCGCTCCGTTGTTGTCGTCTTGCCCGCATCTATATGCGCCGCAATACCAATATTGCGTACTTTTTCAAGCGGGTTAATACGTGCCACAGCTGCCTCCTATTAGTTTTCGCCTCATAATATCTTGTATATTACTCTTTGTTAACTTTCAATACGTTTACGGAAAACCGTCTAAATTTTTTAATGAATTCCGAGGGAGCAAGAAAGAAGGAGAGTTCTAATTTCTTCCTTCTTCCTTTCTTCTTTAATAACGATAATGTGCAAAGGCTTTGTTCGCTTCTGCCATCCGGTGCGTTTCTTCCCGCTTCTTAATTGCGCTTCCAGTTTCGTTGGCAGCATCCATTAATTCATTAGCCAATTTATTTGCCATTGTTCTACCTGAACGTTGGCGAGAATATTGTACTAACCAACGCAGTGCCAGACTTATTCCTCGGTCTGTACGCACTTCCATTGGTACTTGGTATGTAGCACCACCGACACGACGCGCTTTGACTTCTACCAAAGGCGTTGCGTTACGAATCGCTCTTTCAAATGTTTCTAACGGGTCATTTCCCGTCCGTTGCTCGATTGTTTTCATTGCTTCATAAACAATCCGCGCAGCCAGCGACTTTTTGCCATGACGCATTATCCGCCGAATAATCATACTTATCAGGCGGCTGTTATAAACTGAGTCAGGCGGCACTGGGCGCTTTTGAATAACACCACGACGAGACATACTTTACCTTTAAATTTCGGAGTAGGGACGAAAACTATACGGAGTTTGGATTACTGTTTCACTGCATTTCACAGCAATGATGAAATCTTCCTTGCTATCCTGCAACTAGACAAGCAAGGTCACAACATTATATCCCGTCCTGGAGCTAATTAAAACGCCATTACCGCTAAACGTTCTAAGAATTACCAGGTGTTTTATGCTGCGGGTCATACCAATTTAACTTAATTTCGTTTAAATTGGACGCCTAGACACCAGATTTCACATTCATACTTGTTACTTAAGGCTTCCCAGATTTGAGATTTTAAACTTTAGATTTGAGATTTTATTTTTTGATAAACACTCTCAGTTTTAACTATGGAGACAATCCTGTTACGCCTAGAGCCACTTTATTTTAATCATTAGATGAATCTAAAATCCAAAATTTAAAACCCAAAGTTGGGTCACTATTAACAACAAACAGTGCCGTTGCTCTAAGCTTTTGCTTTCGGTCGCTTGGTTCCATACTTGGAACGACCTTGTTTGCGGTCTTTGACTCCGGCTGTATCCAGGGTGCCACGAATAATGTGGTATCTCACACCTGGTAAATCCTTAACCCGACCGCCACGAATCATTACCACTGAGTGTTCTTGCAGATTGTGACCGATTCCTGGAATGTAAGCTGTAACTTCAAATCCAGAGGTTAACCTCACCCGCGCTACTTTGCGAAGAGCTGAGTTTGGTTTTTTGGGAGTAGTCGTGTATACCCTGGTACAAACACCTCGACGTTGCGGGCATTGTTTCAGCGCAGGGGACTTGGTTTTCTGACGCGCTAGCTCGCGTTCCGTACGAATTAACTGCTGTATTGTTGGCATGAGTTACAGCGCGTAAAGCTGATTTTAGTCTAAGTTTTAACAAACCCTAATTTTACCGCTTTGTAAAGGATTCTGTCAATCAATTATTTTTTTTAATATTTCTTAATACTTATTCAAGCTTATTTGTCAATTGAGAAAGAATTTCCACAGTCACAGTTGGTGTTGGCTTGCGTGTTATGAAAGCGAAAACCACCGCCCATTAAATCTTCTGAGTAGTCTACAACCAAGTCTTTGACAAAATCACAACTGGGAGCGTCTATTACTAGTTTAATACCATTATTTTCAAACGCGATATCATTTTCTGTCAGGGATTCATCAAAGGACATGTCGTAGTACAAACCACAACATCCACCAGGTTTGATTGCCAAACGAAAAAAGATGTTTGATGACTGCTTGGACTTTAATCGGTTGATTTCGCTTGCGGCAGCTGCACTTAATTGAATCATGGGTGGGGAGTGGGGAGTGGGGAATTGGGAGTGGGGAATGGGGAATGGGGAGTGGGGAGTGGGGAATTGGGAGTGGGGAGTGGGGAATTGGGAGTGGGGAGTGGGGAGTGGGGAATTACCAATTACCAATTACCAATTACCAATTCCCAATTCCCAATTCCCAATTACCAATTACCAATTCCCAATTCCCAATCCCCAATTCCCAATTACCAATTTACATTATTTAGATTTATCTGGTGCGCGAGAATAATCATCTTGATAGCGAATAATGTCGTCTTCGCCCAAATATTCGCCATTTTGGACTTCAATCAATACTAGCGGAATAACGCCAGGATTTTCTAGGCGATGAGCGGTACATTGCGGAACGTAAGTGGATTGGTTGTTACTGAGGAGAATTTCTGATTCCCCACAAACTACCTTTGCTGTACCGGAAACAACTATCCAATGTTCGCTCCGATGGTGATGCATTTGCAAACTGAGACGGTGACCTGGTTTAACTTCAATACGCTTAATTTTATAACCACGTCCTTCTTCCAGAATTGTGAAAGAACCCCAAGGACGGAGTTCTGTTGCAGCAACTCCTTTGGGAGTAGAAGTTGGTGGGATGGGAAGAGAGGTAATTTGTGCTGTTTCTTTTGCTTGAGCCATAAGTCCTTTATTGGGAGAAATTAGAATTTACTAATGAAATCGTTCTCTTAACCATTAATCGAAAAAATAGGGGCTATTTTGCAACCGTAAAAATTGGCAATTGCGACCACCTTGCCAAACATAGCAAAAGCATACTTAAGGGTGTCATTACAAACTGTTGCAAACAGTGTATCTACATTAATTCTTCACTAATTATCCCCAGTTCCTTATTCTTAACTTCAAATTGCGAATTGCGTTCGCGAAGCGTGCCGCCTCGGCTTATTGCGAATTGCGAATTGCTACTTCCTACTCCCCACTCCCCATCCGAGGAAAACTCCGATGCCATTGTGTACACGAGCAGCTGTACTGGCTGAACGGTCTATGAGTTGTCCCCCAAGATAAAGACTGGTAGAACTACCCCCGTCTAAGTTAAGTGCGTTTACGCAACCTAACTGTTGCATTAAAGCTGCGTGTTCCGCTAGGGTGGGTCCGGCTCCCGATGCTCGGTTATGTACTGCTACTAGTATCAAGTTGCCTGTCGCTGTGTTACAGATGGCACTCCTCACCGCTCTTTCGGCAATAAAGGCGTTGCTAAATCCTTCTGCTTTGGCATCCAGAACTATTTGTTGATTTTGAACTAATAATGGTCCCGCTCCTACTACTTGGGGAAATCTATTAAATTCCCCAGGTAGACTGGCACTTTCTATGCGTATATTAGTACCAATCGGTAATGCTGTCGCGTTGTTTAATGCTGTACCTCGTAATGTTAATAAATAACCATCTGCTGGAATGGGGATGGGGGTTTGATTGGCTTTTCCACCTGCTATTTGATTGACGATTTGGTTGCGTTGGACTATTAAAATAATTTCGTTATCCGTCAGGGGTGTGTAAGTTTGTCCCCAAGTTGGTGTGTAGCGAGCTATGCCACTTTGGACAAAGGCTGTGTTGAGAAAAAGTATTGGTAATCTTTGGTTGTTGGCTGTTAATAAATTTTCCACTAGGCTCAATCGACCAAAGTAAAATTGTCCAAAATCGTTCCAAGCAATTGCTCCTCTATTGAGTATTGGGCCAGAAAACCACTGTCCATCTCGACGAAGAGCACCTAGAGGTAAGCGGTTATTACGGTTAAAAAAGCCTGCGTTAATTGCGGAGTAGGCTAAGTATCGTTGTGCCATTTGTAGCAATGGCGCTGTCCCTGTCATGGTGTTATTTTCTGCGGAAATCGGTCGCAGTCTTAATCCTGATGTGCGGGGATTTATTTCTACTGAAATGACTGGGAAGCGGTCTGTGCCTAAATTAACAAATCTTTGTTGCCAGCGTAATCCTGGTGCCCAGTTAATCGTACGCTCTACTAATGCGTCGGGACGTATTTCGATTATTAAACTGTTGGGATTGGCTGCTGTACTATTGCTTGCTGTACTAATACGAGGTGCAAAGCCAAAAGGTACTGATATTCTAACTAGGGTTTGGTTATTGATGACTTCGACTTGCTTTATTGTTGGTTCTGGGATTGGTTCTGGGATTGGTTGAGGAATTGGTTGGGGAATTGGGTTGGGAGTTGGAGATGGGATTATTATTGGTGGTAGTTGTCTGAGTTGCTTGAGTTGGTTGGGTAATGGTTTTAATGTCGGTGTTGGTGCTGGTCTTGGAATTGGATTTACGGGAATGCCATTGTCCGGAACGTTAATGGGAGGAATGTTATTAGGAGCGTCCAGCGGAGTATAACGTTGTATTAATGTAGGGTCTGCTATTCCATCAATAGTTATTGTCCAATCACGATTTGGTGGTGCTGTTGGTTGAGGGTTAATTGCGTCTGGGTCTACTACCCTTTTTACTGGTAATTCTTGTCTAACTTGCCAAGGTGCTGGTCGGTCTAGGTCTATAAATACGCGGTCGCCAAAAATTTGTTTGTCCTGCCGAACGTTTGTTATTTTAGTTATAGTAGTGTTGATGACCAAAGTATTACCTTGGGTTTGTGTTTGCCACCCTGCCGTTTTGGCTAAATTGGTAATGTCTAGGTAGCGATATCCTGCTGCAAGTCGGCTGCTCAAAATCTGTGGTTGATTTGGTGAAGAGAACCACTGTATAGGTTGTCGCACTGGGCTATTTGTACTTAATAAATCCGCACCGAATAATTGCTTTAGCGCTCCATCGCTTAAGTGGATAGTCAAAGAATTTTTTCCCACACGTTGTTGCATCCATACACCGGGTAAAATTCTACCGTTAAGGGAAATTTCATTACCCCAGGCTTCTGCACCTGCTATTGGTGGTGGAGATGGTGGAATTATCCTTGGTGCTGGTTTTATTGGTACTGGTGTCGGAACTACTGGTGTCGGTATCGCTCTAGGTAACTGTTGGGCATTGACTACCATAGTTATGCTGTGACTTAACAAGGTGGTTGATAGTACTGGCAATACTAGAAACCTAATTCTCGTTTTTTTGTCTTGGTTTTTAACTTCTTGGTTCTTTTGTTTACCGCGAAAATTCATAATTTTTACCATAATCAATCTGGTCTGGATGATTAATTTTTCAAATTAACGTGATAAGATATAGATTGGATTCTTGTCACTCAGTAAAGAATCACAAGTTATTTACCCTCGAAAATACTCCTTGCTGTTGTGCAAATTCAGATACGCATTAACAAGCACTGATGGTAGTATTTACAACGTAGATGAATCAAGTCTCTCATCGCTGTTGTGATTGTTTTCTAGTCACCTTACTCGGATACTAGTTTTGCAAGCAACATCTACCAGCAAAAAATATATCTTATGGGGATTGTTAAATGGTCACATGGATTGTCAAATGGTCACATATTGTAATACGCTAAATTTGAAGTTAATTTAAGAAAAACTATAGATTTAAATCAAGCAAGTTACGTACCTCTATAGGTGCGATTGTTTCAATTGTTTAGTTTATTCTCAGTAGGGACTCTATCAGGATATGTTTTGTTTCAAACTAAGTTTTGTTTCATACAAGGTAAAAAATATATTCGCAAAATATGTTTACAAAATATGTTCACGGTAGACGTTTGTTACTAAGTGTTAAACATTGAGAAAATACATCGCTTCAGTATATAAATACAAACATAACTGTTTTAAAGTAATGTTCCCTACTCAGCAAAAACACAGAAAAATAACAGGCTGATAATAACACGAAAAGAGTTGAAAACAGAATCCGATATAAGATTTTTGTCTTCAGTTTCGGTTATTCTGGTTTTTTTGTCTCTAAAATTACAAAATTTATGAAAGTTGTAAATCAAGCAAATTAGGTAACTCAATTCATACAGGGTAAAAAGCATGAGTGGCAAGCAAACAAATCAAGAGGAAAAAATGACATCTTCTCATATCAAAACAGGGTGTAATCACGAGGATACTCATCAAGATGCTCATCAAGGTAACTACCAAGGTCAAAGGTGGTTGGTAGAAGAGAGAGACGCTTGTGGTGTTGGTTTTATTGCCCATCGTCGCAACCAGGCAAGTCATGAAATTGTGACAAAAGCTTTAGTTGCTTTGGGTTGTTTAGAACACCGAGGTGGTTGTAGTGCGGATAATGACTCCGGGGATGGTGCAGGAATTATGACCGCGATTCCTTGGGGATTGTTCCAGCAGGAGTTACAGCAGCAAAGTCTCGATAATTTCGAGAATATGGCTGTGGGGATGTTATTTTTGCCTCAAGATGAGGAATTAGCTGCCAAAATACGCGAAAGTGTTGAACAAGTTGCAGTATCGGAAAACTTATCTGTGGTAGCTTGGCGAAAAGTACCTGTACAACCAGAAGTTTTGGGGATACAAGCACGAGAAAATCAACCCCTAATTGAGCAAGTTTTTCTTAAAAGTGAAGATAAAAGTGGTGATGAATTAGAACGAACGCTTTATATTACTCGTCGTCGTCTTTTTAAAGCGGCAAGAAATATTTTTGAGGAATTTTATGTCTGCTCCCTCTCTAGCCGCACTATTGTTTATAAAGGTATGGTGCGTTCTGAGATTTTGGGCAAGTTTTATCACGACTTAAGCAATACGAGTTATAGCAGTGCATTTGCTGTTTACCACCGACGCTTTAGTACTAATACTATGCCAAAATGGCCTTTAGCTCAACCAATGAGGCTTTTGGGTCACAACGGTGAAATTAATACTCTTTTAGGAAATATCAACTGGATGATGGCACGAGAAGCTATTCTTGAACATCCGGTATGGGGCGATCGCTTTGATGAATTGAAGTCGTTTGTGTACATGGACAATAGCGACTCTGCAACTTTAGATAACGTATTAGAGGTTTTGGTGCGGAGTGGTCGCAGTCCTTTGGAAGGATTGATGATTATGGTTCCAGAGGCTTATAAGAATCAGCCGGAGTTAAGTAAATATCCGGAGATAACTGATTTTTATGAATACTACAGTGGGATGCAAGAAGCCTGGGATGGTCCAGCATTGTTAGTATTTAGCGATGGGTTAAAAGTTGGTGCGACTCTCGACCGAAATGGCTTAAGACCTGCACGTTACCTGATTACCAAGGATGATTATATTGTTGTCGCTTCGGAAGCGGGAGTAGTAGATTTCCCGGAAACTGACATTATAGAAAAAGGTAGGCTCGGTCCAGGTCAAATGATTGCTGTAGACCTGGAAAGCCATGAAATCTTGAAAAATTGGGAAATTAAGCAGCGTATTGCCAAAAAACAGCCTTATGGACAATGGTTGCAGGAATATCGTCAAGATATCGAGTCCTTAGTTGCTAATCAGTCTTTATCTGCTAATGGTAAAAACGCCAATGGTAGCGTTAATGGTAATGGAAACGGGAATGGAAACGGAAATGGGAACGGGAATGGGAATGGGAATGGTAATGGACACCATCCGATAAACATAGAAGCAACAAATCCTATTGACCGTCAAAAATTACTCCGACAGCAAGTAGCTTTTGGGTATACCACTGAAGATGTGGAAATGGTAATTCAGCCAATGGCTATAGAGGGTAAAGAACCAACCTTCTGTATGGGTGATGATATTCCCTTAGCAGTGTTGTCAGAGAAACCTCACTTGTTATATGACTATTTCAAACAGCGGTTCGCTCAAGTAACAAATCCTCCGATTGACCCGCTGCGAGAAAGTTTGGTTATGTCGCTCAAAATGGAATTAGGGGAGAGAGGTAATTTATTAAACCCGAAACCAGAGTACGCACGTAGAATTAAGTTAGAATCCCCAGTGTTAACTGAGTCCGAATTAGAGGCTATAAAAAAATCGGATTTCGCAGCAGTTGAGCTATCAACTTTATTTGAAATATCTGCTGGACCAGAGGGTTTAAAAGCCGCAATTGAGAAATTACAATTCCAAGCTGTAGAATCAGTACGTTCCGGAGCGAAAATTTTAATTCTTAGCGACGGCTTTGCACTAAATACTGAACACACTTATATTCCTCCTCTATTAGCAGTCGGTGCTGTACACCACCATTTAATAAAATCCGGGTTGCGGATGAAAACTTCCCTTGTAGTTAATACTGCACAGTGTTGGAGTACCCATCATTTTGCTTGTCTAATTGGTTATGGTGCAGCCGCTGTTTGTCCTTACATGGCACTGGAAAGCATTCAGGATTGGTGGTTTGACCCTAAGACTAAGCAATTTATGGAGCGGGGTAAAATTGCTAACATTAGCCTAGAGCAATCTATAAGTAACTACCGCAAGGCTGTAAATGCAGGGTTGCTAAAAATCCTTTCTAAAATGGGGATTTCGCTATTGGGAAGCTACCAAGGCGCACAAATCTTTGAAGCAATTGGTATCGGTGGTGACTTGTTAGACATTGGTTTCAAGGGAACAACTTCCCGAGTTGGTGGTATTACATTAAAGGATTTAGCACAAGAAGTTTTATCCATTCACAGCAAAGCCTTCCCCGAATTAACAACCAAGAAATTAGAAAATCTGGGGTTCGTGAATTACCGTCCCAACGGTGAATACCACATGAATAGCCCTGAACTTTCTAAAGCATTGCACAAAGCAGTTAGCAAAAAAGAGTACGACCATTACTCTGTTTATAAGAAGTACCTGCAAGAAAGACCAGTCACTGCATTAAGGGACTTGCTAGATTTTCGTATTTCTAATCAACCAATTCCTCTAGAAGAAGTTGAACCAGTTACTGAAATTGTGAAACGTTTCTGTACTGGTGGAATGTCTCTCGGAGCTTTATCACGAGAAGCTCACGAAACTTTGGCTATTGCAATGAACCGTATCGGAGGAAAATCCAACTCTGGAGAGGGTGGTGAAGACCCGGTTCGTTATAAAGTTTTGGATGATGTCGATACAAATGGTAACTCCCCAACTCTTCCTCATCTCAAAGGTTTGCGGAATGGTGATAAGGCTACAAGTGCCATCAAGCAAGTAGCATCAGGACGCTTTGGAGTCACTCCAGAGTATCTAACAAGCGCACAACAAATAGAAATTAAAATTGCTCAAGGTGCAAAACCAGGTGAAGGAGGACAATTACCTGGTCCAAAAGTTAGCTCGTACATTGCGATGCTGCGACGTTCAAAACCTGGTGTAACCTTAATTTCACCTCCACCACATCATGATATTTACTCAATCGAAGACCTAGCGCAGTTAATTTTTGACCTACACCAAATTAATCCAGTTGCCAAAGTCTCGGTGAAACTGGTAGCGGAAATTGGTATCGGTACTATCGCAGCAGGTGTAGCAAAAGCAAACGCGGACATTATTCAAATTTCCGGTCACGACGGTGGTACAGGAGCTTCACCACTGAGTTCCATTAAACATGCTGGTTCCCCTTGGGAATTGGGATTAACAGAAGTACACCGAGTTTTGATGGAAAATGAGTTACGTAACCGCGTAATTTTACGAGTAGACGGCGGTCTAAAAACTGGCTGGGATGTATTGATGGCAGCCTTAATGGGAGCAGAAGAATTCGGCTTTGGTTCCATTGCGATGATTGCCGAAGGTTGTATAATGGCACGAGTTTGCCACACTAATAATTGCCCTGTTGGTGTAGCATCGCAAAAAGAAGAACTTCGCAAGCGGTTTACAGGAATTCCTGAACATGTTGTAAATTTCTTCTACTTTGTTGCCGAAGAACTTAGAAGTTTATTAGCACAACTTGGCTTCCGTTCCATCGAGGAAGTTGTCGGACGTGCTGATTTGTTGACAGCCCGAGAAGGAGTATCGCTCAACAAAACACAAGTACTCAACCTGGATTGTTTAGTAAAACTTCCAGACGCAAAAGAAAATCGTAGCTGGTTGCAACACGAAGAAGTTCATAGCAATGGACCAGTTTTAGATGACGAAATTTTGGCAGACGCAGCAATTAAAGCCGCAATTCAAAATCAATCTACAGTCACCAAAAATTATAAGATTGTAAACACCGACCGAACAGTTGGTGCTCGTGTTGCGGGTTTTATCGCTAAGCAATATGGAGACCAGGGCTTTGCTGGGCAAATCAACCTCAACTTTAATGGTAGTGTTGGACAAAGTTTTGGTGCTTTTAACCTCCCTAACATGATTCTTTCCCTAGAAGGTGAAGCTAACGACTACGTGGGTAAAGGGATGAATGGTGGTGAAATTATCATCAAACCTTCACGCGATGCTAACTATAACCCATCACAAAACGTGATTATTGGCAATACCTGCCTTTATGGTGCTACAGGTGGTGAATTATATGCTAACGGTTTAGCTGGGGAAAGGTTTGCTGTGCGGAACTCTAAAGCAACAGCAGTAATTGAAGGAGCAGGGGATCACTGTTGTGAATACATGACAGGTGGTGTAGTTGTTGTCCTGGGTAAAGTTGGACGCAACGTTGGAGCAGGTATGACAGGTGGACTTGGTTATTTCTTAGATGAAGACGGTTCCTTCCCAGAATTAGTGAACAAAGAAATCGTCAAAACTCAGCGTGTGGTTAGCAAAGCTGGTGAAAACCAACTGCAAGAACTAATTAAACTACATGCTGAACGCACTGGTTCCCCCAAAGCAAAAATGATTTTGGAAAATTGGCAAGAATATTTACCCAAGTTCTGGCAATTAGTTCCACCTTCCGAAGTTAACGTACCTGAAGCAAATCCGGCTGAGGAAATGCAACTGAGTTCAGTTTAATCGCGACACCAAGTAATTAGGTTCGTAGTAGCGCTTTAGCGCCAATCTTAGTTTTGCCTTAAAGAGAGAGAAGAGGCGCTAAAGCGCTACTACGAACCTTCGAGTCTCTACATTTACAAAAAATTTAAAAGGATGCGAAATTTTCGCATCCTTTTTTAATCAACATGAGTTGTCATTTTTTTAAACTTTAGCCAGGGAAAATAACTCACTGACAAATCACGCTACTTCGTCGCTGTCATCAATTTAGAGTCTTTGTCTTGTAATTCCAGCAATTCTGGAACTGTTACAAAGCGATAACCTTGTTTCCTAAAGTTCTCTATTATTATGGGTAAGGCTCGTACTGTGTTAGTGCGTTCTCCACCACCATCGTGCATCAACACGATACCACCGGGTTTTGCTTCTCTCATTACGTTACTAACCAACCTTGCTACTGGAGGACGGCTGTAATCAATAGAATCAGACGACCACATAACAACAGCGTACTTTTGATTTTTGGCGTAATTCGCAACCCCATTAGTCATTATTCCTCCTGGTGGACGGAACAAATTGGTTTTCACCCCTGTGACCTTATAAACTTCGTTTGCAGTGTTGTCTATTTCAGCTGCTGCAACCTGGGGATTCATATAGTGATACCAATGATGCCAAGTATGGTTAGCAATAACGTGACCTTCAGCAACAATCCGCTTACCTATTTCCGGGAAACTCTTCATATTTCTCCCGACAACGAAAAATGTGCCTTTGATGTTGTTTTGCTTGAGAATATCCATCACTTGGTCAGAAAACTTAGGCCAAGGACCGTCATCAAAAGTTAAAGCAATAACTTTTTGCGAAGGGTTGAGTTTTGCATCAGCGATTGTTACACCTTTAAATCGTGATGGCAAATCGTAGACAACACCTTTTGCATTAGCCTCTAACTGCCAAGAATTGAGCATTTGCGATTTAAATTGCTCAACTCTTTGTTGGGTAGGAACTTGGACAATCGGACTATCACCCTTTATAGGTTCCCCACCAATCTGTGCTAGAGATAAATTTGGCTTCATAGGAGACATAAAGCCAAGAGTTAATGTGGCTGCTAAACCCACCAGCGCAAGTAACACTCCTTGCGGCCAGATAAACGACTTTTTATTTTTTTTCACTTCATAGCTCCTTCAAGGGGTAAGACGGTCAGCCATGTATCTGACGCTACGTTATAGCACAAAACATCTCGATTTTAAATACCGAGTCATCCAAGAATATTCTTAAAATCTCAAAACTACTTAAAACTATTAACTAATCAGGAAAAAGATTATACAGTTAGAAGTTAAGTAGGAAAGAGTAGATAGATTTACTTATGTTTGTAAAAATTCCTCAATAAAATAGTTCATTTACTTTTCCTATATTTTGTATTGTTAAATATGAAGTTTTAGTTTCATAGTTTACAACTACTATATTACAATTTGCGGTTATTGCTTAGTTTTAAGAAAAAGTTAAAACTTCAACCGAGTATTGAATCGCTTGACGCTCAGTCAATTCAATAAGTTTCTCCCAACCAAACGGTTTGATGACCCTAGAAGTACATTCATTTTTCCTCTCATAACTGGAAAGTGGGCATTCAAGGATTCACTTAGTATTTATATTCCAGTTATTACTCATTTCTACGTAAGCGTCAATTACTAATATCTATTGTTAAGTACTTGTTTCTCACAAAGATTCTTGTGGCACAGGACTAACTCAAAAAAACTTTAAGTGCATCCAGACTTTAACTATAAAGTTGTACATAAATCCAAATTCTTTCAACCAAACAAGGTTTGATGTAGAATTATTTAAGCATTTTTCCTCCGCAGGAGTTGTATTTTAAGATACAAACAGCACTGAAATCATGTCTAAGTACTAGTGTTTTTAGTCACCTGTAAACAGTATCAAAACTTAAGCATATATTTATAAGTAAAACTGTCCAGGATAAGAACTATAACAGAATACTTTTTCATAAACAAATATTCCTTATCCGGTCAAAATTGGAGGAATGGGGAGTCGAAAGTCGGGAGTTGGGAGTCGGGAATACTTCACTTTTGCCAGACGACTAAAATCACCCCGGCAATAATAAAACCTAAACCGAGCAAACGTACTACAGGAATAGACTCTCGAAAAAGAAAATGCCCAAGTAGTACAGAAAAGATATAAACAAGAGAAGCAGAGGGCCCAGCGACACTAAGGTTGACCCTGGTTAGTAGAAGGATGTATAAGACCGCACCAACAGCATAACAGCCCAAACCAAGGACAAGTTCCGGGGTAGTCAAAATACTTAATATATGTGATGTCGCATTAGTAATATTAACCCGACCTAATTTAGCAGCACCTAACTTTAAAAAAACTTGTCCACCGACACTTGCGAGGACAGACATAAGCAATAATAAAAACTCTTTTGGTGTCATTTCTTCTTTGCGACTCTGCGACTTTGCGTGAGAAATTCATTCTTTCTATTTTTTTGATGATGAAATTAAATTAAAGCCAGCAGTCTCCTTAAGAGTATAAATCGGACGACCTTTAACTTCCTCATAAATACGACCAATATATTCACCCAAAATTCCAATACAAATTAATTGCACAGCACCTAAAAAAAACATAGCGATAGTAATTAAAGTAAAACCAATTAATGGTGCAGTAGGGTCAAATAAACGCCAATACAAAACTAGTACCATCATTAATAAGGCAGCAGCAGCTGACAAAAGCCCAAAATAAGTAGCAACTCTTAAAGGAACTTTTGACAGAGATATAATACCATTAATTGCCAGAGCCAAAGATTTAGCAAAGGTATACTTTACCTCTCCAGCAAAGCGGGGGTCGCGTTCAAAATATACAGCAGTTTGACGAAAACCAACCCAAGCTCGTAAACCACGAATGTATCGGTTGCGTTCAGGCATAGAGTTTATGACATCAACGACCTGCTTGTCCATCAAACAGAAATCCCCAGTATCAGGGGGAATATTTACATCTGCCAAGCGTCGTAAAATCCGATAGAATGCATAAGCAGTAAAGCGTTTCAGCCATCCTTCTTTTTTACGCGATAAACGAGCTGCATAGACAACATGATAACCTTCTTGCCATTTTTCTACCATCTGAAAAATTAGCTCTGGGGGGTCTTGTAAGTCAGCATCCATAATGATGACTGCTTCACCTTGTGCAAAATTGAGACCTGCAGTCACAGCAATTTGATGACCGAAATTCCTAGCAAAACTTAAATAACATACACGACTATCTTGATGATGTAATTCTCGCATCATACTTAAAGAATTGTCGCGACTACCATCATCGATTAAAATTAATTCACTCTCACCATCTAATGCTTCCATCACCAGATTTAAACGACGGTACATTTCCGTGATGTTCTCTTCTTCGTTGTAGATGGGGATGATAATTGAATATGATTTCTTAACCACGGGATTGTTTGTATATTTGTAAAAATATTCTGTCAATTTTATCTACCCAAGCCACTTATCTTGGCCAAAGCGAACCCATTGTTCCACCAAAGCGATAGCCGAAACCGCAGTCAGCCATAATAAAGTGTGGTATTTTGCTTTTCCAGGGATACATCGGTATAAATAACCTACCGCAAGAAAAAAGAACGGAACAGCAAACACATATCTAGCCAAACTGTATAAACGGTCTTGTGTAAAGAATATAATGACTGAGTGGATGAATGTAAAGTATAAAGAAAACCAAAAAATGTAATTTCCAGCTAACAAGTTAGTAGTTTTGCAGATAATTAAGTCATTGACTTTAAACAAAGATTTTTTCTTAATTTGAAAGTAAATGTATACTACTATTAATAAAGGAGGATACAGAAATAATATATTCCACCAAATAGATTTTGGTTTGAAGATAGATATTTCCCTCTGTGTTACTTGAGAATAAACAAAAATGATAGCTATCAGTAAAACAGTTAACGGAAGATAAAGTCCCAATAGGTCAAATAGTAGCGATTTGGGTAAAAATAATAAGTCCAAATGTAATCCCAATTTTTTACCCCAGTGTTTCTGGTCTTGGAAGGGAGCAAAAAAATCTCCTCTAGTTTGTAAGCAAAACATACCATAAATTGAGTATCCCAATATTGTTGATACCCACATAGTTATGGAAATTTTAATTTCGTGATTGTACTTTCTTGAATATCTTAATAAATTTTCCCAGGAATATACTTTTGAGCTTAACATTTCCCAAATTACCATCGTCCCTAAAGTCGCGGTAGTTGCAAAAAATATTTGTAATAATATGGGACGAGTCGTAGCCATTAAAAAAGTAATTAAAAAAAGTAAAACAATCTGTAAATTATTTTTAATTCTTTGTTGTGGTAAACAAATCCAAATAAATAATATGCTGAATGCAGTGAATATACTTTCTGTATAGCCATTAACTCTGAAAATAGCCATAGGGTTCAGAGTAAATGCTAGTACTAATAAAAATACTAAATATGAATTCTTTAAACATATTTTAAATACCCAGAATAATGCAAAATTACAAATAATAAACAATATGCTAGATATTGCAGAAAAATAGTACGCAGCTTGTTCTACAGTTTTAGGAGAAAATAATTCACGTACAAGAAAAGGCCAAAGAGGATAAAAAGCTGTGCAACTGGGATTAACAACCATTCTTGCATACGCTTCTACATCCCAATAGTAACTTTTATCAGGACCAACTGGAGGAATTTCTCGATATAATCTTGTTGCTGAAAAAAACTTATGAAAAGACTCAGGAGAAATCAACATACCCAGTGCAGCGCATAGTATAAATGCACAACATACTATTAGAGGTAAAATAAAGATAATGACATTTTTTTTAGTAGTCATACCTTTTTACCTTGTTGCATGTTGACAAAAATCCTAATTTTTTTTAACAAATAAATACACATCATCACGTTGATATTGTAAATTAAATTTTTGTTCACTCTTAAGTTTATTTACTAAACCGATGGCAAATTCTTGACTACTACCCCAACCAGGATGACGAGTATTTAATAATATATAATTAAACTGAGCTAGATTTGATGGTACATTATTTGAAGTAAAATTTATTAATTCTCGATGACTCAAATGAGGGCTAATTTCTGCTGTTGTATAAACACTTCCTTTCGTTTTGACCAAAGAAATCGCTTCTCTAGTTGCTCCCCAAGTGTCTATAGTCTTTAAATATCTTCCACCAAAATAAGTATATTTAGCTAAACACAAAAAAGACACGATAGACCATATAATTATTGCACGTTTAGTTTGCAGCCACCCTTTACCAGCAGCAAGAGTCGAAATTACGGCTATTATTAAAAATGGTAATGCTGGAAGAGAATATTGATGTACTAAATCTTTTTGGGTTTGATAATCAGTTAATAGGTTTAATGCTATACAAGGAACAGCACCTAGCAAAGGTTTAATACTTGCATAAGAAAGTCCCCAAATAATAGGGATTATCAACAAAATTATATATCCTAAATTATCTAAAGAAAAAATAGTTCCAAAAATAATTCCTGGTTTCAAAATCAAATTTGTTGCTATCTCAAAAACTGAATTTCCTAGATAGCTATAACGTCCTACTGCTGCTGCTTCCTTCCCGCTAAAAGTAGGAATAATAATTTGAGTCGAAATTAGGAACCAAGCAATACCAGCAAGAATAGCTATTAGACCGCATACACGTCGCTTATCAAAAACCAGCAACCAAAAACCCATTGCTACCACTGTTAAGGATAAGACTGCTTTGCACGCTAAAATAAATATAATGCTTATACCAAACCAAACAATTTTACCTTGACGTGCAAATAAAACCGCAGCTAAAAATAGAGGTAGTGCTATAACTTCTGGGTGAAAATCAAATAAATTAACGTTAAACACTACAGGATATAATAGATAAACTATTGCCATTGCTAGAGCTTGGCTTTCCTTTAATCCTGCTTGCAGTGCTAAGTACCATGTTGGTATAGTTCCCAATGCTAGAGATACTGACTGTACCACGAATAGCCAGTAAACAGTCGGATAAATTTTGTAAAGTGCAGCTAACAAATAGTGAATTAAAGCTGCATGGTCTCCAAGAATATGAAAACCCATGTAAGTAGAAATAGGTGGTTTTCCTTGACTAATTAAATAAATTGCTTGGTCAAAAATCCCTAAGTCAAAAGCAGTTGATTGAAATAGCTCGTGCTTTAAAATGCTGGCTAATAATAAAATTACCGCGCTGACAACAGTTATCCAACCGACAGTATTTAATTTGATTAGTTTCTGCATATTTTAGTGTCTGATTCTTATCAACTACTTTTCTCAAATAAATATACATCATTATGTTCGTATATTAAATTACATTTTGGATTCTTTTTTAAGGTGTTTATCAAATTGAAGATTAACTCTTTATCTTCTTTTGGATGATGGGGGTTCAGTAATATATAGTCGAATTTATTTAAATCCTGCGGTGGTTGACTTGCATCAGGAAAGTTTATTATTTTTCTATGAGTTAAATGGGGAATTATGTGGAATGTCGCGAAAACGCTTTTTTCCGGTTTAACTAAAGATATTGCCTCTCTTGAAGCTTTCCAAGTATCTAAACTTTTGAGATATACCGAACCAAAAAAACCATATTTAGCTAAAGCCAAAAATCCAACTAATGACCAGATAATAATTATTTTTTGATTTTTTATCCATGCTCTACCTGTAGCTAAACTAGAAATAACAGCTACCATAAGAAATGGTAAAGCTGCTAGAGAATAATGGAACATTAAATGCTTTTGTGATTGGTGGTCTGCTAAAATATTTAGTAATATGCAGGGAATCGCACCGACTAAAGGTAACATTCCTTTAAGTGAAATTCCCCAAATTACAGGACTTAGCAACAATAGTAAATATTCTAAATTGGTTGTCGAAAAAATCTTTCCTAAAATAAGTTCTGGTTGTTGCCATAAATTTTGTAGAGCCTGTGAGAAAGAATTTCCTAGATAACTATACCGATAAAGGTGACGCTCCAATTGAGCAGATTCATTCGCAAAAAAAGGAATAATACCTTGGTTCGCGATTATAAACCAAGTAATACCACTAATTAAAGCAATAACACCACATAGACGTTTTTTATCAAAAAATATTAACCACACACCCATTGCAGCAACTGTTAAAGATAAAACAGCTTTACATCCAAAAACCAATAAGATACATAAACAAAACCATCCAGTTTTACCTAAACGTGCTGTTAAAACTGCTGTTAAAAGTGCGGGTACTGCTATTACCTCTGGGTGAAAATCAAAGAGGTTGGCATTGTAAACTAATGGGTAAAGTAGGTAAACTGCTGCAATCGTTGTTGCCAGATTTTCTTTTAGTCCAGCTTGACGCGATAAATACCAAGTGGGTAAAGCTCCTAAGGATAATGCTACAGACTGTACAAAAAATAACCAGTAAACACTGGGATAAATTTTGTACAGCAAAGAAATCGGGTATAATATCCAAGCTGCGTGGTCAGCAAGAATATGAAACCCCAAGAAAGATGATATAGGTGGTAATCCTTGGCTAATTAAATAAACCCCTTGGTCAAAAATTCCCAAGTCCCAAGCGTTGGAATTAAATAACTCGTGTCGTACAATGCTCGACGAAAATAGTATAAAAAAACTAATAATCGTCATCCAAATTACTGTAGTCATTGTCTAACTGCGAATTGCGAATTGCGAATTGCTTAATCAGCCTATCCAAAGCTGTTGAGCAAATTTTATAGATAATCTCGCTAGTAAAACAACAAAAATACCTAAAATACAATAACCTTGACGTGGGTTACGAGAAAGCAATACACCTACCGACAAAATTAAAGGTACTATACCGTAAGCCAAACGACTTAAAGAAATTGTACCCCCAGAGGCCAGCAATAATCCGAACCCACAAAACCCATAGATAACAGTTACTGGAGTCAATTGTTTACGCAAACTCCATAGTATATATGCACCACCTAGGAACATTAATACGTTTAGCAAGTTAGTGATGATATTATCTGTTGCCACAATTAACAAAGTTGTGACAAAAGCATAAAAAAGGTAAATAATCTTGCTCCCACTCCAATTTTTACCCAGAAGCCATAAGCTATAAGCGCTTATTAAAACGATAGAAAATAATAATGGATGCAATGGGTTCGTGATATAACCCTGCTGCCAATTTGTAGTACCAACCACAACTTGTGCGAGCATATCCCACCACCCTTGTCCATCAAATCCCAAAGAGGGACGCCATCCTCTTTGTGCGCTAATAAATGCTAGGGGGTTACCGAAGTTAACCGCACAGTAGATACTAAATAGTGCTACTCCTGTTCCCGTAGCTAAAGCCGCGATATAGGCAATCGCTGGTTTACGCTCTTTCCAAGCTGCTATTAATAATGCTGGTATTAAAGCTAAGCCTGTGGGACGTGTTGCTGTTGCCATTGCTCCCCAAAAAGCAGTCCAACCATATTTTTTTTGGTCGAAGGCTCGCAATGTGCCAATACTGAAGAATAAATATAGTCCTTCCGTATAAATAACCGTTCCGAACAGCGATAGCGGACACCAAGCTAGCACTGCTGTTACCCACCTTGCTGTATCGCTTCCGTATTGTCCTTTAGTCCATAGGTATAAAAAATAAAGAGCTCCTAGAAAAGCCAGGTTGTTTATTAATGTGCCCGCTACTTGGTACGGTAAGCCTAAATACATTAGTAGTCGGATGCACATGGGAAACATGGGAAAAAATGCCAGGTTTTGTTGACTGCCATCATCAACGAATTTATACCCTAAGTTAACGATTTCGTAGTACCAACGGCTGTCCCAAGCATCAAATACCCCTAAACCAAACTTTGGTGCAATACCGTCTGGTGGTGCAGAAAGTTCCGGAGCCACTATTAACATAGCAATCAGTATTATAATTCGACTGCCAAACCACATTGATGCTGGGAAAAGCAAGTCGCTTGTCCATACAATTCTTTTTATAAGTATCTGTACTTGAGCCATGAGCTTGAGTTTTTTTATCTCCTTTTTTTTAAGTCTCCTTACCTATGGTCTTAACACAACGATTTTTTTGTAATATTCAGCACGCTCAACTCCTCTTCCACCAAATTATAAAACCTTGATGATAAACATAACTGCTTAATTGTGACTAGTCTGTATTCGGTAGTTACCAATAAGTTTTTTTCGCTCACTTATGTATTTATATGTATTCACAAGTATTTAAAATTACTTTGGTAGATAGAATAAACCTAACCCCACCCCACCCCACCCCGTAGAGACGCGATTAATCGCGTCTCTACCAATTCCCCATTCCCAATTCCCAATTCCCAATTCCCCATTCCCCATTCCCAATTCCCCATTCCCCATTCCCAATTCCCAATTCCCCATTCCCCATTCCCAATTCCCAATTCCCAATTCCCCATTCCCAATTCCCCATTCCCAATTCCCCATTCCCAATTCCCCATTCCCAATTCCCCATTCCCAATTCCCCATTCCCCATTCCCCAATTCCCCACTCCCTAGACTTAAAGTCCGCTGAATGTCAAATTAAGTGGAGTAGTATTTAATTAAAAAATTGTGAAAGCTATAACTCTTATTGGTTCAACTGGCTCTATTGGTACTCAGACTTTAGATATCGTAGCTCAATACCCAGAACAGTTCCGGCTTGTGGGGTTAGCTGCTGGTAATAATGTAGAAATGTTAGCAGCACAAATCCGACAGTTTCACCCCAGTATTGTGGCGATTTGTGCTGAAGAGAAATTACCTTTATTACGCGAATTGATTGCCGATGTTGACCCTCAACCAGTTTTACTCGCTGGGGAGGCTGGGGTAATTGAGGTTGCTCGTTATGGTGATTCTCAAACCGTCGTTACGGGTATTGTTGGTTGTGCTGGCTTATTACCAACCATTGCTGCTATCGAAGCTGGTAAAGATATTGCTTTAGCTAATAAAGAAACTTTGATTGCTGGGGGACCCGTGGTGTTACCTTTGCTGGAAAAACACGGTGTCAAAGTTTTACCAGCCGATTCTGAGCATTCCGCGATATTCCAATGTTTGCAAGGTGTTCCCAAAGGTGGTTTAAGGAAAATTATTTTGACTGCTTCTGGTGGTTCATTCCGTGATTGGCCTGTAGAAAAGCTTACAGAGGTCACCGTTGCCGACGCCCTCAAGCATCCCAATTGGTCGATGGGACGTAAAATTACTGTAGACTCTGCCACTTTGATGAATAAGGGTTTGGAAGTGATTGAAGCTCACTTTTTGTTTGGTTTAGATTATGACGATATTGAGATAGTTATTCATCCCCAAAGCATCATTCACTCCTTGATTGAACTGCAAGATACTTCTGTTTTGGCTCAACTCGGTTGGCCTGATATGCGTTTACCTTTGCTTTATGCCTTATCTTGGCCTGAACGTGTTTATTCCGCTTGGGAGCGTCTGGATTTAGTCAAGGCTGGTTCTCTCACTTTTAAAGAACCTGACCATCAAAAATATCCTTGTATGAAATTAGCTTATGCTGCTGGTAGAGCTGGTGGTTCTATGCCTGCTGTGTTGAATGCTGCTAACGAACAAGCTGTTGCTTTATTTTTAGATGAACAAATTCGCTTCCTCGACATCCCCCGCTGCATCGAACAGATTTGCGATCGCCATCAAAAGGATAACCGCTCAAATCCATCTTTGGATGATATTTTGGCTGCGGACAAGTGGGCTAGACAAGAAGTGTTGTCGGTAAGCAAGAAGTTGCAACAGGGAGCAACGGTGGTTTCGGTCTAATCGAAAACCCCACAAAAGCCCCACCCCCAACCCCCTCCCTGCTTGCCTACGGTGTACACATAAGTCCATAAATCCCTGAACTAAAGTTCAGGGGTATTTCGTGGAACTTTAGGACTATTTCAAGACTTGTGTGTACACCGTAGCCCGCAAGCGGGGAGGGGGTTGGGGGTGGGGTTCTTTATGCTTGCGGTTGTATAAGTTTTATATATTTTTATAAATAAATCTATAATAAATTCTTTGGTAATTGCATAAGAAAAGTTTCTCCAATCTAAGAATTATTGTGTTAACTTCCGGTATGTTAATCCCCTAATAATTACTGCTGAGATTTTAGATTTATTTGATACATTAACTTCTGTAAATTTTTTCAGTAATTACTACCAAAGTCAATTGTTATCTTAAAAATACTGACCCCTTACAGGTCATACATTTTATTCAGCTAAGGTAAATCCTAAAGGAATTTTTAGTTATGACGACTCTTTTATTTGCCGCCTTTATAGGTTGGATAATATTCAATATCTTGGTTAAAGTAATAAAATTTACCGCTGCCACAGCATTACTAGTTGTTGCAGTTGTAATAATTATACAAGTTAGCAACGGAATTAATCACCAAACAATTTGGAAACAGATAAATCAAGCTCCGCAAAGCCTAGAAAGTTCTCCTAGTAGAACTAGATAAAACTACTCATTATAAATTGTAGTAATTCGCGTCAGTGCCTCTTGAAAATTAGAAGGTAACTGGCGCATAATTTTACCTCTTTCTTTATCTAAAGGCACTAAAGTTACCTGAGCAGTGACGTATAACTCTTGCTGATCTGGTGAGACGATAGCGTAATTCCAATTCATGCGAACTCCGCTTACTTCAAGACGGGTTTTTACTATCGCTGAGACCCCTAAGCGAAGTGAACGGTGATACTTTATAGATAACCCTACAACTGATAGGTCGCAACCTAAAGCCACTAAATCAGCAAATTCCATACCTATTGAGCGTAAGCACTCTACTCGTGCCTCTTCCATCCAATTTATGTAGCGACCATGCCAAACAACTCCAGCATAATCGGTGTGATGCGGCTGTACTTTAACAGGATATTCAAACCAATTTTCGTAACAACTCCCTAAGGTTGGGGCATCAATAGCATCAATGGGGGGTAGTTGAGGCTGAGCTGATTTTTCTGGAGACATTTTTACAAAGCAGGGTCACAAATATAGATTTTTCACACAACAAATACAATAACATTTTATTTAAAAGTAACGCGCATCGTAGCCCCCTTCCCGTTAACGGGGAGGGGGTTGGGGGTGAGGTTTATTAGTGTGATATCAATAATCTGCCACTATATTTGTAGCTGCACTAATGGCGTTCCAAAAATCACAAGTACTTTAGTTATTAATATTTTTTGCTAGCACAATATTTGATGTCGCGAGTTGCTAACACTTGTAAAATGCTTGATTTGAGTAAATTGCAAGGATTAGAAGGTTATTGGAATAGGTAATTGGCAGTAACTAAAATTAGCTTTTTATAGATTATTCCCTATAATAATTGCACTTAGGGGTTACTACATAAATTTTTATCTACCCAAAAAGCATCGAGCCAGATAAAAGTTTTACAAAGCTGCCACAGCTCCGATTCATAATATTTCCTAAGCACTGGTTCTGAGAATATCCTTCATTCTTCTT
Organism: Scytonematopsis contorta HA4267-MV1; assembly: GCA_019359035.1. Classification (GTDB taxonomy): domain Bacteria; phylum Cyanobacteriota; class Cyanobacteriia; order Cyanobacteriales; family Nostocaceae; genus Scytonematopsis; species Scytonematopsis contorta. Next base: position 16,332 of record JAHHIC010000094.1, on the reverse strand, counting down.
CCCAATACCTGATTCCTAATTTGCCATCTAATCGTCCGTTGGCGAGTTATTTAAAATTATCAGACGTTGCAAATCTTAACTGCGTTTAGCAAAAGCTTTTACCGCTGTTGAGGATTGCACGGGTTGTTTGATAATGTTAGCAAGCTCTTGGAGTTGGTTAACCGCTTCCGCACCTTCTAACTTCATTAACTCGCGGTCGTCCCGCATTTCTGTCCATGTGATTCCGTAGTCGGAGACCAAAAACCTAATTAGGTGGTCGTCTCCCAGGCTTACCATAAACGAAGCACTGTTCATTTGGTCGCCACAAGTGTAACAGGAAGCCGGATAACCTCGACGCTCTAGCACAATTGCCAAAGCTTGTAGGTTCATCACTAGGTCCTGAACGAATTGTCGATGTTGTTGGGCTAATCTCAGAAACACGTCTATCCTCCAAACACCACAGTCGTATTAGTTAGTTTTATATTTTCTTTAGATTTGCTCATCCAGAGGTATTGTAAACTATTTAGTACCATTTCCAGACGCTTACAGGTTTTTTCACAGGTTACCTAGGTTAAGTTAGTAAATTGTGGGAAAACATGCTGTATCAAAGTATTCAATTTGCAGTTTCGACATATCCGACAGGAATGCAAATATTTATATAATCTTTATACAATTCTGCCAGGATATACCCCTTCGGCGAGTCAATCCGCTATTAGACTAACTCATCTTTGAAAGATGTCAACTGCAAGGAAGTTACATTTTACACCTTTTTTAACAACTTTCAGACAAATTTTGCTATTTTTTTTGGACTTAACCCTATTTAGCTTCAATTTAATGCCTTTTGCGCGGTTATTTTCTAGGTGCTTTATGTGACAAGAATTAGACATTTATCAGGTTTTGTGCATATAATAAAAATCCTTATGCTCGTTTGTGTGGTAGATGCTCCCCGAAAATTTGAGAGTTTAGATTTATCTACTAACAAGTAATTAAGTTTACTGCTGATAGCCTCAACTACTGATTTTTTCCCCTTTAAATTCATGGACAAGTGAATTGCTAGGTTTTAATAGTGAAATCTACAATCCCAAATGTAAAACTCAAAATAGTTTGACTAACCACAAAAGATAACTTGAGTGGAAAACGGGATGTTGCCATTTCGGCAGAAATTTATTAAAAGTTGCTTAAATTGTTACACAGGCTACTTATGAACCCTAGAAGTGAAGAACTACAAACTGCTAGAAATGTTCCCATAAGTAAAATAAATATAATAACCCTGATGTGAAGTGCTTTTGGCAATCTAAGCTTAGGCGCTATCATAATCGCAATTGTACTTAATTAAGTGTAGTTAACATGACAACTATTGTTAAAAAAAGTCAACAAACATAGCGAAATTTTTCAAACATAGCGGTTGTTATTGGGAGTAGGTATATACACCAAAAAAATAGATATTTTACGTCATAAACAATGTAGAGACGCGATTAATCGCGTCTCTACAGTATTTTGACTAATTTTGTTCAGGTTGGTTGGATTATCAATCCTCCTAATTTTGTGCCTTCTGCCCTCTGCTAAATGCTAAATACCTTCTTCAGACTACTTGCCACCAACCGAAAGCGGGACCAATAAAACGGATAGTTAACCAAGTGGTAACTAGAATGCCAATAAAAAACCAAGTACCGCGTGTCGTCCATTTCATGAAAAGTTCGGATTGGGATTTGGTGATTGGCACCCAAGGTAGGATACGCTCTTCTTCGTGGCCGTATTTTTCTCCCAATGTAGCTTTACGACGCTTTGCTTCGCCCATAATAAAACTCGGAATTATAAATTCAAGATTTAAACAGCATGGAAATCCCTGCTACTGCTGATAATAACGTAAAGAGTGGAAACGATTAAGCAGAATCATCTTGCGAAGTATTGGTAAATAAACTGGGGTCAAGATAATTAATGCGTGCAGAGGGACTAAGAGCTGTTAAAACTTGAGCTCCGTAACTGCGATTAACAACACGGCTGTCTAATAAAGCCAAAATACCTTTACTTTCCCTTACTGGTGCGACAGCTCGTTGCAATTCATTTAAAGCTGCTGGTAACAGGTATAGACGAAACCAGTCTTGATGAGTACGCTTATAATGAGCTACCATGCCAGCTACTAAAGGATTTTCTAAAGACGGTAAAGGTAAGGTAGCAACAATTAAAAGCTGAGGAGACGGTAAAACACTTTGATGCTCGCGCCAAAATTCCCAACCGCTAACCAAAATGCCATTTTCGTCTAAACAGGTTTTTTCCACTTGCACCCGTGAACCAAACTCAGAAGCTAAAATGGTTGCGACTTGAGCTTTTAAAGGCACATCCCCAACCAAAACCACCGTCAAACCAGGAACTGTTGCACTTAAACAAACCAGGGTGCGAACTTTGTGAATAAAAGCCGACTGAAATTCTGGAGTATTGGGTAGAGGTAGCTGATGTGGTAAATACAGTTGTATGGCTTCGCTTTGATTTTCTCCGGAAAATTTTAAAGGAATAACATCTTGTAAACCGATTCGGGAGCGAAATAACGTTGCTTCTTGTTCTGGTTCTAAAGCGCTACCAATCAATACCACAGGTTGCTGTTGCCAAATTGGGTTAAGAATTTTGTCAAGTTCTATGGGAGCGCAATGTAAAGAAAAAGCACCTTGACGACGAGCGATAGTCATCCATAGAAGTGGGGAGTGGGTAGAGACACGATTTATCGTGTCTTTTTGGGATGAGGAGTCGGTAGAAACGCGATTTATCGCGTCTTTTTGGGATGAGGAGTCGGTAGAAACGCGATTTATCGCGTCTCTGCTGGGTGGGGTGTCTGTACAGAATTGGAATTGTTGCCAGAAGTTTTGCCAGGTTTTACTTAGGTTTGGTATGTCTAAAACTGAATATAAGCGTAATAGAATTTCGGTTTCGATTTCAGAAATTAAATAACATTCATAAGGGTTAGGAGGATGTAAAAAAGCTTGCTGTGTTAACTGCGCTTGTGCATTGAGTATGGCTGATTTTTGTTGCGGATAAGCCAATGCCAATTCTTCCCAATCACATGGCTCAATGCTCACAGTCAGGGATTCGCGTACCCAATATTCTAAATCATCCACGCCATCAATTATGGTGGGAATACCCACACCAAAATTACTTCCTTGTGTTAATCTGGCTTTCAACCAAGCTTGTGGTGTAGTCAGGAACAGCCCTTGGAACTGGTTATCGGGGAAAACGTCACCCACTTTAATAGCTTTGTTGATTTGTAGCCATTGTTGAAGACGCTTGATTTCTACTGTTAACAGGCGTTGCTGTACCGATTCTGGGGCTACAATAATCACCGGGCCTTGCCACATTAATGCAGATGCTACAAAGCTAGTGCGATACCGTCCTTGATAGCCACTAGTAGCCCCAACCTGAATTAAGGCACTACGTCCAACTCTTAAGGTACGAGCCACCAATCTTGCCATCGTTAAATGATGAGGCCAAGAAGGAAAACCCTCCTGCGAACGCAGGAAATTGTGTAGTGATAAATGAACTTCAGCTTCAATCACGCGCTTTCAATTCCATACGAGGGTGATTTGTACTTCTAATTGCCCCATTTCTCTTTCTATTATGTTGCAGCTCTCGAAGTAGCCTGTCTTCTAAAGCTGTTGCTTAGATTACAGACCAATTACGATAAAGAGGGAGAAGGAAGAAGTATTTCAATTAAGGCATTAAGGGTTTTAAAATCCTTACGGTCAATAGAAATAGTCAATAATTATACTTTTACTAGTAATCCGTACCCTATCGTTCTTTTTCCATTATTCTTCCTTCTTCCCTTAGACTTCTTCCTTCATTTATTAAAATTATGCCTACTTACAAAGGAATTTCTGGCGAAGCTTTTAGACATCCCCTTGACCGTCAAGCTGAGCAAGCCTTACGCAGTCTACCAGGGTTTGATTTTGTCGCTCGTAAATTTGTGGAATTTTTTGCTGAACGTCCTCAGTTCGTTTATTTAATGGGTAACACCATTCAAGTGGGACCAAGACAATATTCCACTATCTACCAGATTTTTCGCGAATGCGCCCGGGATTTGGATATTTATCCGGAACCAGCACTGTTTGTAGACCAAAACGCCCAAGCAAATAGTTACGCTCTGGGGCAAGAGCATCCTTATATAGTCATAAACACAGGAATACTAGATTTACTAGAGGAAAACGAAATTAGGGCGGTGTTAGCCCATGAACTGGGACACATTAAGTGTGGTCATACTATTTTAATTCAAATGGCAATATGGGCAAGAAGTGTTGCAACTGCTATTGGTGAAAGAACGTTTGGTCTAGGTAATTTTATTAGTCAAGGTTTGTTGCTAGCTTTTTATGAGTGGCGACGCAAAGCTGAGTTAACTTCAGACCGGGCTGCTCTGTTAGTTACCGATGACTTAAATACAGTTATGTCCACAATGATGAAACTTTCTGGTGGAAGTATAAAATATTCCCATGAATGTAGTTTACAGGAATTTATTAAACAGTCGCAAAATTATCAAGCGCTTGACGAAGATGGACTTAATCAAGTGTATAAATTTTTAATGTATACGGGTATTTCGGGTACAATGCTCACCCACCCTTTCCCAGTCGAACGTTTGCACTATTTACAGGAATGGGCAGTATCGGAAGAATATCAACAAATTAAAAAAGGTAATTATCAAAAATCTCCAGCTTCGGGAGCAGTAAATGTAAAAGTTGAAGCTCCTACTCCTAATGACGAAGCTGAAAAATTACGCCAACAGATTGAAGAATTACAACGGGAAATTAATCGAAGAAAAGGAGGATGAAGAATGTAGAGACGTTACATGTAACGTCTCTACAAGGGTTTTATTTTTCCGGAGCGCAATCGGGTACGCCTTCTTTAAATACTCGACTTGCTAAAATGTCTTCTGCTTCGATTGTAATTAAATCTTGTTTGGTAATTTTTTTGCCCGTAATTGCTAACAACCTATTTGCTTGTCGCAATCGTGCTCTATCTATTGCATTTCTGACGCTTCTCGCATTGGCAAAATGAGGCATTACTTTGCGTCTTATTAGATACTCGCCAAATGCTTTTTCGGCATCTCTACTAAAACTGTAATGTTGAGATTCCAGAATTGATTTGGCTATTACCATCAATTCTTCTACGGAATAATCATTAAAGTCAATGTGCAAACCAATACGCGAATTCATCCCTGGGTTACTGTGGAAAAACCTCTCCATTTGGTCTTTGTAACCTGCGAGAATGACGACTAAATCATCGCGCTGATTTTCCATTACTTGCATCAAAATTTCTATGGCTTCTAAACCAAAATCTCCGGGGTGGTCTGGACGAAACAATGTGTAAGCTTCGTCAACCAGCAATACTCCACCCATTGCATTATTTAAAACTTCTCTGGTTTTGGGTGCTGTTTGACCCATTCCTTGTCCGACTAAATCATCACGGGTTACTAACATGACATTTTCTCTACGGATATAACCGAGGCGATATAAAATTTCCGCCATACGCATAGCTACCGTAGTTTTACCCATACCAGGATTACCCAAAAAGGTCATGTGCAATGTGGGTGTGCCGGCTGTTAAACCCAGACTTTTTCTGATTTGGTCAACTAATAACAAAGCTGCGATTTCTCTAACTTTGCTTTTGACGGACTGCAATCCCACTAACTCTTGGTCTAATTTATCTAAAGTCTCTTGCACGTGAGATTCGCGAAATACTGTTTCTAAGTCTACTGATGTATCTTCTGAAACTGTATTGGTTACTTCTTGTTCCAAGACTTGCTCAATCATGGGTAACTCCTGTCGTGTTACCAATGATGATAACTGTGATACGGAAAATATAAAAGAATGTAATCTTTATATGACTTATATATTTTTCTTTCTTATGTTTTTTTAAACTTATCTATAAATAAATCTGTTGTTTGTTGATTGGTGACTGTTGACTGTTGACTGGTGACTGGTGACTTGTACAAAACAGGATATGAATAAATATAATTAATGCTACTGAATAAAAAGATTTAAACAAATTATGATATTTCTGCAGAGCGATTCCTAACCCTTCATAGAATCTCTCCAGCTTCAGCGCACTCAGCATCTTTAAGATTTATCCCCTGTTGTTATTTTCATAACCTCATATCAAAGGAGCTACTCAAGATGGTAGATAATTGTAGAAAAATTTTATGCCTGTTAGTAATTATTCTTGCCATTGCCTTATCAGTACCACAAATAGCTGTAGCTTCACCAAGTCTTGTAGTACTAAATCCTAATTCGACTGTGGCAAATATTTCTAATGATGTTGATTCTTATATACTCGAAGGACTCACACCTTTAGAACGTCAAGAGCTTTGGGCTTTGCGACAACGTCGTAACAAAGAAATTGCTAATGTTTTAAATTTACCCCAACGTGCCATACTCCAAGCTAATTTAAACTCCGGTCTAAATGTGATGGAAGCACTAGAATCTGTTGATTTAAAAATTTATCAATGGGAAATGATACAAGCAATCAATGAACTAAATGACCTGAAGATGAAAGAAATTCTCTCTCGACACTCATCACGTTCGGTTATTCAATAAAGATGCTATATATAATGACGTTATATATAGAAACGTTATATATAAAGACATTATATATAGAAACATTATATATAAAGACGTTATATATAAAGACGTTATATATAAAGACGTTACATGTAACGTCTCTACATTTTTTTTTGTCCGGGTTTTTTCCAAACAAATGTGTATTATTATATAGCAGAATAAAACAAATATAAAAATGTAGAGACGTTACATGTAACGTCTCTCGGGTTGTAACGTCTCCCGACAGATTGTAACGCCTCTACAAAATAATGTTACAGAAATTGGGTGGAAATTAATCTAGACGCCAAATGTTAATATTTCCATCAGCGCTAGCACTGGTGAGAATACGACCGTCGTTACTAAAAGCAACGGATTTGACGCAAGAAGAATGACCTGTTAATGTATGAATCTCTTCTCCTGTTGCCAAATTCCACAATTTAATAGTTTCATCCCCACTACCGCTAGCAAGAATTTCTCCATCGGGACTAATGGCTACGGAATAAACCTCATCGGTATGTCCTGTAAGAGTATTAATCTCTCGTCCAGTTTTGAAATTCCAAATTTTTATAGTTTCGTCTGCGCTACCGCTAGCAAGAATATTTCCGTCAGAACTTATAGCTACTGAGTAAACCGGGAATAAATGTCTATCCAGGGTAAAAATTTCTTTTTGAGTGTTGACATCCCACAGTTTAATTGTTTTGTCGTAACTACCACTAGCAAGAATTTCCGAATCAGGACTAAAAGCAATAGATGTCACCCAATCTTCATGTCTCAAAAGACTGCTAATTGCTTTACCTGTTTTCAAATTCCACATCTGGACACTTTTACCCCGGTTCCCACAAGCAAGAATCTTGCCATCTGGGCTAATTGCAACGCTATTTCCTGCGTAGGAATCTCCGGTAAATCTACCAATTAGCTCACCAGTTTCAAAATTCCACCATTCTATAGTGTCTCCTAAACCGCAACTAACAAGACTTTTACCATCGGGAGTGAAAGCTGTTGACTTAATGTAGCCAGAATGTCCGTTGAGGGTTCTTATTAATTCACCTGTTTCTAAATTCCACAGTTTGACCGCTGACCTCCCACTTACTAATGTTCTTCCATCTGGACTAATAGTCAGAGCAGAAGAATTTCCAGTAAATGTATTTACAAGGCGTAAATTTTCTAATTTCGAGGATACAGCTTCGGGTCTTCTTTCTGTAATTTGTGTAAGTGCCAACTTCTTAAACTCCCGTTAGTAATCTTGAAAATAAACAAGTTTTGGTTTTAGTAAATTACGCAAAGAATTATTTATCATTCCGAAACTATTAAAATGTTCGGTATGACTTAGACTCTGACGAAATGCGTTAATTGTGATTTATTACAGTTTTTAAGTAAGGCAAAATCTCTGGCAAACTATATATAGTTACCACTTTGAAATAAAGCTCTACTTTGCCAGTGCTGTGTCTGGTAACTTTGGGTAAAAAATAGTGCTCTGACTCTAATTATTTTCAATTAGTAGCCTTTACCCTAAGAACACTTACGTATCTTTTCTAGTTCTAACTTTTTGACACCAATGGTGTCATTGTTAGTTATACGGATGATTTCGGTAATGGGGTGAAACTCTCGTGCCTCATTTTTGTATGAGTTACGTAGTTTTATGTCGAACCTTGAATTCCAGTCAATTATTATTAAGATTATAAGAAAATTCTAATAGTAAAATTAATATCCGTCAATGCCTATTAGTAGTTATTCATTGAGACTCATAGTGTTATTTAAGATTTTAATGTTTCTTAAATACCTCTTAAATCTGTAAGCATAATTACTGAATAAAAACCCATCGCTTTAAATATGGGTAGATTATTAAAAAAATATTAAATATTAGAGTAAAAATTGAAAATCGTGCATCACAATTTTTTTATTATTCAGTCAATTTTATAAAGTGAGTATTTATACATATTATAGAAGCAGTCCACAAATAGATGTATTATTTCTTTATCAATAAATGATTGCAGATGAAAAGCAAAAGTTAAAAAATTTTTTGGAAGTTATTTGTATGCTTATTAACTTGACTAAGAGTTTGTTTGTATTGCTGACCATACTTACTATATTTCTTACTTCGATTGGAACAGCCTTTGCAGAGACAGTAGCAATTAATGTAAGTAAAAATATGATTGTAATGGCGCAAACGACTAAAATTACGGAAATTAATTTAACTCCCCAGCAGCGTCAGCAGATTCAGGGAATACGTCAAGGGAGAAACCGAAATATTGGGTCTGTATTAGATTCATCCCAAAAAGCAGAACTATTTCACAATCTACGTTCGGGGGATAATTTAGAAAAAGCTGTAGACAAAGTAGAATTACAGCCAGAACAAAGGGAGATGGTAACCGCGATACAGCGATTAGCTGATTTAAAAATAAAAGCAGTCATATCACGGGACTAGTGATTCAAATAGAATTACTAGTTTTATATTATGGGGTTACATACCCCATCCCTTTATACCCCATTAGACGTATATATTTTTTGATTTTTGAAAGTCTTGATTGCTTCTATATATAGAGCATTTATAATTTAACTTTGCCCTCTGAGTAGTTCGTTAACCATGTCGGAAGAAATCCGCGCAGCGCGACTGGAGAAAGTCGCACAATTAAATCAACTAGGAATAAATGCCTACGCTTATCGTTGGGAAATAACTCACCAAACCTCGGAGTTACAAGAAAAGTACGCTGACTTAGCCGATGGTGGAGAAGTAGATGTAGAAGTTGCTGTAGCTGGACGTATTACGGTACGTCGAGTTATGGGTAAGCTGGCTTTTTTCACTTTGCAAGACGAAAGCGGTAAGATTCAGCTTTATTTAGAGAAAAATCGTATTCAAGAATGCATGGCGGAAATTGACGCTGATGCTTTCAAACACCTAGATAAACTGGTGGATGCGGGAGATATTATTGGTGTTAAAGGTACAATAAAACGGACTAACAAGGGCGAATTATCAGTTTACGTTAAAGAATACGCGATTTTGACCAAATCACTTTTGCCTTTACCGGATAAGTGGCATGGTTTGACAGACATTTCTAAACGTTATCGTCAGCGCTATGTTGACTTAATAGTTAACCCAGAAGTGCGGCAAACTTTCCGTCGTCGCGCTCAAATTACTACTGGTATTCGTCGCTATTTAGATGAACGGGGATTTCTAGAAATTGAAACTCCTGTTTTGCAATCAGAAGCGGGGGGGGCGGATGCACGTCCGTTTATTACCTACCACAATACTTTGGAAATGGAGTTGTATTTGCGGATTGCAACAGAACTCCATCTTAAGCGGTTAATTGTGGGTGGCTTTGAAAAAGTGTTTGAAATTGGGAGAATTTTCCGAAACGAAGGTATTTCCACCCGTCATAATCCTGAGTTTACTTCGATTGAGCTTTACCAAGCTTACGCTGATTATAATGACATGATGGAATTGACGGAGGGAATTATTACTACCGTCGCCAAAGATGTAATTGGTACGCTAAAAATTACTTACCAAGAACAAGAAGTAGATTTAACATCACCTTGGCGTCGCGTGACAATGCACGATGCTGTTAAAGAAGCTACTGGTTTAGATTTTAGCTCTTTTACTAACTTGGAAGATGCCAAAACCGCCTGTAAAAATGCGGGTATTCCCGGTGTCGAAGAGTGTCAATCTATCGGTAAGATGTTAAGCTTAGCCTTTGAAGAAAAGGTGGAAACAAGTTTAATTCAGCCGACTTTTATCACAGATTACCCGGTAGAAATTTCACCGCTAGCAAAACCTCATCGTTCAAAACCTGGTTTGGTAGAACGGTTTGAGTTATTTATTGTTGGTAGGGAAACAGCTAATAGTTTCTCGGAGTTGACTGACCCTGTTGACCAACGTCAGCGTTTAGAAGACCAAGCAGCCAAAAAAGCCGCTGGGGATTTGGAAGCACAAGGGATTGACGAAGATTTCTTGACTGCGTTGGAATATGGAATGCCACCTACGGGTGGGTTAGGTATAGGAATTGACCGTTTGGTTATGTTCCTTACTGATAGTCCTAGTATTCGAGATGTAATTGCGTTTCCTTTGTTGAAGCCAGAAAAATCGGAAGGGACTGAAGAAACGGAGCAGTAATTTGGGTGTTCCATGTGTAGAGACGTTACATGTAACGTCTCTACATTGTTGAGAGAATATTTAGAAAATTTTGGTGGTGTTAAGGTGTTTAATAAGATTAATCGAATTTTAACTACAGGAGCAGTAATTTCTTTTGCTGTTGTATTTAATGCTCCTGCTTCTAGAGCTGCTTCTTTTACTCCACAACTAATTCAAGAAAGCTTATTTTTTGGACGCAATATTCTTGGGAAAGGAGAGGTTTCGGAAAGCCAGTTTCAAGGTTTTGTTAATAATACTGTTACCCCTCGCTTTCCGGATGGATTAACAATTTTTGATGCAAATGGGCAATTCCGTAACGCTTCGGGCACAATTATTAGAGAAAAGTCTAAAAACTTGACTCTATTTACCGAAGATAATTCCAGAAATACAACCGCTATCAACGATATTGCAAGGACGTATATCCAAAATTTTAATCAGGAAAGTGTTTTACGAGTTACTAATAAAGATAATTTGAAGGTAAGTTTTGGTCAAAATGAAGATTTATTTAGCAACTCACCTATTCCTAAATTTATTAAAGTAGATTTATTCTTCGGTCGTAATATTCCTGGAGGTGGAGAAGTTTCTGAGGAACAATTTCAAGGGTTTATCAACGATACGATTACCCCTCGCTTTCCAGATGGTTTAACAGTTTTTGATGCAAATGGTCAATTTCGAGATAGTAAGGGAACAATTATCAGGGAAAAATCTAAAAATGTCAGTTTGCTTTTGGAAGATACACCCAAAAATGAAACTTCCGTTAATGAGGTTGTCAGAAGATATGTTCAACAGTTTAACCAGGAAAGTGTTTTACAAGCTGCAAACGAAAAGGTCAAGGTGAGTTTTGGTTTAGGTGAAGATTTATTTGATAACTCACCAACTCCCAAATCTATCAAAGTCGATTTATTCTTCGGTCGTAATATTCCTGGTGGTGGAGAAATTTCGGAAGACCAATTTCAAGGGTTTATCAATAATGTGATTACCCCTCGGTTTCCAGATGGGTTGACAATTTTTGATGTAAATGGGCAATTCCGAGACAGTACGGGCACAATTATTAAAGAAAAATCTAAAAACGTTAGCTTGCTCCTGGAAGATACCTTCAAAAATGAAACCTCTATCAATGAGGTTGTCAGAGCATACGTACAACAATTTAGACAAGAGAGCGTCCTGCAAGTCGCAGATGAAAATGTGGAGGTTAGTTTCATTAGCTCACAGCGACCAATTTCGGTTCCGGAACCAAGTTTAACTGTCAGTTTACTTACTTTAGGTGTTTTGGGTACAAGTTCTGCTTTTAAGAAAAAGAAAAGTTTACAGCAGAAAAGTTACGTAAAATCCGCTAAAAGATAGTGCAATATATGAAATAATTAAGTTAGTATTATGTACTGACTGATTTTGTAAGGGATACCATCTTTTGCAGAGTAAAGATATTAAGGAAAAATTAAAATTACTTATTCACGAAGCATCTACAACTGACCCCAATTTAGCCAGACGGCTAGAGGAGGTATATCGCTGGGTTAAGGGTGTTAAACCTGGTTCCCTGACCGCAAAAAGATTAGTTATTTTGTTTTTACTACAAATAATTGATGACGCGGAAGTCTGGCTGAAAATAAAATCATTACCTTCCGAAGAAGAGCAACAATCGGCTTTGGATGAACTCAACCCTGCTCTCAAATATTGGTATGGCTATTTGTTTGCCAAGTGGTTGAGTGAAAATGACCCAAAGTTTCATGTTTGGAGACAAAAATTGATGTCAGAGGAGTTTAGTGAGGAGGATGATAAATTACTAGAATGTATTACAGGTGATATTAAACAGCGTGGTGGTCATGTTGTTAGGCGTTATATCAGCGATTTATCGATGGCAACTGATATAATTATAAGTACTGGGCAAGAGAAGCCGTTATGCATTCAACTCACCACACTTTCGGAAGAGCATTTTCAACAGAAACTAAATGATTGGGAAAATACCTTGGTTTTTTGGTTGATAGAGAGAGGGTTATTTTTAAGCTTTAATCCTAGTCAAAGAGAATTTGTGCATAAGATTGTCAATGTAGCACTACATAATAGTAGAAGTCTCAAATCAGGGGATTATTTTAAGTTCAGTTTATAGGTTTATATTTTACCAATTTACAGCTGTAGCGTATTTTGCCACACAGGCTTTACTAAAGTATTATAATTAGACATGATTAACAAAGTGCCAACTGACCGTCAACAGAGATTAACAAGTTTTTTACAAGCTGTAGAAGCTGCTCAAGAATTGCAAGATAATATACTTAGGTATGGTCTTGCTGCGGCTGATTTATATTGCGAAGATGTAGACAGCGATTGGCTTGAACGCTGGGGTGATGATGAAGAAGAGGACAAAATTTTTGTCGGTTCTTTTATTAGCTTTTTGTCCAGCAATGATAGTGTTGCTTTGCAAGTTAGAAGACAGTTAAAAGATAAATCTTTACAAGATATTGCTGCTCAGTTGGAGACTTGTTTGAGTTTGACTGAAGAACAAGAAAGGATTTTTGCTGTTAAAAGTTTGTTGGTCGATAATGTTGCTCCTAGGGATAGAAGTGCGGATGTTGGTGATGATGTTGATGAGGTCGATTTGCTGGATTTAGCTGAGGAATTGGTGGAAAAATTGGGTGGAATTGTTTCAGATAATTCGCTGTAAATAAAGCAACCCCACCCTCGCACAAAGAACCCCACCCCGCAACACCAAAGAACCCCACCCCCAACCCCCTCCCCGCACGCGGGGAGGGGGCTACGATGTAGAGACGTTACATGTAACGTCTCTACGTTAAATATATTGATGACCACATTAAATATATTGACAAGCCAGAATAAATATAAATCGATAATAAATCGTAGCCCCCTCCCCGTTTACGGGGTAGGGGGTTGGGGGTGGGGTTCTTTTGGGGGTTCTTAATTATTCACTTCCACCATTTCAATTACTCTTCCCTCGTAGTCTTTCAGCAAGAAATTAACTGGCTTGCGGCTACGAATTTTAAATTTTAATCCGCGTGTTTCCACCCGCATTAAAAGTAGTTCTAAACACTCGTTGTCAAAACAAACATGACGTTGTTGATTTTTATCACCAATGCTAGCTCCGCTAATAACATGTAATTGGGTATTTTTCTTGAGTTGATACCACAGTCCTTCGTTAGCGTTATTCATCATTCGGCTGGAGAAACTGGGACTCGAAAGGTAGAGTGGGTCTACTCCTGCTGCTCCAATTGTTTGTTCATAATTGTAGTAATAGTGCAAAGGTACTTCCGCTGCGGGCAAATTTAATAAGCCTTCGTACAATTCGCGGGCAATTTCTAAATCCGACACCATAAGGGTGTATACTTTTGGAGCACTGGTAAGAAACATCCACATTGCACCGCCATAAGCTGCCAGTAACATTACCATTATGCCTTGGGTGGAAAACAGGCTGTCTAATGGTAGAGAAGGCAGAAAAGAGCCTAATGTTAAGGGGATAAAGGATAAAGGTGTCACATTCACTGCTATAAACATGTACAAATTAAGTAGAAATTAAAATAGTGTATAAGGGAGTTACTTTGAGTTTAGTAATTTAGGACTAAAATTGAAGTCTGTGCTTTTAGTCTATCAATAATGCATAAATTTGGTTGTTAACCGCAATGGTACTAACACCAAAATAATATGTTATTAGCTACAAATCTGCCATTCCTACACTTAATCTTAACAAACTTACCCCCGAAAAGATTGTGCAGATACCAAATTTCCCGGAATCTAATCATCCCCTTGTTCGGTCGCTGTTTAACCAAAGTGACCAAGAACTAGTAACTTTGTTTCAGCGTCATCCTGATTCAGGTAAGTACTTTACGGCGATTTTTTGCCGTTATAGTCCCATAGTTTACACTTTGATTCGCCATTCTGCCCGTTCTCCGGTACAAGCAGATTATTTATTTGCTCTGACTTGGCGACAAATTTACCACGTATTGGTTGGATTAAATTTAGAGACTCAGAGCAACGAACTGGCAAACCTACAAAATTGGTTGATTAACCAGACTGCTTTTAGTATTAATCAAATTGAATTACCTCCTGTTGAGTCAATTCATTATTCTTTGAAAACAACTTCTCCACCCTTGTGGTGCTATGTCGAGCAGGCTTTGGAACAATTACCACCAACCTTGCGCTTAATGGTACTAATGTCCCAAACTTTTCACTGGAGCGAAACTAGGATTGCTGCTTATTTACAAGCGGAAGGGGAAGCTATCGCTCCTGGTGAAGTAGCCATTTTTCTTCAAGAAGGCTATCGTATGCTAGAAGAAAAATTACCAACAGACATACGTGCTATATACTTGGGCGAAAATATACTTCAATCAAGTCCTGCGTAAAAACCCTGAATGCGGGTTTTCTGTTTGGTAAATATTTCATCTTTTTTTTTGAAGTTTTAGCAGAACCCGCAATTTTTTGGGACAGTACGAAAATTTTATGAATTTGAAACAGAAGCGTTTATTATCTACATATTTATTTTTGACTTTTTTGCTGAGTCCGATGGCTGCCTATGCTGCGGATATTACTGAGCAACTACACCGTCCGGCAAATAAGACTTTTTCACAAGAAACTAGGAATCAGGCAGATTCTTTACTACGCATTGGGGAACAGCAGTATAATGCTGGGACTGCTGACAAGGCTGTTGAAAGCTGGTTGAAAGCTCTGGAAATCTATCATGGGATGCGTGATGCTAGGGCACAAGGTTTAATTTATAGTTTGCTAGGTAAAGGTTATATCCGATTGGGACGTTTTAAGGAAGCTGAAGACGCTTTCCGACGTAGGTTAGCTGTTGCTCGTGATACAAAAGATTTTCAAGCACAAATTTTTGCGTTGAATAATATTGCTAGCTTGATGCTACAAAAAGAAGAAGCAAAGGCTGCACTACAGACTGTTGAAGATGCTGTACAAATATCCCGCAATATCCAAAGTATTGAAGGTGAAGGGCTTTCTTTGAGTAATATGGGTTTGGCTGTTGCTGCGTTGGGAGATTACAACCGTGCAATCAAGCTCTATGAAATGTCTTTGAATTACCGTCGTCAAACTCGTGACCCCATCGGTGAGGCTAGTACCCTAAATAATTTAGGTGATGCTTATCTGGCTATGGGCGATTACCAAAATACCATTGGCACTTATGGCGCTGCAATGGGTATCGCTAAAATGTCACGCGATCGCAAAAATCAATTGCGAGCGATAGATGGTTTGGTGACTGCTCACAGTTCTGTTGGACGCTACCCTCGTGCATTTGAATTGCTGGAGACTCGCTTGATTATCTCCCAAGATTTACAAAATCTGGAGGAGGAGTTAAAGTCTTTTGAATCTTATGCCCAGTTGTATGAGAAGTTAGGGAATTTTCCTACTGCTGGCAATTTTTATGAACGAGCGATAGTTTTGGCACAAAGGCTTGATGATAGCCAGAAGGAAGTTCTTCTGCTTGATAGATTGACGCAACTGCGGAAGAAGCGATAAATACCACACCGATGTTACTGTAGAGACGCGATTAATCGCGTCTCTACCAAAAATGATGGACGGTCAATTTGTATTTCTAAGGTGACTCACTAGGTTAGACGCGATTAATCGCGTCTCTACCAAAAATTGATGGACGGTCAATTTGTATTTCTAAGGTGACTCACTAGGTTAGACGCGATT